>JAHJVE010000020.1 GCA_018828385.1 Gammaproteobacteria bacterium | reverse complement strand
GCCGCAGGAGACGGCAATGACTTCGGTGGCGATGCCGGCTTCCTTGAGACGCACGGCTTCTTCGATGGCGATTTCGTCGAAGGGGTTCATGCTCATCTTGACGTTGGCCAGGTCAACACCGGAACCATCCGCCTTGACGCGAACTTTGACGTTGTAATCAACGACTCGTTTTACGGGTACGAGAATCTTCATGGGAATTTCCTTTTCGAACGCGCAGGCCCCTGCCGATCAAGGCATGACCAACAGGGACTGCGGATTACTCGATGGCGAGCGCCGAGTTGGCGTGCTGACGCAGGACGTATTTCTGGATCTTGCCGGTCGAGGTTTTCGGCAATTCACCGAACACGACCTGCTTGGGCACCTTGAAGCGGGCCAGGTGGGCGCGGCAATGCTCGATGATGTCGGCTTCGCTGCAGCTCGCTTCAGCCTTGAGTTCGACGAAGGCGGCCGGCACTTCGCCCCATTTGTCGTCGGGCTTGGCGACCACGGCAGCAGCAACGACCGCCGGGTGGCGGTAGAGCACGTCCTCGACTTCGAGCGACGAGATGTTCTCACCGCCGGAGATGATGATGTCCTTGGAGCGATCCTTGATCTTGACGTAGCCGTCACTGTGCACGACGGCCAAGTCGCCGGTATGGAACCAACCGCCGGCGAAGGCTTCTTCGGTCGCCTTCGGATTCTTCAGGTAGCCCTTCATGACCAGGTTGCCCTTGAACATGATTTCGCCCATCGTCTCGCCATCCCAAGGCACCGGCTCCATGCTCACGGTGTCACGGACCTCGATACCTTCCTGCATGTGGTAGCGCACGCCCTGGCGGCCGTTGCGGGCAGCGCGCAGGTCAATCGGCAGCTTGTCCCATTCCGGGTGCTTGGCGCAGACGGCGGCCGGGCCGTAGGTTTCGGTCAGGCCGTAAACGTGGGTGATGTTGAAGCCCATCTTCTCGCAGCCTTCGATGATCGCGGCCGGCGGCGCGGCGCCGGCGATCAGGCCATTGACCTGATGGGCGATGCCTTCCTTGAGGCTGTCAGGCGAGTTGATCATCATGCCCCAGACGATCGGCGCGCCGCACATGTGGCTGACCTTGTGCGCCTTGATCAGGTTGAAGATCAGGGCCGGATCGACCTTGCGCAGGCAGACACTGGTCCCGGCATTGGCCGCCAGCGTCCACGGGAAGCACCAGCCGTTGCAGTGGAACATCGGCAGGGTCCACAGATACACCGAATGCGGCGGCATCCCCCAGGAAATGATGTTGGAAGCGGCATTGAGGTAGGCGCCGCGATGGTGATAGACGACGCCCTTCGGATTGCCGGTGGTGCCCGAGGTGTAATTGAGCGCGATGGCGTCCCACTCGTCGTCGGGCAAGCTCCACTTGAAATCGGGCTCGCCTTCCTTGAGGAAGTCTTCGTATGTCTTTTCGCCGAGCGATTCGCCGCCCGTGAAATCCGGATCGAGGCTGTCGATAACCAGCGGCTTCGGCCCTTCGAGCAGCGCCAGCGCCGCCTTGACGATGGCCGAGAATTCGGGGTCGGTGATCAGCACTTTGGCTTCGCCGTGGGCCAGCATGAAGGCGATGGCTTCGGCGTCGAGGCGGGTGTTCAGCGTATTGAGCACGGCGCCGGTCATCGGCACGCCGAAATGGCATTCGAACATCGAAGCCGTGTTGGGCAGCATGGCGGCGACGGTGTCGCCCTTGCCGATGCCGCGATTTTTGAGCGCTGAGGCAAGTTGGCGGCTACGGTCGTAGCTTTCCTTCCAGGTATATTGGCGGGCGCCCTGGATGACCGAGATACGTTTCGGGTAAACGAAAGCCGAACGCTCAATGAAGCTGAGCGGCGACAGTGCAACGAAATTGGCCGGATTTTGTTCCAGCCCGACGGAATACGGGTTAACCAAGATTTATCTCCTCACGATTTTCTTGCCGAGTTGCTGTTCTCGTAGCCGCAAGTTTTTTTATTGATCGTGAGGATGACAAAACACTCTTGCGCAACTATTGGCAGAATGTAACGAATCGTTACATCACGAAATCCGCCCCGAACCGTGCACTAGAATCGACCGATGCCTCTGCAAACCGACTCCCCCGCCAGCCCCCCGCGCCACGACATGTTGCAGGCCGGGCTGGACCTGCTCGACCAGGGAATCACGGTTTTCGATGCCGACCTGCGCCTCGTCGCCTGGAACCGCCCCTTCCTCCAACTGCTTGAATTTCCCGACGAACTGGCCTACATCGGCGCCCCGTTCGCCGGCTTCATCCGCTACAACGCCGAGCGCGGCGAATACGGCCCGGGCGACATCGAGACGCAGATTGCCGAGCGGGTGGCCGCGGCAAGAAACTTCGCACCGCACGTCACCGAACGCCAGCGCCCCAACGGCCGCGTCCTCCTCCTGCGCGGCGAGCCGCTGGCGGACAAGGGTTTCGTCACGCTCTACAGCGACGTCACCGAACAGCGCTACATCGAGCACCTGACCGAACACCAGAATATCCAGCTCGACGAGCGGGTGCGCCGGCGCACCGCCCAACTCGAAAACGCCAATGCCAACCTGCGCCGGGCCAGCGAGGAAAACGAGCGCATCGCCGCCGCCCTCCGGCGCAGCGAAGAACGCCTGCGCCTGATCAACGACACCATTCCCATCCTGATCGGCTACGTCGATCAGGACGAGGTCTATCAGTACGCCAACAAGGGCTATTCCGACTGGTACGGCCATCCCGAAGGCGGCGTCACTGGCCGGGCCGTGCTCGACGTCATCGGCCCGCACGTTTACAGCCAGGTGCGCGATCCGGTCAAACGCGCCCTTGCCGGCCAGCAGGTCACCTACGAGTACCGGATGGAGCGCGATGGGCAGAGCGTCTTCGCGCGCAGCACGCTGGTACCTGAAGTCACGGTCGACGGGAAAATTGCCGGATTTTTCGTCTTCTCGCACGAAATAACCGAGCAGAAACGCATGCAAGCCGCCCTCATCCAGGCCCAGAAAATGGAGGCCATCGGCCAGCTGACTGGCGGCCTCGCCCACGATTTCAACAACCTGCTCACCGTCATCATCGGCAACCTCGCCGCCTTGCAGGACCACCGCCCGGACGATGCCGGGGTCAATGAATTTGTCGAGCCGGCGCTACAGTCGGCGCGGCGCGGCGTGCAACTGATCAAGCGCCTGCTCACCTTCTCGCGCCAGCAACCGCTCGAACCGCAGGCCGTCGATATCGGCCAGCTCATCGTCAACCTGGGCAAGCTGGTCCGCCGCTCGCTGCCCGAGTCGATTGCCGTGTCGACCGATCTCGGCGGCATGACGCTGCACGCGCTGGTCGACCCCGGGCAGCTCGAAAGCGCCCTGCTCAACTTCGCCCTGAACTCGCGCGACGCCATGCCGGAAGGCGGCCGCCTGCACATCGCGGCGCGCGCCGTCGAACTGTCCACCGATGCCGCAGCCTTCGATGTCGCTCCCGGTCATTACGCGCTCATCGAGGTCGCCGACAACGGTTGCGGCATGGACGCGACGACGCTGGCCCGCGCCTGCGAACCCTTCTTCACGACCAAGCGGCTCGGCCTGGGCAGCGGCCTCGGGCTGGCCATGGCCTACGGTTTCGCCAAGCAGTCGGGCGGCGGCGTGGCCATTCAAAGCCAGCCGGAACAGGGCACGACCGTCCTCATGGTCCTGCCGCTGGCCGCGCCGGAACCGGATGTCGACGCGCCGGGCGAGGATGCCGCCCTGCCCGCCAGCGGCGAACTGGTGCTGCTCGTCGAGGACGAACCCAACGTCCGCCGCGTCGTCCGCCAGCAACTGATCGACCTTGGCTACCCGGTCATCGAGGCCGAGGACGGTGTCCAGGCGCTGGCCATGATCGACCAGATTCCCGACATCGCCATCGTCGTCAGCGACGTCATCATGCCCGGCGGCCTCGATGGCCGGCAATTGGCCGACCGCGTCAAGCACGACCGCCCGGAAATGTGCATCGTACTGATGAGCGGCTACACCGACGAGGCCGAGGTCGGCAGCGACCTGCCGGTCCTCGCCAAACCCTTCGTCCGCCAGGACCTGGCGCGCGCCCTGCGCGCCGCCCACAAAGAAAAACCATGAAAGACAACGAACCCGCCAAGCTCATCGTCATCGTCGAGGACGATCCCGATGTCGCCAAGATCATCGAACAAGTGCTTGCCGATTTCGGCTTCCGTACCGTCTGGTGCCGCAGCGCCGGCGACCTGCTGCGCCGCCTGCGCGCGCTGGCCCCCGACCTCTGCATCATCGACCTCGGCCTGCCCGACATGGACGGTCTCGAAGCCATGCAGCGCGTCCGCGCCCAGTCCGGCTGCGGCATCCTGATCCTGACCGGGCGCGCCCACGTCAGCGACCGCGTCATGGGCCTCGAACTCGGCGCCGACGACTATGTGCTCAAACCCTTCGAACCACGCGAACTGGTCGCCCGCGTGCGCAGTATCGTTCGCCGGCGCGAAGGCAGCGAAATGCAGGCCCGCCAGATCGCCGAGTTTTCCGGCTGGCGCTTCAACCTCGGCAACAACACACTGACCGCGCCGAACGGTGAAGAGCACGCGCTGAGCACGGCCGAGGCCGATTTGCTCAAAGTTTTCGTCAACAATCCGAACCGCATCCTGCAGCGCGAAAAGCTCATGGGCACCCGCGACCTGGCGCCCAATGACCGCGCCATCGACGTCCGCATTTCCCGTCTGCGGCGCAAGCTGGAACCGGATCCGCAGAGTCCGGCTTTCATCAAGACGGTTTATGGGGCTGGGTATTTGTTTCTGGCGACGGTTAACTGGTCGGGAGGGGGTGCGGCTTAATTAACCGGGGTTCCGGCTAATTGGCTTGGGGTTCCGCCTTGCTGGCGGGCGTACTTTCTTTTGCTTCGCCAAAAGAAAGTAGCCAAAGAAAAGGCGACCCCTGGGTCGGTGCCGGCTGCGCCGGTTCCCTGCGCTACTCGTCTGACGCGGGGGCTGCGCAACTCGGGCTTCGCCCTCAAACAGTGCTCGCCCTTTTCCCGCGCCAGCCTGCGTTGCTCGGCACCTCTCAAGGGGCTCGGTATGGCGTCCACGCCCAACCGGTGGATTTCATTTTTGGGCTTTTTTTCCGGTTGACCGTAGGAATCCATTTTTTTGGGCACCCCGGTTGCCCATGGACGCCTTTCGGGTCCCCATGGGAGGCGCTGAGCAACGCAGGCGGGCCGGGGGCAGTCGGCGAGGACTGTTTGAGGGCGCAGCCCGAGTTCCGCAGCCGCCCGGCCTGCCGAGTAGCGCAAGGAACCCGCAGGGCGCCGACCCTGGGGTCGCCTTTTCTTTGGCTACTTTCTTTTGGCGAAGCAAAAGAAAGTACGCCCGCCAGCAAGGCGGAACCCCAAGCCGATTAAACGGGAACCCGTCCCTCCCCCGGGACTAACCCCTCACTCATCCTCATCATGCAACTGGAACTTGCTAGCCAGTTGCTGCTGAACATTCGGCGGAACAGCCGCGTAACGAGCAAACTCAATCGTGTAGCTACCCTGCCCACCGGTCAGCGACTTGAGCCGCGACTGATAGTCGTTGAGTTCAGCCAGCGGCACTTCGCCACTAATCGCCGACATGCCATGCCCGCGCCCGTCGGTACCAGTGATATGGCCACGCCGACCGGAAAGATCGCCCGTCAGGTCGCCGATGGCGGATTCCGGAACAATGATCTCGATGCTGACGATGGGTTCGAGCACAATCGGCTTGGCGCCACGTATCGCTTCGATAACCGCCTTCCGGCCGGCCATCGTGAAGGCCACTTCCTTGCCATCAACGGCGTGCGTCTTGCCGTCGAAAACCGTCACTTTGAGGTCGTCGACCGCATAACCGGCGACAACGCCGCCTTCCAGCCCCTGACGAATCCCCTTTTCGACGGCTGCCATAAAGACGCCCGGAATAACCCCGCCCTTCACCGCATCGACAAACTCGAAGCCCTCGCCCCGGCCCTTCGGCTCGATGCGCAGATGCACTTCGCCGAACTGGCCGGCGCCACCCGACTGTTTCTTGTGGCGATACATCGCCTCGGCCGGGGCGGTGATCGTCTCGCAGTACGGGATGCGCGGCGGCTTGGTATCGACTTCGAGCTTGTACTGGCCGGCCATACGCGCCAGCTTGGACTTCAGGTGAATCTCGCCAAGGCCGCGGACCACCGTTTCATTGCTCGTCGGATGCCGTTCGACAACGAAGGTCGGATCTTCCATGGCCAGCTTGCCGAGGATGTCGAAAAGCCGCTGTTCGTCACCCTTTTTCTTGGTTTCGACAGCCAGACCGGCCATCGGCTTGGGAAATTCGAGCGGCACGAGGTGAATGTGATCTTCGTCGTGCGAATCGTGCAGCACGCAGTCGAAATCGATCTCCTCGATCTTGGCAATCGCACCGATATCGCCCGGCAGCAGTTGATCGACCTCGATGCTGTCCTTGCCCTGCAACTGGTAAAGATGG
Source organism: Gammaproteobacteria bacterium (assembly GCA_018828385.1). Classification (GTDB taxonomy): domain Bacteria; phylum Pseudomonadota; class Gammaproteobacteria; order Burkholderiales; family Rhodocyclaceae; genus Azonexus. Next base: position 352,990 of record JAHJVE010000020.1, on the reverse strand, counting down.
CCAACTTTGATCGGCCGCTTGCTGTCGCCGACGAAAAGCTGCATGTCCTTCTGCATCGTGCCCTGATGCACGCGGAAGATGCCGATCTTGCCCAGGTAGGGATCGGCCACCACCTTGAAGACGTGGGCCAGTACGTGTTTTGACGCATCCGGCTCGGCCAGGAAAGGCTCGGTCTTGTCGCCCGGCTCGCCCTTGTAGAACGGCGGCGCGTTGCCTTCGGCCGGGTTTGGCGCCAGCGAGGCCAGCACATGCAGCAGTTCCCTGATACCGGCTCCGGTCTTGGCCGAGGTAAACAAAATCGGAATCAGATGGCCTTCGCGCAACGCCTTCTCGAACGGCGCATGCAAGGCGGTGGCGGTCGGATCGGCACCATCTTCAAGGTACTGGGCGAGCAGGTCCTCATCTTCTTCGACGATCTGGTCGATGAGCGCCCGATGCGCCGCCGCGACCGATTCGAAATCGGCGTCGCCGGCATCGTGCTCAAGCACTTCGACGACATCGGCTGCGCCGTGCGCCGGCAGGTCGAGGAGCATGCACTGCTTGCCGAAACGCTCGCGGATGTCGGCGACAAGGCCGGGCAGATTGAGGTTTTCGGCATCGATCTTGTTGATGACGATCATCCGGCACAACTTGCGCTCGGCGGCGTAGCGCATCATGCGCTCGGTCATCAGTTCGACGCCGGTCTGGGCATTGACGACGATCAGGGCAGTGTCGACACCCGCCAGCGCAGCAATCGCCTGGCCCGAAAAGTCGGGGTAGCCCGGGGTATCGATCAAGTGAACACGGGTATTTTCATAACCGAAATTGACGATGGCAGACGTCAGGGAGTGGCCAGCCTCTTTTTCCTGGGCATCGAAGTCAGCAACGGTATTGCCTTTCTCGACACTACCCTTCGCGTTAATAGCGCCGGTCGCCAACAGTAAGGACTCGGCCAGAGTGGTCTTGCCGGCGGCGCCATGGCCGACCAATGCAACGGAACGTAGAGCCTCGGTGGTGTACTTGGACATCTTCTTCTCCCTTAGCTTATGAAAATGCAGTCAAAAATCGGGTCACGTAGCCACCGGCGCCCAAAGCGTCACGGTTCGGCTAATTGCGATACATGCCACTGGCCGCCATGCGGTCTACAAAGTGCGGGCCAAAGCCATACAGCAAGGCAAATGCCGCAGCGAAAAGCAGCACGCCGAAAATCAGTTGCTTGCCCGGTTTGGAAAATTCCGCCCAATGCGTGCCGGCGAACCAGAGCGGGCCGACGATGGGCAAGGTCAGCGTCGGCAGCCAATTCTTCCAGCCGAAGGCGAACGAGGCCGGCAAGGTGCCGAAATAGCCGACCAGGAGAAGGGCTCCGCCTACTGCGATGAGCAAGGCGATGACCAGCATGAAAGCCGTGAACCAGAAATCCATTATTTCTTCACCTTCTTGGGACGTTCCCAGCCGGGTAGCGTCAGTTGTTTGGCCCGCGATACGGTCAACGCATCGGGCGGGGCATTTTTGGTCAGCGTCGTGCCGGCGCCAAGCGTTGCCCCGCGGCCGACCGTCACCGGGGCGACGAGTTGGGTATCGGAGCCGATGAAGACATCGTCCTCGATGATGGTCTTGAACTTGTTGGCGCCGTCGTAATTGCAGGTAATCGTGCCGGCACCAACGTTCACGCGCTGACCGATTTCGGCGTCGCCGATGTAGGCCAGATGATTGGCCTTGGACTGGGCGCCGATGATGCTCTTCTTGACCTCGACGAAGTTGCCGATATGCACCTCCGGCCCGAGTTCGGTGCCGGGACGCAGGCGGGCATAAGGCCCAAGCACACCGTCCGGCCCGATCACCGCATCCTCGAAATGACAGAAGGCGGCGATGCGCGTTCCAGCGCCAACCTTGACGTTCTTGAGCACGCAGTACGGACCAACCTCGACGGCATCGGCCAGTTCAACCTTGCCTTCGAAAACGCAGCCGACATCGATGGCGACGTCGCGGCCATGGCTCAGCGAGCCGCGAATGTCGATGCGCGCCGGGTCGGCCAGGCGCACGCCGGCAACGAGCAATTGATCGGCCAGGTTGCGCTGATGCTGCCGTTCCAGTTCAGCGAGTTGCACCTTGCTGTTGACGCCGAGCACCTCCCACTCTCCCTCCGGCTGCGCGGCACGCACGGGCTGGCCTTCAGCGACGGCCAGCGCGACGATGTCGGTCAGGTAGTACTCGCCCTGCGAGTTGTTGTTCTTGAGCTTGCTCAGCCAGTCAGCGAGGCGCGCCGTCGGGATCGCCATGATGCCGGTGTTGACCTCGCGGATCGTCTTTTCTTCCGGTGTTGCGTCCTTCTCCTCAACGATGCGCACGATGTTGCCGGCGGCGTCACGCACCATGCGGCCGTAGCCGCTCGGGTTAGCGAGGTCGACGGTGAGAATCGACAGCCCGTCCTTGCCGGCCTGCAGCAGGCGCTTGAGCGCGCCGACCGTGGTCAGCGGCACGTCGCCGTAGAGCACCAGCGTCTGCGCCGCATCGCCCAGTTGCGAGACGGCCTGGGCGACGGCGTGGCCGGTGCCCAGTTGCTGCGCCTGCTCGGCCCACAGGATGTCGTCGGCAGCCAGCGTGGCGCGTACCACTTCGCCGCCATGACCATAGACGACGATCAGTTTTTCCGGCGAAAGAAGACGGGCGGTGTCGATGACATGTTGCGCCAGCGCCTTGCCGGCGATCGGATGCAGGACCTTGGGCAGGTTGGAATGCATGCGCTTGCCTTGGCCGGCAGCGAGAATGACGATATTCATATTGAGCAGAATCTTGTGCGGTTGGGTGATTTGCATTTTCACATGATCAGCCCGGACTGTCGAAGCCGGCGAGGCCGTTTGCCAGGCTCGCCCTTTGATCCAGCGCAAGTCGCGTAGAAAAACAAAAGCCCCGGCACCCTTGCAGGCGACGGGGCTTTGGTCGGCGACCACGGTGAAGATCAGGCGCTCTTTTTCTGCTCTTGCCCGCCCAGGATGTCGCCGAGCACAGCCTTGCCGCGGGTCGAGACAAACCAGTGCAGCACATTCTTGTCGTTGATCCGCGTCTCGATGACGCCCATGGCTTTCATGACGGTCAGGCGCTGGCTGACATAATCGCGGGCCAGCCCGGTGCTGTCGCAGATCGCCGCCAGGTTTCCATAAACGAAGCCGCCTTCGGACAAGGCACGCAGGATTTCCACGTCGTTGTAGGAGAGGACGTCCTTGGGATCGGGCTCGACGGCCTTGAGCACCTCGGTTTCGGCCTTGGACACGGGGATGATCGGCTCGTCGCGCTTTTGTTGTTCGATGCGGCCAACGTCGCGCCTGACCTGGTCGATCTGCGCCATCAGGCGCTGCACCATGTTCTCGAAAAAGCGCCGCGAGGCGACGACGTAGATCAGGCAGAAACCTGAAAAAACGTAGAGATCGATCGGCTTGGTCCGCGCCCCCTCGAGCAGCGTGCTCGACAGCATGTTGAGAAAGAGCGGCACGGTAAGCGCCGCAACGACGCCGAAGACCGGATATTTCAGCCAGTCGTGACGGCCCGCATCGCCGCGCCGGTCGGCCAGAAAGTAATTGGCCGTGCCGCCCAGTACCCCGGCGATGACCATGATGCCCAGAATTACCAGCATGTGCCCGTCGAGGGCGCCGCTCGGCGTTGTCACCAGCAAGGCAGGTTGCAGTTCAGTCATCTTGTTTCCCCCAAGAAATCAGCAGCCATTCTCACACGACAGTGACAATGTTTCGCCGACCTAGCCGCCAACCTCGAGAAAAATAGTCAAAAGGCGAATCCCACGGTCAACCGGGCTTGCTACGGTCAACCGTAAAAAACGGCCAAAATCAAAAAGCCCCACCGGCTTTTCAGGCGGCGGGGCTTTTTTGGAGAGCAATCCGACTCAGCGTGGCAGCGTCGTTGAACCCATCAGGAATGCATCGACTTCACGGGCAGCCTGCCGACCTTCGCGGATCGCCCAGACCACCAGCGACTGGCCGCGACGCACGTCGCCGGCGGCGAAAACCTTGTCCACGCTGGTCTTGTAGCAACCAGCGCCATCGGTCGTCGCCTTGGCATTCTGGCGCCCATCCTTCTCGACGCCGAAGGCATCGAGCAGACCGCCGACCGGGTTGGTGAAACCCATGGCCAGGAAGGCGTTGTCGCACGGCAGTTCGAATTCGGAGCCGGGCACTTCTCTCATCTGGCCATCCGTCCAGTCCAGGCGAACGGCCTTGAGCGCCTTGACGTTGCCCTTGCCATCATCGACGAAGCCCTTGGTGGCAACGGCGAAATCGCGGGAGCAACCTTCGTCGTGCGAGGAAGAGGTGCGCAGCTTGTACGGCCAGTACGGCCAAGTCAGTTCCTTGTTTTCCTGCTCCGGCGGCATCGGCATCAGTTCGAACTGGGTGACCGAGGCGGCGCCATGGCGATTCGAGGTGCCGACGCAGTCAGAACCGGTATCTCCGCCACCGATGACGATGACGTGCTTGCCCTTGACGTTGACCGGATTGGCCTTGCCCTGCTGAACTTCCTTGTTCTGGGGAATCAGGAACTCAAGCGCGGCGTAGATGCCCTTCAGTTCGCGGCCCGGCACCGGCAAATCGCGCGGCACTTCGGAACCGGCGGCGAGAATGATCGCGTCGAAATCCTTCTTCAACTGGTCGGCCGAGACGAACTCGGTCGCATCGTTGTTGATGCCGGCCGGCACATTCTTGTCACCAATCACGACCTTGGTCTTGAAGGTGACACCTTCGGCTTCCATCTGGGCAACACGGCGGTCGACCAGGGTCTTTTCCATCTTGAAGTCGGGAATACCGTAAGCGAGCAGGCCGCCGAGGCGGTCGCTCTTCTCGAACACCGTCACGTCATGACCAACGCGCGCCAGTTGCTGGGCGGCAGCCAGGCCGGCCGGGCCGGAACCGACGATGGCGACCTTCTTGCCGGTCTTCGATTTCGGCGGCTGCGGCACAACCCAACCCATTTCCCAGCCCTTGTCGATGATCGCATGCTCAATCGACTTAATGCCGACCGGCGCGGCATTGATGCCGAGCGTACAGGCGGCTTCGCAGGGAGCCGGGCAGATGCGGCCGGTGAAATCCGGGAAGTTGTTGGTCGAATGCAGCACTTCCAGCGCCTGCTTCCAGTTGCCGCGGTAAACCAGGTCATTCCAGTCCGGAATGATGTTGTTCACCGGGCAGCCGTTATTGCAGAACGGGATGCCGCAATCCATGCAACGTGCGCCCTGAATCTTGGCGTCGTCGTCCGACAAGGCGTGGACGAATTCCTTGTAATGCTTCAGGCGCTGTTCGACCGGGTCGTACGACTCGGACAGGCGCTCGAATTCCATGAAGCCGGTCGGCTTGCCCATTATGCAGCCTCCTTCTGTGCAGCAGCGGCCATCTCGGTGAGGGCGCGCTTGTATTCGTGCGGATAGACTTTGACGAACTTCTCGCGGTAGGCATCCCAGTTGGCCAGAATGGCCTTGGCGGTCGTGCTGCCGGTGTATTCAGCGTGACGGGTAATCAGCTCCTTGAGCTGGGTCTCGTCAGCGATCCCGAGGTGCTGCGGCTCGCCGGCAGCAATGCGGGATGCCGGCAAGACTTTCTCGAGCGCCACCTGGGCGAGATTACAGCGATGCTTGAAGCTACCATCCTCATCCAGCACGTAGGCGATGCCACCCGACATGCCGGCCGCAAAGTTTCGCCCGGTCATGCCCAGCACCGCGACCGTGCCACCGGTCATGTATTCGCAACCGTGGTCGCCGACACCTTCGACAACTGCCGTACCGCCAGAGTTGCGGACACAGAAACGCTCGCCGCCGACACCGGCAAGGAAAGCCTCGCCTTCGGTCGCGCCGTACATCACGGTGTTTCCGCAAATGATGTTCTGCTGCGTGTCGCCCCGGAAATCCGGGCTCGGCTTGATGATGATGCGACCACCCGACAAACCCTTGCCGACATAGTCGTTGCCTTCACCAGTCAGTTCCAGCGTCACGCCCTTGGCCAGGAAAGCACCGAAAGCCTGGCCGGCAGTGCCGGTCAGCTTGACGTGGATGGTGTCGTCCGGCAAGCCGGCATGACCGTAGCGGCGTGCGACTTCACCCGACAGCATGGTGCCGCAGGTGCGGTTGACGTTGATGATCTTGGTTTCGATCTGGACCTTCTGGCCCTTTTCGAGGGCCGGCTTGGCTTCGGCGATCAGCTTGTGGTCGAGCGCCTTTTCGAGGCCATGATCCTGGCCTTCGGTATGCAGACGCGGAACATCGGCCGGCACGTTCGGCTGGAAGAAGATCTTCGAGAAATCCAGACCCTTGGCTTTCCAGTGTTCGATACCGGCGCGCATATCGAGCAGATCGGCACGGCCGACCAGCTGGTCAAACTTGCGAATGCCAAGCTGGGCCATGATCTCGCGAACTTCTTCGGCAACGAAGAAGAAGAAATTGACGACATGCTCGGGCTGACCGGAGAAGCGCTGGCGCAACACCGGATCCTGCGTGGCCACACCGACCGGGCAGGTATTCAGGTGGCACTTGCGCATCATGATGCAGCCTTCGACCACGAGCGGTGCCGTGGCGAAGCCGAATTCGTCAGCGCCGAGCAGCGCACCGATCACGACGTCACGGCCGGTCTTCATCTGGCCATCGACCTGAACACGGATACGCGAACGCAGACGGTTGAGCACCAGCGTCTGCTGGGTTTCGGACAGGCCGAGTTCCCACGGCGTGCCGGCATGCTTGATCGACGACTGCGGCGAAGCACCCGTACCGCCGTCAAAACCGGCGATCACGACGTGATCGGCCTTGGCCTTGGCAACACCGGCAGCAACCGTACCGACACCGACTTCGGACACCAGCTTGACCGAAATGGAGGCCTTGGAATTGGCGTTCTTCAGATCGTGAATGAGCTGAGCCAAATCTTCGATCGAGTAGATATCGTGGTGCGGCGGCGGCGAAATCAGGCCGACACCGGGTACCGAGTGACGCAGGAAGCCGATGTACTCGGAAACCTTGTGACCCGGCAACTGGCCACCCTCACCAGGCTTGGCGCCTTGTGCCATCTTGATCTGGATCTGGTCGGCATTGACCAGGTACTCTGCAGTCACACCAAAACGCCCGGAAGCGACCTGCTTGATGGCGGAACGCAGCGAATCACCTTCCTTGAAGGTGTAGTCGCGTTCGATACGCGAAGCACCGACGACTTCGGACAGCGTCTGGCCAGCCTTGAGTGGCACGAAACGTCTGGCATCCTCACCACCTTCGCCGGTGTTGGACTTGCCGCCGATACGGTTCATGGCGATAGCCAGCGTGGTGTGCGCCTCGGTCGAGATGGACCCGAGCGACATGGCACCGGTGGCGAAGCGCTTGACGATCTCCTTGGCGGATTCGACTTCTTCGAGCGGAATGGCCGTACCGGTCGGCTTGAATTCGAACAGGCCACGCAGGGTCAGGTGGCGCTTGGTCTGATCGTTGATCAGCTTGGCGTATTCCTTGTAAGTCTCGTACTTGCCGGAGCGGGTCGAATGCTGCAGCTTGGCAATCGAATCCGGCGTCCACATGTGCTCTTCGCCGCGGATACGGTAGGCGTACTCACCGCCGGCATCGAGCATATTGGCCAGCACGGGATCCGCCGAAAATGCTTCGTCATGCAAGCGAATGGCTTCCTCGGCAACCTCGAAAACACCGATTCCTTCAACATTGGACGGCGTGCCGGTGAAGTACTTTTCGACAAAGGCCTTCTGGAGGCCGATGGCTTCGAAGATCTGGGCGCCGGTGTAGGACATGTATGTCGAAATGCCCATCTTCGACATCACCTTCATGAGCCCCTTGCCGATGGCCTTGACGTAATTCTTGACGTACTTCTCGGCCTTCTCGGCATCACCCTTGGCAAAGCCGGCAATGGTTTCGAGCGCCACGTAGGGGTGGACAGCCTCGGCACCGTAGCCGCCAAGCAAGGCAAAGTGATGGGTTTCACGAGCTGAACCGGTTTCAACCACCAGGCCGGCGCTCGTGCGCAGGCCCTTTTTAACCAGGTGCTGGTGAATGGCCGAAGTAGCAAGCAGCGCCGGAATGGCGACATGCTCGGCATCTACCATGCGGTCGGAAACGATCAGGATGTTGGCACCAGAACGCACGGCATCTTCGGCATCCGCTGCCAGCGATGCGAGACGCGCCTCGATCCCGTCCTTACCCCAGGCCACCGGATAACAAATATCCAGCTCAAAGGAGTGGAATTTGTTGGACGTGTACTTCTCGATATTGCGCAGCTTTTCCATGTCGTCAAAAGACAGGACTGGTTGCGAAACCTCAAGACGAATCGGCGGGTTGATGTCGTTGGTGTTGAGCAGGTTCGGCTTCGGCCCGATAAAGGACACCAGCGACATGACCAGTTCTTCGCGGATCGGGTCGATCGGCGGGTTGGTCACTTGCGCGAACAGCTGCTTGAAATACGTGTAGAGCGTTTTGTTCTTGGCCGACAGCACCGGCAGGGCGGAGTCGGTACCCATCGAACCGGTCGCCTCTTCGCCATTCTGGACCATCGGTTCAAGAATGATCTTGACGTCTTCCTGCGTGTAGCCGAAAGCTTGCTGGCGATCCAGTAGCGAAGCGGCGGGGGCCGAACATTTTTCGTTCGGAGCCGGCACTTCGTCGAGCTTGATGCGAATTTTTTCGATCCACTCCCGGTAAGGCTTGGCGTTGGCCAGAGAGTTTTTGAGCTCCTGGTCGTCGATGATGCGCCCCTGCTCCATATCGATCAGGAACATTTTCCCCGGCTGCAGACGCCACTTCTTGACGATCTTCTTTTCCGGAATCGGCAACACACCCGACTCGGAAGCCATCACGACGAGATCATCATCGGTAACCAGATAGCGTGCCGGACGCAGGCCGTTGCGGTCAAGCGTCGCGCCAATCTGACGACCGTCGGTGAATGCCACCGCAGCAGGACCGTCCCACGGCTCCATCATGGCAGCATGATATTCGTAGAAAGCCCGGCGATTTTCGTCCATCTGGGAGTGCTTTTCCCAGGCTTCTGGAATCATCAGCATGACGGCCTGAGCCAGCGAGTAGCCGCCCCCCATGACCAGCAGTTCCAGCGCATTGTCAAAAGCTGCCGAGTCGGATTGACCTGGGTAATGTAACGGCCATACCTTTTTCAGGTCGTCGCCGAGAATTGGCGAGGAAATCGCCTGCTCACGGGCCTTGAACCAGTTAACGTTGCCACGCACGGTATTAATTTCCCCGTTGTGGGCGATGTAGCGAAACGGATGCGCCAGATCCCAGGTCGGGAATGTGTTGGTCGAAAATCGTTGATGGACCAGCGCCAGCGCCGAAACGGTGCGCTTGTCCTGCAGGTCGATGTAGTAGACACCGACCTGATCGGCCAGCAACAACCCCTTGTAGTTCACCGTGCGAGCGGAGAAGGACGGGACGTAGAACTCCTGGCCATGCTTGAGGTTCAGCGACTTGATGGCATTGGCAGCACGGCGGCGAATGATGTACAGCTTGCGCTCCAGCGCATCGGTCACGAAAACATCCGACCCTCGGCCGACGAAAACCTGGCGAATGACCGGCTCGGTTGCGCGCACAACCGGCGACATGGGCATATCGCGGTTCACCGGCACATCGCGCCAGCCCAATAAAACCTGGCCTTCGGCCACGACGGAGCGCTCAATTTCTTCCACGCAGGCGTGACGGGCCGCCGCCTCCTGAGGCAGGAATACCATGCCGACGCCGTACTCACCGGCTGGCGGCAGTTCGACATCCTGGCGAGCCATTTCTTCCCGATAGAACTGATCGGGAATCTGGATCAAAATGCCCGCACCATCACCCTGCAAGGGATCGGCGCCAACTGCACCGCGGTGATCGATATTCTTCAGGATCAACAAACCCTGCTCGACGATGCTATGGTTTTTCTGACCTTTGACATGGGCAACAAAGCCCACGCCGCAAGCATCGTGCTCGTTGGCGGGGTCGTACAAACCCTGCCGCTCAGGTACTCCCGGTTCCATCACACGCATTCCTTCGTATAACTTGGCCGCCACTCTCGGGCCAATGTTGAAAAAAGCCGATCCGCATATTTTATGCTCCGGCCTGTAGGAAAATTAGAGGCAACCATCAAATATACTGGCAAACCCCTGTCAATTCAAGATGCTGCGACGCACCAACCATGAACAATCGGGTCAAAACGCTCCCTATTCAGGTGCATCTAACGTCGATTGCAGCGCAAATCTGGGCATTGTCGGACAGATCCGAAACGACCCCCTTCCCGATCGCACGAAGGAGCACCAAGCGCAACTTTCCATCCTGAACTTTTTTGTCATGGCTCATCAAATCAAGATATTTAGCCGCACCTAGTCTTGGTGCAAATACTGGCAAACCCGCCCGAACAAATATCCGCTCAATTCGCATGACCGACGCGGCATCCAGCCAACCCAAATTGGACGATAGTTCCGCAGCAATTAACGTGCCGGCAGCAACGGCTTCGCCGTGCAGCCATTGACCATACCCCATGCCAGTTTCTATCGCATGTCCAAAAGTATGGCCCAGGTTCAGAAGCGCCCTCTCGCCCATCTCCTTTTCATCAGCAGCGACAATCTCGGCTTTATTGGTACAGCATCGATGAATGGCATAGGTCAGCGCCGCTGCGTCGCGCGCCAACAACATTTCTAGGTGCTCTTCCAACCACACAAAAAAATCCAAGTCGCGAATCAGACCGTATTTGATCACCTCAGCCAAACCTGCCTTCAACTCGCGATTCGGCAAGGTATCCAACGTGGAAATATCGGCCAGTACCATTTTGGGCTGATAAAAAGCGCCAATCATGTTCTTGCCTAGCGGATGATTTATCGCAGTTTTTCCACCAACCGAGGAATCGACCTGGGACAACAGCGTGGTCGGCACCTGAATAAACGGCATACCGCGCTGATAGCAGGCGGCAGCAAATCCGCTCATGTCGCCTATCACACCGCCACCCAATGCGACTAGCGTTGTTCCGCGCTCGCTGCGCGAGCCAAGCAACGCATCGAATATCAGATTCAACGTCTCCCACGTTTTGAATTGCTCACCATCAGGCAAGATCACCGGCAATACTGAAATTCCACCACCTTCCAGCGTTGACCGTAGCTGATCGAGATAGAGGGGAGCGACGGTGGTATTTGTGATCACGACCGCCTTCTTTTGTTTGATATATGGCAGAAGCAAGTCCAGCCGCTTGAGTAGACCACTCCCGATATGTATGGGATAGGAGCGATCCCCCAAGGCGACATTGAGTGTTTCAATCATATTTTGCATTGATGGTTAAATTCTCTCAGGAGGTGAAGCACTATGCCGGAGGCAACCAGATGACCGCCATCTACTATGATATGCGCGGTCTCCCTGTACAGCGGGTCCCGTAAGGCATGCAGTTCCTCCAACTTGACCAGCGGATCGGCAACATGCAATAACGGACGGTTCCGGTCATGTCGCGTACGTTCGAACAACAACGCCGGAGGCACATTCAGGTAGACCACCCAGCCGGTGTCATGCAATCGGCGCCGATTTTCCGGGTTTAGTACAACCCCGCCGCCGGTAGCCATTACGATACCGGCCGATTCTGTTAGCTCGTGAATCGTCTGCACCTCACGGCGACGAAAGCCTTCCTCCCCCTCGATCTCGAAAATTGTGGGGATCGGCACTCCTGTCCGCTCAACAATTTCGTGATCAGAGTCGAAGAACGGCCGAGCAAGGCGCTTCGCCAATTGACGACCAACCGTAGTTTTGCCGGCCCCCATTAGCCCGACGAGATAGATATTGCGAGGATTTTCCACGTTCGGATTTTAGCCGACTAGCCACCAAGCACAAAAAAATAGGGCCGGCACCGCCGACCCCGTTTATTCATGGTTTGGTGCAATCAATCAAAGCGCATCTTGTCAGAAATAACGCGTGGCGTGATGAACACCAACAGCTCACGGCGCTTGCCAGTGTCATTTTTGTATTTGAACAGCCAACCGAGGAATGGTATATCGCCTAACAATGGCACCTTATCCACGGTATTCTGCGAATCTGTAATGAAGACCCCCCCGATAACCACGGTTCCGCCGTTCTCAACCACGACATTTGTCTCAACGATTGAACTCTTGATGGGTGGATTCAGAAATCCATTAACACTAACCGCCCTAGTCCAGTCCGGTTCTTCCTTCTTTACGGTCAGATTCATCCGAACCGTTCCTTCTGGCGTAATTTGCGGAGTCACTTCAAGTGACAACTTTGCGGGCTTGAATGCGACGGTATAAGTTGTTGCCCCACTGGATGTTTGCGCGGTTATATAAGGAACCTCAGTACCATCCTCGATTTTAGCTTTTACGTTATTCGCTGTAATAACCCGCGGACTGGAAATAATCTTTCCGATCCCATCCTCTTCCAGAGCCGCCAACTCGAGGTTGAGGATCCGCGTGAAGGAGGAATTAAACAGCGAGAATGCCAAGGCACCGCCTGTCGAGGGGGTTGGTAAATTGACCCCAACCATTGGGTTTTGTATAAGAGTGGCCGGCGTTGTCGTTGTTCCAGAAGTCACCGCAGGCGTCATTTTCCCGCCAGCAATATTAATCCCGGTACCTAATATTTCGCTGGACTTGGAATTTATCAAGCCTAATTTGGCTCCGAGTTCGCGCTTAAAGCTGTCCTGGGCTTCCACTACTCTTGCTTCAATCAATACCTGGCGTGCAGCAGTATCAATCGAGCGAATGAACCCACGAATTTCCTCCAGCTTGCTAGGTATGTCGTTGATGAAAATGATATTCGACTGCGGATCCGCCACGGCGCTACCGCGCTTGCTCAGGATACGCTGAGCTGCCGAACTCGGCCCTGACGCCGGCGCTGCACCCGCTCCCGTCAATGGCAAACCAGCCAACAATCTGGCCACATCCGACGCCTTTTGATAATTCAACTGGAACTGCTCCAGCTTAAGCGGCTCGAGTTCACTGATCTGCTGTTTCGATTCGAAATCCAGCTTTTCTCTTGTAGCAATCTCGTCGCGCGGGGCAATCATGATGATGTTCCCCTTCTTTCGCATATCGAGACCCTTTTGCTGGAAGATGATGTCAATCACCTGATCAGCGGGAACATCTTTCAGGACCAATGTCGTGGTGCCAGTTACCGTTTCGCTAATAACGGCATTAAGATTCAACTCCTCGGCCATCAATCGCAAGAGGGCTCGCACATCACCGTTTTGGTAGTTGATACTGACTCTAGGCCCCTGGTAGCCAACCTTTGACCCCTGAACCAGCTTGTTCGGATCCTCAACGATCTGTTTTACTTCGACGATGAACTGGTTGTCACTCTGATAGGCGTTATGCTCCCACAATCCCTTGGGCGAAATGGTCATCCGAACGTTATCGCCGACGGCTTTGGTTTCAACGGATGTCACCGGCGTCGCGAAATCAGTAACGTCAAGCTTGCGACGCAAACGATCAGGTACGGTTGTTTTCATGAAGTCGACAACGAGGCTGGAGCCTTGCTGGCGAATATCGATACCGGTACCGGTATCGCTCAAATCAACGACTATCCGTCCTTCGCCATCCTTGCCACGACGAAATATCACGTCGTTCAAAGCGTGCTTCGATCCAACAAGGCTTTCCTCGGCAAAGCGAGTTGTCCGCTGTGCCGCGGAATCCGCCAAGCGCTCAATCGGCGACAGAGTCACGTAGAGTGATTTTCCCTCCAGTCGTGTCTTGTAGTTCATGTTGCGCACAAGGTTTAGTACCACCCGAGTGCGATCGCCAACCTGCACAACGTTGATCCCGCGCAAATCGCCTTGGTTGAAAACTTGACTGGTCTTACCCAAACCGTTTGCGGTCGACTGAAAATCAAGCGCAATTTTTGCAGGATTGGCAACACTAAATCCCGGCGGTGGCGACGCCAAGGCTTCCTTCAGGTCAATTCGAAGTGCAATTTCATTTCCCTGCTGAGCAACGTTAACCGCTTCAATTGTATTTGCAAGCGGAATTTCCGCTTGCACAGGTGAAGACAAGGCAAGACAAGCCGAGGCAACAGCCATCGCATAGTTGATAAATTTCATTTCTTGCTTCCCTCCTTGCTCTGCAGGTAGAGCGAGCTCTTGCGCTCGGTCCAGTCGCCCGCAGAATCCTGTATTAATTCGCGCAGCTGAACTTCCGTGTCAGAAACCTGCGTCACCATGCCAAAATCAAGCCCGATATAATCGCCAACCTTGATTTGCTTAACCTTGTCTTCTACCTGAATAACAGCCATAGGGCGCTTGTTAACGTTCATGTAACCGATCATCTTCAGCGATTCGATCGGGTACTTTTCCAACAGGCTATTTCGAACCTCTCGTGCCTCGAAATCCGGCTGGAACGCCCCCCCCTTTCCTGCTACCTGCTTGTATTTGGACTCAGGCTCAATCTTGCTTGGCTTAAAGGGATCTAGCGTACCCTCCACGTCATAGGGTACCGGCTCGTAGGGCTTCACTTCCGGTAGCTTCGACACATTGCCACGCATATCCTTAGTGTTCTCGGCCATCCACTGTTTCAAGTCGTCGTGATCTCCGCTTGCACATGCGCTAAGGAGACCACACAGGACGATGAGCGGGATTTTTTTCACTTCTTCGCTCCTTGCGCAGCCTTCTTTGCTTGTTCAGCCTTCTTTTGCTTTGCTACCTCTTCCTCGTCCAGGTAACGGAACGTCTTGGTAGTCGCATCCAGCGAAAGCTGCCCACCATCCTTGACTGGTGCGACGGCAATATTATTCAGGGTGACAATTCGGGGAAGCTTGGCGATATCCGCCGCGAATGCGCCAAAATCATGGTAGCTGCCATTTATCTTTACGGTAATCGGCAGCTCCGCATAGAAGTCCTTGATTTGCTCCTGGCCTGGTTTGAACAATTCGAATTGGAGGCCACGACCAAGACCGGCCTGGTTCACTTCAATGAGCAGCGCCTCAATTTCGGACTTATCCGGGAGCTGTTTGAGTAGCGCACCGAATGAGCGGTCGATTTCGGCTAGCTGCTGGATATACAAGTCCAGATTGACCGCTTGGCGCTTCTTGTCGAGATACTGCTGCTTGAGGGTTTCCTCTTCTCGCTGCTTGGTTTCCAGTTCGGTCAATTGATCATTCCAGACAAACCACCAACCGGCCAAGAGAATCGCGAAAAACAAACCGATTAGAACGGTGACTTTCGGTATTACCGGCCACGCCCCCGGATCATTCGGGTTCATTAGCCGAAAATCATCGGCTATCGACTGAAAATCAATATTCGGCAAGGAAATTGTCTTGGTGCTCACTTTTTCACCTTCCCGTCTTCAGGTTTTACCCGGGTAAGTATGAATGTCATACCAAACTCATTGATCCGGCGTCCGTTAATCACAACGGCCTTACTCTCAATCAACTGCGGCGACTCCAGCCATGGAGAGGCTTCCAGATTACGCATCAACGCCGAAATTCTTGCATTTGACTGAGCGTGGCCGGTAACGTTGACCTTGAGTCCATCCTGTTTGAGCGACTTGAGGTAAATCCCCTCTGGCACCTGCTTGACCAACTCGCTAAGCAAATAAACCGTTTCCCCACGATCACGCTGAAGGTTTTCTATAACCTGCTTGCGAGACAGCAATGCCTGGGTTTGTTCTTTCAGTCGCTTAATCTGATCAAGTTGTTTGTCAAGTACTGCAATCTCCCCCTTGAGGAAATTGTTCGAATCGTCCTGATTGCTGATCGCGCTACCAATCAGGGTGTAAACCGCAAACACGATCAGCACAGCCAACACCGAAACCAACCCGGCCAGGACAAAAAACTGTTCGCGCCGGGCTTTTTTTGCCTCTTCGCGATGCGGAAGGAGGTTGATGCGAATCATGATGGATCAAACCTCCGCAGAGCCAAACCACAGGCCACCATCAACGACGATGCATCAGCAAGCAGGCTTTTTGCCCGAACGCGATCTGAAAGCACCATATTGGCAAAGGGATTGGCGATCAGAGTATTAACTTGCGTTCTTGTGGCGACAACCTCGTCGATACCAGGAATTACTGCACAGCCACCAGCCAGAACGATGTGATCAACCTGATTAAACTGTGTTGAGGTAAAGAAGAATTGCAGTGCACGAGAAACCTCAAGGGCCAGATTTTCCATGAACGGATTCAACAGCTCTATTTCATAACCTTCCGGCAAATTACCTGCCCGCTTGGCCGCCTCGGCGTCTTCGTAGCTCATACCATAGTGACGCGCGATATCCTGTGTCAGCAAACCGCCGCCAAATGCTTGTTCACGAGCGTAAACCTGCTGGCTGTTACGCAACACCGTAAGATTCATTACATTGGCGCCAACATCAACAAGGGCAACAACCTGATTCTTCCCGGCATCGGGCAATTGGCGCTCAATCAACTCAAAAGCGGCCAGCGCCGCGAATGACTCGACATCGACAACCATTGCCTTCAAGCCAGCCGAGTCGGCAACAGCAACTCGGTCTTCGACGCGCTCTTTCTTGGAAGCCGCTATAAGCACCTCAAGCTCATCGGGAACGGCAGGAGCTGGTCCGATCACCTGATAATCGAGATTAACCTCGTCGATTGCAAACGGAATGTATTGATTGGCCTCGGTCTCTACCTGAGCCTCAAGCTCTTCATCGCGCAATCCATTAGGCACGATTATTTTCTTGGTAATGACCGCGGAACCCGGCAAGGCCATCGCGACATTGCGAGTCGACGTGCCCATTCGCTTCCAGGCCCGCTTGACGCAGTCCACAACGCCATCCAGATTGGCAATATTGCCATCGGAAACCGCGTCCTTGGGCAACACCTCAATGGTGTAGCGCTCAACGCGATAGCCGTCTTTCCCGTTTGCCGCCAGTTCAACCATCTTGACGGCGGACGAACTGATGTCCAAACCGAACAAGGAACGCGCCTTGGGATTTAACAACGCTGAGATATCTAAGCCCACCAGACCCCCAAAAAGTCCTTACGGAATGCGAAGTTAGCAAAATAACCAATAATTCACTTCAGATGCTAACAATAACATCTAGGCATGTAAAGCAATTTCACGGAGCTGATTTTGCCCAGCGTATAATCCGCGCAACTCCAAATTCTCCCAGCAGATTACCGTGCCATCACTCCCTCCGGCGCTGCGCCTAGTTATTTACCCTGTCATATTGTTGCTCGGGTTTGTTGCCATTGGCGTTGCCATGGCACTGATCGTTCTGGTTCTCACCTATCCGAATCTGCCATCACTCGAGGTACTCACCGACTACCGGCCAAAAATTCCCTTGCGGGTGTACACGGCTGACGGCTTCCTAATCGGCGAATATGGCGAAGAACGCCGCGCCGTCGTAGCCATCGGGGACGTTCCGGCAGTCATGAAGAATGCCATCCTTGCGGCCGAGGATGACCGGTTTTACCAGCATGGCGGAATTGACTACACCGGTGTGGTGCGCGCAATGGGGGCCAATTTGATTGGTGGTGGCAAGCGCCAAGGCGCCTCGACCATCACCCAGCAAGTCGCACGCAATTTTTTCCTGACTGGTGAAAAGACTTATACACGCAAGCTTTATGAAGCGCTTCTGTCGTTCAAGATAGAAAGCAACCTTTCGAAGGATCAGATTTTCGAGCTGTACATCAATCAGATTTTCCTGGGCCAGCGCGCCTACGGCTTTGCGGCCGCGGCTAAGATTTACTTCGGCAAACCCCTCAAAGACATTTCGATTGCCGAAGCAGCGATGCTGGCCGGCCTGCCCAAGGCGCCATCGGCTTACAACCCCATCGTCAATCCAAGCCGGGCCAGACAGCGCCAGCATTACGTCCTGCGCCGCATGCGCGAACTGGGCCACATAACTGAAACCCAACACGAAACAGCTCTCAAGGAGCCCTTGGTCATCAAGCGCGAGCTGGCCGAGTACGCTGTCCACGCCGAATACGTTGCCGAAATGGCTAGGCAGATCACTGCTGAGCGCTTTCCGGAAGACGTTTACTCGCGTGGCATGAAGGTTTACACGACCATAATCAAGGCCGAACAGGACGCCGCTTACAACAGCCTGCGCAAGGGAGTTCTCGATTACGACCGGCGGCACGGCTACCGTGGCGCCGAATCCTTCCTCGACATGAAGGACATCAAGTCCGATCAGGACGAGGCGATCGACGAGGCTCTACAGGACATCCATGATGCCGGAGACCTGATTCCGGGGCTGGTACTGGCGGCCGATGCAAGGTTGATCAAGGTCTATTGCAAGGGTGGAGAGCTTGTCAATTTGACCGGCGATGCAATGAAATTCGCCGCCCGGATGCTCGATGACAAAGCACCCCCGAACAAGCGCCTGAAGCGCGGTGCCATCGTTCGCCTGCAAAAGAACGAGAAAGGTAGTTGGCAGATCAGCCAGCTACCGGAGGTTGAATCTGCCTTTGTCGCGGTGGATCCGAAAGATGGGGCAATTCGCGCTTTGGTTGGCGGCTTTGATTTCAATCGCAACAAGTTCAATCATGTCACCCTGGCCTGGCGACAGCCGGGCTCAAGTTTCAAGCCCTTCATCTACTCGGCCTCGCTGGAAAAGGGCTACGCCCCCAACAGCATCGTCGCCGATGAGCCCATCATCATCCCGGCCAGCCAGACCGGTGCAGCCGCCTGGGAACCGCATAATTACGATGGCAAGTATGAAGGGCCGATGCGCATGCGCACGGCCTTGGCCAAGTCAAAAAACATGGTCTCGATTCGCATCCTGGAGGCTATTGGAACGAATTACGCCCAGGACTACGCCACGCGTTTTGGTTTCGATGCCGCCAAGCACCCGCCTTACCTGACCATGGCCCTGGGCGCTGGATCGGTAACGCCGTGGCAAATGGTGAGCGCCTATTCCGTCTTCGCCAACGGTGGCTTTCGGGTCAATCCCTTTGTCGTTCGCGAGATCCGCGACGATGCAAACCAGGTTCTGGCCCTCTCGGCACCGACTGACGCCAGCAACGAAGAAACCCGCGTCATCGACCCGCGCAACGCCTTTCTGATGGATTCCATGCTGCGCGACGTGACGATCTACGGCACGGCAGCCAAGGCCTCGGCCATCCTGAAACGACATGACTTGGCGGGCAAGACGGGGACCACCAACGAGTATCTCGATGCCTGGTTCTGCGGCTACCAGATGACCGTCAGCGGCTGTGCCTGGATCGGCTTCGACCAGCCCCGCAAACTCGGCGACCGGGAAACCGGTGGCGCCGCTGCGCTGCCGATCTGGATTGGCTACATGAGCCTCGCTCTCAAGGATGTGCCTACGCTGCTGCCGGAAGTGCCGGCGGGTCTGGTGGCCACCGGCGAGGGCCGGGAGCGGAGCTACATCTACGTCGAAAATGTGGAGAAGGAAATTCCGCCGGCAGAAGAAGCTAATGGAGCCGCTCCGCTGCCGACGCCGGACCTCACCGCACCACCAACCGACTGATCAGCTCAGTTGGATAGTCTCGCCAGCCTGCTGGCTGGCGAGCATCGACAGTTTTTCCATGAGTTCGCCTGCATCACGGGTATCGCGCCAGACGGTGCCATCCCAACGGAAGTGAAAGCCGCCGGCACGGGCGGCGACCCAGATTTCCCGGGCGACGCCGTGGCGGTTGACGATGATCTTGCTGCCATCGTCAAACTCGATTTCGAGCACGCCACCAGCAGCCAGTTGGCAGTCGACGTCAGCCCCGCAGGCCTCCAGCGCCGCATCGATCCTGGCCAGTGTCGCGTCAGCCAGGGTGTTGAATTCCTTGTCATCCATCGTGTGCTACCATCCCGCTCTTCGCTGACAGCGCCCCGAATATGTCCAGAATCGCCGCCTTGCTGATTATCCTGAGCCTTGCCGCCTGCGGCATGAAAGGCCAGCTTGAACGGCCGCCCGGCCCGGCGCCGGAACCGCTGCTTGGCAATGCCAAGCCGGCCGCCAAGAATGTTAGCACGACCCCCAGCCCCAAAGCCCCATGACCCAATTTGCCCTGAAAAACGGCGTGCTGCACGCCGAATCTGTCGCCCTGCCTGGCATTGCCGAGCAATTCGGCACGCCCGCCTATGTTTACTCCCGCGCGGCGCTGGAAGCCTCGCTGCGCGAGTTCCATGACGTCCTTGGCAGCCATGCGGCCGGCCGGGGCGCGCTGGTCTGCTATGCCGTCAAGGCCAATTCCAATCTCGCCATCCTCAACGTCTTTGCCCGCCTCGGCGCCGGCTTCGACATCGTTTCCGGCGGCGAGCTGCAGCGCGTACTGGCGGCGGGTGCCGATCCGAAAAAAGTCGTTTTCTCCGGTGTTGGCAAGACGGCCGATGAAATGAAGCTGGCACTGGACGTCGGGATTTTCTGCTTCAACGTCGAATCGGCCGCCGAGCTCGAGCGACTCAACGACATTGCCGGCCGTTGTGGCAAGAAGGCGCCGATCAGCCTGCGGGTCAATCCGAACGTCGACCCGAAAACGCACCCTTACATTTCGACCGGTCTCAAGGGCGCCAAGTTCGGCGTGGCTTACGACAATGCGCTTGAACTCTATCGCCGTGCCGCTGCGCTGCCGAACATCGAAGTCGCCGGCATCGACTGTCATATCGGCTCGCAACTGCTTGATCCGTCGCCATTCGTCGAAGCACTCGACCGCATTTTGGCCCTGATCGACCAGTTGACCGCGGAAGGTATCGACATTCATCACCTCGACCTCGGGGGCGGCCTCGGCATCAAGTACAACGCCGAGCAGGTGCAGCCGACCGTTGCCTCCTACCTGACGCCGTTGCTCGACAAGCTGGCCGGGCGCAGCCTGCAGGTCGTGCTCGAACCGGGGCGTCGGCTGGTCGGCAACGCCGGCCTGCTGCTCACCCGCATCGAGTACCTCAAAGAGGGTGAAGCGAAGAATTTCGCCATCATCGATGCCGCCATGAACGACCTCATGCGGCCGGCGCTCTACGAAGCCTGGCATGACATTCTGCCCGTCGTGCCGCGCGCTGGCGCCGCGACCGAATACGACGTCGTCGGCCCGGTTTGCGAAACCGGCGATTTCCTCGGCCAGGCCCGTCCGCTCGCCGTTGAAGCCGGCGATCTGCTGGCGGTCATGTCGGCCGGCGCCTACGGCATGGCCATGGCTTCGAACTACAACACCCGGCCGCGCGCGGTTGAAGTCATGGTCGATGGCGACCAGATCCACGTCATTCGCCAGCGCGAAACCGTCGAACAGCTTTACGCCGGCGAGTCCGTTCTGCCCAAGTGAGCCTGCGCGTCGATAAATGGCTGTGGGCAGCGCGTTTTTTCAAGACGCGTTCTCTGGCCAGCGACGCGGTCAGCGGCGGCAAGGTGAAGGTCAATGGCGCCGCCATCAAGCCGGCGCGCGAGATCAAGGTCGGGGACCGACTCGACATCGCCAACAGTGAAACGCGCTGGGAAGTGACGGTCAAAGCCTTGTCGGACAAACGCGGCCCGGCGCCGGAAGCCCGGCTGCTCTATGAAGAAACGGCGGAAAGCATTTCAGCCCGGGAAGCGGCGCGGGAGAGCCGGCAGTTCGTCCAGGATCCGGCGGCCGACATCCATGGCCGGCCGACCAAGCGCGACCGGCGGCAGATGGATCGTTACGGCCGGTAAATCGGCATTGCTACGGTCAACCGTAAAAAACAGCCAAAATCAAAGTACGTAAGCGAGCGCCAGCGGCAGGAAAAGCAGGGCCGCCAGATTGCCGATCAGGACAATCGACGCCACGCGCTGCGGTTCCTGCTTGTAGCGCTCGGCAAACAGGAAGTTGAGCACGGCCGGCGGCAGGGCGCCGAAGACGAAGAGCATCGCCGCATCGCGCCCTTGCAAACCGAGCAGTTGAATGACGCCGGCGGCGATCAGCATGCCTGCCACCGGCCTGAGTACGGCGCTGCCGACCGCCACCTTCCATTCACTGAACGACACATCGGTCATGCGCACGCCGAGCGAGAAGAGCAGCAGCGGCACCGAAACGTCGCCGAGCATCTTGATGGCGATGATCAGTGGCGTCCACACCGGAATTTTGAGCAGTGCTACGGTCAACCCGGCAATCGCGGCAAAAACCACGGGGATACGCCACAGCGTCAGCAGCCGCGTCGTCGGGTCGAGCAGGCGGGCGCCGAAGGAGAAATGCAGGGTGTTCTCGACCATGAACAAAATCACCGCCGCCGGCAGGGCATTCTCGCCCCAGGCCAGCACGGCGAGCGGCAGGCCGATGTTGCCGGAATTGTTGAAGAGCATTGGCGGCACCAGCGTTTTCGGCTGGATCCCGAACAGCCGGGCAAGCGGCCAGGCAAGCAGGCCACAGGTGGCGAGGACGAGGAAGCCGCCGAGGGCGAGCGGTGCGTAGGCGGCCAGATCGAAGGACTTGCCGGCCATCGCGGCAAAGACCAGGGCCGGCACGAAGACGTCCATGTTCAGCCGGTTGGCGACGGCCATTTCCGGCTTGTGCTTGCGGCCATAAAAATAGCCGGCGGCGACGATCCCGAAGATGGGAAAGAGGATGGCCAGCAGACGGAAACTCAGGCTTTGCTCGTCCAAGCGAACGCCTTTACAAGGAATTTGGGAAATGCATTGTGCGGGCAGCGCCGCCGCCCGCACAGCCGGGATTACCCCTAAGCATCAGAGCACGTAACGCGAGAGGTCTTCGTCGGCAGCGACTTCGCCGAGCTTTTCGTTAACGTAGGCGGCGTCGACCCGCAGCGTGTCGAGACCGACCTTGCCGGCGTTGAAAGACACTTCTTCGAGCAGTTTTTCCATGACCGTATGCAGGCGACGGGCGCCGATATTCTCGGTTCGTTCATTCACCTGGAAGGCGATTTCAGCCATGCGCCGGATACCGTCGTCGGCGAACTCGATCTGCACGCCTTCCGTTTCGAGCAGGGCCTGATACTGGCGGGTCAGGCAGGCATCGGTCTGGGTCAGGATGCATTCGAAGTCGGCCACCGACAGCGAATCGAGCTCGACGCGGATCGGGAAGCGGCCCTGCAACTCGGGGATCAGGTCGGACGGCTTGGACAGGTGGAAGGCGCCGGAAGCGATGAACAGGATGTGATCGGTCTTGATCATGCCGTACTTGGTCGACACCGTCGTCCCCTCGACCAGCGGCAGCAGGTCGCGCTGGACGCCCTGGCGCGAGACGTCGGCGCCCTGCATCTCGGAACGGCTGGCGATCTTGTCGAGTTCGTCGAGAAAAACGATGCCGTTCTGCTCGACAGCCCTGACCGCCTCGAGCTTGACGTCCTCGTCATTGACCAGCTTGGCGGCCTCCTCGTCGGTGAGCAGCTTGAGCGCCTCCTTGATCGGCAGCTTGCGCGACTTTTTCTTGCCGCCGCCGATGTTCTGGAACATGCCCTGGATTTGCTGGGTCAGTTCCTCCATCCCCGGCGGCGCGAAGATTTCGGCCTGCATGCTGGGCGCCGCGACGTCGATGTCGATTTCCTTGTCGTCAAGCTCGCCCTCGCGCAGTTTCTTGCGGAATTTCTGGCGCGTCGTGCCATCTGCTACGGTCGACTCGGTATTTTCGGCAAAAAAGTTGGGGCCGCGGGCGCTCGGCAGCAGCACGTCGAGTATCCGTTCCTCGGCCGCATCCTCGGCCCGGGCGCGCATGGTTTTCATGGCCCGTTCGCGGTGCGACTTGATGGCCATCTCGACCAGATCGCGGATGATCGTTTCGACATCGCGGCCGACGTAACCGACCTCGGTGAACTTGGTTGCCTCGATCTTGATGAAGGGCGCGTTGGCCAGGCGGGCCAGCCGGCGGGCGATTTCGGTCTTGCCGACGCCGGTCGGGCCGATCATCAAAATATTCTTCGGCGTGATTTCCTGGCGCAGCGGCTCGGCCACCTGGGCCCGCCGCCAGCGATTGCGCAGGGCGATGGCGACCGCCTTCTTGGCCTTGTTCTGGCCGACGATGTGCTTATCGAGTTCGGAAACGATTTCCTGCGGCGTCATCGCGCTCATTCGAGACTCTCAATCGTGAAATTGCGGTTGGTGTAGATGCAGATGTCACCGGCGATCTCGAGCGACTTGGTGACAATCTCACGGGGCGACAGCTCGGTATTTTCGAGCAATGCCCGCGCCGCGCTCTGCGCATACGAGCCGCCCGAACCGATAGCGACGATACCCTGCTCGGGCTCGAGCACATCGCCGTTGCCGGTGATGATCAGCGAAACCTCCTTGTCGGCCACCGACAGCATGGCTTCCAGGCGACGCAAGGCACGGTCGGAACGCCAGTCCTTGGCGAGTTCGACAGCCGAACGCAGCAGGTTGCCCTGATGTTTTTCCAGCTTGGCCTCGAAGCGCTCGAACAGCGTGAAGGCATCGGCCGTACCACCGGCGAAACCGGCCAGGATCCGACCGTTGTACAGGCGGCGGACCTTCTTCGCCGTGGCCTTGATGACGATATTGCCGAGCGTGACCTGGCCGTCACCGGCCATGGCGACGGAATTGCCCCGGCGCACCGACAGGATCGTCGTGCCGTGATATTGCTCCATGTTTTTTCCTGATTAAGACTTGGGAACGAGAATGCGCGCCTGCTTGTTGAGGCCGACCACGGCCATGAGCTCGGCGACCAGATGATTCGGGCTGCGGATGACAATCTCGCGTCCGGCCGCCTTGTACGGCGCGAGACGATTGACCAGTTGCCCGGCCGACACGAAATCGAGCCGGCGCACGCCGGAAAAGTCGAGGACAGGATGCTCGGCAGCGTCAATGACCGCGGCCAGCTCGTCGAAGCGGCAGCCCTTGAGTTCGCCCGACAGATAGTAGGCATCGTCTGCCGTGTCGGCCTGACTGGCGCCTTCCGCCGGGATGGCCGAAGCCACTCTCGGCTCCCAGGACGGCGGCGACAACTCGAAGGTGACGGCGAAATCGATCGCCCGTTCCTCGAAGGCCTCCTGACTCCCATGCCGCTGGAGCATCTCCAGCAACAGCCGCCAGGATGGTTCGTGCTCTGCCTCGCCAGCCGTCAGGCGGCTGTTCAGGCGGTCGATGAAAACGTCCACGCCACCGAGCGTCACGGAAAGGGCGGATTTCCTGGCCGCACTGAGCAGATCGGCCAGTTGCCCGGCCACCTCGTCGTCGCAACCAATCAGCTTGGTGCAATCGACCACGACTTTGGCCTTTTGCTCGATCAGCTTGGCCAGCTCGCCGACCGGCAAAGCCCCCTCCGAGGTCAAGACACCTTGCAGGAAAATCTTGCGCGGGCCCACCGCAGCAGCAGCCTGCTTGGTTTCGGTCGACTTTCGCGACCAGGTCGGCGGCGACATTTCGCAGGCCTGCGCATAATCGGTGCCGAGCTTTTCAAACGCTGCCCGGTCGCCGGTCGCCTGCAACAGGTCGAACAACAGCAGCCAGAAGCGCCGCCCTTCCCTGCCCTGATAGGAGCGGACAAAGGTTTCGAGCAGCGAACGCGCCGCCCCGTCCTGGCCGTTGGCATAGAGCACGACGACCTGCTCGACACAGGCCTGCAGCGGGTCGTCGTCGTGATTGACGTCGATCGCCATGACGCTGGATTCGGTGAAATCGTCGCTGTCGAAATCGTCGATGCTGAAGTCAGAATCGGCAGCCGGCGCCGGTTTTGGCGTGGCGGCTGCCACTTTTTCCGGCTTGCTGCGGGCCGGGGCTGGCTGCGGCTTTATCGGTTCACCGGGGGTGAATTCGAGATCCGGCAGCGGTTCGGGCAAGGGCCGGGATTCCTCCTCGACAGCAGCGGGCCTGACCTTTACCTCGGGCAGGGGCTCTGGTGCACGGGGGCGGGCGGCCGGCCGCTCCGGCATCTTCTTGTCCTGCTTCTTGAAAAAGGAAAAAACCATGGCTACTCCGCACGCGGGAGGTTAGTTTTAGCACGGCCTCGGACTTCACGCAACGAGCAAACCGGCCAGAACCAGCAGAACGGCGAGTACCGGTCCGAAGGGCTGATCCAGCCAGAGCGCCAGGGCAAAAGCGACAACGTAGGCGACGAGGCTGATGGCGACGGCCCAGCGCAGGCCGGAACGCCAGTTGGCGGCGCGCCGGAAGGCCAGCCACGGCGGGATGAAGACCAGCGCGAAGGCCCCCATGACGCCGAGGCTCATGGTGGCCAGTGCCAGGCAGAGCGCCGCCAGCAAATCGAATCCGGCCTGGATCGGCCACACCGACAGGCCGCGCAAGCGGAACAGATCGGGATAGACGCGGGCCAGCAGCAGGCGGGGCGACAAGGCGCGCAGCGCGATCAACGCGACAATGCCGCCGACGGCCACCGGCCATAGCTGCTCGCGGCCGGCAAAATAGAGCTGGCCGTCGAACAGGGCGTGGCCGAGACGCTCGGCCATCGGCGCGTTGGCGGCGAGCAAGATGGCGCCGGCCCAGCCGCCGAGCAACAGGAGGGCATCGCCAGCCCCGCCGGACAGGCGTCGGGCAAAGAGGCGCCGACCAGCCCCAGCCAGGGCGGCCGTCGCCAGCCCGCCGAGCACCGGTGCCATACCGGCCACCAGAGCGAGCAAGGCCCCTGCCGCGGCGACGTGCGAGTAGGCCAGGGCGGCCAGCCATTCGTCGCGCAGACGCAGGTAGCAGCCCAGCGCCGGGAGCAGGATGGCGAGGCCCAGGCCGGTCAGAAAGGGAAACAAGAAGAGTTCAGCCGACATCCTTGCCCCTCAGCGCGATGACGCGGTCGCAAACGGCTTCGACGAAGGCCGTATCGTGGCTGACGACGAGCAGGCCGGCGCCGGCCGCCGCCCGGTCACGCAGGTGTGCCGTCAGGTGGGCGACCCCGGCGACATCGAGGTTGTTGGTCGGTTCGTCGAGCAGGACGAGGTCGGCTGGCGCCTGCAGGATGGCCCACAGCGTCAGGTAGTGACGCTGGCCGCCGGACAGTTTGTCCAGCCGGCTGTCGAGGCGGTCGGCCAGCCAGGCCGGCAGGCCGTCGGCGCCGGCCCCGGTCAGGGCGAGAAGTTCGCGGCCGGACAGCGGCAGGCCGACGACCGGAGGCACATCCTGCGTCTGCAGGGCGATGCGCAGGCCGTCGGCTTGCTCGATGCGTCCGGAAAAGACCTTGGCCCGGCCGGCAAAGGCGGCGAGCAGCGTGCTCTTGCCAACGCCGTTGGGGCCGGTCAGGCCGACGATTTCGCCGGCCGCGACGGTCAAATCGAGCGGCTGCGTCGCCGGCTGCTGCCAGCCGGCGACCAGTTGCTCAGTGCGGAGCAGAAGGTTCACCGCGCTCCTTTCAACAGACGTTGCACGGTGTCGTCAAACAGCCCGAACAAGTCTTTTGCCTCCGCCGTCCCGCCCACCGTGTAGGGCAGCATGACGGCCGACAGGCCTGCCTTGCCGGCCATCCACTGACTCGGCCCGTCCTGCTGGTAGGCGGCGCGCAGGACCAGTTTGGCCGGCGCGCTCTGCTGGCGGGCGAGCAGTTCGGTCAGGTGGCCGCTGGTCGGTTCGATGCCCGGCTTCGGTTCGAGCCGGCCGACTTCCTTCATGCCCAGCCAGTCGAGCAGATAGACGAAGGAGGCGTGATGGACGAGTACCGGCACGCCCTTGAGCGGGGCCGCCTCTTTCTGCCAGCGCCCCATCGCCGCCTGCCATTTGCCGGCAAAGGCCTGGTAGCCGCCCCGATAGGCGGCGGCATTGGCGGCGTCCAACTCCGCCATGCGGGTCGTCAGCGCCGCGCCGACCTTGAGCACATTGCGCGGATCGAGGTGGATGTGCGGATTGCCGGCGGCATGGACGTCGCCGTGGGCACGGTCGACCGTCGCCGGGACTTCAAGTCGATTGACGAAGTCGGCCGCCGCGAAATACCCGGGCTGCCCGGTCTGGATGGCCGCGTTGCCGGAATCGCGGAGGACCAGCGGCAACCAGCCGATTTCCAGATCGGCGCCGGCGGCAATGAGCAGATTGGCCTGGCGGGCCCTCGCCAGCAGGGATGGCCTGGCATCGATGCGGTGGGGGTCCTGGAAGGCAGTAGTCGCGGTGTAGACCTGGACCTTGCTGCCGCCGATTTCCTGGGCCAGGGCGCCCCATTCCGGGACGGTGGCGAAGATTTTGAGGTCGGCCTGGGCGTTTCCCACGGTCAACCCGAAAAAACAGGCAAAAATGAAACGTTTCATCGTCGGCTCCTAGAACTTGTGCGCGCCGTGGGCGCCCAGGCTCATGACGTACTGCAGGGTCAGCTGATTGTCGGTGATGCCCAGCATCGACTTGTCCTGGGCAACCTGCAGACGCAGGCGCGAGAACTCGCTCCAGCTGTAATCGACCATCGCCGACGCCTTCTTCGGGCGATAGCTGTCGACGACCAGATTGGCCGCGTTGGCGCCGAAATCGCGCGTGCCGCTGTCGAGCTGCTCGTAACGCAGGCCGGCCCGCCATTGCGGCGTGAACTGGTAAACGCCCTGGGCGTACCAGCCGGACTGGTTGGTCTTGTAGCTGCTGTCGACGCAGGCGCCGACACAAGTCAGCCCGCCCTTCTCCTCGCGCACGAAATACTCGCTCTGAAACTTGAAATTCCGATGCGTCGAGTTGCCGTTCGGCGCCCATTTCCAGACGAAATCGGCCAGCCAGGTCGTCGAATCGCCGGCGAAGGCGCCCTGCGCGGTCGCCCCGCCGATGTCGACAAAATCGGAAGTCCGCTCGCTGGCCCGCGTTTTAAGCCAGGACGCCCCGGCCCGCCAGCTATTCGAGACGCCGACATCGTCGCCGGCATGAACGTGCAGCGCGCCGCCGCCGGTGCCGTTGTTGTTCCGGTCAGTCCCCGGAAAATTGGCGCCGCGCCCGACTTCGGCGCCGACTTCGACAAACAGCGCAGTCGGTGCCAGCCACTTGAGCTGCACGCCGTCCTGCACATAGCTCGCATCCTCGCCGAACATCGCCTGATACATCAGCGGCGCATCGGCGAAATCCCACATGTGCGGGTGTTGCTCGTTGAGATAGCCGATTCCGGCGCGGAAACGCCCGACTTTGAGGCCGACGCCCTGGCCGATGGCCAGCGACTGGAACCACGCCTCCTCGATATTGGCCTGCCCGTCGGCCATCGCCACGATGGCCTGGCCACGCCAGTAGGGATCGATATTGGCCGCCAGCACCAGCTCCGTTTCATCGACCGAGAAACCGCGCGTGTTGAGACCTTCGCCGCCCGGTACGAAACCGGTGATGCCGCGCCCCTCGATATTCTTGGCGTGGCGGTACTGCCCCTGGAGGATCAGCGAGACTTCGGGATTGAAGGCGTTGGCGGAGGCCACGGACGGGCGATTTTCGACCGGAGCCGGCGGCGCCGGTTTGGCCGGCGAGGCGGTCCGGGATTCAGCCTGAACCAGCTTCTGTTCGAGCGCCGCAATGCGTTGCTCGTAGGTTTTTTTCATGTCGTCGATCTGGGCGCGAATGGCCGCCAGATCGGCATCGGAGGCGGCTTGCGCGCCGCACGAGGCGGCCAGCAAGGCCGCCATGGCAAAGGATTTTTGCATGGGAGTTTCCTGAAATTGCGTGAACAGCAGCCAACCGCGGGAATCCCACGGTCAACCGTAAAAAACGGGCAATTTCAGAAAAGTGGCGGGCCCTGCTGGGTCGCGATGGGCGCCGGGAAAGCCTTGCGGCCATGGGCAGAGAACGATTCCGGAACAAGCTGAACGGCCAGCACCGGCGGCAAGGCCGCCAGCGACGGCAAGGCCGCGCCGAGATCATGCGCCGCCAGGCAAAGCGGGCAGACATGCGTCGGCAAGCCATCATCGTTGCTCGCCGCATGCTCGACGGCGTGCGCTCCCGTCGCCAATTGGGCGAAGAAGAGCACGGCGACGAGAAGGAGGTGGCGCAGATGAAGCATCGATTCAGTTTATCAGGGCAGCCTTACGTTCAGGTAGCGGAGCGGCGCTCAGTCCACCTGCACCAGCAGGCCTTTGAGGTACTCGCCTTCAGGAAAGTTCAACGCCACCGGATGATCGGCCGCGCCAGCCAGGCGACGAACGATGCGCGCCGAGCGTCCGGCATCGAGCGCCGAGTCGGCGATGATTTTCTGGAACATCTCCAGCCCGACGCCGCCGGAACACGAATAGGTCATCAACAAGCCGCCCGGCTTGAGCAGCCGGCAGCCGAGAATATTGATGTCCTTGTAGGCCTTCGCCGCCCGGTCGGCATGCGCCGCGGACGGCGCGAACTTGGGCGGATCGAGGACGATCAGGTCGAAGGTCCGGCCAGCCTTGCGAAAATCGCGCAGGGCCTGGAACACGTCAGCCTCCTGCCACTGCGCCCGGTCGGCCGGCAAGCTCGGATTGAGCGCCAGATTGGCCTGGGCCTGGGCCAGCGCCGGGCCCGAGGAATCGATCGACAGCACGCTCTTGGCGCCACCCGCCAGCGCCTGCAGCGAAAAACCGCCGGTGTAGCAGAAGCAGTTCAGGACATCCTTGCCGGCCGACAACTGGCCGAGCAAGGCGCGGTTCTCGCGCTGGTCGAGATAGAAACCGGTCTTGTGGCCGCCGGCGATATCAATCGCCAGACGAACCCCGTTTTCGTCGATGGACAACGGCGTCGTCGGCGCCTCGCCATGCAGCCAGCCGGTCGTCGGCCCCAGGCCTTCGAGGCCGCGCACGTCGGAATCGGAGCGTTCATAAACGCGGGCACAACCGGTCGCCTTGACCAGCCCGGCGACGATGGCGTTGCGCCACTTGTCGGCGCCGGCCGAGGTCAGCTGGACGACGACGGTGTCGCCGTACTGGTCGGCGATAACGCCGGGCAGCCCGTCGGATTCGGCATGGATCAGACGCAAGCCCTGCTGGCCGCGCAACTCCGGCAGCGATTGACGGAGCGCCACGGCCGCTGCGATGCGCCGCTTGAAGAACGCATCGTCGATGGATTCTTCGGCATCGAAAGTCCAGAAGCGCGCGCGGATCTGCGACTTCGGGCTGTAAGCGGCACGGCCGAGCGGACGCAGGTTGTCGGCCAGCACTTCGACCGTATCGCCCGGCCGGGCCCGGCCTTCAAGACGACCAACGGAACCGGCGAACAACCAGGGGTGATGCTTGAATGCCGAACGTTCCTTGCCCGGAAGCAGAATCAGCTGAGCCATGTTATTTCCCGACGACAAAAATGAAGAAGCCCCGGTTACCTTGCGGCAACCGGGGCTCGAATTACTGGCGAAAACTTAAGCGCCCAGTGCCTTGCGATTACGCTGATGGCACTCGGCCGCGTAAATGACCTTGAATGCAGTCTTGCCGTCGCCCTTGAACAGGCGCTTGGCTGACTTGGAAATGCTGCGGCGCTCCAGGGAGGAACGGCGGGTACGGGTGATGGCCATGAAAACTCCTTGATTCCGGCGAATTTGCTAAGCCGCGCAGGATAGCGCCCCGCCAATGAATCGTCAACGAAGCCTTGATTTTTGGCCGATTTTCCCGGTTGACCGTAGCAATCGAACTTATTTCGCCTTGGCTCGCGGATGGGCCGAATCATAGACCTTGGCCAGATGCTGGAAGTCCAGGTGCGTATAGACCTGCGTCGAAGCAATGCTGGCGTGGCCGAGCATTTCCTGCACGGCACGCAGGTCGCCCGAAGACTGCAGGACGTGCGAGGCAAAGGAGTGACGCAGCATGTGCGGATGGACGTGGGTCGGCAAGCCAAGCAGCACGGCCCGTCTGGCCAGCCGGGCCTCGACCAGGCGCGGACTGATGCGCCCGCCGCGCTGGCCGACGAACAGGGCTTTTTCTCCCGGCCTGGCCAGTTGCTCGCGCAACGCCGCCCATGCCACCAGCGCCTCGCGTGCCTGGCGGCCGACCGGGACCAGGCGCAACTTGCTGCGCTTGCCGAGCACGCGGATTTCGCCTTCGTGCGCCACGCTGTCGAGCACCTCGCAATCAAGCGAAACCAGCTCGGCCAGCCGCAGGCCGGAGGAGTAAAACAGCTCGAACATGGCCAGGTCGCGGGCCCCCTGCACCGGGTCGTCGTCCTCGAAAGGGGCCAGCAGACGGGCAGTTTCGTCGACCGACAAGGCCTTGGGCAGCAAGCGCGGCGACTTCGGCGGCCGGATGCCGTCGCAGGGATTGGCCTTGACCAGGCCGCGCTCGCCGAGCCAGCCGAAAAATCCGCGCCAGGCCGACAGCGTCCGCGCCAGCGAACGGCCGCCCAGCCCCTGACCATGGAGCTGAGCGACAAAGCGACGAATGTGATGCACGAGCAAACCGGCCAGCGGCGTTTCTCCCGCCGCCGCCAGCAGTTTTCCCAGATCGCGCCGATAGTTTGAAACGGTGTGCGGCGACAACCGGCGCTGATCCGAAAGTTCGGCCAGCCAGGCGTCGACCGCAGCAGCCGGTGTCACAAGGTGCTCTTGGTCACTCTGGCCAGGGCGGCGGAAACCATCTCGCCGATGCGTTCGAGGTAAAGCGTCCCCATGTCGGCGTAGAAGCGTTGTCCGTCCTCGCTGCCCAGCGCGACCATGCCGATGGTGCCGCCGCCGTTGCGCAGCGCAATCAGCGCCTGCGAACGAATGTGCGACGCCGCCTCGCCAAACCACGAGGTCGTGCCGAAACCGGCCGTCGAACCGCAATACGGCCGGGCCAGCGTTTCGGCGAAAACCTGCAACTCTTCGCTGACGGCGGCAAATTCCGGCAGATCCTCGATACCTTCCGGCTTGTCCCACAGACGCAGGGCGACATGCGGCACAGCGAAATCATCGCGCAGGTGAAAATTGAGCAAATGGATCACCGCCTGGAAGGTCTCGGCGGCAATCAGCGCGACGGACAAACGATGCACCTTCTCGCTGATCTGGTCGTTTTCCTCGCCAAAGGAGATCAACTCGGCCAGCTTGCTTTCGGTTGCCCGGTTCTTGTCACGCAGGGTCAGCATCTGGCGCTCGGCCAGCGAAACGGTGCGGCCGCCATGCGGATGCGGTACGAAAATCTGGGCCATCAGGTCGGCGTACTGCTCGAAAAAGCCCGGATTGTTTTTCAGGTAGTCCGCGATTTCGTCGGGGAACATGGCGCTCATAATTCAATTTCTCCAGTAAATACCGTTACCGCCGGGCCGGTCATCAAAACCGGCCGTTCGCCGCCGCCCCAGGCAATGTTCAGGTCGCCGCCGCGCGTCGTGACGCGGACCGGCGAATCAAGCAGGCCGCGACGAATGCCGGCGACCACCGCCGCACAGGCGCCGGTGCCGCAAGCCATCGTTTCGCCGGCGCCGCGCTCATAAACGCGCAGCTTGATGGCGTGGCGGTCGACAATCTGCATGAACCCCGCGTTGACCCGCTGCGGGAAGCGCTGATGTTTTTCGATCAATGGGCCATGTTCGCCGACCGGCGCTGAATCGACGCTATCGACCACCTGCACCGCATGCGGATTACCCATCGAGACGACGCTGGTTTCAAGTGTTTCATCAGCCACGTCGAGCATATGGACGATCACGTCATCGTCGGCGAGAAACGGAATTTCAGCCGGCAAAAAACGGGGAATTCCCATGTCGACCGTAACATTGCCATCGCCTTCCAGACGCGGCGTAATCAGGCCCTTCATCGTCTCGACCCGGATCTCGCGCTTGTCGGTCAGCCCCTGCTCATGGACAAAACGCACGAAACAGCGCGCCCCGTTGCCGCACTGCTCGACCTCGCCGCCATCGGCATTGAAGATGCGGTAGCGGAAATCGACGCCCGCCTGGGTCGCCTTTTCGACCAGCAAAATCTGGTCGCAGCCGACGCCGAAATGGCGGTCGGCCAGATAGCACAGTTGTTCCGGCGACAACGCCAGCGACTGGCGAATGCCGTCAAGGACAACAAAATCGTTGCCCAGACCATGCATTTTCGAGAATTTGAGTTTCACGTACTGCCTCACCAAATGATTTTAAAAAGCATAGCAGAGACAGGAAGTTGCCTCAAAATCTTAAAGTTTCTTCTCCATCACGAAATCGTCCATGATGAAGCCGTGGCCGATGTCGTCGACAATCGCCTCACGGACGACGAAGCCGTATTTCATGTACGAATTGATCGCCTTGTCGTTGCGCTTGTTGACCGCCAGAATCACGCAGGGATAACCCTCTTTTTTGGCCCGCGCGGCGACGTGGGCAATCAACTGGCCACCTACCCCCTGACGCTGGACGTCGGGGTGGATGTACAGCTTGTCGAGCTTGAATTCGCCCTTGTAGATTTCGCTGAAGGCAAAGCCGACGCGGCGATCACCAAGGAAGGCCTGATCGAGCCATTTGTGCACATCCTCGAGATCATCGTACAGGCGCTCATGGCCGTAGCGCTGCTCAAGCATGAAATCGATCTGCTCCTGGGTGATGATGCCCGGATAAGTGGCCTGCCAGATTTCGCGGGCCAGGGCCGAGATCGCCGGCACATCGGGCGGCGTTACGGGACGGATTTCAACGTTCAGGCTGCTCATTGGTAAAACCTCTGTTCTCCGGGTGGCCGGGTCTTGAAGCGCTTGTGCAACCAGAAATACTGCTCCGGCATGCGCAGCACCTGGCTTTCGATAAATTTGTTCATGAATTCGGTATCCGCTTCGATACTTTCGCCGGGGAAATTCTCCCAGGGCGGCATCACCTCGATGTCGTAGCCATCGGGCACCTGATGGCAGATGACCGGCACGACACGCGCATTGGTCAGCCGGACCAAGCGCGACAAGGCGGGAATCGTCGCCGCCTGAACGCCGAAGAAAGGCACGAAAATCGATTCCTTGGGACCAAAATCCATGTCCGGCAGGTAATAAAACGGGTGTCCGTCCTTCATCGCCCGGACGATCTTGCGCATGCCATCCTGACGCGAAAGCAATATCGCCTCGTTGAAACGCATCCGGCCATCATAAAGCAACTTGTTGAGGACCGGATTCTTCTGGTTCGAGAAGACGCTGCATCCGGTCACGTGCATCGAAACCACCGTCCCGCCGGCATCGAGCCCGACGAAATGTGGCGACAGCATGACTACCGGACGACCGTCGGGATCAGTCAGATGCTCGACCCCGTGAATCCGAATGATGCGCTCCAGTCGCTGCCGCGAAGCCCACCACCCCAGCGTGCGGTCGAGCACCGCCCGGGCGAAGGCGACGAAATGCGCCCGCGCCAGCGCTTCCCGTTCAGCTTCACTTTTCTCCGGAAAGCACAGGCGCAGGTTGGTCAGTGCCACTTCGCGCCGGCTGCGGCCCAGGGCATAGAGCAAACGCCCCAGCCCGCGCCCCAGACTGCGCAGGACGGACAGCGGCAACCAGTGCAGCAGCCAGAGAAAACCGACCAGGATATAGGTAAGGAAAATCTTCAAGGAACTCACACTGCCGGCGGTGCGTCAGCACCGGCCGGTCGTTTGTATCGGTTGTAGCCCCACAGGTACTGCGTTGGACACTGACGGATCAAGGTCTCGATTTCGAAATTGATCTGCTGCGCCCGGTCGACCGTAGCACCCGCCAGCGGATTTTGCGGTGGCTGGAAATGCACGCGGTAACCACGCCCGCCGGGCAGGCGCTCACCCCAGGTCAGCAGCGATGCCGCCCCGGTTTCAGTGAGTCGGGCAGCCAGCGTCATGGTGTAGGCGTATCGCCCAAAGAACTTGAGCCAGGCGCCCTCGCCGGTCTTCGGCGCCTGATCGGGCAGCATGCCGACCATTTCCCCCTTTTTGAGCGCCTTGATCAGGGCGCGCACGCCAGAGAGATCGGCCGGCGCCAGATGCAGTTGAGCCCTTTTGCGGCCGGTCAGGATCAGTTCCTGCGCCACCGCCGACTTTGGTGCGCGGTAGAGCACCGTGATGTCTCCGAAGGACGACAGGTACTGCGCGGTGATCTCGAAACAGCCGAGGTGCGGGGTCAAAAAGACAATGCCTTTGCCGGCTTTTTGCGCCGCCTCGACATGCTCCCAGCCGACCACCTCGGCCACGAGCGGAATCGCCTCTTCGAGCGGACGCATCCAGATACGGGCCAGTTCGACCATTTGCTTCCCGGTTTCGGCCGCCACCCGGCCGCGCAAGGCCGGTGACAGACCGGCCTGCGCGAGGTTTTCCCGCAGATGACGCCGATAGGTCGGCGACAACCAGTAGGTCAGGCGGCCGAGTCCCGCACCGAACAGATGCAGAACATTCAAGGGCAGAAGGGAAAGGAGGCGAAAGATAAAGACCATGGTGGCGCGGGGGTTGAACCGCAGCGTAAAAAGACTATCATTATCCGTTCGCCGAGTTAAACAGACAACTTGCGGGGCGACTAATAAATACTGCTAAAGCGTCACCGCTCGTGGTCCGAAGCAGGTAGCGCCGGATAAAAGGACCACTGGAGTTTCCCATGAGCGAATATTTCTTCACTTCCGAATCCGTCGGCGAAGGCCATCCGGACAAGGTTGCCGACCAGATTTCCGACGCCATCCTCGACGCCATCCTGGCCCAGGACAAGCATTCACGCGTCGCTGCCGAAACCCTGTGCAACACCGGTCTGGTCGTTCTGGCCGGTGAAATCACCACCAATGCCAACGTCGATTACATTCAGGTCGCCCGCGAAACCATCAAGCGCATCGGCTACGACAACACCGACTACGGTATCGATTACAAGGGTTGTGCCGTGCTCGTCGCCTACGACAAGCAGAGCCCGGACATCGCCCAGGGCGTGGACAAGGCCTACGACGACAACCTCAATCAGGGTGCCGGCGACCAGGGCCTGATGTTCGGCTATGCCTGCGATGAAACCCCGTCGCTCATGCCGCTGCCGATCTACCTGTCGCACCGCCTCGTCGAGCGCCAGGCCATGCTGCGCAAGGATGGCCGCCTGCCGTGGGCACGCCCGGATGCCAAGTCGCAGGTCACCATCAAGTACGTCGATGGCAAGCCGGATTCGATCGACACCGTCGTCCTGTCCACCCAGCATTCGCCGGACATCAGCCTGGAAGACCTGCGCGAAGCGACCATCGAACAGATCATCAAGCCGGTCCTGCCGAAGGAGTTGATCAAGGGCAACATCAAGTTCCTGGTCAACCCGACTGGCCGTTTTGTCGTCGGCGGCCCGCAAGGCGACTGCGGCCTGACCGGCCGCAAGATCATTGTCGACACTTATGGCGGTGCCGCACCGCACGGTGGCGGCGCCTTCTCCGGCAAGGATCCATCCAAGGTTGACCGTTCTGCCGCCTACGCCGGCCGTTACGTTGCCAAGAACATCGTTGCCGCCGGCCTTGCCTCGCGCTGCCTGGTCCAGGTCTCCTACGCCATCGGCGTCGCCGAACCGACTTCGGTCATGGTCGACACATTCGGCACCGGCAAGGTCAGCAACGAAACCCTGACTGCGCTGATCAAGAAACACTTCGATCTGCGCCCGAAGGGCATCGTCAACATGCTCGACCTGCTCCGCCCGATTTACCAGAAGACCGCTGCCTATGGCCACTTCGGCCGTGACGAGCCGGAATTCACCTGGGAAGCCACCGATCGCGCCAACTTGCTCAAATCGGATGCCGGCCTGTAAGAGAAAAGCATTGTGAAGTTTTGCAAGAAGGGAGCCTGACCGGCTCCCTTTTTCGTTAAAATCATCAAATATGCTGAAAAAAATCCCCGTTGAACAGCTGACGCTGGGCATGCACCTGCAGGCCTTCTGCGGCGCTTGGCTGGAACATCCGTTCTGGCGGACGAAATTCGTTTTGACCGACCCCAACGACCTCGTCCTGGTCCGTGAGAGCGCTATCTCCGAGGTCTGGATCGACATTTCCAAAGGTCTCGACATCGAAGCCTCCGGCGCTGAACAAGCCTTGACCGCTGAAGAAATTCCCGAGCCGCCGCCCGTCGTTCAGGAGAAAGCATCGTTCAACGACGAGGTCAAACGCGCCGCCAAGATCTGCGCCAAGGGCAAGGAGGCGGTTGTCTCGATGTTCCAGGAAGCGCGCATGGGCAAGGCCATCGAGGCCGATGCCGCGGCGCCGCTGGTTGAGGAAATATCCAATTCGGTGCTGCGCAATCCGGGCGCGCTGATCAGCCTGGCTCGCCTCAAGACCGCTGACGATTACACCTACATGCATTCGGTCGCCGTCTGCGCCCTGATGATTGCACTGTCCCGAAAACTGGGGCTCGACGAGCAGCAAACCCGCGATGCCGGTATGGCCGGCCTGCTCCACGACCTCGGCAAGGCGATGATTCCGCTGGAAATATTGAATAAGCCGGGCAAGCTGACCGACGACGAGTTCGCGCTCGTCAAAACGCATCCGGAAGAAGGCCACAAGCTCCTGCTTGAGGGAAAAGGCGTTAGCGACATCACAAAGGATGTCTGTCTGCACCATCACGAAAAGATCGACGGCAGCGGCTACCCGAAAGGGCAGAATGGCGAAACGATGAGCCTTTTCGCCAAGATGGGTGCCGTTTGCGACGTTTACGATGCGATCACCTCAAATCGCCCGTACAAGGCTGGCTGGGACCCCGCCGAGTCGATCAAGCGCATGGCCGAATGGAAGGGCCATTTCGATCCGACCGTGTTCCAGGCTTTCGTCAAAAGTCTCGGCATTTACCCGGTTGGCTCGCTGGTCAGGCTGGAATCGGGGAAACTGGGCGTGGTCGTCGAGCAGGGCGAACAGTCCTTGCTCAAACCCAAGGTCAAGGTATTTTTCTCGACCAAATCGCAGGCCTACATCAAGCCGGAGATCATCGACCTGACACGCAGTCCCGAAAAAATCGCCGGCCGTGAAGACGCGGCCAAATGGGGCATCAAGGACATCGACCGCTACTGGGCCGGCGACAAGGTCTGAAAACGCATTTATAATCCGCACCCTACCGAGGGGCGCTGCAGGAGAAACCTCCCAGGCTCGGTTTAAAACGGCGCTCACTGATCAACCCTGCCGGGCGCAGGGGGCCGCCGGTGAGCAACAACGCCGTTATTCCCCTCCCCGTCACAGTTTATTTGGAGCTTACTGTGGCTGAATTCAAAGACTACGTTATTGCCGACTTGAACCTTGCCGACTGGGGTCGCAAGGAAATCCTCATTGCCGAAACCGAAATGCCGGGCCTCATGGCCATCCGCGAGGAATTCGCCAAGAGCCAGCCGCTCAAGGGCGCGCGCATCACCGGTTCGCTGCACATGACCATCCAGACCGCCGTGCTGATCGAGACGCTGACCGCGCTCGGCGCCGAAGTCCGCTGGGCCTCGTGCAACATCTTCTCGACCCAGGATCACGCTGCCGCCGCCATCGCTGCGCAGAACATCCCGGTCTTCGCCGTCAAGGGCGAAACCCTGGTTGATTACTGGGATTACACCCACCGCATTTTCGAATGGACCGACGGCGGTTACTCGAACATGATCCTCGACGACGGCGGCGATGCCACGTTGCTGCTGCACCTCGGCGCCCGTGCCGAGCAGGACATCTCGGTTATCGCCAAGCCGGGTTCGGAAGAAGAAACCATCCTCTTCGCCGCCATCAAGGCCAAGCTGGCTGTCGATCCGACCTGGTATTCCGTGCGTCTGGCCGCCGTCAAGGGCGTCACCGAGGAAACCACGACCGGCGTCCATCGCCTGTACCAGATGCATCAGCGCGGCGAACTCAAGTTCCCGGGCATCAACGTCAATGACTCCGTCACCAAGTCGAAGTTCGACAACCTCTACGGCTGCCGCGAATCGCTGGTCGACGGCATCAAGCGCGCCACCGACGTGATGATCGCCGGCAAGGTCGCCCTTATCGTCGGCTACGGCGACGTGGGCAAGGGCTGCGCCCAGGCCATGCGCGCCCTGTCGGCCCAGGTCTGGGTCACCGAGATCGATCCGATCTGCGCCCTGCAGGCGGCGATGGAAGGCTTCCGCGTCGTCACCACCGAATACGCCGCCGACAAGGCCGACATTTTCGTCACGACGACCGGCAATTTCCACGTCATCACCCATGACCACATGGCCGCGATGAAGAACAACGCCATCGTCTGCAACATCGGTCACTTCGACAACGAAATCGACGTCGCTTCGATCGAGAAGTACCAGTGGGAAGAAATCAAGCCGCAAGTCGATCACGTCATTTTCCCGGACGGCAAGCGCATCATCCTGCTCGCCAAGGGTCGCCTGGTGAATCTCGGCTGCGGCACCGGCCATCCGTCCTACGTCATGTCCTCGTCCTTTGCCAACCAGACCATCGCCCAGATCGAGCTGTGGACCGAAGCCGTCAAGGGTTCCAACAAGTACCCGGTCGGCGTCTACACGCTGCCCAAGCACCTCGACGAAAAGGTCGCCCGCCTGCAACTCAAGACGCTCAATGCCCAATTGTCCGAGCTGACAGACGAACAGGCCGCCTACATCAACGTTGCCAAGGAAGGCCCGTACAAGGCGGACCATTACCGCTATTGAGCTGTTCGTTGCCAGTCGTTAGTCATTAGCGGAGATGCCAAAACCATCCCCGCTTTTGCTAGCAGCTAACAACTACCGACTACTAACCAGCTACCCATGAGCATGAACTCCTTCCACGCGCGGCAGAAAAAGCCGCGCCCACCCCGCGAGCCGTCGCATGAACGGCCCGCCGGGGTGGCACGGGCGGATGCCCTGCTCGTGGCGCAGAAACTGGCGCCGTCGCGCACGGCGGCCCAGTGGCTGATCAAGGAAGGCCGGGTCAGTTGGGCCGGCGGCAAGATCAACAAGCCGGCCATGGATTTGCCCGAGGACACGCCGCTCACCGTCGCCGCCGACCCCGATGCCCATTACGTCTCGCGCGGCGGCCTCAAGCTGGCCGGAGCGCTGGCCGAAACCGGGATCAAGGTCGCCGGCAAGGTCTGTCTGGATGTCGGCCAATCGACCGGCGGCTTCACCGATTGCCTGCTGCAGAACGGCGCCCGCCATGTAGTCGGTGTCGATGTCGGCCACGACCAGTTACATGCGCAACTGCGCGCCGATCCGGCGGTGACTGCCATCGAAGGCATCAACTGCCGGGCGCTGACCGCGGCCGACTTGGGTACGGCGATGCCGGCTGGCGGCTTCGAACTGATCGTCGGCGACGTCTCCTTCATCTCGCTGACCCTCATCCTGCCGCAACTGCCCGCCCTGCTCGCCGCCGACGGCGACCTCCTGCTGCTCGTCAAGCCGCAATTCGAAGTCGGCCCCGACAACATCGGCAGAGGCGGCATCGTGCGCGATCCGGCGCTCTATGCCGGCGTCGAGCGCAAGTTTTTCGATTTAGCCCAAAATTTCCGGTTGACCGTGAAAGCCTGGCTCAACAGCCCGATTACCGGCGGTGATGGCAACCGCGAATTTTTCATCTGGTTGAAAAAATGACTACAGAAATCTCCATCGAATTTTTCCCGCCGCAAACGCCGGAAGGCGTCGACAAGCTGCGCGCCGTGCGTGCCGAACTAGCCAAACTGAAGCCGAGCTTCTTCTCGGTCACCTTCGGCGCCGGCGGCTCGACCCGCGAGCGCACCTTCGCCGTCGTCAAGGAAATTGCCGCCGAAGGCTACGACGCCGCGCCACACCTGTCGTGCATCGGCTCGACGCGCGACAACATCCGCGACATCCTCAACGAATACAAAGCCGCCGGCATCAAACGCACCGTTGCCCTGCGCGGCGACCTGCCCTCGGGCATGGCCGAAACCGGCGAATTCCGCTACGCCAACGAACTGGTCGAATTCATCCGGGCCGAAACCGGCGACTGGTTCAGCATCGAAGTCGCCGCCTACCCGGAATGGCACCCGCAGGCGCGCAGCCCGAAGGACGACCTTGACGCCTTCGCGCGCAAGGTCAAGGCTGGCGCCAACTCGGCGATCACCCAGTATTTCTACAACGCCGACGCCTACTTCCACTTCGTCGACGAAGCCCGGGCGCTCGGCGTCGATGTCCCCATCGTGCCCGGCATCATGCCCATCGTCGGCTTCACCAAGCTGGCCCGCTTCTCGGACGCCTGCGGCGCCGAACTGCCGCGCTGGATGCGCAAGAAGTTCGAAAGCTACGGCGACGACAGCGATTCGATCCGCGCCTTCGGCCTCGATGTCGTCACCGAACTGTGTGAACGCCTGCTCCAGGGCGGCGCGCCGGGGCTGCATTTCTATGCCATGAATCAGTCGGCGCTGACCACAGAAATCTGCCGTCGGCTTGGGTAACGCCGTTGCTACGGTCAACCCGGAAAAAGCCTCAAAACCCATCGTCACAATTCTTCACTGAGGCATTTTCCGTTGACGCTCATGGGCACGGTCTATATAATGCGCGCTCCCGGTAGGTCGGGTCGGTAGCTCAGTCGGTAGAGCAGCGGACTTTTAATCCGTTGGTCCCGAGTTCGAATCTCGGCCGACCCACCATTATTTTTGGGAACGTGGGGCGCTAGCTCAGTTGGTAGAGCAGCGGACTCTTAATCCGTAGGTCGACAGTTCGAATCTGTCGCGCCCCACCATAAATTCCAAGCACTCAGCCAACACGCAAATCGTGGCTTTTTGTTTAGATGCACCGCCAGTTGCGGTGTAGTAGCAAAAACGATTATCGGACGCGGGGTGGAGCAGTTGGCAGCTCGTCGGGCTCATAACCCGAAGGTCGCAGGTTCAAGTCCTGCCCCCGCAACCAAAGAATTCAATGAAGGATCAACAGCTTTACAGCGTTGATCCTTTTTTGTTTTTGGGCCGAAAATTTCTGGTGACTGATCGCCCCCGATGTTCAACCGTTCAGCCGGAAATGGGTCAGTTTGCGGCTGAGGATTTCCGAGGTTTTCTGGAAATCCTCAGTCAGCTGTTCGATGGCGGCGATGTCGCCGGACTGGGTGTCGATGGCCTGGGCGATGAGTTCGACGTTGCGGGCGATGTCGTTGGCGGCAACCCCCTGCTCTGTCGAGGCGTCGGCAATGGCCTGGGCACGCTCCAGGGCGCGTTGCGACGTGGTTTGAATCAGCGATAGCGCATCGCGCACCGATTGCACGCGAACCACCCCTTCGCCCATCAGGCTGCGGCTCTCCTCCATGGTGCTCACGGCGCCCCCGATCTCGTCCTGAATGGCATGAATGGTGGCATCGATTTCCATCGTCGCCTTGGCCGTGCGCTCGGCCAGTTTGCGTACCTCGTCGGCGACCACGGCAAAGCCGCGCCCCTGTTCGCCGGCCCGGGCTGCCTCGATGGCGGCGTTGAGGGCGAGCAGGTTGGTCTGGTCGGCGATGTCCTTGATCACCCCAGCCATGCCGCCGATTTCCTGCGAGCGCAGACTCAGGGTGGCCACCGCGTCGCCGGCGGAACGAACACGGTCGGCGATCTGGCCGATTTCGGCGACAGCTTCGTCGGCTGCAAGGCCGGCCTCGGCGGAGGTACGCTGATTTTCTGCCGACGCGTCGACGCCTTCGTTGGCGTTCATTGCCGTTTCGTTGATGGCGACGGTGATTTGCTCCAGCGTCGCCGCCGTGGCCGCCGATGAACTGCACAGGCTGGCCTGTGCTTCGCCCACATGCTGCATGGCCAGCTTCAGGCTGTGCGCCCCATCCGCGACGCGCCGGGCGCCGGTCTGGGTTTCATGCAGTACGGTTTCGACGTCGATGGCCAGGGCGTTGATGCCCTGGGCGACCTCGGAGAGCATTCCCTGGCCCTTGACGACGACGTGGGCCGAGAAGTCGCCCTGGCTTTGCATGGTGCTCACCTCCCCGGCGACCCGCTGCAGGTCCTTGAACAGACGCGGCAGCCAGATCAGCAGCGGGATGGCGAGGGCGGCCAGCAGCAGGCCAGCGCTGCCCTCAAGCAGGCCGGGCATGGCCAGTTGCGGCGCAGTGAGCAGGCCGCCACCGGCGACTAGGCCGAGGACGAGGGCGAGGCGGATACGGGCGATCAGCCCGAAACGGGACAGGCCGGACAACCAGCCGTTGGCCCAGGGCTGGCCGTGGCGCACGATCAGATTGCCTTGCCCTTGGCGGATTCTGGCGTATACCGCTTCGGCTGCCTCAACGGCGGCGCGCGACGGCCGGCGGCGGACGGAGCCGTAGCCGACGACAGTACCGTTTTCGCGAATCGGCGAGGCATTGGCTTCGACCCAGTAGTAGCCGCCGTCCTTGCGCCGGTTCTTGACCAGCCCGCACCACGGCCGGCCGGCTTTGAGGTCTTGCCAGAGATCCTCGAAGGCTCCCGGCGGCATATCCGGGTGGCGAACGATATTGTGGGGTTGGCCGACGAGTTCTTCGCGGGAATAGCCGCTGATCTCGATAAAGGCATCGTTGACCGAGGTGATGACGCCTTTCAGATCGGTTGTCGAGTAGATGAACAGATTGTCGGGCAACAAGGTCTCGACCGAGGTCACCGGCTGGTTGTTGCGCATTTCTCTCTCCCACTTTTTATACGTTCTGGTTATCCAACGACTTGCTCACAACGGGCGCCGACAACAACATTAGTAATTAATAAAATAGCAATGGGATCACGACCTGTCCAGAAATTATTATTTATGTAATTTTTGTTAAAAATAGCCAAACACCTCCGGTGCCGCGGCGACCGGAGGATTCTTCCCCGCCCTGACGGGAACGGGGGACGAGTGGCAAAACGGCAACAAAAGTGTGTTGGTTTTTGGGCCTTTTTCCCGGTTGACCGTAGCAATCCCGGCTAACGCCTGCCGACGACCTGTTCCGGTCCCTGACCGGCATACAGGCGCTCGACGAGGTCCGCCCGATGCTGCAACACGGCCCGCTGGTTGATCGAGCCCTTGTCGGTGATTTCGTGGCGGTCGGCCGAGGGCGGATCGATCAGCAGATGCGCCCAGGCGATGCGCGAGGC
This sequence comes from Gammaproteobacteria bacterium, assembly GCA_018828385.1. Classification (GTDB taxonomy): domain Bacteria; phylum Pseudomonadota; class Gammaproteobacteria; order Burkholderiales; family Rhodocyclaceae; genus Azonexus. The sequence continues at coordinate 308,503 of JAHJVE010000020.1, read as the reverse complement.
CGAGCCGCCCGCCGTCACGTTGACCGTGCGCAACAGATCGGCCAGGAAGGCGTTGACGGCCGGGTGAGCGAGAATCTGCCCGGGGGCGGCATCCGGCGCCAGGCCGGCCAGTCGGCAACAGTGTTCGAGACGGGGGAAGATCAGGGCGCCGATGTCGTCGCGATTGATCCCGGTCAGCACGACGTCCATGACATAAGGCGCCCCGGCGCTGATGAGCTTGGCGCGTAGCGGCCCGACGCTGACGAAGGTGCCCGAACTGAGCTTGAAGTCTTCGGCGATGCGGCCGTCGAACATCAACCCTATTTCCGGGTGGGCCGGGTCGGCGAAGCGCAGGGCGTCGCCGGTGCAGTAATAGCCTTCCTCGTCGAAGACCTCGGCGGTTTGCTCGGGGGCGCGCCAATAGCCCGGCATGACGTGCGGGCCACGGAAACGGACCTCGAGCTTTTCGTCAATCGGGACCAGCTTGATCTCGCAGCCCGGCGTCGGCAGGCCGACATAGCCGGCCTGGTTGAGAGGGCCGGTGGTGAATGTCGACGATGGCGAGGTTTCCGTCATGCCCAGCCCGCTCATGACGCGGATGCGTTCGCCGCAATGCTCAAGGCTGATTCGCTCGAGCTTGTCCCAGGCCGCCTGGGACAGCCCGGCACCGGCGAAGAAGAACAGATTGACTTTGGAAAAGAAGGTTTTGGCCAGTTCGCGGTCGGCTTCCAGCGCGTCGGCGAGCAGTTCCCAGCCCTTGGGAACGTTGAAAAAGACGGTCGGGGCGATTTCGCGCAGGTTGCGCACCGTCTCAGCAAAGCCGTGGGTGGTCGGTTTGCCGTCGTCGATGTACAGCGTGCCGCCGTTGTAGAGCGCGATGCCGACATTGTGACTACCACCGAAGGTATGGTTCCACGGCAGCCAGTCAACCAGAATCGGCGGCGTTTCGCCGAAACAGGGAAAGGTTTGCAGCAGCATTTGCTGATTGCTGCACAGCATGCGGTGCGTCGTCGTCACCGCCTTCGGCAGCTTGGTCGACCCCGAGGTGAACAGGAATTTAGCGATGCTGTCGCCGGTCAGCGCACGATTTGCCTCGCCGACCGTCGTCGGTTCGGTGGCCAGCAGGCTGTTCAAGGAAGTCATGGCGCGCCCTTCGATGGGTGTACCGGCAATCACGACTTCGACATCGGACGGAATGGTCTTGGCGATTGCCAGGGCAAAAGGCTGCCCCTGGGAGGCGAAGACCATGCCGGGCGTGGTCAGGTTGACGATATGGGCAAGCTTGCCGAAATCGCCGGAAATCAACGAATACGAAGGCGATAGCGGGCTGTAGGGAATGCCGGCATACATGGCCCCCAAGGCCATCTGCAAGTGCTCCAGATCATTGCCGGAAAGAATCAGCAAGGGTCGCTCGGCCGACAATCCCCTGTCGAGCAGGGCCTGTCCGATGGCGCGGGCGCGCTGCAGCATTTCGCCGTAGGAAATGCGCAGCCATTGGCCATTGGCATCGCGCCGGGCAACCAGCGTGCGCTCGGGGTGTTTTACGGCACCTTCGACCAGGCGGTCGGTCAGGCGGCATGGATAGTCGCCGAGTTTCTCGGCCGACCGCATTCGCCAGATCCCCTGAGCGTCCTGATCGACCTGGACGGAATTCTTGCCGATGCTGACGGCGCGGTAGCCCTCCAGCTTGTTTTGCAACATGGTCTCTCCTTGAAACTTTTTGTTGGCAAGTCACCCGGATGGCCCGGATGACTTGCCGTTTGCCTTACTCGCGCTTACACGTTGCGCTTGTAGGTTTGCAGGCCCGGCTTGATCGTCTTGTCGTCGAGGAACTGCTTGAGGCCCTGGGCACGGCCCTTTTCCGGATCGCGGCCATTCGACTGGTCGACCTTGGCGTAGAGGTAATCCTCGTTCTGTTCCCAGGTCAGCTCGCGGCAGCGCTTGAAACCATGCTTGGCGTAGCGCAGTACGGCCGGGTTCTTTTCCAGCAGTTTGGAAGCCAGCGCCTTGACCTCGTCGCGCAGTTGGGCGCGCGGCACGCTCTTGTTGACCAGGCCCATTTCAGCGGCCTGCTTGCCGGTCCAGGTTTCGCCGGTCATCACGTAATAGAGTGCCTGGCGGTGGCCCATGGTGTCGGCGACGGCCTTGCTGACCAGGTTGCCCGGCGGGATACCCCAGTTGATTTCGGACAGGCCGAAGACGGCTTCGTCGGCGGCGATGGCCAGATCGCAAGCGACCAGCGGCGAGAAGGCGCCGCCGAAACACCAGCCATTGACCATGGCGATGGTCGCCTTGTTGTAGAAGCGCAGCAGCTTCCACTGCCATTGCGAGCAGTCGCGACGCATTTTTTCCTGGAAAACGTCGGACTTGCCGTCGGTCTCGCGGAAGTACTCTTTCAAATCCATGCCGGCCGACCAGGATTCGCCGGCGCCGGTCAGCACCAGCACCTGGACGTCGTCGTCGAGCTCGAGGGTTTCGAGGATGTCGATCATTTCGCGATTGAGCTGCGGGCTCATCGCATTGCGTTTTTCCGGGCGGTTCAGGGTGACCCAGGCGATGCCTTGTTCGACATCGACCTTCACGGCCTGCCAGCGGTTTTCGTAATTTGCCATTTTGCTTCCTTTTGCTTGGTAATTAGTTACTGATAAGTGGGGTGGAACTGCGATACAAATCTGCTTCGGGCCATCTCTTGAAGACGGCGCGTCATGACGCCAATGGGTGACAGGCCAGGGATTGCTCCTGCAATGCCACGACCTGCTCGGTAATGGCGGCGCATAGCGCCTGCTGAACCTCGAACTGTTCGACGGCCTTTTTGACGATCCCGGCGCGAACGACGGTTCCCGACTTGATGTCATCCATCGCCGCCAGGGCTTCCCGGATGTTGTTCGAGCACCCGGTAGCGGAAAGCGCCGCCTGCTCGACGCCGCTGCCGGCTTGCTCGGCCGTATGTTGAAGATCCTGGGCGATCCCCCCGATCTCCTGACTCGATTGGTTGGCCCGCTCGGCGAGCTTGCGCACTTCGTCGGCGACGACGGCGAAGCCGCGCCCCTGCTCTCCGGCCCGAGCCGCCTCGATGGCGGCATTGAGGGCCAGCAGATTGGTCTGGGCGGCGATTTCCTGGATGCTCGTGACAATCCGCCCGATCCGTTGCGATTGCGTCGTCAGCTCGGTAAAGACCGCCGCGATGTCCTGGTTGTGCTGTTCGAGTTGCTCGATATCGACGGCGCTGCTACCGACCTTTTCGTAACAGAGATCGATCTTTCCTGCCGCGGCCCGGGCTATCGTTCCGGCGTGGCTGGTGTGTTCCAGGCTGAGCACCAGCGACTTTTGCCAGTCCGCCAGATCGTTGCGAATCGGCGGCAAGGCAGTCTGCAACTGGCCGGAAATCTCTTTCAGACTATTGGCCAGCCGACTGTGCGTCGCTTCCGGAACGGATGGGGTGGACAAGGCCTCGCGCTGCCGCTGGTCGAGCGTTTGCGGCAAGGCGAACAGTCGCTGCAGCAGACTGCCCGGCCTGGCGGCCGACCAGCGCGTCAGCGCCATGTCGAAGCGTTCCGCCCGGATATCGGCGGCCAGCTTGTCGAGTTCGCCGTCTTCCAGACCGATTGCATCGGGTTTCCCCCAGAGACGCTGCCAGAAGGTTTTCATGCGTCTTCCTCCAGAGCTTGCTGCAGCGTCGAACACAGCTGTTCGAAGGCGACGGCTGCGGTTTTGACTCGACCGGTCATGTTGATGAAACCGTGGGCCAGGCCCGGGTAATCGACCAGACTGACGGCGACGCCGTCGGCCATCAGCCGCTCGGCGTAGGCAATGCCCTCGTCGTGCAAGGGGTCGTAGCCGGCAACCTGGACCAGGGCGGGGGGGAGTCCGGCGAGATTGCTGGCGAGCAGCGGCGCACCGCGAAAATCGGGGGCGACGCCAGTCGGGCCGAAGTAGTGCTGGTTGAAATAGTCGATGCTGCGCCGGGTCAAGGTGAAGCCGGCACCGTATTTTTCATAGGATGGAAACTGCCCCGCAGCGCTGGCCGTGACCGGATAAACCAAAGCCTGGAAGGCAATTGCCGGCCCCTGGCGGTCGCGGCTGAGCAGGGTCAGCACCGCTGCCAGATTGGCCCCGGCGCTGTCGCCGGCGACGGCGATGCGGTTCGCCTCGCCGGCCAGTTCCCCGGCATTGGCTGCCACCCACAGCAGGGCCGCGTAACAGTCATCTACCGCGGCCGGGAACCGGGCTTCCGGCGCCAGGCGGTAATCGACAGCAACCACGGCACAGCCGGAGCGCGCACACAGATTGCTGCAGATCGAGTGGTAGCACTCGAGGTCGCCGACGGCAAAACCGCCGCCGTGCAGATAGAGGACGATACCCTTGGCGGTTTGCGCCGGCCGGTAGATGCGCAGCGGGAGCATGCCGTCGAGGCTGGCGATGTGCCGGGACTCGAACGGCACTGCCGCCGGGGGCCGGTCGCCGGCGCCGGTCAGCGAACGATAGAGGCCACGGGCCGCGTTGGGCGGCAGGTCGCACAGGTCCGGAGCGCCGCTGGCACGGCCTTCTTCCAGGAAGCTGGCGAGTTCGAGATCGAGCATGATTTACTCCTGTTGTTCGTTGGCGTGGGGAGTGGTCGACACAACGACCTTGCCCAGTTGCTGGTTCGATTCCAGATAGCGATGGGCGGCGACGATGTCGTCGAAAGCAAAGCGGCGGGCGATGGTCGGCCGCAGGGCACCGAGCCGCAGGCCTTCGCGGATGAAGTTTTCCGCCCGCAGCAACCGGCCGGCATCGGAAATGATCTCGAAGACCAGATAGCCGCGCAGGCTGAGGCCCTTGCCAATGGCCTGCCGGAACGAAAAGGGGGTGGCCTCGCCGGCCCCGCTCAGATTGCCGTAGATGACCAGGGTGCCTTGGGCCGCCAGGGTGCCGGCCAGGGCATGGACACCCGGCCCGGCCACCGGATCGAACACCAGGTTTGCCCCTTTGCCTTCCGTCGCCGTCATCACCGCCGCGATCAAGGCCTCATCGTCAGCCGGACTGAAGACATGAGCTGCGCCGGCGGCCCGCAGTGCCGCGCTTTTGTCTGGCGAACGGGTGATGGCAATCGGCGTGGCGCCGACGAAATTGGCGATCTGGATGGCAGCCAGCCCGACACTGCTCGACGGCGCGGTGATGACCACGTAGTCGCCCCGGCCCAGACGGGCAATATCGACCAGCGCACCGTAGGCGGTCAGATAGGCCATCCACAAAGCAGCGGCGCTTTCCGCCGAGAGTTCCGGCGGGCGCCGGAGAACGGCCTTGACCGGAACATTGGCGAATTCGGCATAGACCCCGTAGCGCGTCATCGAAAAGGCCGGGATCACGCAGACGGCATCCCCCGGCAGGAAGCCGGCAACGCCGGGGCCAAGGGCCTCGACGATGCCGGACGCCTCATAACCGAGACGCGACGGAAAGTCGGCCGACTCCAGATACTGACCGGCGCGAAAGGCGGCTTCGGCACGATTCAGGCCGATGGCCTCGATGCGCACCTGAATCTCGCCTGGTCCGGGCGCCGGCAACGGCTCATCCTCGATGCGCAGCACTTCCGGGCCGCCATAGGCGGCAAAGCGGACGACCCGGCTCATCTCAGGCGGCGCTCTTTTCCGGCGTGGCGACCATGAGCACATTCGGCTCGTCGCTACTGGCCACTGCAGCCGGACGCAACAGGAAATGCGCCAGCGCCGGCAACAGCAACAGCGCGCCGAGCATGTTCCAGATGAACATGAAGGCGAGCAGGATGCCCATGTCGGCCTGGAACTTGATCGGCGAGAAGGCCCAGGTGGCGACGCCGATGGCCAGCGTGAAGCCGGTCAGCATGACGACCTTGCCAGTAAACAACAGCGCCTGGTAATAGGCTTCCGACAGGCTGTCGCCCTGGCGCATGCGGGCCAGCATGATCGACAGCACGTAGAGGGCGTAGTCGACGCCGATCCCGACACCGAGCGCGATGACCGGCAGCGTGGCGACCTTGATGCCCATGCCGAAGGCAACCATCAGCGCCTCGCAGAGGATGGAGGTGAGGACCAGCGGCAGCACGGCGCAGACGACCGCCCGCCAGGAGCGGAAGGTGATCCAGCAGAGCAGCGTCACGGCGCCATAGACCCAGAACATCATGTCGTGGGTGGCCTGCTTGACGACGATGTTGGTTGCCGCTTCGATACCGGCGCTGCCGGCGGCGAGCAGGAAGCGGGCTTCCGGGTTGTCGTGGCTGGCCACGTAGGCTTCGACGGCATTGACGACGCGACTCAGGGTTTCCGCCTTGTGGTCCTGCAGGTAAACATAGAGGGTAAGCAGGCTGCAGGTCTGGTTGAACAACTCGCGCGGGGCGCGGGTCTGGACGCCGCCGAGCACGTCGTTGTTGGGCACCAGGTCGAGCCACTTGAAGTTGCCCTCGTTGTAGCCGGCGGTGGCGATGCGCGACAGTTTGGCCATCGAATTGGTGGCCTCGACGCCGGGCAACTGTTCGAGTTGCCAGCCCAGTTCGTCGACCAGCGACAGGTTCTGGTAGCGGGTGCATTGGTCTTCGGCGGTCTTGACCATGACCACCAGGATGTCGCCGCTCGCCGCGTAGTTCTCGACCATGAAGGCGTTGTCGCGGTTGTAGCGCGAGTCGGCACGCAGTTCCGGGGCACCCGGATCGAGGTCGCCGACCTGCAAATGGGTACTCACGGTATAGCCGACGACAGCCATGGCGATTCCGAGCAGCACCGAGAACAGCGCCCAGCGACGCTGGGTGAACAAGTCGAGGAATTCCCACAGCCAGTGCTTGGCACCGGCTTCGTCGAGTTGTTCGGACTTCAGGCTGCGGGCGGCGGCGCTCGGGCTGACGCCGGTATAGGAGAGCAGGATGGGCAGCAGGATCAGGTTGGTGAAGATCAGCACGGCAACGCCAATCGAGGCGATGACGGCGAGATCCTGGATGACCTTGATCTCGATCAGCATGAGTACGCCGAAGCCGACGGCGTCGCAGAGCAGCGCCGTCATGCCGGCCAGGAACAGGCGGCGGAAGGTGTAGCGGGCGGCGACGACGCGATGCGTACCGCGCCCGACGTCCTGCATGATGCCGTTCATCTTCTGGGCGCCGTGGCTCATGCCGATGGCGAAAACCAGGAAGGGAACGAGGATGGAGTAAGGGTCGAGCTCGAAACCGAGCAGCGTGATGACCCCGAATTGCCAGACCACGGCGACCAGCGAGCAGGCGACGACCAGCGAAGTCGAGCGGACGCAGCGGGTGTACCAGAAGAGCATGGCGGTGGCGATGACGATGGCCGCGGCGAAGAAGACCAGGACCTGGGCCAGGCCGTCGATGAGGTCGCCGATGACCTTGGCGAAGCCGGTGACGTGAACCTTGATCTTGCCGCTCTGGTACTTGGCGCGGATCTGCTCGATCTTGGCCGACAGTTCCTGATAGTCGAGCGCCAGGCCGGTTTGCGGATTGCGGTCGAGGAGCGGCACGAAGATGATGCTCGACTTGAGATTGGCGGCGACGAGCTGACCGATCTCGCCGGAGCGTTCGACGTTCTGGCGCACCTGGTCGAGGCTGCGCGGCGAGCCGTCGTAGTCGTCGGGGACCACGGTGCCGCCTTCCAGGCCTTCTTCGGTCACCGCCGCCCAACGCGTCGCGGTGGTCCACAGCGATTTCATGAATGCCCGGTCGACACCGGGCAGCAGATAGATTTCGTCATTCATCTTCTGCAAGGTGGCCATGTACTCCTGGTCGAAAATGGTGCCTTCGGTGGTTTCCACGGCGATGCGCATGGAGTTTCCGAGGGCGGCCAGATCGGCGCGGTTTTCGAGGTAGTTGACGATGTACGGATGGGTCGCCGGAATCATCTTCTCGAAGCTGGCGTTGAGATTGATGCGCGTCGCCTGCCAGCCGAGCAGCAGCGTGCCGACCAGACAGAACAGGACGACCCAGAAGCGGTTGTTGAACAACACGCGCTCGGCCAGATTGCCCGATTTCGTGTCGAAGTCTTCCAGTCGTTCGATGACCGGCTGATGATCGTTGTGGTGGGGGGTATGCACGGTGCGTCTCCGTCGATGGTTTTAGTTATTGGCTGTGGCGAGCGGTGCCATGACGACACCGCGCAGGCTGGTCACGACAACGCCCCGGTCGCTGCCTTCGACCACGGCGGTCAACGGGCCGGCGGAGCGCATCGCCAGCGGGGCGAATTTCATCGGCGCTTGTTCGATCAGCAGTTGTCCGGACTGACTGGCCAGCACCAGGCGCCCATCGGTCAATTGGGCGGCGCCGGCAATCGCCGCCGTGGTATTGGTCTTTAGTTGCTGCCAGCCCTCGCCGCTCGCCGGCTGCAGGAAGGCATTACCGCGCAGGCCGTAGAGCAGCAGGCCCTTGGCGGTCGCCAGAGCACCGAACCAGGTGCCGACGTAGGGGGATGTTTGGGCCGAAAAATGCTCTCCACCGTCGGTCGACCGTAGGATCAGACCCTGTTCGCCGACCAGGTAGAGGTCATTGCCGCTCTTGGCGACGCCGTAGAGGTGCATGGCTTTTGGATTGTCGACGTGGGCCGACCAGTCTTGCCAGGTCTTGCCACCGTCGGTCGTGCGGAATATCAGGTTGTAGGCGCCGACGATGAAGCCGCGCCCCGACGGGTCGATGTTGAGGTCGAAGAAAGGCTTGTCCGGGCCATCGGTGACCAGGAAGGTAGCCTGACGAACCGCCTTCTCGTCACCGCCGGCCAAGGCCGCTTCATAGGCCAGTTGGGCGGCCTGGATACCGTCCAGCTGCTTGCGCCAGGTAACGCCGCCATCTTCGGTGTGGAGCACAAGGCCCATATGGCCGACCGCCCAGCCGCGCTTGGCGTCGATGAAACGCAAGGCGGTCAGCGTAACGCTGGTCGGGGTCACCGCTTGCGTCCACTGCTTGCCGTTGTCGGTCGAATAAAGAACGATGCCGCGTTCGCCTGCAGCGATCAGTCGCTCACCCGCCCTGGTAATCGTCAGCATGGCGCTGTGGCTCGCCTTGCCGGAAATCAGGGAAGGGAAATCGAGCGCAAAGGGGGCGTGCGGCGGCGGCGCGCTTTGTGCCAAAGCGGCGGAAGACAAGCCAGCCATGCACAGATAAATGATCGTTTTTTTCATGATTTGCCAAAAAGATCCGGGAGTGCGCTGAGGCAACTCCCGGCAAACGCAGAGAGATCGATGCAAACAGAGCCTGATTGCAGCAGACCCGTTCAGGCCTGCCGCAACCGGTATTGCTTAGCGGGCGCCGAGGTTGGCGAGCTCTTCGGGCGTGAAGAACTTCTCGGTCAGCGAGGGCTTGAGCCCGACTTGCTTGTTGGTACCGTTCGATGCCGCATTCAGGTAGTAGCCACCATTCTGCAGGTTGTAGGTACCCCAGTAGATGTTGCCGAAGAGCGCCGGCACATCGGGAGCCAACACAGTCAGCGTGTAGTTGGTCCGCCACAGTTGGCCTTGCGCATCCCAGCCGTCGATCAGGATGATCTGCCAGCTATCCTCATCGATGTAGTACTTGCGTTTGGCCACCACGTGGCGCTTGCCCGGGGCCAGGCTGGCCTCGAGTTCCCAGACACGGTGCAGTTCCCAACGGACCAGTTCCGGATTCAGGAAATCCTTGCCCATCAAGTCTTCCGCCTTGGCGGCGGCAGCCTTGTTGTTGTTGTAGGGAATCAGGATTTCCTTCTTGCCGACCAGTTTGTACTCGTGGCGGTCCCAGGGTCCGAATAGCATGAAGGCTTCGTCGAAGAAACCCATGCCGGACGTCACCGAGTCCGGCGTGTCATACGACACCGAAGGGGCACGGCGAACGCGGCGCTGACCGACCAGGTATTGCCAGATACCGCGGCCCTTGTCGGCGGTGCTGCTTTCATGCACGAGGATGGATTCACCTGCCTTCGAGGACGGGGCGCTCTGCACGAAACGACCGTACAGGTAAACGCCCTTGTAGGTCTCCAGGCTGCCGTTCTTGTCGTAGTACGGGCTGAGCTTGTTTTGTTCGCCTTCGCTGACGACCGAAAGCTTGCCGTCGCGGGTGACCATCCAGGCATTGATCGGGTGAGTGATGGCCTCGCCCTGCCAGGTCAGGACATGGTTCCACATCGCCTCGGTACCGCTCTTCGGGATCGGGAAGGGAATGCCGCCGTAGGCCCCTTCTACCGTAGCACCGTTGCCGGAAAGCTTGGCCCGGGTGGCGTTCTGCAGAGTGTTGTCGTACACCCACTGCGGTGCCGCGGCACTACGGTGCGTCGGGTAGACCTGGAGCTTGAAGTCAGGATACTTGGCGAGCAGGCCCTTGACGCCATCGGTCAACTTGTCGGCATATTTGCCCATGTTTTTGGCGTCGACCGTGTAGATCGGCTTTTCACCGGCAAAGAAATCAGGCCGTGTGCTGCCTGACTTGTAGCCGGCCGGCGCCTTGGTGTTGCCGCCGGTCCAGGCCGGGATGGAGCCGTCCTTGTTGCCAGCCTTTTCGGCGCCCATGGGGGTCAGCGTGGTTTTGAGCTTGGCAGCCTCGTCGGCGCTGACCGCCGCGAAACCCTGCCCGGAGATGGCCGCGCCGATCAGCGCGGCGAGAATGGTGATGCGCATTTTCATTTGGGTATCCTCTGTTGTTAGAAGCTGCGGGAAACGTTGAAGGTGACGTAGTCACGGTCCCACAAGGTCTGGTCGAAGCTGCCAGCACCAATGCTGGTGCCATGCTTGCCGATGAAACGGTGATAGTTCAGGCCGCCCTTCCAGGTGTTCTGGTAATTGAAGTTGACGCCGACGTCGAGCGAACCGCCATTTTCGACCCAGCCGACAAAGACGCGCGAGCGCTGGAAGTCATGGCTGAAGACAACCGGAATGGACAAGTCGATGCCGTCGAAGACCTGGAAGAAATCGGCGGTAAAGGCTGCGGTCAGGCGCGAAGCGCTTTTCGTGGTGGTGCTGTCAATGGCGGCGGGGTTCTTGTCGATGTCGAGGACCGTATGCCAGTCGTACTGGATGGCCAGCGAACCACCGTCCTTCATCAGGAAATTCGGCTGGAAGAGGTGGATATCGGCGACCGTGACATGAGCGGTGTTACCGACGGCGTAGGCCGGGTTGTCCTTGTTGTCGAAGTTGTTCCATTGCGCCGGAATTGCCTGCACGATGGCCATACCGCCGGTGATCGGCATGTTGTGGCGCATCGATGCTTCAATGGAGACGTTGTCGCCACCCAGAACCGTACTGGCCGAGACGCCGTAGACCTGGATGTCTTCCTGGTAGACCAGACGGTAGTTGCCGCGGACCGGGTCGAAATAGGCCGCTGACGGGGTCTTGTCATGGAAATTCGCAGCGTAAACACCGAATTCAGTATCCAGGGCATCCGACATGTAGCGCAATTGCAGACCGCCTTGCCCGCCATCGCGCGCCTTCAGATCTTCGCCCCGAGCAAACAGACCGCCCCCTGGCGTGCTCAGGAAAGACTCCGCACCATCGGTCATGAAGTCATTGGGCGACAGGAAACTGCCGGCTGCGAAGAATGGCGACTTGTGCCACTTGAACTGGTAATAGCCACCAACCGAAAGCTTGTTGGTCAATTGCAGCGAACCGGATATCTGTTCGGTCGGCAGGATGAATTCCTTGACTTGGGCACCTGGTACGGTCGCTGCCTTGGTGATGTCGACCGCCCCCTGGGCGGCAGCAATGCCGTTGCTGCCGGACATCAGGGTTTCGCCATAGATCACGGCATGACGACCGAGCGTGATTCGGCCCGGCATGTTGCCGAGTTCGCCCTTGGCGAAAACGAAGGCATCCATCAAACGACCGTTAACGCCAACGGCATCCTGGGTACCATCGGTGAACTGGTTCGAACCGGTGCTGATGTTGTGCGTAATGCCCGAGGTATTGTCGTTGGAGCGCATGTAGATGTCGTCATACCAGGCGGCGCCGCTGATGCGGGCGCCGAAGTTGCCCTTGGTGATGTCGAATTCGCTGGTCAGGTCGAGACGTTGGGAGGTAAAGCCCTTCTTGAAGTTGCGGTTGCCGTCGCCGGCCGGGCTGGCGATTTGAGCGGTCAGTTGAGCGGCATTCGGATCGCGCACGCGATACATGGTGCTGTACTTGACGGTGTTGTCCCAACGCATCTTGACGTCGGACTCCCCCATGTCGAATTGGAAGGCGTGAGCCGCGGGCATGGCGAATGTCGCGGCCAGTGCCAAGGCGATACGACTTGGTTGCTTTGTCAGCATTGATTCCTCCAGTAGTGTTATGTGTTTCTGTTGTGGTGAAAAAACTAGCCGATACGAACGATCGGTTTGATGCTCTTGCCGGTTTCGCTGTCGTGAATCGCGGCGTTGATTTCATTGAACGGGTAGAAACGCACCATGCGGTCGAAGGGAAAATCGCCCCGGCGGTACATCTCGATCAGTTGCGGAATGAACTCGTCCGGATTGGCCGAACCTTCGACAATGCCGAGCAGACGGCGGCCGCCGCTCATGAAATGCACTTCGTCGAGGCTCAGTTCGGTGCCCATCGGCGAAGCGCCGAGGATGCCGCAGGTGCCGCGAGGCGCCAGGCTCATCACGGCATTGCGCATAACGGCCGGGATACCGGTGGTGTCCACCGCATAGTCGATGCCGTAACCGGTCAGGGCGAGCAGGCCGGCGACAACGTCGTCGCGCAGCGGGTTGAAGGTGTGCGTGGCGCCGATGGTTTTGGCGAACTCAAGGCGATCATCGTTGGTATCGACGGCGACGAGTTGCGCAGCGCCTTTGGCCTTGGCAGCCATGAGCGCCGACAGGCCGACCGAACCGGCGCCGAAGACGGCGAAGGATTTGCCGGCCTTCAGTTGCAGGGCATTGATGACGGCACCTGCTCCCGTCTGGATGCCGCAGGCGAGTGGCCCGAGCAAGGCCAGATCGACATCCGTCGGTACCTTGACAACATTCTGCTGATGGCAGATGGCGTGGCTGGCGAACGACGACTGGCCGAAGAAATTGCCATGGATGACTTCGCCGTCACGCGACAGCGCGCTGCTGCCGTCGGCCCGGGTGCCGAAGAAATTGCGCGGGAAAAACTCGTGGCAATAGGCCGGCTCGTGTTCATCGCAGCTCGGGCAGTGGCCGCAGGAGTTGAAGGTCATCACGACGTGGTCGCCGGGGGCGACCTTGGTGACGCCGGCGCCGACCTTTTCGACGACGCCGGAACCTTCGTGACCAAGGACGACCGGCATCGGCGTCGGCAGGTGACCGTCACGCACCACCATGTCGGTATGGCAGACGCCGGTGGCGACGACGCGAACAAGCACCTCGCCGGCCCGCGGTTCTTCCAGTTCGAGCGTTTCCAGGGAAAAGGCAGCGCCCTTTTCGCGGGCGACGGCGGCGGTGATTTGCATGTGCGCTCTCCCGTGACTTAGAACGGGTACGGGTGGGCAGCGGACTGGACGGTGACCCAGCGCAACTGCGAGAAGTTTTCCCAGTTGGTCGGGCCGCCGACGTTGCCGCCGTTGCCCGAGCAGCCGCGACCACCGAAGGGGTTGCAGACTTCGTCGTTTACCGTCTGGTCGTTGATGTGCAGCATGCCGGAATCAATCCGCTCACCGAGGCGCATGGCGCGGCCGACGTCGGCCGTGATGATGCCGGACGACAGGCCGTACTCGGTGTCGTTGGCAATGGCGATGGCTTCGTCGTCGGTCTTGAAAGTGATGATGCTGGCGCAGGGGCCGAACACTTCTTCGTGATAGGCGCGCATGCCCGGCTTGACGTTGGAGAGCACGGTCGGCTTGTAGAACAGGCGGTCGTAGGTGCCGCCGGCTTCAAGCTTGGCACCTGCCTTGACGCTGTCCTGGATGATGGCGTGGGCGCGGTCGCGCTGGCGTTCGCTGATCAGCGGGCCGAGGGCGACCTGTTCGGTGGCCGGATTGCCGACCGGCAGGTGGGTGGCCTTAACGACCAGACGGCGGGTGAATTCCTCGGCGATGCTTTCCTGGACCAGGATGCGGCCGGAGGCCATGCAGATCTGGCCCTGGTGCAGGAATGCGCCCCAGGCGGCGTTGCTGGCCGCGATATCGAGGTCGGCGTCATCAAGAATGAGCAGCGGGCTCTTGCCGCCTAGTTCGACGGTGACTTTCTTGAGGTGACGACCGGCCGCTTCGGCGATCAGGCGGCCGACTGCGGTCGACCCGGTAAACGCGATCATTTTGACCAGCGGCGATTCGCACAATACAGAACCCGGCTCGGCGCCGCCCGGCAGCACATGCAAAACACCTTCCGGCAAGCCGGCAGCCTGCAGCACGGCGGCGATCATCAGGCCGCCGCTGACCGGGGTTTGCGGATCAGGCTTGAGCACGACGGCATTGCCGGCGGCCAGCGCCGGGCCGACGGCGCGCATCGACAGGACCAGCGGCACGTTGAACGGCGAGATGACACCAACCACGCCGTGCGGCACGCGCTTGGCGTAGCTCAGGCGGCCGGCCGCGCTGGGCAGGACGATGCCCTGGTTTTCGTGCTGCATGGCGGCGGCCATGCTGAACAGTTCGATGGCTTCATTGATTTCAAGCTGACCCTTGGGGATGATGCCGCCGGTTTCGCGAACCACCCACATGACCAGTTCGTCGAAATGCGCCTGGAGAATATTGGCCGCCCGGCGGAAGATGGCGGCGCGCTCGCGCGGTGCTACCGCCGCCCAGGCGCGCTGGGCGACGACGGCGGTCTGGATGGCTTGTTCGGCATCGGCGGCATTGGCCTGGCCGATTTCGGCCAGCACTTCGCCGGTAGCCGGTTCGCGCACGGTCAGGCTGCCGCCCTGGGCGGCGTGCCATTGACCATTGAAAATATTGCCTTTCCACTGAGCCGGATTGAGCAGCTTGTTGATGTCGGACATGGTGTCTCCGTTGTGCGTTGAATATGGTTAAACTCGTATCGCTATTCGCAATTGACGTGCCAACACCGCATTAACCCGCTTTTGCTGCGTCTGCATGGCAGCTAACTGACTGAGTTGAAAAACGAAGTACCCTGTTTTTTGTGCGCCTGATGTGCAGTGCAACAAAAATTGACACAAGGGAAAAAGTTCGATTTTTTGAACTTTTCTAGCCAGGAAAGCCAAAGCGAAGTGAAATTTTTATAAGAATTATGGAGACGAGATGACCAAGCGAATTTCTCTGGCCGAGGTGTCGCGGACGACCGGGACGATGTTGCTGACCGGAAGTGATGCCGATTTCGGGGAAAGCCCCAGCCTGAGCGATCTGACCGAGTGCCTGTTCTTTTCTCCCGGCGACGGGCGCATCTGGCTGGACGATCAACGCATGTTGCTGATGCGCAACAGCACCTACGGCCAGTTGCGCAAGGAGCTGATATCCACGCTCGGCATCGAAGGCGCGCGCGGCCTGCTGACCCGCGCCGGCTACGCCTCCGGGATGCGCGACGCCCAACTGGTCCGCGAAAAATGGTCGCACGCCGACCAGGGCGCCCAACTGCTGGCCGGGACGCGCCTGCATGCCCTCGAAGGCATGGTCAAGGTCGAGCCGGTACTGGTGCAGACCGATTACGAGAAGGGGTCGTATTACGGGGAATTCCTCTGGCACAACTCGTGTGAGGTCGATGTCCACGTGGCGGCGCATGGCGTCGATAACGAGCCGGCCTGCTGGAATCTGGTCGGCTATGCCACCGGCTACGTCAGCACGCTGTTTCTCGGGAAGTTGATTGTTTTTCGCGAAGTCGAGTGCCGCGCTGCCGGCGCCCGGGTCTGCCGGGTCATCGGCAAGCCGGCCGAGGAGTGGCCCGATGTCGAACAGGATTTGCGCTATCTCAACCCCGAAAGCTTCGTGAACCGCGAAGCCTTTGGCGGTGGCAAGAAATACGAAGCGGCCGATCTGCCGGTGCCGGAGGAGAATCCGCCGGCCCGCGGCCGAAATCTCATGGTCGGCATTTCTGCCGCGTTCAATAGTGCGTGCCACATGCTGACGCGGGTTGCCTCGACCCAGGCAACGGTCCTGTTTACCGGTGAATCCGGGGTGGGCAAGGAATTGTTCGCGTCCATGCTGCATGACATCAGCAGCCGGAAAGACGGCGCATTCATTTCGGTGAACTGCGCGGCCATCCCCGACACCCTGGTCGAGTCGGAACTGTTCGGGGTCGAACGCGGCGCCTATACCGGCGCCACCGAATCCCGCCCCGGACGCTTCGAACGGGCCGATGGCGGCACGTTGTTCCTCGACGAAATCGGCACGCTAACCATGGTGGCCCAGGGCAAACTGCTGCGCGCGCTGCAGGAAGGCATCATCGAGCGGGTCGGCGGAACGCGGACGCAGAAAGTCGATGTCCGGCTCGTGGCGGCGACCAATGTTGATCTGGAGGACGCCGTCCGCAAGGGGCTTTTCCGCGAAGACCTCTATTTCCGTCTCAATGTTTATCCCATCCATTTACCGCCGTTGCGCGAGCGGCGCGACGACATTCCGTTACTGCTCAGCTATTTCTTCCGCCGCTACTGCCTGCGCCATGGTCGCGACCTGCCCGGTTTCACCTCGCGCGCAGTACGCGCACTGCTCAACTATGCCTATCCGGGCAATATCCGCGAGTTGCAAAACCTCGTCGAACGCGGAGTGATCTCGGCCGACAATGGGCAACTGGTCGATCTGCCGCATATCTTCAGGGCGGAAAAGGTCGCTCTCGACACGATGTATGCACTGGGTGGCAACGGGGCCTTGGCAGATACTGCGGACCAACCGGCCAAGGCCGACGGGCCGGCGAACGGCAGTCTGCTCGATATGGTGCTCGGCCACGAAACGAACGGTATGGCGCCGCTCGAAGCACTGGAGCAGAGAGTCGTCGAGGAGGCCGTCGCCCGTTCGCACGGCAATCTGGCCGCTGCCGGACGCCTGCTCGGCATGTCGCGGGCGCAACTGGCTTACCGCCTGCAGAAGCGCTAGGCGGCCGGCAAGGGCAACCGGGATTTCGATTTTGGCCAGAATTTCCGGTTGACCGTAGGAACCGGACGGTCTGGAACCGACCTCGATGGCACCGATATCCGCGGCGACCACCCTGGCCACCGACAACTTGTAGCCGCGCTAGCGGATTACGCCCCGTCGGCTATGCCATTCATGCATAACTGATAGAGAGTTATTGCCCTTTCCCGAGCGCTCCTTTATGTCCCAATGTGCTGTTTGCCTGAGGGCAAGCCGTCGCAGACAACAAAAGGAGACAAGCATGAAATTTATCCAATTCGCGCGCGGCATGGCGCTCGCCGCGCTGATTCCGGGCTTCGCGCAGGCGCAAGAAGTAATCCTGAAAGTGGCGCACCCGGTGCCGCCAACGGCGCCGGGGCACGTCAAGATGATCGTTCCGTGGTGCGAAAAGATCGAAGCCGAATCGCACGGCAAGATGAAATGCCAGATTTATCCGGCCATGCAGCTGGGCGGCACGCCGCCGCAATTGCTGACCCAGGTCCGCGATGGCGTCGCCGATATCGTGTGGTCCTTGCCCGGCTATACGCCGGGGCGTTTCCCGGTTTCCGAAGTGTTCGAACTGCCGTTCATCAACCGGACGCGCGATGGTTCGTCCCGCGCCTTATGGGATTTCGCTGAGAAAAATGCGGCGAAGGAATTTGCCGGCGTCCGGCCGATCGCGCTCTGGGTCTCCGGCCCCTACGCCCTGCATTCGCGGGACAAGGAAGTCCGCACGCTCGACGACATGAAGGGCCTGAAGATCCGCACCCCGTCGCGGCTGGGCACCAAACTGCTCGAAGCGCTGGGCGCCACGCCGGTCGGCATGCCGGTGCCGCAGATTCCGGAAAGCCTGTCGAAGGGGGTTATCGAGGGCGCCCTGCTGCCGTGGGAAGTGGTGCCGGCCTTCAAGGTCCAGGAACTGACCAAATCCTCGAGCGAGTTTTCCGGCGACTACGCGATGACCGCGACGACGATGATGTTCATCATGAATGCCAAGAAGTACAACAGTCTGCCGGCCGACCTGAAGGCGGTGATCGACCGCAACAGCGGGCGGGAAGCCTCGGCCTGGTTCACCTTGCAGATGCAGTTGGGCGACGATGCCGGTCTCAAGGCGACGGTCAAGAATGGCAACAAGATCTTCCCGATCCCGGCGGCCGAGATGACCAAGTGGCAGGCCGCGGCCAAGCCGGTGACCGAGGAGTGGATCAAGGAAGTCTCGGCCAAGGGGTTGGACGGCAAGCAGTTGCACGACGAGGCTGTCGCGCTGGTCGACAAATATTCGCCGCATTGAGTTGATCCCGGGGATGCCGCCGCGCGGGTCAGCGCGGCGGCATCTACCCGGCCAGCCAGGTCTTTAGCGGCGGCTGGGCCAGGGCCGAGCTTTGAAGGAAGGGCGAGGCGGCGAGCAGATTGGCCTCGAAATCGGCGTCGACCGTAAGGGTCGGCGCCAGGCCGAAATGCCGGCGGTTGTTGGCCGTCGCCGCCTGCAGGGCGGCGCTTAGCGGCAGGCCGGCTTCAAGGTAGCGCTGGATTTCCTCAAACATCGCCTTGCCGTGCTCGACGCCCATGCTGCCGGCGTCGGTGCCGAGCAGCAGGGTGACGCCCATTTCGTGGGCCAGGCGCAGGTGTTCGGCATGGCTGTCGATGATGCGGCGCAGGTGGCCGATGGTGTTGGTCGACCAGCCGACGGCTTCGGGTTTCGCCCACTGGAAATGCACGGGACAGAAGGTCGGCGTCCAGGCGACCTGGTTGTCGCGCATGATGGCCAGCGTTTCGCGGTCCATGAAAAAGCCGTGTTCTATGGCGTCGACCGTAGCATTCGCCGCGATGCGCAGGCCCTTGATGCCGCTGCAATGGGCGAAGGTCTGGCGGCCGTGTTTTTTGGCCGTGGCGGTGATCAGTCGGGCTTCGTCCAACGTGAATTGCGGCTCGTCGGTGACGGCGCCGGCGTCGAAGTCGATGATGCCGGTCAGGATGATCTTGATCTCGTCGTTGTCGGCGGCCAGTTGGGCGACCGAGTCGCGGATCGAGTCGTCGTCGCCGACATCGCCGGCCATGAAGGCGCCGTAACGCTTGGCGCGCTTGATGCCGGAACCGCCGGAGCGGACCCGGCACAGGCCGTTGGTGGCAGCGCGCGCTTCGTCGCGAATGAGGTGGTTGATGCCGTGCTTGTCGCCGGCATCGCGCACCAGCGTGACGCCGTGATCCAGCGACTGGCGGGCGCTGGCGCGGGCGGCTGCGGTCAGTTCCTCGACGCTCTTTTTCATGTGCGCCGAGCGGGTCGGGCCGTCGGTCGGGCCGCCGTCGAGGAAAAGGTGCACGTGGGCGTCGACCAGGCCGGGCATGAGGAAAGCGCCGCGGTGCACCGCCAGGCCCCAAGCGGCCATGACCCGGCCGTGGTCGCCGGCGCCGATCTCGGCAATCTTGCCGTTGGCGACGCGCAGGGTGACCGGGCCAGCCACATGCCGCTCGCCGTCGAACCAGCCGTCGCTGGCGACGACCGCGAATTCAGGTTGTTCCATGCTCAGGCCCGGTAGAACTTGCGCACGGCGCGCAGCGCGTTGCTGCCGGTGGCGTCGAGGAAGTTGCGGTAGGTTTGCAGCACGTAATGGTCGTCCGGCAGCGGCTGGTAGCCGCGCCACGGCGTGCCGAGCACGGTGTCGAAGCCGTGCGGCACGGCCATGCTCAGGAAGGCGCATTCCAGGCTGTGCTTGAGGTCGGAGCCGTCGACGGCCTTGGGCGGCAGTTGCTGGCCGATGTTGGACAGGCCGCCCATCATGTGGATGCCCTTGAGCTCGGGATCGGCGCCGACGCGGATGATGGCGTCCAGGGTGTTGCGGTTGAGCGCCTCGGTGTCGGCGATGATGGCCGAGACCGACATGTCGAGGTAGATGTCGTCCATCGTCATGCCGTAATCGGCGCACAGGCGCAGGGCCGAACGGCGGGCCGTGCCGTAAATTTCGTCGGCCGTCTTGTTGCCCTTGGCGACCTTGACGCCGTCGATCTCCTCGACGCGCTCGGAGGCCATGAGCACGACCTTGAACTTGTAGTCTTTAGCGAGATCCATGAGATCCCAGCGGTGTTCGGTGATCGAATTGACCAGCGGCAGACGGCCTTTCGCCTTGTCCAGGTCGTAGGCCTCGAAGCAGACGCGCTGCACGGCTAGGCTGGGAAAATCGAAGGACAGCGGCAGGTCGACGACGTCCTGGATGGCCTTGATACAGTCGACCATGAACCCGGCGTCGGTCAGGGCGCGCGCCCCGATATTGACGTTGAGGTACGTGGCGCCGGCCTCGGCCTGCTTGACGGCCAGCGCCTGGATGCCGGGCAGGTCGGAATTGTCGAACAGGGCCTTGGTGCTCTTGAAGCCGGGGTTGATGCGTTCCCCGATGATGTTGATGGCGAAATTCTGGTTCATGGTTTGCCTCCGGTATGGTTTTTTTTGAATCCGATGTGCTGCAAAAAGACTTTCTGGAAATCCTGGCGCGAACTGAGTTCGACGTAGCGGGCGCTGCGGGCCAGTTCGTCGGCCCGCCGGCGGACTGTGGCCGAGGCCAGCATCTGGCGCACGCCGAGGCCGGCGGCGTTGCCGATCTGCGAGAAACGCTGGCGCGGCAGGTCGGGCAGCAGGCCGATGGCGATGGCGCTGGCGACGTCGATGTAGGCGCCAAAGGCGCCGGCGATGATGAACTGGTCGAGATCGTCGGCGCTCAGGCCGGCCTCGTCGAGGAGCAACTCGGTAGCGGTGCGGATGGCGGCCTTGGCCAGTTGCACGGCACGCACGTCGTCCTGGCTGAAGTGCACGTCGCCTTCCAATTTCACGGCTTTTTTCCCGTTGACCATAGCAATGTCGGGATGCGCCGGCGCCAGGCGACCGCTGTCGTTGATCAGGCCACCGCGATGCATCGCGGCCAGCGTGTCGAGTACGCCCGAGCCGCACAGGCCGATGGCCTTGCGCTGGCCGATGGTGGCGACGCGCAGGTGGCCGTCCTCGATGAACACCTTCTCGATGGCGCCTTCGGCGGCGCGCATGCCGCAGGCGATGTGGCCGCCTTCGAGGGCCGGGCCGGAGGGGGCAGAGGCAGACAGGATGCGCCCGCCGTGGATCACCGAGATTTCGGTATTGGTGCCGATGTCCATGACCAGCGCGGCGCCGGCTTCGCGCCACAAGCTTTCGCTGGCGACCAGCGCGGTCACATGGTCGCCGCCGACGAAGCCGCCGATATTGGCGACGACATGCGCCCAGGCGCCGGGTGCCACGGTCAGGCCGAGTTCGCGCGCCTTGAGGTCGATGCCGTCGCGCACCGCCGCGACAAAAGGGGCGCGGCCGAGTTGGCGCACCGGCAGGCCGAGCAGCAGGTGATGCATGGCGGTATTGCCGCAGACCACGACGTCGACGATGTCCTCGCTGTTCTGGCCGACGGCACGGCACAGGTCATGGGCCAGGGCGTTGATTGCGGCGACGGCGGCGCTGCGCAGTTCCTCGCTGGCGGCCGGGCCGTGCACGGCGTAATTGATGCGGCTGATCAGGTCTGCCCCCCAGGCGACTTGAGGGTTTTCGACGCCGAGGCTGGCCAGCCGCGCGCCGCTGTCGAGATCGACGAGGAAGGCGGCGGCATTGGTCGTCCCGAGATCGACGGCCAGGCCCAGGCTGCGCCGGCCGCTAGCGCCGAAGGCGATGAGTTCGTCGCCGCGCTGCCAGACGCGCAGCGTCCAGTCGTCGCCGTTCTGACGCAGCAGGCCGGGCATTTTTCGGGCAGAAATCGGGTCGACCGTGGGATTGTCGCCAAGGGCGCGGCGGATGCGGTCATGGTCGGACAGGTTGTCGGCGAGGCTGGCTTCCGGCAGGCGGAGGTCGATGGCGCGTACGGTCGGGTCCAGGGCCAGGCTTTCCGGCGCGCCGTCGTCGGTTTCCGTGCGTACCACGGCGGCCAGCGAGCGGGGCGCCACTTCGACCGTGCAGTTGCTGCGGGCGCTGACCTGGCAGGCGCGTACCCAGCGCTTGTTGTTGCCCGTTGCTTCACCAGCTTCTTCGGTGAGGTCGTCGGCATTTGGCTGGCGATGGGCGACCTCGCCGTCGTAAATGCGCACGACGCAACTGCCGCAAGTGCCGCGCCCGCCACAGGCGCCGACGATGCGCACGCCATGGCGGCGGGCGCTCTGGAACAGCGTTTCCGCTTCGTGGCTGGCGATTTCCCGGTCGAGATGCGGGAAATGCAGGCGATGGGGAGTGGTCGGCGTAGTCATCAGGCGTAGGCCGGTGTCGGTATAGCCGCCGGACGGCGACCGAAAGTGCAGCGCTCGCGCGAC
The DNA here is from genome assembly GCA_018828385.1 of Gammaproteobacteria bacterium. Classification (GTDB taxonomy): domain Bacteria; phylum Pseudomonadota; class Gammaproteobacteria; order Burkholderiales; family Rhodocyclaceae; genus Azonexus. The sequence goes on along the minus strand of JAHJVE010000020.1, from coordinate 286,305 downwards.
GGGCAGCCGCCGCAGCGCGACAGGGCGACGGCCGGCAGGTCGCGGCCGATGGCGAAAATCATCGCCGTCGATTTGAGCGGCGTCATGAGCTTGCCGCCATGCAGGCCGATGCCGATGTCGGCAGCGCCGGACAGGCGAACGATGGCGGCCAGCGTGTCGAGCGCCAGGCCGGGGTCGCCGGCATTGAGCTCAGCGCCGAGGCTCAGGCGCTTGCGGTAACACTCGGAGAGCACACGGTCCTGCAGTCGGCGAGCGAGGGCGAAGAGCATTTCGGTGCCAAGTTCGTCGAGGGCGACGGCCAGCGAGGCGCGCTTTTCGCCGAAAAGCGTGGTGCACCGGCTTTGCAGGCGCGGACCGAGGGTGCAGGCGGCGAAACCAAGAGCGGTCAGTTCGCCGCTGGCGGGCAATAGCGCTGGCGCATCAAAGGCTGCACCGCCGGCATGCAGGGTGGCGGCCGGCGGCGCATCAAGCGGCAGCACTTCGTAGCAATACGAAGCCTCAACCAAATCCTCGTCCAGCATCAACGCCAGCGCATCGCGGCGCAACCGGGCGCGCACCGGCGACAATCCCGGCGGAGGATTGTTCTCCAGGTCGCGCCGCAGATCGACGCCGACGATGCGCGGCATGCTCTCTCAACCCGCGTACTTGCGCGCCGCGCCGAACATGGCGCGCACGTTATCGACCGGCGTTTCGTCGGGAATGCCGAAGGCGCCGTCGAGGATCAGCTTGCCGCCCTTGTTCCAGACGTTGTCGACCAGGTGCTTGACGGCCGCATCGACATCGGCCGGCGTGCCGGTGGTCAGCATCGACGGCGACAGGTTGCCGCGCAGGGCGACGCGGTCGCCGAGCACTTCGAAAGCCTTGACCATGTCTGTGCGCTCGAACCAGTAGATGCACTTGCCGGCCGGGATGTCCTTGATGACTTCGAGGCGCTTGGTGCAATCCGATTCCCACATCGGCATCGGGATCAGGTCGGCCTCGATCAGCTCCATCATCAGGCGGCGGAAGGACGGCCACCAGAATTCCTCGAACTGCTTCGGGCTCATGAAGGCGTCCGGCGCCCAGTGGATCGGGATGAAGACGACGGGATTGCCGGCGGCGCGGGCGTTGGCGATGGTCATCTTGGAGATGAAGACGGCCGCCTTGTCGAGGACCAGCTTGAGCTTGTCCTTGTGGCGGTAGAGATCCTTCATCATGCCGGTGGCGCCGCGGAAGTAGTCGGCGATGAAGTCGTAGGGGGCAATCGAGTTGCCGCCGTTGAACAGCGGGAAGCCGGCGGCGTTGATCTTTTGCGTCCAGTCGAGGTGGTGGCCGAACATCACATTCACTTCCTCGGCGGCGGCGACGATCTTGTCGAAGGACGCGCGCACTTCGGGCAGGGCGAAGGGGCGGATGCCATTGACCAGGCGGAAGTAGTGCAGCCCCGGGAAGCTCGGCAGCTTGTCGAAGCCCTCGAAGGCGCCGGCGACGCGCGGCAGATATTTCTGCAGGTAGAAGCCGGTCGGATCGAACAGGAAGTCGTCGTATTCCTCGGCCTTCATGTACTCGCGGTCGAGGTACTGGAAGGGCTGCATGTCGCCGACGCCGTGGCCGGGCCATTGCAGTTGCTTGAATTCCAGCTTTTCCAGCGAGCGGCCGAGCGAGGTGCCGAGCAGCAGCGGGAAGACGCCGTCCGGCTCGAATTCCATGACGGCATCGAAACAGACTTTCTTGGCCTTGTCGTAGTCGTACATCAACTCCTTGAAGGTGATGCCGCCGTAAGTCGCCGGCCAGAAGAAGGTATGCAGGCCGACCGGCATGCGGTCCGGCTGTTCGAGCCGGACGCAGGCCATGATGCGTTCCCAGCGGGCATCGTAGGCGGCCTTGGCTTCGGGGGTTTGTGTGTAGGGGCCGATCATCGTCGAGGGTTGGCTCATCGTATTCATGCTGTCGCCTCCTTGCGGCTATTCGGATTCATGGCTTGGTCGTGTCGGCGACGGGCAGCATTCGCGGCCGGGCGCATCCCCGCTGCGCGGGGCCCCTGCTTCCTGCTCATGCTGCCGCTCCCGTCCACCCACGACACAGATTCACCGCCTCGACCGCATTGACCCCGAAGGCATCGGCGCCGGTGTAGTTGCGCACGGTTTCGTCGATCTGGCCGCCGCCGATCATGATCTTGAACTTGTCGCGCAGACCGGCCTGGTCGAAGGCGGCGATGGTTTCCTTCATCGAATCGAAGGCCAGGGTCAGGAAGCCGGAGAGGCCGACGACATCGGGCTGATAGGCTTCGATTTCGGCGATGAAAGTTTTTACCGGCACATCGATGCCGATGTCTTTGACTTCAAAACCGTTGATGTCGAGCATGAAGGAGACGATGTTCTTGCCGATGTCGTGCAGGTCGCCATGCACGGTGCCGATCAGCACCTTGCCCAGTTTCTTGACCTCCTCGCCGTCGCCCTGTTTGATCAGCGGCTTGGCGATGCTGCCGATGATGTCGAGCATTTCGCCGGCCAGCACCAGCTCGGGCAGGAAGTATTCGCCTTCCTCGAAACGCTTGCCGACGATGTCCATCGCCGCCCGGCACAGGTCGAGCACGCGCATCGGGTTCTTGCCGTCTTCGAGCAGCATGCGCTTGGCCAGCGGCAGCGCGTCGTCCTCGTTCATGTCGGCCAGCCATTCGACGAGCTGGCTTTCTTCCTCATTCATGTCGTTCATGTTCGGTCTCCTGATTGTTGTGTCGTGCAGCGGTGAATAGCCACGTCGGCGAGGTGGTTTTTGGCGCAAAAAAAGGGGCGATACCGGCTTCGCGAATGATCTCGGCCAGGGTCTGGTCGTTCTTGTGGCCCATCAGGTGCACGCCGGCGACGCCTTCGATGGCGCGGATGGCCTGGATGGTCTCGATGCATATCTGCTTGGCCTCGGCCTTCTGGTCGGCTGCGGCGGCGATGCGGGCGAGCAGGGCTTCGGGGATATGCACGCCGGGCACGTGTTCGCCCATCCAGCGCAGGGCGCGGGCCGACGACAGGGTGCCGACGCCGACGATGATGCGGGCCTTCTCATGCAGGCCACGGGCCCGGACTTCGCGCATGAAATCTTCGAGCAGCGGGACGTCGAAGCAGAACTGGGTCTGGATGAAACGGGCGCCGGCGGTGATCTTCTTTTCGAGATTGGCGATGCGGTCGGCGTGGGGCGGCACGAAGGGATTGCAGGTGGCGCCGATGAACAGCCGGGGCGGCGTGGCGAGCGGCCGGCCGGAGGCGAATTCGCCGCGATCAACCATGCCGCGCGCGACGTGGAGCAGCGATACGGCGTCGAGATCGAACACCGGCTTGGCTTGCGGATGGTCGCCCTGGCTGACGTCGTCGCCGGTCAGGCAAAGCACATTGCGCACGCCGAGCGCCGCAGCGCCGAGAATGTCGCCCTGGATGGCGATGCGGTTGCGGTCGCGGCAGGCCACCTGATAGACCGGGTTGAGGCCGGCCGCGGCGAGGATGGCCGAGGCGGCGACGCTCGACATATGGCAGTTGCCACCGGCACCGTCGGTAATGTTCATGCCGTGCACCAGGCCGCGAAAGCGTTCGGCACGGGCCAGCAGATCGGCCGGGTCGGCCGAATCGGGCGGGGCGATTTCGACGGTGACGATGAACTCGCCCGAGCGGCAGGCTGTCTCGAAGGGGCTGCCTTCGGCTTCCGGCGTCGTGCGCGGGCCGGGTGGCGGTGCGAAGGCCGGATCCTTGCGGCCATGGACGACTTCGATCCAGGTCGATTTTCCCTGTTTTTTCCGGTCGACCGCAGGAAGCAGCGGCGTCGGGTGCGCCAGGTGATCGGGCGCAATGCGCTTGGCGCCGGCCGTCGCCTCGACCCAGACGCAGCGCATCTCCGGCTTGACCTCGCAATGACCGTTGGCGCGCACGCCGCCGCAGGGGCCGTTGCGCATTTCCTTGGCGCAGTTCATCGGGCAGGCCATGCCGGTCGCCGACAAAACGCACTGGCCGCACATCTGGCAGTCGAAGAACAAGCCCTTGGCGTGTTTTTCGATGGGCTGCAACACGGCTTCCAGGCGCTGAGTGCCGAGCACCTTGGCGAGCGGTTTGCAGACCACCGGCGCCAGCCGGGAGAACAGGCTGTAAAACCGGCTCAAGCCATGAGCATGGCGAACGGACCACAGGCGGATCGGGTACATGGCGGCTCGGTTCTGCGCGGCTTACAAATCGAGCACCAGACGCGGCGACTTGGCGCGCGAGCAGCAGGGCATGAACTGGTCGCCGGCGGCTTGCTCGTCCGGCATCAGGTAAAGGTCGCGGTGGTCGATCTCGCCGCACAGTACCTTGGTCAGGCAGGTGCCGCAAACGCCCTGGTCGCAGGCCATCGGCACGTCGACGCCGGCGGCGAGCAATGCCTTGAGGGCGGTTTGGCCGGCGGCGACCGGCACCACCTGGCCGCTGCTGGCGATTTCCAGTTCGAAGGCGGTGTCGGCCGCACTGTCGGTCGGCGCGCCGCCGAAGAATTCCCAATGCAGGCAGGCTTCGTCCCAGCCCTGTTGGCGGGCGCTGGCCAGCACGGCATCGATGAAGCGCTGCGGACCGCAGACATAGAGATGGCGGCCGGCCACCGGGGCGGCCAGAACGCTATCGAGATCAAGGCGCTGGGCCGGGTTTTCCTGGCTCAGGTAGAAGTGCACCTTGGTGGCATACGGCGCGTTGGCCAGCCGCTCGGCGAAAGCCATGCGCTCGCTGGTGCTCGTCGTGTAGTGCAGGTCGAAGGCCGCCTGCTCGCGCTGGAGTTGTTCGGCCATGGCGAGCAGTGGCGTGATGCCGATACCGCCGGCCAGCAACAGGCTGCTTTCGGCCTTGGGATCCAGTTCAAAATGATTGCGCGGCAGGCTGATGTTCAACTCATCGCCGACCTTCAGCTGCTCATGCACCGCCCGCGAACCGCCGCGCGACTGCGGATCCTTGAGGATGCCGAGCACGTAGCGATGTGTTTCGGCCGGGTCGTTGCACAGCGAGTAAGCGCGGCGCAGGTCACCCGGCAGATGCAGTTCGACGTGGGCGCCAGCGGTGAAAGCCGGCAGTGCGCCGGCTTCGGCGCGGACCAGTTCCAGCCGGCAGATATCGGTCGCCTCGACCGCCTTCTGGGCGACGATGACGCGCAAGGTTTCGGCATTCATGATCCGCCTCCTCAAGCCGCCTTGGCGAGGCTGGCTTCAGCCGCCAGCCGGGCGTCGATGATCTTGCGCGCCTGCACGCCGCCGCCGTCGATGTTGAGCAGCAACAGCTTGCGGTCCGGCCAGGCCAGCAGGTTGCGCTGCTGCAATTCGAGCATGTCCTGGTCTTCGGCAAAGACCCTGCCCTGCCCTTCGCGGATCTGGTCGGTGACGCTCTGGTCATCGACGCGGAACTTGCGCGCCATGCCCCAGAAATAGTGGATCGAGGTATCGGTTTCCGGCGTGATGAAATCGACCACCCAGCTCGCCGCCTTGAATTCCTCGGGCGCTTCGTGGCCGCCCTTGCCGGCCAGCGCAACGCCGACTTCGATCATGATGTGGCTGGGCGGGTTGAAGTGGCAGATCTGCCAGCGGTCGACCAACTGGTCGTCGGGCAAGCCCTTGAGGCGCAGGTTGGCCTTCCAGAACGGCGGCGCTTCGATGCCGTTCATGAACCGGCTGGTCATCACATGCTCGCCCTCGACCTTGGTCGTGCACGGCGTTTCGTCGATTTCCGGCTGGCCGATGCTGGTCGAGTGCACATAGGTTTCGTGCGTCAGATCCATCAGGTTGTCGATCATCAGGCGGTAGTCGCAGGCGATGTTGTACAGCCCGCCGCCATAGGCGAACTCGGGATTGCCCTGCCATTCGAAATGCGGCAATTCGGCGACATCGGCCAGCGCGGCATCGCCCGGCCAGACCCAGATGAAGCCGTGGCGCTCGACCACCGGAAAATGGCGAATCGCCGGAAAGCCGCGCACGCGCTGGCCCGGCATGGCGACCGTGTGGCCCTTGCAGCCCATTTCCAGGCCGTGATAACCGCAAACCAGATTGCCGTTCTTGACGAAACCGAGCGACAGCGGCGCGCCGCGATGCGGGCAGAAATCCTCGAGCGCGGCGATCTCGCCGCCTTCGCCACGGAAGAAAACCATCAGCTCGTTGCAGATGCGCCGACCGAGCGGCTTCTCCGTCACTTCATCGGAGGTGCAGGCGACATACCAGGTATTTTTTGGGAACATAATGTGGGCTCTTTCTCTATTGGATCCAAACAGAATGGATCCAATCGTATCTATAATTGTGCAACTTATCAACCAATAATGAATTTATGGATCCAATGATCTCTGCCGATAACAGCAGCATCGTCGCCGCCCTGCGCAAACGCATCATCGACGGCCACTACGCGCCGGGCGAGCGCCTCGCCGAAATCCCCGTCGCCGAGGCGCTTGGCGTCTCGCGCACGCCGGTTCGGCTGGCCTTTCGCACACTGGAGCAGGAAGGCCTGCTGCAACGGGTCGGCAAACGCGCCCTGGCCGTGCGCGTCTTCTCTCCGGCCGACGTGCAATGCGCCATTGAGGTCAGAGGGGTGCTGGAAGGTCTGGCCGCCCGCCTGCTGGCCGAGCGCGGATTGGATCCCAAAACGCGGGAAGTGTTGCTCGATTGCCTGCACGAAGGCGAGGCCATCGTCGGCGCCGCGCAATTGACCGAAGAAAGCATCGGCGCCTGGAGCGAGGTCAACACCCGCTTTCACGCCGCCATCGTCGACGCCGACGACCGCCGCGTCATCGCCGACGCCATCGCCCGCAACAACCACCTGCCCTTCGCCTCGGCCGATTCGATCATCATCGACCGGGCCGAACTCGACCAGGCCCACCAGCGCCTGCGCATCGCCCAGCTGCACCACCGGCTGGTTTTCGACGCGCTCGAAAAAGGCGAAGCCGCCCGCGTCGAAATGCTCATGCGCGAACACGCCCAGATCGGGCTGCGCTACGACAATCTACTCATTCCTGAGAGACATGAATGAAGTCCGACGAGCTAATCGCCATCGACCTCCACGTTTATGCCGAAATCTCCTGCTGCCAGGCAGCTGCATGGGTTGGCGCAGGGAAATGACGCGAAAGACGGCGATCCGGCCGGTTTGGAGATTGCTACGGTCAACCGGAAATTTTGGCCAAAATTGAAATTCGGTTTTCAATGTAACGACCGATAGCGAACACCATGTTTGCGATGGAGGGGTTCTGGTTACCCTCTTTTTATCTGGCTCGAACCGGCCATAACCGGCCGGTCGAGCGTTCTGAATTTCAGTCATTCGAGCGTCGGCTGCGCTCTAAAAGCCGCCTTACAGGCAACGCGTGCAACTCGGCCAAAGCGGGCATCGACGGATCAAGGGGCTAGATCTTCGCCTTCAGCCTCGGTGCTACCTGCTTTCTTCATTTCATTCATGATGCGGTTCGTCTCCACCACGATCTGAATGATCTTCTGATATGTCTTCACGTCATCGAACGACAGCTTCCTATTCTTTCTGTCCTTCAACCACTTCTGCAACGGCTGATAGCCCCCGAAATAGGTTTCCCAAGCCTCTTGGGGCACGCCCTCGAAGTATTGCATCTCGTTGATCCAGATCTTGTGGTCCTTGAATCGACCGGCTTCGACCAGGCCTCCCCCATCAACCCCAGTTAGGGGGAATGACGGCTTGCCGATGGCACTATCGAGCATCAAGTGCAGGTTCTTCAGCTCCTTGCCGGTGTCCGCGAACATCCAGAATTCAGCAGGTGAATCCGGCCACGGCACTCTCGGGAAATCGAGGCTCAGGAATTCAGCGAAGTCCTCGCGATAATCCGGGCTGTAGAGCACGCCATAGATATATTCGAAGACATCTACCTCGTTCGGCTCACCACGCTCAGCATCGTTACCAAGGGCCTTCAGCTTCTTGAAGATTTCTTCGTCGAAATTGACGATGCGCTCCCCTGCGATGCCATCTTTGACCGGATAGACGTAAAGTGGAGCTGTCGTGCTGCCGTCGTAGGCCGCAGCAAGCTTGCGCTCGGTGATGATGTTCGAACAGAGAATGCCAAACTCCTCTTTCGATTGCCGGTTCATGATCAGCGACAGGTTCTCGCGTTTCATGTTGTTCAGGGTTTCCGGGCGAGGCCAATCCACCATGTCGGAACGGTAGAGCACCGGCCGGATGTCGAACGGACGGTAGAGCGTGTTGAGAATGTCGTTACGCCAATCGTCGCTCTTCTGGAGGACCTTTCGTGCATTGGGCAGATCCCATTGGCGGGTATCACCCCTCGTGTATTTGCCGTCCTTCTTGCCACCGAAGAACTTGTCTCGAACAGCATCATCGGTGTTCTTGTCGGACACGAAGTATTCGATGTTGGAGATCAGCTCTGCCTTCGTGTAGCCGACAACAAGGTTGTCACGCGAAGACTGAAAGCCAAGGCCTTTGACCTTGAAGAGATCGGCCAGGCTAAAGAAAGATTCATAGCGTACGCGTTCGGTGTCGTCGATGCTCCTGAATAGGTAAGACGGGGCATCCGGAGTCAGCTCAGTGAAGCCAAATTCACCAAGCGTCGTCATACCTTCGAGAGCTTCGTATTTCGAGGCACGCGCGCCCCAGATCTCCTTGTGAAAGACACGAGCCCGCGGCTTTTTTTCCTTTGCCTTCTCGTCTGTCGAACGCTTGACCGCGATCATGATGGAGACACCCTGACGAATGTCGAAAACGTTCTTATCCGCCAGACCTCCGGGGCCAACTTCCTTCTTATTGGCGTTACCGTGCAGATCCACCACATAGATCTTGTCGAAGGTCTGGAGTAAGTGCCATCGCATACCACGGAAGGTCGCGTTGTCTAGGTAGCCATGGTTCGTGATGAAGCCCAGCACACCCTCACCGTTGCTCTCGATCAGATTCTCAGAGAGACGGATGAACTTCACATAGTCATCTTGGAGCCAATGCTTGCGTTCTTTGAAGTGGACGCCATCAACGTATTTGTAGTCCTCGATCAGACCTTTTATCCAGGCTCCCATGTTCTGAGAGATGCCTGAGTACGGCGGGTTGCCGACGATGCACATTATTGGCATGTCGCGCTTTATCGTATTGGCCTGCTTTACCTCGTTTGACAGCCACTGAGCGAACGGAAGTGTTTGGTTGGCAGGCTCCCCTTCCTCAAGGCTGTTCGTTAGATAGACGCTCAAGCGAGGGGGCGCACCGGTCGGCTTGTAGCCAAGCTCTGTCAAAATCATGTCCAGCTTCATATGGCACATAGCATAAGACGCCATCAGCAACTCAAAGCCGTGCATTCTGGGAATCAGGTCTTGCTCGATGTACGATGACCACATGCCCTCGGCGACATCTTTGATCTTCGGTGCGATCTGCTTGATGACTTCAGCGAGGAATGTGCCTGTACCGGTTGCCGGGTCGAGTACCTGAACACGATGCACGTCCTTCTTGATCGTGACTCGTTTCCCCTGCTTGTTCGTCTGACCAACGTCCCAATCGATTGTGACCTTGGAGGTATCAGCAAGCCCATCAACAAGGCCAAATTCACTAACAAGAACTTCATCGACAGCCTTCACGATGAAATTCACCACAGGCTCCGGCGTGTACCAGACGCCACGAGCCTTACGCTTGCTCGGGTTGTAGGCAGCGAGGAATGTCTCGTAGAAGTGCAAGAACGGGTCTTTACGACTCGTCATTCGCCCGAAACCCTCAAGGATCTTGGCTACGTTGGCCGCTCTGAAAACGTCAGCCAGGTCATCGATGATCCATCGGATCCGGTCATCGAGGTCTTGACCAGCGATATAGCCAAAGAGACTTCTCAGGAAGGGATTCGACTTCGGCAGCAGATCCAACGCCTCTTGCCGACTAAAGGTATCGAGCGATGTATCGTGCAGGCGAGCTGCAAACATACCGTAGGCGATCGTTTCGGCGTAGATGTCCGCAAAGTCTTCATGCTTGATGTCGTGGATCAGGTGCCGTTTGAATGCTTGGTACTGCTGTTCGATTTCGGTTTTGAGGCCTTCGTCTTGGCCCAGAGCACTACGCAACACGTTCTTAATTAGACCAGCTTTGCCGGCCATCATCTTCGCCAGAACACTGGGAGATGTAATGGTCTGCGCCTTCTGAACGACGAAATCTTCGAGAAGCCTTTCCAACTCGTTGTAGGAATCAGTTAGCGGCAGGATCGTGTTGTTCTTCAGGACGGCAATCGAAACCGCCGCGACTTGCTCTCCATTCCGGTAAAACTCCCAGTCTAGACAGTTCGTATAAATGAGGTTCGGCAGCGCTCCAAGGTAGCGCCCCTTCTGTTCCTTGTTCGAGTCGTTCAAGGAGGTCAGATTGATCACAAGATCCTTGGCCTCAATGTGGCCGACAACGATATCTTTTCGATAAACAATGAAGTCAGGCGCACCGCAGGCAACTCGCCTCGGTTCGTTAATCGCCGTGATCGTTTCTGCTGTCGAGGAAATCAGGTATTCAACTGCTGAGCGATAGGAATGCTCAGTTGCATCCCCTGTATTAAATACCGACTGAACTTTGGTGATGAAGTCTTTGATGTTGGACATGACAGCTTTCATTATTGGTTTTCTAATCCCCAGCTATATCCGTGCGCAGGAGTGCCAAAGGGCTACGCGAGATAATTCACTACCTTCGCCTTATTGGCTAGGCCTCCTTAAGTAATAGACAGCGCAGAGCCGCCACTGCTGCTGGCATTTAGCCCAATCTAGGCTATGGCAGAGTTTATGCCACGCATTAGTTCCGGGTGACTGCATAACTCAAATGCCTGCCGTTTAATCTTTGACGAATCCACCGACAGCAAAGGGCACACCGTTGCCTCTCAAAACAAGCCTGGGCGACGACATAGCATTTCCAGCGTGATTCCGCAGTTGCTACGGTCAACCGGAAATTTTGGCCAAAATTGAAATTGGGTTGGCGACTTTCTAGCCCGCACTCGCCGCCCGGAAGCCGCTCGGCGCCTGCCCCGTCAGTTTCTTGAAGAAGCGGCAGAAGTAGGCCGGGTCGGAGAAGCCGAGTTCGTAGGCGAGTTGCGACACCGGCGTGGCGGTGTAAATCAGTTTGCGCCGGGCTTCGAGCAGCAGGCGTTCCTGGGTCAGAGCGAAGGCGGTCTGGCCGCTGAGTTTGCGGCTCAGGCGGTTGAGGCGGCTTTCGGTGAGGTTGAGCGCGGCGGCGTAGGTTTCGACCGGCCAGTGTTCGGCGTAATGCGCTTCGACCAGCTGGCGGAATCTTTCCATCAGGGCGTTGCCCTTGCCCTCCGCACTTTCATCGGCGCGCAGGCGTTCGCGGACGAGGAGCAGCAGCAGGGCGCGCACCAGCCAGACCTGGAGGCGCACGCTGGCGGCGCCGGGGGCGTGGAATTCGGCTTCGATCTGGTCGAGCAGGCCGCGGATGCGGCGCGCTGCCTGGCCATCTTCGCCGCTCAGGTGGATGACTTCGGCTGCACCGCGCAGGACGGCGAACATTTGCGTCGCATCCTCCGACTGGCTGGCCAGCCCGGCGGAATCGAGGGTCAGGACGCAACCTTCGGTCTGCGGCATGAACTTGAAGGCGTGGATGACGCCGGGCGGGATGACGACGGCGAGCGGCGGCTCGTAATCCTGCTCGAGGCTGTCGAGCCATACCCGCGCCGTGCCGGAAAACACGAACAGCACTTGCAGCAGACCTTCGTGGGTGTGGGTGTCGATCTGCCAGTTGCGGGCGGCACTGCGCGCCGAGATTTCCTCGATGTGGATGAATTCGCGGCTGACGGCGGTTTGCGCTTCGCCGTACAGCGAGAAGGTCGGAACGAGAACGCTCATCGGGGTTTTGGCCTGGTGATTATTTGCAAGTTTATGGGCTAAATCAGGGCATATTCTGCGTTTGTTTGTCAGAAAAGTGCAAGTCTTCGTCGTCATTGTGCATTCGGCCGGCGGCTCCTGAACACTATGCTTCTCCCATCCCGCCGCGAGCGGGTTTAATAATCAAGGAGACCAAATGTTCAGTTTCGATCCTTATTCGCCGGCGGTAGACGCGGACCCGTTCCCGTTCTACAAGACGCTGCGCGACGAGCATCCGTGCTTCTGGAGTCCGGAAGCCGAGATGTGGGTGCTGTCGCGTTACACCGACATCGTCACCGCGCTCAACGACTGGCAGACCTATTCGTCGGCCAGCGGCAACCTGATGACCGAATTGCCCAACCGCGCCGGTTCGACCCTCGGCACCAGCGATCCACCCCGCCATGACCGTCTGCGCGCCCTCGTTCAGCATGCCTTCCTGCGCCGCAATCTGGAAGCGCTGGCCGAGCCGATGCGGGCGATTGCTCGTGAGGCTGTGGCAGAGATCAAGGACGCCAAGGAGTTCGACTTCATCGGCGATTTCTCGTCCAAGTTCACCGTCCGCGTGCTCTTTGCTGCCCTCGGCCTGCCGCTCGGCGACGAGCAGACGGTGCGCGACAAGGCCGTGCTCATGGTGCAGTCCGACCCGAAGACCCGCGCCAAGGGGCCGGAGCATATCGACGCCTACAACTGGATGCGCGAGTACGCCGCCGGGGTCATTGCCGAACGCCGCAAGAATCCGCAGAACGACCTGATTTCGCATTTCTCGATGGCCGAAATCGACGGCGACAAGCTCGACGAGATGGAAGTCCTGCTCACGACGACGACCCTGATCATGGCCGGCATCGAGTCGCTGGGCGGTTTCATGTCGATGTTCGCGCTGAACATGGCGGATTTCCCTGAGGCACGCCGCCAGTTGGCCGCCAATCCGGAGCTGATTGCCGATGCAGTCGAGGAGTCGCTGCGTTTCAACACCTCGGCGCAACGCTTCCGGCGTCGTCTGCAAAAGGATGTCACGCTGCACGGGCAGACCATGAAGGCCGGCGATTTCGTCTGCCTGGCCTACGGCTCGGGCAACCGCGACGAACGGCAGTTCGCCAATCCGGACGTCTACGACATCACACGCAAGCCGAAGGGCCATCTCGGTTTCGGCGGCGGCGTCCATGCCTGTCTGGGCAGCGCCATCGCCCGCATCGCGATCAAGATCGCCTTCGAGGAATTCTTCAAGGCGATCCCGGAGTTCCGTCGCGTTGAGGCCGATCTGCCCTGGATGCCGTCGTCCACCTTCCGCAGCCCGCTGCGCCTGGTTCTCGCCCGGCCCTGAGTCGCCCCGCACCAACCCGCTGCCGGCCTGCCCGGCGGCGGGTTTAAGTCATTCCCCACGGAGAAAACAATGTCCAAAGTCACCTTTATCGAACCCGCCGGCAACGCCGTTGACGTCGACGTCGCCGACGGCTGGAGCCTCATGCAGGCCGCCACCAGCAACGGCGTAGACGGCATGGAAGCCGAATGCAGCGGCTCCTGCGCCTGCGCCACCTGCCACTGCTACGTCGAAAGCCACGAAGAATTGCTGCCGGCCCCGGCCGAAAACGAGCTGGCCATGCTCGACAACGTCGCCGCCGAACGCCGCTCGAACAGCCGCCTGGCCTGCCAGATCAAGATGAGCGACGCCCTGGACGGCATCGTCGTCCGCCTGCCGGCCACCCAGGTCTGATCCCGGCCATGCCAACCCGTCCCATCGTCATTGTCGGCGCCGGCCAGGCCGGCCTCCAGGTAGCCGAATCGCTGCGCAGCGAGGGCTGGGAAGGCGACATCATCCTGCTCGGCGACGAGCCGCACGCCCCCTATCACCGGCCGCCGCTGTCCAAGGCCTACCTGCTCGGCGAGGCAACGGCCGAACAGCTCACCATGCGCAGCCCGGAAGCCCTGGCTCGCAAGAACATCAGCCTGCGCACCGGCATCAGCGTCGATCACATCGACCGCACCGGTCGCGAACTGCATTTCAGCCACGGCAGCAGCCTGCCCTACCACCGCCTGGTGCTGGCCACCGGCGCCCGCGCCCGCACCCTGCCGGGCGCCGACCTGGCCGGCGTCTTCGGCCTGCGCGGCTTTGACGATTGCCGGCAAATCGGTGCCGCCCTTGAAACGGCGGAGAACGTCACGGTCATCGGCGGCGGCTTCATCGGCCTCGAATTCGCCGCTGTCGCCCGCAAGAAAGGCAAGACGGTAACCGTGCTCGAAGCCGGCGAACGGCTCATGGCGCGCGCTGTCTCGCCGTTCATTTCCGAGTGGTACGCGCAGTTGCACGCCCGCCATGGCGTCGACATCGTCCTGAAAGCGGAACTTTCGGCCTTTGCCGGCGAGAACGGGCGGATTGCTACGGTCAACCGGAAAAACGGGCCAAAACTGAAATCCGACCTCGTCGTCCTCGGCGTCGGCGTCATCGCCAACGACCAACTGGCCGCCGATGCCGGCCTGCCCGTCGACCGCGGCATCATCGTAGACAATTGCGGACGCACCGCCGACCCCGCCATCTTCGCCGCCGGCGACTGCACTGCAACCAGCCTGGCCGACGGCAGCCTGCGCCGCCTCGAATCGGTCCAGAACGCCGTCGAACAAGGCAAGGCCGTCGCCGCCGCCATCCTCGGCAAGGAAAAACCCTTCGTCGCCACGCCCTGGTTCTGGTCCGACCAGTACGACGCCAAGCTGCAAATGGTCGGCACCAGCGCCGGCCACGACCAGATGGTCATTCGCGGCAATCCGGACGACGGCAAGTTCTCCGCCTTCTATTTCCGGGCCGGCAAGCTGATCGGCATCGACAGCGTCAACCGCCCGCAAGACCACATGGCCGGACGCAAGCTGCTTGATCGTGGGCTGTCGCCGACGCCGGAGCAGGCGGCGGATGACGCGTTTTTGCTCAACATCCTGCTGGCTTAACGCGGCGCTGGCGTCGGGTGGTCGGCTACCGTAACCAACTGCCCGGCAACGACGGTCCGTACCAATTCAATCAGCGCCTGCTGCGTCGCGGTAATCTGCCGATGCGAATTGACCGCCAGCGACAGCTTGGCATGCAGGGCAGGGGCAACGATGGGGCGGACTTGCAAGGATTGGCCGCTGCCCAGGTTGGTTACCGCATTGCGCGACAGGATGGCGTGGCCGAAGCCTTCGCCAACCAGATCGAGGATGGCGCCGACGCCATCGACTTCGAAGGCGATGGTCGGGCGCAGGCCGAGATTGGCCAGTTCGTTTTCGATGAGCATGCGGATGGCGTTCGGGCGACTCGGTACGATCAGCGGAAAGGTCGGCAAATCGCGCACGGCGACGGCTTCGGGCAGCGAAGCGGCATGCGCCTCGCCATGGATCGGCGAGACCAGGAACAATTCTTCTTCGAGCAGCGGCTGCAAATCGATATCGGGCGACGGCGTGGCGTTGTACAGCAGGGCGACGTCGAGCCGGCCGGAAACCAGCGATTCCTGCATGCCGGCGGTCAGGCCCTCGCGGATGGCCAGCGTGGCGGCCGGGAAACTGGCCTTGAAAGCGCGGAAGATCGGCGCCGCCAGGATCTTCAGCAGGCTGGGCGGCAGGCCGAGGGCAACCTGACCGACCAGGGCGCCGCGCGCCCGGCCGAGTTCCTCGCGCATGCGTTCGACCTGATGGAGGATGCCGCGGCCGTATTCGAGCAGCAGCTTGCCGGCATCGGTGGTGGTGACGCCGCGGCCGTTGCGCAGCAGCAGGTTCTGGCCGAACTCGACTTCGAGCAGGCGGACCTGGCGGCTCAGCGCCGGCTGGGCAATGTCGAGCGTGATCGAGGCGCGGGTGAAACTGCCCAATTCGGCGACATGGACGAAGTATTCAAGCTGTTTCAGATCCAATTTATGCAGCCCCATAACAAAACTGTATAGCTGATAGTAGCGCGCTTCCCTTTTGGCGGGGAGGGATGCAGGCAAAAATCAGCCGGCTGACCGGCATCAGCAAATTCCCCGGAGATTGATCATGAAAGTTGGACAAGGTTTATTCGCCAAGGCACTTCGCTTTTTCTTCGATCATTTCGTGCTGACCAAGATCGGTTATTCCATCGATCCTTTCTCCGCCGGCAGAGACGAAGAGCGGGTGATTCCCACCGCCCACGGCCCGGTGCGCGCCTTGTTCCATTGGCCCCGCGAGCGCGGTGAAAAATTGCCGCTGTTCCTGCACATTCACGGCGGCGGCTTCATCTTCGGCAAGCCCGATCACGATGCGGTTTTCTGTCGGCGCATCGCCGAGAATGCCGGTTGCCTGGTCGTCAATGTCGACTACTGGCGGGCGCCGGAACATCAGTTTCCCATCGCCTATCATCAATGTTACGAGGCGCTGGTCTGGTTGGTGCAGAACGCTGCGGCCCTGGGCATCGATGCCGAGCGCATTGCCGTCGGCGGGCATAGTGCCGGCGGCAATCTGACGGCCGGAGTGGTGGCCCAAGCCAAGGAAAATGGCGGGCCGCAGGTGTGTCTGCAAATTCTCGACTATCCCTTTACCGATGCGCACAGCGATCCTCTCGCCAAGAAATCGCGCATTGCCAAGCCGTTGATCAATCCCGGCCTGGCCGGATTGTTCAATGCCTGTTACCTGCCGCAAGCGGCACAAGCCAGCTTGCCGCAAGTTTCGCCGCTGTTTGCCAGCATTGACAGCCTGCGCGGCCAGCCGCCGGCGCTGGTCATCACGGCCGAGAACGATCTGCTGCGCGACGAGGGCGATGCCTACGCCGCCATATTGATCGAGGCCGGCGTGACTGTGCGTCATGAAGTGTTCCCCGGCGTCGATCATTACTTCACGCATACCGGCCCGAAAGAACCGGCCGATGCCGCATGGCGCTTGATGGAAGAGAGTTTGCGGGAGGCTTTCTCGATCTCTGTGGTGAAAAACGGAGAGTAAGGTGCGCCGCGTTGGGGATGACGACACCTTGGCCAATAGTCATGCTTATCATGCCCTGGCCGGCGTGTTGTCCAACGGCATTGCCCGCTACACGACGGACGCCCGCATCGTTTATTTCAATCCGGGGCTGGAGGCGTTTGTCGGCCTGCGCTTGGCCGACGTAATCGGACGAAGGCCGCAGGAGGTGTGGCCGGATGGCCGCTATGCACAACTTCAGGAGACCGTGCTGACCGTTGCCCGCAGCGGTCGGGAAATTCGACAGGAGTTGCCAGCCCCGAACGCCACTGGCGATGTTACTTACTCCCTGTTTCATTTCGTTCCCGAACGCGATGAAGCGGGCCGGGTTATGGGTGTTCTGCTGCTCGGACACAATATGACCGAGCGAAATCAGGTGGAAAACGACTTGCGCCTGGCCGCCAGCGTGTTTCATTCGGCCAATGAAGGCATCATCATCGTCGATGAGCTGGGGCATATTTGCAAGACCAATCCGGCTTTTTCCCGTATCACCGGTTATGAGGCCAGCGAGGTACTTGGCCTTGGCTACACGTTTTTCGACAGAGGACTCAATGCCGCCGACCTGTTGCCCACCATGCGTAAAACGCTGCAGGAGACCGGCAGTTGGGTCGGGGAAATCGAGATTCGCCGACGCCAAGGCGCAATGGCAACCTTGCGCATGTCCCTGGTGGGGGTGGCGGACTCCCACGATCAGTTGACGCGTTTCATCGGTATTTTTTCTGACGTCAGCGATTTGAAGCGGCATGAAATCGAACTTGATTACATCGCCCATCACGACACCCTGACCGGTCTGCCCAATCGGGTTTTGCTAACCGACCGCCTGTATCAGGGCATCGCCCAGGCGCAGCGCAACGAGCAGGGCCTGGCCCTGCTGTTCATCGATATCGACGGCTTCAAGCCGGTCAATGACAACTTCGGCCACCAGACAGGGGACAGGGTGCTGGTCGAGATCGGGCAACGTATTCAGCGTAGCCTGCGCGCCAGCGATACCGTGGCCCGTCTCGGCGGCGACGAATTCGTTGTGCTCTTGCCCGGCCTCTCCTCGGTTGCCGAATCCGAGGCTTCGGCGCGGCGCCTGTTGCAGGTCATCGCCGAACCGCTGGAAGTCGCGGGCTATCGTTTCAGCCTGTCGGCCTCGATAGGCGTCGCCGTCTATCCGGATGACGGTGACGATGCGGACACCTTGCTGCGGCGGGCTGACGAGTCGATGTACAGCGCCAAACGAACCGGGCGCAACCAATACCTGCTGACCGGCAGCGGGCTTCAGCGTGCAGACACCCGGCAAGGCAGAACGGTACATGAACTGCGGCTCGCCCTGGAGCTCGATCAATTTGAGGTGCACTACCAACCCATCGTCTGCCTGGCGACCGGTGCTGTCGTCAAGGCGGAGGCTCTCGTGCGCTGGCGCCATCCCGAACGCGGCTTGATCCCGCCAGCGGAGTTCATTCCTTTGGCGGAAGAAACCGGTTTGATCTGTGCCATCGGTTCGCGGATGTTCAGTCAGGCAATTGCGCTCGCCGAGGCGTGGAATCGGCAACAGGGAGGCAACATCCTCCGCCGCGTCAGCGTCAATCGTTCGCCGCGCGAGTTTCTCGACCCCCGGGGACTGGAAAGCTGGCTGGCCATTCTCGATGAGCGCGGCGGAGACGTCGGGCGCATGCTGTCGGTGGAAATCACCGAGGGCTTGTTGCTGCATGACAAGCCTTCCGTCATCAAGCAGATCGATCAGTTGCGCGAAGCCGGCATAACCATCGCCCTCGACGATTTTGGCACGGGCTTTTCGTCGCTTTCCTATCTGAAAAAATTCGCCGTCGACTACCTGAAGATAGACCGCTCCTTCGTGATCGACATTGCCAGTGATCCAAGCGACCGGGTGATCGTGGAATCTGTCGTACTCATGGCCCGGCATTTGGGGATACGGGTCATTGCCGAAGGCGTCGAAACCGAGCAACAGGCGGCCTTGCTGGCTGAGTGCAACTGCCATTTCGGACAAGGCTATCTGTATGCCAAACCCTTGCCTGCCGATGCGTTCATGGCGTTTGTCGGAGCCGCCTCCCCGGCCATAGTTGCGATTGATTCGCCGTAGCAAATCCGGCGCCATGAGTGACTTCTTGACCGAATTCGCTCGACATTTTTTGTTCTATTCGCTGCTTTCCATAACAAAACCATATAGCTGATAGTGGCGTGCTTGCCTTTCGCCGGGTAGCGGAGCGGGCAAGAATCAGCACCATGCAGACAGCCATCAAAACCCTCTTCATGCGCGGCGGCACTTCGCGCGGCCCGTTCTTCAACGAAGCCGACCTGCCGGCCGACATCGCGACGCGCGACCGCGTGCTGCTCGCCGCCCTCGGCTCGCCGGACAAGCGGCAGATCGACGGGCTGGGCGGCGCTCATCCGCTGACCAGCAAGGTCGGCATCGTCCGGCCGAGCACGACGCCGGGCGTCGATCTCGATTTCCTGTTCGCTCAGTTGCAGCCGGACAAGGAGACGGTGGATACGACGCCCAACTGCGGCAACATGCTGGCCGCCGTCGTGCCTTTCGCGCTGGAAACCGGCATGGTCGAAGCACAAGGCGAGACGACGACGCTGCGCGTGCTGACACTGAACACCGACATGCAGTGCGACATCACGGTCGCCACGCCGGATGGGCGCGTCAGCTACGACGGCGAGGCGCGCATCGACGGTGTGCCGGGCACCTCCGCGCCGATCACCATCAATTTCCTCGATACCGCCGGCTCGGTCTGTTCTGGTCTGCTGCCGACCGGGAATGTCGTCGATGTGATCGATGGCATCGAAGTCACCTGTATCGACAACGGTATGCCGCTGGTCATTTTCCGGGCGGCCGATGTTGGGCGCACAGGCTACGAGAGCGTGGCCGAACTGAACGCCGACCTTGAGTTGAAAGCCCGTATCGAGCGCCTGCGCATTACCTGCGGCCACGTCATGGGCCTCGGCGATGTAACGGCGAAGAACTATCCGAAGATGACCCTGGTCGCCCCCCCGGTGGCCGGCGGCAGCATCGCCACCCGCAGCTTCATTCCGCATGTCTGCCACGACGCCATCGGCGTGCTGGCCGCGGTGACGGTGGGCACCGCTTGCGTGCTGGCCGGCTCGGTGGCGGCTGGCGTGGCGCAACTGGCCGCGGGCAATCCGAAACGGGTGTCGGTCGAGCATCCGACCGGCGAATTCTCGGTCGAGCTCGAACTCGATCCGGCCGATCCGCAGAAAGTCACCCGCGCCGCGCTGCTGCGCACGGCGCGCCTGATCATGCGCGGCGAAGTCATGGTGCCGGCCGCCGTCTGGCCGGGCCAGCCGGCCCGCTGAATACACAATCAAAATAAAGAGGAAAACCAATGACCACCCCAATCCCCCAGAGAACCCAGGTCGCCATCATCGGCGCCGGCCCGTCCGGCCTGCTGCTCGGCCAATTGCTGCACAAGGCCGGCATCGATGCGGTCATTCTCGAACGCCAGACCGGCGATTACGTGCTGAGCCGCATCCGTGCCGGCGTGCTGGAACAGGTCTGCATCGACCTCATGGACGAAGCCGGCGTCGGCCAGCGCATGCACCAGGAAGGCCTGGTCCATGGCGGTTTTGAGATGCTTTACGGCGGCGCGCGGCATAGGATCGACATGAACAAGCTGACCGGCGGCAAGAACGTCATGGTCTACGGCCAGACCGAGCTGACCCGCGATTTGATGGACGCCCGCCAGGCGGTCGGCCTGCCGACGGTGTACGAAGCCAAGGATGTCGCCATCCACGATTTTGGCAGCGCCAAGCCGCGCGTCACGTATTCGAAGGACGGCGTCGAGCACACCCTCGAATGCGATTTCATCGCCGGCTGCGACGGTTTCCACGGCGTCTGCCGGGCCAGCGTGCCGCGCGCCGCTATCCGCGAATTCGAGAAGGTCTATCCCTTCGGCTGGCTGGGCCTGCTCTCCGACACGCCGCCGGTTTCCGACGAGTTGATTTACGTGAACAGCCCGCGCGGCTTCGCCCTTTGTTCGCAGCGCAGCAAGACGCGCAGCCGCTACTACCTGCAAGTGCCGCTGACCGACCGCATCGAGGAATGGACCGACGAGGCTTTCTGGCAGGAACTGCGCTTGCGCCTCGACGAGGAAGGCCGCGAGAAACTGATCACCGGCCCGTCGCTGGAAAAGAGCATCGCCCCGCTGCGCTCCTTCGTCACCGAGCCGCTGCGCTTCGGCCGGCTGTTCCTGGCTGGCGATGCCGGCCACATCGTGCCGCCGACGGGCGCCAAGGGCCTGAATCTGGCAGCGACCGACGTCAAATACCTGTCGAGCGCCATCATCGAGTTTTACCAGGAGCGCAGCGAGGCCGGCATCGACGGCTATTCCGCCCGCTGCCTGCGCCGCATCTGGAAGGCCGAGCGCTTTTCGTGGTGGTTCACCCAGCTCATGCACCGCTTCCCGGAAGACGGCCCGATTTCGGCCAAGTTCCAGGAGGCCGAACTGGATTACCTGCTGAATTCCGAAGCCGGCTCACGCTCGATTGCCGAGAACTACGTCGGCCTGCCGCTGAATTTCGGCGAATAAGGCAGAAGACGGCGGGGTTCGCTCCGCCAGGTCCGAACCAGCCGCCCGGCAAACTTATTCCGGCTGGTCGGGCGCAGCCTTCCGCGCGCTCAAGGCACGCAGGATGCTGCGCAAACTGCCTTGCAGGGCAGTGCGCTGGGGCTTGGTCAGACCGGTCAGCATCGCCGATTCAAGCTTGGCCACGGCGGCATGGGCCTGTTGCAGCACGACCGTGCCGGCCACCGTGACGCTCAGGCGAACGACCCGGCCGTGAAACGGGTCCGGGGTTCGTTCCACCCAGCCCTTGTCGCCCATCTGCTTGACCATCTCGTTGGCCGATTGCGGCGAAACCATCGTGCGCTCGGCCAATTGGGCGTTGCTGATCTGGGTCTGCGATTCGAGAAAGGACAGCGCGGTGTACTGACTGACGGTCAGCCCCAGCGGCGCCAGCACCTCGAGCATGCGGCGATTGAGGGCGTGATCGAGGCGGCCGATCAGATAAAAGGTGCCGCTCGGGCGGGAAATATTGCCGACCGGGTCGGAAAACAAGGTTTCGGGCATGGTGATGGATAGATCCTGAGCAGGGATGGCAAGTCTGAATGGGGCTTCGCGGCAACCCAAAGCATGACAGGTTGCCTGATAACAATCGGCGTCATTTTACCCGCCGCCAGCGCGTCGCGGCCCGCCGCAAAAATTATCCATTGGGAAATCGATTTCACCCCTTGATTTTTTATTCGGATCCTATAACATCCAAAACATATCAGGTAGCCTGATATCTTTTTAAAAGGAGCATGGCAATGTCGAAATACGAAGGTCGGTGGTCGGTGGTCAAGGTTGATGTCGAAGAAGGGATTGCCTGGGTCACCCTGAATCGCCCGGAAAAACGCAATGCGATGAGCCCGCAGCTCAATCGCGAAATGATCGACATCCTCGAAACGCTCGAGCTTGACGACGACGTGCAGGTGCTGGTGCTGACCGGCGCCGGCGAATCCTGGTCGGCCGGCATGGATTTGAAAGAGTATTTCCGCGAGACCGACGGCAAGTCCGACGTCTTCCAGGAAAAAATGCGTCGCGACTGTTCGCAATGGCAATGGAAGCTGCTGCGCTTCTATAACAAGGCGACCATCGCCATGGTCAATGGCTGGTGTTTCGGCGGCGCCTTCTCGCCGCTGGTCGCTTGCGACCTGGCCATCGCCGCCGACGAAGCCGTCTTCGGTCTGTCCGAAATCAACTGGGGTATCCCGCCGGGCAATCTGGTCAGCAAGGCCGTCGCCGACACCATGGGTCACCGCGCCGCCCTCTACTACGTGATGACCGGCGAAACCTGGACCGGCAAGCAGGCCGCTGAAATGGGCCTGGTCAACAAGAGCGTGCCGCGCGCCCAACTGCGCGACGAGGTCAAGGCATTGGCCGGCAAGCTGCTGGAAAAGAACCCGGCCGTGCTGCGCTATGCCAAGCATGGCTTCAAGCGTTGCCGCGAACTGAACTGGGAACAGAACGAGGATTACCTCTACGCCAAGGTCGACCAGTCGAATGGTCGCGACCCGGAACAAGGCCGCGCCAAGGGCCTCAAGCAGTTCCTCGACGACAAGACGATCAAGCCGGGCCTGCAATCCTACAAGCGCTGAAACAGCATGCCGGGGCATAAGTCCCCCGGCAGCTTTCCGAACAGAGGAGACATACATGAACAAAGTTGAATTGTTGATCGGCGGCGCCGCCTGCCCGGCATCGAACGGGGCGACTTTCGAGCGCAAGAATCCGGTCGGTGGCGAGGTGGTTTCCGTCGTCGCCGCGGCAACCCTGGCCGATGCCGATGCTGCGGTGGCCGCCGCCGCTGCCGCTTTCCCGGCCTGGTCGGCGATGCCGCCGAGCGAACGGCGCAAATTGCTGTTGAAGGCGGCCGACGTCATGGACAGCCACGCCAAGGACTTCATCGACCTGGGCGTCGCCGAAGCCGGATCGACGCCGATCTGGTACGGCTTCAACGCCATGCTGGCGGCCAACATGCTGCGCGATGCGGCCGGTCTGGTCACTCAGGTCGGCGGCGAAGTGATCCCCAGCGATGTCGA
Organism: Gammaproteobacteria bacterium; assembly: GCA_018828385.1. Lineage (GTDB taxonomy): Bacteria > Pseudomonadota > Gammaproteobacteria > Burkholderiales > Rhodocyclaceae > Azonexus. The sequence goes on along the minus strand of JAHJVE010000020.1, from coordinate 262,975 downwards.
AGGCAACCTGGCCATGGCCTTGCGCCAGCCGGCCGGTGTCGTGCTCGGCATCGCCCCGTGGAACGCGCCGGTCATTCTCGGCACGCGCGCCATCGCCGTGCCGCTGGCTTGTGGCAATACCGTCGTGCTCAAGGCTTCCGAACTGACGCCGGCGGTGCACCGCCTGATCGGCCAGGTTTTTGTCGAAGCCGGTTTCCCGGCCGGCGTGGTCAATGTCGTGACCAATGCACCGGCCGACGCACCCGCTCTGGTCGAACGCCTGATCGCCAACCCGGCCGTGAAAAGAGTCAATTTCACCGGGTCGACCGCAGTAGGTCGGATCATCGGCCAGTTGTCGGCCAAATACCTGAAGCCCGCCGTGCTGGAATTGGGCGGCAAGAATCCGATGCTCATCCTCGACGACGCCGATCTCGACGAAGCCGTCACGGCGGCCGCTTTCGGTTCCTATTTCAACCAGGGCCAGATCTGCATGTCCACCGATCGCATCATCGTTTCCAGTGCCGTGGCCGATGCTTTCGTCGGCAAGCTGGCCGCCAAGGTGGCCGGTATGAAGGCCGGCAAGCCTGGTACGGAAGGTTGCATTCTCGGCGCCATGGTCAACCCGGAAGCGGCGGCCCGCGTCAAGCGCCTGGTCGAGGATGCGACCGGCAAGGGTGCCCGCCTCGCGACCGGTGCCGTCCAGCTCGATGGCGCGGTGTTGCAACCGGTGCTGGTCGACGGCCTGACCGCCGACATGGAACTCTACAAGGAAGAGGCTTTCGGCCCGGTCGTCACCGTGCTGCGCGCCGCCAACGACGAGGAGGCGATCCGCCTCGCCAACGACAGCGAATACGGCCTGTCCGCCGCGGTGTTCAGCAAGGATATCGGGCGCGCACTGGCAGTGGCCAAGCGCATCGAATCCGGTATTTGCCACATCAACTCGTCGACCGTCCATGACGAGGCGCAAATGCCCTTCGGCGGCGTCAAGTCGTCCGGTTACGGCCGCTTCGGCGGCAAGGCCGGCGTCGCCGAGTTCACCGAGCTGCGCTGGATCACCATCCAGACGACGCATCGCCACTACCCGGTGTAATCGAACGGCCGGTCCGGGAGGTTATTCCGGGCCGGCCCAACAGAATATTCAGGATCGGCCCGAACCGATCCACAGCAGGAGACCCGAATGGACAGCTATGGCGCCCCCTTGCGCGATATGCAATTTATCCTCGACAAGTTGGTCGGCATCGACGCCATCGCCGCCTTGCCGGGCTGCGCGGACGCCGAGCCGGAACTGGTCTACAGCATCCTGGAGGAGGCCGGCAAGTTCGCCTCCGGTGTCCTGGCGCCGCTGAACAAGGTCGGCGACGTCCAGGGCTGTCGCCTCGACGGCGAACGGGTGGTCACGCCCGAGGGCTGGCAAGAAGCCTGGGATCAATTCGTCGCCAGCGGCTGGCTCGGCCTGTCGCTGCCCGCCGAATACGGCGGCCAGGGTTTGCCCAAGGCGCTGTCGGCCCCGGTCTGGGAAATGTGGTTTGCCGCCAATCAGGCCTTCGCCATGTTGCCGCAACTGACGCTGGGCCAGACCGAGGCTCTTGAACTGGCGGCCAGCGAAGCGATCAAGGGGCTTTATCTGCCGAAGATTGTCAGCGGCGAATGGGCCTGCAACATGAGCCTGACCGAGCCGCAGGCCGGCTCCGATCTGGCGGCGATCCGCATGCGCGCCGAAGACGCCGGCGACGGCAGCTATCGCCTGTTCGGCCAGAAGATTTTCATTTCCTACGGCGACCACGAACTGGCCGGCAACATCGTGCATCTGGTGCTTGCCCGTCTGCCGGATGCGCCGCCGGGGATCAAGGGCATTTCGCTGTTCCTGGTGCCCAAGTTCCTGGTCAACGCTGACGGCAGCCTGGGCGCGAAGAACGACGTGCGCGCCGTTTCGCTCGAACACAAGATGGGCATCCACGGCAGCCCGACCTGCACCATGGCCTATGGCGATGCCGGCGGCGCCGTCGGTTACCTGGTCGGCGAGCTGAATCGCGGCATCGAAACCATGTTCGTGATGATGAACGATGCCCGCTTCGGCGTCGCCATCCAGGGCGTCGGCGTCGCCGAACGGGCCTACCAGATGGCGCTGCGATACGCCGATGAGCGGGTTCAGGGACGCCATGCGGTAAGCGGTGAAGTCGGCCAGCCGATTGCCAGGCATGCCGAGGTCAAGCGCCAGCTGCTGGCCATGCGGACCCGCCTGTTCGCCATGCGCGCCCTGGTCTATACGGCGGCCGGCTGGTTCGATCATGCCAATCACAATCCGGATGCCGCTGTCGCCGAGCGTTGCCGCCGCCATATCGACCTGCTCATGCCGATTCTCAAAGGCTGGAACACGGAAACCGGGAATATCGTCTGCGACGATGCCATCCAGGTCTTCGGCGGCATGGGCTTCGTCGAGGAAACCGGCGTCGCCCAGCACTATCGCGACTCGCGTGTCACCCGCATCTACGAGGGCACGACCGGCATCCAGGCGATCGACCTCGTCGGCCGGAAAATCCTGCGCGACAAGGGCGTGACCCTGCGCGAACTGCTCGCCGATATCCGCGCCGAGGCGACCGTCCTGGCGCTGATCCCCGATCTGGCCGGGCATGCCCGCATGTTGTCGGTCAATGCCGGCGATCTCGAGCGGGCCGGCGAATTCCTGCTGGCCAGCGGCAATCAACGGCTCGACGTCGTGCACACCGCGGCGCAGCCCTTCCTGCACCTGTGCGGTCTGGTCTGCGCCGGCTGGCGCGTTGCCCAGGCGACGCGGGCGGCCCATGCCGCGCTGGCCGAGACGCCGGACAACGCCGACTATCTGCGCGGCGTGCTGGCCATCGGCGAATTCTGGTTCGCCACCTATGCGCCGCAAGTCCGGGCCTGGGCCGAAACCGTCGTCGCCTCGGCCACCCTGGCGACGCTGCCCGAATCGGCCTTTCTGGCCTGATTGCCGGGCCGCAAATACAAAAATACAAGGAGACACGATGAGCAACCCGTCATTCCACCGCATCGTCGCAGCCGACTACCGCCCGGTCAGCATCGGCCACCCGCCCCCCGAAATTCGTCGCGATGCCGACGGCGGCTGGCATATCCGCTCGCTGGAAGCGCTCGGCGATTACCCGGTGCGCCTGACCGACCGGCTGGTATCCGGCGCCCGACAGTTCCCGGAACGCACGCTGATGGCGGCGCGCGGTGCCGATGGCGAGTGGATTCGCCTGAGCTATGCCGAGATGCTGCGCCGCGTGCGCTGTCTCGGCCAGGGGCTGCTCGACCGCGGCCTGTCGGTCGACCGCCCGCTGCTCGTGCTCTCCGGCAACGACCTCGAACATATCCAGTTGATGCTCGCCGCGATGTACGTCGGTATCCCGTACTCGCCGGTCTCGCCGGCCTATTCGCTTGTCGCCACGGATTTCGGCAAGCTCCGGCATATCGTCGGCACGGTAACGCCCGGCCTGGTCTATGCCGCGGATGGCGATAGTTTCGCCAAGGCCATCGCTGCTGCGGTCGACGCCGAAACCGGGGTCATTTTGGGCCAGGGAAAGCTCGCCGACCGCAACAGCACGAGCTTCGCCGAACTGCTCGCCACCGAGCCGCGCAATGTCGATGCCGCCAATGCGGCGGTTGGCCCGGAGACCATTGCCAAGTTCCTGTTCACCTCCGGCTCGACCAAGTTGCCGAAAGCCGTCGTCACCACCCAACGCATGCTCTGCGCCAACCAGCAGATGCTGCTGCAAACCTTCCCGGTGTTCGGCGAGGAGCCGCCGGTGTTGATCGACTGGCTGCCGTGGAACCACACCTTCGGCGGCAGCCATAACGTCGGCATCGCGCTCTACAACGGCGGCAGCTTCTACATCGACGACGGCCAGCCGACGCCCAAGCGCTTCGGCGAAACCCTGCGCAATTTGCGCGACATCTCGCCGACCGTCTATTTCAACGTGCCGAAAGCCTGGGAAGACCTGACCGTCGCCCTCGAACAGGATGCCGAGTTGCGCGAGGTGTTTTTCTCCCGCCTCAAGCTCTTCTTCTTTGCCGGCGCCGGCCTTTCGCAAGCGGCGTGGGATCGTCTCGACCGCGTCACCGAAGCCCACTGCGGCCATCGCATCCTGATGATGGCCGGTCTGGGCATGACCGAAACCTCGCCCTCCTGCACGTTTACCACGGGCGGCGTGATCGGCGCCGGCTACGTCGGTCTGCCGGCGCCCGGCTGCGAGGTCAAGCTGGTGCCGGTCGACGGCAAGCTGGAAGCGCGCATGCGCGGTCCGCACGTCATGCCGGGCTATTGGCGCAATCCGGAACAGACCCGCGAAGTCTTCGACGACGAGGGCTACTACTGCACGGGCGATGCGCTGAAATTCGTCGACGAGGAAGAGCTGGCGCTCGGCCTGGTCTTCGACGGCCGGATCGCCGAGGACTTCAAGCTGTCGTCGGGCACCTTCGTCAGCGTCGGCCCTTTGCGCGCCAAGGTCATCACCGCCGGCGCGCCCTACGTGCAGGATGTCGTCGTCGCCGGCATGAACCGCGACCAAATCGGCATGCTGGTCTTCGCCCGTCTTGCCGAATGCCGGCAACTGGCCGGGCTGGACGAGGCCGCCGACCAGTTCGAGGTGATGACTCACCCCACCGTCCGCGACCATTTCCGTGGCCTCATGGCGGTTGTGAACCAGAGCGCCACCGGCTCGGCCAACCGGATCGCCTGGATCCGCCTGCTGGAAACGCCGCCCTCCATCGACCACAGCGAGATAACCGACAAGGGATCGATCAACCAGCGGGCTGTCCTGACGCGCCGGGCGGAACTGATCGAGGCGGTGTACAGCGGTCAGGATTCCTTCGTCATCGATTCCAGAGGCTGATGACGTGAACACCGACGCCCTGATCGCCATCGACTTCCACACCCACGCCGAAGTCTCGTGCTGCCAGGGGCACGACCCCTTCGGCGACGAATTCGACCGGGCGGCCGACCAGTATTTCGGCTCCGACCGCCGGCCGACCATCGCCGAAACCGTCGCCTACTACCGCGAACGCAAGATCGGGCTGGTCATGTTCACCGTCGATGCCGAAGCGCAGATCGGCCGGCGCCGCATCGCCAACGAGGAAATCGCCGAGGCCGCCCGGGCCAACAGCGACATGATGATCGCCTTCGCCAGCATCGATCCGCACAAGGGCGTCATGGGCGCCCGCGAAGCCCGTCGGCTGATCGAGGAGTACGGCGTCAGGGGCTTCAAGTTCCACCCGACGGTGCAGGGCTTTCTGCCCTACGACCGCTTCGCCTGGCCGCTCTACGAGGTGATCGCCGAGCACAAACTGCCGGCCATTTTCCATACCGGTCATTCCGGCATCGGCAGCGGCATGCGGGCCGGCGGTGGTCTGCGCGTCGCCAATTCCAACCCGATGCTTTTGGAGGATGTCGCCATCGACTTTCCCGACATGCAGATCGTCATGGCCCATCCCAGTTGGCCGTGGCAGGACGAAGCGCTGTCGCTGTGCCTGCACAAGCCCAACATGTGGATCGACCTGTCCGGCTGGTCGCCGCGTTATTTCCCGCCGCAACTGGTCCAGTACGCCAACACGCTGCTCCGCGACCGCATTCTGTTCGGCTCCGACTTTCCGTTGATTACCCCGGATCGCTGGCTGGCCGATTTCGCGAAGGCCGGTTTCAAGCCGGAAGTCGCGCCATTGATCCTCAAGCAAAACGCCATGCGTCTGCTCGGGCTGGGCGGCTGATCGATGTCGGGCAATTTCGTCAATCGCGGTCGATCCCACGGTCAACCGGAAATATCGGCCAAAAACAAAATCGGCTCACCTGATCTTCTATGCCGATTCTGAATAGCTGATAGTGATTTACCCCCCTTTTCGCTCATTCCCGATTCAGCAAAATGGCCGGGCGCAGAAGTTTTCACCATCGTTGCCTCGAAGCAACACGCCGCAAATATAAACAGGAGACAAACATGAACTTCAAAAAAATGGCATGCAGTATGGCGCTCGCCGCGCTCCTTCCCGGCTTCGCCGCAGCCCAGGAAGTCATCCTCAAGGTTGCCCACTTCGCCCCGCCGACCGCTCCCGGTCACGCCAGGATGATCGGCGCCTGGTGCGACAAGATCGAGAAGCAGTCTCAGGGCAAGATGAAGTGTCAGATTTACCCGGCCATGCAACTGGGTGGCACCCCGCCGCAATTGCTGACCCAGGTTCGCGACGGCGTGGCCGATGTGGTGTGGACCTTGCCGGGTTACACCCCGGGCCGCTTCCCGGTTTCCGAAGTCTTCGAACTGCCGTTCATCACCACGACGCAGGAAGCATCCTCACGCGCCCTGTGGGATTTCGTCGACAAGAACGCCATGAAAGAATACGCCGGTCTCAAGCCGATTGCGCTGTGGGTGCCCGGCCCCTACGCCCTGCACACGCGCGACCAGGTAAAGACGCTAGACGACCTGAAGGGGCGCAAGATCCGCACCCCGTCGCGCCTCGGTACCAAATTGCTCGACGCCCTCGGCGCCACGCCGATCGGCATGCCCGTTCCGCAGGTCCCGGAGAGCCTGTCGAAGGGCGTCATCGACGGCACCATCCTGCCCTGGGAGGTTGTCCCGGCCTTCAAGGTCCACGAACTGACCAGCTTCTCGGCCGAACTCGGCGGCGACCACACGATGTCGACCTCGACCATGATGTTCGTCATGAACAAGAAAAAATACGAAAGCCTGCCGGCCGATCTGAAGAAGGTCGTCGACAACAACAGCGGCCGCGAAGAGTCGGCGTGGTTCACGTCTCAACTGAAGCTCGGCGATGACGCCGGTCGCCAGGCGACGATCAAGCACGGCAATCAGGTCATCGTGATTCCGGCTAGCGAAATGGCGAAATGGCAGGCCGCTGCCAAGCCGGTCGCTGACGAATGGATCAAGGACATCTCCGCCAAGGGCCTCAAGGGCCAGCAGCTTTACGACGAAGCGGTCGCGCTGATCAACAAGCACTCCGCCAAGTAAGTCGCTGAAGCCGTGCCGCGCCGCGGTTTTGCGGGGCACGGCTGATTTCATCTGTATGCGGAGATCCAAATGGCGGAACACGCTAGTACCCCCGTAGTCATTGCCGAAGGCCCCTTCGGCAAGCTGATCAAAACTGCCTGCTCGGTCATGGCCTGGGCCGCCGGTTTGATGTTCCTGGCGGAAATGCTCATGTCGTCCATCAGCGTGCTTGGCCGCTCCTTGTTCGGACAAGGCATCCCCGGCGATTACGAACTGGTGCAAATGCTCTCGGCAATGGGCATCGCGATGTGCCTTCCCTATTGTCAGTTGCGTAAGGGACACGTTTTTGTCGACTTCTTCACGCTCTGGGCGCCGGCCGGCGTCAAGCGTTACCTCGATGCCTTCGGCGGCATTCTGCTCGCCGCCTGCGCCTTCCTGCTCGCCTGGCGCATCTGGCAAGGCATGCTCGACATGCGCGAATACGAGGAAACCTCGATGGTTCTCGGCCTCCCGATCTGGTGGGGCTATGTCCCGGTCGTGCCGGCCTTCGTCCTGCTCGGCTTGACGGCATTGCACACGGCATTCAACGAATTTGGCAAAGGTAGCGCGTCATGAGTGGTAGTTCGATTGCACTGACGATGGGCCTGTTCATGATGGTCGTGATGGCCCTGCGGGTTCCCGTCGGCATCACCATGTTCCTGACCGGCGGCATCGGTTACGTCTGGGTCTCCGGCCTCGATCCTTTCCTGGCTTTTCTCAAGAACGCACCCTACGGGCGTTTTTCGCTCTACGACCTGTCGGTCGTGCCGCTGTTCCTGCTGATGGGCCAGTTCGCCACCCATGGCGGCCTGTCGCGGGCCCTGTTCAAGGCCGGCAATGCCTTCATCGGGCACTGGCGCGGTGGCATGGCGATGGCCGGGGTGGCGTCCTGTGCCGGCTTCGGCGCCATCTGCGGCTCGTCGCTGGCGACGGCGGCAACCATGGCTCACGTCGTCCTGCCCGAACTCGAGCGGCACAAGTACAAGCCGTCGCTGGCCGCCGGTTCGCTGGCTGCCGGCGGCACGCTGGGCATCCTGATCCCGCCCTCGGTGCCGCTGGTCATTTACGGCATCCTGGCCGAACAGAACATCGCCAAGCTTTTTCTCTGTGCCTTCGTGCCCGGCGTGCTCGCCGCGCTCGGTTACATGCTGGTCATTGCCATCATCACCCGCATCGACCCCGAACTGGCCGGGCCGGGAAGCGCCGCGCACTCGTGGAAGGAACGCATCGAGACACTGGTCGGCACCTGGCCGGTCCTGCTCGTCTTCCTGGTCGTCATCGGCGGCATTTACGGCGGCTTCTTTACGCCGACCGAGGCCGCCGCCATCGGCGCCCTGGCCACCGGTGGCGTTGCCTGGTATTCCGGCGGCCTGAAGGGCGACGGCATGATGCAGTGCATCTACGGCGCGGCGACCGGCACCGGCATGATGTTCCTCATCCTGCTCGGCGCCGACACCCTCAATTCCTTCATGGCGATCTCCCAGTTGCCGGCTGAAGCGGCTCGTTGGGTGGTCGATTCCGGCTTCGGGCCGTGGACGGTCCTGCTCAGCATCATCGTGATCTACCTGCTGCTCGGCTGCGTCATGGACAGTCTGTCGATGATCCTGCTCACCGTGCCGATTTTCCTGCCTATCCTGCTCGGCATGGATTACTGGGGGCTGAGCAACGACGACAAGTCCATCTGGTTTGCCATCGTCGCGCTGGTCGTCATGGAGGTTGGCCTCATCACGCCGCCGGTTGGCATGAATGTGTACATCATCAACGGCGTGGCCAAGGACATCCCGATGAAGGTGATCTTCAGGGGCGTCATGCCTTTCCTGGCCTGGGATGTCACCCGCATCGGCTTGCTGATCCTGTTCCCGAGCATCTCGCTGATCGCGCTCCGGGTCTTCGGTTGATTCGACATCGCGAAAAAGAGGTGATCTTGCCGCGCATCGGCGCTGCAAGTTTCGCCGGATCAAATATTTACCGACCAACCGAAAGGAGTGATTGCGTTTTCCCGCTTTGATTTTGATTGTTGATATGCGTCAGTCCGACACGGCATTTAGTTCGATGCGGATTTGGCGATTGGTTAGTGCCCACAGGAGGAGTTTCAAATGCAGAAGAAAATTATTGCCTTGGCCATTGCAAGCATGGCCTCGGGCGCCGCTCTGGCGCAATCGAACGTGCAGGTTTACGGTGTTGTCGATGCCGGCGTCGCGGCCATCAGTGCCGATGGAAAGCAAACCACGTTCAAAGTGGAAAGCGGCATGCTGCGCACGTCGCGTCTCGGCTTCAAGGGAACGGAAGACCTCGGCAATGGCCTCAAGGCGCTGTTCGCCCTTGAATACCGCTTGAATGTCGATGCCAACCAGGGCATCGGGGGGACCTACACGACCGATGCTTCTGGCGTTCAGGGCAGCACATCGGGCATGGCCCGGCAGCAGCTCCTTGGTCTGAGCGGCAGCTTCGGTACCGTTGCCATCGGCCGGATGAACACTACCGCGTTTGATTGGGCCGTCAAGTACAACGTCCTCGGGGCGAGCATCTTCGACGTCACCGGCAACAACGCCATGGCCGCCGGCAGCCGAATCAATCCGCTGGGCGACATTCGTCTCTCCAATACCCTCGCCTACAAGTCACCGACCTGGGCCGGCTTTCACTTCGACGTCAATTATGCGCGACCGATTGAACAGGCCGCGACGGGGGACGGGAAGGTAAACGTCTGGCAACTCGGAACCTACTATGACCGCGGCCCGCTGTCGCTTGGCATCGTTTATGACCGGGTCAAGGGCTCGGGCACCGCCACGCTGGCCCTCAGCTCGCTGGCCTTTGCCCGCGGCGCCGGATTCCCGGCTCCCGCCACGACCATCGCCTACGACGATCTCGATGCAAAGAGCCTGAATATCGGCGGCGCCTACAATTTCGGCTTCGCCAAGCTGAAGGCAACGTATCAAAACGACAAGTTCAACACGCAGGCCAGCAACAAGGTTTGGGGTGTTGGTACCGAAATCCCGGTTTCCGCCAAAGGTGTGGTGCACGTCGTCTATTCCAAGTCGTCGATCAACACCCTGGCCAACGCCGACTCCAGCGGTTTCTCGGTCGCCTACACGCATAACCTGAGCAAGCGGACCATCGCTTATGCCGGTTATTCGCAGCAGAGCAACGATTCGGCCGGAACAGCGGGAATCTGGGCAGCCAGCCCGACAGCCGGCGGCGATGTGAACGTCCTGGCCGCAGGCCTGACCCACATGTTCTGATGTTTGCTCATGCTCGGGCCGGCCGTTTGGCCGCTCCGGGCATCTGCGGCATGGGTAGCAACACCGCCCGATCACGGCCCGCCGTTCGTTCCGGTCCAGGAGCGACGGCGGGCCTTTTTTGTGGAGCTGGCAGATATGAGATGGCCTCCTATAACGGAATCGCATAACTGATAGTGGCCCCGATTTCTGTTCAGTGGCCGAGGCGAAGTAGAGAATCAAGTCCATGGCACATCGGCGGATTTTCATTTGTCGCCGGCGCCGATTGCTTCGGCGTATCCGGCTTGTCCCGCGGACCGAAGCGCAATCAACCAATAACAGGACAACAGCATGATCATCGACATCCACGGTCACTACACGACGGCGCCGAAAGCCCTTGAGGAATGGCGCAACCGGCAGATCGCCGGGATCAAGGACCCGGCACTGACACCGAAACCGTCCGAATTGCAGATCAGCGACGACGACCTGCGCCAGACCATCGAGGCCAACCAGTTGCGCCTGATGAAAGAGCGCGGCGCCGACCTCACCATCTTCAGCCCGCGCGCCAGTTTCATGGCCCACCACATCGGCGATTTCAACACCTCGGCGACCTGGGCGGCGATCTGCAACGAGTTGTGCCATCGCGTCGCTCAACTCTTCCCCGACCATTTCATCGGCGCCGCCATGCTGCCGCAGTCGCCGGGCGTCGATCCGAAGACCTGCATCGCCGAGCTGGAAAAGTGCGTCAAGGAATACGGCTTCGTCGGCATCAACCTCAATCCGGACCCCTCCGGCGGCCACTGGACCAGCCCGCCGCTGACCGACCGCCACTGGTACCCGATCTACGAAAAGATGGTCGAGCACGACATCCCGGCGATGATCCACGTCAGCACCAGTTGCAATGCCTGCTTCCACGCCACCGGCGCGCATTACATCAACGCCGACACGACGGCCTTCATGCAGTGTCTGTCCGGCGACCTGTTCAAGGACTTCCCGACCCTGAAATTCGTCATCCCGCACGGCGGCGGCGCGGCGCCTTACCACTGGGGACGCTATCGCGGTCTGGCCCAGGAGATGAAGAAGCCGCTGCTCGAAGAGCATCTCTTGAACAACATCTTCTTCGACACCTGCGTCTATCACCAGCCGGGCATCGACCTGCTGACCGACGTCATCCCGGTCAAGAACGTGCTGTTCGCCTCCGAAATGATCGGCGCCGTGCGCGGCATCGACCCGCAAACCGGCCATTACTACGACGACACCAAGCGCTACATCGAAGCGGCAGATCTGACCGCCGAAGAGCGCCACATGATCTACGAAGGCAACGCCCGTCGCGTCTATTCGCGCCTCGATGCCGCATTGAAGGCCAAGGGCCGCTAAAAGGAAAACAGCATGACTCTCCCCATGAACCAGCTCGGCATCGTCAAACGCAACATCGTTCGCGCCGATGCCGCCGCCGTTGAAAAACTGTCGCGCTTCGGCGTTGCCACCATCCACGAGGCGATGGGCCGGGTCGGCCTGATGAAGCCGAACATGCGCCCGATCTACACCGGCGCCCACATTTGCGGCACGGCCGTCACGGTATTGCTGCAACCGGGCGATAACTGGATGCTGCACGTCGCCGCCGAGCAGTTGCAGCCCGGCGACGTCTGCGTCGCCGCCTGCACGGCCGACAGCACCGACGGCTTTTTCGGCGACCTGCTCGCCACTTCCTACCAGTCGCGCGGCGCCAAGGGTCTGATCATCGACGGCGGCGTGCGCGACGTGAAAGACCTCACCGCCATGGGTTTCCCGGTGTTCAGCCGTGCCATCCACGCCAAGGGCTGCACGCGGGCGACGCTCGGCTCGGTCAATATTCCCGTGGTGTGTGCCGGCGCCATCGTCAATCCGGGCGACGTGGTCATTGCCGACGATGACGGCGTGGTCGTCGTGCCGGCCGCCCTCGCCCAGCAGGTGGCCGATGCCGCCGAAGCGCGTGAGAACAACGAGATCGCCAAACGCGCCCGCTTTGCCGCCGGCGAACTGGGCCTCGACATGTATTCCTTGCGCGAGCCGCTGGCCAAGGCCGGCCTCAAATATATCGATTGAGAATTTGGCCCTTTTTTCCGGTTGACCGTAGCAATCACACAGAAAACAAAAATGACCTTCACCAAAACCCCCGGCTGGCTCGACTGGTATGCCGGCCCGAGCAAACCCCGCTTCCAGCTCCCGGCGGGCGCCGTCGACGCGCACTGCCACGTATTCGGCCCCGGCGCCGAGTTTCCCTACGCGCCGGAGCGCAAATACACCCCCTGCGACGCTTCCAAAGCCCAGCTTTACGCCTTGCGCGACCACCTCGGTTTCGCCCGCAATGTCGTCGTCCAGGCTACCTGCCATGGTGCCGACAACCGGGCCATGGTCGATGCGCTGGTCAATTCGAACGGCAAGGCGCGCGGCGTCGCCACCGTACGCCGCACGGTCACCGACGAAGAGTTGCAAACCATGCACGACGCCGGCGTGCGCGGCGTGCGCTTCAATTTCGTCAAGCGCCTGGTCGATTTCACGCCCAAGGACGAACTGCTCGAAATCGCCGGCCGTATCGCCAAGTGGGGCTGGCACGTCGTGATCTATTTCGAGGCGGTCGACCTGCCGGAACTATGGGATTTCTTCACGACGCTGCCGACGACTGTCGTCGTCGACCACATGGGCCGGCCGGATGTCTCCAAGCCCGTGGACGGCCCGGAATTCGAACTGTTCCTCAAGTTCATGCGCCAGCACCCGAATGTCTGGAGCAAGGTCAGTTGTCCGGAGCGTCTCTCGGTCACCGGCCCGAAAGCCCTGAACGGCGAGCAGAATGCCTACACCGACGTGATCCCTTTCGCCCGCCGTGTCGTCGAGGAATTCCCCGATCGCGTGCTGTGGGGCACCGACTGGCCGCACCCGAATCTCAAGGACCACATGCCGGACGACGGTCTGCTGGTCGATTTCATCCCGCATATCGCGCCGACGGCCGGGTTGCAACAGAAGCTGCTGGTGGATAATCCGCTGCGTCTCTACTGGCCGGAGGTTTAAAACATGGCACTGGAAAAACCGTACAAGGACGTTCCCGGCACGATCATTTTCGATGCCGAGCAGTCGCGCAAAGGCTACTGGCTCAACCAGTTCTGCATGTCGCTCATGAAGGCCGAGAACCGTGCCCGCTTCAAGGCCGACGAACGCGCTTATCTCGACGAATGGGCGATGAGCGAAGAGCAGAAGCAGGCCGTGCTCGCCCGCGATTTGAACTGGTGCATGCGAACCGGCGGCAACATCTATTTCCTGGCCAAGATCGGCGCCACCGACGGCAAGAGCTTCCAGCAGATGGCCGGGTCGATGACCGGCATGACGGAAGAGGAATATCGCGACATGATGATCGCCGGCGGCCGTTCGGCCGAAGGCAACCGCTATCTCGGTGAGGACGGCGACGCCCAGCCGCAGCACCAGCCGCAAGGCAAGGCCGGACAGAAAGGAAACAAGTAATGGCTCGCATCACCGCCTCCGTTTACACCTCGCACGTGCCGGCCATCGGCGCCGCGCTCGATCTCGGCAAGAGCGGCGAGGACTACTGGAAACCGGTTTTCGCCGGCTACGACTTCGGCAAGGAGTGGATCAAGGAACAAAAGCCGGATGTCATCTTCCTGGTCTACAACGACCACGCCACCGCCTTCTCGCTCGACCTGATCCCGACTTTCGCGCTTGGCACCGGCGCCAGCTTCACGCCGGCCGACGAAGGCTGGGGGCCGCGCCCGGTGCCGATGGTCCATGGCCACCCGGAACTCGCCGCGCACATCGCCCAATCGGTGATCCAGGACGATTTCGACCTGACCCTGGTCAACAAAATGGAAGTCGATCACGGCCTGACCGTGCCCCTCTCGCTGATGTTCGGCCAGCCCGAAGCCTGGCCGTGCAAGGTCATCCCGTTTGCCGTCAATGTCGTGCAGTACCCGGTGCCGTCCGGCCGGCGCTGCTTCCAGATCGGCCAGGCGATCCGCAAGGCGGTCGAATCCTTCGACGAAGACCTCAACGTCCAGATCTGGGGCACCGGCGGCATGAGCCACCAGTTGCAGGGGCCGCGTGCCGGGCTCATCAACCGCGAATGGGACAACCGCTTCCTCGACCGCCTGATCGCCGACCCGGCCGATTTATCTACAATGCCGCACATCGATTACGTGCGCGAAGCCGGCTCCGAAGGCATCGAACTGGTCATGTGGCTGATCGCCCGTGGCGCCATGGCCGACGTGGCGGGCGGCGCCCAGCCGACGGTCAAGCAACGCTTCTACCATGTCCCGGCGTCGAATACCGCCGTTGGTCATCTGATTCTGGAGAACAACTGATATGAGCAAAACCATCAAGGTCGCGCTGGCTGGCGCCGGCGCTTTCGGCATCAAGCATCTCGATGCGATCAAAAATATCGACGGCGTCGAAGTCGTCTCGCTGGTCGGCCGTCGCTATGAGCCGACCAAGGAAGTCGCCGACAAGTACGGCATCGCCCATGTCGCCACCGATCTCGAGCAGGCGCTGGCCCTGCCCGAAGTCGACGCCGTGATCCTGTGCACGCCGACCCAGGTGCATGCCGCGCAGACCCTGCAATGTCTCAAGGCCGGCAAGCACGTCCAGGTCGAAATTCCGCTGTCCGATGCCTGGGCCGATGCGCAGGAAGTCATGCAGTTGCAACAGGAGAAGGGCCTGGTCGCCATGGTCGGCCATACCCGCCGCTTCAACCCCAGCCACCAGTGGGTGCACAAGCAGATCGAAGCCGGCCAGTTCAACATCCAGCAGATGGATGTGCAGACTTATTTCTTCCGCCGCAGCAATATCAACGCCCTCGGCCAGGCCCGGAGCTGGACCGACCACCTGCTCTGGCACCACGCCGCCCATACCGTCGACCTCTTCGCCTACCAGGCCGGCTCGCCGATCATCAAGGCCAACGCCATCCAGGGGCCGATCCATCCGGAACTGGGCATCGCCATGGACATGTCGATCCAGCTCAAGGCCGCCAACGGCGCGATCTGCACGCTGTCGCTGTCCTTCAACAACGACGGCCCGCTCGGCACTTTCTTCCGCTACATCGGCGACAGCGGCACCTATATCGCCCGCTACGACGACCTCTACAACGGCAAGGAAGAGAAGATCGACGTCTCCAAGGTGGACGTCTCGATGAACGGCATCGAATTGCAGGACCGCGAATTCTTCGCCGCCATCCGCGAAGGCCGCGAGCCGAATGCCTCGGTCGCCAAGGTGCTCGACTGCTACCGCGTGCTTGGCGAGCTGGAAAAGCAATTGGTTTGAAAAACGTCGTCATGACACAGCGCAAGATCGGCCCCTTTGCCGTCAATCCCATCGGCCTCGGCTGCATGAATCTGAGCCATGCCTACGGCCAACCGCCGGGGGCCGAGGAAGGCGCGCGTTTGCTCCAGCGGGCGCTCGATCTCGGCGTCGACTTCTTCGACACCGCCGCCCTCTACGGCTTCGGCGCCAATGAAAGCCTGCTCGGTCAGGCGCTCAGGGATCAGCGTCACCGCTTCACGCTGGCCAGCAAATGCGGCATGACCGGGGTCGATGGCAAGCGCGTCATCGACGGCCGGCCGACCACGCTCCGAGCAACCTGCGAAGCCGCGCTGCAGCGCCTGCAAACCGAGGTCATCGACCTCTATTACCTGCACCGCCGCGATTTCACCGTGCCCATAGAGGAAAGCGTCGGCGCCCTGGCCGACCTGGTCGCCGCCGGCAAGATCCGCTGCATCGGCCTTTCCGAGGTGTCGGCCGAAACGATTTTCAAGGCGCACGCCGTGCACCCGATCACCGCCGTGCAAAGCGAGTACTCGCTCTGGTCGCGCGAGGCGGAAATCGGCGTCATCGACGCCTGCCGCGCCATCGGCGCCACCTTCGTCGCCTTCAGCCCGCTGGCCCGCGGCTTCCTGGGCGGCGAACTGCGCGACCCGACGACACAACTGGCCGCTGGCGACATCCGCCTGGCCATGCCGCGCTTCGCCCCCGACAACTACGCCCGCAACTTTCAGCTACTCGCCGGCTACCGGGAGATCGCCAACGAAGTCGGCTGTTCGATGGCGCAACTGGCCCTGGCCTGGATCCTCGCCAAACAGCCCGACATGGTGGTCATCCCCGGCACCCGTTCGCCGGCCCACCTCGAAAACAACCTCGGCGCCGCACGCGTGCAGCTGACGCCGGCCACGGTGGCCCGGCTCGATGCGCTGATCAACGAGAAAACGGTCGTCGGGCCGCGCTACAACGCGGCAACCCAGAAGGAAATCGACACCGAGCAGTTCGCCGCCTGATGGCCGGCCTGGGCCTGCGGGCGGCCATCGTCAGCCGGTCACCCGCCCTCGGCCAACGCAATTTCCGGCGCTATTTCTATGGCCAGATTTGTTCGGTACTCGGCACCTTCATCCAGGCCGTGGCGCTCTCCTGGCTGGTGTACCGGATGACCGGTTCGCCGGCCCTGCTCGGCCTGACCGCCTTTCTTTCGCAGGCCCCGCAACTCGTCGTCTCGCCACTGGCCGGCGTCCTGATCGACCGTTTCGACCGGCGCCGCATCCTGATCGTCCTGCAATCCATCTTCGCCGTGCAGGCCCTGCTGCTCGCCGGGCTGGTCGCCTTCGAGCTGATCGAGGTCTGGCACATTCTGGCGCTGGCCTTTTTGCTCGGTGTGCTCCACAGCTTCGACCTGCCCTCCCGACATAGTCTGCTGCTCTATCTGGTCGATGACCGCTCGACCTTGGCCAACGCCGTGGCACTCAACGCCGCCGTGGTCCATTCCGGGCGCCTGATCGGCCCGCCGGTGGCCGGCCTGTTGCTGGCGGTCGTGCCGGAAAGCGTTTGCTTCCTGATCAATGCCTTGTCTTATTTCGGGCCGATTGTTGCCATCACATTCATTCGCGCCGATATCCCGCGGCAAGAACACCTGACAACAGCGCTGGCCTTGCGCGAAGTCGCTTCCTTCATTCGCCGGAATTTCGAGGCCAAAGTCGCCCTGGGCGCCGTCGCCCTGGTCAATGCCACCGCATCCACCTATGTCGTCCTGATGCCGGTGTTCGCCAAGGATGTCTTTGCCGGCGGCGCCCAGTCGCTCGGCATCCTGCTCGGCATGGGCGGCGCCGGGGCATTGATGGCGTCAATCTACCTGTCCACCCGCGCCCGCTCCGAAATCGCCATCGGTTTCCAGGTCTGGAGTTGCGTTCTGAGTGGAGTCGGCATGATCGGCCTCGGGCTGGCCGGGCAGTTCGACTATTTCTGGCTGGCCCTGCCCATGGTCGCGCTGATCGGCGCCGGCATCGGCGCCACCAATATCGCCGGCAATACCCGCCTGCAATACCAGGTCCCCGATACGCTGCGCGGCCGGATCATCTCCATCTTCGGCTCGCTGCGCTTCGGTTTCGACGCCTTGGGCGGATTAATCGCCGGCGCGCTGGCCGCGATCATCGGCGTCCTGCCGGTGACATTCGGCCTCGGCCTGCTGCTGGTTGCCGGCAGCTTGCTGCTCATGCGCCGGCTCAGGAATACCCCATCCTGAATTACTGAACACGCCATCAGGGATCAATCGGCCGATTTCATTTTTGGCCCTTTTTTCCGGTTGACCGTGGCAGTCAGCTTTTTCGCCGAAACGGTCGAGCCCGGACGCCTTTGGGGTCCCCGTGGAAGGCGCTGAGCAACGCAGGAAGGCCGGGGGCAGTCGGCGAGGACTGTCTGAGGGCGAAGCCCGAGTTCCGCAGCCGCCCGGCTTTCCGAGTAGCGCAAGGAACCCGAAGGGCGCCGCCCCCGGGGTCGCCTTCTTCTTTGGCTACTTTCTTCTTGGCGAAGCAAGAAGAAAGTACGCCCGCCAGCAAGGCGGAACCCCAAGCTCGGTTGCGGGAAATCGCCAAGAAAGCTTCTAAACGCTTTCCAGCCCAAGCACCAAGGTGACTTCATAAAGCGTATTGAGCAACCAGCGCATCAGCGCATCATGCTGGTAACGCTGGTGCCAGATGGCGTACATCGGCATGGTCGGACAAGCAAAAGGCGCCTCGGCCCGGGCAAACCCGGCCAATTGATGCGCACCCAGGCCACGCGGCAAGGTGGCGAGATAATTCGAGCCGCTCAAAAAGGAGCGAATGCCGGCAAAGCCAGCGACCGAAACGGCAAATCGACGATTGATGCCGCGCCGGGCAAGGTGGTCGTCGATATCCAGATTGCGCTGGGGTTCATAAACCACGGTCAGATGCTCGGCGGCGAGGTAATCGTCAAGGCTGGCCGGCGCCGGCCGCACGGCCTGGTCGAAATAGACGACATACCGTTCATCGAACAACCGTCGTTGCAAAATGTCGGCGGCCTCCGGCGGGCGTGGCGAAATGGCAAGCTGGCAGCGGTCGGCCCGCAGCATCTCGGCCGACGGAATATTCGAAGGGATGACGCGCAGGCGCAGGTCGGGAGCACTTTCGCGCAGGCGCGCAAAGAGCGTCGGCAACAGTAAGTCGCGTTGCAGGTCGTTGGCGGCAATGGTCAGGGTCATCCTGATTTTGGCCGGATCGAAATGGCTCTTGTGGCTGAATTCCTGGAGCTGGTCGAGCAGCAGCCGGGCGCGCCCGGCCAGTTCACCGGCCTGGGCGGTGGCCACCACGGAGCGGCCGGATTTGACGAAGAGTGGGTCGCCGACGATCTCGCGCAGCTTGTCGAGCATGTGGCTGACGGCCGACTGGGTCACGCCGAGGCGCTGCGCAGCGCGCGTTACCGAGCCTTCTTCATGGACGACGACGAGGGCGCGAAGCAGGCGGCCGTCGAGATCCAAATGATCGAAATTGTTCATGCATTGCATTATATAACATCGGTTTATTTTATTGATCTGGCTGGCAATAATGCCACTGCGCTGTCGACCGGATGACCGGTCCGGCCTGTACGCAACAAGACCATCATTGGGAGACAAGACATGACTCGACCGCAGAAGCGGACCATACCCGGGGCGCCGATCTTCGACAGCGATGCTGCCCGGCGTGGCTACGCCCTCAACAAAATGTGCTACTCGTTCAACAGCAAGGCCAATCGCGACGAGTTCGTCAGCGACGAAGTCGCCTACTGCAAGAAGTTCGGCCTCGACGAGGCGCAGATCAAGGCCATCACGACGCGCGATGTGCTCGGCCTGATCAGTGTCGGCGGCGGCGTCTATTTCCTCGGCAAGCTGGCCGGTGGCGTGCTCGGTCTCGACATGCAGGACATCGGTGCCCTGCAGACCGGCGTCACCAAAGAAGAATTCAAGGCAAAACTAGTCGCGGCGGGACACTAAATCATGGCAAAAATCGTTGGCATCATGACCACTTCGCACGTTCCGGCCCTCGGTCGGGCGATTCACCTTAATCTCCAGCAGGATCCGTACTGGAAGCCCTTCTTCGACGGTTTTCCGCCGATCCACGAATGGCTGGAGCGGGTCAAGCCGGACATCGTCGTTTCCTGCTACAACGACCACGGCCTGAATTTCTTCCTCGACAAGCAGCCGACCTTTGCCATCGGCACGGCGCCGGAGCTGATCAGCACCGACGAAGGCTGGGGCATCCCGAGCATGCCGAGCTTTCCCGGCGCCGAAGATCTGGCCTGGCACATCCGCGACAGCCTGATCCGCGACGATTTCGACATGCTGACCTGCCAGGAAATGCTGGTCGATCACGCCTTCACGCTGCCCATGGCGCTCATGTGGCCGGACCAGAAATGGCCGGTGAAGAGCGTCCCGGTGTGCGTCAATACCGTGCTTTTCCCGCTACCCTCGGCCCGCCGCTGCTTCAAGATGGGCGAAGCCATCGGCCGGGCGATTGCCTCCTTCCCTGAAGACGCCAAGGTCCTGGTGGTCGGTTCGGGCGGCTTGTCGCATCAGCTCGAAGGCGAGCGGGCCGGTTTCATCAACAAGGAGTTCGACCTCAAGTTCATGGACAGCATGGTCAATGATCCGCAATGGGCGACCCAGTTCTCCGACCTCGACCTGGTCGAGAAAACCGGCAACGAAGGCGTCGAACTCCTGAACTGGCTGGTCGCCCGCGGTACCGTGGCGGGACCGGTCAAGGTCGTTCATTCCAGCTTCCACATCCCGATCTCGAATACCGCCGCGGCAACGATGTTGCTGGAGCCGGTGTAACGAGGATGGCCGTTTCGAGTCCCGCCAGGCCGGCGGGACTCGTCGCAGACATCTCAACGCGATTTCAATTTTGGCCGTTTTTTACGGTTGACCGTAGCATCGCGGCTGGCGACGCGGATTAACGCCAGCAAGGGGTTTTTCAAGAAAAAGGCCAGTCATCCGACTGGCCTTTTTTGTTGTTCTAACCGGCTTACTTGCGGCCGAACTTCTCGGCCAGCTGGTTCAGCTTTTCCACCCGGCGCTGCTCGGCCTTGGCTTCAGCCTCGGCGGCCTTGCGTGCTTCGGCTTGCTTCTTGAAGCGTTCGCGCAGTTGCTCGGAGGCGTGCTGGCGGTTCTCGTCGGTCACCTCGTCGGCCGGCGTGCCGTCGAGGTTCAGACGGACCGTGCCTTTTTCCATTTCCTTGAGGTAGCGCGTCGAAATGGTGTGGCTGCGCATGGCGAGGCGCAGGGATTTCTTGCTCAGTTCGGGCAGGACAGCAAACACCTGTTTGTCGATGCCGATGGCCAGCGGGCTGAAATTGCGGAAGACGTCGAATCGTTCCTGCAGGTCCTTGAGCAGGGCTCGGGTGTCGTTCGGCTTGGTGGTCGTGGCTTCGGTAGTCGTCATGATGGAACTGTGTCTGGTCAAGGCGCGAAGGTTAGCACGAAGGCGCCCCCGCGCAGCCTCGAATCGGCGATCAGACGCCGTTTTTGCGGAACCAGGCGAGCATTTTCAGCCAGCCGTCTTCGGCATCTTCCTTGCGGTAGCTGGGTCGATAATCGGCATGAAAGGCGTGCGGCGCATTGTCGTAGATCTGGATCTCCGAAGCCTTGGCGGCCGGACTTCCCTGCGGCAGCGCCTTTTCCATCGCCTCGATGGTTTCCAGCGGGATACCCGTATCGAGGCCGCCGTACAAACCAAGCACCGGCGCCTTGAGTTCGCCGACCAGTTCGGTCGGATGTTTCGGCGTAATCGGGCTGCTCATGCCGACCAGACGACCGTACCAGGCGACGCTGGCCTTGAGCGCCGGGTTGTGGGCGCTGTACAACCAGGCGATGCGGCCGCCCCAGCAGAAACCGGTAATCGCCAGGCGGCTGGTGTCGGCGCCCTTGCTGGCCGCCCAGGCCACGCAGGCGTCAAGATCGCTGAGGACCTGCGCGTCGGGCGTCTTGTAAGTGATTTTTTCGAGAATTTCGGGAATGGCGCTGATCTGGCGCGGGTCGCCCTGACGCGCGAACAATTCGGGAGCAATGGCGCAATAGCCCAGCTTGGCGAGCCGACGACAGACATCGCGGATGTATTCATGGGCGCCAAAAATTTCGGACACGACGAGGACGACCGGCGGCTTCTCCAGCCCGCCCGGCACGGCGCGGTAGGCGACCATCTCGCCGTCCTTGACCGGCACCTTGATCTCGCCGGCGACGATGCCGGTTTCGTCAGTCTTGATGGCCGTCTGCGCCATCACGGGTTGCGTCGCGAGGGCAAAGCCGGCGCCGAGGGTGGTCACGATGAAACTCCTGCGATCAAAGGATTGGGCGGGAACAAGGCTGTCGAACTGCGGATCTGTTTTCATGGTTTGTCTCCTCGGTGGGGATTACATCAAAACAATATCGTACTGCTCGGGTGAATAGCTGGGTTCGGATTGCAGTGAAACGGATTTGCCGATGAAGTCGGAGAGCATGGCCAGGGCCTGTGATTCTTCGTCGAGGAAGAGGTTGACCACGGCCGGGCCGGCCAGGATGCGGTATTCGCGGGCATTGAACTGGCGTGCCTCGCGCAGCAGCTCGCGGAGGATCTCGTAGGCCACGGTGCGCGCCGTCTTCACTTCGCCACGGCCGCCGCAGGTCGGGCACGGCTGGCAGAGCACATGGGCGAGCGATTCGCGGGTCCGCTTGCGGGTCATTTCAACCAGGCCGAGCTGGGTGAAACCGTTGACCGTCAGACGGGTGTGATCGTGGGCCAGCGCCTTGTTGAATTCGTCGAGCACGGCTTTCTTGTGTTCCTCGTTCTCCATGTCGATGAAGTCGACAATGATGATGCCGCCGAGGTTCCGCAGGCGCAGCTGGCGGGCGATGGTGACCGCCGCTTCGAGGTTGGTCTTGAAAATGGTGTCGTCGAAATTACGGACGCCAACGAAGCCGCCGGTGTTGACGTC
Organism: Gammaproteobacteria bacterium; assembly: GCA_018828385.1. Classification (GTDB taxonomy): domain Bacteria; phylum Pseudomonadota; class Gammaproteobacteria; order Burkholderiales; family Rhodocyclaceae; genus Azonexus. The sequence goes on along the minus strand of JAHJVE010000020.1, from coordinate 240,507 downwards.
GATGGTCGTCATCGCCTCGGTCTGATCCATGATCAGGTAGCCGCCGGATTTGAGGTCGACGCGGCGGGCCAGGGCTTTCTGGATCTCGTCCTCGACGCCGTGCAGGTCGAACAGCGGGCGCTGGCCGATGTAATGTTCAAGCAACGGAATGACCGCCGGAGTGTATTCCTGGGCAAAGACGGTGAGCTTCTGGAAATTCTCCCGCGAGTCGATGACGATGCGCGTCGATTCCGGATTGACGAAGTCGCGCAGGACGCGCTGACCGAGTGACAGTTCCTGATAAAGCAGGGTCGGCGGCGCCTGGGTGCGGGCCTTTTCGCGGATGTCGGCCCAGGTCTTGCGCAGGTAGGCGATGTCGGTGGCGAACTCTTCGTCGCTGGCGTTTTCAGCCATGGTGCGGACGATGAAACCGCCCGGCTCGTCGGCCGGCACGAGGCGGTTGATCTTTTCGCGCAGCGATTCGCGCTCGGCCTCGGATTCGATGCGCTGCGAAATCCCGATGTGCTTTTCCTGCGGCAGGTAAACCAGCATGCGGCCGGCGATGGAAACCTGCGTCGACAGCCGCGCGCCCTTGGTGCCGATGGGATCCTTGACGACCTGGACGAGGATGCTCTGCCCTTCGTGGAGCATTTTCTCGATGGGCTTTTCGGGGCTCCGCTCCTGGTTCGCTTCGCGCGGTTGCCAGATGTCGGCGACGTGCAGGAAGGCGGTGCGGTCGAGCCCGACGTCGATGAAGGCGGATTGCATGCCGGGCAGGATGCGGCAGATGCGGCCGAGATAGACGTTGCCAACCAGGCCGCGGCTTGCCGTGCGCTCGATGTGGAGTTCCTGGACGACACCCTGTTGCATGACGGCAACGCGGGTTTCCTGCGGGGTGAAATTGATCAGGATTTCTTCGGACATAGTCTCTACAATGCGCGGTTTCGCTGCATTCTACTATGTCCAAAGCCCCTGAACTCCTCGCCCCCGCCGGCTCGCTCGAGATGATGCGCACCGCCTTCGATTTCGGCGCCGACGCCATCTACGCCGGCCAGCCGCGTTACAGCCTGCGCGTGCGCAACAACGAGTTCGGCAGCATCGAGAAACTGGGCGAAGGCATCAACGAGGCGCACGCCCGCGGCAAGCAGTTTTTTGTCGTCAGCAACATCATTCCGCACAACGCCAAGCTGCCCACCTATCTCGACGACATGGCGCCGGTCATCGCCCTCAAGCCGGACGCGCTGATCATGTCCGACCCCGGCCTCATCGACATGGTGCGCGAAACCTGGCCGGAACAGGTCATCCACCTCTCGGTGCAGGCCAACACGGTGAATTGGGCCTCGGTGCGTTTTTGGCAAAAAATGGGCGTCGACCGCATCATTCTGTCGCGCGAACTGTCGCTCGACGAAGTCGCCGAAATCCGCCAGCGCTGCCCCGACATCGAGCTTGAAGTCTTCGTGCATGGTGCGCTGTGCATCGCCTACTCCGGTCGCTGCCTGCTCTCCGGCTACTTCAATCACCGCGACCCGAACCAGGGCACGTGCACCAATTCCTGCCGCTGGGACTACAAGGTCAGCACTTCCGACGGTCAACCGGCAAAAATGCTCAAAAACGAACAGGAAATCCTGCTCGAGGAAAAGCAGCGCCCGGGCGAACTCATGCCCATCGAGGAAGACGAGCACGGCACCTACATCCTGAACTCCAAGGATCTGCGCGCCATCGAGCACGTTCAGCGCCTGGTCGAAATCGGCGTCGATTCGCTCAAGATCGAAGGCCGCACCAAGAGCCCGTACTACGTCGCCCGCACCAGCCAGGCTTACCGCCAGGCCATCGACGACGCCGTCGCCGGCAAGCCGCTCGACCCGGCCCTGCTCCGCGAACTCGAAGGTCTGGCCAATCGCGGCTACACCGACGGTTTCCTGCAGCGCCATCACCACGACACGGAGTATCAGAACTACCTGCGCGGCAGTTCGGAATCGGATCGCAGCCTGTACGTCGGCGATGCCGTGCGTTTCGATGCGGCGCGCGGCCTCATGGAAATCGAGGTCAAGAACCGCTTTTCCGTCGGCGACCGGCTCGAATGCGTGCACCCGTCAGGCAACACGACGCAGACCGTAGAGCGCATGGAAAACGCCGCCGGCCAACCGGTCGAAGTGGCGCCCGGCAGCGGCCACCGCGTCTGGGTAGCCCTGCCCGAAGCCAAACTGGGCGCCTTTGTCGCCCGCTTTGTATAGACGGTCAGGCTCAAGTCCTACGGTCGACACCGATTTTTGGCCAAAAATGAAATCGGTCGCCGCCAGCGGCTAAACTCGCAGGCACGCTTATCTTTGCCCCGAACATGTCCCAGACCAACGCCGATTTTTCCGTCTTCTGCCTGTGCGCCGAATGGTGCGGCACCTGCCGCGAGTATCGCGCCGGTTTCGAGGAAGTCAGCGCCCGCTTTCCCGGGGCGCGCTTTCATTGGGTGGACATCGAGAATCAGGCCGACACCCTGGGCGACATCGATATCGAAAACTTTCCGACCCTGCTCATCAACCGCGGATCGTCCGTTCTCTACTACGGCGTGATGCTGCCCTACCCCGAGCACCTGGCGCGCATCCTCGACAGTTTTCACGAGCAGGATGCGCAGCAGAGCGCAGCCTACGCGCTGTCCCACCTGGAGCGTCGGCAATGGCAGGAAGATGAGGATCTGCGCGGGCTGATCGCGCATTTTTCGTAGGGCGTCAGCCGCGAGCCGAAACTTAGCGCAGCAACAGGGTGGGAATGCGCGCCGAGCGCAGCAGATCGCTGGTCCGGCTGCCGAAGATCAGGCTGCGCAGCGGCGAGTGGTTGAAGGCGCCCATGATCAGCAGGTCGATGCCGCGCTCCTCCACCGTGCGGGCGATGACCGTTTCGGCGTCGCCCGGGCGGTTTTCGGCGGTCACGGCAAAGCCGGCCTGCTCCAGCGTGGCCTTGGCCCACGCCGTCTGCTGCGGGCCGTTGGCAGCGGCCTTGCCCGACATCAGGACGTGGCAGGGAATGCTCTTGAACAACGGGCTGGCGGCGACCATCTCGACACCGCGCCGGGTCACCATGCCGCCATCGAAGGCGATCATGAAACGCTCCGGCGCCTTGAAGTTTTCGGTGACGGTCAGGATCGGCTTGTGCAGGGCGCGGACGACGGTTTCGACATTGCGGCCGAGGTCACGTTGCGTGTTTTCCGCCGATTCGCCGCGCCGGCCGAGGACGAACAGGCGCACGCCGGCTTCCTGCTCGGCCAGGCTTTCTTCGAGGTGGCCGTAGCGCTGGCGGGTGTCGGGGGCCGGCACGCCGGCGGCGATGGCCCGTTCGCGCAGGCGGTTGAGGAAGAGCCGGCCTTCTTCGCGCATGGCCTTGGTCTTGGCCGCATCCTTGTCGCTGAGTTCCTGGAGCAGATGCTCCTGGGCGTCGAAGCCGATGGCGCCGGAATGGTCCTCGCCGGAACCGATTTCCGGATGGCGGTCGAGAACGTGCAGGAATTCGAGCGGCGCGTTCATCCGGGCGGCCGCCCAGGCGGCGGCATCGGCGATGGTGTCGGCGAAGTGCGAGCGGTCGACGCAGGCGAGCACCTTGTTTTCGTTTTTCATGATGCGCTCCTCAGTGGCCGGCCAGCAGGTCTTCGCCGCCGTCCTTGTCGTGGATGGCGAAGCGGTCGAGCATCGTTGAACTGGCTTCGTTGAGGCCGACGATTTCAACCTCGACACCTTCGCGGCGGAATTTCAGGACCACCTTGTCGAGCGCGCTGACTGCCGTGATGTCCCAGAAATGCGCCTTCGACACATCGATGACCACCTTCTCGATGACTTCCTTGAAATCGAAGGAGGCGACGAAGCGGTCGGCCGAGGCGAAGAAGATCTGGCCGGAGAAGCGGTAGACGCGAGCCCGGCCTTCGTCCTCCGAATTCGCGCGGACGCGGAACAGCATCGCCACCTTGTGGGCGAAGAAGAAGCCGGAAAGCAGCACTCCGACGCCGACGCCCTTGGCCAGGTCGTGGGTGAACACGGTGACGATGACGGTGGCGACCATGACCACGCTGGAACTCGCCGGGTGTTGGCGGAGGTTGCGCAGCGAAGCCCAGTTGAAGGTGCCGATGGAGACCATGATCATCACGGCGACCAGCGCCGCCATCGGAATCCTGGCCACCCAGTCGCCGACCAGCATGAGCAAGGTGAGCAGGAAAACGCCGGCGGCGAAGGTCGACAGCCGGCCGCGACCGCCCGATTTCACGTTGATCACCGACTGGCCGATCATCGCGCAGCCGGCCATGCCGCCGATGCAGCCGGCGGCGATGTTGGCGACGCCCTGGCCGACGCATTCGCGGTTCTTGTTGCTGGCGGTGTCAGTCAGGTCATCGACGATGGTCGCCGTCATCAGCGATTCGAGCAGGCCGACCACCATCAGGGTCAGCGAGTAGGGGAAGATGATGGTCAGGGTGTCGAGATTGAGCGGCACGTCGGGCAGCAGGAAAACCGGCAGGCTGTCCGGCAACTGGCCCATGTCGCCAACGGTGCGGATATCGAGGCCGAGGAAGATGGCCACCGCCGTGAGCACGACGATGGTGACCAGTGGCGACGGCACGGCCTTGGTGAGGTAGGGGAACAGATAAATGATGCCCAACCCGGCCGCCGTCATGGCATAGACGTGCCATGTGACGTTGGTCAGTTCCGGCAATTGGGCCATGAAAATCAGAATGGCCAGCGCGTTGACGAAACCGGTGACCACCGAGCGCGAGACGAAGCGCATCAGCGCGCCGAGATTGATCCAGCCGGCGACAATCTGGAGCAGGCCGGTGAGCAGGGTCGCTGCGAGCAGGTAATCGAGACCGCGCTGCTTGACCAGGGTGACCATGACCAGCGCCATGGCACCGGTGGCAGCGGAAATCATCCCCGGCCGGCCGCCGACAATTGAAATCACCACGGCGATGCAGAACGAGGCGTAAAGCCCGACCTTGGGATCGACCCCGGCGATGATGGAAAAGGCGATGGCTTCGGGAATCAGCGCCAGCGCGACGACGAGGCCGGCCAGCAAATCGTTGCGGACGTTGGCAAGCCAGTCCTGACGGAGGGATTTGAGCATGTTCTTGGCGGGGAGTTGGCCGCCGAAAGGGCGGCTTCGAGGCGGCCATGTTAACCCGCATGCTGCAGCGCAGCAACGCCTACCCCGCCGGCGCGATGCCTCACCCCGCCAGTTTGACTTAGCCGGGGAGCCGTCCCGGCCGACAGCCGCCGCTTACTTCTTCTCGCGCCACACCTGCTCGACGCGGGCATCGCGGCCGCAACTGGCGCGGTAGTAGGCGTAGCGGATGGGATTTTTCTTGTAATAGTCCTGATGGTATTCCTCGGCTGGCCAGAAGGCCGAGGCGGCCTGCACTTCGGTGTAGATGACCGGGAAGCGGGCGCTCTTGAGCAGGGCGTCGCGGCTGGCTTCGGCGGCTTGCCGTTCGGCCTCGTTCTGCCAGTAGATGCCGCTGCGGTACTGGCTGCCGACGTCACAGAACTGGCGGTCCTTGACCGTCGGATCGATGTGCCGCCAGAAATACTCGACCAGTTGCGCGTAGCTGACCTGCTTCGGGTCGTAGAAAACGCGCACGGCTTCGGTGTGGCCGGTGCCGCCGGCGCTCACCGCCTGGTAGCTGGGGTTGCTCGTTCGGCCGGCGGTGTAGCCCGATTCGACGGCGCTGACCCCGGGCAGTTTTTCAAAATCGGCTTCGATGCACCAGAAGCAGCCGCCGGCAAAAATGGCGCTGGCCTTGCCGGCCGGGGCGTCGGCGGCGTGCCCGAGGTGGGCACCGGCAGTCAGGGCGATTGCTACGGTCAACCGGAAAAAATTGCCAATTTTCATGTCCGCAACTCCGGCAGAGCCTCGCCCTGAACGACAAACCTGAGGGCGACGCCATTGTTGCAATAACGCTTGCCGGTCGGCTTCGGGCCGTCATTGAAGACATGGCCCTGATGCCCGCCGCAGCGGCTGCAGTGATATTCGGTGCGCGGGTAGATCAGCTTGAAGTCGGTCGAGGTGCCGACGGCGCCGGCCAGCGGCTGCCAGAAACTCGGCCAGCCGGTGCCGCTTTCGTACTTGTGGGCGCTGTCGAACAGGGGCAGGTTGCAGGCGGCACAGATGAAGGTGCCGGCGCGTTTTTCGCCGTTCAGCGGGCTGCTGCCCGAAGGCTCGGTGCCTTCTTCAAAGAGGACGGTGTAGGCGGCGGGCGGCAGCAGGCGCTGCCATTCGGCCTTGCTTTTGTTGAGCGGGAATTTGCTCGCGGCGCTAACCCGGAAGGGCAAGGCGCTGGCAACGAGCAGGCCGGTGACGTGGGTAAGCCAGTGACGACGGTTCATGATCTTTCCTTTGTAGTGGTGTGTCTCAGGACGACGCTGGTTGGAGTTCGACCGCCTCGGCGGCGCCCAGTGCCCCGCCGCAACTGCTGCCCTGGCCGGCGGTGCAGCCGTAGCAATGGTCGGCGATACGGATCGGGCGGCCGGCCAGATCGGCCTCGAGCAAGTCGCCGACATGCACCGGGCGGGTGCTGCCGGATTGGCCCTCGCCGCCCAGTTGCAGGCCGAGCATCTGATTGAAATCGCAGTCGTGGACGACGCCCTGCCAACCGACCGAAAGCAGCGAGCGGCACATCACGCCGGCCAGGTTGGCCTCCTGGTAGGCGCCCTTGAGCAGGCTCATGTAGTCGGCAAACTGATGGCGCGAGATGAGCTGGCTGCCGAAACGCTGGATCGGCATGTTGGTCAGTGCAAACAACTGGTTGAAAACGATGCCGTAGCGACTGGCCAACTGTTCCTTGTAGGCCGCTTCGAGCTGGACCTGGTCGGGCGGCAGGCTGGGGCCGAGCGGGTTATAGACGAGGTTGAGAACCAGGCCGCTGCTAGGCAGGCCATAGCCGAGCGCGTTGAGTTGGCGCAAACCGGCGATGCTCGCCGCGAAAACGCCATCGCCGCGCTGGGCATTGACGTTCTCTTCGAGATAACAGGGCAAGGAGGCGACGATCTCGACCTGCTGCCCGGCCAGAAAGTCGGCCAGCGTCTCCTGGCCCGGCTCGCTCAGGATGCTCAGGTTGCAGCGGTCGATGACGCGCAAGCCAAGCTCCCGGGCGGCCACGACCAGGCGGCGGAAATGCCGGTTCAGCTCGGGCGCGCCGCCGGTCAGGTCTAGCGTCTGCACGCCATGGCGACGGGCCAGGTCGAGCACCTGGGCCATCGTCTGCCAGTCCATTTCCTCGGTCCGCTTCGGGCTGGCCGCGACGTGGCAGTGGAAGCACGACTGGTTGCAGCGATAACCGAGGTTAGCCTGGATGGTCTCCAGTTTGCTGCGCCGGATGGCCGGGAAATCGGTCTCGAGGAGCAGGGGAAAGGTGTCGCGCATGGTGGTTCTCCAGTTCGGGCTTTTCCATTAGTCGGAGAAGGCGATGAATTCTTACACTTGAAAAGACATTGTTCACCGGGGGGCGTTCCGGAACCGACCAATTTATTGGCCAGAGCACTGCCCTGTCCACCGATTCCGCCGCCGTGCGTTATTTGGCATTGCCCATTACAAATTAACAACAAAGCCAGTTGTTGTGCACTGCAACATCTGGCGTAGCATTCGCCCCCATGAGCCAGAACCTCAACCGCATGCCGTTAATCGACGCCCTCAAGGCCGTCGCGGCGCTTTTCGTCGTGCTCAACCACTTCTCGTCCTACGGCCCGCTGGCCGAGGCGACGCGCCAGCATTTCCCGCAGATTTCCACCTGGTTCTTCGAATACGGGCGCATGGCCGTCCAGGTCTTTCTCGTCATCGCCGGCTTTCTGGCCGCCCGCGGCCTCTCCGGCGACGGGCAGGGACTCGCCGTTTTCCCCCTGCCGCTGATCTGGAAACGCTATCTCCGCCTGGTCGTGCCCTATCTCGCCGCCATCGGCCTGGCCATCATCGCCGCCGCCATCGCCGACCACTGGCTCGACGACGAAATGGTGCCCGCCCGCGCCACGCTTCAGCAATGGCTGGCCCACGCCTTCCTGGTGCACAGCCTGCTCGGCTTCGATGCGCTGTCGGCCGGTGTCTGGTACATCGCCATCGACTTCCAGCTCTTCGCGCTAATGGCCGTGCTGCTCTGGGCCGGCCGGCGCCGCATCGTCGCCCCGGCGCTGGTCCTCGGCGTGGCCTGCAGCTCGCTGTTCTGGTTCAACCGCGACGCCGACTGGAACAACTGGGCGATCTACTTTTTCGGTTCCTACGGACTCGGCGCGGCCGCCTGGTGGGCGTCGGATCGCCGGCAAATGTCGGCCTGGCTCGGCGTCATGACCACCGTGACCATACTGGCGCTGGTTGTCGATTTCCGGCTGCGCATCGGGCTGGCCCTCGGCATCGCCCTGCTCCTCGGCTTCGCGCGCCGCACCGGCTGGCTCGAACAATGGCCGACGGCCCGCCCGCTGGCCTTCCTCGGCCAGATCTCGTATTCGCTCTTCCTCGTGCACTTCCCCGTCCTGCTCCTGGCCAACGGGCTCTACGCCCGGCTCGGACTGGACTCGGCCGGCTCGGTGCTGCTTGGCCTGGCCGTCGTGCTGGCAGCGAGCCTCGGCGTCGCCAGCCTGTTCTACCGCGGCATCGAAAGTCCGGCGGCGAGCCGGCGCATTTCACGCTCGCTCGGCCGGCTGGCTGGCCAACTCGGGCGGCAGATGCAACGCGCGCGGCATCTGGCCCAACGCGCCGTCATCGGCGCGCCTAACCCGCCAGTTCCGGCCGCCCCCGGAAACATTCCAGCGCCTCGGGATTGGCCAGGGCTTCGACGTTCTTGACCGGCCGGTCGTGCACCACGTTGCGCACGGCCAGTTCGACGATCTTGCCTGACTTGGTACGCGGGATGTCCTGCACCTGAACGACCTGGGCCGGGACATGGCGCGGCGTCGTGTTGTCGCGGATCTGCTTCTTGATGCGCTCGATGAGCGCCGCGTCGAGTTGGTGCCCCTCCTGCAGCTTGACGAAGAGCACGACGCGCACGTCGTCGTGGCGGCCCGGCGGCCAGTCCTGGCCAATCACGAGGGCTTCGAGGATTTCCGGCAACTGTTCGACCTGGCGATAGATTTCGGCCGTGCCGATGCGCACGCCACCGGGGTTGAGCGTGGCGTCGGAGCGGCCGTAGATGATCATGCCGTCGTGCGCGGTCAGTTCCGAAAAATCGCCGTGGCACCAGATGTTGGGGAAGCGCTCGAAGTAGGCAGCGTGGTATTTCGCGCCATCCGGGTCGTTCCAGAAACCGACCGGCATGACCGGAAACGACCCGGTACACACCAGTTCGCCCTTTTGCCCGCGCACCGGCTGGCCGATGTCGTCGACGACATCGACCGCCATGCCCAGGCCACGACACTGGATTTCGCCGCGCCAGACGGGCAGCACAGGGTTGCCGAGGACGAAGCAGGAAACGATGTCGGTGCCGCCGGAAATCGAGGCGAGCAGGATGTCCTGCTTGATTTCACGGTAAACCCAGTCGAAGCCTTCCGGCGACAGCGGGCTGCCGGTCGAGAACATGGCGCGCAGGGCTTTCAAATCATGCGTCTTGCCGGGAGTAAGCCCTAACTTGGCAGCGGCATCGATGAACTTGGCCGAGGTGCCGAAATGGGTCATTTTCTCGGCCGCGGCGTAGTCGAAGAGCACGGTGCCGCCAGCGGCGAACGGCGAGCCATCGTAGAGCAGCAACGTGGCGCCGCAGGCCAGGCCGGAAACCAGCCAGTTCCACATCATCCAGCCGCAGGTGGTGAAGTAGAACAGCCGGTCGCCCGGGCGCACGTCGCTGTGCAACTGATGCTCCTTCAAATGCTGGAGCAGCACGCCGCCGTGGCAATGGACGATGCATTTCGGCACGCCGGTGGTGCCGCTCGAGAACATGATGTAGAGCGGGTGAGCGAAGCCGACGCGTTTGAAAATGGGCTCTTTTTTCGGGTTGACCGTAGCAATCTCATTCCAGACGACCGCGTTAGCTATCTGGCTCACATCCGGCGCGGCGTTGAGGTAAGGGACGACGACGACCTTGAGCAGCGACGGCATCTGGCTCACGACTTCGGCATTCTTGGCCAGGCAATCGACCGGCTTGCCGTTGTACCAGTAGCCATCGACGCAGATCAGCACTTTCGGCTCGATCTGGCCGAAACGGTCGAGGACGCCCTGCGCGCCGAAATCCGGCGAGGCCGACGACCAGATGGCGCCGAGCGCCGTCGCGGCGAGCATGGCAACCAGCGTCTCGGGCAGGTTGGGCAGGTAGCCAGCGACGCGGTCGCCCTCGCCGACCCCGGCGTCGATCAGGAATTGCTGGAAGCGGGCGACTTCGGCGACCAGTTCGGCCCGGCTCATCCGGCGTTTGACCTTGTCCTCACCCCAGAAAACCAGCGCCTCGCTGTCGTCGCGCTGTTGCAGCAGGTTTTCGGCGTAATTCAGACTGGCGTCGGGAAACCACTGGGCGCCGGGCATTTTGCTACGGTCGACGACGATTTTCGTGCCTTTTTCACCGACCGCGCCGCAGAAATCCCAGAGTTCCGACCAGAAGGCTTCCGGCTCATCGACCGACCATTGCCACAGCTCGGCGTAATTGGCCTTGCCCTTGGCCTTGATCAACTGCGCCATGCGGGTTTGCCCGACGGTGGCGGGGTTGGGCGTCCACAGGGGTTGCGGGTCGAGCGCGTCGGTCATCTTGTCTCCTCGGTCTTGTTCTGGGTCGATCGGCAACGATAGCAGCAAACGAGGGCGCAGGATTGTCATCGACCGGACACTTGGCGGCGCCGATTGACGCCAGCCCATGACACGGACAAACTCGACGCCCTGAGTCCACTCCCCTCCGCCCGGCATGACTTTCGCACTGACCCTGAAACTGCTCATCAGCACGCTGCTCCTGCCGCCCGGCAACGGCCTGGCGCTGCTCTGCGTGGCCGGCCTTTACCGGCGCCGGCGCTGGGCTTTCGGGCTGGCCGTGGCGGCCACGCTGTTGAGCATTGCCCAATGCCTGCCGGTCGTCGCCCATGCCTTGATCGCCACGCTGGAAAACCAGTCGGCGGCCATCGCGCCGGACGCGCCGTCACCCCCGGCCGGTGCCATCGTCGTTCTCGGCAGCGGCCTGGCTACCGACGCTGCCGAATACGGCGGCGACACGAGCACCGAGCGCACGCTTGTCCGCGCCCGCTACGGCGCCACCCTGGCCCGGCGCTACGCCCTGCCGGTGCTGGTCACCGGCGGCCGGCCGATCAACGCCGGGCGTTCCGAAGCCGAGGTCATGGCCGACATCCTCGACGCGGAATTCGGCGTCAAGGTGCGCTGGCGGGAGGACGAAGCGATGGACACCGCCGGCAATGCCGCCGGCTCGGCGCGCCTACTCAAGGCCGCCGGCATCGACCGCATCCTGCTCGTCACCCACGCCTTCCACATGCCGCGCGCCCGACTGCGCTTCGAGCAGGCGGGGCTGGAAGTCGTCCCGGCCCCGACGGCTTTTTTCAGCCACCCGGACGACGACTGGCTGCTCGGCGACTTTCTGCCGCAGCCGAAAGCCCTGCAAATGTCGTATTACGCCCTGCATGAATGGCTAGGCATGGCGTGGATAGCCCTCACACACTAACAACCCAATGGAGAAAACCATGACGCAAGTAGTCCTCAGCGAAACCCACGGCAAGGTCGGCCTGATCCGCATCAACCGGCCGGAGGCGATGAATGCGCTGAACAACGACGTGGTCGACGGCATCGGCGCCGCCATCGACACCTTCGAGGCCGACGACAACATCGGCTGCATCGTCATCACCGGCAATGAAAAAGCCTTCGCCGCCGGGGCCGATATCGGCTTCATGAAGGATTTCGATTACATGCATGCCTACAAGACCGACTTCATCACCCGCAACTGGGAGCGCATCAAGACGACGCGCAAGCCGGTCATCGCCGCGGTGGCCGGTTTTGCCCTGGGCGGCGGCTGCGAGATGGCGATGATGTGCGACATGATCTTCGCCGCCGACACGGCCAAGTTCGGCCAGCCCGAAATCAAGCTCGGCACCCTGCCCGGCGCCGGCGGTACGCAACGCCTGCCGCGCGCCGTCGGCAAGGCCAAGGCCATGGACCTGTGCCTGACCGGGCGCCTGATGGACGCCGCCGAAGCCGAAAAGAGCGGCCTCGTCGCCCGCGTCATTGCGGCCGATCAACTGCTCGAGGAAACGCTCAAGGCAGCGACCACGATTGCCGGCTTCTCGCTGCCCGTGGTCATGATGATCAAGGAATCGGTCAATCGCGCCTTCGAGTCGTCGCTCAACGAAGGCCTGCTCTTCGAGCGCCGCGTTTTCCATTCGGCCTTTGCGCTGGAAGACCAGAAGGAAGGCATGGCGGCTTTCGCCGAGAAGCGCAAACCGACCTTCAAGAATCGCTGAGGGTCAGCCGGCCTTTGCAAATTTGGCCGATATTTCCGGTTGACCGTGGAAGTCCGCGGAGCAGCCGGATCAGATCGGCCGGAAACCGAGCTTCTTGAGCAGTTCGCCCGTTTCGCAAACGGGCAGGCCCATGACCCCGGTGTAGCTGCCGGCGAGGTGGGCGACGAACAGTCCGGCCCGGCCCTGGATGCCATAGGCCCCGGCCTTGTCCATCGGCTCGCCGCTGATCACGTAGTGGCGGATTTCCTCGTCGTCGAGGTCGCGAAAAGTCACTTCGCTGGTCGACAGCAGATATTCGGTGTGCCGCAGATGGTTGATCGCCACGCCGGTCAGCACGCGATGCGTGCGCCCTGACAGGCGGCGCAGGATGGCGGCGGCATCGGCCATGTCGGTCGGCTTGCCGATGATTTTCCCGTCGAGTTCCAGGGTCGTATCGGCGGCCAGCACCGGGCGCATCGGCAAGCGACGCTCCTCGACGATGGTCAGGCCATGCATCGCCTTGGCCCGCGCCACGCGCTCGACATAATCGACCGGCGACTCGCCGGCAATCGGCGTTTCGTCCGTTTCGCTGTCGGCCCGGATGCCGTCGCGGAAAACGACGGTATCGAAGTCGATGCCGATCTGGTGCAACAACTCACGGCGGCGCGGACTGCGCGAAGCGAGATACAAACGCATCATCCCTCCCGGTGGTATGGATGGTTTTTGAGGACACTGACGGCGCGGTAAAGCTGCTCGCACAATAGCAGGCGAGCCATGCCATGGGGCAACGTCAGGCTGGACAGGCGCAGCTTGTCGTCAGCCTGCTGCTTGAATTCCTCGTCGAGCCCGTCCGCCCCGCCAATCAGCAGCGCCACGTCGCGGCCGTCCTGCATCCACACCTCAAGCCGTTTGGCCAGTTTGAGGGTGGTCAGATCGTCGCCCTTTTCGTCGAGCACGACAATCCGGCAACTACCCGGCAGGGCGTCGCGGATGCGGCCCTTTTCAGCGGCCAACAATTGTTCGCGGGTTTTCGAACCGCGCGGTTCGGGCTTGATTTCACTGACGCTGGCCGGCAGTTCGCGCGGCATGCGTTTGAGGTACTCGGCGCAACCTTCGTTCACCCAGGCGGGCTGACGATGGCCAACGGCGAGTACGGCCAGTTTCATTCTTCCCTGGCCTGCTCCACGGCCTTGCGCCGCTGGGCCGGGGTGGCCGACCACAGTTCTTCAAGGTTGTAGTAGGCACGCACGTTGGCCTGCATGACATGCACGACGATGTCACCGAGGTCGACCAGGACCCATTCGCCGCCGTCTTCGCCTTCGGTCGAGATGACCTCGGCGCCGGCCTCCTTGACCTTTTCCTGGACGTTCTGGGCCAGCGACTTGACCTGGCGATTGGAGTCGCCGGTGGCGATGACGATGCGATCGAACATCGACGTCAATTTGGCGGTGTTGATGACTTCGATATCCTTGCCCTTGATGTCTTCAAGGGCGGAAACGATGATTTTTTGCAGCTTGCGGATGTCCATCAGGTACTTTTATAGAGTTGGTGAAGGTGAATATAGTCGAGAACGCTATCCGGCAGCAAATAACGCGCCGACAGGCCGTTGGCCAGCAGCTTGCGGATCTGCGTCGCCGAAATGGCGAGCTGGGTCATGGCAAAAGTGACGATACCCCCGGCTGGCGCGAGTTTCAGCCGGCCGACATCGGTCAGCCGGCGGTCGTTGAATTCGGTCGCCAGTTCATGCGGCAAACTGCTCGCTTCGACCGGGAAACCGGGGCGATGCGAAACGGCGACATGGGCCAGGGCGAAAATATCCCGCCAACGATGCCAGGTGGCGAGGCCGGCAAAGGCGTCGGCACCGACGAGCAGGACCAGCGACTGCTCAGCGCCGAGTTCGCGGCGCAAGCGTTCGAGCGTATGCACCGTATAACTCGGCGCCGCTGCTTCGACCTCGCTGGCATCGATTGAAAATCGGGGATTATTTCCGGTTGACCGTAGCACCATCTCCAGACGCTGCTCTGCCGTCACCTGCGGCGTGCCGCGATGCGGCGGCTGGCCGGCCGGGATCCAGCGCACGCCACCGAGGCCAAGGTGGGCGATGGCCTCTTCGGCCAGCCGGAGATGGCCAAAATGCACGGGATCGAATGTGCCTCCGAAGAGGCCAAGCGGCTCAGACAATTTCGGAAATGCCGAAGATGTCGCGGTAGCAGGCGTAGAAACTGGCGAAAATGGTCGGCGCGATGATCAGTACGAGCGGCATGGTGACGACAGCGGCGATGAAATTGGCGGCGCCCGGAAAAAGCAGTAGCAGTATACCGAGCAGCACACCGGGCAAAACGCCACCCACCAGCAAAATACCCAGGCCGTAGGTCAGGAATGGCCGCCAGTTCATCCAGCATGCGACAAAACTGAAGAACAGTGCCCGGCCCAGGGTCAGCCGATGCCAGGCGGCAAGCACCGGGGCGAACCAGTAGGCCATCATGACCGGCGTCATCATGACCAGGACGAAGAGGACCGGCACCATGAAATCGGCGTCTTCGACCACGGCCCGCTCGGCGCGGTTGCTGGCCATCATGAACTTGAACATGTTGCCGCCGTCGAGCAGGGTGGACAGGCCGAGGACACCCAGCGTGCAGCACAGGTAGAGAGCTCCCATGGCGAGCAGGGTGCGGGCATTTTCCTTCATGCTGCCGAACAGGGTCTGGAGGCCGATGGGCTGACCGCGCTCAACCAGCCGGGCCGCCTGCATGAGGCCGACCGACAGGCCGGGAATGGCCAGCGAAGCAGCCAGCGCGCCGATATACGGCAGCACATTGAGAAAAACCACGGTGAACCAGTAAGTGAGGACCAGCATGCCGAGGACAATCGGATTGCGCCGGAAGATGGCAAAGCCGGTGAATATCCAGCTCCAGCCGGCGGCGGCGGGTAGTGTCTGGGCGCGCATGCTCAGCTACCCGCAAAAATGTCGCGGTAGGAGGCGAAAACCGCGCCGGACGCCACCGGAAGCAGGAGCAGCAGGCCGATGCCGACCGGCAGCATGGCGAAGAACAGGGCAACCACGAGGAAAATGCCGAAGATCGCCATTGGCAGGAAATTCTTGGCACCGGCGGCAAAGCTCGCCTTCATCGCATCGATCGGCTGCATGTCGTGAAAGAACACCAGGGCCGGCGCAAACCAGGTGGCCATGATGATCGGCACCGACAGCACCATGACCAGCAGGCCGGCCAGCATGACACCGCCAAGCGCGACGCCAAAACCGGCAACCTTGCCGGTGACCACACCCCCGAGCACGCCGCCACTGACCAGCATGAAGGCAAGGAAGGCGATGCCGAAAATTCCGATGGCGAAAAATACGCCGACCATGACCAGTTGCCCGGCATTGTGGCGAAAACCGGCGAACAGGTCGGCAATTTCCGCCTCTTCACCATCGCTGAGGCGCTTGCACAGCTTGATCATGCCGGCGCCGAAGAGCGGCACCAGCAAATGCGCGGCAATCTGACCGAACAGCGGCACGATGGAAATGGCCATCAACATGACGAGCAGCAGAACCGTGCTGCCTATCCACAAGCCGGGATTGACCAGAAACATGGCCCAGCCCTGACGCAGCCAGTCGAAGCAGGCACCGGGGTCGACTTCGCGGCTCGCGCCGGTAAATCGGCTCGGCGCCATCGGAAAAACAGGAGTTTCACTCATGCGCGGATGCTAACGGGGCAACGCTTCCGGGGCAAGGCGAAAACGTTCCAGCCGGTGGCGAAAGTCGTCCGGATTCTTGATCGTTACCACTTCCCCCTGACGGGGCTGGTGGCGAACCTCGAGCCGGAGCAGCCAGAAGCGCAAGGCAGCGGCCCGCCGCATGGCCGGCCAGGCGGCAAGCTCAGCCGCGCTCAGCGGGCGTTGGGCGGCATAGCCGGCGATCAGCGCGGCGAGCGCCGCGTCGTCGGCACACCAGTCGTTGGCGACGACAGCCAGATCGAAGAGCAGCGCGTCTTCGCCGGCAAAGTAGAAATCGAGCACGCCGGACAGTCGACCGTCGGTATCCCACAACACGTTGTCGCGGAACAGGTCGGCGTGGATGATGCCGCGCGGCAGGGCCGAATAGTCCTGCGTCGCCTGAAAGGCCAGTTCATCGGCCAGCAGTTCACGTTCATCCGGCGCCAACAGCGGCAACAGGGTTTCGCCGACGGCCTGCCGCCAGGCGGCGCCGCAGGGGTTGGCCAGGGGATTGGGCACAGTGGCCGCAGCGAGGTGCAGGCGAGCCAGCAGGTCGCCGACGGCGCGGCAGTGTTCGGCGCCCGGCGCTTCGAGCGCCGCCCCCGGCAAACAGGTCAGCAAGGCGGCCGGTTTGCCGGCCAGCCGGCGCCAGCGCTGCCCTTCGCCGTCGGCCAGCGGCCGCGGGCTGGGAATTCCGCTGCGGGCCAGAGCGTCCTGCAGGGCCAGATAAAAATCGAGCGAGGAGGTCTCGATGCGCTCGAACAAGGTCAGGACAAAGCGGCCGCTGGCCGTCGTCACGAAATAGTTGGAGTTTTGCATGCCGGCCGCGATACCGGCGTAGTCGATCAGCTCACCCAGCCCGAGTGGCTGTAGCCAGACGGTGAGTTCTTCGCGCCCGACCTTGGTATAGACGGACAAGATTTACCAGCTATGAATGATCCACATCGGCGGCTTGGTCACCGGATGGGTAATGTCGGCCTGGACGAACTGGCCATCGCCCTGATTATCGACCAGATAGTAGGCGGGGCCGACGGCCGGCGTGACCTTAACCATGTAGAGCTTGCCCTTGATGCGGTATTCCTCGCGGGTTTCGGTCTCGCGCTTGACGATGGTCACTTGCGGCTCGAGGGCTTCATCGAAGGCTTGCATTTCCGGCGGCGGCGGGGGCACAGCGGGCAGCGGCTGGAGATCGCCTTTCTGCGCCCAGGCAGGCAAGGCGGCGAGAAGCAGGACGGGAAGAAGGCGGCGCATGGTGAAATCCTTTATGACGATGCTTTGATTTTACAGGTTGAGCAGCATCTCGTGTTCGTTCGGCAAGGGGCCGAAAGGACGCGCTTCGTAGTGCTTGAATATGGCTTCGACCACTTTTTCCGGCTCATCGATCAATTGAATCAGGTTGATATCTTCAGCATCGACCATGCCTTCGCCGACCAGCCGGTCCTTGAACCAGTCGAGCATGCCGCCCCAGAAGTCCGAGCAGACGAGAATGAGCGGAATCTTGCGGGCCTTGCCGGTCTGGATCAGGGTCAGTGCTTCCATGAGCTCGTCGAGCGTGCCAAAACCGCCGGGCATGACGACGTAGGCACTGGCGAAGCGGACGAACATGTATTTGCGGGCAAAGAAGTGGCGGAAGGTCTGCGAGATGTCCTGGTAGGGATTGTTGGATTGCTCGTGCGGCAACTGGATGTTGAGCCCGACCGACGGCGATTTGCCGAAGAAGGCGCCCTTGTTGGCCGCCTCCATGATCCCCGGGCCGCCGCCGGAAATGACGGAAAAACCGGAGTCCGACAACAGGCGGGCGGTTCGTTCGGTCAATTCGTAATACGGGGATTCCGGCCGGACGCGGGCGCTGCCGAACATGGTCACGGCCGGCCTGATGGCGGCCAGACGCTCAGTTGCCTCGACGAACTCTGACATAATGCCGAAAATCCGCCAGGACTCGCGGGCCGTCGCGTTTTTCAGCAGGGCCTCGGTCTCGACGCCCATTACCAGCTTGTCGCTCTCGGTCAATTTATGCCTCTCTTATTGTTGGTGGACGGTTCGTCCTATCTTTATCGCGCCTTCCACGCCCTGCCCGACTTGCGCAACAAGGCCGGCGAGCCGACGGGCGCCATCTACGGCGTTCTGAACATGCTACGTCGTCTCGAGACCGACTACAAGGCAGACTACAAGGCCGTCGTCTTCGATGCCAAGGGCAAGACCTTCCGTGACGACTGGTACCCGGAATACAAGGCGCACCGCCCGCCGATGCCGCCCGAAATGGTCGGCCAGATCGAGCCGCTGCACGCTGCCATCAAGGCCGCCGGCTGGCCGCTGTTGATGGTCGATGGCGTCGAAGCCGACGACGTGATCGGCACGCTGGCCAAGAATGCTGCGGTCGACGGCATAAATACGCTGATTTCCACCGGCGACAAGGATCTGACCCAACTGGTCAATCCGCTCGTCCGCTGGTACAACACGATGAGCAACGAGCTGCTCGACGAAGCCGGCGTCGAAGCCAAGTTCGGCGTGCCGCCGGACAAGATCGTCGATTATCTGGCGCTGGTTGGTGACACCGTCGATGGCGTCCCCGGCGTTGCCAAATGCGGGCCGAAAACCGCGCTCAAATGGCTGAACCAATACGGTTCGCTCGACGAAATCGTCGCCCATGCCGACGAAATCGGCGGCGTGGTCGGCCAGAATCTGCGCGATCACCTTGGCTTCCTGCCGCTCGGCAAGAAACTGGTCACCGTTGCCTGCGATCTCACCAACCTGCCGGCACCGGCCAGCCTGAATGCGACACCGCGCGATGTCGCCACGCTGCGCGAGCTCTATACGCGCTATCAGTTCCGCTCCTGGTTGGCCGATATCGACGGCGCCGAAGCCACCGCCGACATGCCGGCACGCACGGTTTCCGCCGCGCCCGCGCTCCCGGGCAAAATTGATGTCACCTACGAAACCGTCCTGAGCTGGCCACAATTCGACGCCTGGCTGGCCAAAATCGAAGCGGCAGAACTGACGGCGCTCGACACCGAAACGACCAGCCTCGACTCCTTCGCAGCCCGCATCGTCGGTATTTCGCTCTCAGTCACGCCCGGCGAAGCCTGCTACATCCCGCTCGCCCACACCGCCCCCGGTGTCGCCGACCAGTTGCCACGCGACGAAGTGCTGGCCAGGCTCAAACCCTGGCTTTCCACGGTCAACCGGAAAAAAGTGCTGCAAAACGCCAAGTACGACCAGCACGTTTTCGCCAACCACGGCATCACGTTGGCTGGCATCGCGCACGACACCATGCTGCAAAGCTACGTCATCGAGTCCGACAAGGGCCACGACCTCGGCCAGCTATGCACCCGCCACCTCGGCCTCGACACCATCGCCTACGAAGACCTGTGCGGCAAGGGCGCCAAGCAGATCGGCTTCGACCAGGTCGATATCGAGCGCGCCGCCACCTACTCGGCCGAAGACGCCGACGTCACCCTGCGCGTGCACAACGTCCTGCACCCGCAATTCGCCAACGAACCCGGCCTGTCGCGCATCTACCACGACATCGAAATGCCGGCCCGCCAGGTCATCTGGCAGATCGAACGCAATGGCATCCTGATCGACGCCGATGTGCTGTCCCGCCAAAGCCACGAGATGGGCCAGAAGATCATGGCCCTCGAAGCGCAGGCTTACGAACTGGCCGGCCAGCCCTTCAACCTCGCCTCGCCCAAGCAGTTGGCCGACATCTTGTTCGAAAAACTCGGCCTGCCGGTCAAGAAAAAAACCCCGACCGGAGGACCGTCCACCGACGAGGAAGTGCTCTCCGAACTGGCCCTCGACTACCCGCTGCCCAAGCTGCTGCTCGAACATCGCAGCCTGTCAAAACTCAAAGGCACCTACACCGACAAGCTGCCGCGCATGGTCAATCCGCAGACCGGGAGAGTGCATACTCACTTCTCTCAGGCATCCGTTGCCACGGGCCGCCTTGCCTCGACCGATCCCAACCTGCAGAACATCCCCGTGCGCAGCGAGGAAGGACGGAAGATCCGTACTGCCTTCATCGCACCCGAAGGTTCGAGCATCGTCTCGGCCGACTACTCGCAAATCGAGCTGCGCATCATGGCCCACCTCTCGGGCGATGAAGGCTTGCTCCACGCTTTCTCCCACGGCGAAGACGTGCACCGGGCAACAGCCGGCGAAATCTTCGGCGTCACGCCGCTCGAAGTCGGCCCCGACCAGCGTCGCGTCGCCAAGAGCATCAACTTCGGCCTGATCTACGGCATGAGCGCCTTCGGACTCGCCCGCCAGCTCGGGCTGGAACGCAGTGCGGCGCAGACCTACATCGACCGCTATTTCGCCCGCTACCCCGGCGTCGCTCGTTACATGGAAGAGGCCCGGGAAATGGCGCGGCAAAAAGGCTACGTCGAAACCGCCTTCGGCCGCCGCTTGTGGTTCCCGGAAATCCGTTCGAGCAACGGCAATCGCCGCCAGGGGGCAGAGCGCGCCGCGATCAATGCGCCGATGCAAGGCACGGCCGCCGACCTCATCAAGCTGGCGATGATCGCCGTACAGAACTGGCTGGAAAAATCAGGGCTGAAGTCGAAGCTAGTCCTGCAGGTACACGACGAACTGCTGCTCGAAGTGCCGGATGACGAGTTGATGGAAATCCGCACCCACCTGCCCCGCCTGATGAGTCAGGTCGCCGAACTCAAGGTGCCGCTGGTCGTTGAAGTCGGCGTCGGGCCGAACTGGGAAGCGGCGCACTGACTCCTACGGTCAACCGGAAATTTTGCCCAATTTCTGAATCGTGGCGGCGCTGACCCGTTCGGGGTTGTAGGTATCGATTCCGACCTCGGCGCGGCGCCGGTCGGCGGCCAGAATTTCGGCCAGCCGGCGTTCATTCTCGGCCAGATTGCTGCGGTCGTTCTCGCGATGCCAGAGATGCAAAACGGCCGTGGCAAAACGCCCGTCCTTGCGCTGCACGCCGGCATGCAGCAGGCGGATGGCGAGGTCGGCATCCTCGTGACCCCAGCCCTGGAAAGCCTCGTCAAAGCCGTTGATGGCATCGAAATCGGATCGCCACATCGCCAGATTGCAGGTCCGCGCCCCTTGCCATCGTTGCGGCTGGCGCTTGCGCCAACCGTCCCCGGGCACAAAGCAGAGCGGGAACCAGCGATTGATCGCCCCGAAAAACCGACGCCCCAGCCAGCTCAGACGACTGTCGCCGTGAAGCTCAGTCATCGGCGACTCCAGCACCTTCTTAGTGAAACTCTCGGACAGCAACACCCGGTTTCCGGCCACGAACCAGGCCGGCTCGGCCAGCGCCCGGTGTCGCGCGACAAAATCGGGGCGCAGCACGCAATCGCCGTCGACGAAGACGAGGTAATCGCCCCGGCTTGCCGCGACCGCCAGATTGCGGGCAGCGGCAGCACGAAACCCCTCATCGGACTGCCACAGATGGACCAGCGGGACCGGAAAACTGACAGCCGCCTCGGCCACTGCCGCCGCCGTCTCCTGCCGCGAGCCGTCGTCAGCCACTAGCACTTCGAATGCTGTGTCAGTCTGCGCGGCAAGCGAAGCCAGTACCGCCTGTAACGAATCCGGCCGGTTATAGGTGGTAACGACAATGGAAATCAGGCGCAGCGGCATAGGGCCTCAGGGCCGGTGCAGCGGTGGCGTTTCCGGCACCTTCCAGGACTGATCCATCTCGTAGCCCTTGGCGTAGCGATAGAAAGTACCTTCGAAATTGCCAAAAGCGATGATGAACCCCGGCCAGCCATCGAGAAATCCACGCTTGAAAATGTAGTGCTTGATGAACGACCACAGGCCATGCGTTAGCGCCTTGCCCATGCTGCCCTTGCGCCCGCGCAGGGTGAGCTTTTCGGCGCCGAGCGTCGAATAGCGATTGGCCTTGTGCACGACTTCATGCAAATTCTTGAACGGCACCTGCCAGATCGGATTCTGCAGATGCCCGACCGGCCGGTCGCTATGCGGTACGTAACCCTCGTGCACCGGCTCCATCGTGTAGCTCATCTTGCCCTTGCGGAAGAGCTGCGGCTGGCGGTAATTCGGATACCAGCCGGAATGCTTGATCCACCGCCCCATGAAGAAATTGCGGCGCGGCATCCAATACATGTCGAGGCTGGCCGGATCGGCGATGACGCGCAGAATCTCGTCGCGCGCCTCCGGTGTGCACCGCTCGTCGGCATCGAGGCTGAAAATCCAGTCGTGGCTGCAAGCGGCAATCGCATTGTTGCGTAGATCGCCAAAACCCTTGAACGGCACCTGTACGACCCGCGCCCCAAGCCCCTCGGCAATTTCCACCATGCCATCCGTGCTACCCGAATCGGCGACGATGATTTCGTCAGCCCACAGGACACTATTCACCGCCGCCGCGATTTTCTGAGCTTCGTTGAAGGCGATGATGTAGGCGGAGATCTTGGGCTGGATGGTGCTGTTCATTTGTATTTGTTCTTTCCTGAATCGTAGACAGAAGCTTGCCCATCAATCATTCATGGCATTTACGCTGCTTGGCATATTCAAGCAAGGAGTCGATATTTCCCGAACACAGCATCGGCGCGACACGCGACACCTCCTCGGCAGGCCAGGTCCACCAAGCTGTCTCGAGCAGCGCGGCACGTGTCACCGGATCAAATCGCCAGCGCACATGTTGCGCGGGATTGCCCGCCACGATCGAATAAGGCTCCACATCCTTGGTCACGACCGAACCGGCCGACACAATCGCGCCATCGCCGATTGTCACTCCGGAAAGCACAATGGTATTCGAGCAGAGCCAGACGTCGTTACCAATCACCACATCGCCGCGACTAAAACTGCATGGCGGAATATCGCCCGGAACCATGGAAGAAAACGGATAGGTCGTGAGCCATTCGCTGTGGTGATGGCCACCGAGCAATATCTGGACATTCAATGCAATCGAGCAATACGCGCCAACATGCAGTGTGGCGCCCTCATCCCAGTCGTGCACCTTGGGCAAGCCATAGCTACCGACCCCGAACGAATATTTTCCCGGATAGTGCAGCTCGAATCTGGCCTGCCCCCGATACAAGGCCGGAACTTTCTTGAGCCGCCTTTCCGCCTGCCGGAAAAGAAATTTCTTGAGAATTTTCATGCGCTTCGCTCTTGATTCTGCTCGGCTGCCGCATAGAGAGCCCAGCTTGCCATCAACAAGCTCAAGCCCAATTTGTTGGTGAAGAATATTTCGCTGAAACTGAATATGACCGCGAATCCAAGAAAGGCCAGTTGGTAGACGTTCCTGACTACAGATTTAGCCATCCAGAGGCAGGTACCAAAGAGCGAAACCAACAGCAGCCCACCGCCGATACCAATCGTCTGCGACCAGTCGTTGTGAAAGCCGGGAATGTCTAGCATCTCGGGGAGGACAACACCGAAAGCCGGATGCGTCTCATACAACTGCTTGAGCGAGGTATAACCGGGCCCGATCACCGGGTGGTCAAGCAAGGTCAGGAAAGCGATACGGTACAACTCGAGCCGAATACCGATCGACGTGGGCGAGAAATCTGCCTCACTGAAATAGTCCTTAGCCTCTCCGACTGTCAATTCAAGGCGCTGATACATCGGGGCGTAAAGAAGACAGAAAGCAAGGACGGCAGAGATCATCACAATGGCAAGCAGCAAGCCTCGCCTACGGTTCGTTGCGCGGAAAAAAGCAATCGCAATCAGTACCAGCAAGGCCAGCAAGGCGCCGCGCGAGCCGCTGAGCCACGTGGAAATACAGCCGAGAACACCGGCCAGCAAGAGCAGGGTATTCACCGAACGTGATTCGCCTTTCCCTTTTTCCAGAAAAACGTGGAGAAAACAGAGCGAAGCAACCCAGATCGAGAATTGTCCGAATCGATTTTCATAGGTTCCCCCCCAAGCGCGCGCCCTGCCCAAGCCATATACCTCCACCAGCGCAACGCCGCAATAGATTGTCGCTCCAATCGCTGCGACGAATGCAAGGTGGCGATAGCTGACCCCAGCCAGGCGAGCGCCGAGAAACAGCAGCGCACACCAGACCAGGCGCATCGGAGGATTCAGATCGAGCGGGTCGTAGCCGTGCCAAAGCTGAGCAATAGTCCACATCAGGACAAAGGGCAGAAAAGGCATTCCCCAGCGAGCTGCTGACATCAACAGTCCCCGGATCTCTTCCCGCGGTGCCTGCCACAACAATACCAGACAGACCGGCGCCGCCAGCACATTCAAGTAACGCGCCCCGCCGCCAAACGGGATCCACTTGACGACCATGATCGGATAACAAAGCAATATTCCCAGCGCCACAAGGCGCCAAAGTCCCTGCCAAGAACGATCAGGCAACATCAGCCACCTGCTTCTGCTCAGCGATACGCGCCAATTGCCGCCACACTGCATCCAGCACGGGCTGCACGGGAATATTCGAGAGATAACGCTCCGATGTCGACGTATCTACGTCATTCGGAGCGATCAGAGGGCCGTAGTCGGCCGCATGAATCACCTCGGCACGATCGCTCCAGGGTCGCCAGATGTGGACATGCGTCGGCCCGAACAGGGCAACGAGCGGCACGCCAAGCGCCGCCGCCATATGCATGGGCACGGAATCGACGCCGATGAACAATGTCGCTCCGGAAATTGCTGCAGCCAGTTGCGGTAGGGTAAGTTGGCCGGCCAACGACACCACTCCTGGGTGACTCACCCGACGCATCAGGCCGTCGACAAGATCAACCTCGTGCTGGTCTGGCGCCGAGGTCAGCACCACCTGCCAACCGGAACCTGCAAGCGCCGAAATCACCTCGGCAAAACGGTCGTCTTCCCAGCATTTGAAGAACCATCGCGAGGTCGGGTGAACCAGAACATACTTTCCTGTCACCCCGGCTTCGGCAAGTTTCCTGCTTACCAGTTCGGCATCCTGCCCGGAGAAGCCCATGGTGCACGGCGCGCACAAAGGATCGACCGGCACGCCAAGCGCCTCCAGTACAGCCAGGTTCTTTTCGACCATGTGACCGGCAAAAGTCGGCACGATACGCACGGGAAATATCTTTCGCCACAGCCAGAAATCCCGCTTCTCCATCTCGTAGCCGAACCGTAGCGAAGCACCACTGACGGCGGCGGCAAGCGCTCCCGGCCACTGGTCGTTGAGATGCAAGACCCAGTCGTAGTGGCGACGACGAATGCCCAGCATCAATTGAATGAATGCATTGACCCGACGCAGCCCCCGGCCGACCTGCTTGCCCCGCGGCAATGCCCACACCTTCGTCAGATCCGGATTCGCGACCAGCATGGGAACGGTTTCGGCAAAGACCAGCGCATCGACCTCCACCCCGGGAAACTGTCGCTTGAGGGCTGAAAAAATCGGTGTCGTCAGCAGCACATCGCCATGATTCTGCAAGCGAATCACCAAAACACGCTTGGGCGGAGGAAAAACGGACGCGATCATAAACTCGTAGGGGCTACCGGACGGCTCTCTGGGGTGGGCGGATGATACACTTTCCGGCCTATTTTCGCCGATGCCGGCCCATCGCTGGCCGCCACCATGGCTGCAGGCTTACCGACCGCTCATATCGACATGACCCCGTTGCCAGGCTTCAATCTGATTTTCCACTCCATCCGATCCGGCGGCGGCATGGAGCGGCACGTACTCGACCTGATCTCTTATGCCGCAGCACAAAACATCCCCTGCCGCATCGTGACCCGCCAGTTCGAATGGCCCGGCACCGCTCCGCAAGGGGTCGAATTTGTTGTCATGCCGGACAGGACGCCATTTTCCCGCCTGAACAACTATCTGTTCGAGTCGCGTGCCTTTGACAAGTGCCGAAACGACTGGCCGTCCATCGGCATTTCACGGGCTCCCGGCCCTGACTTGTGCGTTGTCGGCGGAACGCATCTTGGCCATTTGCTTGATCGTGGCAAAAAAAGGATCGGTTTTTTTGATCGCGCCACCGTTAACCGGGAAACCGCACTCTACCGGCAGGCAAAACGCATCGTTTCCCACTCGGCCAAGGTTGCCGGGGAAATCGTCAAACACTACGGAATCGATCCGGACAAGGTCGTCACGCTTTACCCGCCAGTGGATACCGACAAGTTTTCGCTCACCACACGGAATACCCGGGAGCAAACGAGACAGTCGCTCGGCCTGTCTTCCGGCGATTTGATGCTGCTCTTCCCGTCCAATAACCACGCCCTCAAGGGCGCAGATCTGATTCTCGAGGCACTTGAGGGTTTCGACCCACGGGTTCGCCTGGTGGTGGCCGGAAAAACACCGCTGAACGCCCCCAATGTCATCAACCTCGGCTTCCGCGACGACATGCCGGCGCTTTACGCCGCCGCCGATGCCGTCATTCTCGCTTCACATTACGAAGCGTTCGGTCTGGTCGGTCCGGAGGCCATCCTGTGCGGAACGCCGGCTATTTTTTCCACGACGGTCGGCGCCGCCGAAGTCCTCTCTGACCACGCCTGCCTGCGCTTCGAGCGCAATCTGCCGGCGCTGCGTGCCGCCCTTCGAAAAGCACTGGAACGACTGGACTCCGGCACACTGAGTCTTCTCGACAACCCCGGCCAACACATCAACTACCCCTATTCGCTACCGCAGCACTTCGATGTCCTGTTCGAACTGCTGGCAGCCGCCTCGTCAAAATGAGCCCCCCCCCTCTGCCCCCGGTCACCCTGCTACTGCTTTGCTACAACCAGCAAGACACCATAGGCGAAGCAATCGCCGGCGCTCTGGCCCAGGACTACCCGAATCTGGAAATTGTCATCTCCGATGACGCCTCAAAAGATGGCACCGTCGAGCAGATCAAAGCCTGCCTTGACGGCTATACCGGGCCACATCGCATCAAACTGTTGTGCAACCCGGAAAATCTCGGCATCGGTGGCAACATCGATCAGGCGGTCAGGCAGTCCACCGGCGAGCTGATCTTCATCGCCGGCGGCGATGACGTTTCACTTCCGACGCGGGTCAGCACCGTTGTCGAGTTCTGGCTGGCGCACGAACGCAAGCCCGATTTGATCGGCGCCTATCTGTTCGATATGGATCAGTCAGGCAACATCCTCGGCACGATCCGGATCGCCAAGCTGGAGGCATATCGAACGCTCGACGACTGGAGCCGCTCGCCTCCCCACGTGATCGGCGCAGCCCAGGCGTGGACGCGTCGCCTGTTCGACCGTTTTGGCGGCATGCCCAAAGGTGTTGTCGGAGAGGACATGGTGATGGCCTTCCGGGCGATTGGTTTGGCAACGGCCGTCACGCTGCCGGTTCCGCTGGTCAA
Organism: Gammaproteobacteria bacterium; assembly: GCA_018828385.1. GTDB lineage: Bacteria > Pseudomonadota > Gammaproteobacteria > Burkholderiales > Rhodocyclaceae > Azonexus. The sequence goes on along the minus strand of JAHJVE010000020.1, from coordinate 213,221 downwards.
TTACCGACGCGGTGGCCTGACCAGCAAGCAAAAAGTCCTGGACGCTGCCACCGTGATCAAGGGACTGACCCGGAAAATCAACAGCACCAAGACCGAATTGCGCTGCATGCTGGACAATGCCCGCGAACTCGGCGCCAGCCCGGCTACGCTGGCGGTTCTGGACGAGAAACTCAAGAAAGAGCTGTTCATCGAAAGCGTGTTTGCAAGCAAAGGCTTGGGCCGGAAAATCGGTCTCTGCCTTGAGTACAGCATGCTTCCCACCGATTTTCGCCTGCGTATTCTGACCTACGCGGCAGCCCCCTGGCTGCTGGCGCCTTTCTTTTTCCTCAAGCGCCTGCGTTATCGATCAGCGACTCGCCCGTAAGCGATTCGCGCTGCAGGCGCTGCAATTTGGCATAAACACCATCCTGCGCCAGCAATTCGCCATGGCGACCACGCTCGACGATGCGGCCTTGCTCAAGCACGACGATCAGGTCGGCGCGTTCGATGGTCGATAGGCGGTGGGCGATGACGATGGTGGTGCGGCCGACGATCAGGGTGTCGAGGGCGGCCTGGATGAGGCGTTCGGATTCGGTGTCGAGGGCCGAGGTGGCTTCGTCGAGGATCAGGATCGGGGCGTTTTTGAGGAAGGCGCGGGCGATGGCCAGGCGCTGGCGCTGGCCGCCGGAGAGTTTGACGCCGTTTTCGCCGACTTCGGTGTCCAGTCCTTTGTCCATCTGGCCGATGAATTCCCAGGCGTTGGCGGCCTTGGCGGCGGCGATGATTTCTGCTTCGGTGGATTGGCCGGCAAAGCCGTAGGCGATATTGGCGCGGACGGTGTCGTTGAACAGCACGACATCCTGACTGACCAGCGCAATGTTGTTGCGCAGGCTTTCGAGCTTGAGTTCGTCGACGTGGTGGCCGTCGAGCAGCAGGCGGCCGGTCGTCAGATGATAGAAGCGGGGAATCAGCGCCGCCATGGTCGTCTTGCCGCTACCCGAGGCGCCGACCAGAGCGACCGTCTGGCCTGGATTGATTTCCAGGTTGATGTCTTCGAGTGCCGGACGGCTGGTGCCCGGGTAACTGAAATTGACCTGGTCGAACTTGAGGTGGCCGCTGGCCCGCTGGAGTTCAACGCCACCGGTGTCGTCCTCCGGCATTTCGTCGAGCACCTGGAAGACGCTTTCGGCGGCGGCCAGGCCGCGTTGCAGCGGGTTGCTGACGTCGGTCAGGCGCTTGACTGGGGCGAGCAGCATGAGCAGGGCGGTGACGAAGGAGAGGAACTCGCCGACCGTGGTGCCGTTCGGTCCGGCCGACTGGCGCAGGGCGATGTAGGTGATGATGGCCACCGAGGTCGCGGCGGCGACCTGGGTCAACGGCACGGTGGCCGCGGCGGCGGCGGCTTCGCGCATGGTCGCCCGGCGGTAGACGTTGGTCGCCCCGTCGAAACGGGCCGCCTCGTATTTCTGGCCGCCGAAAATCTTGACGACCTTGTGCGCGCCGACGGCTTCTTCGAGGATGTGGGTGATCAGGCCCATGGCCGAATAGCCCGAGCGGCTGGCCGCCCGCAGGCGTTTGCTGAAGATCTTGATGACGCCAAGGATGACCGGGCCGACGGTCAGGGCAATCATCGTCAGTTTCCAGTCGAGATAAAGCAGGAAGCCGAGCAGGCCGAGGATGGTCAGCGTGTCGCGGATGACCGTGGTCAGCACACCGGTGGCGGCCTGGGTGACGTTGGTCACGTCGTAGGCCACCTTGGAGATCAGGGTGCCGGTGGACTGGTCGTCGTAGAACTTGGTCGGCAGGGAGAGCAGGCGCCGGAACATGGCTTGCCGCAGATCGAGCACGACCTTGGCGGCGACCCAGGCCATCGAGTAGCCGCTGGCGTAGGTAGACACGCCGCGGATGATGAAGATGCCGATCATTGCTGCCGGGATCAGGATGATGTCGGTCTCGTCCTTGGCGACGAAGCCGCTGTCGAGCAGATGCTTCATGAGCGCTGGGAACAGCGGTTCGGTTGCCGCAGTCATCACCATGCCGAGCACGCCCAGGGCAAAAACGCGCCAGTGCGGCCGGACCCAGGTCAGCAGGCGGCGATAAATCTGGCTGTTGGAATAGGCCGAGCTTGAGTTTTGCGTCACAGGTGGCGGTCGTCGAAAGCGAAAGTCGACATTCTACCGATTCAGGCCGATCAGGTCGGCGCTGTCGCGTGAGAGGGACACGCTCGTCACTGTCGAAAAGCCGATTTCCAGCTCGCTCCAACGCGCTGGCGGCAGGTTCTGCCAGTGGGCGAGCAAGGTGCGGATGATGCCGGCGTGGGTGACGATCACTGCTCCCGGCACATCCAGCCCGGCGACAAAGGCCAGCGCCCGCTGTTGCAATGCGCCCGGCGACTCACCGCCGGGCGGCGCGTAGCCGGCGATGTCGGCGGCCCAGGCGTCGAGTTCGTGGCGGGGAATGTCATCCCACGGTCGACCTTCCCAATCGCCAAAATTCATTTCGGCCAGGCGGCCATCGATGATCGGCTGCGGGTGAAGCTGTTCAGCCAGTTGCCGACAGCGCAGCAGCGGACTGCTCCACAGCGGCAGGCCGGGCGGCAATTGGGCCTGCAGGCGGGCAACATCGGCCATTTCAATTTTGGCCGAAATTTCCAGTTGACCGTAGCAGATGCCCGGTTCGATGCTCGGCTTCGGGTGGCGGATCAGGTGGAGGCGCACACGTCACTCATTCGCCAGAGCAGGACAAAATTGTTCGACGGCATTGCCCGTTGTTCGACCAGCTCCAGCCCACTTTGGCGGGCCAGCGCATCGACGGCTGCAACATCGCGCACGCCCTGATGCGGCGCCTTTTCGCGCAATGACTGGTCAAAAGCGGCGTTGCTGTCACTGGTATGGCGGCCATTGAACATGAAGGGACCGTAAATAAAGAGCAGGCCACCCGGCGCCAGAACGGTGGGCAGACCGGCGAAGAAGGCTTCGACAGCTGCCCAGGACATGATGTGCAGCGTGTTGGCGCTGTACACAGCGTCGTAGCGGCCATTCGGCCATGGGCCGAGGACATCGAATTCGCAGGGCGGCAGGACATTGGGCAGGGCGGCTTCGGCTAGCCAGGCGCGGATGCCCGGCAGGAATTCCGGGCGGTCGGAGGTTTGCCAGCTGAGGTGCGGCAGCTGGGCGCAGAAATGGATGGCGTGCTGGCCGGTGCCGCTACCGATTTCGAGAACCTGCCGGCGGTCGGCGAAGACCTCGCGGAGCACGGCGAGAATCGGTTCGCGGTTCTTTTCGGTGGAGGGGGCGTTGGGTTTTTCCATGGTCGTGGGCGTTCGGACGATGCCGGAAGCTTAACGGCAAATCGGCCGAGGGGCAGCCACCGGCGGCCTTTCAATTTTGTGCAATTTTCCCGGTTGACCGTGGGAGTGCCGCGTTTTGCCCTTGGCGACGCTAAAAATGCGCAGCCAAGCCGAGGTAGAAGGCGATTTCGCCAACCTGTTGAACCGCCCCCAGGCAGTCTCCGGTGTAGCCACCGAGCCAGCGGCGGCATTTGGCAGCGAGCCAAAGGGTGGCCAGCGCCGCCAGGGCGACGGCGATCAGCGCCGGCTCAGGCGCCAACAGCAGTAACGGCAGGCCGGCGAAGACCAGCGCGAAGAGAAGCGGACCAAGGCCAAGGCGGGCGGCGACGGGACGTGCCTTGCTGGTCTCGTCGTCACGGGCGTAATCCATCGTCGCCATGAGGCTCACGGCACAGAAACGCGAAACGGCGTGACCGGCGATCAGCGCCGCCACCACCTGCCCGGCCGGCAGCGTCGACAGCAAGGCGAACTTGCCGAGCAGGGCGAGGACGATGGCGATCACGCCGTAGCTGCCGACGCGCGAATCCTTCATGATCGCCAGGATTTTCGCCTTGTCCCAACCGCCGCCGAGGCCATCGGCGGTGTCTGCGAGGCCATCCTCGTGGAAGGCGCCGGTCAGGGCGATGGTGGCGACCATGGCGAGCACGACGGCCACTGATTGTGGCCAAACGTGCATGGCCAGCCAGAAAACCAGCGCCCCCGCCCCGCCGACGAGCAGACCGATGGCCGGCAGGTAGCGCGCCGCCCGGGCCAGCCCGTCGGGCGAATAGCCGACCCAGCCCGGTACCGGCAGCCGGGTGAAGTAGCCGAGGGCGGAGAAGAGGGCGGCCAGTTCGCGGCGGATCATGCTTTGTCGGAAACGCCTGCCGATTCGAAACTGGCCATTTCGTTGAGGAAATTGACGGCAGCCTGAACGAGCGGGAAGGCCAGCGCCGCGCCGGTCCCTTCGCCGAGGCGCAGGCCGAGATCGAGCAAGGGTTCGGCGCCGAGCGCCGCCAACTGGGCGGCGTGCCCGGCTTCGGCCGAGCGATGGCAGAACACGCAGTAGTCGGCCAGCGCCGGGGCCAGCCGGGTGGCGGTCAGGGCCGCCGAGCCGACGATGAAGCCATCGATGAGCAGCGTCATCTTCCCTTCCGCCGCGCCGAGCATGGCGCCGACCATCATGGCGATTTCGAAACCGCCGAATTCGGCCAGCACGGCCAGCGGCTCGTTGCTGCCGCCGGCGGCGCGATAGCGCTTGAGCGCCGTTTCGAGCAGCGCCTGTTTGCGCGCCAGCCCGGCATCGTCGAGCCCGGTGCCGCGGCCGATACAGTCGGCCAGCGGCAGGCCGGTCAGGCAGTGGGTGATGAGCGAGGCGGCAGCCGTATTGCCGATGCCCATTTCGCCGAAGCCGACGACGTTGCAGCCATTGATCGCCAGATTGCGACTGATTTCGGCGCCGCGGGCGATGGCCTGGGCGCATTGCTCGGCGGTCATCGCCGGCTCTTCGATGTAATTGGCCGTGCCGGCAGCGATCTTGGCATTGATCAGCCCGGCACGCTTGCCGAAATCGTGCGCCACGCCGGCGTCGATGATGGCCAGATGCAGGCCGTTCTGGCGGGCGAAAACATTGATCGCGGCACCACCGGCCAGGAAGTTTTCGACCATCTGCCAGGTCACATCCTGCGGATAGGCCGAGACGCCGGCCTTGGCCGCGCCATGGTCGCCGGCGAAGACCAGCAGGTGCGGCTGGCCGAATTCCGGGTTGAGGCGCTGCTGAATCAGGCCAATCTGGATGGCCGTCCGTTCGAGCATGCCGAGCGCGCCGAGCGGCTTGGTCTTGCGGTCAACCTTGTTTTTAAGCGAATTTTCAATTGCCCGGTCGGGGGCGGTGATCTTGAAGTCCAACGAATGCATCCGATTCTCCAAAAGAAAAAAGGGCCTCGCGACGACGCCGGGCGAATTCGCCAAAACGCTGCCGCGAAACCCTGTCCACAGGCTTCCCAAGAGGACTCGACACGTCTTCTGGCTTTCGGATCAGCCGGAGCGCTGCGCCTTCCCGGTTTTCACCAGTGGCCTGTTGCAGCATCCGTCCCCGATTACAGCGGCGGGCCCGCCCCGGATTCAAACCGGGTTCCGTTACGTCGAATCGGGGTGGATTATACCGGCCCGTTCGCCGACAATGCATGCCCATGAAAGAACTGATCCTCGGCGGCGCACGCTCGGGCAAGAGCCTGCTGGCCGAACAACGCGCCCGCGAATCGGCCGAAAAACGCGGCCTGAAAGTCGTCTACCTCGCCACCGCCCAGGCACTGGATGGCGAAATGGCCCGCCGCGTTGCCCACCACCGCGAACGCCGGCCAGCCGAGTGGGGCTGCACCGAAGAAACCCTGCGCCTGGCCACCCGCCTGCGCGAACTCGCCGCGCCGGACACCTGCGTGCTGGTCGACTGCCTGACGCTGTGGCTGTCCAATTTGCTCTTCGCCGGCCAGGCCGCGACGCAGGCCGAAGCCGGCGAGGCCATCGATTGCCCGCTGTTCCGCACCGAAACGGCGGCGCTGATCGACCTGCTGCCGCAACTGCCCGGGCACATCATTCTCGTCTCCAACGAAGTCGGCTGGGGCATCGTCCCGATGCATCCCGTCTCGCGCCTGTTCGCCGACGAACAGGGCCGGCTCAACCAGCGCGTCGCCGCCGTTTGCGAGCAGGTCACGCTGGTCGCCGCCGGTTTGCCGCTGAGCCTCAAACAGCCCGGCTAAGCAGGCTGTGCTGTGCTAGCCTGACCGGCCACCCGGCACGTTCAGGAGAACGCCATGCCCCTTTTCACCCGCCTCATCGCCTTGCGCGAAGTCATCGCCAAACACGCCACCTTGCCCGTCCGCATCAGCCGGCCGGACGACACCGCCGGAATTTACATCTGGCCCTGGCGCATCGAGGAAGATACCCGCGTGCGCAGCACGCCACTGCCGCGTTCAGCCGACAACGATCCGCTGCTCAACGCCCCGGCCCCGGCCATTCATTTTCTCGTGCTGGCCAGCACCGACCTCGATGGCGAGACGATCGGCGCCCTCGAGTCCGCCCGCCGCTCACTGCTCGAAACCCCGGTTTTCGAGGTCGGCAACGGCCGGGTCAGCGTCATGCCGGCCACCCTGAGCACCAGCGAACTGACCAACCTGTTCACCGCCGCCGCCATCCCGCTGCGCCTTTGTTTCGCCTACACGCTGCGCTCAACGGGCTGAACAGGCTATGCTTCACTAAAAAAGTGGAGACAAAGCATGCACAAACTATTGGATATCCTGGCCTCCGGCATCCATGACGCCAAGAACCAGCTATTCATCGCCGAATCGATGATCGCCGCCAGCGAAGCGGCCCACGGCATTGCAATGGGCGAAGCGCGCTACGCCATCGAATCGGCCGCCAACCGGCTGTCGCGGACGCTGACCGCCTACCACCTGATGCGCCACGACGCCGCGGCATCGGTCACCCCGACCATCGTCGGCGACGTTTGCGACGAAGTCATGCTCGCCCAGCGGAAACATCTGGCTGAGCACGGCATCGCGCTGAGCGTCGATTGCCAGGTCTTCGACGAATGGCCGCTCGATCGCGACCTGGTCACCGACATGCTCAACAACGCCGTACAAAACGCCGGCCGTTTTGCCGGCAAGGCGGTGCAGGTCAGCGCTACGACCGACGATGGCTGGCTCTGCCTGCGCGTCGACGACGACGGCCCGGGCTTCGCCACGCTACCGCCGGCAACCGGCACCGGCCTCATGGTGGCCGAGCGTCTGGCCCGGCTTCACCACCGTCACGAACGCCAGGGCAGCCTGCTGTTGAGCAACCAGGGGGCCCTGGGCGGCGCCCGCTTTGAACTTCGCTTGCCATAATGACCGACTACAGCAAAAAGCGATTTCTCGTCATCGACGATCAGGCGCAGGCACGCGACGCCCTGCGCACCGTTGCACAGCAACTGGGCGCCTTTGCCGTCGAGTTCGCCAGCAATTATCAGGATGCCATCTTCCGTATCCGCAACAACATGCCGGACATCATCCTCTGCGACTACGTGCTCGGCGATGGACGTTCCGGCCAGCAGTTGCTGGAAGAGTTGCGGCGCTTCAACCTGCTCCCCGACGAAACCATTTTCATGATGGTCACCGGCGAACAGTCCTACGAACAGGTCGTTTCCGCCGTCGAGCTGATCCCCGACGATTACATCATCAAGCCGTTTTCGCCGGACAAGTTGCTCTTGCGCCTCGAACGCATCGTTGCCAAGAAGCTGTTCTTTGCCGGCTACTACAAGGAAAAACGCCAGCAGGAGTACGCCAACGCCCTGGCCATTCTGGAAGCCGCCCGGGACAGCGAGGCCGGGCGGCCTTACCGTTTCGAAATCCTGCGCCAGCGAGCCGAGATATTTATCGCCAGCGGCGACGTCAAATCAGCCGAAACCGCCTACCGCAGCATTCTCGAAAACTACGAATTCCCGTGGGCCAGAGCCGGTGTTGCCCGTTCGCTGCAAAAACAGAACCGCCTGCAGGAAGCCCGCGCGGAAATCGACCGGGTGGTCGCCAGCACGCCGCATTTTTTCGATGCCGGCGACCTCAAGGCGAGCATCTGCATGGCCCAGGGCGAGCATGCCGAAGCACAACAAATCCTCGACGACATCGCCAAGAAAACACCCCGCAACTATCTGCGCAAACGCCTGCTGGCCGAGGCGGCGACGCTCAACGGCGATACCGCCACGGCGCTGGCCGCGATGGCCGATGTCATTGCCAACGACACCATGCCCGGCGCCATTTCAGCCGAAGACCGGCTGGCCACGGCGCGCAGCCACATCAATGCCGGCGACAAGATCACGGCAGAAAAGGTGCTGCTCGGCATCCGCGATTCCGAATTGCAGCAAATGGCGCTCATGGAACAGGCCAGTTTTGCCGCCCTGCTCGCCGTCAGCTCGGTCGACAGGGGCAAGATCCGTTTCGTCGGCCTGCGCCCGGCCATGCTCGTCACGGAATTCAACAGCACGACCCGCCTCGACATCATGCGCGCCGCGCTATCGCTCGACGACCATCAACTCGCCGACCTGCAATCCGGGCAACTGATGGCCGGACCGGACGCCAAGAAGGTATTCGGTGCGGCGCGCACGCTCTATGCGCTGCACGGCCGGGAAAAGGATTTCCGCGAAATCCAGCGCCAGGTCGCCCTCATGCGCATCAAGCACGAAGAGGACGTGGCGCCGGACAGCCCGGCTACGGCCTGAACGGCGAACCCGGGCTAGCCGCCGGCCTGGCTCGGCAGCAGGGCAGCCATCTTTGCCCAGTCAAGCGCCGCCTCGACCGAATCGGCCAGACGGTCGAGATCGGCCTCGCGCCGGGCGGCGAAATCGACCGGCTCGGTTTCCGTCATGCCGGCCCAGGTGAGCAGCGCGGTCAAGGCTTCGGGGTGATCGAAGACACCGTGGCAATAAGTCGCGAAAACCTGATTGTCAGCAGAAATGGCGCCGTCGCTGACGCCGTCGGCCAACTCGACGGCGCTTTGCACGAGTCCTGCCCCGCGCGTCACACCGAGGTGAATTTCGTAACCGGTCATCGCCGGCTGGCCCGGCAACGACAAGTGACCACTCACATTTCGTAGCTGCTTCTCGGCTTCGAGCGTCGTTTCCACATCGAGCACGCCCAGCCCCGGCGTACTGCCCGGCTGGCCTTCGAGGCCCTGCGGATCGTGGATCAATCGGCCCAGCATCTGGTAGCCGCCGCACAGGCCGACCACCTTGCCGCCGTAGCGCAGGTGTTTCTGAATCGCCGTCGCCCAGCCCTTCTCGCGCAGCCAGTCGATATCCGCACGCACCGCCTTGGAGCCGGGCAGCACGATCAGATCGGCCGCCGGCGGCGTTTCACCCGGGCCTATCCAACGGAAATCGACTTCCGGGTGCAGGCGCAGCGGGTCGAGGTCGTTGTGGTTGGAAACACGCGGGTAAGCCGGGGCGATGACTTTCAATTTTGGCGTTTTTTTCCGGTCGACCGTAGCAGTCGCAATGGCATCCTCGGCATCGAGCATCAGGCCGTGCAAATACGGCAGAACGCCGAGAACCGGCTTGCCGGTGCGCGCTTCGAGCCAGGTCAGGCCGGATTCGAGCAACGCGATATCGCCGCGAAAACGGTTAATGACGAAACCCTTGACCCGCGCCTGCTCGGTCGGCGAGAGCAGTTCCAAGGTGCCGACGAGATGGGCAAAAACCCCACCCCGGTCGATGTCGGCAACGATGATCACCGGGCAATCGACGGCTTCGGCGAAACCCATGTTGGCGATATCGCGCTCGCGCAAATTGATCTCGGCCGGCGACCCGGCCCCCTCGACCACCACGCATTCGTAAGCCGCCGTCAGCCGCGCCCACGATTCGAGCACCGCCCCCATCGCCCGCGGCTTGTACTCGTGATACGCCTTGGCATCGAGGTCGAACGCCACCTTGCCATGAATGATGACTTGCGCCTTCTTGTCGGTCGTCGGCTTGAGCAGAACCGGATTGAAATCGGTATGCGGTTCCAGCCCACAAGCCAACGCTTGCAACGCCTGCGCCCGCCCGATCTCGCCGCCATCGACCGTCACCGCCGAATTGAGCGCCATGTTCTGCGGCTTGAACGGCGCGACATGCACGCCACGACGCTGCAGGATGCGGCACAAGGCAGCGACCAGCGTCGTCTTGCCGGCGTCGGAGGTGGTGCCTTGGACCATCAGGGAAACACAGGGCATGGCGGATCCGGGGTGTAAAAAGGGCGTAATTATGGCACCATCGGCGCTCCCGAATTTGGTTTCGGGAGGTATCTCCAGGTGCCCCGGAAAGTGATTTCTCTCACAGGCAATGCCTGACGCGAAGACAAGCCGCAGACAGTGCTACCAGCACGGCAAGGCGCAGTCGACAAAGTCAGGCGTTGGCTGTGAGAGAAATCGAAGGGGAGAATCGGGAAGGCGGTGTGACTCCGCCACGTGCCCAACGCTGTGAGGAGGACGAGCGATGCAGTTGCCACTGGTTTCGACCGGGAAGGCGCATCGTTCGGTTGAGTCCAAGTCAGAAGACCGGCCGGGAGATGATTGCGGGCTGCGTGGACGGCAGCCTTTGTTTTTCCAGAAGGGGACTCCATGGAAAACCTTTCCGCGCCGCAGGCGCAAGCTTTTTCCGACGCCGACCGGGCGGCGGTGTATCAGGCCATTTTTAGCCGCCGCGATGTGCGCGGCCAGTTTTTGCCGACGCCGGTGCCCGACGATTTGCTCAGCCGCGTGCTGATGGCGGCGCACCATGCGCCGTCGGTCGGTTTCATGCAGCCGTGGAATTTTTTGCTGGTCCGTTCGGACGAGGTCAAGCAGCGCGTCCATGGTGTTTTCGCCGAGGCCAACGAGGAAGCGGCGCGGATGTTTCCGGACGAGAAGCGCGAGATTTACTCGAAGCTTAAGTTGCAGGGCATTCTCGAAGCGCCGATCAACCTGTGCATCACCTGCGACCGTTCGCGCAGCGGGCCGGTGGTGCTCGGTCGCACGCACATGCCGACCATGGACCTTTACAGCAGCGTGTGTGCCGTGCAGAACCTCTGGCTGGCGGCGCGGGCCGAGGGCTTGGGCGTCGGCTGGGTGAGCATCTTTCACGAGAAGGCGCTGCAGGACGCGCTCGGCATCCCGCACCACATCGTGCCGATTGCCTATTTGTGCATCGGCTACGTCAGCCATTTCAAGGACAAGCCGGAACTGGAAAAAGCCGGCTGGCTGCCGCGTCTACCGATCAACGATCTGGTCTATTTCGAGCAGTGGGGCGATTCCGATTTTGGGCAAAATTCCCGGTTGACCGTGGCATTGGCCGAATTGCAGGCGGATATTCAGGAAAAGGGCGTTTTCCCGAAATGACCCTCGGTTTCGACGCCCTCGCCATGCCGCTAGCCGCGCTGAGCGCCGTTTTGCTCGACCGCCTGCTTGGCGAGGTCTCGCACTTTCATCCGCTGGTCGGCTTCGGCAATCTGGCGTCGGCCGTTGAAAAGCGGCTCAACCGCGGCTCGATCGCCGGCGGCGTGCTGGCCTGGCTGCTTGCCGTCGGGCCGTGGGTGGCGCTGGCGTTCTGGTTGCGGCCGTTGGCGCCGTTTGCCGTCGATGTCGTGCTGCTCTATTTCGCCATCGGCGCGCGAAGCCTGTGCGAGCATGCCGAGGCCATCGCCACGCCCTTGCGTGAAGGCCGGCTCGACGAGGCCCGGCAACGCGTCGGCTGGATCGTTTCGCGCCAGACGTCGGGACTCGACGAATCCGACGTCGCCAAGGCCGGCGTCGAATCGGTGCTGGAGAACGGCAACGACGCCATTTTCGGCACGCTGTTCTGGTTCGCCCTGCTCGGCGGGCCGGGCGCCGTGCTGTTCCGGCTGGCCAACACGCTGGACGCGATGTGGGGCTACCGCACCGAGCGTTTCAACCTGTTCGGCCGCTTCGCCGCCCGTTTCGACGACGCGCTGAATTTCATTCCCGCCCGCCTGACGGCCCTGACCTACGCCCTGCTCGGCCAGACGCGCAACGCGCTGGCCTGTTGGCGAGCGCAGGCGCCGGGTTGGGACAGCCCGAATGCCGGGCCGGTCATGTCGGCCGGCGCCGGTAGCCTCGGCGTGTTGCTCGGCGGCGCGGCGATTTATCATGGCCAGGAGGAAATCCGCCCGCCGCTCGGCGCCGGCCCGGCCCCGGTGGCCGCCGACCTCAGCCGGGCGATCAGCCTGATCCGGCGCAGCCTGTGGCTGTGGCTGGCCATCTTTTTCGTGATTGGATTCGTCAATGCTTGAACACGGTGGCGGCCTGCGCAAAGCCGCGGTGCACTACAACATCCCGCTGGAAAACTGGCTGGATCTGTCGACCGGCATCAACCCGGAAGGCTGGCCGGTACCCGAGCTGTCGGCCGCAGCCTGGCATCGCCTGCCGGAAGAAAACGACGGGCTGGAAGCGGCTGCTGCGGCTTACTACGGCAACACCAACCTGCTGCCGGTCGCCGGCTCGCAAGCCGCCATCCACTGGCTGCCGGCCCTGTTGCCGCGCGCCGTCGTCGCCTGCATTTCGCCGATCTACTCCGAGCATCCGCAGGCCTGGCAACGGGCCGGCCACAAGATGCGTTTCCTGCAGAACGCCATGCTGCCACGGGCGCTGGCCACGGCGACGCCTTACGTCCTGCTCTGCAATCCGAACAACCCGACGGCCGACCGCCATCCGCGCGACATTGCCATCGACGCCGCCCATCAGCTCAAGAAGCGTGGCGGCTGGCTGATCATCGACGAAGCCTTCATGGACCCGACGCCGGAGGACAGCCTGACGCCGTTGGCCGGCACCGAGGAAGCACCCAACCTGATCGTGCTGCGTTCGATCGGCAAGTTCTTCGGGCTGGCCGGGGCGCGCGTCGGTTTCATCTTCGCCGCGCCCGACATCCTGAACCGCATGAACGAGGCGATGGGGCCGTGGACAGTCAGCGGCCCGGCCCGCGAAGTGACCCGGCTGGCGCTGCAGGACAGCGCCTGGCAAGGCGCTGCCCGGCCCCGCCTGATCGCCGCCGGCGAACGTCTGCACCAACTGCTGGCGCCGCTCGGTGAGGTCAAATCGACGGCCCTGTTCGCCACGCTGACCAGCGCCCGTTCGGCCGAGCTGCATGAAGCCCTGGCCCGCCAAGGTATCCTGACCCGCCATTACGACCAGCAACCGCTGCTCCGCTTCGGCCTGCCCGGCGACGAAGCGGGCTGGCAGCGCCTGAGCGACGCCCTTTCCGCCTGGAGAAACATTTGAAATTTGGTCTTTTTTTCCGGTTGACCGTAGCAATCCTCGTTTCCACCGCCGCCCACGCCGATCTCGTCGTCAAGGACGACACCGGCCAGGAAGTCCGCCTCAAGGCGCCGGCCAGACGCATCGTCACCCTCGCCCCGCACGCCGCTGAAAGTCTCTACGCGGCGGGCGCCGGCGACAATCTGGTGGGCACCGTCGATTACAGCGACTACCCGCCGGAAGCCAAGAAGGTGCCGCGCGTCGGCGGCTATTCGCGCATCGATCTCGAAGCCGTCGCCGCCCTCAAGCCCGATCTCGTGCTGGCTTGGGAAAGCGGCAACAACATGACGCAGGTAGACAAACTCAGGGCGCTCGGCCTGACGGTCTATGTTTCGCAGCCGAACACCATCGACAACATCGCCAACCAGATCGAACGCCTCGGCCAACTGGCCGGCACCGGCGCTACCGCCAATGCCACGGCCGAGCGTTTCCGCCAGCGTCTCGACGCCATCCGAATGGCCAACGCCAGCAAGCCGAAAGTGCGCGTCTTCTACCAGATCTGGAAAACGCCGCTGCTCACCGTCGGCGGCCCGCAGATCATCAGCGACGCCATCAAGATCTGCGGCGGCGAAAACATCTTCGGCCACATTCAGCGAATGGCCCCCAACGTCACCGTCGAGGCCGTGCTCGAAGCCGACCCGGAAGCCATCATCGCCACCGGCATGGGCGACGCCAGGCCGGAATGGCTGCACGACTGGGACAAATGGGCACGGATGACCGCCGTCAAACGCGACAACCTGTTCCACATCAACCCCGACATCATGCAACGCCACACGCCGCGCATCCTCGACGGCACCGAAAAGCTGTGCGCCCATCTCGATGTCGCGCGCAGCCGGAGGCCAGCCAAATGAGCCGCACGCCGCAACGCATCGTCTGCCTGACCACCGAAACCGTCGAAGTGCTCTACGCCCTCGGCGAACAGGATCGGATCGTCGGCATTTCCGGCTACACCGTACGCCCGCCCGAAGCGCGCAAGGAAAAACCGAAGGTCTTCGCCTTCACGAGCGGCGACATCGAGAAAATATTGGCCGTTCAGCCCGACCTCGTGCTGACCTTCTCCGACCTGCAAAGCGAGATTTCGCGCGACCTGATCAAGGCCGGCGTGCCGGTTTACGCCTTCAACACGCGCAGCGTCGAGGACATCCTCGGCATGATCGAAACGCTCGGTCGGCTGGTCGGCGCCGAAGCCAAGGCGCTCGACATCGTCGCCGGGCTGGAGGCCGAAATTGAAAAAGCCCGCGCCATCGCCGCTGAACGTTTCGCCAAAACCGGCAAGAAACCGCGCGTCTATTTCGAGGAATGGGACGAACCGCTGATCAGCGGCATCCGCTGGGCCTCCGAACTCATCGAAATCGCCGGCGGCGAAGACATCTTCGCCGAGCAGGCCCGCTCACCACTCGCCAAGGACCGCCGGCCGACGTCGGAAGAAGTCATCGCCGGCGCCCCGGACATCATCATCGGCTCCTGGTGCGGCAAGCACTTCCGCCCCGAACGCGTCGCCGCGCGGCCGGGCTGGGATGCCATTCCCGCGGTCAACCGGAAAAACATGCATGAAATCAAATCGGCCATCATCCTGACCCCCGGCCCGGTGGCGATCAGCGAAGGCCTGCCACAATTACTCGCCATTTTTGATCTGTGAAAAGGTCTGCCCCGGCGCCTTCCCTATAATCGTCCTTCAATCCAGAGGATTCGCGCCATGAAGATCTTTGCCCCACTGCTCGCCCTGACCCTGTGTGCCGTCGCCAACACCGCACTGGCCGCCGATGAAGGCGCCGCCGCCGTCGAAACCCTCGGCCGCCTCAACGGCATCGCCCTCGCCTGCCAGCAACCCGCCCTGGTCAGCCGCGCCCGCAACGCCATCATCACCACCGCGCCCAAGACCCGCGCCTACGGCGAAGCCTTCGAAAGCGCCACCAACGCCGCCTACCTCGAACAAGGCAAAGGCGCCGCCTGCCCGGACCCGGCATCGCTCGCCAGCGACATGGCCGCCGCCGAAAAACGCCTGCAAGCGAGTTTTGCCCAGCCCAAATGATCCGCCTTGTCGCCGCTCTGCTTCTATTTCTCGGCGCTGGCCCGCTGTTCGCCCAGGCCACCCAGGGCCTCGAACTGCTCACCGAAGCAAACGGCTCCGGCATCAACCCGCGCTACCTGCTGCAAGACCCGAACGGCCGCTCGATCACCAGCGAAGACTTCCGCGGCCGCTTCCAGCTCATTTCCTTCGGCTACACCTACTGCCCCGATATCTGCCCGACCACCCTGGTCGAAATGGCTGAAATCCTCAAGCAACTGAGCGACGAGGCCAGCCACGTTCAAGCCATCTTCATTTCGGTCGACCCGGAACGCGACACCGGCAAGATCCTCAAAACCTACACCGAGTTCTTCGACCCCCGCATCCTCGGTCTGACCGCTTCGCCATCCCTGGTCCGCCACGCGGCGGACAACTTCAAGATTCGCTACGCCAAGGTGCGCGAACCCGGCACCCCGGCGGATCGCTATGCGGTCGATCACTCGGCCGGCTTGATCCTGCTCGGCCCCGACGGCAGCTTCGTCAAAAAATTCGCCTTTGCGACTCCCGTGAAAGACATCACGGAACAGATGAAAAATTTCATCAAAAATCACTGAATTGTATAAAACCACAATTGCCATGGCATAGTCGCTAAGGCAATATGCAGACAATGCTGCGGCACGCCCTGTTTGCACTCATCTCCCTGTTTTCCTTGGCACCGCTAGCCTGGGGAGGCAGCATTGCGCTCGTTCTCAGCGAGAGCGAAGGCGTCTATGAGGAGTACGCCGGACACCTGGAAACAGCACTGACCGGCTCAAGCTGGACCATTGTGGCCAGCCATGCGGCCGACGCGCTGCCAGTGCCCGCCGGAAAATCCGACCTAGTTGTCACGGTCGGCAGCGAAGCCTTGCGCAAGACGCTGGGCCGGAGCGACAACCCGCCGATCATCGCGACCCTCCTGCCCCGGCAAAGCTACGAAAAAATACTCGCCGAATCCCGCCGGCCTGGTCGCATCACGGCCATCTATCTCGATCAACCCCCGGCCCGTCAGGCGGCATTCATCAACCTGCTGCTCCCCGGCCAGAAACGCGTCGGCATGCTCGTCAGCAGCGAGACAAAAAGTGCCGCCGGCCCCTACCGTCATGCCTTGAGCAATGCCGGTCTGACACTCGACAACGAAGAGAGCGACAGTAAAAATTTATTGCTCCCGGCGCTCAACGCGTTGCTCAGCCGAGTCAATGTTCTGCTAGCCATTCCTGACAGCCGGATTTACCAACGCAACAACATCAAGCCCATCCTCATCACCGCCTTTCGGTACCAGCGGCCTGTCATCGGCTACTCCCCCGCCTTCGTCAATGCCGGCGCACTCGCCGCCTTGCACAGCACCCCGGTTCAAATAGCCCGCCAGACAGCAGAGCTTATCGTCGCCAACGGAATCAATCTCGCCGCCCCCGTCGGGCCAAGCCATTTCGCCATCGCCATCAACAGCAATGTCGCCCTCTCACTGGGCCTCAACCTTCCCGACGAAGCCGCCATCCGGCGGGCCATGGGTGCAGACAGGGAGGCCCCATGAACCACCTCACCCTCCGCCACCGTCTGCTACTCCTCACGCTGCTGCCCAGCACGCTGATCGCCATCGTTCTGGTCGGCTATTTCACTTACAGCGGCATCCGAACCCTGGAAGGCGAACTCCGCGCCAAGGGCTTATCCACCGTTCGCTACCTGGCCCCGGTCAGCGAATACGGCATCATCGCCGGGCAACTCGAAAGCCTGCACGCCTTGGCCCAGGCAACGGTTCAGGAATCCGGCGTCAAGGCCACCGTCATCGTCAACCAGAAAGGCCGCACCATCGCGGTCAGCGGCCGGGTCTCCTTGGCCGCCGAAGACCTTCAGCGCGCCCTGAGCGAACCCGCAATCGTTGGCGAAACCGAATACTGGATCGCCTTCGGCGCCCCGGTCAAACGCTCGATCAGCGAAACCGACGTGTTATTCGAACCCGGCATCAGCAGCAAAGTCCTCCCGCCAGAAGTCATCGGCCACGTTTTCGTCGAGTTCGACAAGAGCGAACTGGCCAACCGGCAACGTGAATTGCTGCAGCGCGGACTCATGATCGTGCTCTTCGGCCTGCTCATTCTGGCTGCCCTCGCCATTGCCATGGCCGACAACCTCGCCCGGCCGGTCATGCGCCTGGTCCAGGCCATACACCACATGTCATCGGGGCGCCTGGACGCCCGGGTTCCCGCCACAACCAGCGGTGAAATCGGCATCCTCGAAAACGGTTTCAACGAAATGGCTGCACACATCGAGGAAGTGCATTTTTCGATGCAGGCCCGCATCGAGGAAGCAACAGCCCAACTCGCCTTCCAGGCCCGGCACGACGCCCTGACCGGCCTGCTCAACCGCCGCGAATTCGAACATCGACTCGAGAAAGCGCTGGCCAGCGTTCAAGCCGGCGGCGAAGAATTCGCCGTGCTCTTCCTCGACCTCGACCGTTTCAAACAGGTCAACGACAACTGCGGCTACTTGGCCGGAGACGAACTGCTCCGCCAGATGGCCCTGCTCTTTCAAGGGCGCCTGCGCGAAGATGACACTCTGGCCCGCCTGGGTGGCGACGAATTCAGCATCATACTGGCCAACTGCAGCGGCCCACGGGCCAATCAGGTCGCCGAAGACATCTGCGGCCTCGCTGCCGCCTATCGCTTTATCTGGCAGGACAAGGTCTTCGCTATCGGGGCCAGCGTCGGCCTGACCACGGTCACTCGCAAGGTCCGCAACATCAACGAAATCCTCGCAACCGGCGATGCAGCCTGCCATCGCGCCAAGGAAAGCGGCCGCAACCGCGTCTGCGAACAGGAAACGCAGCTCAACCCCGACCGTCGTCAGGAAACCAGCAACTGGGCCAGCCGCATCGCCAACGCCCTGGCTGAAGACCGGCTTCTGATCGAAGCCTTGCCGCTACGCGCGCTGCAACACCCGTCGGGAAACCATCTCGTCGAACTGACCGCCCGCCTCAACGAACCCGGCCAGCCGCCAGTGACGCTATCGGCGCTGAGCGATGCTGCCGAACGTTACGACCTCGCCCCGGCCATCGACCAACGCCTCATCGATACCGCCGTAGCCGCGCTGGCACGGGCCAGGAATCAAAAAAGGATGTTGCATTGCATTATCCCCCTCTCCCGTGCCTCAGTAGGTGCCGTGGAAACGATCGATTACATCACGCGCAGCCTGAGTAGTAGAAATCTGTCCGGAAACCGTCTGTGCTTCGTTTTTTCGGAAGACACCCTGACCCTCCTGACCAGTCAGGCCATGGAATTTTCCCGCCAGATACGAGCACTCGGCTGTCAGGTCGGACTGGACGATTTTGGTGGCGGACTGTCTTCATTCACCCACTTGCGCAGCATCACGCCTAGCTACGTCAAACTGAGCCGCAGTCTGACCCGCGAACTGGGCGGAAATCGTGCGTCGACCGCACTCTTGCGCGCCGTTCAGGAAATCACCGCCGATCAGGAAATCCATACGATCGCCGACGGCGTTGACGATCTCGACAACCTGGAACAACTACGCAGCCTAGGTATCGACTTTGCCGAGGGCAAAGCCGTCGCCCCCAGCGAACCATTCGAAGTCTGGCTGGAGGGCGCGGTCATGCGCTCAGCCTAGCCGGAAATACCGATCAAAAATCGAGACGCAGGCTGACCCACTGGCGGCGTTCAACAACACGCCCGTCCGGATTCGGAGTTGGATCATCCGGATTCGGCCCTTTGTACTCGTTGTGTGCACCATTGAGACTTTGTACGGTCAAGGCAATCTCGCCGGCCAAACCACCCGACCGGAAAGGATAACCAAGGCGCATGTCAAAACGACGATAACGTTGCGCAGTCGTGTTTGTGCTCCACTTCATCGACTCCTGCCAATATCCGGCAGTTGAAAACTCCAGGCCGAGTGGCAATTTCTGGATCAACAGCAACGACGTTGATCGTGAAGGCATCGAGCGCTCGGTCAACTCCTGAATCTGAATCGCTTTGGTCGTAGTTAAAGTCGAATTGCTTAATGCAAGCGCAGAAGCAAGGTAGTCACTCGAAATATTCGCAAAGGTTTGCGTGAAAGCAAGGCGTGTTGTATCAAAGGGCTGCCATTTGAACTGGTATTCCACACCCTGTATTTCGACGTCCTGAATGGGCACCGTTGACAACCCAATAAAATTTTTGACTGGGCTAACGACATCCATATCAATCTTGTATAGGCGATTCCGGATACGCTCGCTGAATACCCGGACATCAAGACTGGCGCGCCAGTCTCGCCAGTCGCCCAGATACCCAACCTCGAGGGTATCCAGCCCTTCGGTCGCCATCAGGTCGGGGCGTGCACTGTAATAGGAAACACCAAAGGCCCTTTGCTGGCCTCGGTAATCAACCGTGCTTCCGGTGTGATAAGCCCGTGAATAGCCCAAGCGTAAGGTGTTCTCAGGAGTCAAATGAAAATTGCTGCTGACCCGCGGCAAAAAATGCATCCCGGCGAATGAATCATCCTCAAGCGCCATGCCGGCATTGCCGGTGAACCACTGAGACGGCCGCCACTCCAGATTACCAAAAACGCGACCTATGCTGCGATGGACCTCGCCCATGCCAGGCAACGTCCAGTCCGAACGCATGGCATCTTCGCGCCAACCTCCGCCCCAACCGACGCGAATGGAACGGTCAATCTTGAAACTGTGCTGAGCCTCGAACTCATGTCGCTTGCCTTCATCGCCGGATTGATTGATATGCAAACCAAAAATCGTGAATGCATCATCGGAACGATCGACCACATAGGAATAGCGAAACTGGATATCCGAATCAGCGGAAAAAACACGTCGCCAAATAACCTGGGCATAGGTATCCGACTGACGCATTGGCCGCATGGGGTTTTCCGGATTCTCCTGCCATATACCGCCCTGCAATTTGTACCGGCCGTTCTGGGTTACCCCGTCAACCGTACCCATATTAAACTGGAGGCTGTCCCTGTCGCTCAACACCAAGTCCGCGCGAAAATCAAACAATCTGGAAAAGTAGGAATCGATCCAATCATAGCGATTCGTCAGACCATCATCATTTTGCTGCTTGTAGGTGAACCGAAAATCTCCGGCTTCGCCGATTTTTCCGCCCATCCGAAATCCGTAGTCGCGAACATTCTGATTGCCGTAGCTGGATGACACCGAGAAACCGCGCGCCAAGGCTGGATCGACAGTCACGATGTTGACCACCCCGAGAAAGGCATTACTGCCGTAGGAAACAGCATTGGTCCCGCGCACGACCTCAATACGTTCAATATCCTCCAGCGCTACCGGCAATGTCGCCCAGTTCACCCCGCCACCAAACAATGGCGAATACATCGATCGCCCGTCGATAAGCACCTGGACTCGCGACGAATAATCACCGTCGCCCATGCCATGGTAGGTCGCCCGCGCCGACTCCGTATTATTCGGATAGGTCTGGAACCCTGGCACCAGACGGAAAATATCGTTGAGGTCACGCGCCCCTGAGGCCTTGATCATGTCGCGGTCAACAACCGTTACGGCAGCAGGAGCATCTGCTAGTCTCTGCGGCAAACGACTGACCGACGCGACAATGGGCAATTCGCTGAAGTAGGCGTCCTCGTCCACGGCCCAAGCATTGGCGCTCATCCAGATGCCTGCCAGCGCTATGGCCAGCGACACGCCTCGCATCTTGCCCGTTCTATCGATCACAGCCAGGCAACTCCAATTTTTCGATCCCGCCTGGCACCGCCAATGCCTGCTTCCAGGCTTCTGCGAAACAGGATGATTGGGCACCAAGCTTTACACCGTGCCGGTTACAAGCCACCAGGCATAGCGCCAGTCCTGACTGATCCACCTGGGTAACACCATCAAGATTGATTTCGTCGACGCCAACCCTGGTCAAAGCATGCATGAAGTCATTGCGCAGGGAACTGCCTAACCCACCGATGATGCGCATGATTTTTTTGCCGCCGGACTCATGCACGGAAAGAATCGAGGCATTGCCAGAGGCCAGCGCGGTATTGATGGCATCATCAATCAAAATCTGGTTGATCGGCCCGGTTTGAAAACGAACGCCAAACAGGTTACCGACACGGCTGACAACCGCTGCCGGCACGTCGATCAGCGGTGAGCCAAAGACACTAAACTCGCAGCCGATATTGTGCGAAATTTCGAGCGGCATCTCCGTTCGCACCATCAAACCGGACAGTGAGAGGTTTTCAATCAGTCCTTCGCCAATCGCCCCCGCAAAGCCAATGCTGACTTTAGGCAAGTTGCCGAATCGAATTCGTTGATGCCGCCGTTGATCCAGCATTGTGGCCAAAGCTTTCTAGAAATATGTTTTCTTGGGATTTTATCAAATCTTGGCAACGCTACCACCAATTGGATAAGCCGTGCGTTTCATTGACTTTTCACGCCCCGCTGGGTATCGTCTGCTGGTGTCGGGGCGTTCCCGGCAGCGCCGATTTGAGCTCTGATTGCGGGCGCAAAATAAATTCAGCTAAAACGGGAACCACCCAGTTCGCCCGACGAGTTCACGTTTAAGGCCAACTGGGTTTTTGTTTTCAGGAACAGCATGCCAGGACAATCCGTCGGTGTCGTCGAATCACAGCGCGCCCACTTCGATCAGCCATTGCATTTGCGTAGTGGCGGGATTCTGCCCGCCTATGATCTGGTTTTCGAGACGTACGGCACACTCAATGCAGCCAAATCCAATGCCATTCTCGTCTGCCATGCGCTATCTGGCCACCACCATGTCGCAGGTCACTACGCGGATCAGCCCGAAAATGTCGGCTGGTGGGACAACATCATCGGCCCCGGCCGCCCACTCGATACCGACAAGTTCTTCATCGTTGGTCTCAACAATCTGGGGGGATGCCATGGCTCCAGCGGACCGTCGTCGATCAACCCCTCGACCGGCAAACCCTGGGGCGCCGACTTTCCGATTGTTGCCGTCAATGACTGGGTTCACTCCCAGGCGCGATTGGCGGACCGCCTCGGCATTGAGAGCTGGGCTGCCGTCATGGGGGGCAGTCTTGGCGGCATGCAGGCGTTGCGCTGGAGCATCACCTATCCCGAGAGGGTGCGCAACGCCATCGTAGTGGCTGCCGCGCCCAAGCTATCGGCGCAAAACATCGCCTTTAACGACGTCGCCCGTCAGGCCATCCTGACCGATCCCGATTTTCACGGCGGCAACTATTACGAATACAACACTAGACCAGTTCGCGGCCTGCGCTTGGCTCGCATGCTCGGTCACATCACTTATTTATCTGACGACCAGATGGGCGAAAAATTTGGCCGCGACCTTCGCAACAGTGCCTTTTCCTTTGGTTTTGATGTCGAATTCGAGGTGGAGTCCTATCTGCGCTACCAAGGCGACAAGTTCGCCGGATATTTCGATGCCAATACCTACTTGCTGATGACCAAGGCTTTGGACTATTTCGATCCGTCACGCGAAGACAATGGAAACCTGACGGCTACCATGGCCCGCAGCAAGGCGAACTTCCTGATCGCTTCATTCACAACGGACTGGCGCTTTTCGCCGGCGCGTTCCAAGGAAATCGTCGCAGCCCTGCTGGCTAATGGGCGCAATGTTTCCTATGCTGAAATCGACCTCAACTTCGGCCACGACTCTTTCCTGATGGAAGACGCCCACTATCATGGCGTGATCGACGCCTACCTGCGGAACATCAAGCTATGACGCACACTCTGGGGCGCCCCGACTTTGAGTTGATTGCTGGCTGGATAGAGCCTGGCCACCGCGTACTCGACCTCGGCTGCGGCGATGGCTCACTACTCAAACACTTGATCGAGCAGCGTGGCGTCAAGGGCGTCGGTGTCGAAATTGACGATGCCAATGTGCTCGCTGCCATCAGGAATGGCATCAATGTCATACAGGGCAACCTGGAGCGCGGCCTCGACGAATTCGCCGACCAGGCTTTTGACCATGTTGTGCTGTCGCGCACCCTGCAAACCGTTCGTCACACCGAGGGCATCCTGCGCGAAATGCTCCGCGTCGGACGCGAGGCGGTTGTCTCCTTTCCCAATTTCGCCTACTGGAAGAACCTGCGTTCGGTTCTCGATGGCCGTATGCCGGTTTCCGAAGACCTCCCATACCAGTGGTACGACTCACCCAATGTGCGTTTCTTTACTCTTCTCGACTTTGAAGCCCTGTGTGCCAAGATGGGCCTGATCATCCGTGAGCGCAGCGTCCTTGACGAAGAGGGAAAGCCGGTCACCAGTGAAGTCAACTTTCTCGGCAGCCTGGCAGTCTATCGACTGACGCAACACCGTTGATGCCGGCCTGGCTTGCCGCGCTGCTCAGCCGGAAGATGCTGATCTGCATCTTTACCGGTTTTAGTTCTGGCCTGCCGCTATATCTTTTGCTCAACCTTTTGCCAGCGTGGCTACGCAGTGAAGGGGTTGATCTTAAGACCATCGGGTTCTTCGCACTGATCCAGTTCCCTTACACCTGGAAATTCCTGTGGTCCCCGCTCCTTGACCGTTTCAGCGTTCCCGGATTCGGCCGGCGCCGAGGCTGGATGCTGATTACCCAGGTCGGTCTGTTGTTCGCCATCGGTTCGCTCGGTGGCCTCGACCCGAAAGAAAGCATCTGGCCGATCCTGTGGCTCGCCACGCTACTCGCCTTCCTGTCCGGAACGCAGGATATTGCGGTCGACGCTTTCAGACGCGAAATACTGGACGACAACGAACTGGGCCTGGGCAACGCCGTTCACGTCAATGCCTATCGAATCGCCGGACTCATCCCGGGATCGCTTTCCTTGATCCTGGCTGACCGCCTGCCGTGGAACGAAGTATTCTGGATTACCGGCGCCTTCATGATTCCGGGAATGGTCATGGCCTGGCTGGTCAGTGAGCCACTCGTCAAGGGGGCTCCCAAAACCCTGCGCCAGGCGGTTACCGAACCGTTCCATGAATTCATGGGCCGACAGGGTTGGCGCGGCGCCATCATGGTCCTTGGTTTCATTTTTCTCTACAAGGTGGGTGACAGCCTTTGCACGGCGCTGGCCACCCCGTTTTACCTGGATATGGGTTTCACCAAGACCGATATTGGCATCATCGCCAAACATGCAGGCTTATGGCCGGCTGTCATCGGCGCCCTGCTCGGCGGCCTGTGGATGATCCGCCTAGGAATCAACCGTGCTCTCTGGCTCTTCGGCATCGTCCAACTGGTGTCCATTTTTGGCTTTGCCTGGCTGGCCGCCCAAGGGCATTTTGACAGCATCGGTATCAGCGAACGACTGTCGCTGGCCTTCGTGATCAGCCTTGAAGCATTGGGAGTCGGTCTGGGAACAGCGGCGTTCGTCGCCTTCATCGCCCGTTCGACGCACCCGGCCTACACGGCAACCCAGATGGCGCTCTTCACGAGCCTGGCTGCAGTGCCTCGCACGTTTATCAATGCCTCTGCTGGATGGCTGGTTGAAACCTTGGGATGGACAAACTTTTACTGGCTATGCGTAATGCTCGCTGTCCCCGGGATGATGTTGTTGCTGAAAGTCGCTCCCTGGAACGAATGTCCCGCCGAGGCTACTCGCCGCGCCTGACACGTCGCCTGTCCAGCCACCAGGCATAAACAGGCAGAAACAAGATGGAGCCCGGCAGGACCAAGGCGATCAGATAAGGTGAAAGACGAACCATACGGCGCAGATGCCGGATAAGCTCAAGCTTTTCATCCGGAGACCAGTGGCCGCCATTACGCACCTTCATCAACAACGGCATGATGCCACGGGTTGCGATCAGCTCAGCCAGAACCCGGCGCGTTTGCCGGCGCTGCGAGGCAACCATCTGTCGCCACCACCCCGGCAGCGGCACGATCTCCTCGCCAGCCGACTCACCTGTACTCAACGCGCACCGACCAAGGAAGCGCGGATGGACCGCCAACCTCGCCACAGGAAAAATCCCCGCCGCACCCAACGCGCCGTGCGCCGCGGGCGGACCACGACGGCCAAGGCAACTGCTAACCCGATTGCAGCCGGATGATGCTTCAGCCAGTCGACACCCCGGAGAGCCCTATCACCACGAGCGAACGCTGCCTGAAGCGGAACGGAATGTTGCGCCAAAGTACGGCGCTGCTCATCGATACGAGCTTTCAGCGCGCCATGCCGGGTAGCAAGCTCCAATAACTTCGGGTTCATTCCGATTTCTTGCGATAACGACGCAACAACGCCATGTCGGCTTCGAGTTCGGACAGGCTTGCCCGAAACATCTTGCTGGGTTGCGCTGTCTGTCGTTTGAGTGAGGCGATCAGATACAGGGCGCCACCGATGAACAGAGCCGCAAATATCCCGAAAACAATAACGCGCTGCTCCCAGAAAGCCAGAGCCAGGCAAAAAATTGCCAAGACGATGCCGACAGCCAGCATGAATGCCGCGCCGATCGCCTTGGACCAGAGCGACATGAGACGAAGTTTTTCTTCCTCAAGCTCTGTGACAAGGAGTTCGGCACGCGTCTTGCCAATCGCAACGAGCGTTGCAAGGCTATTCTTCAGCGCAGCAAAGAGGCCTTCGCGGCCCGCTTCACCGCCTACCTGATCGGCCATGCGCTTAGCGACGACCGATCAGCACGCCCAGCGCAAGACCCAGAGCGGCAGCAACGCCAACGGCCTTCCAAGGTTCTTCGTGCACGAAGTCGTCAGTGGCACGGGCGGCGGCCTTGGTCTTGTCGACCACAGCGACCTCGAGGTCGAGAACACGCTCCTTCGTGTCACGCAGACGCACCCCCAGACGCTCACGCAGTTCGCCAACCTTTTCACCGGCGGCACCGGCGGTGGCTCGCAGAAGCTCTTCCGTATCGGAAATGACAACCTTCAGATCGGACACCAGTCTTTCCTTGTTGGCAGCAGTCAATTGTTCGGACATTTTTCAACCTCGATGGACAGTTAAGCAGGACTACAGGGTATCCCTAGCACGCAGCGAAATCAATTCACTTTGAATGCATATCAAGATCGTAGTCGACGATAAGCGGTGCATGATCGGAAAATCGCGCAGCCTTGTAGACTTCGGCCTTGGCGGCGGTCGTGGCGATTCCGGGTGTGGCGATCTGGTAATCGATGCGCCAGCCGACATTCTTGGCCCAGGCCTGGCCACGATTGCTCCACCACGTATAGCAGGAATCGCCAGCATCGGGATAAAGACGACGATAGACGTCGACCCACCCCAGATCATCGAACACCCGACTGAGCCAGGCGCGCTCTTCAGGCAAGAAACCTGAGTTTTTCTGATTCGATTTCCAGTTTTTGAGGTCTATGGCCTGATGCGCAATGTTCCAGTCGCCGCAAAGGACAATTTCCCGTCCTTCGGCCCGCAACTCGAGCATTTTCGGAAAAAACACGTCGAGAAACCGGAACTTGGCTTCCTGGCGCTCGGGGGATGAAGAGCCGGATGGCAGGTAGAGTGAAATAACGGACAGATTGCCGAAATCGGCCCGAATGTAGCGCCCCTCGGCGTCAAACTCGCCACCGTCGAACCCCTCGACAACACGGTCGGGTGCCTGCCTGCTCCAGATGCCGACGCCGCTGTAGCCCTTCTTTTCGGCACAGTGGTAGAACGCGTGCATCCCGTTCGGCGCCAGCATTTCCGGCGTCAAATCGGGCAACTGTGCTTTCAGTTCCTGCAGGCAGAAGATGTCAGCGTCCTGAGCAACAGCCCAAGGCAGGACATTTTTGCTCCAGGCGGAGCGGATACCATTGAGATTCAGGGAGATGATGCGTAACATTGTGCAATGATCGGCGCAGTTTTCCCGGCCGTAGAGAATGGAAAAATATGGATTTTCGTCAGGATTTCATTGAATTTGCGCTGAGCTGCCAAGTATTGCGCTTTGGCGAATTCAAGACCAAGGCGGGAAGGCTCTCGCCCTACTTCTTCAATGCCGGTTTATTCAACGACGGCAACTCGCTTGGCCGTCTCGCCGAATTCTACGCGAAAGCTGCCGAAGCCGGCGGTGTCGAGTTCGACATGTTGTTTGGCCCGGCCTACAAGGGTATTCCACTGGTTGCTGCGATCACCGTCGCCCTCGCCCAGCGCGGCCGAAATTTCCCGTTTGCCTTCAACCGCAAGGAAGCCAAGGATCATGGCGAAGGCGGCAACATTGTTGGCGCGCCGCTGACCGGCCGCGTCCTGATTGTCGATGACGTCATTTCGGCCGGCACTTCCGTCCGTGAATCAGTCGAACTTATTCGTGCCGCCGGGGCTATCCCGGCCGGCGTTCTGATCGCCCTCGACCGCCAGGAACGCGGCCAGGGCGAATTGTCGGCGGTACAGGAAGTCCAGCGCGACTATGGCATCCCGGTCATTGCCGTGGCCGGACTCAGTGACCTGCTCTCCTTCCTCGCCCATCATCCGGAATTCGCCGTACACCGTGACGCAGTCACCCGCTACCGCGAGCAGTACGGCATCCATGCATAAATTGCTCCTCGCCCCGTTGCTGCTGTTGTCGCTTGGCTCGGCCAACGCTGCGGGCGAGTTTTACTGCTGCCATGATCCGAACAATGGTCGCCGGGTATGCAGCGACGTGTTGCCGGAGCAGTGCCGGGGGCGCGCCTATCGTGTGCTGGATAGCGGCGGCAACCTGATCAAGGAAGTCGGTGCGGCACTGACGCCCGAGGAAAAGGCCGAGCGGATTGTCGAAGACAAGCGACGTAAAGAGCTAGAGGCTGCGAGCCGTCAGCAGCGACGGCGCGATCAGGCCTTGCTCGATACTTATTCGATGCCCGAGGATATCGATCTAGCCCAGCGCAAGGCGGAGGCCGATGTGAATCTCGCGATTCTGGCGACGATCGCACGTATCGACCAAGCGCGCACCAAGCGCAAGAAATTCGAAAACGAGGCCGAGTTCTACAAAAAGAAGGCCTTGCCGCCCGACCTGGAGCGCGATTTGCGCGCCATTGACCACGAGATCAAGCTCCAGCAGGACTTGCTGGAGATCAAGAAGCGCGATTTCGAGATCATCAAGGCCAAGTATGACGCCGACCGCAAGCGCTATTTCGAATTG
Source organism: Gammaproteobacteria bacterium (assembly GCA_018828385.1). Classification (GTDB taxonomy): domain Bacteria; phylum Pseudomonadota; class Gammaproteobacteria; order Burkholderiales; family Rhodocyclaceae; genus Azonexus. The sequence continues at coordinate 185,072 of JAHJVE010000020.1, read as the reverse complement.
ACGCGCCGGCCGCTACCGGCAACGCCCGCGCCAAAGCGCTGATCAGCCTGCCAGTTTCTGCTTGAGCAGGTCGTTGACCTGCTGCGGATTGGCCTTGCCCTTGGCCGCCTTCATGACTTGACCGACCAATGCGTTGAAGGCCTTTTCCTTGCCCGCCTTGAATTCGGCGACATTGGCCGGATTGGCCGCTAGCACGTCGTCGACCAGGGCCTCGATAGCACCGCTGTCGGTGATCTGCTTGAGTCCCTGCTGGTCGATGATGGCGTCGGCTGTCGCCCCTTCTCCGTTCCACAAGGCCTCGAAAACCTTCTTGGCGATGTTGTTGGAGATGGTGTTGTCGGCGATGCGCAGGATCAGGCCGGCCAGTTGGGCGGCCGACACCGGCGACTCGGTGATTTCCTTGCCGTCCTTGTTAAGGCGTGCGGCGAGATCGACCATGACCCAGTTGGCGCAGGGCTTGGCGTTCTGCTTTCCGGCAATTGCTACGGTCGACTGGAAAAAAGCGGCAATTTCGGAATTGGCCGTCAGCGTCGTTGCATCGTAGTTGGACAGGCCGAATTCGCTGACGAAACGCTCGCGCATCTGGCCCGGCAACTCCGGCAGCTCGCCCTGAACGCGGGCAATCCACTCGTCGGAAATGACCAGCGGCAGGAGGTCTGGGTCGGGGAAATAGCGGTAGTCGTGCGCGTCTTCCTTGCTGCGCATCATGCGGGTTTCACCGCTATCCGGGTCGAACAGCACGGTGGCCTGCTGGATCCGGCGGCCTTCCTCGATTTCGTTGATCTGCCACTGGACTTCGAAGTCGATGGCTTCCTTGAGGAAACGGAAGGAGTTGAGGTTCTTGATTTCGCGCCGCGTGCCGAATTCGGCCTGGCCTTTCGGACGCACCGAAACGTTGGCGTCGCAGCGGAACGAACCTTCCTGCATGTTGCCGTCGCAGATGCCGATCCATTGCACCAGCGCGTGCAGCGCCTTGGCGTAGGCGACCGCTTCGTCGCTGGATCGCATGTCCGGCTCGGAAACGATTTCGAGCAGCGGCGTACCGGCGCGATTGAGATCGATGCCCGACTTGCCGTGAAAATCTTCGTGCAGCGACTTGCCGGCATCTTCTTCGAGATGGGCGCGCGTCAGGTGAACCACCTTTTCATAAGCCTTGTCGCCCTGGCCAACCTGCAGCGTGATATGACCACCAACGACGACGGGCAGATCCATCTGGCTGATCTGGTAACCCTTGGGCAAATCCGGATAAAAATAGTTTTTGCGGGCAAAGACCGACTTCTGAGCGACTTCGGCGCCGATGGCCAGACCGAAGCGGATGGCACACTCGACTGCCTTCTTGTTGAGGACCGGCAAAACGCCCGGCAAAGCGAGGTCGACCGCGCAGGCCTGGGTGTTGGGCTCGGCGCCAAAGGCCGTCGAGGCGCCGGAGAAAATCTTCGAAACCGTCGCCAACTGTGCGTGCGTCTCGATGCCGATGACTACTTCCCACTGATTCATAGCTTCATCCGTTTCAGAAACATTGCCCGCTCTTCGCCTCGACCATGATCGGCCAGAGATAGTCGAAGGCCTGCCCATCGCAGGACTTGGCGCAACTATTGAAGGCGATGGTCACTTGCGGCCCCTGCTCCCACATGCGGACCAGACAGCCGGACTGCGTCTTGTGACGCAACAGGGCCTGCGGCAGCTTCTCGACCTGATCGAATTCGTTCAGGTTGAAGCGGCAGGTGCCGTGGCCCTTCATGCTGACCTCGGCCTTGAAAGTCTTGACCGAAGCCTCCTTGACCAACAGGTCGAGACGGGTTTGCGTGCCGACGGCATCCTTGTGCGAACAGCGCGACCGGACATTGAGCGGCCGGGTCGGCATGGGCTTCAGATTGCGCTTGGCCAAGTACTTGAGCGTCGAGTTCTTGAGCTTCGGCTCGCTGCTGACAGGCGACGTTTCCGGCTGCACCGGCGGTTCAGGCGCGACGTCCGGCTGCTTCTCGACCTCGGCACAACCGGCCGCAAGGACGAAAACGACCATCAGGGCACGTCGCCACATCTTATTCGGCACCGGACGCCCGGCGCTGGTGCCAGTCGGTCGCCTGCTGGTAACGATGTGCCACGTTGAGCAGTTGCCCTTCGGCAAAATAGTTACCGATCAATTGAAGGCCAACCGGCAAGCCGCCGACAAAGCCACAGGGAATCGACATGCCGGGCAAACCGGCCAGATTCACGGCGATGGTGTAGATATCCGAGAGGTACATCTGGACCGGATCGGCCGCTTTTTCCCCAAGCTTGAAGGCAGTCGACGGCGAAGTCGGCCCCATGATCACGTCGCAGGACTTGAAGGCTTCGACGAAATCGTCGGCGATCAGGCGACGGATGCGCTGGGCCTGCAGATAGTAGGCGTCGTAATAGCCGTGCGACAGTACATAGGCGCCGATCATGATGCGCCGCTTGACCTCGCTGCCGAAGCCCTGAGCACGGGACTTTTCGTACATCTGCTCGAGATTGTCGTACTCGGGAGCGCGGTAACCATAACGGGCGCCGTCAAAGCGCGACAGGTTGGAGCTGGCCTCGGCCGGGGCAATGACGTAATAGGCCGGCACCGACAAATGCGAGTTGGGCAGCGAGACTTCAACCGTCGTCGCGCCGAGTTTTTCGTATTCGGCAATCGCGGCACGGACGGCAGCCATCACCTCGGCATCGCAGCCTTCACCGAAAAATTCCTTGGGCAGGCCAATACGCAGACCGTTCAGCGGCTTTTCCAGATCGCGCGTGTAGTCCTCGACCGGGCGATCCAGCGAGGTTGAATCGCGCTCGTCGAAACCAACCATGGTGTTGAGCAGCAGCGCGCAATCTTCGGCGCTGGCCGCCATCGGGCCGCCCTGATCGAGCGACGAGGCAAAGGCGATCATGCCGTAACGCGAAACAACGCCGTAGGTCGGCTTGAGGCCGGTCAGATTGCACAGCGCAGCGGGCTGGCGTATTGAACCGCCGGTATCGGTACCGGTCGCAGCGGGGGCCAGACGCGCAGCAACCGCAGCCGCCGAACCGCCGGAAGAACCGCCGGGAACGCGGCTGGTATCCCACGGATTGCGCACCGGACCGAAGAACGAGGTTTCGTTCGAAGACCCCATGGCAAATTCGTCCATGTTCGTCTTGCCCAGCGAGACCAGGCCGGCTTCGTTGTGCATTTTCCGGATAACCGTTGCGTCGTAGGGCGAGACGAAATTGGCCAGCATCTTCGAGCCGCAGGTCGTCGTCCAGCCTTCGGCGCAGAAGATGTCCTTCTGGGCGATCGGGATGCCGGTCAGCGGCCCGGCCGTGCCGGCGGCGATGCGGGCATCGGCGGCCAATGCCATTTTCAGGCTTTTTTCCCGGTCGACCGTAACAAAGGCGTTGAGCGTCGGGTTCAGGCGTTCGATGCGGTCGAGAAAGAGCGTCGACAGTTCGACACTGGAAATCTGCTTGGCGGCGAGCGCCTGCGCCAGTTGCTTCAGGCTTTTGTTGATCATTCGATCACCTTCGGCACGAGATAGAGACCGGCTTCGGTGTCCGGGGCGACGGCCAGATAGGCGGCCCGACGGTCGCCCTCGGTCACGGCATCGTCGCGCAGGCGCTGACTGACATCCTGGGCATGAGCCATCGGTTCGACGCCACGGGTATCGACTGCTTGCATCTCCTCGATCAATTGGAAGATGCCATTGAGGTGACCCTGAGTGGTCAACGCTTCGTCATCGCTGATCTCGATTCGGGCGAGATGGGCGATGCGTTTTACCTGTTCTAATGTGAGCGACATGGGGTCCGAAGACTTTATTGCAGCGCACAAAGTCTTAAAATGGAAAGCGTTATAAGGTATCATAAAAGTTTTCTCTACCGCATCCCCCAAGCGGAGCATACATGTTCGGTTTCCTCAGCAAATACTTCTCGAATGACCTCGCCATCGACCTTGGCACCGCCAATACGCTGATCTATGTGCGGGCCCGCGGCATCGTTCTGGACGAGCCGTCAGTCGTCGCCATCCGCCTCGAAGGCGGCCCCAATGCCAAGAAGACCATCCAGGCTGTCGGCAAGGAAGCCAAGGACATGCTGGGCAAGGCACCGGGCACGATTACCGTCATCCGCCCGATGAAGGATGGCGTCATCGCCGACTTCACCGTCACCGAGCAGATGCTCAAGCAATTCATCAAGAAGGTGCATGACTCGAAGCTGTTCAGCCCGAGCCCGCGCATCATCATCTGTGTACCTTCCGGCTCGACCCAGGTCGAGCGTCGCGCCATCCGCGAATCGGCTCTCGGCGCCGGCGCCAGCCAGGTTTACCTGATCGAGGAGCCGATGGCTGCGGCGATTGGTGCCGGTCTGCCGGTTTCCGAGGCGACCGGCTCGATGGTCGTCGACATCGGCGGCGGCACGACTGAAGTCGGCGTCATCTCGCTCGGCGGCATGGTTTACGCCGGCTCGGTGCGCGTCGGCGGCGACAAGCTCGATGAAGCCATCATCAATTACATCAGCCGCAACTACGGCATGATGATCGGCGAAAACACCGCCGAGAACATCAAGAAGAACATCGGCTCCGCCTTCCCGGGTGCCGAGGTCAAGGAAATGGAAGTTTCCGGCATCAACAAGGCCGAAGGCATCCCGCGCAAGTTCACGATTTCCTCCAACGAAATCCTCGAAGCGCTGACCGACCCGCTCAACCAGATCGTTTCCGCCGTCAAGTCGGCGCTGGAAAAGACCCCGCCCGAACTCGGTGCCGACATTGCCGAAAAGGGCATGGTCCTGACCGGTGGTGGCGCCCTGTTGCGCGACCTCGACCGTCTGCTCATGGAAGAGACCGGCCTGCCGGTCATCGTCGCCGACGAACCTCTGACCTGCGTCGCCCGCGGTTGCGGCATGGCGCTGGAAAAGATGGACAAGCTGGGCAGCATTTTTGCCTCGGATTAAGCGTTGACCGTAGCATTCCCGGATTGAGCGATGGCCGGCATCGACCACGCACCACCACCATTCTTCAAGCAAGGGCCAGCGCCGCTGGCCCTTCTGACTTTCTACCTCGCCGTTTCGCTGGCGATCTTTGTTGTCGACCTGCGTTTCCAGAGCCTTGAACTGCTCCGCCAGAGCATCGCGCTGGTCGTCGATCCGGTGCAGCGCGTCGCCCAGACGCCGGGTAGCCTCGTCGACTACGCCGCCAGCTACCTCCAGGGCATGCGCGCCCTGCAGCAGGAAAGCAACGAACTCAAGCACACCCAGCTGACGACTGCCCCCAACCTGCAACGCCTGGCCCAGCTGGAAGTGGAAAACGAACGGCTGCGCAAGTTGCTTTCGGTCAAGGAGCGCGAAAAAGCCAACGGCCAGGTGACGCAGATCCTGTACACCGCCCGCGATCCGTTCTCGCGCAAGATCATCGTCGACAAGGGGCAGCAGGCCGGTATCACCGCCGGTCAACCGGCCATCGATGAGACCGGCGTCGTCGGCCAGGTCACCCGCGTTTTCCCGTTCTCGGCCGAAATCACGCTGATCACCGACAAGGATCAGGTCGTCCCCGTCCAGATTGTGCGCAGCGGCCAGCGCTCGGTCGTCTTCGGTCTCGGCAACGGCCAGCTCGAACTACGCTACATGCCGGCCAATGCCGACATCCAGGTTGACGACGTGCTGGTCACTTCCGGTCTCGACGGCATCTACCTGCCCGGCTTCCCGGTCGCCAGGGTGGTCAATATCGAACGCGACAACGCCTATTCCTTCGCCCGCATCTTCTGCGTGCCGATCGCCGGCGTCGAAAATTTCGGCGAGGTCATGGTCCTTGACGCGCGCCAACCCTTGCCGCCCGCTCCACCGGCATCGGCCGGCCGCCCCGGAAGCAGTGACCAGACCGGTCTGCGCGGCAGGAGCAAGAAAGCGGCGAGCAAAGGAAATTGATGCAACCGACTTTTTCCTCTTCGCGCATCCTGCAGCCGGTCCGCCCCTGGTTCATCGTCTTCAGCCTGATTGGCGCCGCCCTCCTTAATTTTCTGCCGACAGCCCACTGGCCGGGCGTCCCGGATTGGGTGGCGCTGGTTCTCTGCTTCTGGTGCATCCGCGAATTTCGCCGCGTCGGCATGGGCTGGGCCTTCGTCCTTGGCCTGCTCATGGATGTCGCCGACGGCGCCGTGCTCGGCCAGCACTGCTTTGCCTACGTGCTGCTCGCCTATGCCGCCTCGTCGCTGTCCCGGCGCATCCTGTGGTTCCCGCTGGTCCAGCAGGCCCTGCAGGTCTTGCCCCTGCTCGTCGCCACGCAGGTATTGCAGGCCCTGATGCGCCTTGCCGTCGGCGCCGATTTCCCGGGCTGGGGCTATTTCATTGGTCCCGTCGTGGCGACCCTGCTCTGGATTCCGCTCACTTTCATCCTGCTCCTGCCCCAATACCGGCCGGTTGAGCAGGACCCCAACCGCCCGATCTAGGTCCGAGGCGGGCAGTCCATGGTTCATTTCACCAATCCGGAAGCCGATGTTGATCGCTTTCGTTTTCGCCTGGGCGTTGCCGCAATTTGTGTCCTGCTGGCGTTCGGCATCCTGTTCGGCCGCTTCTTCTGGCTGCAGATCATCCAGCACGACTTTTACCTGACCCGGGCTGAAGACAACCGGATCGCGCTGATCCCCATCGTTCCCAACCGCGGCGTCATCACCGACCGCAATGGCGTCGTGATGGCCCACAACTATTCGGCGTTTACGCTGGAAATAACACCGTCACAGACCGCCAGCGTCGAGGAGACCATCGATGCGCTGGCCGAACTGATCGATATCCAGGCCAAGGATCGCAAGCGCTTCAAGCGCCTGCTCGACGAGGCCAAGAATTTCGAATCGATCCCCATCCGCACCCGCTTGACCGATACCGAGGTCGCCAAATTTGCGGCACATCGCTATCGTTTCCCCGGCGTCGAGGTAAAGGCCCGCCTGTTCCGCCAATACCCGCTCGGCACGATTGCTTCGCATGCCGTCGGCTACATCGGCCGGATCACCGATCGCGACCTCAAGTGGATCGAGGATTCCGAAAAGCAGGGCAACTACAAGGGTACCGACCATGTCGGCAAGACCGGCCTCGAACAGCATTACGAGTTCGAACTGCATGGCGAGACCGGTTACGAGGAGGTCGAGATCGATTCCGGTGGCCGGGCCTTGCGCAGCCTGAAGCGGATTCCGCCGGTTCCCGGCAACAATCTGACCTTGACCCTGGATGCCAAGCTGCAGGAAATTACCGAGCAGGCCTTCGGCGACCGCAAGGGCGCGCTGGTCGCCATCGACCCGACCACCGGCGGCATCCTGGCCCTGGTGTCCACGCCGACCTACGACCCCAACCTGTTCGTCGACGGAATCACGCCGGACAACTGGAAGGAACTCAACGAGCATCCGAGCCGGCCGATGGTCAACCGGGCGATCAACGGCGCCTATCCGCCCGGCTCGACTTTCAAGCCTTTCATGGCGCTGGCCGCGCTGGAAATGGGCAAGCGCACGCCGCATCAGGCGATCAGCGACCCCGGCTTCTTTACCTTCGGCAACCATACTTTCCGCGACGACAAGAAGGGCGGCCACGGCATGGTGGACATGTACAAGTCCATTGTCGAATCCTGCGACACCTATTACTACGTGCTGGCCAACGACATGGGGATAGACAACATCTCCCGGTTCATGGGCTCGCTCGGCCTCGGCCAGCGCACTGGCGTCGATCTCGGCAAGGATGACTCCGGCGAATCAAAGGGCGTCCTGCCATCGCCGGAGTGGAAAAAGCAGCGTTTCAAGAAGCAGGAGCAGCAAAAATGGTATGCCGGTGAAACGATCTCGATCGGCATCGGCCAGGGTTACAACGCCTACACCCCGATCCAGCTGGCCCAGGCCACGGCAACCATCGCCAACAATGGCGTGATGTTCCGTCCACACCTCGTCCGCCACATTATCGAAACCGGAACGGGTGAGAAGCGCCAGGTCGAGCCGAAGCCGATTCGCGACCTGCAGTGGAAGCAGAGCAATATCGATGTGATCCGTCGCGCCATGGTCGGCGTCAACAAGGAAGGTACCGGCGCCCGGGCTTTTGCCGGCGCCCCCTACGAAGCAGCCGGCAAGACCGGTACGGCCCAGGTCTATTCGCTGAAAGGCGGGCAGTACAAGGAAAGCAGCACCCGGAAGGATCTGCGCGACCACGCCCTGTTCATCGCCTACGCGCCGGCCGACAAGCCAAAAATCGCCCTCGCCGTGCTCGTCGAGAACGGTGGCTTTGGCGCCCAGTCGGCTGCGCCAATCGCCCGCATGGTCATCGACTACTATCTGCTCGGCAAGCTGCCGGGTGGCGCCGCACCGGAAGACAGCGCAGCCGTCGAGGAGGAGCACGAAGAATGATCGACATCGTCGGCACGCTCCGCCGCGGCGGGCGCGAACTGATCGCCCACATCGACTTTCCACTGCTCCTGATCACCCTGGCGATCATGGGCGTCGGCCTGGCCACGGTCAATTCGGCGACCTGGGACAGCAGCCATCGCATGGTCTCGCAGGCCGGCAACATGGGTATCGCCATGGTCGTCATGTGGTTCGTCTCGCGCCTGCCGCCGCAGAAGCTCATGAACTTTGCCATTCCGCTCTACGTCATCGGCCTCGTGCTGCTCGCCTGCGTGTTCCTGTTCGGAATCAAGGTGAACGGAGCAAGGCGCTGGCTGCCGCTGGGTTTTGTCCGCATCCAGCCCGCCGAAATCATGAAGATTGCCATGCCGCTCATGCTCGCCTGGTACTTCCACAAGTACGAGGCCGTGCTCAAGATGAAGCATTACGCCATCGCCAGCCTGCTGTTGCTTGTGCCTTTCGCCATGATCGCCAAGCAGCCCGACCTCGGCACCGCGCTGCTGGTCGGCGCCGTCGGCTTTTATGTCATATTCTTCGCCGGCCTGCCATGGAAGGTCATCATCGGCCTCATCGTCGCCGGCGCCGCGGCCGCCCCCCTGCTCTGGCACGCGCTGCACGACTACCAGCAAAAACGCATCCTGACCCTCATCGATCCGACCACCGATCCGCTCGGTACCGGCTACCACATCATCCAGTCGATCATTGCCATCGGCTCCGGTGGCAGCTTCGGCAAGGGCTATCTGAACGGCACGCAGACCCACCTCGAATTCATCCCGGAAAAGCACACCGACTTCATCTTCGCCGTCTACTCCGAAGAATGGGGCCTGCTCGGTAACGCCCTGCTGCTCTTCCTCTACACCCTGCTCATCGGGCGCGGCCTGATGATCGCCTCCGGCGCCCCGACGCTGTTCTCGCGCCTGCTCGCCGGCGCCATCACGCTCGGCTTTTTCACCTACGCCTTCATCAACATGGGCATGGTCAGCGGCATCCTGCCCGTCGTCGGGGTGCCGCTGCCCTTCATGAGCTACGGCGGTACGGCGCTCGTCACGCTGTTCGTCGGCATCGGCGTGCTCATGTCGATCCAGACCCACCGCATGCTGGTCAAAAAATGATCCGGAAAATCGCCCCCCTGGCCCTCGCCCTGCTCCTCGCCGCCTGCGGCAGTACGCCGCCCGCCCCGCTGCAGAACCCCACGGTCGACCGGGAAAAACAGGCAAATTCGAAATCGCCGACGCCGACCCGCAAGCCGACCGCCGTCCTCAAGCGCGGCGGCGGCTTCTACAAGGACGATGGCCCGGCCGACGATATTCCCGATGGCCTCGACGACATCCCCGATGCCGAACCGAAGTGGGAGCCGCTGCACAAGCCGGCGACCAAACCCTATGTCGTCCTTGGCAAGGAATACGTCCCGAACACCGCACTCAAGCCCTACAAGGCGCGCGGCATCGCCAGCTGGTACGGCAAGAAATTCCACGGCCAGAAGACCTCGATCGGCGAACCCTACGACATGTTCGCCATGACCGCCGCCCACCCCACCCTGGCCCTGCCCTCCTACGTCCGCGTCACCAGCGTACACAGCGGCAATTCGGTGATCGTCCGCGTCATCGACCGCGGCCCCTTTCATGCCGACCGCGTCATCGACCTCTCCTACACCGCCGCCTACAAGCTCGGCCTGATCAACGGTGGTAGCGGCCTGGTCGAGGTCGAGGCGATCATTCCCGGCGAGGCAACCGGCACCACCTACGCGCAGATCACGCCACCGCGGCCGGCCAAGGCCGAAATCGATGAAATCGAGCAACAATCGCGTCGCCAGGCCCTCGAGGAAATGCCGACGGCAGCCAGCGAAGCTGCAGCCAAAGGCATCTACCTGCAACTCGGCGCCTTTGCCAACGCCGACAACGCCGAAAACCTCAAAAATCACCTGCTGCGCGAACTCGACTGGCTGACCGAAAGCATGCGGATCAATCCGGGCGACGGCATTCACCGCCTGCACCTCGGCCCCTACGCCAGTCGCAGCGAAGCCGAACGGGTAGCGGGAAGAATCCGCACCACCCTGGGCTATCAACCGACTATCGTCAGCCGCTAAGCGGCAGTCGCGTTGTTGACCGTGGCCACCACCACGTTCCCGCTGCCCTGATATTCGAGGCTGGAAAAACTCATCATCCGGGCCATCGCGATGCCCCGACCGTTCGGATCAAAGGCCCGCTCGGGATCGAAAGCCAGGAACTTGTTCCACTCGAAACCGTTGCCCTGGTCGGCAATCGTAAACACCACGGAATCGGCCCGGCGCTCCAGCCGGATAGTCGCGAAGCGGTCGCGAAACTGCGGCAAACCGAGCCGGCGATGGATTTCCGCCTCCCAGTCGCCCTCCCATTTGAGCAGGGACTTCTCCTGGTAGCTGACGCCAAGGTTGCCGTGCTCGACTGCGTTGACCATGAGATCCGAGAGCCCCGGCGCCACCACGTCGGGCGCCGGACACAGGGCGGCCAGCACGGGGACCAGGCTGTTGATTTCATCAAGGGTGACAAAGCGGTATTCGACGCTGCGAATGAGCTTTTGCGCTTCTTCCAGGTGGGCCGCCCGACTGCGCAACTGGCTGCGCGTGCGCCGATCATCAAGCGCGACGCGAACAATCGAGGTCAGCGCCTCCGGCTCGTAGGGCTTGGTCAGATAGTAGTAGGCGCCGGCCTCCAGGCCTTCGCGCACCTGATCGGGGGATGAAGCGGCGGTCTGCATGATGACCGGAATGTCGGCAAAACGCGCCTCGCGTTTCATGCGGCGGAGGAACTCCATGCCGTCCAGCTCGGGCATCATGCGGTCGAGAATGACCAGCGAAAAATGGCTCTCCGGCGCGATCAGACTGGCCCAGGCGGCCAGCGGATCGCTGTGCATTTCCAGTGCGATCTCTTCCTGATCGAGAAACTCCTCGATGATGAACAGGTTCAACTCTTCATCATCGACGACGAGAACGCGCTCCTTATCCATGTGTCCTGTTTTCCTTTTTCGCGGCGGATATTCAATGCAGGCGGTCCCGGCGAGCCGGTCGCCGACGTAGCAAGATCCTAGCACGAGGCATCCCTTTGACCAGGATCAATGGCGTTCCGGCTGCGCTGGCTATACTCGCGCGCTTGATATTCCGGATGTCTGCCATGACCTCCCTGCCCGATCTCGTCTGCCCGGCCGGTAGCCTGCCGGCCCTCAAGGCTGCCGTCGACAATGGCGCCGATGCTGTCTATCTCGGCTTCAAGAACGACACCAACGCCCGCAACTTCGCTGGCCTCAATTTCGACCAGAAAACCATGGCCGACGGCATTCGCTACGCCCACGCCAAGGGTCGCGAAGTGCTGCTGGCAATCAACACCTTTCCCCAGGCCGGCCGCGTCGCCGACTGGCAAAAGGCCGTCGATGCCGCCGTCGATCAGGGTGTCGACGCCATCATCCTGGCCGACATCGGCCTGCTCGACTACGCCCGCAACCGCCATCTGCAGCAACGTCTGCACCTCTCCGTGCAGGGCTCGGCGACAAGCTACGAAGCGATCAATTTCTGCCAGCGCGAATTCGGCATCCGCCGCGCCGTGCTGCCCCGCGTCCTGACCCTGGCCCAGGTCGAGAACGTCATCAAGAACACGTCGGTGGAAATCGAAGTCTTCGGTTTCGGCAGCCTGTGCGTCATGAACGAGGGACGCTGCTGGCTGTCCTCGTATGCCTGCGGCGAATCGCCGAACACCGTCGGCGCCTGCTCGCCGGCCAAGTACGTCAAATGGGACAAGAAACCCGGGGCCATGGAAACCCGCCTCAACGGCGTGCTCATCGACCGTTTCGGCGACGACGAACCGGCCGGCTACCCGACGCTGTGCAAGGGCCGCTTCGAAGTCCAGGGCGAGACCTATTACGCGCTCGAAGAGCCGACCAGCCTCAACGTACTCGAAATACTGCCCGACATCATCAAGATCGGCGTTCGCGCCATCAAGGTCGAAGGCCGCCAGCGCAGCCCGACCTACGTCGCGCAGGTCACCCGCACCCTGCGCGCCGCGCTCAACTCCCTGCACGACGGCAGCGAACGCTTCCATGTCAAACCGGCCTGGCAGGCCGAGCTTTCCAAGGTTTCCGAAGGCAGCCAGGCGACGCTCGGCGCCTACAACAGGCCATGGCGCTGAAGGACAACGCAGCATGAAACTCTCGCTCGGACCCCTGCTCTATTTCTGGCCCAAGGCCGAGGTCATGGAGTTCTACGCCGAAATGGCGCAGAACCCGGCCCTCGACATCATCTACGTCGGCGAAGTCGTCTGCTCGCGCCGCCAGCAGTTGCGCACCACCGACTGGATCGGCCTGGCCCGCGACCTGACCGATGCCGGCAAGCAGGTTGTCGTTTCGGCCCAGGCCCTGCTCGAATCGGAGAGCGATCTCAAGGCGCTGCGCCGGCTGGTGGACGACTCGGGTTGCATGCTCGAAGCCAACGACCTCGGTGCGGTCAACCTCGTGCACGGCCAGGATTTCGTCGCCGGCCCGCACCTCAACATCTACAACGAAACGACGCTCGCCACCTTTGCCCGCCACGGCCTCAAGCGCTGGGTGCCGCCGCTCGAAGGCACACGGGCGATGATCGAAACCCTGCACGCCAGCAAGCCGGACGGCGTCGAGACCGAGGTCTTCGCCTTCGGCAAGATTCCGCTCGCTTTTTCCGCCCGCTGCTTCACGGCCCGCCACTACGACCTGAACAAGGACGACTGCCAATTCAAGTGCCTCGACCACGCCGAAGGCCTGACCCTGAAGACGCGGGAAGGCCAGGATTTCCTCTGCATCAACGGCATCCAGACGATGTCGGCGCAAAGCTACAACCTGCTGCACGAAATCCCGGAGATGCTGAAAATGGGCATCGACATCGTGCGTATCAGCCCGCAGAAGGACCACATCAACACCATCATCGCTGCTTTCGATGCCGCCCGACGCGGCGAAGCGGTGGATGTCGATAGCCGGGACTGGAACAGCAGCGGTCTGGTCGATGGCTACTGGTTCGGCGATGCGGGTATAGTCCAGCATCACACGCAAGCCCTGGCACAACTCGGAGTCTGATCATGAACGGCAGCTTCACCATCCCGAAATTCAAGCTACCTGCCTTCGTCGCCAACCTCGGCCACAAGCTGCCGCAATGGCCGCACACGCTGACGCTGGTCGCCGGTCTCAACGCCGCGCTCAAGATGAAGCTGCTGCCGGAAAGCGAACTGGCCCTGCTCGAAGACAAACTGTTTCGCGTCCGCGTTCTCGATACCGGCGGCGAGGCTTCATACACCTACGCCAATGGTCTGTTCCGGCCAGTCTTCCGCCCGCAACGCGAACCCGACCTGGCGTTTGCCGCCAATCTGTCGGCCTACCTGCAACTGCTTTCCCGTCAGGAAGACCCGGACACGCTGTTCTTCAACCGCGAACTGGAAATCACCGGCGACACCGAGCTTGGCCTGATCGTCAAGAACATGCTCGACGCGGTGGAATGGCCGAAATTTTCAGCCAGGCTGCCGGTTTTCCGCCACTAGACGAGCCTGAACCCGCTGACCGCATTCCCACGGTCAACCGGAAATTCGGGCCAAAATTGAAATCCGCTGAAATCAGGCAATCGGCACGATACTGAGCGTTTCAGCCAGTTCGATGGGGGTCGCCAGACCCTGCATTTCACGAATGCTGCGCGGCCCGAGAAAGACCGCGACGCCGGCCTGCAGATCGCCTTCGTCCGACATCAGATGCGAACGAATCGCCGGGTACTCATGCCCCAAGGCCTCGAGCACTTCGCCGACGGTGTCGCCACTGGCCATGATTTCGTGCTGGCCACCGGCAAAACTGCGCAGCGCCTGCGGAATATGAACGGATACGACGGGGGAATCGAACATGATGGGCCTCCTCGCGGTCTGTGCTTGTATGACAAGCCGGAACAAGCATGGTTCGCCCAACAAAAACGGGAGGCCGCAGCCTCCCGTTCGGTCCTTCAGGCGAAACCGCCCTCAGTCTTTCTTTTGGGCGTCGAGACGGAACTTGACGTAAGAACCCGGCGCGTCTTCGATGACCTTGAGGGCACCGTCTTCCGGCTGGCGTGCCTTGACCTTGGCATTGCCGCCGGGCAGGCTGGTCACCCACTCGTTCCAGTGCGTCCACCACGAACCGGCGTTCTGCGTTGCACCGGCCAGGAAGTCTTCCGGGCTTTCCGGCAGGTTGCCGTCAGTCGCGTCGTTGGTCCAGAATCCGTACTTGTTGGCGACCGGCGGATTGACGATACCGGCGATGTGGCCCGAGCCACCGAGCACGAACTTGGTGTTGCCGGACGGCAGGCGGGCGCCCATGTAGGTGCTCTTCCACGGTGCGATGTGGTCTTCGATGGTCGAGATGAAGTAGCACGGGGTCTTGACCTTGCTGATGTCGATCTTGACGCCGCCCAGCGTGATGCCACCCGGTTCCTTGAGCAGGTTGGCCAGGTACATGTTGCGCAGGTAGAAGCTGTGCATGGCGGCCGGCATGCGGGTCGAATCGGAGTTCCAGTAGAGCAGGTCGAAGGGGAACGGATCCTTGCCCATCAGGTAGTTGTTGACCACGAAGGACCAGATCAGGTCGTTGGCGCGCAGCATGTTGAAGGTGCCGGCCATTTCGGAGCCTTCCAGGAAGCCCCTCTCGGCCATCTTCTTTTCGAGGCCGGAAACGGCACCTTCATCGAGGAAGATGCCCAGTTCGCCCGGCTCGGAAAAGTCGAGCATGGTCGTGAAGAAGGTTGCCGAATTGGCGCGCTTGTCCTTCTTGGCCGTCATGTAGGCCAGCGTGGTCATGGTCAGCGTGCCGCCCAGGCAGTAGCCGGCCAGGTTGACACTGCTCTCGCCGGTATGGGCGCAGACTTGGTTGATGGCTTCGAGCGAACCTTCAAGCAGGTAGTTTTCGAAGGACTTCTGGGCCAGCTTCTCGTCCGGATTGATCCACGACATGATGAAGGTGGTGTGGCCCTGGTCGGTCGCCCACTTGACCATCGAATTCTTCTCGCGCAGGTCGAGGATGTAGTACTTGTTGATCCACGGCGGGACGATCAGGAAGGGCTTCTTGTTCTGTTCCGGCGTCGTCGGGTTGTACTGGATGAGCTGGAACAGTTCGTTCTGGAAGACCACCTTGCCCGGCGTCGTGGCGACGTTCTTGCCCATTTCGAAGGCAGAGGTGTCGGTCATCCGGATGCGCAGCTGGCCATCACCGGCTTCGACGTCGTGCAGCAGGTTGTTGAGGCCCTTGATAAGGTTCTGGCCGTTGCTCTTGACGGTTTCGCGGAAGACTTCCGGATTGGTCAGGGCAAAGTTCGATGGCGACAGCGCGTCGATGTACTGACGGGTGAAGAAGTTGACCTTCTGCTGGGTCGCTTCGTCCAGACCTTCGGTGCCGGCGACGGTGTCGTGCAGGTGGCGGGCCGTGATCAGATAGGACTGCTTGACGAAGTCGAACATGAAATGTTCTTCCCACTCTTCGTCACGGAAACGATTGTCACCTTTCTTGGGCGCGGCGACCGGGTGGCTGCCCGGTAGGCCCATCATCTTCATGCTGGTGTTTTGCCACAGCGAGAAGTAGTCCCACATCATGTTCATCTGGGTCTGGGCCATCTTGTACGGATTGGCCAGCAGACGGGAAGACAGGTCCATGAAGGCCTTGGCCACGCCGAGTTCGTCGGCCGGAGCGTTGACGCCGTCCTTGGTCTTCTTTTCCATGAACTGGGTGATCAGGCGTGAGGCACGCTGGGCCACTTCAGCGTAGGTCTTGGCCATTTCGGCCGGGTTGGGCAGGTTCATCCCCTGGTTTTCGGTTTGCTGCGACATCTTGAAACTCCCTCTGTCAGTGCGTAACGGCTTTAGGTTGCAACCGCGAATAGCGAATCACTCCGTCGGTGCCCGTGCTGCGCGACAACCGACCAGCTTGCTCAAGGTAGTTCAGATGGGCAATCGCTTCGCCCATCGCGAACATCGTTTGGTGTGTATCGAGCGCCCGATTGAACAACACATCGAGCAACTCGGCTGCGCTCTGTGGCGCTCGTTGACAGCTGTCTTCCAAAGCTTGCAATCGTTCTTCATGGTGCGAATGCAGTGCCTCAACCCGCGCCCGCACCCCCTTGAAGGGCAAACCGTGCGAAGGCAATACCAGTGTTTCTTCCGGAATTGTCCGAGCCATCTCGGCCAGTGAGTCGAGGAACCAGCGCAAGGCATCAGCCCTTGGGGTTGCCGCAAAAACGCTAATATTGGTCGAAATTCTCGGCAAAAGCATGTCGCCTGAAATTAACACGCCGAGTTCGACACAGTAAAGCGCCATATGCTCGGGCGCGTGACCGTGACCTATCAAAATTTGCCATTTTTTCCCGTCGACCGTAGCAATGTCGCCGGCCTTGAGGCGGTCATAGTATTCGGGCAGCGCCGGCACCGCCTTGCGATAGCCCGATCCGCGTTTTTCAAACCTGGCCAGATGCTCGCCATCCAGCCCATGCTGGCGGAACTGTTCGACCATGAAACGGGGGCCGTGGCCGCCCACCTCGTTCCACACCGCATGCGCGGTCAGGAACTCGCCGGTCGTCATCGACAACGGGGCGCCGGTCTTTTCCATGAGCCAGGAGGCCAGGCCGAGATGGTCGGGATGGAAATGGGTGACGATGAGGCGCGTCACCGGGCCATCGAGCTTTTCCAGGATTTGCGTCCACATTCCGCGCACGGCATCGTCGGCAAAGCCGGTATCGACAATCACCCAGCCAGCGCCATCGCGCAGCAGCCAGAGATTGATGTGGTCAAGCTGGAAGGGCAGCGGCATGCGCAGCCAGAAAACACCGGGCGCCACTTCGGTCAGATCGCCGGCGGCCGGCGGGTTGGCGTGGGGAAATTGCAGGGGCATGGACAAACCTTTTATTTGAGGCAAACAACTTACCATACGGTGGCGGATTGAAAAAACCCCGGGCATCTGTTTAACTTGGCCGCACCTTGAGGAGACCAATTTGAGCCAAACGGCCACCACCTTCGCCATTTCCGACCTGGCTCGGGAATTCGGCATCACCCCGCGCACCATCCGCTTCTGGGAGGACCAGGGCATCCTCTCGCCCGAGCGCGAAGGCAGCAAGCGCGTATTCACCCGCCGCGACCGGGCGCGCCTGAAAATGGCGCTACGCGGCAAGCGTCTCGGCTTGTCGCTGGCCGAAATCAAGGACCTCATCGGCATGTACGCCTCGACCGAAGACGAAACGCCGCAATTGCTCGAATGCCTGCGCGTCATGGAAAAGCGCCGCGCCGCGCTGGAACTGCAACGCGAGGACATCGAGGCGATGCTGTCCGAAATCAGCGAATTCGAGCACCAGTGCGAACTGGAACTGGCCCGTCGCAATGCCCCGTAAAAAATGTTTGATCTTTAGTTGACGTTAACGTCAACGTAAATACAATCACCACCTATGACCCAAATCATCGACCCCCACTTTGCCGAGCGCGTCAGTGCCAGTTTTGCCCGCCAGAACGCCATGGAGCTGATCCAGGCGACGATGCCGGTCATCGAACACGGCCGGACGGAAATCCATTTGCCGCACTGGACGGGCGTCGAGCAGCAGCACGGTTTCGTCCATGGTGGCGTCGTCGGCATGATTGCCGATTCGGCGGCCGGCTATGCGGCGATGACCGTCGTGCCGGAAACCGCCTCGGTGCTGACCGTCGAATTCAAGATGAATCTGGTCGCCCCGGCCGACGGTGAGAAACTGATCGCCCGCGGCAAGGTGGTGCGCCCGGGCAAAACGCTGATCGTCACCCAGGCCGAAGTCTTCGCCGTGAAAGACGGGCGGGAAACGCTTTGCGCGCTGATGCAGCAGACCATCATGGTCATGCACGGCAAGACCGAAAAGTAATTCAAAAATAACCAGGAACGGAGACAAAACCATGAACATACCCAGCCTCGACTTCGGCCTCGGCGAAGACATCAACATGCTGCGCGATGCGGTGAAGGCCTTTGCCGACGCCGAAATCGCGCCGCGTGCCGCCGAAGTAGACCGCATCAACCATTTTCCGGCCGATCTCTGGAAGAAATTCGGCGACATGGGCCTGCTCGGCATGACCGCCAGCGAGGAATACGGCGGCACCAACATGGGCTATCTCGCCCACATCGTCGCGCTCGAAGAAATCTCGCGCGCCTCGGCCTCCATCGGTCTGTCCTACGGCGCCCACTCGAATCTGTGCGTCAACCAGATCCGCCGCAACGGCACCGATGCGCAGCGGCAGAAATACCTGCCCAAGCTCATTTCCGGTGACCACGTCGGCGCCCTGGCGATGTCGGAGCCGAGCGCCGGCTCCGACGTCGTCTCGATGAAACTCAAGGCCGAGAAAAAAGGTGACCGTTACGTCCTCAACGGTTCCAAGATGTGGATCACCAACGGCGGCGATGCCGACACGCTGGTCGTCTACGCCAAGACCGACCCGAATGCCGGCGCCAAGGGCATGACGGCCTTCATCGTCGAAAAGGATTTCAAGGGTTTCAGCCACGGCACCCACCTCGACAAACTGGGCATGCGCGGCTCCAACACCTTCCCGCTGTTCTTTGATGACTGTGAAGTGCCCGAAGAAAACGTGTTGGGCGGCGTCGGCAACGGCACCAAAGTGCTGATGTCCGGCCTCGATTACGAACGCGCTGTGCTCTGTGGCGGCCCGCTCGGCATCATGGCGGCGTGCATGGATGTCGTCGTGCCATTCCTCCACGAACGCAAGCAGTTCGGCCAGGCGATCGGCGAATTCCAGCTCATGCAGGGCAAGGTTGCCGACATGTATTCGACCTGGATGGCCAACCGCGCCTACGTCTATGCCGTCGGCCGCGCCTGTGATGCCACCGACCACGCCCGGACGCTACGCAAGGACGCCGCCGGCGCCATTCTTTATTCCGCCGAAAAGGCCACCTGGATGGCCGGGGAAGCCATTCAAACCCTGGGCGGCGTCGGCTATACCAATGAGTATCCGGTCGGCCGTTTATGGCGCGATGCCAAGCTCTATGAGATCGGGGCCGGCACCTCGGAAATCCGTAGAATGCTGATTGGTCGCGAACTTTTCGCCGAAACCGCCTAACACGCTCCTGCCGGCACTCCGGACAGGAGCGCCGCAACAAGGAGCAATACCGCATGCCCGTTACCCTACGCACCCTCACCGCCAACGATAGCGAAGCCCTCGAGCAGGTTCGCCAGTATTTCCGCAACTATGCGGCCTGGCTCGGCGTCGACCTGTCGTACCAGAACTTCGACCAGGAAATGGCCAACCTGCCCGGTGCCTACGCGCCGCCGCAGGGTCGCCTGTTCTTCGCCGAAGTCGACGGTCGCCCGGCCGGCTGCGTTGGCGTGCGACCGCTGCCCGACAGCGACGGCGTGTGCGAAATGAAGCGCCTGTACGTTACGCCGGAGGAGCGCGGCCAAGGGGTCGGCGCCCATCTGGCCATGGCGGCGATCAAGGCCGCCAAGGAAATCGGCTACCGCAAGCTGATGCTCGACACCCTGCCCAACATGCGCATGGCTGTGAAGCTCTACCGCGAACTGGGTTTCACCGAGGCACCGAATTACTACCAGACTCCCGTCGAAGGCACGATGTTCATGGCGCTCGACCTCGACAACTGGTCCGAGGAGGAAGTGCGCCGCGAAAACCTGTCGCACCTCTTCGATTTCAACCGCGCCTGGGCGCGCAAGATGCAGGAAGTCGATGCCGACTACTTCAACCGGCTGGCCAAGCTGCAAACGCCGGAATTGCTGTGGATCGGCTGCTCCGACTCGCGCGTGCCGGCCAATGAAATCGTCGGCCTGCTGCCGGGCGAGGTCTTCGTCCACCGCAACGTCGCCAACCTCGTGCTGCACACCGACCTCAACTGCCTGTCGGTCATCCAGTACGCCATCGATGTGCTGAAGGTCAAGCACATCATGGTCGTCGGCCACTACGGCTGCGGCGGCGTACTCGCCGCGCTCAACAAGGCACGCGTCGGCATCGTCGATTTCTGGCTGGACAACGTCCAGCAGGTTCATAACAAACACATCGCCCAGGTCGACGCGCTGCCCGCCGAAAAACGCCATGACCGGCTGTGCGAACTCAATGTCCTCGAACAGGTCGGCAACCTGTGCCACACGCCGGTCGTCAAGGATGCCTGGGCACGCGGCCAGGCCCTGACCATCCACGGCTGGATCTACGGCCTCAAGGACGGCCTGATGCACGACCTCGGCATCACCGTCGACTGTCCGGGAGACCTCAGCTCGCGCTACGACGCCGCGCTGAAGGCTCTGGACGCCTGAACATCAACAACAAACGCAAGGAGAAATCAGCATGTCCGACCCGATCGTTATCGTTTCCGCCGCCCGCACCGCCATGGGCGCGTTTCAGGGTGGCTTCAGCGCCCTGACCGCGGCCAATCTCGGCGCCGTGGCCATCAAGGCCGCCGTCGAGCGTGCCGGCATCGACGTCAACCTCATCGAAGAAGTGCTCATGGGTTGCGTGCTGCAAGCCGGCCAGGGCCAGGCCCCGGCCCGTCAGGCGGCATTGCAGGCCGGCCTGCCGATTTCGGCCGGTTGCGCCACCATCCACAAGGTTTGCGGTTCGGCCATGAAGGCGACCATGCTCGGCCATGACGGCATCCTGGCCGGCTCCTACGGCGCCGCCGTGGTCGGTGGCATGGAATCGATGACCAACGCCCCCTACCTGCTGTCCAAGGCGCGCGGCGGCTATCGCCTTGGCCACGGCCAGATGTTCGACCACATGTTCATGGACGGCCTCGAAGACGCTTATTCCAAGGAAACCCGCGGCCGCCTGATGGGCACCTTTGCCGAGGAATGCGCGACGAGCTACGGCTTCACCCGTGAAGCGCAGGACGAATTCGCCATCCGTTCGACGACGCGCGCCATCGAAGCCAGCAACAACGGTTCCTTCGCCTGGGAAATCGCCCCGACCACCGTCGCCGGCCGCAAGGGCGATGTCGTGATCGACAAGGACGAAGGCCCGTTTGCGGTCAACGTGGAAAAAGTATCGACTTTGAAACCGGCCTTCAAGAAGGATGGCACCGTCACCGCCGCCAACTCCTCGTCGATTTCCGACGGCGCTGCCGCCATGGTCCTCATGCGCGCCTCGCAAGCCGCCAAGCTCGGTCTGCAGCCGATTGCCCGCATCGTTGCGCACACCACGCATGCCGGCACGCCCGCCCTGTTCCCGTCGGCTCCGGTCGGCGCCATGCAGAAATTGTTCGCCAAGACCGGGTGGACCGCAGAATCGGTCGATCTGTTCGAAATCAACGAAGCCTTTGCCGTCGTCACCATGGCTGCGCTGCACGACCTCAAGCTCGACCCGGCCAAGGTCAATGTCCACGGCGGCGCCTGTGCGCTGGGCCACCCGATCGGTGCTTCCGGCGCCCGCATCGTCGTCACCCTGCTCGGCGCGCTCAAGAAGCTCGGCAAGAAGCGCGGCGTCGCTTCCTTGTGCATCGGCGGCGGCGAAGCCACGGCTCTGGCTGTCGAGATGCTGTAATTGCCGCAGAAACCCATTTCGCTGACCTACACCAAGCTCATCGCCGCGATGTTTTTCTGGGGTGGAACCTGGATCGCCGGGCGCATCATTGCCCAGGAGTTGACGGCACCGCTGGCCATCGCTTCGCTGCGCTTCGTGCTGTCCGGCGCCATCGTTGCCGGCGTGCTGCTCTTTACCGAGGGCAGCATTCCGCTGCCGCGCGGCGGGCGGGAGTGGGGGCTGGTCTGGGCGCTCGGGTTTTTCGGCATCTTTCTTTACGGCCTGTGCTTCTTTTTCGGCCTGCAGCGCATTTCGGCCGGGCGCGGCGCGCTCGTCGTCGCGCTCAATCCGGTAGTCATCGTCATCCTGGCCTGGCTGACCGGCAAGGAGGGCATGACACCGCGCAAGGCCATCGGCAGCCTGATCGCCTTTGCCGGCTGCCTCACCGTCATCGGCAACGGCGATCCGCTGGCGCTGGTCAACGGCGAGGTTGGCCTCGGCGAATGGCTGATCCTGGGCTGCGTGGCAAGCTGGGCGGCTTACACCTTCCTCGGCTGGCAGGCGACGCATCGCTTCTCGGCGCTGGCGACGACGCTCTACGCCAGCCTGAGCGGCGCTCTGCTGCTCGGCCTGGCCGCCCTGTGGCAAGGCGACATCGATCCGGCCGGCTGGTCGTGGCGCGTTTGGGCCAGCATGGGCTTTCTCGCCCTGTTCGGTACGGCCATTGCCTATACCTGGTTTACGGCCGCTGTGCATCAGCTCGGTGCCGGCCACGCCTCGGTCTTCATCAATCTGGTCCCCGTCTTCGCCGTCCTGCAGGCCGCGCTGCTGCTCGACGAGCGGCTCCGCCCGGCCGTTTTGGCCGGCGGCCTGCTGGTCATCGCCGGCGTCTGGCTGACCACACGACAAAAAAATATTCAGGAGAAAACCGCATGATTCTCACGCAAGAACAGGAAATGATCCGCGACACCATGCGCGCCTTCGCGCAGGAACGCCTCGCCCCCTTCGCCGCCGAGTGGGACCGCAACCACACCTTCCCGGCCGAAGCGCTCAAGGAACTCGGTGAACTGGGCGCGTTGGGCATGGTCGTGCCAGAAGAGTGGGACGGTGCCGGCATGGATTACATGTCGCTGGTCCTGACGCTCGAAGAAATCGCCGCCGGCGACGGCGCCACGTCGACCATCGTCTCGGTGCAGAACTCGCTGGCCTGCGGCATCACCATGAAATACGGAACCGATGCCCAGAAGGAAGAATGGCTCAAGCCGCTGGCCCGCGGCGAAAAACTCGGCTGCTTCTGCCTGACCGAGCCGCACACCGGCTCGGATGCCTCGGCGATCACCACGCGCGCCGACCGTGACGGCGATCATTTCGTGCTGAACGGCGTCAAGCAGTTCATTACCACCGGCAAGCATGCCCAGATGGCCATCGTCTTTGCCGTGACCGACAAGGCGGCTGGCAAGAAGGGCATTTCCTGCTTCCTGATCCCGACCGCGACGCCCGGCTTCATCGTCGGCCGCACCGAGGACAAGATGGGCCAGCACGCTTCCGACACCGTGCAGATCATTCTCGAAAACTGCCGCGTGCCGGCCTCGGCGCTGCTCGGCAAGGAAGGCGAGGGCTACAAGATTGCGCTGTCAAATCTCGAAGCCGGCCGCATCGGCATTGCCGCGCAGAGCATCGGCATGGCCCGTGCCGCATTTGAAGCCGCCGTGCGCTACGCCAAGGAGCGCGTCACTTTCGGCGTGGCTATCATCGACCACCAAGCTGTCAATTTCCGCCTGGCCGACATGAACACCCTGCTCGACGCCGCCCGCCTCATGGTCTGGCGCGCCGCCCAGCTCAAGGATGCCGGCAAGCCGTGTTTGAAGGAAGCCTCGATGGCCAAGATGTTCGCCTCGGAAGCCGCCGAGAAGATCGCCTCGGATGCCATCCAGATCCACGGCGGCGTTGGTTACACGAGCGATTTCCCGGTCGAACGGATCTACCGCGACGTGCGCATCTGCCAGATTTACGAAGGCGCCAACGACATCCAGCGACTGGTCATCGGGCGCAGCATCGCCAACGAGTAGTCAAACCCCATTGCTACGGTCGACCGGAAAAAAAGCCTAAAAATGAAATCGACCGTAGCGCCAACAGGAGACAAACGATGACCGACACGAAGCCCCCAATCGATTTCTGGTTCGATTTTTCCAGCCCCTACGGCTACCTGATGAGCGAGAAGATTGACGCCCTCGCCGCCCAGTACGGCCGCAAGGTCAAATGGCGCCCGATCCTGCTCGGCATCGTTTTCCAGGCAACGGGGTCAAAACCGCCGGCCGACAACGTCAGCAGCAAGGGCCGCTACATGTTCCACGATTTCCACCGCTCGGCACGGCACATGGGCATTCCCTTCACCCCGCCCAGCCGCTTCCCGCTGCCGACGCAGAACGCCGCCCGCGCCTACTATTGGCTGCACGGCCAGGACTGCGCCCTGGCCCGGGCTTTTGCCCACGCCACTTATCGCGCCTTCTTCGTCGATGATCTCGACATCTCGTCGCCCGACACCGTGCTCGACATTGCCGAAAAGCTGGGCGTCGATCGCCCGGCGCTGGCAGCCGCGCTGCAAAGCCTGGAAATCAAGGCCAGACTCAAGGACGAATGCGAGCAAGCGCTGGCTGCCGGCGTCTTCGGCTCGCCGCACGTGATCATCGATGGCGAAGCCTTCTTCGGCGCCGACCGCCTGCCGCAGATCGAACACTGGCTGAAAACCGGCGGCTTCTGAGAACACGATGAAAAGAATCTGCGTCTTCTGCGGCTCCAACGCCGGCCACAATCCGATCTACCGCGCCGAAGCCGAAAAGCTCGGCCGCCTGCTCGCCGCCCGCGGCATCGAGCTGGTCTATGGCGCCGGCAACATCGGCCTCATGGGCGCCGTCGCCAATGCCTGCCTGGAGGCCGGCGGCACGGTCATCGGTGTCATCCCGGAAGCGCTGATGGGCAAGGAAGTCGCCGGCCGCGCCGTCGATCACCGGACGCTGACGCGCATCGAGGTGGTCGATTCGATGCACACGCGCAAGGCGCGTATGGCCGAGCTGTCCGACGGTTTCATCGCCCTGCCCGGCGGCTTCGGCACCTTCGAGGAATTCTGCGAAATCCTGACCTGGGGCCAGCTCGGCTTTCATGCCAAGCCGATGGGCCTGCTCAACGTAAACGGTTTCTACGACCCGCTGCTCGCCATGTTCGACAAGGCCGTAGCCGAAGGCTTCCTGCGCGCCCAGAACCGGGCCATGGCGCTGGCCGACACCGACATCGAAAAACTGCTGGCCACCATGACGGCCTACCGGCCGGAGCCGGTCAGCAAGTGGCTCAAAGAGGAAAAGCAGTTGTAGCACTTACCAAATCGCAATTCAGGCAACGCATACATAAAAGAAGCGAGGAGACATGACCATCCTGAAATCCCAACTCAACCCGCGCTCGGCCGACTTTCAGGCCAACGCGGCCGCCATGGCCAGCGTGGTCGCCGACCTGCACGAGAAGGTCGAGAAGATCGCCCTCGGCGGCCCGGAGGCGGCGCGCCAGAAGCATCTGGCCCGCGGCAAATTGCTGCCGCGCGAGCGGGTCAATGGCCTGCTCGACCCCGGTACGCCCTTCCTCGAAATCGGCCAGTTCGCGGCCTACGGAATGTACGGCGGCGATGTGCCGGCGGCATCGGTGATCGCCGGCATCGGCAGGGTCAATGGCGTCGAATGCATGGTCGTCGCCAACGACGCGACCGTGAAGGGCGGCACCTATTACCCGCTGACCGTCAAGAAACACCTGCGCGCCCAGGAAATCGCCCTGGAAAACCGCCTGCCCTGTGTTTATCTGGTCGACTCCGGCGGCGCTTTCCTGCCCATGCAGGACGAGGTTTTCCCGGACAAGGAACATTTCGGGCGCATCTTCTTCAACCAGGCCAACCTGTCGGCCGCCGGCATCCCGCAGATCGCCGCCGTCATGGGCTCGTGCACGGCCGGCGGCGCCTACGTGCCGGCGATGTGCGACGAGTCGATCATCGTCAAGAATCAGGGCACGATCTTTTTGGGCGGCCCGCCGCTGGTCAAAGCAGCGACCGGTGAAGTTGTCTCGGCCGAAGACCTCGGCGGTGCCGACGTGCATACGCGCATCTCCGGCGTGGTCGATCACCTGGCCGAGAACGATGCCCACGCACTGGCCATTGCCCGGCGCATCGTCAAGGATCTGAACTGGCAGAAGCACCCGCCGGTCTCGCTGACCGTCCCGAGCGAGCCGGCCTATGCCGCTGAGGAACTCTACGGTGTCATCCCGACCGACGCGAAGAAGCCTTTCGACGTCCGCGAAATCATCGCCCGCGTCGTCGACGGCTCCGATTTCGACGAATTCAAGGCCCGTTACGGCACGACGCTGGTCTGCGGCTTCGCGCGGATTTACGGTTACCCGGTCGGCATCGTCGCCAACAACGGCATCCTGTTCAGCGAATCGGCCCTCAAAGGCGCCCACTTCATCGAACTCTGCGCCCAGCGCGGCATTCCGCTCGTCTTCCTGCAGAACATCACCGGCTTCATGGTCGGCCGCAAATACGAAAACGGCGGCATCGCCCGCGACGGCGCCAAGATGGTGACGGCCGTCGCCACCGCCAAGGTGCCAAAATTCACCGTCGTTATCGGCGGCTCTTTCGGCGCCGGCAACTACGGCATGTGCGGCCGCGCCTACAGCCCGCGTTTCCTGTGGATGTGGCCGAATGCGCGCATTTCGGTGATGGGCGGCGAACAGGCGGCCGGCGTGCTGGCCACCGTCAAGCGTGACGGCATCGAGGCGGCCGGCAAGACCTGGAGCGCCGAGGAAGAAGCCGCCTTCAAGGACCCGATCCGCGAGCAGTACGAAACGCAGGGCCATCCCTACTACGCCTCGGCGCGGCTGTGGGACGACGGCATCATCGACCCGGCCGATACCCGCCGCGTGCTCGGCCTTGGGCTATCGGCGTCGATGAACGCCCCGGCCGAAGAGACGAAGTTCGGCATTTTCCGGATGTAAAGCGATGTACCTGCCCAAGCATTTTGCGGAAACCGACGTCGGCGTCATGCACGAGCTGATGCGGGCATTTCCGCTCGCCACGCTGGTCACGCAAAGTGCGGACGGACTGGAGGCTAACCACATCCCGTTGCATCTGGATGCGGCAGCCGGGCCGAACGGCGCCTTGCGCGGCCATGTTGCACGAGCCAACCCGCTGGCGGCGGATGCTACGGTCAACCGGAAAATTCTCGTTATTTTCAAAGGTCCGGATTGCTATATCAGCCCGTCCGGCTACGCCACCAAGGCCGAGCACGGCAAGGTGGTGCCAACGTGGAATTACACGGCGGTGCATGCCTATGGCGAGCTTCGCCTGATCGACGATGCTGACTGGCTTTTGGCTCAACTGAAGGCGTTGACTGCTGATCACGAAGGCGGATTGCCGCGTCCGTGGGCGGTTGATGATGCACCGGCTGATTACATCGGGAAGATGCTTGGGGCGATTGTCGGGATCGAGATTTCGATCGACCGCCTGGTTGGGAAATGGAAGGTTAGCCAGAATCAGCCGGCGGTTAATCAGGAAAGTTTGATTGCGGCGTTGGATGGGCAGCCTATGGCTGGGTTGATTCGGGGGTGGGGGGTTTCTAAATGATTGTTTCCTCGAATTGGCTTGGGGTTCCGCCTTGCTGGCGGGCGTACTTTCTTTTGCTTCGCCAAAAGAAAGTAGCCAAAGAAAAGGCGACCCCAGGGTCGGCGCCCTGCGGGTACCTTGCGCTACTCGGAATGCCGGGCGGCTGGCTAAACTCGCCTGCGGCTCAGACAACGCAAGCCGAAGGCCCCCGGCCCGCCTGCGTTGCTCAGCGCCTTCCACGGGGACCCCAAAGGCGTCCGCGTTCAACCGTTTCGCTCCAAGAAATGGATTGCTACGGTCAACCGGGAAAAATGCCCAAAAATGAAGTCCGCCGGTCGGGCGTGGACGCCTTACCGGGCCCCTTGAGAGGTGCCGAGCAACGCAGGCTGGCGCGGAAAAAGGGCGAGCACTGTTTGAGGGCGAAGCCCGAGTTGCGCAGCCCCCGCGTCAGACGAGTAGCGCAGGGAACCCGCGCAGCGGGCACCGACCTAGGGTCGCCTTTTCTTTGCTTATTTTCTTTTGGCGAAGCAAAAGAAAGTAAGACGCCCCGCAAGGGCGGAACCCCAAGCCAATCAAACAAAAATAGCCAATAAAGAGACAACCATATGCCCTTCCAAGCCCTGCAAATCGAGCTCACCGGCCCGGTCGCCACCCTCTGGATGAACCGCCCCGACCTCCACAACGCCTTCGACGAAACCCTCATCGCCGAACTGACCGCCGCCTGCATCGCCCTCGACGAAGACAAAGAAGTCCGCGTCGTCATCCTGGCCGGAAGAGGCAAGAGCTTCTCTGCCGGCGCCGACCTCAACTGGATGAAACGCGCCGCCAACAACGGTCTCGACGACAACCTCAACGACGCCCGCGCCCTGGCCCGCATGCTGCGCGTGCTGGCCGAGATGAAGAAACCGACCATCGCCCGCGTTCAGGGCGCCGCACTGGGTGGCGGCATGGGCCTGGCCGCCGCCTGCGACATTGCCGTCGCCTCGACCAAGGCTGTCTTCGCCACTTCCGAAGTCAAGTTCGGCATCATCCCGGCGGCCATTTCGCCCTACGTGCTGCGCGCCATCGGCGCCCGCCAGGCTTACCGCTACTTCCAGTCGGCCGAGCGCATCGACGCCGCCCGCGCCCGTGAAATCGGCCTCGTTCATGAAGCCGTCGAGCCGGAACAGCTCGATGCCAAGGTCCAGGAACTCGTCGGCTCGCTGCTTCAGGGCGGCCCGCTGTCCCAGGCTGCTGCCAAGGACCTGATCCGCGCTGTCAGCGGCCGGCCGATCAACGACACGCTGGTCGACGACACCGCCCACCGCATCGCCCACCTGCGCGCCACGCCGGAAGCCCGTGAAGGCATCGCCGCCTTCCTCGATAAACGTCAGCCCAACTGGATTGGGGAATAAGCCATGTTCAATAAAATCCTCATTGCAAATCGGGGCGAGATTGCCTGTCGCGTTATCAAAACCGCCCGCCGCATGGGCATCCGCACCGTCGCCGTTTATTCCGAGGCCGACGCCAACGCCCGCCATGTCCGCCTCGCCGACGAAGCCGTGCTGCTCGGCCCGGCCGCCGCCCGCGAGTCCTACCTGGTGGCCGACAAGATCGTCGACGCCTGCAAGCGCACCGGTGCCCAGGCCGTCCATCCCGGCTACGGTTTCCTCTCCGAGAACGCCGATTTCGCTGACGCGCTGGCCGCCAACGGCATCGCCTTCATCGGCCCGCCGGCCTCGGCCATTCGCGCCATGGGCTCGAAATCGGAAGCCAAGAAATTGATGGGCAAGGCTGCCGTGCCGCTGACCCCGGGCTACCACGGCGACGACCAGACCCCGGCCCTGCTGCACAAGGAAGCCGACGCCATCGGCTACCCGGTGCTGATCAAGGCGGCCGCCGGCGGTGGCGGCAAAGGCATGCGCCTCGTCGAACGCACCGAAGACTTCCTCGATTCCCTCGCCTCGTGCAAGCGCGAAGCCGCCTCCAGCTTCGGCAACGAGCACGTGCTGATCGAGAAGTACATCACCAAGCCACGCCACATCGAAATTCAGGTCTTTGCTGACACGCAGGGCGATTGCGTCTATCTCTTCGAACGCGACTGCTCCGTGCAGCGTCGCCACCAGAAGGTGCTCGAAGAAGCCCCCGCCCCCGGCATGACCGATGCCCGCCGCCACGAAATGGGCAAGGCCGCCGTCGCCGCCGCCAAGGCTGTCGGCTATGTCGGCGCCGGCACCGTCGAATTCATCGCCAATCAGGATGGCTCGTTCTATTTCATGGAAATGAACACCCGCCTGCAGGTCGAACACCCGGTCACCGAAATGATCACCGGCCAGGACCTCGTCGAATGGCAACTGCGCGTCGCCGCCGGCCAGCCGCTGCCGCTCGCCCAGGAACAGTTGCAGATTCGCGGCCACGCCCTCGAAGCGCGCATCTACGCCGAGGACGCCAACAAGGGTTTCCTGCCGTCGACCGGCAAGCTCGTCCGCCTGTCACCGCCGGCCGCAAGCCTCAATGTCCGCGTCGACACCGGCGTCGAGGAAGGCGATGAAATCACGCCGTTCTACGACCCGATGATCGCCAAGCTCATCGTCTGGGACGAGCACCGCGACGCCGCCCTGGCCCGCATGCGCAAGGCGCTGGCCGACTATCAGGTGGCCGGCGTCACCACCAACATCGATTTCCTCTCCCGCCTCGTCGCCTGCCCGGCCTTTGCCGGCGCCGACCTCGACACCGGCCTGATCGAACGCCAGAAGGATTTCCTCTTCCCCGCCGCCCAGGCCGTGCCGCGCGATGCCCTGCTCGTCGCCACGGTCGGCGAACTGCTCTGGGAACAGCACGCAGCCAAACAGGCCGCCAAAACCAGCGGCGACCCCTGCTCGCCCTGGCATGCCCGCGACGGCTGGCGCATGAACCTCTCGGCCGCCCGCCTGATCGGCTTCCGTGATGGCGACAGCCTGATCGAAGCCATGGTTCGCTACCAGGGCGACAAATGGCAGATCGGCATCGATGGCCAGACCACGTTGGCCCGCGGCAAGAAGCTCGAAGGCGACCGCTTCGCCGTCGAACTCGACGACCGCCGGATGATCGCCAGCGTTGTCGCGGTCGATGAAAAGCGCAGCATCTTCCTCAATGGAAGCACGTACTCACTTCTGCGTGACGATCCACTACACCTCGTTGAAGCCGGCGGCGCCCAAGGCGGCGGGCTGACCGCACCGATGCCCGGCAAAGTCGTCGCCCTGCTCGCCCAGCCCGGCCAGAAGGTGGAAAAAGGCGCCCCGCTGCTCATCCTCGAAGCGATGAAAATGGAACACACCATCACCGCCCCCGCCGCCGGAACGGTCAAGACTTTCTGCTACGCTGCCGGCGAGCAGGTCGCCGATGGTGCCGAACTGGTCGAATTCGAAAGCATGTCATGAGGCCGGGACCGTTACCATGCCCCCGGTAAGATCATGTTGCTAACTATCGCTTTTGCCGGAGCCGCTCGTGGAAGACCTGAATTCCCTGCAATCCCTCGGCCTGACCCTGCCGACGCCGGCCTATCTGGTCGGCGCCATCATCTTCGGCCTGCTCGGATTGGCCAGCTACCGCTACGGCAAGCAGCGCGCCCGCCCCTACGTCAAATGGCTGGGCGTTGCGCTAATGCTCTACCCCTACGCCATTTCCGAAACCTGGCAACTCTACGCCGTCGGTCTGGCGCTTTGTGCTGCCACTTACTGGCTGCGCGATCAGGATTGACCCGGCCGCTCGCGGAACACCCTTGTTTTTGATGCAAACTTGCTGAGCATTCACCATGAACCTGACAAAACACGTAAAAATCGTCGAAGTCGGCCCGCGTGACGGGCTGCAGAATGAGGCCCAGGTGGTCCCGACGGCGATCAAGATCGAGCTGATCGAACGCCTCGCCGAGGCTGGGCTGCGCGTCATCGAAGCGACCTCCTTCGTTTCGCCGAAGTGGGTGCCACAGATGGCCGACAACACGGCGGTGATGCGCGGCATCAAACGCCACTCTGCTACGGTCTACCCGGTTTTGACGCCAAATTTGCAAGGTTTTGACGCCGCCATTGAAGCAGGCGCGACCGAAGTCGCCATTTTCGGCGCTGCCTCCGAGAGCTTTTCCCGGAAAAACATCAATTGCTCCATCGCCGAGAGCCTGAAACGCTTTGAACCTATCGTTTCTGCTGCTTCTGCCCTGGAAATCCCGGTGCGTGGCTATGTTTCCTGCGTCGTCGGCTGCCCTTACGAAGGCGCTATTGACCCGAAAAAAGCCGCCGAAGTCGCCAAAACGCTGTTCGACATGGGGTGCTACGAAGTCTCCCTCGGCGACACCATCGGCGTTGGCAACCCGGCTTCGGTCAAACGCCTGATCGAGGCGTGCGCCAGACAAGTGCCCATAGCAAAACTGGCTGGCCACTATCACGACACTTACGGCATGGCCATCGCCAACATCTACGCCTCGCTGCAGATGGGCCTGACCGTTTTCGACAGCTCGATTGCCGGCCTCGGTGGCTGCCCTTACGCCAAAGGCGCCTCTGGCAACGTGGCGACGGAAGATGTCGTTTATTTATTGCAGGGTCTGGGCATTGAAACCGGGATCGATCTGGCTAAACTGGCAATTGTCGGCGACTGGATTTCCAGTGCCATCAACCGCCCGAATGGCGCCAAGGCCGGCCGGGCTCTCTGTGCCGGGACCGAGTGAGCCTTCTTTCCACCGTTGCTGATTTTCTCAAGCCAGCCCCACCGCCGGATCCATCCC
The DNA here is from genome assembly GCA_018828385.1 of Gammaproteobacteria bacterium. Taxonomy (GTDB): domain Bacteria; phylum Pseudomonadota; class Gammaproteobacteria; order Burkholderiales; family Rhodocyclaceae; genus Azonexus. Next base: position 152,873 of record JAHJVE010000020.1, on the reverse strand, counting down.
TGCGCAAGGCGCTCGACCGCGTGGCCGAGCTGGTGGACCCGATGCTCAAGGCTGCCCCCGGTTTTGAGAAGCACCTGAGCGGCCCGGTCGACCATGCGCTGGGTTACTGCGACGGGCTGGTCGCCTCGCTGCCCGGCCCGATCGACATCAACCGCAAGGCTTTCGCCAACGATCCGCTGGTGCACGCGCTGTTCGCCACGGCTGGCGACATCGACCAGATGCTCGGCCGCAGCCAGGCCGTGCGCGATTTTCTCGCCGAACCGTGCAGCTGGGAAAGCGAATATTTCTACGCCATGTTCGCTGCCCGCCGGCAACAGAAAAAGCAGCTCGGCATGGCGCAACAAGGCGATGTCATCCGCAATGATGTGCCCCAGCTCGTCCTCTTTTTCTCCGGCCAGACACTCATCGAGCCGAGCTGCCAGCTTGAGACCACCCGGCACGGCCTGCGCAGCAAGGCCCTCGAAAGCCTGCTCCACACCTTCCACGCCCACGTCAAGGCGCTGCGCGACGAGCGCGAGGGCCTGCGTGCCGATGTCTCGGTCGAGCGCGCCCACCTCACCGTCCTGCGTGGCACCTCGGGCGGCCATGCCATGGAAGTCGGCACCCGCCATCTGGCCGAGCTCGACGCCAGATTGCGCCACACCGCCGAATCGCTGATGCCCGAACATCTGGTCCACGCCCTGGCCGACTACCTCAAGGCGCCCGAACCGGCCCTGCACCTGACGCCGGTCAGCATCACGGTCGACCGCCAGGGCATCGTGACCGACGACGGCAACGAGGATATCAACGCCCATACCCTCAACTTTCCGGAACTAACTGCCCGCGACCGCCGTCTTCATCTGGCCATGCTGGCCAGAATCAGTCGCGACGAAGCCCTCGAAGCCGTTGAAATGGTCCGCGACCAGCAACACCGCTTCATGCTCATTTAAATGATCACCTCACCCTGCATCAACATCTGCAAGATGGATGCGCGCAACGGCCTGTGCCAGGGCTGCCTGCGCACCATCGACGAAATCACGGCCTGGTCGCGCCTCGACGACGCCGGGCAGCAGCACATCCTGGCCAAGGTCGCCCGGCGCCGACGCGAACAGGCCTCGCAGGAAAGCGACAGTCGCAACAACGGCAACACAAAATGAACGACGAAGAACTCTACCAATGCGTCGGCATCTGCATGGCCGACCCCGATTCCGGCTATTGCCTCGGCTGTGGCCGGCCGCCGCTGAGCGCCCCGGACATCGTGGCCGAACGGGTCGTGCCAACGACGATTGAACCGACCGATACTGACGACAGCCCGGAAAACACTCAATGAGCGCCGACCTTCCGGCCAGCCTGCTTGTCCTCGAACGCGGCTGGCTGTCGGCCAACAACATCCTGTTGTTCGACGGCGACCAGGCCACGCTGGTCGATAGCGGCTATGTCACGCACGCCGAACAGACGGTTGATCTCGTCCATCACGCGCTCGCCGGCCGAACGCTGAGCCGGCTGATCAACACCCACTCGCATTCCGACCACATCGGCGGCAACGCCGCGCTCAAGGCCGCTTTCGACTGCGAGATCAGCGTCCCGTCCGGCCTGCACGCCGTCATTGCCGAGTGGGACAGCGATGCCCTGCTGCTCTCGCCGCTCGGCCAGCAAAGCGCCCGTTTCCAGCACGACAGCCTGATCGACGCCAACGACCAAATCGAAATGGGCGGCCTGAACTGGCAGGCGCTAGCCGTACCCGGCCACGACATGGAGGCGCTGGCCTATTACAACCCGGAAAAACGCATCCTGATTTCCGGCGATGCCCTGTGGGAAAACGGCTTCGGCGTCATCTTCCCCGAACTGCTCGGCGAAGCCGACGGTCTGGCCAGCACCCAGGAAACGCTTGAAATGCTCGCCCGGCTACCCATCGACATCGTCATCCCCGGCCACGGCAAGCCGTTTTCGGCGGTCGACTCCGCTTTTGAGCGGGCTTTCCGCCGCCTCGGCAATTTTCGCAGCAATATTGAGCAACTGGCCTGGCATGCCATCAAGGTCATCGTCTCTTTCGCCATGATGGAAAAACGCCAGTTGCCGAAAGCCGACTTTCCCGCCTTCGTGCTCGCCCTGCCGTTCGCCGTCGACGTCAATGCCCGCTTTCTCAATCTTTCCGATGAGCGCCTGGTCGCCGGCCTCGAACGCGAGCTGCTGCTGGTCAATGCCCTCAGGCTCAGCGACGGGATGATCACCGCCGGCTGATCGCGCTGGTTCCGCCCATGGTCAGGCCGTACAATGAAACCCTAATACTAAAAGGGGTTTCGCCATGAGCTTCCGTAACCGGCTTTTACTCGGCATGGCCTTGATCATGGCCGCTTTCATTGCCGCCGTTGTCGTCGCCAACAGCGGCCTGCGCAACACCTCGGCCCGTTTCGGCGGTTTCCTCGATGGCATCGGCGCCCTGCAGCACGGCTACCAGAACATGTACAGCCAGGGCCTGCAAATGGGTCAGGCGATACGCAACATTGTCCTCGACCCGAGCAATCCCAAGGCTTTCACCAATCTCGACAAGGCCCGCCAGGATTTCGCCACGGCGCGCCAGGAAGCGACTGCTGCGGCTGCATCGATCGACGGATTCGACAACTCGCTGGCCCGCCTCGGACCGCTCGCCCAGGCCCAGGCCGACGCCCAGACCGAGGTTCTCGCCGCCATCAAGGCAGGCCTCGCCGACGAAGCGAAGGGCCTCATCAACAGCAAGGAAACGCCAGCCTGGCGGGCCTTGAAAAAGGCCCTGCTCGATGACCTCGAGGTCATCAACAAGGCCACCGAAGCGCAGCGCCAGGAAGTCGCCGGCAAGGCCGCGCAGGCCGGCAACATCGTGCTGGCGCTGTCGGCGCTGGCCATTCTGGTCGGCATCGCCAGCGTCGTTACCACGCTGGCCTATGTTCGCCACCAACTCGGTGGCGAACCGGGCTACGCCCGCCAGGTGGCGAATGCCGTGGCTACCGGCGACCTGACGCAACCGATCAGCCTTGCCGCTGGCGACCAGGACAGCTTGCTGGCCGGGCTGGCCGCCATGCAGACGCACCTGCGCGAACTGGTCAGTACCCTCGCCAACCACGCCCACGACGTGGCCCAGACGGCGACCCAGATGGCCTCGGCCACCTCGCAGGTAGCCAACGGCAGCGATCAGCAACTGGATGTCGCCCGGAGCATGGTCAGCAATGGTGAAGTGCTCTCCGAAAGCCTCGGCCAGGTGATGAATGCTGTCAGGGAGGCCGAGCAGATCGTTCAGGGGTCGAGCAAGATTTCCGGCAGCGGCGCGGCGCTGGCCAGCAAGGCCGCCGAAGAAACCAAATCGATGGCCAGTTCGGTACAGGTCACCGCCACCCACATCCGCGAACTGGGCACGCTGTCCGCCCAGATCAACTCCATCCTCGGCGTCATTTCCGACATCGCCAGCCAGACCAACCTGCTCGCCCTCAATGCCGCCATCGAAGCGGCGCGGGCCGGCGAACAGGGGCGCGGCTTTGCCGTCGTCGCCGACGAGGTGCGCAAGCTGGCCGAACGCACGACAAAATCGACCGCCGAAATTTCCGCCATGGTCGACAGCATCCATTCCGGCACGGCACGCGCCGTCGATGCCATGGAATCCGGCATGCGGCAGGTCGGCGACAGCGTCGAGCTATCCAACCAGGCGCGCGATGCCTTCGACCAGATGAACACCAGTTCGCTCGAGGTGACCCAGGTGGTGGCGCGCATCACCGATGCCATCAGCGTCGAGTATCAGAACGAAGGAACGATGCAGACCCACATCGGCGAAGTTCGCAACCTGATCGAAGAAGGGGCCCGCGCCATGCGCGACGTGGTCGCTTCGGCCGAACGCCTGAAAGGCATGGCCGGCGAGTTGAACCAGCAGGTTTCCCGCTTCAAGCTCTAGGCCGGGCATCGCCTAGCACTAAAAAGCGGCGTTCAACGCCGCTTTTTTTCACCCGTGAAAGCCGGCTCAGGCCGCTGGCTTTACCGGCAGGTAACGCTGGACGAGGCGCACCCAGTAGCTGGCGCCGAGGGTCAGCAACTCGTCGTTGAAATCGTAGTGCGGGTTGTGCAGCGTACAGCCGCCGGTGCCCGGGCCGTTGCCGAGCCAGACGTAGCAGCCCGGCTTTTCGTTGAGCATATAGGCGAAATCCTCGGCGCCCATCGAGGGCAGGATGTCGGTCAGAACACGTTCCGGCTTGAACACTTCGGCAGCGACTTCGCGGCAGAATTTTGCCTCGTTTACGCTGTTGACCGTAGGCGGGTAGCGGTGGTCGAACTGGACACTGATCTGCGCCCCGTTGGCCGCCGCGATGCCGCTGCACAGCCGTTCGACGGCGCGCTCGATGTTTTCCTGGACCTCCGGCTTGAAGCTGCGGATGGTGCCGCGCAAAACCACCTCTTCGGGAATGATGTTCCACGCCTCGCCGGCATGAAATTGCGTAACGCTGACGACGGCCGACTCACATGGGTGCAGCGTGCGGCTGACCACCGTTTGCAGCGCCTGCACGAGTTGCGCCCCGGCAACGATGGAATCGACGCCCTGATGCGGCATGGCGGCATGACAGCCGTGGCCGCGCACGAATATCTCGAAGGCACAGGTGCCGGCCATGACCGGCCCGGGCATGACGGCCATTTCGCCGACCGGAATGCCCGGCCAGTTGTGCAACCCAAACACCGCCTCGACCGGGAAGCGCTCGAACAGGCCGTCCTCGATCATCACCGCGGCGCCGCCTTCGGATTCCTCGGCTGGCTGAAAGATAAACACGGCGATGCCGTCGAAATCGGGGTGTTGCGCCAGATGGCGGGCGGCGCCGAGGAGCATGGCGGTGTGGCCGTCGTGGCCGCAGGCGTGCATTTTCCCGGGGTGCTTCGAGTGATGCGGAAATTCGTTCATTTCGGCCAGCGGCAGCGCGTCCATGTCGGCGCGCAGGCCGACCATTTTGGACGAGGTACCGGCCCGCAAGACGCCGACAACGCCGGTTTTGGCGATGCCGCGATGGACTTCGAGGCCGTAGCGTTCCAGTTCGCGGGCAACGATGTCGGCCGTCCGCTTTTCGTTGAAGGCCAGCTCCGGATGAGCGTGGATGTCGCGCCGCAAGGCAGTCAATTCGGCCAGAAATGGAAGATCGAGCAAAGGGAATGTTGGGGGCATGATCGTCTCCTGTTTTTTATATTATGCCGCGGGTTGATACGGGGCGCCGCCTTGATTATGCTCTGCTCCCATGAAACTCATTCTCATCAGCGGCCTGTCGGGTTCCGGCAAGTCCGTCGCCCTGAACCTGCTGGAAGACGCCGGCTATTACTGCGTGGACAATCTGCCGGTGGTGATGCTGACTTTCCTGGCGCGCATGATGAAGGATGAGGGGGTGCAGAAAGTGGCGGTGGCCATCGATGCCCGCTCCGGGCATGGCATCGACCTCGTCCCGGAAAAGCTCGAAAGCCTCAAGGCCACCGGCATCGAGCCAATCTTCCTGTTTCTTTTCTCGAATCAGGAAACGCTGCTCAAGCGTTACTCCGAATCCCGCCGCCGCCACCCGCTGGCCACGGCCGAGCAGACGCTGCTCGAAGCGATCAAGGCTGAACGCAAGTTGCTCGCCCCGATTTCGGAACTCGGCCACCGCATCGACACGAGCGGCATGAAGGCCGCCGGCCTGCGCGAATGGGTGCGCCAGTTCATCGAGGCCGAACCGGGCCAGGGCCTGACGCTGATGTTCGAGTCCTTCGGTTTCAAGCACGGCATTCCGCTCGACGCCGACCTTGTCTTCGACGTGCGCTGCCTGCCCAACCCGCACTACGACCCGGAACTGCGCCCGCTGACCGGCAAGGACCAGCCGGTCGTCGATTTCCTCGAAGCCGAGGACGAAGTCCGCCGCATGCGCGACGACATCAGTCGCTTCGTCGCCACCTGGCTGCCCAGTTACATCCGCGACAGCCGCAATTACCTGACCGTCGCCATCGGCTGCACGGGCGGCCAGCACCGCTCGGTTTACATGGCCGAATGGCTGGCCAGCCAGTTCGCGACGAGCGCCCGCGTGCTCGTCCGCCACCGCACGCTGGCCGGCGGCTGAGGCCGGCGAAGCGCCCGGCACCAATCCTACGGTCAACCGGAAAAAATGGCCAAAATTGAAATGTCCCGTTGCCGGCCATGTCCTGGCTGACCCTGATCCGCCCCGGCGACTGGCTGGTCATGCTGCTCAGCGCCGTCGCCGTCGGCGTCAGCATCCCGGTTTTCTGGCAGGGCGGGCTGGCCGACCGTGCCATCATCCGCCAGGAAGGTCGCGTTTTCGCCGAAGTCGACCTCAAGGCGCGCAAGCAATTCGAAGTCGCCGGGCCGCTCGGTACCACACTGATCGCCGTCGAACCGGGCCGCGCCCGCATCGTTTCCGACCCCAGCCCACGGCAGTATTGCGTCAAACAGGGCTGGCTCATGCGCCCCGGCGAAATCGCCATCTGCGCCCCGAATCGCGTGAGCGTCCAGATCGCCGGACGGACCAAGGTCTATGACTCGATCAGTTATTGAACTCACCGTCACCGCCGAGGACCGCCGCGTCGCCTGGCTGGCCACGGCGGCCGTCGGCCTGTCGCTGGTCGACGCCGCCATCCCGTCGCCGCTGCCCGGCGTCAAGCCGGGGCTGGCCAACATCGTCACCCTCGTCGTGCTGGCCCGTTACGGCTGGGGCACGGCGGTCTGGGTCAGCGCCCTGCGCGTTCTGGCCGGCAGCCTGCTGCTCGGCTTCTTCCTCGCCCCCGGCTTCTTCCTGTCGCTCACCGGCACCACGCTCAGCCTGCTCACCCTCGGCCTCGCCCGCCATCTGCCAAAGCGCTGGTTCGGCCCGGTCAGCCTGTCCATCCTCGCCGCCTTCGCCCACATCGGCGGCCAGTTGCTGCTCGCCCGCGTCTGGCTCATTCCGCATGACGGCGTCTTTTTGCTAACGCCGATTTTCGCCGCCGCGGCACTGGTTTTCGGCACCATCAACGGCCTGATCGCGGCTAAACTGCTGGCTGACCCCGCCCCCACGGAAGCTGCCTGATGTCCAAAACCATTTGCCTCGCGCTGACCGGTGCCTCCGGCATGCCCTACGGCCTGCGCCTGCTCGAATGCCTGCTCGAAGCCGGCTGCAAGGTGCAACTGCTCTACTCGCAGGCCTCGCAAGTCGTCGCCAGACAGGAACTCGATTTCGAACTGCCGTCGCGGCCAAGCGATGCCAAGGCCGCCCTGCTCGCCCGCTTTCCTGCGGTCTACCCGGAAAATCTCGCGGTTTTCGGCCGCGAAGAATGGTTCGCGCCGGTCGCCTCCGGCTCCAACCCGCCCGACGCCATGGTCGTCTGTCCGTGCAGCATGGGCACCCTGGCCGCCATCGCCCAGGGCCTGGCCGACAACCTGATCGAACGCGCCGCCGATGTCGTCATGAAAGAAGGCCGCAAGCTCGTGCTGGTGCCACGTGAAACGCCGTTCTCGGCCATCCACCTCGAAAACATGCTGCGTCTGAGCCGCGCCGGCGCCGTCATCCTGCCGCCCAGCCCCGGCTTCTACCACCACCCGCAAAGCGTCCAGGACATCGTCGATTTCGTCGTCGCCCGCGTCATGGACCAGATCGGCGTGCCGCACACGCTGATGCAACGCTGGGGCGAATGATGGGCTGGTTCGACTTCGTCCGCTCGCCGACCGGCAATGCCGTCGAAACAATGCGCATCCCGCTCTTCCCGCTCAACACAGTGCTTTTCCCGGGCAGCGTCCTGCCGCTCAAAATCTTTGAACAACGCTACCTCGACATGGCCGCCACCTGCATGAAAGACGGCTCACCCTTCGGCGTCTGCCTCATCGAAAAAGGCAGCGAAGTCGGCGCCACCGCCGAACCGCATGCCGTCGGCACGCTGGCAACCATAACCAACTGGGAGATGGAACAGCTCGGCATCCTGATGATCACCGCCCACGGCAGCCGCCGTTTCCGCATCATCGAAACCGGCGTCGGCGCCAACAACCAGCTCGAAGCCAGCGTCGAACTACTGGCCGAAAGCGGCCCGACCCCGCTGCCGCCGGAACGCCAGCGCCTCGTCCCGCTGCTCCGCCGCGTCGCCGCCGACCTCGGCAAAGAACGCCTGCCCGAACCCCACCGCTACGACGAAGCCGAATGGGTCGGCTTCCGCATCACCGAAATCCTGCCCATCCAGAACCTCGCCAAGCAAAAACTGCTCGAACTCGACGACCCGCTAGCCCGCCTCGAAATCCTCGAAAAATACCTCGACCAGCGCAAACTGCTCGGCTGAAGGCCGCGAAAAGTGAAGCGGCGGCGTGAATCACTGCCACCACCAATTCCGCCGGTTATTGATCAGAAGGGCTCTTGCCCGGATAGCACGCCGCTCTGTATTCGCCGTCGATCGCTACCAGACATCTGGAAAATCCCACAACCGGTGTCGACCGAAGGTGAACTCAGCTGCTGACGCTGCTCCCCCTGCCGACCGTCAGCCAATGCCGCAGGGAGGCAAACAAAGTCTCAGGTTCGAATGGCTTGGTCACGAAGTCGTTCATTCCCGCCTCGAAACAACGCCGGCGGTCTTCGGCGAAGGCATTGGCTGTCATCGCAATGATCGGGATGGCCTGCCAACCGGGCAGTTCGCGAATCTGCCGGGTGGCTTCCAGGCCGTCCATGACCGGCATCTGCATGTCCATGAGAACCAGCGCGAAGCTATTCTTGCGGGCCTGGGCCAGGGCTTCGGCGCCATCGGCCACCGCCGTCACAGTCAGTCCGGCATCTTCGAGGAAGGTGAGCGCCACCTCACGATTGATCGGTTCGTCTTCCACGAGCAGGATGGCACTGCCGAGAAATTCACTGAGCAATTCCGCTTCGGCGCCGATCACCCCATCTTCCGGCCTGTCCTCCACGGCACCGGCGGCAGACTTTTCCAGCCAGGCGGTGAACCAGAAGGTGCTGCCCACGCCGACCTCGCTCGTGGCGCCGGACTCGCCCCCCATCAATTCGGCCAGGCGCTTGGTGATGGCCAGGCCAAGACCGGTACCGCCGTATTTCCGGGTGGTCGAGGTATCGGCTTGCTCGAAGGGCATGAACAGCCGCGGCATGACTTCGGGCGCGATACCGATCCCGCTGTCCTGGACCTCGGCGCGGACTAGAACCTCGCCATCGCGTTCGTCGAGCTGGCGTATGCGGACCGCGACATCGCCTGCTTCGGTAAATTTGATGGCGTTGCTGGCAAGATTGAGCAGAGACTGGGTAAAGCGCGTGACGTCGCCGCGCACCCGGTGGCCGATCGGCTCGCAGCTTACCGTCAGCTTCAGGGCCTTGGCGGCAGCCCTTTCCTGCAGCATGGAGGCGATGTTGGCGGTGACCTCGCCGAGGTCGAAATCGCTCAGCTGCAATTCGAGTTTTTCGGCTTCGATCTTCGACAAGTCGAGAACGTCGTTGATCACGGTCAGCAAATGCTGAGCAGAGCGGTCGATCTTGACGAGCAGTTCTTCCTGCCGGGAATCGACATGGCCACGCTTGAGGATATGGCCAAGGCCGATGATCGCATTCAGGGGAGTGCGGATTTCATGGCTCATATTGGCCAGGAAGGCGCTCTTCGCCCGATTCGCGGTCTCGGCCGCCTGGCGGGCGGTGATCCAGTCCTGCTCGGCCTTCTTGCGGACAGTGTTGTCGATGCTGGTGGACAAGCTGTGCAGAAATTGTCCGTGTTCGTCGTAAACCGCCCGGGCGTTCAAGAGCAGAGGAAGGGGGCTGCCATCCTTGCGCCGGAATTCGATTTCCAGACCACTCAATTCGCCGGCGGCCAGGAAGCGCGGAAAATTCTCCTGAAAGATTGCCTGGCTGTCGGGTGTCATCAGATCAATGGCCCGCCGCTGGCCGATAAGTTCGTCCCGGCGGTAACCTAGCCAGTCGCACTCGGTCGCGTTGATATTGACGAAAACGCCATTGGCGTCCAGCGAATGGTAGCCACAGGGTGCCCGGTTGTAGAGATCGGACAATTGGCTGGTCCGCTCGCCGACGAGCGCCTCCAGCGAGTTGCGATGACGTTCCAGTTCGGCTTCGACACGCTTGCGCTCGGTGACATCAGCGACCGCAGCCAGAGCGTAATGCTCTCCATCCACGCCCATGCTGCTCAGGCTGATTTCGACGAAAAGCTCGCTGCCGTCGCTACGGACGCCGCAGATATCGCGGACCACGGACATCGGCCGTTTTTGCCCCGGCGTCCTGAAGAAGGCGTTCCTCTCCCCGACATGGCGCTGGCGGATACGCTCCGGCACCAGGACTTCGACAGACAGGCCGAGCAGTTGCCCCGGATCGTAGCCGAACATCTTTTCCACGGCCGGGTTGGCCATGACCATACGACCGCCCCGGTCGACGACCAGCAAGCCCTCCAGGCTGGACTCCCAGACCTGGCTAAAACGCACTTCGCTGCTTTCCTGAGCTGCCTCAGCCCGATACAGATCGGAAATATCGACAAAAGTCAGGACGGCGCCGGCATTATTCCCCACTTCATTCCGGTAGGGATCGATCTGCATCAGGAAATGGAATTCGCCCTGATTGACGCGCTCCACCACCGAAGTACCGCTGGCCACGACGCCATTGATGTTGGCGCGCAGGTCGGGCAATTGCAAGTGACAGGGAATGCCGAACAGGGACTGCCCAAGGTCGCCGGCCACCAGGCCGAAGATGCGGGCTGCCAGCGGATTGTAGCGGGTGACGCGCCCTTCCCGGTCCACCACGACCAGGCTGTTACGGATGGAATTCTGGATATTGCCCAGCGTGTTGTTGAGGAGCGTCGCCTCCTGGGACTTGACGCGCAACTCGTCATTGAGTGTGGTCAATTCCTCGTTGGACGACTGAAGTTCTTCGTTGGAAGCCTGCAACTCCTCGCTGGACGACTGGACTTCTTCATTGAGCGACTGGAGTTCCTCGTTGGAAGCTTCCAGCTCCTCGATGACCGCCTGCAGGTGTTCGCGGGTGTCGGCCAGCTCCTGGCGCAGGCGCACGATGTCCTCGGTCCGGCCTTCGTCCTTGGTAGCGACGACGGCGCCGGATGGCAGACGGGTTTCTTCGAAACTGAAAAGGTAAGTCCATTCTCCACTGTCGGGTGTCGAATCGACCCGCCGGAGGACCGGGCGGACCCGCAAGACTTCTCCGCCGACCAAGATCTCGACAGAAACGCCCTCGAGATGGCTCAGTCCCTCCTGGATCAGCCGGTAGCCGATGGCTTTCAGCTCGTTGCGCAACTCCGGCAGACAGAGGGCGAATACCGAAAAATCGGCAGTGTCCTCGGGCAGCGAAAAATATCGTCGTGAGGAGCCAAAAAAATGCAGGGGTTCGAAGCTGCCATTGACCAAGACCCCCGGGGGGCCATAGGCCCCGGCAATGGTCGCCAGGGCCGCACTTTGCAGCGACTGCCGCTGGGGAGCGACGTTGGCTCTGGCCAGAATCGGGCGAATGGCGCCGGAAATCGGCATGGCAAGACGGGCAAAACGCAAGGGGCGCGGCGCCGTGCCGGCCCGCCGGCGATAGACCTTCTGGCCACCGTCGAGGCTCTCGAACAAAGGCGAATTGAAGCCGGTGGATTCCGAACGGCCGAGCAGCAACAGGCCATCCGGGTTCAAGGCATAGTGGAAAGTATTGATCAGTTCGGTCTGCTGCTCGGGCTTGAAATAGATCAGCAAGTTGCGGCAACTGATCAGATCCATCTTGATGAAAGGCGGATGGGCAGTCACATCATGGAGCGAAAAGACGCAGAGTTCGCGGATCGCCTTCTTGATCCGCCAGTCGCCACCCTCTTGGGCAAACCAGCGCTCCTGGCGCTCCGCACTGAGGCCGTCCAGGCCTTCGCTCGGGTAGACCCCGACCCGGGCCAATTCAAGGGCACCCTGGTCGATGTCGGTAGCGAAAACGTGGACAGCAAAACTGGTCAGGCGCTCGGCCAGGATTTCGGCCAGCAGAATGGCGATGGAGTAAGGCTCTTCGCCGGTGGCACAACCCGGCACCCAGACTCGGATGGAGTCGCCGGGGACCTTGCCGGCAACCAGGCGGCGCAGGGTTTTTTCCAGGGCCTCGAAGGCCGCCGGATCGCGAAAAAACGATGACACCGAGATCATGAACGACTGCTGCAGCCTCTGCAGTTCATCCGGCTGCGCCGTCACATGGGCCAGATACTCCTCAAGAGAGTCCATATCCAGAGCACGGCAACGGCGGATGGTCTGGCGACGCAGCGTATTTTCCTTGTACTGATCGAGGTCGAGGCCGGTCGCCGCAGTCACCCGGCGAAAAAGCTCGGCAAAGGTCTGGGTGTTGGCATCGAGCGCTTCCGCGTTCCTGACCTCCTTGAGGCCATCAACCTGGTTCAGCCAGTCGGCGATCTGGTCCACGCCGCCGATCAGATCGACGACGCCAGCCGCGATGGCCGCTTCGGGCATGCCGGGCTGCACCGCTTCTTCCGGCAGCTGGACGATGACCGTGCCGCGCATCGCGTTGATCGCTCCGGCCCCGGCGGTTCCATCATGCCCCGAGCCGGAGACGATGACGGCGACCGCCCGGTCACCAAAGCTTTCCGCTACGGACTGGAAAAGCAGGTCGACGGAAGGGGTGATGTGGTCTGTCTCATCGTATGTCGTCAGCGCCAGGTATGAGCCACGCACTTCGATGTGATGGCCAGGGGGGCAAACATAAACATGATCGGCCAGCAGTCGCTCGCCGTTGCGGGCCTGAACCACAGTCGTTTCGCTACGGTCAGCCAGGAGTTCCGGCAGGTTGCTCGGATGCTTGGGCGACATGTGGTGCGCCACCACATAGACCGCCGTGCCCTGGCGCTTCAAGCCACGAATGATGGGGCGCAGCGCCTGCAAGCCGCCCGCCGACGCGCCAAAGGCGACGACGCGAAGCGCTTGCTGTTCATTTCCGTTTGCTGCCAAAGCCCCTCCAGACGGGATGCCAAGGGATCCCTGCAGAATCACCACAATCGATTCACAAACTCGCACAGATTGTAGCCAGCCCGGCCACTAGCTGCCATCCTATATTTGGATCGCGGCCATGTTGTTTTGCAGGCCAGCAATTTCAGGAGTCGGGCGCCAACAAACCGCATGATGAACGGATGATTGAAAGTGGCTTGCAGTAGCCCGATATCGAAAACAAAAAAGCCAACCGCAACCGGTTGGCTTTTTCTTTTACAGATCAACAATCTGTGAGAATTCGATGTGGAGCGGGCGATGGGAATCGAACACGTGGGTCTAGGGTCATCAAGCCTCTGAATATTACTTGTAACCAGCTGAAAATACAGTAATTTCCATTTCATCGCTTCACCTGAAGCCGAAGCCATATTAGCGTAATCTGCTACCTGATTCGACTGACTTGGATTCCGCTGTGACCAGAACGTGACCAGACGACCTAGTGGCGCGTCGTCAGTTACATCACACCAATCCTCCGGAAGTGATTCACTACATTCCCGGATCTGAAGGCCGTTGCGATAACTCGACAGTCGTATCCGGCACTGTCTCGAATAAAAGGATCTCCCCCACGCTGCATCAGTAGGCTAACAGCTTCGGCTGAGTCGTTCTCGACCGCCAACATAAGTGGCGTTCGCCCAGCCGCGGGGTAGCTGTGCCTTGCGTTAGGGTTGGCTCCATGCGCCAAGAGGTTCTTCGCAATCTCAAGCTGCTTCTCGACGGTATGCCTGCCAATGAAATCATCGACGATCCAATCGACAACTTTATTGAAAATCTCGCGTCCAGCAGGGTTCCGCATCGCCTCGAACGCAGCCCCCTTGTCGCCGAAGACACCCGCCATCCCTACACCATACCGGCGCAAAGTCTCGCGAAGTACTAAGTCGTTATCAGATGAAATATGCTGAAAAAGTGTCTGCCGAAGAGAACTGACCGCCCGCAATCCACCCATGTTTCGGATACAAAGATACAGCGGGGTTTGATCATCAACGTGTCCGCGCAAGTTGGCGTCCGCTCCCATAGACAGGAGCTTCGAGATGACATCGGGTTCGCCATAGTCGATCGCGCGGATCAGCGGCGTTAACCGCTTTCTTTTAGTGGGTTGATTCAGTGTCCCCTTGCTGTGCAGATAGTTCAACAGCACGTCAAGAACCTCACGGTCGTTGCTATCGGCAGCTCTCTGGATAGCGCTTAGTAATGCTGACCCATCAGAATCGTCCAACACGTCAACGGATGCGCCTTTTTCGAGAAGGGTTTTAACGACATCAACGCTGCCAAGCGTCGTGTAGAGCGACAACTGGCTCCAGCGTCGAACTTGTTTGTCGATGGTACGAACGGTAACAACCTGGTCAGGCTTACGGTAGTTCGGCTGCCGGTTAGCCAAAGATTCGGGGTCGTACGCCAGGAAGGGCAATGCTCCAACATCATCGTCAGGCTGCTCAACCTCAACAAAGCGCGCTTGCCGGGGGAACAGATGGTGAAACTGTTTTCGTAGTTCTTCGATCTCCCAGTCTTCAACAACGTCGTCGTTTATCCCGGGTTGAGCAATCAGCCCCAAGGCAATTGCTCGATGCTTCAGCTGTTTAAGAATCGGCTTTGCATTGCCTAGGTAACCTGAAACTGCCAAAGCCTCTTCGACAATCTGCTTCCAAGTGTCACCCGCTCTGTAATCTGAATGGGCGACAGCCAGCTGATAGTTCTTAAGCGCCTCCTCGTATTCACCGGAAAGTACATGCCAGCGTCCTCGGTACCATTCGAGGGCATAGCTAGCTAGCCCTTTTGGATCGTGCGTTTTCAGTTGCTGAGCAAAATCGGCAAGCGCACTCTCGGCCTCCGCACGGGCCCCCTCAGCCTTCGGCCCGGTTCGATCAAGGTGGAACATGACCCGCCTTCTATGCGGCTCCAACAATGCGTCACGTTTTTTGCCTGCCTGAAACGCAGCCTGCGACAGGATTCCACCGACATCCCATTCTCGATGATCCTGGCTGATATGCCAGATCAAAATTTGCTTGAGATGTAAGGGATTGGCTTTCCGCTCAAACCATGTCAAAGCACGCGCGAGGACCAACCACTTGAGAAGCCCAGACGCCTTTGTTTTCTGTTCGTAACTTCCATTCTTAGCCAATTCATCAACGAAGAGCTTGAGGCTCACCAGATCCGGTAGCTGGGTACCGTCCGCCCAACGAGCGACCTTTTCCCGATTGTCGAGCGCTATATCAGAGGATTCAGGAAAGGCGGCCTTAGCAAGCGAGTGGCTACCGCCGGGGTCAGCCCAGTTGAAAACGACTTCCAACGGGTATTTTTCGGGATCTAGGAACGAGAACGGGTCAGGTGCGTCGTCTGTCCAGATGCTTTCAAAAAATCCAACAGCGTGAGTAGCGAAGTAATGCTCGATAAGGATCGGTAGGGCCTCGTCCCGGCTCATGCTGTCCAGGGAAATGCTTGAAACAATTCTCAGGTAGCTGGCGTGGACGTGCTGGATGAACTGATCCAGATTGTTGATGAACGCCTCGTCTCCGACGTAACGACGTAAAGGGGTAAGAATGAGATCCTCGCGTAATCCCGACAGCAGAGACCAGTCAAAGTCTCCTTCTCTCGCCAAGCGTTCTACATCTCGGTTCTTGGACTTGATGTCGAGCGCTTGCGCCAGCGCGTTGTAGATTTCGCCCAGACGGGGGTACGGTGGCGTAGGTATTTTGGGTTTGGTACTCATCAGACTAACTGTTCCAGCTTACGAATATCGCGTTGAAAGTTTCGTAGAGCTCGGTGATCACTTGGGGTGCAGGGCACGGGGATTCGTCGTCCAGTGGGCGAGGTAAGTTTCCCATGCCTTCCCCCACGACAGAACTGCCAGCCTTGTCTGACCAGTGATCGAATGAACTCTGCAAAGTCTTTATTGTTGCAGTATCTCATCGTCATTGCCTGCCTTAAGTGGCCCGGGCTGGTTGTTTAAGCCCGGGCCACTATGGTTACGGCTTCTTGGGTGCGCTTTGGTTTGCTGCAGCCCGTTGGGCGCGTGCGGCAAAGCCGCCAGCCGATACTTGGCCGTTGCCAGTGCGAGCTTCCGCAGATTGAATGCGGGCGGCGGCACTCGGGGTCATCGGGGTACGAGCATTGGATGCGGACTTCTTAGACATGATTCAAATCTCCAGTTAAGTTGCCACGTCGGCAACGGAGCGAATCGTAGATGTCGGGTATCAGATGGTCTTCCGCGTAGTACGTCAAAGTATTCAAAAAAATGCTCAAGGCCCGAACACACGGATTGGCGTTGCCTCCAAGTGCCTCCGTAGGCGGTGTATAGCGGTGAAAGATTGAGCCCATACTCAATCCCGCTCCAGCAATTTCATTCCAAGCCCGGTGCAGTATCTAGGGACCAGCGCCGGGCGTGACCACTGCCTGCCGCAACGAGTTCGACTTGCTGCGACTATCAGACAAGTCGTCTGGCCAGCGCGAGAACGGAGACAGCTTAAGTATCCATATGCGCACAGACGCTCACCATGCGCTCCTAAATGAGAATCTCAGTGATCCGGTTCTGGCCGCCTAGTGACGGTGTAAAGCGCAAATGCTCTCGTTTATTGCTTATTGAGCGGAGGGATAACTTCCACGTCAATGTCGGCAAACGCACCGATGAGTCACCAGTTCGCTTTTGCTGGATGTGGCTAGATAACGCTCTACGCAACTCTGACCAGATATCGCCCAGACAACAAAAAAGCCAACCGCTTTGGGTTGGCTTTTTCTTTTACAGATCAACAATCTGCGAGAATTCGATGTGGAGCGGGCGATGGGAATCGAACCCACGGCTCTAGCTTGGGAAGCTAGGGTATTACCATTATACGACGCCCGCTCAGGACGGCAGGCCGCCATTCTATGCGCAGAAGGCGGCCGGTTCAATGTCCCTGTGCGGGGTCGGCCCGGTTGCTTAGGCGGTCACTGAGAGCAGCGTGGCAATCCCGCTGTTTTCCTGATCCTGGCCGGTGCCGTAGGCGTGCATCAGTTGCATGATTTTCATCATCAACTCGGCATCGCTGTTGTTTGCCGTGGTTGTCGCGGTGGCTGTGCCGGTATCGGAGGCTGAGGTCGACTCGGTTGATTTGTCGTAGGCCATGGCTTCCTTGAAGCTGACTTTGCCGTCGCTATCGGTGTCCGCCGCTTCAAAATTCTCGACGATCTTGTTGATCAGCTCGGTCCGTTTTGTATCGCTGCTGTCGGCCGATTCGAGCTGGCTGGTCAGCTCTTCCTTGGTGAAGCCGGCGTCGTCGGCTGGCGGCGGGGGTGGCATGCCGCCGGGGCCGTGCATCGGGCCGCCGAACTGGCTGCTGACGGATTCTTGCAGCTTGGCGAGAACGGTGGCGAATTCGTCTTTGGTGACCTTGCCATCGCTGTTGCTATCGAGCGCGGTGAAGACGTCGTCGGCGCTCGTGCTGCTGGCGCTTTGACTGGCGTTGCTGGTGATCTGGCTGAAGGCCGCGGCCAGATCGCTTTTTTCGAGATAGCCCTGGCTCTTGGTGTCCAGCTTCGAGAACAGCATGCTTGCCATTTGAGATGCCTGGTTGATTCCGCTCAACATGATTCGCTCCTTGGATGAAATTGACGAGATGCCTGGCCTTTGGCCAAGTAGCTTTCCTTGTGCAAGTTATCGGCCCGAATCGGAGTGAATTGACGGCGCTTTGGGTTAATCCGGGTAAACGAATGTTAAGAAAAACCGCTTCCGGATGGTTTTCTTGCGAAATATCCGGCAACAAGCCCATTTTTTGGACTAATTCACGGCAAAAATCGCTCGCCGGCAATATTTGCCGATCCTTACCCGAGCGGAGCAATCGGGAATGAGGTAAATGTCTGTAAAACAGCCGCCCGCTGTGGCCACCCTTGGCTATGATTCAACTGGATAATTTTGTGGGTGAATAGGCAATGGCGGCAGTTTTGCTGGTGGACGACGACGTTGAGCTGGCCGAGATGCTCGGCGACTATCTGGCCCAGGACGGCTTTGTGGTGACTACGCTGCACGACGGCCTGAGCGGTGCCGAGGCGGCGCTCTCCGGGCAATACGCCATTGCCGTGCTCGATGTGATGATGCCGGGACTTTCCGGTGTTGAGGTCTTGCGCCGGATTCGGGCGGTCAGCGCGATGCCGGTGCTCATGCTGACGGCCAAGGGTGACGACATGGATCGCATCGTCGGCCTTGAACTGGGCGCCGACGATTACGTCCCCAAGCCCTGCCAGCCGCGCGAACTGGCCGCCCGCCTGCGCGCCATCCTGCGTCGCTCAGCCCCCTCGGCCGAGCCGGGCAACGCCCCGCTGGTGGTCGGCGAGCTGTGCATCCGGCCGGAACAACGTTTGGCCGAATGGGCTGGCGTCGCTGTGGACCTGACCAGCACCGAGTTCAATTTGCTTGAAGTGCTGGCCCGCAATGCCGGGCGGCCGGTGAGCAAGGGCGATCTGTCGGAACAGGCGCTGGGCCGGGCGCTGGTCCGGTTTGACCGGAGCATCGACGTCCATTTGTCGAGCATTCGCCACAAGCTGGGGACGCTGGCCGACGGGCGCTCGTGCATCCAGACGGTTTATCGGCAGGGTTACCAGTTGATCCGGTCCTGAGATGGGGCGCCTGTTCTGGAAGTTCTTTCTCTTCATCTGGCTCGGCCAGGTGGCCGCCGTGGTCGGCACCGGAACATTCTTCTGGTTCGAGCGCCAGCAGTCGTCGATGCGGGCTGATTTTGAGGCGCACCGGCCGCCGCCGATGGAGTTCGACCGAGGCGGACCACCCCACCGTCCGCCACCGCCCGACGACAAAAGACCGGGCGGACCGCTGCCGATATTTCCCATGATCGCCGCCCTGATCGCCAGTCTGCTCTGTGCGGCCGGCGTGGCCTGGTATTTCGCCAAGCCGATCCGCCACCTGCGCAATGCCTTCGCCACGGCGGCCGAGGGCAATCTCGATACCCGGGTGGGCGGCGCCATGGGCGGCCGACGCGACGAACTGGCCGATCTGGGCCAGGATTTCGACCGCATGGCCGAGCGGTTGCAGGCCTTGATGGCGGCTCAGAAACGCCTGCTGCACGATGTTTCGCACGAAATGCGCTCGCCACTGGCCCGCCTGCAGGCAGCAATTGGCCTGGCCCGCCAGCAGCCGGGGCGGATTGAGGATACGTTGGCACGCATCGAGCGCGAGGGCGAACGCATGAACGGGCTGATCGGCGAGTTGCTGACGCTGTCCCGGCTCGAGGCGGGCGTTTCAGGTCCGCTGGAAAAGGTCGATCTGGGCGAACTGCTGGCCGGGATCGTCGAGGATGCGCGCTTTGAGGGCGCGGCCGAGCAGGTTGGCGTGGACTTCGTGGCGGCGCCGGGGCTTTTCGTGCAGGCCAATCCGGAGTTGCTGCACCGGGCCATCGAGAACGTGGTGCGCAACGGGCTGCGCTTTTCGCCGGCCGGAACAAGCCTGCAGATCGGGGCGAGACTGGAAGCTGACGGCTTGATCCACCTGCACATCGCCGATCAGGGCAGCGGTGTCCCGGAAGCCGAACTCGAGGCGATTTTCACGCCGTTTTATCGCGGGCGGAATCTGGCGACAGGCGACGGCTATGGTTTGGGGTTGGCGATTGCCCGGCAGGTGCTTTCCACGGTCAACGGGAAAATTGCCGCAAAAATGAAAGCGGACGGCAGCTCCGGCCTGCTTATCGAGATCGTTCTGCCAGCGGCAAACTGAGGCGGGAACTCAGGCGAGTTCGGACAATTCCCGGTAGCGGCCGGCGTGGAACAGCAGCGGCGCGAGGTCCGGCGTTTCGTTGAAACGCTCGACGCTGCCGACAAAAATGGTGTGATCGCCAGCGGCGTGTTCGGTGACATTGGCCACTTCGAAGGTCGCGCAGCAGCCCGGAAAAACCGGGGCGCCGCCGACGCCGGGCTGCCACGGCAGGCCGGCAAAACGGTCAGCCGGCCAGGTGGCGAAACGATTCGACAGGTCCTGCTGATCGGCGGCCAGCACATTGATGGCGTGGTGGCTGGCCTGGCGGAAGGCGGCCAGGTTGTGCGACTTGTTGTCGAGGCACCAGAGGACGAGGGCAGGCTCGAGCGAGACGGCAGCGAAGGAATTGACGGTCAGGCCGATGGGGTGGCCGTCCGGGTCGATGGCCGTGACGATGGTGACGCCGGTGGCATAGCGGCCGAGGGCGTTGCGCAGGGCGCGGCTGTCGTTTTGCGGTTGGGTCATCGGGCAGGGCCGGTAGGCCGGAAGAAAAAGAGGCCGTATTATCCGTGCTCCCGCAGCCCGCGTCGAGGCAGAATTTGGCCGCCCAAAACCGCTTTACCGAAGACCTGATCGCCTGGCAGAAGACCGCCGGCCGCCACGACCTGCCCTGGCAGAAGACGCAAGACCCTTACCGCATCTGGCTGTCCGAGATCATGCTGCAGCAGACGCAGGTCAGCACGGTGATCCCCTATTACGCCCGCTTTCTCGCCAGTTTTCCCGATGTGCTGGCCCTTGCCGCAGCACCGATCGACTTGGTCATCGAACACTGGGCCGGCCTCGGCTATTACGCCCGGGCGCGCAACCTGCATCGTTGCGCCCAGCAGATTGCTACGGTCTACGCTGGAAAATTCCCGAAAACCGAAGCTCAACTTGAGGAATTGCCCGGCATCGGCCGGTCGACCGCGGCGGCTATTGCCGCCTTCGCCTTCGGCCGCCGGGCGGCGATTCTCGACGGCAACGTCAAGCGCGTGCTGTGCCGGCAATTCGGCGTCGACGGTTTCCCCGGCGCCAAGGCCGTGCATGACCGCCTTTGGGATTTGGCCGAAAGCCTGCTGCCGGAGAACGACATCGAGGTTTACACGCAAGGGCTGATGGACCTCGGCGCCACGCTGTGCACGCGCAGCCGGCCGCGCTGCGGCGACTGCCCGGTAGCCGCCGGCTGCGTCGCCAAGCGCGATGGCCGGCAGGGCGAATTGCCGGAAGCCAAGCCGCGGGCGGCCGTGCCAGAACGCACCTCGACTTTCGTTCTACTCACCGACGGCCAGCGCCTGCTGCTCGAACGGCGCCCGCCTTCCGGCTTGTGGGGCGGCTTGCTGGTGCCGCCGGAAGGCGACCCGGCTGCGGTGGCGGCGCGCTTCGGGCTGGCTCTTGGCGAAATCACCCAGCTGCCGCCCTTCAAGCATGTCTTCACGCATTTCCGGCTGACGCTGGAGCCGATGTTGTGCCGGATCGACGCCCGGTTTCAGGCGGCCGAACCGGGGCTGGAATGGGTGGAAATCGGGCGCGCCGCCGATGCCGGCGTGCCGGCACCGATCAAGAAATTGATCAGGCAGGTTGCCAGCGCAAGGGGCTGATGCCCCAGCGCTGGAAGGTTTCAGCCTGGACGATCTGGCCGTAATGGTTGCCGATCTTGCGTGACAGGTCGACGCTGACCGGCGTCGCGACATATTGCTGCCGGCCAGTGTGATAGATGACGCGCACGGTGGGCGTCAGCATATTGTCGGGGTGCAGCGCCTCGACGACGGCGAGATGCCCGCTTTCGAGCAGGACCAGCGTGCCGACCGGGTAGATGCCGACCGTCTTGACGAAGGCGGCGACGAGCGCCGGATCGTATTGGAAGCCGGCCTCGTCGTAGAGCTGGCGCAGCGTGTGCGACGGCGACATGGCGGCGCGGTAGGGGCGGTCCGAGGTCATCGCGTCGTAGGTGTCGACGATGGCGGCCATGCGCCCGGCCAGCGAAATTTCGTCGCCGGCCATGCGGTACGGGTAGCCGCAGCCGTTGTAGCGCTCGTGGTGTTCGAGGACCACCGCCACCGAGGTTTCGGACAGCCGCGTGGTGGCATCGAGGACAGCGAGGCCTTCTTCGACATGGCTCTGGACGATGGCGTATTCGCTCTGCGAAAGGGTGCCCTGCTTGGCGGTCAGGCGCGCATCGAGCGAGGCGTGGCCGATGTCCTTGACCATGGTGCCGAGCGCCAGTTTTTCGATTTCCGGCTCGGCCAGGCCCTGATGCCGGCCGAAGGCGATGATCAGCGCCGCCGTCGCCACGGCGTGTTCGGTGGCGTAGGCGTCCATGCTCTTGAGACGGGCGAGCGGCACGAGGGCGTCGGGGTTGCGGATGACCGAGGCGATCATCTTGCTGACAATCGGTTCGAGGTAGGCGGCATCGACACTGTTGCCGGCCTTGGCCGAGAGCATCAGGCCGCTCACCGTGTTGCCGGCTTCGTGCAGCAGGCGGCCGGCCCGCCGCCTTTCTTCGCCGAGCGAAACGGTGCGCGGCGTGGCGGCGCGTATTTCGGCCAGCGATTTGAGCTTTTGCTCGATCTGGTTGATGCGCGCCATCGGCGTCGGCGGCAGGTCGATGCCGCGCGCCGTATCGATGCTGATTTCACTGATGCCTTCTTCCTTGACCTTGGCCACATGGGCCGCGTCGCGCACGAGGAATTTCGACTGCCAGAGGGAATGGTCGAACCAGCGCTTGTGGAGGTCCACGACGTACATGCCGGGTAGCAGCTGGTCGATGGAAATTTTGCGGATCATGCCGGCGCTTGCGCTTATTTCGCCTCGGCCGCCTGGGCGGCGCGCTGCTCGGCTTCACGCTTTTTCCGGGCGACGCGGGCGGCGTGTTCGGCCTGCTTCTGGCGCAGTTCTTTGGCCTCGGCAGCCTTGCGCCTTTCCCCTTCGGCGGCCTTGGCGGCCTTGGCGGCTTGCGTCGCCGCCACCCTGTCCTCGGCCGCCCGCCGGGCATTCATCGATTCGGCCTGGCGCAACTCGAGCGCCGCGGCGCGTTTCGGCGCCTCTTCGGTGCTCAGTCTGGCACGCTCAAGGGCCTGCTCCCGCTTGACTTCGCGCGCCATGGCCTTGCCGTCGATTTCCAGCCGGCGGGCCTGGCGCGTCGCCTCGAGATGCTCGCGGGCAGCGGCGTTGCGGCAATCGTTGATGAAAAACGTGGTCGCACATTCGGCATTTTTCCCGGCCAGCACCTGGTCGGCAGCCTCCTGCTGCGCCCGGCCTTCGGCTTGCAGGGCCGACCCCTTGTCGAGGCGCTCCTGCCAGGCGGCTGGCTGATCGGCAATCGCCGCGCCCTCGGCGGCCTGCGCGGCAAAGGGCACAGCGAGCAGGGCGATCAGGCCGGCAACCACAGTCAGGGATCGATTTTCCATTTTCGTAACTCTCAAAGCTGGCGATGCGGCCCGGTGACGCCCAGGCGCTTGCTGGCGAACCGGCGACTATCGAGGCCATGAACGAACATGCCCGGCGTGCGCTGGTCGGTGCGGATCGGCTTGATCATGCGCTGATTCTAGCAGGCCGCCGCGCATCCTAGCCAAACTGCCTGAATGACGCGGCAAGCCTTTGTAATGTTTCAATTTTGGGCATTTTCCCCGGTTGACCGTAGCAATCCGAAAATACGCCGGAAAATCGGCATCCGGCACCCGCCTCGCTATAATCAGCCCCCTCATGATCGCCCTCCGCCAAGTCACCTTCGCCCGCGCCGGCAAACCGCTCGTCATCGACGCCTCCGTCCAGCTCCACCCGGGCTGGAAAGTCGGCGTCGTCGGTGCCAACGGCTGCGGCAAATCCAGCCTCTTCGCGCTGCTCGCCAACGAACTTCACGCCGAATCCGGCAACGTCGAAATTCCGGCCAGCTGGCACATCGCCCGTGTTGCCCAGGAAACGCCGGCCCTGCCCGATGCCGCCATCGATTTCGTCCTCGACGGCGACGTCGAACTGCGCCGCATCGAGCGCGAACTGGTGGCCGCCGAAGCCAGCGGCGACGGCGTCGCCATCGGCCACCTGCACGCCCGCTACGCCGACATCGGCGGCTATTCGGCCAAGGCCCGCGTCGCCGAAGTGCTGCACGGCCTCGGCTTCACCGATGCCGATTTTCAGCGTTCGGTTTCCGAATTCTCCGGCGGCTGGCGCGTCCGACTCAACCTCGCCCGCGCCCTGTCGTGTCGCGCCGACCTGCTGCTGCTCGACGAGCCAACCAATCACCTCGACCTCGACGCTGTCTTCTGGCTCGAAAACTGGCTCAAGAACACGCCGGCCACGCTGCTCCTGATCTCGCACGACCGCGACTTCCTCGACGCCGTCGTCGGCCAGATCATCGCCATCGACCTCCAGCGGCTGACGCTGACCAGCGGCGGCTATTCCGACTACGAACGGGCCCGCGCCGCCCGCCTCGCCACCCAGCAATCCGCCTTCGAAGCCCAGCAGCGCGAAATCGCCCACCTGTCGAGCTTCATCGAGCGCTTCAAAGCCAAGGCTACCAAGGCCCGCCAGGCGCAAAGCCGGATCAAGACGCTCGAACGCATGGAAATGGTCGCCGCCGCCCACGTCGACTCGCCCTTCCATTTCACCTTCCGCCAGCCGACCGCCCTGCCCGACCCGCTGCTGACCATCGAAAAAGCCTCGGCCGGCTACGCCGATCACAAGATCATCGACCACGTCACGCTGACCCTGCGCCCCGGCTGCCGCATCGGCCTGCTCGGCCGCAACGGCGCCGGCAAATCAACGCTGATCAAGCTGCTCGCCGGCACCATCGCCCAGCAAGGCGGCGAGCGCAAGGAAGCCAAGGCGCTCAACATCGGCTACTTCGCCCAGCACCAGCTCGAACAACTGCGCCCCGACGAATCGCCGCTGCAACACCTCGTCCGCCTCGACCCGACGGCCACCGAACAGGAACTGCGCGACTATATCGGCGGCTTCGATTTTCGCGGTGACATGGCGACGCGCGCCATCGCCCCCTTCTCCGGCGGCGAAAAATCGCGCCTGGCCCTGGCCTTGATGATCCGCCTGAAGCCCAACCTGCTGCTGCTCGACGAACCGACCAACCACCTCGACCTCGAAATGCGCGAAGCCCTGACCTTCGCCATGCAGGACTTCGAAGGCGGCGTCGTCTTCGTCTCGCACGACCGCCATCTGCTACGCACCTGCGCCGATGAACTACTGCTCGTGGCTGACGGCAAAGTCAGCGAATTCGAAGGCGACCTCGACGACTACGCCGCCTGGCTCGCCGCCCAGCGCAACGCCGAAAAGGCACCGGAAGCGGACGTCGCCGCCGAGAAAACCGAACGCCTGGCCCAGCGCGCCGATGCCAAGGCCAACCGGCAGGCCGTGCTCGCCCAACGGCGGCCGCTGGTCAAGGAAATCGAACAGCTGGAACGCAAGCTGGCCAAATGGAACGAGGAAAAGGCGGCGCTCGATGCGCAGTTCGCCGATCCGGCGTTCTATGCCACGGTCGACCGGCAAAAAAGCGAGGAAATGCACAAGCAGGCCGGCCTGCTCGGCGAGCAAATTGACGAAGCCGAAATGCGCTGGCTGGAAGTGCACGAGGCACTGGAAGCCCTGCCGGCCATCGATTGAGCGGCAAACGGCAAACCTGTCGGGCTGTGTTATCTTTTCGCGACGCAACGAGGCCGATGAGCCTCTTTTTCATTCCAAGGAGCCTGATTTGAAGCGCAAACAACAGGGATTCATCAACTTCGGCACCATGACCCTGATCGTCGGCGGTCTGGCGCTCATCGGCCTGCTCTACTATAGCGCCCAGTCCGGGCACGAACTGCCGCTGTGGCCGGCCGTCGTCGTCATCCTGGTCAATATCGTCGCGGCCGGCAAGATCGTGCTCGACACCAAAAAAGCCAAAAGCCTGGGCGCCAAGCCGCCCGAGCAAGCGACCAAGCGTTGAACCGACTCGCCGTCATCGCCGCACTCGCCAGCCTGACCCTGCTCGCCGGCTGCGACAAGGGCAAGAGCGGCCCCGACCCTTTCGCCCTGCTCGAAGGTGAGGGCATTTACAAGGCCGAATGCGCCAGCTGCCATGGCGCCGCGGGCGAAGGCCAGGCCGACTGGCGGACGCGCCGGGCGGACGGCAAATTGCCGGCGCCGCCCCACGACGCCAGCGGCCACACCTGGCATCACCCGATGGCGCAACTGTTCGCCATGGTCAAATTCGGCATAGTCCCGCCCAATGCGCCGGAAGGCTATGTTTCCGACATGCCGGCCTTTGCCGGCAAGCTGACCGATAAGCAGATCCACAACGTGCTGGCCTACATCGAAAGCAAATGGCCGGCCGAGATTCACGCCCGTCGGGCCGAACGTTTTCCGCCGCAGTAATCCCACGGTCAACCGGAAAAACCGGCCAAAAACAAAGCCTGCATCGGGTAAAATCGCGGTTTTTCCGAACTCGCCGCTGGAGCCAACCGTGCAAATCGTCTGCCTAGACCTCGAAGGGGTCCTCGTCCCCGAAATCTGGATCGAATTCTCCAAGCGCACGGGTATTCCCGAGCTGATGCGCACGACGCGCGACGAGCCGGATTACGACAAGCTCATGACCTACCGCCTGGACATCCTGCGCCAGCACAAGCTCGGCTTGCCGGACATCCAGAAAGTGATCGGCGAAATGGGCCCGATGCCCGGCGCCCGCGCCTTCCTCGACAAGCTGCGCGAGGATTACCAGGTCGTCATCCTGTCCGATACCTTCTACGAATTTGCCCATCCGCTGATGCGCCAACTCGGCTGGCCGACGCTGTTCTGCCATTCGCTGGAAGACGACGAACAGGGCATGCTGGTCGATTACCACCTGCGCATGCCCGACCAGAAGCGCGAAGCGGTCAAGCGCTTCAAGGAACTGAACTTCAAGATCGTCGCCGCCGGCGACTCGTACAACGACACGGCGATGCTCGGCGAAGCCCACGGCGGCATCCTGTTCCACCCGCCGGAAAACGTCATCCGCGAATTCCCGCAGTATCCGGTCGTCCTCAATTACGACGATCTGCGCACTGAAATCGACAAAGCTTTCGCCAAGGCCGCCTGAGTCACCGGCCATGCATAGCGACCGTTTCTACACGCTCTCCGCCTCCTGTCCCGATCAGGTCGGCATCATCGCCAAAGTTTCCGGCTTCATCGCCGGCAATGGTGGCTGGATACTCGAATCGAGTTTCCATTCGGACGTGCTGACCAGTCGCTATTTCATGCGCATCGAGATCAAGGCCAGCTCGCTGCCTTTCCTGCTCGCCGAGTTCCGCGAACGCTTCCGCACCGAGGTCGCCGAGCCGCTGGCCATGACCTGGCAGATCAACGACAGCGCGGTCAAGAAACGCGTCGTCGTCATGGTTTCCAAGCAGGAGCATTGCCTCTACGACCTGCTCGCCCGCTGGCAGGCCAAGGAACTCGACATCGAGATCCCGTGCGTCATTTCCAACCACGACACTTTCCGCGGTTTCGTCGAATGGCACGGCATCCCCTTCCATCACGTGCCGGTGACGCCCGACAACAAGGCTGCCGCCTACGCCGAAATCCAGCGCATTTTTGACGACGTGCGTGGCGACACGATGGTCCTCGCCCGCTACATGCAGGTGCTGTCGCCGGAACTGTGCGCGGCGCTGGCCGGCAAGATCATCAACATCCACCACAGCTTCCTGCCCAGCTTCGCCGGCGCCAAGCCTTACCACCAGGCCTACACGCGTGGCGTCAAACTGATCGGTGCGACCTGCCATTTCGTTACAGCCGAGCTCGACGCCGGCCCGATCATCGAGCAGGACGTCATCCGCATCGACCACTCCGATTCGCCGGAAGACATGGTGCGCTACGGCAAGGACATCGAGAAGACGGTGCTCGCCCGCGGCCTGCGCTACCACCTCGAAGACCGGGTGCTGGTGCACGGCAACAAGACCGTCGTTTTCCGGTAAATCATGCTGATCCGCCGCGCCGATTCGCTGCTGCTCGTCGTCGATATCCAGCAAAAGCTGGCGCCGGCCATTCACGATAGCGAGCGGGTCACCGCCAATGCGGTTCGCCTGCTCGAAGGGGCGCGGCAACTCGGCGTGCCGGCCTTCGTTTCCGAGCAATACGTCAAGGGCCTCGGGCCCAGCCTCGACGCCATCCGCACTGCTGCGGTCGACGCCCGGTTTTTCGAAAAAACGCATTTTTCCTGTGCCGCGGAACCCGGCGTCATCGATCTGCTACGCGCCGCCAAACGGCCGCAAGTCCTGCTGACCGGTACGGAAACGCATGTTTGCGTGCTGCAAACGGCTTTCGGCCTGCAGGCTGCCGGTTTCGAGGTCTATCTCGTCGCCGACGCCGCCTCGTCGCGGACCCCGGAAAACCACCGTGCCGCCATCGAGCGCCTGCGGGCCGGTGGCGTGCAGATCGTCACCACGGAAATGGTCCTCTTCGAGTGGCTGCATCAGGCCGGCACCGCTGACTTCCGCCAACTCCTGCCGCTCATCAAGTAAGCAGCGGCCGGCCGTCGTTCCCACGGTCAACCGGGAAAAACCGCCAAAATCGAAATCCCTCCGGGCAAAAAAACGGGCACCCGAAGGTGCCCGAAGGAGAGAGACTACAGAGATTAATCTTAGTGGTGGTAAGCGCTTTCGCCGTGCGAGGTGAGGTCGAGACCTTCACGCTCTTCTTCTTCCGGCACACGCAGACCGATAA
This sequence comes from Gammaproteobacteria bacterium, assembly GCA_018828385.1. Classification (GTDB taxonomy): domain Bacteria; phylum Pseudomonadota; class Gammaproteobacteria; order Burkholderiales; family Rhodocyclaceae; genus Azonexus. Next base: position 124,536 of record JAHJVE010000020.1, on the reverse strand, counting down.
CGATATCGACCAGCTTGTAAGCGACCACGGAAACCACACCCGACCAGACGATGACGGTACCGACACCCCACAGCTGGCTGATCACTTGCGTCGTCATGTCGAACGGGGCAACAGCGTTGGCCACGTAGTCATAGACGCCCGTGCCGCCGAGGGCCGGATCGACGAAGACACCGGTCAGGATGGCGCCGAGGATGCCGCCGATACCATGCACGCCGAAGACGTCGAGCGAGTCGTCAGCACCGAGGATCTTCTTCAGGCCATTGACGCCCCACAGGCAGACCACACCAGCCAGCAGGCCGATGATGATGCCACCCATGATGCCGACGAAGCCGGCCGCCGGGGTGATCGCCACCAGACCGGCAACCGCACCGGAAGCAGCACCCAGCATCGAGGGCTTGCCCTTGAGCATCCATTCAGCAAACATCCAGGACAGTGCGGCACAAGCTGTTGCCACCCAGGTGTTGACCATGGCCAGAGCAGAACCGCCAGAGGCTTCGAGAGCGGAGCCGGCGTTGAAGCCGAACCAGCCCACCCACAGCAGGGAAGCACCGATCATCGTGAAGGTCAGGGAGTGCGGGGCCATCGAGACGTTGCCGAGGCCGGTACGCTTGCCAACCATGTAGGCACCAACCAGACCGGCGACAGCGGCGTTGATATGCACAACGGTACCGCCGGCGAAGTCGAGCGCGCCCTTCTGGAACAGGAAGCCTGCAGTGGCGCCGGCAGCATCGGCGGCAGCAGCGTTGATGTAGGCATCAGGACCCGCCCAGTACCAGACCATGTGCGCCATCGGGATGTATGACAGCGTGAACCAGATGACCATGAAGACCAGCACGGCGGCGAACTTGGCGCGTTCGGCGAAGGCACCGACGATCAGGCCGCAGGTGATGGCGGCAAAAGCGCCCTGGAAGATCACGAAGGTCAGCTCGGAGATCGAAACGCCCTTGGAGAACGTGGCACCCAGCGAATCCGGGGTGACGCCCTTGAGGAAGAGCTTGTCGAGCACGCCGAAGAACGCGTTGCCCTCGGTGAAGGCGGCCGAGTAGCCGTAGATCACCCAGAGAACCGAGATCAGCGAGAAGGTCACGAAGACCTGCATGAGCACCGACAGCATGTTCTTGGTGCGGACCAGACCGCCGTAGAACAGGGCCAGGCCGGGGATGGACATGAGGATGACCAGTGCGGCACAAACCATGATCCAGGCGTTGTCGGCCTTGCTCAGGACCGGAGCCGGGGCGGCTTCGGCAACCGGGGCGACCGCTTCAGCGGCGACAGCCGCCGGCTCGGCGACCACGGCCGCAGCCGCGACCGGCTCGGCAGCCTTTTCTTCAGCCCAGGCCGGAGCGCCGAGCGTGACGGCGCCGACCAGAGCCAGCAATGCGAATAGACGTTTCATTATTTAGGCTCCTTAGAGGGCATCGGTACCGGTTTCACCGGTCCGGATACGAATAACCTGCTCGACATCGAAGACGAAGATCTTGCCGTCACCGATCTTGCCGGTGCTGGCCGATTTTTCGATGGCTTCGATGACCTGGTCGAGCTGCTCGGACTTCACGGCAGCTTCGATCTTCACCTTGGGCAGGAAATCGACGACATATTCGGCGCCCCGATACAGCTCGGTATGCCCCTTTTGCCGGCCGAAGCCCTTCACTTCAGTGACCGTGATGCCTTGCACGCCGATGGCGGACAACGCTTCACGCACTTCGTCAAGCTTGAACGGCTTGATGATGGCGGTAACGAATTTCATGATGGCTAGTTCCCCATTTGGATTGAAATCTTTTCTCTCCTGCCGGCACCGGCCGGTGCACCGGCGGGAGAGGTTTAAATTTGCTTAGAAAGACTTGGTGAAGGACAGGACGGCCGTATCTTTGGCCACATCCTTACCGTTCCAGCAATAAGCCACGCTGGCGTCGTCGCAGCCTTCAGCGTCGGTGCCGGTGTAAGCCAGACCAACGACGCCAAAGCCGACATCCTTGCTTACGCCGAGCTTCCAGTCGGTATACGAAGCATTGGTGTTGTCCTTGATGTCCTGATGACCGACGTGCCCGTTGATGCCCCAACCGTTACCCAGATCGTAGCTGGCCGACAGGTCGATGTAGCCAGAACCGCGGGTCTTCTCACCGGCAGTGCCGGTCCAGCCGAAGAGGTAGGAAGAAACAGCATAGCTGTACTTCAGGGTGATGAACTTCCAGCCGATGGCGGCGTAGACTTCGGTGGAGTCGGCAGTCGCGTTGCCGTTGCCGGAACCCGGGTAGTAATACTTGATGGCGCCGACGTCATAGGTAAAGTCTTCGGCAAACCCGCCACGATAACCAGCATAGAAGTCCCACTCCATGCTGTTGTTGTCCTTGGCGGAATAGTCGCTGCGCGTTACCCAGCCCACGTTCGAAGCCCAGGTACCAACATAGACGCCGGAAGAATGGCTGTAATCGAAACCACCCTGGATGGCGGGCTGGCTCTGGGACTGGCTAACACCACGGAAAATATAATCGCTGGCCAAAGTGACGTTGGCCGTAACGCTGTGCGGGCTGGCCGGAGCTTCTTCGGCAAAGGCCGGGGCAGCAAAGGCGCCAACGATGGCCAAGGCGACGAGTGACTTCTTCATGTTATCTCTCCTACTGATTGATTAAAGTGAAAAACAAAATTTGTGCAGTTCAACAATAGCAGAAGGTGTGCCAGGTGATTTTTTTGATCAAAATCAAAGGATTGCTGGCAAGTTACCAAGTCATGCACCATTTTGTCGCACCATTACAGTGCAGTTACAGATCGTCACGCACCAGTGGCGAGCAAGCTGCCAAATCCGTAAAAATTCCGCTGTGTTAAACTCAAAACCCCACGGAGGACATCATGCTCGACCCCAAGACACTCGAAGAATTCGGCGCCAAGATCAGCGCCCTGCTGGCCAATTCGCCGGCCAAGGACATCGAAAAGAACGCCAAGATGGTGATGAGCGGCTTTTTCGCCAAGCTCGATCTGGTGACCCGCGAAGAATTCGACGTTCAGGCGCAAGTGCTGGCCCGCACCCGCGAAAAGCTCAAGGATCTCGAAGCCCGCGTCGACGCGCTGGAAAAATCCCGCTCGGGCCAATAAGCCAAACACCTGCATGGCACTGGCCATCGCTCACAGTCGCGGACTGGATGGCCTCAACGCGCCGCCGGTGACGGTCGAGGCACATCTGGCCAGCGGTTTGCCCAGCTTCACCCTGGTCGGTTTGCCGGACACCGAAGTCAAGGAAGCGCGCGATCGCGTTCGTGCCGCCATCATCAATTCCGGGTTTGAATTTCCGTCCAAACGAATTACGGTCAATCTGGCGCCGGCCGACCTGCCCAAGGAGTCCGGCCGTTTCGACCTGCCCATCGCGCTCGGCATCCTGGCCGCCAGCGACCAGATACCGGCCAAACACCTGGCCGATTACGAATTTGCCGGCGAGTTGTCGTTGTCTGGCGAGCTGCGCCCGATTCGCGGCGCGCTGGCCATGGCCCTGCAAACGGCCGGCCACGGCAAGCATTTCATCCTGCCCGAAGCGAGTGCCCGCGAAGCGGCGCTGATCGGCAGCAACGAAATCCTCGCCGCCCGTTCGCTGCTCGACGTCTGCGCCCATCTCGCCGAGCGCGAGACGCTGGCGCAGGCGATTGCTACGGTCAACCCGGAAAATCAGCCAATTTTCGCCGACCTTGCCGAGGTCCGCGGTCAGTCGCAGGCCAAGCGGGCGCTGGAAATCGCCGCCGCCGGCAACCATTCCCTGTTGATGGTCGGCCCGCCCGGCTCCGGCAAATCGATGCTCGCCGCCCGCCTGCCCGGCCTCATGCCGGCCTTGCAGGGCGAAGCGGCCAAGGCCTCGGCCGCTGTGCTGTCGCTGGTCGGCCAGTTCCGGCCGGAAGCCTTCGGCCTGCGCCCTTACCGCCAGCCGCACCATACTGCCTCGGCGGTAGCGCTGGTCGGCGGCGGCAATCCGCCACGGCCCGGCGAAATCAGTCTGGCGCATCAGGGAATTTTGTTTTTGGATGAACTGCCGGAATTTGACCGAAAAGTGCTCGAAACCCTGCGCGAGCCGCTCGAATCCGGGCGCGTGCACATTGCCCGCGCCGCCCGGCAGGCCGAGTTTCCGGCCGAGTTCCAGCTCATCGCGGCAATGAATCCGTGTCCATGTGGGCATCATGGCTCGACCAAAGGCAAATGCCGATGCTCGCCGGACCAGATCGCGCGCTATCGCGGCAAGCTCTCCGGGCCTTTCCTCGACCGCATCGATTTGATCATCGAAGTGCCTGCCCTGCTTGCCGAAAGCCTTTCCGGCAAGAGTGACGGCGAATCGTCGGCGACCGTTCGGGCGCGCGTCGAGCAGGCCCAGAACCGCCAGCACGCCCGGCAGCAAAAACCGAACGCCCGCCTGAGCACCAAGGAAGTCGACGCCGACTGCCAGCCCGACGCCGCCGGCAACAAGCTGCTGCAACAGGCGACGACCCAACTCGACCTGTCGGCCCGCGCCTGGCACCGCATCCTCAAAGTCGCCCGGACCATCGCCGATCTGGCTGCCAGCGACGACATCCGCGCCGCCCACGTCGCCGAGGCCATCCAGTATCGACGTTTCGCCCGTGGCTGAGCACCAGACCCGGCGCGAGACGCGCGGCATCGCCATTTTGCTGGCTTCGCTGGCCTCGCTCGGACCGTTTTCGATCGATGCCTACCTGCCGTCCTTCCCTGAAATCGCTGAAAAGCTCAACGCCACGCAGCTGGAAGTTCAGCAGACGCTGTCCATTTACCTGCTCTCGTTCGCCGTCATGACCCTGTGGCATGGCGCCATTGCCGACCGTTTCGGCCGGCGCAACGTCATTCTCGTCGCCGTTGGCCTGTTCGCCGTCGCGTCGGCCGGCTGCACGCTGGCCACGCGCATCGAGCACCTGTGGTTCTGGCGGGCCATGCAGGGCATCACGGCCGGCGCCGGCATTGTCATCGGTCGCGCCATCGTCCGCGACCTGTACGACGGCGCCGCGGCCCAGCGCCTGATGTCGCAGATCACCATGATGTTTGCGCTGGCCCCGGCCATCGCCCCAGTGATCGGCGGCTGGCTGCATAGCTGGTTCGGCTGGCGTTCGGTTTTTGCCTTCTTGGTCGTGTCGACCGCAGCATTGTGGCTGGCCTGCTGGAAACTGCTGCCCGAAACCCTGCCCCCGGAAAAACGCCAGTCGCTGCGCCCGGCCTACCTCGGCGCCACCTACTGGAAGGTGATGACCTCGCCGCCCTTCCTGTTTGCCTGCGCCGCGGTGTCGCTCAATTTCGGCGGCTTCTTCATCTACGTGCTGTCGGCACCGGTCTTTCTGATGACCCATCTTGGCGTCCCGGAAACCGGCTTTCTCTGGCTGTTCGGCCCGGCCATGGCCGGCATGATCTGCGGCGCCGGGCTGTCGGGGAGGCTGGCCGGCCGGATTTCGCCGAGCCGGACCGTGCTCATCGGCTACCTGGTCATGGGCTGCGCCGCCGCTTTCAACCTGACCCTCAATCTGGCGCTGCCGCCCGGGCTGCCATGGAGCGTCATGCCCATCTTTGTGTACACCACCGGCATGTCGCTGGCCATGCCCAGCCTGACCCTGTTTGCCCTCGATCCTTTTCCCGAACAGCGCGGCCTCGCCGCTTCCTGCCAGACATTTTTCCAGTCCGGCTTCAACAGCATTTCGGCGGCCCTCATCGTCCCTGCCCTGTGGGGTTCGACCCTGACCATGGCACTCGGCATGGCCGGCCTGCTCTCGCTTGGCGGGCTGGCCGCCCTGCTCCACCAGCGCTGGCGCCGCAAACCGGCCTGAATGGCATAAACTGGATCGCCTGTCACTAGGAGCCCGCATGAAATTCCCTACCTGGATCAGCGCTGCCGCCTCGGCCATCATCACCGTCCTGCCCGGCTGCGACTACGTGAACCTGCAAGAACTGAAGCCGGGCATCACGACCCAGGCCGAAGTGCGCGCCCGCATGGGCGACCCCGGCTTCGTGCACTGGAACGACGACGGCACGGCAACCTGGGAATACGCCCGGCAGCCGAACGGCACCAGTTGCTACATGATCAGCTTCGGCAGCAACCAGGTCATCAGCAAGATCGAGCAGGTACTCAACGAGGCCAATTACGGCAAGGTGCGCGTCGGCATGAGCAAGGACGACATTCGCCGGCTGTTCGGCGCGCCGGCCCGCAAGCAGCTCTTCGACAACCTCGGCGAGGAAATCTGGGAATGGCGCATCGAGGGCGTGCCGCCCATGGAAGAAACCTACTTCATGGTGCATTTCGACACCGAGAACGGCGGCGTCAAGAAGACCTCGAAGCGCGTCGAACCCAAGGGCTGAGGCAGGTCAGGCTGGCTTGCCGGCCAGATCGTCGAGCGTATTGAAATTGCTGAAAGCGGCCGGCTGATCGTCGAAATCGACCTCGATGCAGCCGGCTCCGGCGCACCACTCCATGACCCGGCGACCGCCCTGGCGCAGGAAAATTCCCAGCTGCGGCGCCAGCGCTGTCCGGCACAGGCAGAACACCGGATGGACCCGACCAGCCTCCCGGGCGATGGCCAAATCAGCCCCCTTGTCGAGCATGGCAGCGTGCAGGCGGCGGGCCAGATCGAGCGGCAGGTAAGGCGAATCGCAGGGCACGGTGAGGACGAGCGGCGTCGTGCTTGCCGCCAGCGCCGCATGCAGGCCGGCCAGCGGCCCGGCAAAATCGGGAATTTCATCGGCCAACAGCGGGAAACCGAGCGCACCATATTCGGCCTGGCTGCGGTTGGCGTTGATCAGCAAACTGCCGACCTGCGGCGCCAGACGCTCGATGACGTGGGCGACCAGCGGCCGCCCGGCGAGCAATTGCAAACCCTTGTCGACACCGCCCATGCGCCGGGCCAGGCCGCCGGCCAGGATGACACCGGTGATCTCGGCCTGGGGCATCAAAAGACCAGCACCCGCCACGCCGGGTCCAGGCTGCGCGCGACGAAAGCCGTGGCCCCGGCAGCACCGGCCGCGGCAATCAAGGCTTCGGGCGACCTCACCCAGGCCGCGCGGGCCATGCCGCAGGCCAGCAGGCGGACATCCTCGGCTGCCAGTTGGCGCAGAAAGTCGCCAACTGATTTTTCCTTGTCCGCTGTCGCATAGGCGGCATCGGCGACGCCATCGACCAGCCAGCGCACGGCCGGGCCGGCAAAGTGGATTTCGACCTCAGCATCGAGCGCCCGCGCCGCCAGCGCGTGCACCAGCGGCGTGACGACGAGCTCGGGATGATCGGGCGTCGCCGCCCAGATCAAAAACGCCAGTTTGTCAGCCAAAGGAGGCCTCCGGTTCGATCTTCAAAATGTGCTGACGATAGGCGGCCGCGTCGACCAATTGCGTCTTTTCCTCGGCCCAGCGGGTCGGCCGCGCCCGCGCCATCCAGCCCTTGCCGTAGGGTTCAATATTGACCAGCTTCGGCCGCTCCTCGGCCTCGTCGTTTCCTTCGAGCAAAACAAAGGATATCGGCGCATGCACGGCGAGCACGGTCTTCCGGCACTCCACTGTGCCCATCCCCCGCCCGATGTCCACCTCCGCCCCCTTCGGCTTGCTCGTGAAAGCGATGATCTCGCCGGCCAGAAAAATGCCGAAACTGGTGGCGCCGATCAGCACCTCACCCTCGCCGATTTCCTGCACCCACATGTCGTGGCGCGGGCAGTAGAGGCGGTCGTCAGGGATGGTGCCGGAAAAGGGGGTGTGGGCCATGAGGGTCAAAGAAAATGGCGGAGGAAAGCAGGAGTCGAACCTACCAAGGCTTGTCTGACAAGCCCTACCGGTTTTGAAGACCGGTCGTCCCACCGGGGAACGATTTCCTCCATGAGGGGGCTACCCGAATTGCTCCGGGATGCCGCGTAAAACATGGGTATCGCGCACGCGGCGAGTGTAGCCGATGCGGTCGAAGAATTCGAGAATGTGGATGGCCACCTTGCGGCCGCCGCCGATCTCGTCGCGCAGGCTGGCAGCGCGGGCGCAGCCGTCGCGTTGGTTGAGCGCGGCGACCTGGCGGGCCAGTTCGGCGACGGCTTCGGCGGTGAAGAAATGGTCGTGCGCCACGGGCCAGGCGTCGCCGTGGCGGGCGATGCGTTTGAACAGGGTGCGCACGCTGTCTTCGCCGACGCCGCTGGCCTTGGCGATATCGCGCACGCGCGGCGGGGCGTAGGGGTCGGCGGCGAGCAAGGGCTTGAGCGTCTGCCATAGCTCGCGGTCAGCGGCGGCGAGTTGGACGCGATGCTCGGGCAGGTGCAGCCAGGCGTTGGTCTGGGCGATGCGGCCGTCGGCCAGCGGGGTGGCGAGCAGCGCGTCGAAGGCCGGGCGGGAGAGCGTCGGCAAGGTCAGGCGGCGCAGGCGGTCGCGCTCGACGCCGGTGAGGTCGGGGGCGCGCTCGTGTTCGGCGGCGATGGCAGCGAGCAGGCGGGCTTCGAGTTCCTGCCAGCGACTTGGCGCGAAGGCGGTGGCGCCGACGACTTTGAGGTTCAGTTGCTGGCACAGCGCGGCCAGCGTGGCGGCATCGAGATTGCGATTCAGGGCGTGAGTGGCGAGGTCGACGCCGGCCGGCTGTTGTTCGGCGGCGAGTTGCAGGGCCGTCGCCAGGTCGGTGTCGGCCAGCGCGGCGAGCATGGCCAGGCGTTCCGGGCTGCTTTTCTTGCGGCTGGGCGGGAAGATGTCGAGCACGATGCCGCCGCCGATGGTGTGGCGGGCCGCGGCATCGCGCAGGATGAAGCGGTCGCCGGCCAGGGCGCCGATCTCACGGTCAACGGCAATTTGGGCCCAATTTTCACATCCCGGCGCGATCTCGTCGGCACCGAGCAGGCCGATGCGGGCCGGGACGTCTTCGGCCCCGAGGTGGAGGTGCACCTGTGTCCAGTGCTTGAGCGCCGGCTGGCCGGAGAGGACGCGGATCCTGGCATCGAAGCGACGGACCGGGGCGTGCAGCCCGGACGCGACGATCCACTGGCCGCGGTCGACCTCGGCCTTTTCGACGCCACTCAAAGCCAGCGCGATGCGTTGCCCGGCGTGGCCGGATTCGGCCGGGGCGTCCTGGACGCGCAGGCTGCGCACGCGGACGGGTTTGTCGGGTGGCGTGAGGATTAACTGATCGCCGACCTTGACCGAACCGGCGAAGGCCGTGCCGGTGACGACAGTGCCGGCGCCGGACAGCGTGAAGCAACGGTCGATGGCGAGGCGGAAACCACCGGCCGCCTGGCGCTCGCCCTGCTCCGCCGCAGCGGCTTCGAGGTGGGCGCGCAATTCGGCGATGCCTTCGCCGCTGACGGCAGCAACCGGAAAGATAGTCGCGTCGGCCAGCGCGGTGCCGGCGAGCAGTTCGGCAATTTCCGTTTTTGCCTCATTTTTCCGGTTGACCGTGGCAACGTCGATTTTGGTCAGCGCCACCGCGCCGCGCTGGATGCCGAGCAGTTCGACGATCTCCAGATGCTCGCGGGTCTGCGGCATCGGCCCGTCGTCGGCGGCGATGACGAGCAGCGCGAAATCGATGCCGGTGGCGCCGGCCAGCATGTTGTGGATGAGCTTTTCGTGGCCGGGGACGTCGATGAAACCGAGCTTTTCGGTGTAGGCGTAGCCGAGGTCGACGGTGATGCCGCGTGCCTTTTCTTCCTTCAGGCGGTCGCAGTCGACGCCGGTCAGGGCTTTGACCAGCGTGGTCTTGCCGTGGTCGATGTGGCCGGCCGTGCCGATGATCATGCCGCGCCTTCGCCGGTTTCGACGACGGTCAGCACGTCGCCGCAGGCCAGCCCGCCGGAGGCGAGCACATTGGCGCGCAGCCCGCCGCGACCGAGCCAGTATTTGACGACTTCGGGCGCCGACAGGGCGTCGTTGGCCAGCCGCTGGCCCAGCGTGCGGCAGGGTTCGCAGGTTTCGACGCCGACCAGCAAGCAGGCGCCGAGGCGAAACTGGCGGCCGACCAGCTGGTTGAGCCGGATGCCGCGCGTCACGACATTGCGGCGGGTCAGCGACAGGTCGTTGGCGCGGCCGGTATGGGCGCAGAAACGCTCGATTTCCTCGGCCTCGACCAGGGTCAATTGCTGGCCAGCCCAGTCGGCCCGGGCGAAATGTCGGTCGCCGACAACGCCCTGACCGGTCAGCAACTCAAGCTGCCGGCATTCGCGCTGCGTTTCACCGCGAGCCAGGCTGAGGAAAAGGCGTTCGACGACCATCTAGGCGGGCTGGCCGGAGAAATAGCCGACTGCCGCAGCCATCGCCTCGCCATCGGCGAGCACCGCATCGGGCGCCCCGCCCTTGCCCCACAGCGGCTCCTGCCACGCCATGCCGAGAAATTCGGCGCACAGGCGGTAGCTGTCGAGCATCGGCCGGGCCTTTTCGCGGTTGCCGCTGGTAGCGATGACCCACAGGCGCTTGCCGGCCATCGCTTCCTTGAACTCGAGGCCGGGGACGCGCAGCCAGGCGCTCCAGTGGTCGAGATAGATTTTCAGCGGCGACGGGATCGAGAACCAGTAAACGGGCGAGACAAAGACCAGATCGGTCGCGGCCAGCGTGGCGTCGAGCATGGACTTGGCATCGGCCATCGGCATCGGGTAGGTGCCGGCGGTGTGGCGCAGATCGACGAAGGGCGGCAGTTCCAGATCGGCCAGCTTGCACCAGGTTTGCTCAACGCCGCCCGGCAGACCGGCGGCGGCGCGGCGGGCCAGGGTTTCGCTGTTGCCGATATGGCCCGGCTCGCGGGTGCTGGCGTTGAGGAAGAGAAATTTCTGCATGGAAGACCCCGGATTTTGGCTAAGGTCCGAATTTTAGCCGGGCCAGTTGCGCCACGAAGCGGGCTTCGTCCTTCGCTTCGAGACAGCGCAGGTCGAGATGGAAGGCGTCGTCGCGGATGTAGCCGATGACCGGCGTCGGCAAGGCGCGGAAGGCGGCTTCCACGGTCAACAGGAATTTTCCAGCTTTTTTGAAATTGGCCCGGACGACCAGCGCCGCCGACGGCAGCCGTTCGACCGGCAAGGCGCCGCTGCCGATCTGGCTGCAGCAGGCCTCGACGCTGACCTTCGCCTGTTCACCGATGGCGGCTTGCATGGCGGGCAGCAGGCCTTCGGCGACGGCGACGATGTCGGCCAGCGGCCGGGTCAGCAGGCGCAAAGTCGGCAGGCGGTCGGCCAGGCGATCCGGGTCGCGGTACAGGCGCAAAGTCGCTTCCAGCGCCGCCAGCGTCGTTTTGCCGACACGCAGGGCGCGTTTGAGCGGGTTCTTCTTGATCGTGGCGATCAGATCCTTGCGGCCGACGATGAGCCCGGCTTGCGGGCCGCCGAGCAGTTTGTCACCGGAGAAGGTGACGATGTCCGCCCCCGCCGCCAGCGCCTGCTGCGGCGTCGGCTCGGCCGGCAGGCCGTGGGCGGCGAAGTCGCACAGCGTGCCGCTGCCGAGGTCGATGACGAAAGGCAGTCCGGCGGCGTGGGCAATGTCGGCGATGACCTTCTCGTCGACCGCCACCGTGAAGCCGGTGACGGCGTAATTGCTGGTGTGAATTTTCATGAGCAACGCCGTTCTCGGGTTGATCGCCTCCTGAAAATCCTTGGCGTGGGTACGGTTGGTCGTGCCGATTTCGTGCAGCTTGACCTGCGCCCGGCGCATCACGTCGGGGATGCGGAAAGCGCCGCCGATCTCGACCAGTTCGCCGCGCGACACGACGGCCTCCTTGCCCTGGGCCAGCGCGTTGAGCGTCAGCAGCACGGCGGCGGCATTGTTGTTGACGATGGTCGCCGCGATGTCCGGCGAGCCGCCGGCAATCAGTTCGGCGAGCAGGCCGGAGACCAGATCGTCACGGTCGCCGCGCCCGCCGGAGGCCAGGTCGTATTCCAGCGCGCAGGGCGAGCGGGCAGCGTCGACCATGGCAGCGATGGCCTCTTCGGCCAGTTGGGCACGGCCGAGATTGGTGTGGAGCACGGTGCCGGTGAGGTTGAAGACGGGACGCAGATTGGCCCGGCCGGCCTCGTCGGCACGGCGGCGGATGGCTGACAGCAGGGCCGCTTCTTCCGGCAATGGCAGGCCATGTTTGAGGCCCTCGCGGGCGGCGGCCAGTTCGGCGCGAACGCAACCGGTGACCAGCTGGCGGCCGTGCGCTTCGATTAATTCAGGAACTTGCCCTAAAACGCGGTCGACCGCAGGAAGATGTCTTTTTTCGTTCATGGCTTTCACCCGGACCGGGCAGAAAGGTTGATCAAATGGTTTAAGCGTTGGCGCCGATCAGCAGCAAGTTGGGGCCGGAGCGTTCGTAGCCGGCTTCGTCGACGAGCATGTCAAGGGCCAGCGTGGCGAGGTCGTCGGCGACCGGGTCGAGCAGCATGTCCTTTTCCTGATAGAAAATCTTCAGATAGCTCTGGCAGCTATCGCAGGTTTCGGTACGGGCGGCGCCGTTGCTGCCCTCGATGTGGTGCTGGACGAGCTTTTCGTCATCGCCGCAGGCCGCGCAGGTGGCGCGGGCCAGGTTCCATTCGGTGTTGCACAGCGCGCAATGCAGGTAGCGCAGGTTGCTGATGCCATCGGCCTGACGGACGACGCTGGCAACCGGCAGGCTGCCGCAGCAGGGGCAGACGCCATGCACATCGAGCGGCTGCAACTGGCTGACGTCGAGCTGGCTGGCCAGGGCGGTGAACACGACTTGCAGCGCGGCGGCGACAAAGGGCAGCAGCGCCGCCTGCTCGGCATCGGGTTCGCCATTGAGCAGAACCCTGGCCAGCTCGTCGAGCTGGGCATCGGATGCGGCGAGCAGCTTGTTCAACGACACCTGGCCGGCTTCCGGCGCCTGGCTGGCCAGGTGCCCGGCCAGTTGGCGCAGGGCCGGCTGCCAGGCGGCGGGCAAGGGCAGCGAGGCGGCATTGAGCGGTGGCATGCCGTGGGTGCGCGCCTGCTCGAAGAGCGCGGCATCGGGCAAGGGCAGAACGGGCAGGCCCTGGAGCACCTCGTGCTGGGCCTGGCTCAACTGCCCGAGAAATTGCAGCCATTCGCCGAGGGTATGGCCGGCGGACAGTTCGGCGAAACGTTTGGCCCGTCCCGCAAAAATCGATGCCGGCTTCGGCAACAGGTAGGGGGCGGCCTCTTCGGTCGGCGGATGAAAATCTATCGGCTGGGTCTGCATTTTTTGGTCAGTAGTTGCTGGTGGGTAGCTGCCAGTCGGTAGTAACCGCTAACAGACTGGATTTCGGAAAAAATGGGGGATGCGGCAACTTCACCGCAGAGCCCCCGAACGCAAGATAACGCTAAACGCCTGCCGACCGGCTCATTTGCCGGTCATCTGTCGATACCAGCCGCGATGATGCTGCTTGGCCCAGGCGCGGGTCACCGTGCCGTACCACATGGCGCGGATGGTGCCCTTGACCCAGATGGCTGCATAAACGTGGACGAAGATCAGACCGATCATCACGGCGCCGGCAGCGGCATGCACCACGGCGCCCAGACGGACGAGGGTGATGTCGAAACCGAACCAGGCACGCCAGATGAGCAGGCCGGAAACCGCCATGAGCAGCATGCAGATGGCCATCGCCCAGAACATCACCTTCTGTCCGCCGTTGTACTTGCCCTGCTCCGGCATGTTGTGGTCGTCGCCGTCCACCATCTGCCCGACCTTGCCCAGCCATTCCTTGTCGGCCGGCGTCATCTTGTTGAGATGGGCGAAGCGGAAGTAAAGGGCCAGGAAGGAGACGGCCATCAGCACCCCGAGGTAGGGGTGGATGATGCGCGCCCAGGTCGGCCCGCCGAACAACTGCGTCAGCGGGAAAAACGCCGGATGGAAAAAGGCCAGACCGGAGAGGGCGAGCAGGATGAAGCTGATGCCCACCACCCAGTGATTGGCCCTTTCCTTGGGCTCATAGCGCTTGAGGTCTTTCGGATCGCGGATCATTGGGCGTCCTCCTTTTCGATCTCGTCTTCGATCTCTTTCGAGACCTCGTTCGGACCCTTGGTCACGTAATGGAACAGGCTGCCCAGTGCCACGCCGGCCATGGCCAGGGTGGCGAGCGGCTTGGCGAAGCCCTTCCAGACGGAAACCAGGGCACTGATCGTCGGCGACGCCGGCAAACCGATCTGGGTCGGATCGTCGGCATCCTTCAGCACGTACATGACATGCGTGCCGCCGACACCGGCCGGATCGTACAGACCGGCCTTGCCGTGACCGCGGCCCTTGAGTTCGCCGATGCGATGCTCGGCCTGCTCGGTCATCTGCTCCTTGCTGCCGAACATGATGGCGCCGGTCGGGCAGGTCTTGACGCAGGCCGGCTCCATGCCAACGGCAACGCGGTCGGAGCACAGGGTGCACTTGTACGCCTTGCTGTCCTTCTTGGAGATGCGCGGGACGTTGAACGGACAGCCGGTGATGCAGTAGCCGCAGCCGATGCAGTTTTCCTGATGGAAATCGACGATACCGTTGGCGTACTGCACGATGGCGCCGGGCGCCGGGCAGGCCTTGAGGCAGCCCGGATCGGCACAGTGCATGCAGCCGTCCTTGCGGATCAGCCATTCGAGGTCAAACGGGGAACTATTCTCCTTTTCGTAAAAACGCATGACGGTCCATGACGCGGAGGTCAGGTCGGTCGGGTTGTTGTAAGTCCCGTCGACCGAACCGATCTCGTCGCGAATGTCGTTCCATTCCATGCAGGCCACCTGACAGGCCTTGCAGCCGATGCAGCGGGTGGTGTCGATCAGCTTGGCCACTTCCACCGTCTGCCGTTCGGACGGCGAAGGGGTCGTGGTGGCGGAACGCTGCTTGATATCCAGGGATTGAAGTGCCATGGCGATCCTCCTCAGGCTTTCTCGATGTTGACGAGGAACGCCTTGAACTCCGGCGTTTGCACGTTGGCATCACCGACATACGGCGTCAGCTTGTTGGTCAGATAGCCCGGCTTGGCGACCCCGACAAAGCCCCAGTGCAGCGGGATGCCGATGGTGTGCACCTTCTTCCCGGCGACATCAAGGCCGCGGATCCGCTTGGTGACGACAGCCACCGCCTTGATCTTGCCCCGGTTGGAACGGACGACCACCTTGTCGCCGGCCACGATGCCTTTCTCCTTGGCCAGTTCCTCGCCGATCTCGACGAACTGTTCCGGCTGAACGATGGCGTTGAGCGGCACGTTCTTGGTCCAGAAGTGGTAATGCTCGGCCAGGCGGTAGGTCGTCGCCACGTAGGGGAAGTCCTTGGCCGTGCCGAACTGTTCCATGTCCCCCTTGAACACGCGGGCGGCCGGGTTGGTCCGGGCCAGCGGATTGTTCGGGTGCATCGGATTGACCTCGAGCGGTGACTCGAAGGGTTCGTAGTGCTCGGAGAACGGACCTTCGGCCATGCGGCCCAGCGCAAACAGCCGCGCCACGCCTTCCGGGTTCATGATGAACGGACCCATGCCGTTTTCCGGCGGCTCGTTGCCCTTGAAGTCGGGCACGTCGTTGCCGCCCCACTTCTGGCCGTCCCAGGCGATCACGGTGCGGCTCTTGTCCCACGGCTTGCCGGCCAGGTCGGCCGAGGCGCGGTTGTAGAGAATGCGCCGGTTGACCGGCCAGGCGAAGCCCCAGTTCAGGGTCTGGCCGAGGCCGGATGGATCGGACGTATCGCGCCGCGCCATCATGTTGCCGGCCTGCGTCCACGAACCCGAGTACAGCCAGTTGCCGCAGGAAGTCGAGCCGTCGTCGCGCAAGAAGGCAAAGCTCGGCACCTGTTCGCCGGCCTTGACCAGCACCTTGGTCGGATCCTTGGGATCGACCAGGTCGACCAGCGCCTTGCCGTTGAACTCCTTGGCCAGCTCTTCGGGCGACGGTTCGTCGGCGTGCTTGTAGGCCCAGTTCAGGTTGAGGATAGGCTCCGGGAAAGCCCCGCCGTCCTTGGCATACAGTTCGCGCAGCTTGACGAACAGGCTGGCTACGATGTCGCCGTCGGACTTCGATTCGCCGATGGGGTCGGCGCTCTTCCAGTGCCACTGCAGGACGCGCCCGGAGTTGGTGTAGGACCCCTCCTCTTCGGCGAAGCAGGCGGCCGGCAGGCGGAAGACGGTGGTCTGCACCTTGGCCGGATCGACTTCGTTGAACTCGCCGGCTGGCCGCCAGAACTCCGAGGTATCGGTGGCCAGCGGGTCGATGACGACCAGGAACTTGAGCTGGGCCAGCGCGTCGGCCACCTTCTTGGTGTTCGGCACCGCCGCCAGCGGGTTGAAGCCCTGGGCGATGAAGCCGTTCATCTGGCCGTTGTGCATGCGCTCGAACATGTGCAGCACGTCGTAGCCCTTGTCGAACTTGGGCAGCCAGTCGAAGCAGAAGTTGTTTTCCTTGGTCGCCGCCTTGCCATACCAGGCCTTCATGAGACTGACGTGGAACTTGGGATAGTTCTGCCAGTAGCTCATCTGGTTCGGGCGCAGCGGTTTCGGCGAACGCTTGGCGAGATAGGCGGTGAAGTCCTGTTCCTTCTCGTTGGGCAGCGTCATGTAGCCCGGCAGGTTGGTGGTCAGCAGGCACATGTCGGTGATGCCCTGCACGTTGGAGTGACCGCGCAGCGCATTGATGCCGCCACCGGCCATGCCCATGTTGCCGAGCAGGAGCTGGATCATGGCCATCGTCCGGATGTTCTGGCTGCCCACCGAGTGCTGCGTCCAGCCCAGTGCGTAGAGGATGGTCATGGTCTTGTTGGCCGCTGCCGTCGCCGCGATCATTTCGCAGATGTGCAGGAAGCGGTCTTTCGGCGTGCCGGTGATGTTGCTGACGACATCCGGGGTGTAGCGCGAATAGTGCTTCTTCATTTGCTGGAAGACGCAGTTCGGGCTTTCCATGGTCGGATCGGTCAGGACATAACCGTCGGCGCCCAGCTGGTAGTTCCAGGTCGACTTGTCGTAGCTGCGCTTCTCGGCGTTGTAGCCGGAGAAGATGCCGTCCTCGAAGGAGAAGCCTTCATGCACCAGGAAGGTCGAGTCGGTGTAGTTCTTGACGTAGTCGTGATGGATCTTGTCGTTGGTCACCAGGAAATTGATGACGCCGCCGAGGAAGGCGATGTCGGTGCCGGAACGGATCGGCGCGTAATAGTCGGAAACCGCCGCCGAGCGGTTGAAGCGGGGATCGACGACGACCAGCTTGGCGCCGCGCTTTTCCTTGGCCTCGACAACCCACTTGAAGCCGCAAACGTGCGCTTCAGCGGCATTGCCACCCATGATGATGACGAGATCGGCATTCTTGATGTCGACCCAGTGGTTGGTCATTGCACCACGCCCAAATGTCGGAGCCAGACTGGCCACCGTCGGGGAGTGTCAAATGCGCGCCTGGGTGTCGAGCGAGAGAATGCCGAGGTTGCGGAAAACCTTGTGCGTCAGGTAGCCGCCCTCGTTGTTGCTGGCGCTGGAAGCGAGCAGACCCATCGTCATCCAGCGGTTGACCGTGTCGCCCGCCGTATTCTTGGCGATGAAATTGGCGTCGCGATCTTCCTTCATCAACTTGGCGATGCGGGTCAGCGCGTCGTCCCACGACAGGCGCTTCCACTCGGTGCTGCCGGCTTCGCGGACTTCCGGATGCATCAGGCGTTTCGGGCTGTGCACCATGTCGAGCAGGCCGGCCCCCTTCGGGCACAGCGAGCCGCGATTGACCGGATTATCCGGGTCGCCTTCGATATGAATGATGCGCGACTTGGCGTTCTTCGCCTTGTCGCCCATGCTGTAGAGAATGACCCCGCAGGCCACCGAGCAATACGGACAGGTATTGCGCGTTTCGGTTGCGCGGGCCAGCTTGAAGGTGCGTACTTCCGCCAGGGCTGCGGTCGGTGAGAACCCCATCAACGCGATGGACGACCCTCCCAGCCCGGCGGAACAGACCTTGAAGAACTGCCGCCTGTTCATGTTCATTTGAGTTATTCCTCCTCATGCGACCCCATGTCGCAAGGGAGAAGCAGCGCAACGAACATGCCACCATGCGTAAGTCGTTGAATGATGGGAAATGCCCCGTCTCGCTCCGGGCAAGAAGCGGGACATTTTGTCCAAACCCGGCCGGCCCCGGACAAAATGTCCCACCGTCGCCGGCCCGGCGAATCCCACGGTCAACCGGGTTTACTACGCGAAGCGTAAAAAAGGGCCAAAAATGAAACCTCGGATCCGCCGACACATTTTTTTCCGGCCGTGGGAGAATCGGCCGGACGCGCCCGGGAAACCGGGGTGCGGCGACGGGCTGTTCGGTTTGGCAGACTGGCGCGAAACGGTGGAGGGAGGTTCGCGCAAGTCATGAACGGCATGGTGCGTAAGTCTCGTCAAACAGGGACAGATCATGGATGAAAACGAGAAGGAGCAACTGCCGGCATCGGCGGCGGAAAGCGACGATTTGACCTTGACGGGCGAGTGGGCCCGGGCGCTGGTCGATCAGACGCTGGCCGGCATCTACGTGATTCAGGACGGCTACTTCCGCTACGTCAATCAGGAGTTCGCCAATATTTTCGGCTACGCCTCGCCGGCCGAATTGATCGATACGATCAAGATTGCCGACTTGATCGCGCCCGAGGAGCGGCAACGGGTGGCCGACAATATCCGGCGGCGCGCCGAAGGCCTGATCCCGGAAATGCGTTATTCCTTCGTCGGCGTGCAGCGCAACGGGCGGCGCGTCCATGTCGAGGTCCACGGCCGGGCGATGCAGTTCAAAGGCCAGCCGGCAGTGATCGGCGTCACCCTCGACATCACCGAGCGCAAGTTGGCGGAAGCGGCCAGCAACGAGAAGCTGAGCGCGCTGTTCCGGCATTCGCCGCTGGGCATCGCCCTGGTGGACGAGGCGGGCCGGCATCGCGAGTGCAACGAGGCCTATCAACAGTTGCTCGGCTGTACGGACGAGGCGCTGACGGCAGTGGACATGTGGTCCCTGATTCCCGAGCAGTTCGCCGGCCAGGCGGCCGAGATGCGCCAGGCGCTGGAGGTCGGCGGCCGTTACGGCGCGGTCGAGCTGGAATACCGCCGGCCGGACGGGCGCTGCGTGCCGGTGCAGACCAGCGGCGTGCGGATTGCCGGCAGCGGCGAGCAGCATTACGTGTGGTCTATCGTCGAGGACATCTCCGAGCGCAAGCGCCTGGAGCGCGAAATGGCGGAACAGCTCGCCGCCCTGAAGAAGCTCAACAAACAGCTTCAGGACACCCAGACGCAATTGCTCCATGCCGAAAAGATGTCGGCCGTCGGCCAACTGGCGGCGGGCGTCGCGCACGAGATCAATAACCCGGTCGGTTTCGTCAAATCGAACCTGGGCACGCTACAGAACTATTTGTCCGAATTCCTGCGCCTGGTCGGTGCCTACGAAACCGTCCTGGTCGACAAACCGGCGAACGATCCCTTGCGTCGGCAGATCCACGATCTCGAAAAGGCAATGGACTTTGCCTTTATCCGCGACGACGCCCAGACCCTGCTCCAGGAGTCCTTGACCGGCATCGAGCGGGTCAAGCGCATCGTTGCCGACCTCCGCGACTTTTCCAAGCCCGGCGACGCGGAATGGCAGCAGGCCGATATCCACGAATGCCTCGACAGCACGCTCAATATCGTTGCCAACGAAATCCGGCCCAAGGCCGAGGTCATCAGGGATTACGGTACGTTGCCGCGCATCCGCTGCATGCCCTTCCAGTTGAACCAGGTGTTCATGAACCTGCTGCTCAATGCCGCCCAGGCCATTCCCGAAAAAGGCCGCATCGTCGTCCGCAGCGGCCATGAAGACGACCACGTCTGGGTCGAGGTCGAGGACAGCGGCACCGGCATTGCGCCCGATATCCTGGCCCGGGTATTCGAGCCGTTCTTCACCACCAAGCCGATCGGCAAGGGCACCGGGCTCGGGCTGGCCGTGTCCTACGGCATCATCAAAAGCCACGCCGGCGATATTTCGGTACGCAACAAGGAAGACGGCGGCGCCATTTTCCGCGTGACGCTGCCCGTCGAGCCGCAAGGCGCCACCGGGTAGTGTCGATCAGCTGGCAGCAGCGCAAGCTTCGGTCTGCCAGCGCGCATGGCTTGCTACGGTCAACCGGGAAAAAGGGCCAAAAACGAAACCCCGGCCCGGCGCCAATCAGAAGGTGATGACCTTGTCCGCGGCCAGCGTTGCCTCGGCCAACTCGACCAGCGTCCCGATGCTCACGCCCGGGATCAGCGGCAATTCGGCGATGCCGCGCGCCATCGCGCAGGTCCGGCAGGAGCGAATCTGCACACCATGATTGACCAGCGTCTCGACCATCCCCTGCAAGCCGTTGGTCGCCCCATCCTGCTGATTCGGCAAGCCGAGCACGGTGGCGTCGGACATCAGGAAGACCTTCACTTCCGGCTTGGCCTCGCTGCCGGCCAGCGCCGTGGCCAGCCGCAAACCGGACAGGCAGCGCTCACTGCCATAGGGGGCTGCGTGGATGATGATCAGGATGTTTTGCATGCTTGGTGAGTCCATAAGAAAACCGTGATGATAGCGCTGCTCAGCGCATTTTCCGGCGCAGCCAGGCGCTCGATTGATCGACGGCAATCGACAGGAGAAGCATCGCGATGATCACCGTCGACGCCTGGGCGTGGTGGAACAGCGAGAGTTCGAAATAAAGCAGTTGGCCGAGGCCGCCGGCGCCGACGAAGCCGAGGATGGCGGCCATGCGGATGTTCATTTCCCAGCGGTAGAGCGTGTAGGCGATGAGTTGCGGGGCGGCGCCGGGCAAGGTGCCGTAGAGGAAGGCGAAGCCGCCCGGGGCGCCGGCTAGGCGCAGGGCCTGGCCGGGGGCCGGCGGGGCGTTGTCGAGTGCTTCGGCGTAGAGGCGGCCGAGCACGCCGGTCGTGTGCAGGGCCAAGGCCAGCGCCCCGGCGAAGGGGCCGAGGCCGACGGCCAGCGCGGTGATGGTGGCCCAGACCAGTTCGGGCACCGAGCGCAGGGTGTTGAGCAGGAAGCTGAACGGCGCCCGCCATTTGGGCAGCGCGAGTAGCAGGCCGGCGACGGCGGCAAGCAGGGTGCCGACAACCGAGATGGCCAGCGTTTCCCAGATGCCTTTGCCGACTTTGGCCAGCCACTCGGCCGACAGGTCAGGCGGGAAGAAGCCGGCGACGAATTCGCCGATGCTGTGGACGGCTTCCACGGTCAACAGGGATTTCAGGCCAATTTCCAAATAGCTGAAGCTGGCGACGATGCTGACGACCAGCGCCAGCCCGAGTCCGCCGCTGCGCCAGCCGAAGGGTGAGGCGCGGTTGGCCGGCGGCGTGTCGAGCGCCCGACGCAGCCAGCCGGAGAAACCGTCGGCGGCAAACACGAGGGCCATGAAGGCGAGCAGGATGGTCGCCGCTTCGCCGCCGTTGAGCATTTTCATGGCCTGATCCATGAGCTGGCCGAGGCCGCCGGCGCCGACGAAGCCCATGACGACCGAGGCGCGGATGGCGCATTCCCAGCGATAAACCGTGTACGAGGCCAGCTCCTTCGAGGCCTGCGGAATCAGCCCGTAGAGGATGGCCAGCGGCCGGCCGGCGCCGTTGTGGCGCAGCGCCCGGGCCGGCGCGGCATCGACCGATTCGAGGATTTCGGCATAGACCTTGGCCAGCATGCCGCCGTAAGTCAGGCCCAGCGCCAGCACGCCGGCGGCCGGGCCGAGGCCGAAGACCCGGACGAAAACGAGCGCCCAGACCAGCTCGGGAATGCCGCGCAGGGTGGTCAGCAGGCTGCGCGTGACGGGGTTGAGCGTCGCCTTTTCGCGCCCGGCCCCGGTGGCGAGATAGCCCATCGGCACGGCGACCAGGAAGGCCAGCGCCATGCCGGCCGTAGCGATGGCCAGCGTTTCCAGCGTCGCCTTGGCCAGGTAGCCCATGAATTCGGCACCGGTTTCCGGCGGCAGAAAGCCGGCCAGGAAGTTGCCGATGACCTTGAGATTGCCGGGGTCGAACAGCACGCCGGGCTTGACCTCGGCGGCCTGGAAGAGCGGCCAGAGGATGACCAGCGCGGCCAGGGCGCCGATCAGGCGGGTGCGCGCCGCCGGGTCGCGATTGGTCGTATCCATACTCCGAATCAGCTATCCGCCGGAAATAGTCCCAGCGACCTTTTTAGCGAGCTATACATAGGAACAAGAATCTCTGCGCCGTATCCAGTCCAAAGTCTGAAATCGGCCGGCTGTGGCGCTTCAGTTTGGAACTGCTGATGCCACAACGACGGATCAGCGACAATTATGTTTGTCGGAGCATCTTGAAATTGATCAGCGGTGATATCGATAACGCAACTGCCACGTTGCAGCCACGCATGGGACGTCCACGAATCATCTGCCTTTGAGCCTCGTTCGCCGCATACATAGAAGAACCCATCGATATCCATATCCGAAAGGTATGCACCAAGCAGCAGGGATGAATCACCACATGACCCGAAAGGAAAATCTCGCATGCCAACCGGACGATGCTCGACCGAAATGCCCTCGATTGCATTCCGAAATTCTTGCGCTAGCTGAATTAACCTAGAAAGTTTCATTTCCATCTGAGATCAGCAACATGCCGCCCGCGTCGCCGCGTCGTTGGCGGCGGTTGGTGGCAGGAAATGCGGTTCGTGGGCCTGAATCGGCAATTCGTCGCCTTCACTGGCGTAGAGGTCGTGGAGCAGGGAATCGCCCACCTCGCTGGCAGGCAGGTCGAAGGCGATCTGCCCGGCTCTGACGCCGACGATGCGCGAGAAATTGCCGAGGGCCAGGTCGACGGCGTGCAGGCTGGCGACCAGCGTTGCGCCGCGCGCTTCGGCCTCGGCGACGAGCAGGCGGATGGTGGCCAGCGCCAGCGTCGGGTCGAGGGCGGAAACCGGTTCGTCGGCGAGGATCAGTTCGGGCTGCTGGTAGAGCACGCGGGCGATGCCGACGCGCTGCAACTGGCCGCCGGAGAGCTGGTCGCAACGGGCGAACAGCTTGTCGGCGAGGTCGACGCGGTCGAGCGCGGTGCGGGCGCCGGGGATGTCGAGCGGGTAGAGCAGCGAAGCCAGCGACTTCCAGGCCGGCCATTGGCCGAGCTTGCCGGCCAAAACGGCCGTCACGACGCGCTGCCGGCCGGGAATCGGCGGCGCTTGGTGGACGGTGCCGATGCGCGAACGCAGTTTGGCGAGTGCTACGGTCAACCGGAAATTTTGGCCAAAATCCAAAACCTCGGCCGTGCCGGCCGTCGGCGCCAGCGCCGTACCGAGCACGGAAAGCAGCGAGGTCTTGCCGGCACCCGAGGGGCCGATCAGGGCGATGCGCTCGCCCTTTTCCGCCTTGAGCGTGATGTCCTTGAGCGCGGCAAAACCGTTGGCGTGGGTCAGCCCCACGCCGTTCAAGCAAAAACTCACTTCAACAAGCCGGCGGCGTGGGCTGCCTTCTCGATGCCGTCGTAGTTCTCCTTCTTGGTCGGGATGAACTTGGCGGCGCGTTGCAGGGCGAGGATTTCCTTGTGTTCCGGGTTGGCCGGGTCAAGCTTCAAGAAGGCGTCGGTCAGTTTCTTGACGACGACCGGATCGAGATCGCCGCGCACCGTCCAGTTGTAGTCGAAATACGGCGGCGTCGTCGAGAAGACATGCACCTTGCTGGTGTCGACCTTCCCGGCTTGAACCAGCTTGTCCCAGACCGAGGCGTTGAGGACGCCGGCTTCGGCCTTGCCGGCCGCAACGAAGGCGACGGTGGCGTCATGGGCGCCGGAATAGGCGACGTTCTTGAAATCCTTTTCCGGATTGAGGCCGGCTTGCTGCAGGTAGAAGCGCGGCATCAGGCTGCCCGAGGTGGACGACGGCGAACCGAAAGCGAAGGTCTTGCCCTTGAGGTCGGCCAGCGCCTTGATGCTCGGGTCGGCGGTGATGAATTTGGAGGTGAACTTGGCATCCTCCTCGCGCTGGGCGATGGGAATGGCCGTGCCGTTGGTGCGGATCTTGGCCTGCACGAAGGTGAAGCCGCCGAGCCAAGCGAGGTCGATTTTCTTCGTCGCCAGCGACTCGACGACGGCGGCGTAGTCGGAAACCGGCGTGAACACGACCTTCATGCCGGTCTGCGCTTCGAGGTATTTGCCGAGCGGGGCAAACTTGCGTTGCAGCTCGGTCGGCGCTTCGTCGGGGATGGCCGAAACGCGCAGGATGGCGTCGGCGGCAAAGGCCGGGAGGGCAGTAATGGCAGCGCAGGCAACCGCGCCCTTGAGCGCCATGCGGCGCAGGGTGGAAAATTTCATTTTGTACTCCGTTTTGTCCAGCAACCGCCGCCGTGCGGATGTCACGGCAGCTTACAAGGCACCGGGGTGCCACCTCTTCGATGCGGTACACAGACCGCGCGCCGGCATTATAGCCGGCGCTTTGTTGCAGCAATTTCGATGCCTGCCACGGTCAACCGGAAAAAACGACCAAAATCGAAATGGCCGGCCCGGCGTTGCGACATTTCGGCGCAGCGGGCAGACAAAATGACCCGCCCCCAGCCCGGCGAGGCATGCGAAAATCAGCCGAAAATCACCAAAATAACGATCATGGACGAGACAAATCCAAGCAAACACGATGCCCCGTGGCAGCAATACTCGGTGCTCATCGTCGACGACGAGCCGGGCATGCAGAGTTTCATGCAACGGGCGCTCAGCTCGCGCTGCGGCGTCGCCGATTGCGCCGGCAGCATCGAACAGGCGCGGCCGATGGTCAGCCGCAGCCACTACGACCTGATCGTCCTCGACATCGCCCTGCCCGGCGTTTCCGGCATCGACTGGCTGCACGAACTGCGCCACGAGGGCTATGCCGGCGACGTCGTGCTGATGACCGCCTACGCCGATCTCGACACCGCCATCGATGCCCTGCGCGCCGGCGCCGCCGACTTCCTGCTCAAGCCCTTCTCGCTGGCCCAGGTCCTCAATGCCATCCAGCGCTGTTTCGAACGTTCCAGCCTGGCCCGTGAAAACTTCGTGCTGCGCCGCGAAGTGAGCACTAACTCTGCCGACATCGAAGGCGTCATCGGCCAGTCGGATGCCATGTTCAAGGTCTGCGAGCGCCTCAAGCGCATCGCCCCGACGCCGGCCACCGTCCTGCTCTGCGGCGAATCCGGCACGGGCAAGGAGGTCGCCGCCCGCGCCCTGCACCGCATGAGCCCGCGCGCCAACGGCCCCTTCGTGCCGGTCAATTGCGCGGCGATTTCGGCCGAACTCATCGAGTCGGAGCTGTTCGGCCACGTCAAGGGCGCCTACACCGGCGCCGCGCAAAGCCGCGAAGGCCTGTTCTATTACGCCCGCGGCGGCACGCTGTTTCTCGACGAAATCTCCGAACTGCCGCTCGCCGCCCAGGCCAAACTGCTCCGCGCGCTTGAGGAAAGACGCATCCGGCCGGTCGGCTCGGAACAGGAAATCGCCGTCGACGTGCGTGTCATCGCCGCCACCAACCGCGACCTCAAAGCCGAAGTCGCCGCCCAGCGTTTCCGGCCCGATCTCTACTACCGGCTGCAGGTGCTTGAAGTCACGCTGCCGCCGTTGCGCGACCGGCCGGAGGACATCCCGCTGCTGGTCGACCATTTCATGACCCTGCTCACACCCAACCTCGGCGTCCCGCCGCTCAGCCTCGACCCGCGCACCCTGGCCCGGATGGCCGATTACGACTGGCCGGGCAATGTGCGCGAACTGCGCAATCTGGTCGAACGCTCGCTGATCCTCGGCTGGTTCGATATCGGCAGCGAGCCGGAAGTCGGCGTCGCGGCCATTTCCGGCCATGCCGAGACCCTCGAAGCCGTCGAAAAACGCCACATTCTCGCCGTACTCGCGGCCAGCGACGGCAACAAATCCGAAGCCAGCCGCCGGCTCGGCATTTCGCGCAAGACCATGGACCGCAAGTGCCAGGCCTGGGGCATGTGACTTCCCCGGAGAGCCCTTCGAGCCAGCGCTCGATCCGCACCCGCCTGCTGCTCCTGGCGCTCATTCCGCTCGGCGTCGTGCTGCCCTTGACGATGGCCGCGCTGGCCTACTGGGGCGGCAATTATCTCGACCGCCTGCTGGCCACCAAGATCCAGTCCGATCTCGCCGTCGCCCACGGCTATTTCGAACGGGTGAGCGATGGCGTTGGCCGCTCGGTGGCCAGCCTGGCCGCTTCCGAACGCCTGGCCAGCACGCTGCGCAAGGCGCACGGCCGGCCGGAACAGGCCGTGGCCGACCTGCTCGACTCGACGCAACTGGAACACAAACTCGATTTTTTGCAGTTTTTCGACGTCGACCGTGCCCGCAAGGAAGTCCCCGTCGGCCAGGGCGCCGACGATCCCCGCCCGTGGTCGGTCATCGCCGCCGCCCTGGCCGGAACGGCGACCACCGAAACCGAAGTGTTCTCGGCCCCGCAGCTATTCACCATCAGCCCCGAGCTGGCCACGCGCGCCCGCACCCCCATCGTCGATACGCCCAACGCCCGCCCCGACCAGCGCGAAGCTGAAGTGCGCGGCCTGGTCATCCATTCCGCCGCCCCCGTCCGCGATGGCGCCGGCAAGCTCATCGGCGTACTGACCGGCGGCGTGCTGCTCAACAAGAATCTCGATTTCATCGACACCCTCAACGCCATCGTCTACCCGGCCGGCGCCCTGCCCTTCGGCAGCGCCGGCACGGCAACGCTGTTCCTCGGCGACGTCCGCGTCGCCACCAACGTCCGGCTGTTCGGCGACACCCGGGCCATCGGCACCCGCGTCTCGCAGGCCGTCTACGACACCGTGCTCGGCGCCGGCCAGACCTGGCTCGACCGCGCCTTCGTCGTCAGCGACTGGTATGTCTCGGCCTACGAGCCGCTGCTCAACGGCCGCCAGCAACGCATCGGCATGCTCTACGTCGGTTTCCTCGAAGGCCCCTTCAGCGAAGCCCGGCGCCAGGCTTTGGCCGCGGTCATCGCGCTGTTCGGGCTGGCCATGGTGATCGCCGGCGTCTTCGCCGTGCTCTGGGCACGCCGCGTTTTCAAGCCGATCGAGCGCATGCACGCGACCATGCACGCCATCGAAAACGGCCATGTCGAAGCCCGCGTCGGCACGGTCGCCAGCCAGGACGAACTGGGCATCGTCGCCGCCCATTTCGACCGCATGCTCGACCGCCTGCAGGCCCAGGCCACCTCGCTCAAACGCTGGGGCGAATCGCTCGACGCCAAGGTGGCCGAACGCACGGCGGCGCTCGAACAGGCGGTGACCGATCTCAAGGCCGCCCAGTCGCGACTGGTCATGAACGAAAAGCTCGCCGCCATCGGCCAGCTCACGGCCGGCATCGCCCACGAAATCAACAACCCGATTGCCGTCATCCAAGGCAACCTCGACGTCCTGCGCGACCTGCTCGGCCCGCAGGCCGAACCGGTCGCCCCCGAAATCAAGCTGATCCACGAACAGGTCCAGCGCATCCGGCTGATCGTCGCCAAGCTGCTGCAATTCGCCCGGCCGCAGGATTACGTCGGCTACCTCGAACCGACCAACCCGGCCCAGCTCATCCAGGACAGCCTGCTCCTCGTCCGCCACCTGCTGAAAACCGGCAACATCGCCATCGAGCAACAAGTCGATTCGGCCCGCCAGATCATCTGCAACAAGAACGAGCTGCAACAGGTCGTCATCAACCTGCTGGTCAACGCCATCCAGGCCATGCCCGACGGCGGCGTCCTGAGAATCGCCGTCGACGACTGGGACGAGGCCGACATGCCGGTCGGCATCCAGCTCTACGTCGAAGACTCCGGCCCCGGCATCAGCCAGGCCGACCTCGAACACCTGTTCGAACCCTTCTTCACCGCCAAAAAACCCGGCGGCAACGGCCTCGGCCTGTGGGTCAGCAAGAACCTCATCGAACGCTACGGCGGCCACCTCACAGCCACCAGTTCCCCCGCCGCCGGCGCCCGCTTCACCGTCTGGCTACGCTGCGAGCCGTTGGGCTGATTGCTACGGTCAACCGGAAAAAATGCCCAAAATTGAAGTCGTTCCCCCTCCCTGACAAGGGACGACTTTCCCCTCCCCCTTCAAGGGGGAGGCCGGGAGGGGGATGGGTGAGAGGGCCAATGAACTGTTCCCCACCCCCCGCTGTCCCAAGTCCCAACAACAACCCCCCAAGAAAGCCAAAATGACCGCCCCCACCCCCTACACCCCACCCAAAATCTGGACCTGGGACAAAGCCAACGGCGGCCGCTTCGCCAACATCAACCGGCCGATTGCCGGGCCGACCCACGAGCGCGAACTCCCGCGCGGCAAACACCCGCTGCAGCTCTATTCGCTGGCCACGCCCAACGGCGTCAAGGTCACGCTCATGCTCGAAGAATTGCTCGCGCTCGGCCACGCCGGCGCCGAATACGATGCCTGGCTGATCCGCATCACCGAAGGCGACCAGTTCGGCAGCGGTTTCGTCGAGGTGAACCCCAATTCCAAGATCCCCGCCCTGCTCGACTGCAGCGGCCCGGAACCGATCCGGGTCTTCGAATCCGGATCGATCCTGCTCTACCTGGCCGAAAAATTCGGCGCCTTTGTCCCGACCGACCCGGCCCGCCGCGCCGAATGCCTGTCCTGGCTGTTCTGGCAGATGGGCAGCGGCCCGTTCCTCGGCGGCGGCTTCGGCCATTTCTACGCCTACGCACCGAGCAAAATCGAATACGCCATCGACCGCTTTGCCATGGAAGTCAAACGCCAGATGGACGTCCTCAACCGCCGGCTGGCCGACAACCGCTACGTCGGCGGCGCCGACTACAGCATCGCCGACATGGCCATCTGGCCCTGGTACGGCGCCCTGGCCAGAGGCCAGCTCTACGAGGCCGGCGAATTCCTGCAGGTCAATGAATACACCCACGTCATTCGCTGGGCCGACGAGATAGCCGAGCGCCCGGCCGCCCAACGCGGCCGCATGGTCAACCGGGTGACCGGGCCGCTCGAAGAGCAACTGCACGAGCGCCACGACGCCAGCGATTTCACCACCCGAACCCAAGACAAACTGCAAACCCAGCCATGACGCCCACCCCCACCCTTGAAGACCGCGCCATGGGCGCCCTGATCGGCGCCTTCATCGGCGACGCCCTCGCCCTCGGCCCGCACTGGTACTACGATCTCGACCAACTTCGCGCCGATTACGGCCCGTGGATCAGCGACTACACCACGCCCAAAACCGGGCGCTACCACGCCGGCATGCAAGCCGGGCAGCTTTCACAATCAGGCGTCCTGCTCCGCCTCACCCTCCAGTCGCTCGTCGACTGCGGCGGTTACGACGAAGCCGACTTCTGCCGGCGCCTCGACGACGAACTCTTCCCCCAGCTTGACGGCACACCGATGAACGGACCGGGCGGCTACACCAGCCAATCGATCCGCGAAGCCTGGCGCCTGCGGGTCAAATCCGGCTTGCCCTGGGGGCAAGTCGGCGGTAACGCCGACACCACCGAAGCCGCCGAGCGCATTCTCGGCATCGCCATCCGCTACGCCCTGCAACCAGCGCAACTCGCCTCGGCTGTCAGCCGGAATACCGCGCTGACGCAAACTGACGGAACCGTCGTCGCCATGACCGTCGCCTTCGGTGCCGTCCTCGGCATGCTCGTAGAAGGGCAGAAACTAGATGCCAACATCTCGGGCAAACTGATGGCCCGGATCAAGTCGGGCGAACTGCCCTTCCACACCGTCACCAGCGGCAACCTGCAAGCACCGCCAGCCAACCAGCCCGAAGCCCCCGCCGCCGGCCGCTTCCCCTCGCCCGACGCCCTGCTCAGTCCCTCATTCATCGCCCAGGCCGCCACCGACCCCGACATCCACATCGACCCCGCCTGGAAAGTCTCCCTCGTCTACGGCCTGCCCTGCGCCATCTACCATCAGCTTCCGGCCGCCTACTACCTGGCCGCCCGCTTTCACGACGACTTCGAATCAGCCGTCCTCCACGCCATCAACGGCGGTGGCCAAAACCAGTCCCGCGCCATCCTCACCGGCGCCCTGACCGGCGCCCAAACCGGCCTCTCGGAAATCCCCCGGCGCTTCATTGATGGTCTGGAAAATGGAGAGGAGTTGCTGGATCTGGCGGGGCGACTGGCGAAACAGATGGTTGTATAGCGGGGCGTTGAAGTGGGCAGTTGCTGACTGTGTTGCAGCCTTGGATTAGCGGGAGGGCGGCCAGAGTCGACGTTGAGTGATGGATATTGATCCGTCAGGAGCGCGTAGATATCAGCCCTTCCTCCCGCAACTGCGTTGGAAGGTAATTTCACCACCGATTTCCGCGTAATCAGTCGCTTAACTTGGCGGCGCGAACAAGGCTCGCGTTGTCAGCCAGTTCCTTTTCCATCAGGAAGTCGCGCCACCGGGAAAACCGGATAATAGCGGCCAACTCTTGAACGCTATTTTGGAATCCTCGCATGGAAATTAAGGTCAATTTTCTCGACAAGCTTCGTCTTGAGGCCAAGTTCGATGACTTCACGGTCATCGCCGATCAGCCTATCCGCTACAAGGGCGATGGCTCGGCGCCGGGGCCGTTCGATTACTTTCTGGCGTCGTCGGCTTTGTGTGCGGCTTACTTTGTGAAGTTGTATTGCGACACGCGCCAGATTCCGACCGAGAACATCCGCCTGTCGCAGAACAACATCGTCGATCCGGAAAACCGCTATCAGCAGATTTTCAAGATCCAGGTCGAGTTGCCGGCGGATATCTCCGACAAGGATCGGCAGGGGATTTTGCGTTCCATCGAGCGGTGTACCGTCAAGAAGGTCGTGCAGACCGGGCCGGAGTTCGTGATCGAGGAAGTGGACAATCTCGATGCCGATGCGCAGGCCTTGCTGACGCTGAATTCCGACTCGGTTGCGAGCACCTATATCGCCGGCAAGGATCTGCCGCTGGAGCAGACCATCGCCAACATGTCCGGCCTTTTGGCCGGGCTGGGCATGAAGATCGAGATCGCCTCCTGGCGTAATCTGGTGCCCAACGTCTGGTCGCTGCATATCCGCGATGCGCACTCTCCCATGTGCTTCACCAACGGCAAGGGCGCCACCAAGGAAAGCGCGCTGGCCTCGGCCCTGGGCGAATTCATCGAACGGGCCAATTGCAATCACTTCTACAACGACCAGTTCTGGGGAGAAGAGATCGCCAACGCGGCTTTCGTGCATTACCCGAGCGAGCGCTGGTTCAAGCCGGGCAAGAAGGATGCCCTGCCGAAGGGGCTGCTCGACGACTACTGTCTGGAAATCTATAACCCGGACGGCGAGTTGCGCGGCTCGCATCTCTACGACACCAATTCCGGCAATACCGAACGCGGCATCTGCGCGCTGCCCTACGTGCGCCAGTCGGACGGCGAGGTGGTGTATTTCCCGTCCAACCTGATCGACAACCTGTTCCTCAGCAATGGCATGAGCGCCGGCAATACGCTGGCCGAAGCGCAGGTGCAATGCCTGTCGGAGATTTTCGAACGGGCGGTCAAGCGCGAAATCCTCGAAGGTGAAATGGCGCTGCCCGATGTGCCGCAGGAGGTGCTGGCGAAATATCCCGGCATTCTTGCCGGCATCGATGAGCTGGAAAAACAGGGTTTCCCGGTGCTGGTCAAGGATGCATCGCTGGGCGGCGAGTTCCCCGTGATGTGCGTCACCCTGATGAACCCGCGTACCGGCGGAGTCTTTGCGTCGTTCGGCGCGCACCCGAGCCTGGAGGTGGCGCTGGAACGCAGCCTGACGGAGTTGTTGCAGGGACGCAGTTTTGAAGGTCTGAACGATTTGCCGCGGCCGACGTTCGAGAGTAACGCCGTCACCGAGCCGAACAACTTCGTCGAGCACTTCATCGATTCGAGCGGCATGGTGTCGTGGCGCTTTTTCAGCACCAGGGCAGATTACGATTTTGTCGAGTGGGACTTCTCGGGCCAGGGGGAAAACTCCAACACCATTGAGGCCGCCGCCTTGTTCGGCATTCTCGAAGCCAAGGGCAAGGAAGCGTACATGGCGGTGTATGACCAGCTCGGCGCCACCGCCTGCCGCATCCTGGTGCCGGGTTATTCGGAGATTTATCCGGTGGAAGACCTGATCTGGGACAACACCAACAAGGCACTGGCGTTCCGTGAAGACATCCTGAACCTGCACAGTCTCGACGATGCCGGCCTGGAAGCGCTGCTCGAACGTCTGGAAGACAGCGAACTCGACGATTACACCGACATCATCACCCTGATCGGCGTCGAGTTCGACGAGAACACCGAATGGGGGCAGCTGACCATCCTCGAATTGAAGCTGCTGATCAATCTCGCCCTGCAGCAATTCGAAGCGGCCAAGGAACAGGTCGAAACCTACCTGCAGTACAACGAAAACACCGTCGAGCGCGGCTTGTTTTATCAAGCCTTGAACGTGGTGCTCGAGGTGCTGCTCGACGACGAACTGGAGCTGGACGATTACGAGGCCAACTTCCGCCGGATGTTCGGCCACCCGCGGATGGACGCCGCGCAGGGCTCGGTGGACGGCAGCGTGCGCTTCTTCGGCCTGACGCCAACGAGCATGAAACTGGAAGGGCTCGACAGGCACCAGCGCCTGATCGATAGCTACCGGAAACTGCACGCGGCGCGGGCCAGGGTGGCGGGTTTGTCCACTCAGGATTAGGCGGCTGGAGGGCTCCGGAGCGAACGAGCCGGCTTCTGACGCGCTTCGACACCCGGTCAAGGCCAAGGTCCGCTGCCGTTTGGCCTTGAGCTTTTCCGCATAATCAGTCGCTTAACTTGGCAGCAGGAACAAGGCTCGTTAAACTACGCGCCTCTGCCGAGGAGCGCTGCGACCCTTTTCATGCTTTTGTGAATTCCGGGGCCAGGCTCGGCAATGATCAACGGCGCTCGCAAACCCAGCCGGTTTGTGGCGCCGTTCGTTTTTGCGGCGTGCCCGGCGTAATTTTGCTCTGCCGAGGTGATCATGCAGCAACCCGACCGTACTGCCGAACTTTCCGCCCTGCTTGCCGAGAAGATGCTCGTCCTCGACGGCGCCATGGGCACGATGATCCAGCGTCACGGCTTGCAGGAAGCCGATTATCGCGGCACGCGCTTCGCCGATCACGCGCACGACCTCAAAGGGAATAACGACCTGCTGGTGCTGACCCGGCCGGACGTCATCGGCGGCATTCACCGCAACTACCTCGAGGCCGGCGCCGACATTCTCGAGACCTGCACCTTCAATTCGACCGCGGTGTCGCAAGCTGACTACAAGCTCGAAGCCATCGTCTACGAGCTGAACAAGGAGGGCGCCGCGCTGGCCCGCCAGCTGTGCGATGAATTCACCGCCGCCAACCCGGCCAAGCCGCGCTTCGTCGCCGGCGTCCTCGGCCCGACGAGCCGCACGGCGTCGATCTCGCCGGACGTCAACGACCCCGGCTACCGCAACGTCACTTTCGACGCGCTGGTCACCGATTACCTCGAAGCGATCCGCGGCCTGACCGATGGCGGCGCCGACATCCTTCTCGTCGAAACCATTTTCGACACGCTCAACGCCAAGGCGGCGTTGTTCGCCATCGAGAAATTCTTCGACGCCGCCGGCCGGCGCTGGCCGGTGATGATTTCCGGCACGATCACCGATGCCTCCGGCCGCACGCTGTCCGGCCAGACGGCCGAGGCGTTCTGGAATTCGCTGTCGCACATCAAGCCGGTGTCCTTCGGCCTCAATTGCGCGCTCGGTGCCAAGGAGTTGCGCCAGTACGTCGAGGAACTGTCGCGCGTCTGCGACTGCTACGTCTCGGCCCACCCGAACGCCGGCCTGCCCAACGCCTTTGGCGGCTACGACGAAACGGCCGACATGCTGGCCGATGAAATCGAGAGCTGGGCCAAGGCCGGCATCGTCAATATCGTCGGCGGCTGCTGCGGCACTTCGCCCGAGCACATCAAGGCCATCGCCGAGCGGGTTGCTACGGTCAACCCGAGAAAAGTGCCGAAAATCGAAAAGAAGCTCCGCCTTTCCGGGCTGGAACCGTTCAACGTCGGCGCCGATTCGCTTTATGTAAACGTCGGCGAGCGCACCAACGTCACCGGCTCGAAGGCTTTCGCCCGCATGATCCTCGAGGGCCGCTTCGACGACGCACTGGCCGTCGCCCGCCAGCAGGTCGAGAACGGCGCCCAGGTCATCGACATCAACATGGACGAGGCGATGCTCGATTCCATCGCCGCGATGGATCGCTTCCTCAAACTGATCGCCTCCGAGCCGGACATTTCGCGCGTGCCGATCATGATCGACTCGTCGAAGTGGGAAGTCATCGAAGCCGGCCTCAAGTGCATCCAGGGCAAGGGCATCGTAAACTCGATCTCGATGAAGGAAGGCGAAGCCAAGTTCCTCGAACACGCCCGCCTCGCCCGCCGCTACGGCGCCGCGGTCATCGTCATGGCCTTCGACGAAAAGGGCCAGGCCGATACCTTTGCCCGCAAGACCGAGATTTCGAAGCGCGCCTACGACCTGCTGCTGAGCATCGGCTTCCCGGCCGAAGACATCATTTTCGACCCGAACATTTTCGCCATTGCCACCGGCATCCCGGAACACGACAACTACGCCGTCGATTTCATCAATTCGGTCCGCTGGATCAAGCAAAGCCTGCCGCACGCCCACATTTCCGGCGGCGTTTCCAACGTGTCGTTTTCTTTCCGCGGCAACGATGCCGTGCGCGAGGCGATCCACACCGTTTTCCTCTACCACGCCATCAAGGCCGGCATGACCATGGGCATCGTCAATGCCGGCATGCTCGGCATCTACGACGATCTGGAGCCGGAACTGCGGCAGAAGGTCGAGGACGTGGTGCTCAACCGCAACCCGAACGCCGGCGAAGCGCTGGTCGACTTCGCCCAGACCGTGAAAGAAGGCAAGGCCAAGGACACCGGCCCCGATCTTTCGTGGCGCGAACAATCCGTCGAGAAACGCCTCGAACATGCCCTCATCAAGGGCATCACCGATTTCGTCGTGGCCGATACCGAAGAAGTCCGTGCCCAGCTCGAAGCCGAAGGGAAGCCGCCACTCGCCGTCATCGAAGGCCCGCTGATGGCCGGCATGAACCACGTCGGCGACCTGTTCGGCGCCGGCAAGATGTTCCTGCCGCAGGTGGTCAAATCGGCCCGCGTCATGAAGCAGGCGGTCGCCCATCTGCTGCCCTACATCGAAGCGGAAAAAACCCGCACCGGGCTGGGCAGCAAGGGCAAGATCCTGATGGCCACCGTCAAGGGCGACGTGCACGACATCGGCAAGAACATCGTCGGCGTGGTGCTCGGCTGCAACGGCTACGATGTCGTCGACCTCGGCGTCATGGTCTCCTGCGACAACATCCTCAAGGCGGCGCTCGAACATCGCGTCGACATCATCGGCCTGTCCGGCTTGATCACCCCGTCGCTCGAGGAAATGGCCCACGTTGCCAGCGAAATGCAGCGCCAAGGCATGAAGCAGCCGCTGCTGATCGGCGGCGCGACGACCAGCCGCGCCCACACCGCGATCAAGATCGCCCCCAACACCGACGGCGCGGTGGTTTACGTGCCGGACGCCTCGCGCGCCGTCGGCGTTGCCACCAAGCTGCTCTCGGTCGATCAGCGCGACGGCTACATGGCTGAGATCGTTGCCGAGTACAAGGCCGTGCGGGCTGAGCACGCCGGCCGCAAGGGCGCCACGATGGTCACGCTGGAAGAAGCCAGGGCCAACCGTTTCAACTGGAACCAGCCGTTCACGCCGACCATTCCGAAACAGCTCGGGCTGCAAACGCTCAACCCGAGTCTGGCCGATCTGGCGCTGCTCATCGACTGGACGCCGTTCTTCCAGAGTTGGGATCTGGCCGGCCGCTATCCGGCCATCCTCGAGAATGAGACGGTCGGCGAAACTGCCCGCCAATTGTTTGCCGACGCCAAGGCCATGCTGGCCAAAATAGTCAGTGAAAACTGGCTGTCGGCCCGCGCCGTCTTCGGCCTCTACCCGGCCAGCGCCGAGAACGAAGACATCATCATCTACGC
This sequence comes from Gammaproteobacteria bacterium, assembly GCA_018828385.1. Taxonomy (GTDB): domain Bacteria; phylum Pseudomonadota; class Gammaproteobacteria; order Burkholderiales; family Rhodocyclaceae; genus Azonexus. The sequence continues at coordinate 88,732 of JAHJVE010000020.1, read as the reverse complement.
CGACGAGTCACGAACCACCGAACTGACTCGCTGGGTCGGCCTGCGTCAGCAACACAAGCAGCCCCCGGGCCGCTTCAACATGGCGCTGGCCGATTTCATCGGCGAAAACGACTACGTCGGCGCCTTTGCCGTCACCGCCGGCCATCGCATCGAAGAGCGCGTCGCCGCTTTCGAAGCCGCCAACGACGACTACTCGGCGATCATGCTCAAGTCGCTCGCCGACCGCCTGGCCGAAGCTGCCGCCGAATGGCTGCATCTGCAGATCCGCACCGAGTACTGGGGCTACGCGACCGACGAAGCACTCACCAACAATGAGCTGATCAACGAGCAATACAAAGGCATCCGCCCCGCCCCCGGCTACCCGGCCTGCCCGGACCACACAGCCAAGCGCGAACTGTTCGCCCTGCTCGACGCCCCGACCAACGCCGGCATGCACCTGACCGAATCCTGCGCCATGACCCCGGCGGCGGCCGTCTCCGGCTTCTACATCGGGCATCCGGCGGCAGCCTACTTCGCCATCCCGAAGATCGGCCGCGACCAGCTCGAAGACTGGGCTGGCCGCAAGGGAATGTCGATCAAGGACGCCGAATACTGGCTGGCGCCGCTGCTGTAAGACTCGGCGGGGACAAATCAAACGGGACATGCCGGCGAGGGATGTCCCGTTTTTCTTGGGGCCGATGCGGAAATCGATTGATTCCGGATTACTGCGGACGATCAGAAATGCGGACCTAGAAAGCGGCTTTTCAAGGTGCTAGCTTAGGAACACGAAGTCAGCTGACCTATGACTTTCATCCTCCCCCACCATCAGAAATTCTCAGCCCAGCTGAAATCTTGGCACATAACCCTCTCACGTATTCGTTATGAAATGTGGGTTGCCATGGTGAAGGAATTTGAGCAAGCAAAAGATGCTCACCTCTAGGGCCGCTCAAGTGAATGGTCCACCCGCCGTTCTTATAAAATGGACTGGCATAGACCCGGGAGAATCCGGCTATGGACACCACCTTGTGTCTGCGGAGCGAATTCATCGAGGAATAAGTGAACGTTGCCTCCCGCTTGCCGAACGAGATAATGACGGATTGTGGTCGAGCCAGCCACCACCCCGCCAGAATCACTAAAACAATCATCATGAGAATCAAACCAAAGCGGTTTGGTTGAAATCCAACTGCACTGGCGGCAAGGAAAAGTAGCGCCCCATAGAGCCATGGATTCGGCTCGTTATGTATCTCAATAGTTTGGTCTATCTCTTCGTTCACAAGCTTTGCCCAAGGTTTTGGAGGGTTGCGACCAAGTATCCATTCATTTCGCATTTTGCTCAAAATGAGTGTCCGCTTTATGCGGTATGCGCTAGAAGGTCCGTTCCTGGCCGAACACTTCCCCATAAATCGTCACAGAACTCCGTAAAACCAGCGGTGCAATGGCGTCGCGACATGAGACGAGTCTGTATGGTCACCACGATGGTCCGGAGGCGTCGTCTCGCCGGTTCAGAGCAGTGCCAATTCACCGTTTGCGCCATGTAGCACAAACGTGCTACGGTGGCCTCCGCTACTTTGTTTGGAGTCTGACATGTCCACGACCACCATTCGCCTGCCGGATGACCTGAAGGCCCGCATCGCCATTGCGGCGAAGCGCGCCGGAACAACGGCTCATGGTTTCATTCTCGACGCGATTGCCGAGAAAACGGAGCAGGCAGAACGCCGCGCTGAATTCGATGCGGTAGCGGAAGAGCGCTATGCCGGCATCGTGGCCACCGGAAAAACCATTCCGTGGCCGGAAATGCGGGCTTATCTGGAGGCGCGCATGGCCGGCAAGGAAGCGACGCGCCCCGTGGCAGGCAAGCTGGCGCGCTGAAGCGTGTCCCGCATCGAGTTGGCGCCGGAGCTGGTGGAAGATTTTGATCGCATCCTCGATCATCTGGCCAGCTACGAGGTTGAGAATCCCGGACAGCGCATGGGCGAAATCATCGCTGCCCTGGAAATTCTGGCGCACAACCCGTTGATCGGTCGTCCGGTGGCGAATGCCAAGCATGAGCTGGTGATTGGCCGTCGTTCCCATGGGTATGTCGCCTTGTATCGCTACGTTCCCGAGATTGATACGGTGTTCGTGCTGGCGATCCGCAGCCAGCGCGAGGTTGGCTACTCCGAGCGGGACGCTGCCGGGTAAAGCGTCGGCCACCGCATCGCCGTAAGGACGAGCTTTCGATACGGCAGTGTCTGTCCATTCCTACCCCCGCACCCCCTTCGCCGCGTCCGGAATTCCGCACTGACACCCGGCCCGATTCCGGATTTCCACACACGCCGCTCTTGCCAGCCGCCCGGCCGGCCGGACAAAAATCCATCAAATCAGCCGGTTGACCGTAGCAATCACCGCTGGCACGTCTCCTGCAATCGTGAATGGTGCAGCCGCCTCGCGGCGCATTCCAATTACCGGAGGAGATAAAACATGAAACTGCGTTCCCTGATCGTCGCCGCCACGCTGGCCGTCGGCACCACTGCCGGCCACGCGGCCGATTTCATCAATGTGCTGACCGGCGGGACCAGCGGCGTCTATTACCCGCTCGGCGTGTCGCTGACCCAGATTTACGGCAAGGTGCTGCCGGACGCCAAGATGTCGGTGCAGGCGACCAAGGCCTCGGCTGAAAACCTCAACCTGTTGCAGGCCGGCAAGGGCGAGATCGCCTTCACGCTCGGCGACACCCTGTCGGAAGCCTGGAAGGGCAATGCCGATGTCGGCTTCAAGGCGCCGCTGAACAAGCTGCGCACGGTCGCCGCGATCTACCCCAACTACATCCATTTCCTGGCCGCCGCCGACTCCGGCATCAAGTCGCTGGCCGACCTCAAGGGCAAGCGCGTCTCGGTCGGGGCGCCGAAGAGCGGCACCGAACTGAACAGCCGCGACATCCTGAAGGCGGTCGGCCTGAGTTACCAGGATTTCGCCAAGGTCGAATACCTCGGCTACTCGGAATCGGTCGAACTCATGAAGAACCGCCAGCTCGACGCGACGCTGCTCTCCTCCGGCCTCGGCGTCGCCGCCGTACGCGATCTGGCCACCTCGCTGAAGATCGTCGTCATCCCGATCCCGGCCGACGTCGTGGCCAAAATCGGCGACGCCGCCTACCAGTCCGGCACCATTCCGGCCAACACCTACAACGGCCAGACCACCGACGTGAATACCGTGCTGGTGCCGAACTACCTGGTCACCCACGCCGGCGTTTCCGAGGACATGGTCTACAAGATGACCAAGTCGATGGCCGAGAACCTCGACACCATGGCCACCGCCCACGCTGCCGCCAAGGCGATCAAAAAGGAAAAGATGGCCGCCGGCTCGCCGGTGCCGCTGCACCCGGGTGCCGAGAAGTACTACCGCGAAGCCGGGCTGCTCAAGTAAGCGATCATGACCACCAACGTCTCCCCGATGAACATCGAGCAGGAGACGTTCTCCGAGCACGGCGCCCAGCGCCGTCTCGGGGGCGTCGCGCTCCTCTTGCTGACCGGCATCGCGCTCGTCTTTTCGCTCTACCAGCTGAGCGTCGCGGCCTTCCATCCCCTGTCCAGCCTGGTCATGCGCGCCCTGCATGTCGGCTTTCTGCTGACCCTGACCTTCATCCTCTTTCCGCCTTACAAGCGCGCCCGCCACGACCGCGTGGCGCCCGGCGACTGGCTGCTCGCCAGCACCGCCTTCCTGCTCGCCTGCTACCAGTGGATCTACGAGGTCGACCTGATCCAGCGGGCTGGCGACCCGAGCACCATTGATCTCTTGGTCGGCACGACGATGATCGCCCTCCTCTTCGAGGCGGCGCGCCGCATTCTCGGCCTGGCGCTGCCGGCCATCTGCGCCGCCTTCCTGCTCTACGGCCTGTTCGGCCAGTATCTGCCGGGCGATCTTGCCCACCGCGGCTACGACTTCGCCCAGATCGTCGACCAGATCGGCTTCGGCACCGAGGGCATTTTCGGTATTCCGACTCTGGTTTCGGCCAGCTACATCTTCCTGTTCGTGCTGTTCGGCGCCTTTCTCGAACATGCCGGGATGATCAACCTGTTCAACTCGGTGGCGCTCGGCTTCGTCGGCCATACCAAGGGCGGCGCCGCCAAGGTCGCGGTCGTCTCGTCCGGGCTGATGGGGTCGATTTCCGGCTCCGGCGTCGCCAACGTGCTGACCACCGGCCAGTTCACCATCCCGCTGATGAAGCGTTTCGGCTATTCCGGTGTGTTCGCCGGCGCCGTCGAGGCAACCTCGTCGATGGGCGGCCAGATCATGCCGCCGGTCATGGGCGCCGTCGCCTTCATCATGGCCGAGAACCTCAACCTGCCTTACGTCGAGATCGTCAAGGCGGCGCTGATCCCGGCCATCCTCTATTACGCCACGGTGTTCTGGATGGTGCACCTGGAAGCCGGGCGGCGGAATCTCGACGGCCTGAGCAAGGAAGACTGCCCCAACCCGTGGCAGGCGATCCGCGAACAGTGGTATCTGGTGCTGCCGCTGGCCGGCCTGGTCGGCATGCTGTTCAACGGCTTCACGCCGATGTATTCGGGCATGGTTGGCCTGGCGCTGTGCGCCATCCTGATCCTCGGTGCCGCGGTCGGCGCCCGCCTGTCGTCCACCGCCTTCCGCTTCGTCTTCTGGGTCGCCGTCGGCCTTGGCGCCTCGCTGCTCGTCAAGTGGGGCGTCTACCCGGTGCTGATCGTCATCGCCTTGCTGGTCGCCGCCTGCTGCTTCGTCCAGGGTGGCCGCGACACGCTGCGCGTCATGCGCGCCAGCCTCGTCGACGGTGCCCGCCAGGCGCTGCCGGTCGGCGTCGCCTGCGCCATCGTCGGCATCATCATCGGCATCCTGACGCTGACCGGCGCGGCAACCAATTTCGCCGGCTTCATCCTCAAGGTCGGCGAGGACAGCCTGTTCGTCTCGCTGCTGCTCACCATGCTGATCTGCCTGGTGCTCGGCATGGGCATCCCGACCATCCCGAACTACATCATCACCAGCTCGATCGCCGCCCCGGCCCTGCTCGATCTCGGCGTGCCGCTCATCGTCAGCCACCTGTTCGTCTTCTACTTCGGGATCATGGCCGACCTGACGCCGCCGGTGGCGCTGGCCGCCTTCGCCGCCAGTTCGGTAGCCCGCGAGCCGGCGATGAAGATCGGCCTGAAGGCGGTGCAGATCGCCATTGCCGGCTTCGTCGTGCCCTTCATGGCGGTCTACGACAACGCGCTGATGTTGCAGGGCGATCCGTCGGCACTGGCCGTCGCCTACATCGTCGGCAAGGCCTTGCTGGCCATCACCCTGTGGGGCGCCGCCAGCATCGGTTACCTGCGCGCGCCGCTGGCCGCCTGGGAACGCGTCTGGGCCGCACTGGCCGCCTTCCTGCTGGTTGCCGCGCTGCCGCTGACCGACGAAATCGGCTTCGCCGCCTGCGCTGCGTTCATCGGCTGGCACCTGATCCACAGCCGTCGCCTGCACCCGGCATGAACGCCATCTGTCTCGTCGCCGGCCTGCTCATCGCGCCGCTCGGCGAGACAGTCACGCTGCAGTGGACGCATTCGGTCCAGAAAACCCTGTGGGCGGAAGACTACCGCCTGCAGGGCAATGCCCTGAAGCTGACCTCGGCCCGCGTGCAAGGCACCGGCGCCGGCATGGAACCGCCGCTTGATGCGGTCTACCGGGCCGGCGCCTGGCATTACACGCCGCCGTTGCCGCCGCTGCCGGCGGTGACGCTGCGGCATTCGCCCTATGTTGCCCCGTACACCGTCTGCGCCGGGGCCGACTGCCGGCCGATGCCGGCCTGGCTGCCCGGTCTGCCGGCCGATACCGTGGTTTCGCTGCAACCATGCCCGCCGTCACCCTGACCCTGCCGGCCGCCGCCAAAAGTGGTTACGATGCGCCGATGGGCCGTGCCGCTTTTTCCTCCCGAACCTGGTTGCTGACCTCGGCGGCGGCCGTTGCCTGCCTGCTGATCGGCCTGCTCGGCTATCAATTGCTGCTCGGCGCCTATCTCGCGCACGAACGGCAAGCGGCGACGCAGCGCCTCGATGCCTTCGCGCTGTCGCTGGAAGCGACGCTGAACCGCCACGAATCGCTGCCCGGCCTGCTCGCCCTCGAGCCGTCGCTGGCCGCGCTGCTCCGCGAGCCGCGCAATGCGCAGCGGATCGCCGCCGCCAACGCCTACCTGGAGGCCGCCCAGCAAGGCGCCGCAGTTTCCGCCACCTACCTGATCGACGCCGAGGGGATGACCCTGGCCGCCAGCAACTGGCGCCAGCCGCGCAGTTTCGTCGGCCACAACTACGCCTTCCGCCCCTATTTCACCGATGCCGTCGCCCATGGACTCGGCCGCTTTTACGGCGTCGGCGTGACCACCGGCGAACCCGGCTACTTCCTTGCTGCGCCGGTCCGCGAGCAGGGCCGGGTGCTCGGCGTCGTCGTCCTCAAGGTCGGCCTCGAGGCCATGGAACAGGCCATGGCCGGGGCCGGCGACACGCTGCTGCTGGCCGACGCCGACGGCATCGTCTTCCTGTCCTCCGAACGCCGCCTGCGCTACCGGTCGCTGGCCCCGCTGCCGGCCGAGGTCACGGCCCGTCTGGCGGCGACCCGGCAATACGGCAAGCTGACCATTCCGCCGCTGGCCGACCGGCCGCTCGATCTCGACGCGGTACGGCCGCTGCGCCTGGCACTGCCCGACCAGCCGGCCCGCGAACTGCTGCAGGTCGCCCGCCCGGTCGGCAATCTCGGTTGGCGCGTCGTCCAGCTCGGCCGCCCCGACGAAGCCCGCGGCGCGGCGTTTTCCGGCGCGCTGGCGGTGGCATTGGCCGCCGCCTTCGCCATGGGTGTCGCCGCCCACCTGCGCCATCGCCGCCACCGGCGCGAGGAACTGCGACGCATCCACGCCGAACTCGAACAGCGGATCGCCGAACGCACGGCCGACCTGACCGACAAGATCGCCGAATTGCAGCGCACCGAAGCGATTCTTCACGAGACCCGCGACACCGCCGTGCAGGCCGGCAAGCTGGCCGTGCTCGGCCAACTGGCGGCCGGCATCAGCCACGAGCTGAACCAGCCGCTGGCGGCGCTGCAGACCTTCGCCGACAACGCCGCCGCCCTGCTCGCCCGCGGTCGACACGAAGAAGTCGGCGAAAACCTGCAGATGATCCGCGAACTGATCGGCCGCACCGGGCGCATCGTGCGCCAGCTCAAGACCTTTGCCCGCAAGGAAGCGGCGACGCCGCAGGCAGTGACCATCGCCACCGCCATCGAACACGCGCTGCTGCTGGTCGAACCGCGCCGGCGCGACTACGGCGCCCGCATCGACGTCGCCCAGGACGAACCCGGCCTGGGTGTCGTCGCCGAGGCCGGGCGGCTCGAGCAGGTGCTGGTCAACCTGCTGCTCAACGGGCTCGACGCCATGCACGGGCTGCCCGAGCCGCGCCTCGAAATCACCGTCGCCCGCGTTGGCGCCCATGTCCGCCTGAGCGTGCGCGACCACGGGCCGGGCATTGCCGACGAGGTGCGCAGCCACCTGTTCGAACCCTTCTACACGACCAAGCCGGCCAGCGAGGGCCTCGGCCTCGGGCTGGCCATTTCGCTGGCCATCGTCGAGAGCTACGGTGGCACACTACGTACCGACAACGCGGCCGACGGCGGCGCCGTGTTCGAGTTGCTGCTCCCGGCCGCCGACAACAAGGACAACGATGGCCGATGAATCCGGGCAAGCGGCGACGCTGCCGGTCTTCCTGGTCGAGGACGACAGCGCCGTGCGCAAGGGTTGCGAACAGGCGCTGGCGATCGCCGACATCGCCGTGCGCGGCTTTGCCGACGCCGAAACCATGCTCGCCGCCCTGGCCACCAGCCGGCCGGCGCTGGTGGTCAGCGACATCCGCCTGCCCGGCCGCGACGGCATGGCGCTGCTGCGCGAACTGCGCCAGTTCGACCGCGACCTGCCGGTGCTGCTGGTCACCGGCCACGGCGACGTGGCCATGGCCGTCGAGGCGATGCGCGAGGGGGCCCACGATTTCATCGAAAAGCCCTTCCCGTCCGAACGCCTGATCGCCGCGGTGCGCAGCGCCCTGGACAAGCGCGCGCTGCTGCTCGAAAACCGCCAGCTCAAGGAACGCCTGCACGCCGCCGGGCTCGACGCGCTGATCGGCGAAACGCCGGCCATGCAGGCGATCCGCCAGATGATCGCGGCCCTCGCGCCGACCGGCGTGGACATCCTGATCAACGGCGAAACGGGCTGCGGCAAGGAAGTCGTCGCCCGCGCCATCCACGACGCCAGCGGCCGGCGCGGCCCCTTTGTCGCGGTCAACTGCGCGGCGCTGCCGGAAAGCGTCTTCGAGAGCGAACTCTTCGGCCACGAGGCGGGCGCCTTCACCGGCGCCGGCAAGCGTCGCATCGGTCGCATCGAGCACGCCAGCGGCGGCACGCTGTTTCTCGACGAGATCGAATCGATGCCGCTGGCCCTGCAGGTCAAGCTGCTTCGCGTCCTCCAGGAACGCAGCGTCGAACGCCTGGGCAGCAACCAGAGCATTCCCGTCGATTGCCGCATCGTCGCCGCCAGCAAGGCCGACCTCAAGGCGCTGGCCGATGCCGGCCAGTTCCGCGCCGACATCTATTACCGGCTCAACGTCGTCAGCATCGACCTGCCGCCGCTGCGCGAACGACGCGCCGACATCCCGCTGCTCATCGCCGCCTTCCTGCAGGAAGCGGCGCAACGCTACCAGCGCCCGCTGGCGAACTGGACGCCGGCCGACCTCGCCCGCTGGCAGGCCCACGACTGGCCGGGCAACGTGCGCGAATTGAAGAACGTCGCCAACCGCTGGGCCCTCGGCCTGGCCGACGGCTTGGCCGCGTCGGCAGCCGGCGACGGGCCGGGCACGTCGCTGAGCGCCCAGGTCGACGCGGCCGAACGGCAGGCCATCGAAGCCGCCCTGCGCGCCCACGCCGGCAACGTCGCCCAGGCGGCAGAAGCGCTGCAGGTGCCGAAGAAGACGCTGTACGACAAACTGGCCCGGCACGGCATCAGCGCCGAACAGTTCAGGGAACATTAGTACGGCGTTCCGCCAGGCCGCCACAAGACCGGAAAATCGACGAAAATTCGGCCATGCATCCCGAACTCAACGTCGATCTCAGCCGCCTCAACACGCTCGCCCTGCCCGGCAAGGCAGCCGCGTACCAAAAAATCACCACGCCAGCCCAACTGTCCGCCCCCGAACTGGCCGGCCAAAAGCGTTTCATTCTCGGCGGCGGCAGCAATCTGGTGCTGACCGGCGATTTCGACGGCCTCGTCCTGCACATGGCCATTCCCGGCAGGCGCCTGGTGAAGGAAGACAGCGAGGCTTTCTACGTCGAGGCCGGGGCCGGCGAGAACTGGCATGACTTCGTGCAATGGACCGTGCAGCAGGGTTGGCCGGGGCTGGAAAACCTGAGCCTGATTCCCGGCACGGTGGGCGCCGCGCCGATCCAGAACATCGGCGCCTACGGGCTGGAAGTCGGCGAGTGTTTCCATTCGCTGACGGCCTGGGATTTTGAAAAACAGGCATTTTTTCCGGTTGACCGTAGCAATTGCCGATTCGCCTACCGCGACAGCGTTTTCAAGCAGGAACGCTGGCATTTGAGCGGCCGGATGGCGATCACCTCGGTGGTTTTCCGGCTGCCCAAGGCGTGGACGCCCAACCTGCGTTATGCCGACGTGAATCAGGAACTGGCGGCGCAAGAAATCGCCACGCCAACGGCGCAGGATATCGCCAAGGCGATCGTCGCCGTCCGCCAGCGCAAGTTGCCGGACCCGGCGATCATTCCCAACACGGGTAGTTTTTTCCACAATCCGGTCGTCGCTGCGGCACAGGCCGCGGCGCTGGCCGCCGATTTCCCGACGCTGCCGTGCTATCCGCAGGCGGACGGCCGGGTCAAGCTGGCGGCCGGCTGGCTGATCGAGCAGGCCGGCTGGAAGGGCAAGGATCTCGGCCCGGTCGGCATGTATGAAAAACAGGCGCTGGTGCTGGTCAATCGGGGCGGGGCGACGGGTGACGACGTCAAACGCACGATGGCCGCCGTGCAGGCCGACGTGCAAGCCCGCTTCGGCGTCGCCCTCACTCCCGAGCCGATTTTCCTGTAACGAACAGACAGGCGGCGATGCCGGTGGCCAGCGCATCGGCCATGCGGGCCTGACGTTCGGGGTCGGCCAGCTCGAGCTCCTCGTCGCGGTGCTTGATGACGCCGGCCTCGAACAGCACGGCCGGCAGCGTCGTCCGGTAGAGCACGACGAGATTGTCGTAATACCAGACGCCGTTTTCGGCATCGGCCGCCAGGTGCTTGCGACCATGCCAGGCGGACGGCACGAAGCCGGCCCGGCGCAACATGGCGCCCATGCTCGAGGCGCAGATCAGGCTGGTTTCCAGGTCGGGGTTGTGCGCCGACACGAAAATCCCGTAGCCACGCTTGACCTCGGTGTAAGTCTGCTCCGTACCTTGCCAGAGCCACGGCTTGAGCCAGGATTCGTCAATCGAATCGTGGTGGATGGAAATGAAAAAATCGCTGCCCGCCGCCTGCTCCGGGCGCGCCACCAGGCTGCCGATGTCGCCGACAAAATTGACCTCGCGCACGGACTCGCCGCGACCGCGCATGATGCCGGCGAGCACCCCGGCAAATTCGCGGTTGAAGGCGAATTCCGGACGGCCGCGCGCACTCGTCGCGCCGCCATCGGGGCCGCCGTGCCCGACATCGATGGCAACCAGCGGCGGCGCGGCGATTGCTACGGTCAACCGGAAAAACAGGGCAAAAATGAAATGGCGCGGGCGGATCATCGGCCGATTATCGCCGCAACTCGCCCCAGCGCCGCAAAAGGCGGCAGGGCGATGGATCGGCCGGCGCTATTTGCGCTATAGTTTCCGGCCAGCCAAGGGACGACAACGATGAGTGAAGAGACTATCCAACCACGGGGCACCAGCGCCCACATGCCCGATCTGAACTGGAGCCAGGTCCGCGAAACCGTGCTCATGCTCGAACTCGCCGCCGTCCAGATCGAATCGGCCATGAAAGACAGCGATGCTTCGGTGGAGGTGCTGACCGACTCCTTCACGACCATGGCCAGCTACATGCGGACCATTTCCGATACTGTGCAGACCCTGCCCGACGACGGTGCGGTCGGCCTTGCCAAGCAAAACCTGAGTGGCGTCTCGGAGCATGTTTCGGGCATGGTGCACCAGGCCATCATCGCCTTCCAGTTCTACGACAAACTGGTCCAGCGCCTGGCCCACGTCGGCATCAGCCTCGGCGACCTGAGCGACCTGGTGGCCGACAGCCGGCGCCTGTTCAACCCCAGCGAATGGTGTTCCCTGCAGACCAAGATCCGCACCAAATACACCACGCGCGAGGAAATCGCCATGTTCGAGGCCGTCATGCAGGGCATGCCGGTACAGCAAGCCGTCGACCAGTTCATGGCCGACATGAAGGAAAAGAACGACGACATCGAACTTTTCTGACGTGGGTAGATTTCCCATTGAAGGATGCTTGCGATGACGCTAACATGAAAGCGTCGAACCAAGGACAACCGGATCCGCAAAATGAATGCCATGGAAGCCCCCAGCCCTTGCCGGAAAGCCCGACCATGACATCCGTCGACGGCCTGCCCGACCTGCCTGGCATTGACACGGCCGATGGCCTCAGGCGCATGCTGAACAAGCCGGCGCTATACGAAAAAATCCTGCGCGACTTTCACGCCCGCCTCATCGATGCACCCCAGGTCATTCGCGCAATGCTGGCCGGCGGCGATTTCGCCAGCGCCGAACGACAGGCGCACAGCGCCAAGGGGCTGGCCGGAACCATCGGTGCCCTGGCCCTGCAAAATGCCGCCATGGCACTCGAAAAAGTCCTGCATAACGGCGAAACACCCTCCGAGACGGTATTCGCCGAGTTCGACCAGGAACTCAGAACGGTTATCGACGGCATCGCCGTCGGCTTCGGTATCGGCCCAAACAACTGAGCGTCCGCTCAGAAATCAGCCGACGCCTCCCAGACGATATTCGCCTTCGGCCCGCCCTTGCTGGTGCGCTCCAGCATATCGATCAAAGGCCAGGCGCGCTGGCCCATGGCGACGACCGGCTCCTTCTTTTTCCCCGTTTCATCCCGTTCATCCTCATCCGGCGGCGGTGGCGGTGCCTCGGCCCGTTTCACCGCCTCGCGCAGACTCTGCGCGGCCGGCGCCATCTCGGCCAGCGTAAAGGTTCCCCGTGCTGTCGTCGCCTTTCCGAGCGCCTGCAGCAATGGCCGGGCAGCCTCCGCGAACATCAGTAATTCACCCGTTTCACTGGAATAAAAGCGGACCAACATTGTTTTTCCTTTCCCTGCATGGGTTCCCGGTTGTCACGCCGCGCCGCCTTGGGCACAATGAGCCGAAGGGAGACAAATATCATGTCTGCAAATATTAACGCTAATTCCTTCGACACAGGCGCCGACGACCTCGAGCGCTTTGCGCTGGAAGAATGCGTCAAGCGACACCGTGTGGATCAGCGCGTATCGGTCCTCATCCTCCCCGACAAACGCTGCGAGATGGCCATCAAGTTTGCCCGCCTCGGTGCCCAGGTTATCGTTGCCGAACAAGCCGAGCTGAAGTCCGAAATAGAAGGCCGAATACTGGCCGCCGGGCTGCGCGATGAAATCATCTTTGCCACCTGCACCCTGCCGGCCCTGCCCGACGAACTCCCCGGCGAACCCTACGACATCATCGTCATTCGCCGCGGCCTGTGCAGCGTCCCCTACGAAGATGCTCGCCAGCTTGTCCGGCAAATGCTGCTCAAGCTCAAGATCGGCGGCAAGATTTACGTTTCCGTCCTCGGTCTGCACTCCGAACTGAGTGAAGGTTATGCCGCCAGCGAAGCCGGTATCGACGAGCGCTTCAGCCTGCTAGCCCCGGCGCTCGCCGACAAATACGGCATCCACGAACCGGTCTGCCTGTATACCGAGCGCAACCTCTTCATGCTGCTGCTCGAAGCCGGGGCCAGCGTCCTGCGCACGCAGACGACCACCTACGGCAACGTCAAGGGCATCGCCGTTCGCGTCTGATGCGGCTCGGCATCGACCTCGGCGGGACCAAAATCGAGATCATCGCGCTGGCCGAAGACGGCAGCGAATTCCTGCGCCTGCGCATCCCGACGCCACAGGGCGACTACCTGGCGACCGTCATGGCCATTGCCGGGCTGGTTGAAAACGTCGAAAACCAACTTGGCCGGCGGGGCAGCGTCGGCATCGGCATCCCCGGCGCCGAATCGCTGGCCACCGGCCTGATCAAGAATGCCAACTCCACCTGCCTGATCGGCAAGCCACTCCGGCGCGATCTGCAAGCCCTGCTCCAGCGCGATATCCGGCTGGCCAACGATGCCAACTGCTTTGCCCTTTCCGAAGCGGTCGATGGCAGTGGACGGGATGCCGACATCGTGTTCGGCATCATTCTCGGCACCGGTGTCGGCGGTGGCATCGTCATCAACCGGCGCGTGCTGACCGGGGCCAATGCCATTGCCGGCGAATGGGGCCACAACCCGCTTCCGCTGCCGGCTGGCGACGACCTGCCGCTGCCACGCTGTTACTGTGGGCGGGTCGGCTGCATCGAAGCCTACCTGTCCGGCCCGGCGCTGGCCGACGACCATCGCCGCCATACCGGTCAAACGCTGAGCGCCGCCGAAATCGACCGTCTCGCCGCCAACGGCGACGCCGCCAGCGAGGCCTCGCTGGGCCGCTACGAAGAACGCCTCGGGCGCGCCCTGGCCGGCGTCATCAACCTGCTCGATCCGCAGGTCATTGTCATCGGTGGCGGGCTGTCGAACATGCAGCGGCTTTATCGAAATTTACCCGAATGCTGCGGTCGACACGTTTTTTCGGACGTTTTCAACACCCAGTTCCGGCCGCCTGCACATGGGGATTCCTCGGGGGTACGTGGCGCAGCATGGTTGTGGGATTGATGGCAAAATCCGGCGACCATGGCAGACGTTTCCCTCTTCATCGGCGGCATACGCCCACTTCCTGAATCCGGCCGGCCGACCGGCATGTACAAGCAGCCAGCCAGCGGCCGGCTCGAACTCGGGCGCGAAGGCTTCATCGGCGACGAGCAGGCCGACCGGCGCGTGCACGGCGGCCCCGAAAAAGCCGTCCACCTCTACCCGGCACGCCATTACGCCAGACTGGCCGAACGTTTCCCGGACGCCGCGCCACAACTGGTCATCGGCAGCCTTGGCGAAAACATCTCGACGGCCGAACTCGACGAAAGCGATGTCCGCATCGGCGACATCTGGCACCTCGGCAGCGCCGAGCTGCAGGTTTGCCAGCCGCGCAACCCGTGCTGGAAAATCGACGAGCGCTTCGCCAGCGACGGCATGGCTGCCTTCATTGCCGAGCATCGGCTGACCGGCTGGTACTGGCGCGTCGTCACCCCCGGCCACGTAATTCCCGGCGACCGGCTCGAACTGGTCCAGGCCGCCGAGGGCAGCTTCACGCTGGGCGAAGCGATGCTGTGCTGGCAGGCCCATCGCCCCGCCCTTGCCGATCTGGAAATACTCGCCGGCAGCCCCGGCATCGCCAAAAACTGGCAACAAAAGATCGTTTCGCGGGTCGAATGGCTCCGAAAAAATCCAGAAAAGACGTCGCCCGCGCCGGTGGCGTTCCACGTGAAACCCGAAAATCCATGAACGAAACCGACGCTCGCCGCCTGTGGATCAGGCTGTTCCTGCCTTTTGCCGCCGGCTATTTCCTGTCCTACCTTTACCGGACGGCCAACGCCGTCATCGGCCCGGTTCTCGCCCGCGAACTCAGTCTTGGCGACAACGCGCTGGGCCTGCTGACGAGCACCTATTTTCTCGCCTTCGGCGCCGCCCAGTTGCCGCTCGGCATGTTGCTCGACCGCTTCGGTCCGCGTCGCGTCGAGGCCGGATTGCTCCTCATCGCGGCCGCCGGCGCTGCCGTTTTCGCGCTGTCCGACGAGTTGGGCGGCCTGGCGCTCGGTCGGGCCATGATCGGCCTCGGTGTTTCGGCCTGTCTGATGGCGTCGTTCAAGGCCTTTGCCCAGTGGTTTCCGCCCGAGCGGCAAGCCTCGCTGACCGGCTGGATCATGGCCTCGGGCGGCCTCGGCGCGCTGGCTGCCTCGAAGCCACTGGAACTGGCCCTCGGCTTCGCCACCTGGCAGGAAATAATCTTTGCGCTCTCGGTAGCCACCCTGGCCGTCGCCGCCACGATCTTCTTAGTCGCCCCCGACAAGCCGGGTGAGGCTGGCGGCGCTGGCCTGGCCGAGCAACTGGCCGGTGTCAGGCGGATATTCTCAAGCGCCCATTTCTGGCGCTACGCCCCGATGGGCTTCTGGTTCACCGGTGGCTTCATGGCCGTGCAAGGCCTGTGGGTGGCGCGTTGGATGACGGTGATGGAAGGTCTGGACGGGGCGGCGATTGCCGCCCGCCTGACCTGGATGAGCGGCGCCATGCTCGGCGGTTTCGTCTTCATGGGCTTCTTCGCCACCCGTCTGGTCCATCGCGGCATCAAGCTCGATATCATTTATCGCGCCTCGATGCTGGTCGCCATCAGCCTGCTCGCCCTGATCAGCAGCCTGCCCACTTTCGCCGGCAATCTGCTGTGGCCTGTCCTCGGCGCCTGTTTCTCGCTCTCCAACGTTTCCTATTCGCTGGTCGCCCAGGCCTTCCCGTCAGCCCTCTCGGGACGCGCCAACACCGCGCTCAACCTGCTCGTATTCGCCGGCGCCTTCGGCCTGCAATGGGGCATCGGGATCCTCGTCGATGCCCTGCAGGCGCACGGCTGGGCCGGCAACGCGGCGTTTCGCGGCGCCTTCTTCACGCTCCTAGGCGGCCAGTTCCTGGCCCTGCTCTGGATGCTCAGACCCCGCCGGCAGGTCTGAGACGACGAGGTCGACCTGCTGCAGATGGCCGACCTCCCCCGCCTCGGACAGGTAAAGCCCGGCTGCCCGAATCTGCCCGAGCAGTTCGTTGGATTTCGTTTTTAGCGAAAATTCCGCGTTGACCGTAGCAGTGCACAGCGCCCCGACTCCCCGCTCCTTGAGCGAGCCGTAACCGTCGGCCGACCACACGCCGAGCTGGCCAAAGGCGGCGTCGGCCTCATCGATCCAGCCGTTGTGGTCGCCGTCGAGCCCGGCCAGATCGGCAAAACCGTTGCCGCTGGCGACGCCGAACAACTCGCTGCCATCGTCGGCCCGGCCATTGCCGTTGCGGTCGAACACCAGGTAGCCGCTGCCCTGGCCGATGCCGGGAATCTGCTCGGCAGAGCCATCGGCATTCAGATCGAAGGCGATGCAATCCTCGGTCAGTTCGCAGGCCTTGCCGTTGAAACTGAGCATCAGCGGATCGCTCAGCTTGACCGTGGCGCTCTCTTCTTCGACCTTCTCGCTGGCGTAATTGCGCTCCATGGCCAGCGCGTAATCAAATTCAATCACTTTGCCATCGCAGGTCGTCACCTTGCCGTTGCCGCACACCGTCGTCTTTTCCGATTCGCTGACCGTCTCCCGGGTCGTCCGCTGCCAGCTGATTTCCGCGCCGCGCCGGGCGACCACCGGCTGAGCCGGTAAGGCCTCGCCGGCGGCAAACTTTTCCCCGACTTTCTTGCCATCCATTGCTGCCATGATGGCGTCGAGCAGCGATTGCAGCATTTGCTGGATTTTCTGCCGCTCGGATATCCGCGCCTCGGCCGGGCTCAGCGAGAGATCGTCAAATATGCGGCGAAACTCCCGCACGCTGGTGATCTCCAGCGCCTGGCTGCGACTCGCTTCGTGAGTGGACGACAGCTGAATGTTCGAATCCTGAATTTTCATGATCGACTCCTTGCGTGATTGGGCTTTGCTCAGTGCAAGGGTCGTGCCGAACACCTCGGCCGCCGGAGAATCAAAACTCGAGTGGATCGACCTCGATGTGCCAGCGCAGTTTCGACGGCGCCTTGATGCCGTCGATGGCCTCGCGCCAGCGCGGCAGAAAATTCTGCAAGGCGGGACGGGAAGCGGACTCGGCCAGCAACTGGCCACGTTCGAGATTGGCCAGCCGGGCCAGTTTCATCGGCACCGGGTCATAAATCATGACGTTTTCGTGCTCGCCGATCAGCGGCAAAGTGGCGGCAGTGTTGAGAAAAGCTATGGAGTCGGCCATCTCGGGCGCTTCGGCCCGCAGTACGGCCTGGAAGGCGTAGGGCGGGAAGCCGGCCTGCTCGCGCTCCTTGAGCTGCTGGGCGGCAAACCCCGGATAGTCGTGCTCGACCAGCGCAGCAAACAGCGGGTGATCCGGGTACTCGGTCTGGATCAGCACCTCGCCCTTGAGTTCGGCCCGCCCGGCCCGCCCGGCCACCTGCATGAGCTGCGCGAACAGGCGCTCCGGGGCGCGCCAGTCGGCGGCGTAGAGGGCGGCATCGGCGCCAAGCGCACCGACCAGCGTCAATTTGGGAAAATCGTGGCCCTTGGCCAGCATCTGGGTGCCGACCAGAATGTCGGCCTGACCACCATGGATGAGTTCCAGCATGGCCTCCCACTGCTTGCGGCTCTTCACCGAGTCACGGTCGACACGCAGCACGCGCGCTTCCGGAAACTGCTCCTGCAGCCACGCCTCAAGACGCTGCGTACCGCGCCCGAACGGGTGGATGTCCTGATTGCCACAGGTCGGGCAGGCCTTCGGAACGCGGTGTTCGCAACCGCAATGATGGCAACGCAGGCGGCGATCAGCGAGGTGCAGCACCATATTGGCGGCGCAACGCGTGCACCGCGAAATCCAGCCGCAGGCCGGGCAGGCCAGCACCGGCGCGTAACCTCGGCGGTTCAGGAAGACCAGGCTTTGCTCGCCGCGCGCCAGACGTTCCTTGATGGCCGCGATCAGCGGTTCGCTGACGCCCTCCTTGAGGACCATTTTTTTGGTGTTGATCACGTGCACCGCCGGCAGCTTTGCCGCCGGGTTGGCCCGTTGGTTCAAGGTGAGCAGACCGTAGCGCCGGCCCTGGGCATTGGCCCACGACTCCAGCGAGGGCGTCGCCGAGCCGAGCAGGATGGGAATGCCGAGCTGGTGGGCGCGAAAAACGCCCACGTCGCGCGCCGAGTAACGCATGCCGTCCTGTTGCTTGAACGACGGATCGTGCTCTTCGTCGATGACGATGAGGCCGAGCCGGGGCAGCGGCGTAAAGATCGAAAGGCGCGTGCCGAGAACGATGCTCGCCTCGCCGGCAAAGGCTGCCCGCCAGTTGCGCTCACGCGCCGCCTCGGCCAGTTCGCTGTGCAGGGATACGACTTCGGCATCGGGAAAACGCGCCCGAACCCGACCTTCGAGTTGCGGCGTCAGATTGATTTCGGGAACCAGCAGCAAGGCCTGACGACCGGCGGACAGCGCCTTCTCGACCAGGCGCAGATAAACCTCGGTCTTGCCGCTGCCGGTGACACCGTGCAGCAAATGCACGGAAAAACCCGCCGCCGGATCGATAGCCGCCAGCGCAGAGGTCTGTTCATCGGTTAGCGCCGGCGGCTGAATCGGCTCCGCTTTTCGACTAGCCCGACCTTTCCGGCGATCCGGTGGATCAAGACGCTTGAGCCCGACCGGCAAAGCCTGCAGAACCACCTCACCGAGCGCGGCCTGATAGTAAGTGCTTGCAAATTCGCAGAGGCGGAAGAAATCCGGGGGCAGGGCCGGCAAGTCACGGAGTATTTCGCCGGCCGGCTTGAGTTGACCCAGCGGCCAGTCGCTGGCATCGACCACGTCGACAATGACCCCGATTTTCTCGCCACGCCCGAATGGCACGCGAACCCGGTAACCGATATCCACGGTCGACGCCGTTTCAGCCACATAATCAAAAAGGCGATGTAAGGGCAAATCGAGGGCGACGCGCAAAACGGGCATGGATTTTCCGGCTGAAGCCGTCATTTCTCCAAAAAGTCGGATTTATTGCGACCCAGATCCGGGGATATTGAGTTGTCCACAAAAACTGTGGATAACTTTGTGGATTTCTTTTGGACTATGGCGCCAGGTAACGGTTTGGTAAGGATTCCGTCACTCTGCCGAAATATTGAGCAACAGCACTATCCGTTTAAATTCAATAATTTAAATAAACAATGCTGAGTCAAGGGGTTTTCGGAATTTATTTTCAGTGAGCGGCAAAACTCTGTGCATAAGTCAAGCCTTGCCGCTCACTTATGGCTATTACTTACGTAATAGCCTGCTGTGCGCATGCACCGTTTCGACCAGTGCCGTCACGCTATCCGGCGGTGTGAATTGGGAAATGCCGTGACCCAGATTGAAAACGTGGCCGGTATTGGCCGGGCCGAAGCTATCGAGCACTTTTTTCGCCTCGGCAGCGACGATTTCCGGCTGCGCGAACAACACGTTCGGATCGAGATTGCCCTGCAACGCAACCTTGTCGCCAACCCGACGACGGGCTTCGCCAATGTCGATAGTCCAGTCGAGACCAACCGCATCGCAGCCGATGTCGGCAATCTTTTCGAGCCACAGGCCACCATTCTTGGTGAACACGATGCTCGGAATGCGCTGACCGTCCTTTTCCTTTTTCAGGCCGGCAACAATGCGACGCATGTACTGCAGGGAAAACTCTTCGTAGGCCGCGTTGGACAGCGAGCCGCCCCAGGTATCGAAAATCATCACGGCCTGAGCGCCACAGTCGATCTGGGCGTTCAGGTAGGCAATCACGGAATCGGCGGTCACCGACAGGATGCGGTGCAGCAGGTCCGGACGGTTGTAGAGCATGCCCTTGATGTTGCGGAAATCGCTCGAGCCCTCGCCTTCGACCATGTAGCAGGCCAGCGTGTAGGGGCTGCCGGAGAAGCCGATGAGCGGCACCGAGTTATCGAGCGCCCGACGAATTTCCGAAACGGCATCCATGACGTAGCCGAGGTGCTCGTAGGGATCGGGTGCGGTCAGATTGTTGATCGCCCATTCTTCGCGCAGCGGACGCTCGAATTTCGGGCCCTCGCCTTCGGCAAAATAGAGGCCGAGGCCCATCGCATCCGGCACCGTCAAAATGTCGGAGAACAGGATGGCGGCATCGAGGTCATAGCGGGCCAGCGGCTGCAGCGTCACTTCACAGGCCATGGCCGGCGACTTGCAGAGATTGAGGAAGTTGCCGGCCCGTTTGCGCGTTTCGCAATACTCGGGCAGGTAGCGCCCGGCCTGACGCATCAGCCACAGCGGGGTGTATTCGGTCGGCTCCTTGAGAAGGGCGCGCAGGAAAGTATCGTTCTTGGGTCGGCTCACGTCGGACTCCGCCAGAAAATCGGAAAGGCGGAATTATCCGCCTTTCCGGGCGCCGGGTCACTTCCGCCAGAAGGCGGGGGTCAGAACAACGAGTAGCGTGAATATTTCGAGCCGCCCGAGCAGCATGGCGAAGATACACACCCAGGTCTGGAAATCCTCAAGCACGGCATAAGTCGTCGACGGTCCGACCAGGCCGAGACCCGGCCCGGTATTGTTGACACTGGCAACAACGGCCGTAAAGGCAGTGACAATGTCGAGGCCGGTAAAGGCCAGGACCAGCGTCAATGACGCGATGCTGACCATATACATGAAACCGAACGAAAGGACCGCGAAGAGGATGGATTGCGGGGCCACCTGACCGCCAATGCGGATGTTGTAGACGGCGTTCGGGTGCATGGCCCGCAGCAGCTCGCGATAGACCTGCTTGTATAGCAGGAGTGCCCGCATCATTTTGATGCCGCCGCCGGTCGACCCGGCGCTGGTGGCAAAACTGGAAAGGAACAACATCCACAAAGGGGCAAAAATGGGCCATTGCGCATAGTCGACACTCGCATAGCCCGTCGTGGTAGCGATGGAAACCACATTGAACGCGGCGTGCCGCATCGCCGTATTGACATCACCATAGATGCCGTCCTTCCAGACATAGGTGCCGACAATGACGATGCTGATCAGCGTGATCCCGACGAACCATTGGGCTTCCGGGTCACGCACATACGGCATCAGCGAGCGTCCGCTGGCGGCCAGGAAAAGTGTGGCGAAGTTCATTCCTGCAATCAGCATGAAGACAATTGCTACCGCCTCGATTCTGGCCGAGCCGAAATAGCCGAAACTGGCGTCATGCGTTGAGAACCCGCCCAGCCCCATGGTCGAGAAGGTGTGGCAGACGGCATCGAACCAGGTCATGCCAGCCCAGCGATAGGCAAACAGACAACAGATGGTGACCAGAATATAGACCGTCCATAGCCCTTTTGCCGTTTCAGCAATGCGCGGCGTCAGCTTGGAATCCTTCATCGGCCCGGGTGTTTCCGCCTTGAACATCTGCCGGCCACCAATACCCAGCATGGGCAGGATGGCGACCGCGAGAACGATGAGACCCATGGCGCCAAGCCAGACCAGTTGGTGCCGCCACAGGTTGATCGACATCGGCAGGGTGTCCAGATTCGACAACACCGTCGCCCCGGTGGTGGTCAGGCCGGAGACTGCCTCGAAATAGGCGTCGGTATGACTAATGCCGAGTTGCAGCATGAGCGGAATGGCGGCAAAACCGGGCAGCACCGTCCACACCAGCACCACCATCAGGAAACCGTCGCGAATGTTCAGTTCCCGCTTGCAGCGTCGATAGCGATACCAAAAAAAAGCCCCGCACAGCATGGTCAGCGCGAAGGCTTCGTCATAAGCCGCCTGGGCGCCGTCATTGGTAACGTTGGACAGGATCAAAGGCGCCAGCATGGTCAGGCCGAAGAGCATGGTAATCATGCCCATGGCGCGATAAACGGGGGCAAAGCGTGTCACGGTCTACCCCTAAAAAAAGTGAAAACCAACCTGGAAGAGTTTCTCGACCTTTTTGACCAGCTTCTTGTTCGTACAAAAGACAATCACATGGTCGTCCGGCTCGATCACCGTATCGTGGTGGGCGATGACGACTTCGCCGTGCCGCGTGATGGCCGTCCAGTCGTCGGTCTGGCCAACGATGACGGCCGTGTCGAAATTGCGGACCAGGGCAGCCACCGTCACCCCGTGCGGCCAGGGAATATCGCCGATCCGCCTGCCGATGATCTGTGAGGTCTTGGCATCGCCATGGGCGACCAGCTCGAGCGCTTCAGCCGCACCGCGACGCAGTGAATGAACCTCCGCCACATCGCCTTGCCGGACATGCGCCAGCAAGGCACCAATCGACACCTGGGCGGGCGAGATGCCGATATCGATCGGCCCGCCCTCGATCATCTCGGCATAGGCCCGCCGGTTGATCAGGGCCAGCACCCGTTCGCAGCCCAGGCGCTTGGCCAGGCTTCCGGACATGATGTTGTCTTCGTCGTCGTTAGTGAGCGCCAGGAAGAGGTCCATCTCGGCGATGTTCTCCCGTTCCAGCAACTCCTCGTCCGTCGCGTCGCCGAGCAGGACAAGGGTATTGTCCAGCTGGTTGGCGATCAGCTCGGCCCGCTCCTTGCGGCCTTCGATCACCTTGATCTCGTAGCGTTTTTCCAGCGACTTGGCAAGGCGCAGACCGATATTGCCGCCGCCGGCAATCATGATCCGCTCGACCGGCTTCATCATGCGCCGGAGCTGACGCATGACCGGTCGAATATGTTCGGCCGCGGCGAGCAGGAATACTTCGTCCCCAGCCTCGACAATGGTGTCACCTTCGGGAAAAACCGGCTGGTCCCGGCGAAAGATCGCGGCAATCCGGGCATCCATCCCGAACGGCAGGTGTTCGCGCATCTCCTTGATCGGCCGGCCAACCAGCAAGCCGTCCTGGTAAGCCCGCACGGCCACCAGGCTCACCCTGCTCCGGGCAAAATTGAGCACCTGCAGGGCTTCCGGGAACTCGATCAATCGGCGAATGTAGTCGGTGATTACCTGCTCCGGGCACAGCGCGAAGTCGACCGCGAAGTTCTCGGGCGTAAGCAGGCTCGCATCCTCGAGAAAGTCCTGCGAACGCAGGCGGGCAATCCGCGTCGGGACATTGAAGACGCTCTGCGCGAGCTTGCAGGCGACCAGATTGGCCTGATCGCTCTGCGTCACCGCGATGACCATGTCAGCATCGGCCGCTCCGGCATCGCGCAGGACACTGGGCGTCGCCGCGTCACCCACCACCGTGCGCAGATCGAGCCTGTCCTGCAGGGCGAGGAGACGGGGAGCGTCGAAATCGACCATCGTGATATCGTTCTCTTCCGAAACCAGGCCTTCGGCCACGCTGGCGCCAACCTGGCCGGCGCCGAGTATGATGACTTTCATGTCTCCCCCTTTGCAGCCGGGTTGTTATTCGTCGCTACGTTTGCCGAGCTTGACGTCGAGCTGCTTCAGTTTCCGATAGAGATGCGTGCGTTCCAGCCCGGAACGGTCGGCCAGCTTGGTCATGTTCCCCCCCTCCAGACGCAAGTGGTGCTCGAAGTACATTTTTTCGAAAGCATCGCGTGCCTCGCGCAAGGGTTGGTCGAACAACGGCAACAGGGAATGTCCTTCCGGGCTGCCGGCTATCTCGGCCGGCATGACGCGGGCCACATCATCGCTACTGATTTCCTCTTCCAGCGAGGTAATCGCCAGATTGCGCACCAGCGCATAAAGATCGTTCCAGCTCGACTCCGGACTGCTTTTCCAGGATAGCGTGCGCAGCGAATTGAGCGCCGCGCTGGACAGGCGACGGACGGGCACCTCGCCACGTTCGACAAAATTGGTCAGCAAGAGGCTGGCGATTTCCGGCAATTCATCGCCATGTCCGGCCAGCGATGGCATGGCCACCCAAATCTCGCCCAGTCGGTTCAGCAGCTTGCTGTCCCAACCCGCTTCGCCGAGCGCCGCGGCGCTGGTCACGGTGGCGGCGATGAGCTGCAAATTGAGCTTTTCCAGACGGTCGACCGCAAACGCCAGGTTCATTTGCTGCATCTTGCCGAGCGCCGCCATATCCGGCACAAACAGGACGCCGCCCGTTACCTTTTCCAGCATTTCCTGAGTCAGGGCGCTACTCACGCCCGACAGATCGAGCCACGGCGCCCGTGGCGGCTGCAGGGTGCGGGCGCAAATTTCGGCCATGCCGCCATTGGCGCCCTTGATGAGCAGGATCGGCGACTTGGCCGCCGCCTGTTCGAGACGCCGCTTGAAATCCTTGACGAAAGACAGACGGCTGAAGGCCTCCAGCGTCAGCGCCGGGCGGGCCGGCGGCTTGTCGTGCTTGAGCGCCTTCTGGACGGTGGACAGCAGCTTTTGCAGGGCGATGGGCTTTTCGAGGAAATCGAAGGCACCGAAACGCGTCGCCTCGACCGCCGTATCGATCGTGCCATGTCCGGACATCATGACGACCGGCATGTTGAGATGCCCGGCCGCGTGCCACTCCTTGAGCAGCGTGATGCCGTCGGTGTCGGGCATCCAGATGTCGAGCAGGACCAGATCGGGGCGCAACTCGTTGCGGACCCGGCGGGCCGCCGTCGCATGTTCGGCGACGCGCACGTCGTAGCCTTCGTCGATCAGGATTTCGGATAACAGTTCGCGTATGCCGACTTCGTCGTCAACGACCAGAATGATTGCCATTTTTGGCTTCCTCCGCTTTAACCAGGGGCAGGCGGATGTCGATCCGCGCGCCACCCTCGGGTGCATTGCCTATTTCGATGGTTCCGAGGTGTTCCTCGACAATTTTCTTGACGATGGGCAGACCAAGTCCCGTGCCGCGCGCCTTGGTCGTGACATAAGGCTCGAAGATGCGCGGCAGCAATTCGACCGGGAAGCCGGGGCCATTGTCGGCGATGGTCAGCCGGGCGTAGCGACCGGCCGGCTCGGTCTGAATCAAAATGCGTGTGGCGTCGCGGCTTTCCAGCGCGTCCTCGGCATTGCGCAGCAGGTTGTGGATGATCTGTCGCAACTGCGTGGCGTCGCCTAGGATGGGTGGCAAGTCGTCGGCCAGCCGGGTTTCGATCGCCGCCGACGAGCTTTCGTAGAGGCCAAGAACCTCGCCGATCAACTCGTTGAGGTCGAGTGCGGCCACTTCCGGCGCCGGCATCCGGGCGTAATCGCGGAAGTCGTCGACCATGCGCTTCATGGCCTGCACCTGGTTGATGATCGTCTGCGTGCCGCGCGCCAGCATGTCGGCGTCGCCGTTGGACAGCTTGTCGGCCAGCTTGAATTGCAGGCGTTCGGCCGAAAGCTGGATCGGCGTCAGCGGATTCTTGATTTCGTGGGCCAGACGGCGCGCCACTTCGCCCCAGGCGGCGCTGCGCTGGGCGGCGATCAGGCGGGTGACGTCGTCAAAAACCACCACATCGCCGCCGCCACTGGCTTCCGGCAAGCGTGAGCCGCGCAGCAGCAGCACTTGCGGCATGCCGTTCGGGCGTTCCATTTCGAGCTGGGCTTGCCACTCGGCCTCGTCGGTAGCCGAGAACTGTTCGCGTATGAAGGTGCCGAGCGCTTGCTGGCGCGGCCAGTCCTCGGCCGCCGATCCGACCAGCCCGATGAAATCGTCGCTGAGTATGGTCAAGGCGCCCTCATTGATGGTGCGCAAGACGAAATGGCGGTCGAAAACCAGCACACCGGTGGACAGGTTGGCCAGGATGGATTCGAGATAGCCGCGCGCCGATTCCAGTTCGCTCCGGTGGCGCTCGGTTTCGCGCCGGGCGTCATTGAGCTGGCGGGTCATGCGGTTGAAGGATTGGGTCAGGACCCCGAGTTCGTCGCCGCTGTAGATCGCCTGGCGCGGGGAGAAGTCGCCCTGGGCCACGGCCTGCGTGCCTTCGGCCAGGATGTAGAGAGGTGCCGCCAGGCGGCGGGCCATGACGTAAGCCAGCGCGAAGGCGCCAAACAAGGCAACGAGTACGGTCAACGTCAGGGTCAGGGCATAAATGCGGGTCAGGCCCTCGCGCGCCAGCTGCAATTCCTGGTAGTCGCGATAGACCCCCTGAACGGCGTCGGCATCCTGGGCCAGCCCGGCCGGTACCGGCTGGGTGAGTTGCAGGATGCGCGGTTCTTCAAACATTTCCCGGGCGCTGACCGGGACCAGCACGCGCAGGTAGAGCTTGCCGCCATCGCCTTCGATGGTGCTCACCATCTGCGTGCTGCGCGCCTGCTTCAACTGCCCCTGGCTGGGCAGTTCGGGGAGCAGGCTGGAGAGTTCGCTCGTCGCGCTCGACAGCAATTGGCCGCCGACCGAGAACAGGGCCACCGACTGGACGCCCTTTTCCTCGCGCAGGCGCAACAGGGCTGAGCGGCGCGACGATTCCTGGATGTCGGTGAGCTCGGTGGCCACGCTGCGCGCCTTCTCGCCGAGATCGAGGAGCAGCGAATCGAGCGCCGAGCGGCCGAGTTGCAAGCCGGATTCAAGCGCCTTTTCGACGCGCACGTCGAACCAGCTTTCGATGGAGCGGGTGACGAACTGGACCGACACGCCATAGACCAGCGCCCCGGGCAGCACGGCGATGACGCCGAACATGAGCATCAGGCGCAGCTTGAGCCGGGCGCCGAAGACCTGGGCCTGGTAGTCGCGCCACAAGGTGCTCAGTTGCCAGCCGACCAGACCGAGCATGGAAAGCGCCAGCACCACGTTGAGCGCGATGAGCAGCGGATAGTTGCGCGAGAACAGGACGGTATCGGCCGCCGTGGACATCAGCAGCAGGAACCACAGGATGCCGCCGATGGCCGCCGCGAACGCGCCGCCTGCCGCGACGATACGCTTCACTTGGCCTCCGCCGGCGGCACTGCCGGAAGCAGGTTGGCGGGCCACATTTTCCAGTCGGAGCCAAGGCTCCAATCCTTGTTGCCGAGCGCGCTGATCTGGAAGGGGCGCGGCAACTGGGCTATGTCGAGGCGCAGGCGCAGCGATGCTTCGTAGGCTTCGCCGGGGCGGACCGACTTGTCGGCCTTGTCGATGACGGTCCAGTTGCGCAGCCGGGAAAGCACCTGCATGGCTTCGGACAAGGTCGGGAAGGATTGATGCAGGCCGCCGGTCGTCAGCCGGTATTGCCGGGTCAGCGCATGGTAGGACAGGCGATAGGTCTGGCTGCGGCTGACCAGCTTTTCATCGAGCCAGTACCAGCGCCCTTTTGTCAGCTCGAAATCGGCAACGAAATAGAGGACGACGCCCTTGGTCACGGCTTCTTCCAGACGCGGGGTCAGTTCGAACTTGAAATCGGCCGAGAGGACATAGCCGTCGTCACTGGGCGTCAATTGCGGTTCGGTGATGTCAATTTCTGCTGCCCACGCCAAAACGGGCACGAAGACCAGCAACGCCAACCATCGGCGCAGGTGGTCAAGCACGCTTTTCGAGCAGGCAGTAGAAGAATCCATCGTGTTCAGCGGTCGGTAGTAGCTGTTCTTCGTGACAACGGTGAGCCTGCGGTTGGCGCGCCAGGAAGCGCCCGATCTGCCCGCCATTCTCGGCCGGGAAGACCGAGCAGGTGACGTAGAGCAGTTTACCGCCCGGCCGCACAACCTGCCACAGGGCATCGAGAATTCGCGCCTGCGCGGCGGAAAAGCTGGCGATATCGGCCTCGCGGCGCAACCACTTGGCGTCGGGATTGCGGCGCACGACGCCGCTGGCCGTGCACGGGACATCGGCCAGCACCGCGTCGAAGGGCTTACCGTCCCACCAACTCGTCAGCTTGGCGCAGTCGGCATCGACAATTTCGGCAGTCAGGCCCAGCCGCGACAAGGTCTCGGCGATGCGTCGGCAACGGGATGGCTTCAGATCGAGCGCCAGCAGATCGAGATCGCTGCGCTCGAGCAGGTGCGCCGTCTTGCCGCCGGGCGCGGCGCAGGCGTCGAGCACGCGACTGCCGGCGGCCGGATCGAGCAGCGTGGCGGCCATTTGTGCCCCGGGGTCCTGCACCGAAACGAGGCCGTCGGCGAAACCCGGCAGGGCGTCGACCGGCACCGGCTTGTCGAGGGCCAGCCCGCTTTCGCCGACGGGTTTGGCGGAAATGCCGGCGGCCGCCAGTTTGATCATGTAATCGTCGCGCGCAATGCGCCGGGTATTGACGCGCAGGCCCATCGGTGGTGGCCCATTGCCGGCGGCGACGACGGCCGGCCAGTCTTGCGGATAGGCGGCTTGCAACTGGGCCAGCCACCAATCGGGGTGCATGGCCGAGGCGACGGGATCGGCGGCAAATTCGGCAGTCAGCGCCGTTTGCTGGCGCAGGAAGTTGCGCAACACGCCATTGACCAGCGCCTTGAAATTCCCGCCGGCCACTTCGCCGGCTGCCGAAACGGCCTGATCGACGACGGTGTGCGCCGCATCCGGCCGGGTTTCGAGGCGATAGATGGCGACCAGCAACAGGGCGCGCACTTCGTCGCTGGCCAGCGGCTTCTGGAGCAGCCTGGAGAGGAAGAAATCGCCGCGCCCGTAGGCACGCAGGCTGCCGTAGACGAGATCCTGCACGGCGGGGCGGGCGGCCGGCTCGACGCGACCGAGCAGGCCGTCGGCCAGACTCTGCCCGCCGAAAACGGCGGTATCGATGCGGGAAGCCTGCAACAGGGCGTAGGCGAGTGAATTGATCGGCAAACTGGACATAGGCGGGCATTATCGCACGCGGCATAATGGCCGAATGCGGCAAATCCTCCTCGCCCTGCTTTTCTTTGCCGTAGCTGCGCCAGCCTGTGCCTGGAACGCGGCCGGCCACCGGCTGACCGCGGTCATTGCCTGGCAGCAGCTGTCGCCGACGACACAGACGGCGATCGGCGAAGCGCTGTCCCGTCACCCGGATTACGCGCACTGGGTCGAAAGATCGCGCTCGAGCCAAGACGTCGATATTTTCGCCGAGGCCGCGACCTGGCCGGACGACATCCGCAACGACCCGCGCTTTTACGACGACGGCCGCGAACCCGCCACCCCCGCCCTGCCCGGCCTGACCGACACGGCGCGTCACAAACGCTGGCACTACGTCGACCTCGACGCCGCCGGCCAGGTGAAAGCCGGCGAACTGGATGCCCGGATCGAGCGCCTGAGCCGACTGCTACGGTCAACCGGAAAAAAGGCCGAAATTTCAAATGCGCTGCCCTGGCTCGCCCACCTCGTAGCCGACATCCACCAGCCGCTGCACGTCGGCCGCCACGGCGACGAGGGCGGCAACGAAGTCGAAATCGAAAATCCGTTCAACAAGCGCCTGCCGTTCACCAGCCTGCATGTTTACTGGGACGATCTGCCCGGCCCGCCCTGGCTGCGCGGCAAACGTCTGCAGCAAAACGCGGCGCGCCTGCTCGAGAACCACCCCGCCCCAAGACAGGGCAACGTCGCGCTGTGGCGCGATGAAAGCCATCGCCTGCTCGCCGAGGCCTATCCGACGACCAGCGGCAGCCTGCGGCCGATCGTCACCGAAGATTTCCGCCAGCGCAGCCGGGCGATTGCCGAGCGCCGCATCGTCGCCGCCGGCTACCGGCTGGGCAGGCTGCTCGACGACATTTTCGGCCAGCGCGCGCCAGGCAAAACGCCCTAAAATCGCGCCATGAACGGCCTCCACCTGATCGCTGATCTTCACGACTGCCGCTGCCCACCGGGCTTCCTGCTCGACGCGCCGGGGCTCGAATCGTTCTGCGTCGATGCCTGCCAGCGCCACGGTCTGACCGTGGTCGGCCGGCTGTTCCATACCTTCCATGACGCCGCCGGTCAGCCGGCCGGCGTCACCGGCACCGTCGTCCTCGCCGAATCGCATCTGGCCATCCACACCTGGCCCGAGATCGCCAGCGTCACGCTCGACGTTTATGTTTGCAACTTCAGCGGCGACAACAGCTCCAAGGCAAGTGCCCTGTTCGACGAAGTCATCGGCCGTTTCGCACCGGAAAGCCGACAGTGCACGCGCGTCGGACGCGGCCGTCTGGCACCGGCAAAGTAGCAGCCGGCTGCTACCCGCCAGCCGAAAAATCCTCCGACAATGTTTCTGCCCGCCGACCATCTTGCCGGCGACATGACAAAGGAGACAAACATGGCTGCCAAGAAAATTCTCATGCTGACCGGTGACTACACCGAAGATTACGAAACCATGGTGCCCTTCCAGGCGCTGCTCATGGTCGGCCACACCGTCGATGCCGCCTGCCCCGGCAAAAAGGCCGGCGAATCGGTACGCACGGCCATCCACGACTTCGAAGGCGACCAGACCTACAGCGAAAAGCCCGGCCACAACTTCACGCTGAACGCGACCTTCGCCGAGATCCGTGCCGAAGACTACGACGCACTGGTCATCCCCGGCGGCCGCGCCCCCGAATACCTGCGCCTCAACCCCGAGGTCCTGGCCATGGTTCGCCACTTCGCCGACACCGGCAAGCCGATCGCGGCGATCTGCCACGGCGCGCAACTACTCGCCGCCGCCGGCGTTCTGAATGGTCGTTCGTGCAGCGCCTACCCGGCTTGCGGCCCCGAAGTCCGGGCAGCCGGCGGCGAATATGCCGACATTCCCGTCGATCAGGCCCACGTCGATGGCAATCTGGTCACCGCCCCGGCCTGGCCCGCGCATCCGGCCTGGCTGGCCAAATTCCTGCCGCTGCTTGGTACCCAGATCACGCTTTGACCGATTCCCCGGGCGACGTCACGCTAGCGTTGCCCGGGCTTTGAAGGAGGCAGCATGTGTGAAATCTACGTCAAGGCCGACCCGATGCTCTACGAGTCACGGGCCCGCTCGCTGCGCATTCATGGCTTCGTCACCAAGATCCGGCTGGAAAACCTGTTCTGGGACATCCTGGCCGAACTGGCCGGCAACGAAGGCATGACGACCAACCAGCTCATCGCCAAGCTTTACGATGAAATCGAGGCCTACCGCGGCGAAGTCGAGAACTTCGCCTCCTTCCTGCGCGTCACCTGTCTGCGTTATCTCACGCTGCGCCACCAGAAGCCGGGTGAAAGACCCAGTCTGGCCGTCGTCGGGACGCTGCCACCGACCAGCCCCGAAATCCCGCGGCGCGTCGGCACGGCCTGAGATAGTCAGGCCGGACTATCGAAACGGTCGCCCACTTTCAACGGGTGCCCGGCCAGGAATTGCTGCACCGGCAAACGCTTGCCTCCAGCTTTCTGCAATTCAGTCACAGCCAGTGCGCCCTGGCCACAGGCGACGACCACATTGCTACGGTCAACTGCCAAAATGGTGCCAATTTCACCCGCGCCAGCCACTGGTGTCGCCTGCCACAGCTTCACCGTCTGGCCGCCAAACAAGGCCTGCGCCCCGGGAAAGGGGTTGAAGGCGCGGATGTGGCGATCCAGTTCCGCCGCGCTCTTCGACCAATCGATGAGCGCCTCGGCCTTCTCGACCTTGTGGGCGTAAGTCACGCCCTCGGCCGGCTGCGGCTCGGCCGGCAAGGGCAGCTTGCCCAAGGCCTCGACGACCAGTCGCGCGCCAAGCCCGGCCAGCCGGTCGTGTAACGAAGCCGTGGTATCGCTCGCCGCGATGGGAAAAGCCCCGCGCAGCAGCACCGGCCCGGTATCCAGGCCAGCCTCCATCTGCATGATGCAAACACCCGTCTCGGCATCGCCGGCCAG
This sequence comes from Gammaproteobacteria bacterium, assembly GCA_018828385.1. GTDB lineage: Bacteria > Pseudomonadota > Gammaproteobacteria > Burkholderiales > Rhodocyclaceae > Azonexus. The sequence goes on along the minus strand of JAHJVE010000020.1, from coordinate 57,352 downwards.
CAAGGCCCGCTGGATCGGCGCCGCGCCACGCCAGCGCGGCAGCAGCGAACCATGGATATTGATACAGCCGAAACGCGGCAGGTCGAGTACGACCTGCGGCAGGATCAGACCATAGGCCGCAACGACCATGACCTCGGCGCCAATCGCAGCAATCTTCGCCTGCGCCTCGGCATCCCTCAGCGTCAAGGGCTGAAAGACCTCGATGCCATTTTCCAGCGCCACCTTCTTGACCGCCGAAGGCTGCAAACTCATGCCTCGCCCGGCCGGCCGATCCGGCTGGGTCAGCACCAGCGCCACTTCGTGCCCTGCCACAACGATGGCCCGCAAGGCCTGCGCAGCAAATTCCGGCGTTCCCGCGAAAATCAGCCTCATGCCGTAACGCGCGCCTGTTTGGCCATCTTATTCTTGATCCGCGCCTGCTTGAGCATCGACAAGTGGTCGACAAAGACAGTCCCGTTCAAATGGTCGATTTCGTGCTGGATGCACACCGCCAGCAGCCCCTCGGCCTCCAGCGTGTGCTGCTTGCCATCGAGGTCGAGATAGCTCACCGAGACCCGCTCGGCACGCTCGACCTTGTCGTAGATGCCAGGCACCGACAGGCAACCCTCCTCGCCGATCTGCGAACCCTCGCATCGGCCAAGCGTCGGATTGATGAAAACCTGCAGCTCGCTCTTGTCTTCGGACACATCGATGACGACGATGCGCTGATGTACATCGACCTGAGTCGCCGCCAAGCCGATTCCAGGTGCCTCGTACATGGTTTCTGCCATGTCGGCGACCAGTTTTCGGGTGCTGTCATCGACCTTGGTAACAAGTGCCGCCACCTTTTTCAGACGCGGGTCGGGGAAACGCAAAATGGGTAAGAGGGCCATATGAAAATAGGAATAAAAGCTTGCTCGATTAGGTTATTACGTGCAGAATCTAAAGCAATTCCCGAGATATGGAACGCAAATTGATCGCCGCTGTATTGAGACTGCGACGACGGTAATGCGTTCCGCCGGCACGTGAGGTTACGACTATGGTTCGCATTATATCCGCGCTCATCCTGGCCGTGACGGCCGCCTGCGCATCGGCCGCCGAGCCGCTAACGCTCGTCGACAACCCACCTGACCGCCACATCGTCGTCAAAGGCGACACCCTATGGGACATTTCGGGCAAATTCCTCAAGCAACCTTGGCGCTGGCCGGAAATCTGGCAGATGAACAAGGAAGAAATCAAGAATCCGCACTGGATTTATCCGGGCGACATCATTCTGCTCGACGTATCGAGCGGTTCCCCCCGCCTCAAGATGGCCAAGCGCGTCACCGGGCAGAACGGCAAGGTCCAGCCGACTGCACATAGCACGCCCATCGAGCAAGTGATTCCGAGCATTCCATCGAATGTCATCGAGCCCTTCATTTCCCAACCACTGATCGTTGAGAACCAGCCGCAAGATGCCGCCGTCCGCATCGTCGCCGCCCAGGAAGACCGCATGCTGCTTGGCACGGGAGATTCCTTCTACGCCAGCGGCATTCCGGACGCAAGCGTCGAAAAATGGAATGTCTTCCGCAAAGGCGAGCCACTCAAGGATCCCGAAACGGGCGCCATCGTTGCCTACGAAGCCTTCTTCCTCGGCAACGCCCGTCTGACCAAGCCGGGCGAACCGGCCTCGCTGCGCGTCACGCTGTCCAAACAGGAAATGGCCCGTGGCGATGAACTCGTACCGGCGCCGCTGCCGGAAATCATTTCCTACGTACCGCGCCGCCCGGATCGTGAAGTCGCCGCCCGCATCATGTCCATCTACGGCGGCGTTCAGGAAGGCGGATCCTCATCTGTCGTCTCGCTGACACGCGGCAAGAAAGACGGACTCGAAGTCGGCCACGTCCTGGCCCTGTTCCGCAAGCGCGAGTCGGTTAACATTGACGATAACGGCATCAGAAGCACCACCCCGGTTCCGGAAGAACGTTACGGCCTCGCCTTCGTCTTCCGTGTCTTCGACAACGTTGCCTACGCTCTCGTTGTCGATTCCTCAAAGTCCGTCATCGTTGGGGACGCGGCAAGAAACCCGTGATCGTTTCCGAAGGCCTGGCCGCCTGGTTGCGGCTGACGCTTATTCCCCGCATTGGCGGCGAGTCGCAAAGAAAGCTACTCGCCGCTTTCGGTTTACCCGAAGCCGTTTTCGCCGCCGGGCGGCTCGCCGCACGCAGCGTCATCGGCGATCGCGCCGATCCGCTTTTCGATTTTGACGCCTCCGAAGCCGTCGACCGCAGCATTGAGTGGGCCAGCCAGCCAGGGCAACACATCCTGACCCTGGCCGACGACGCTTACCCGCAGGCCCTGCTCGAAATCGCCGACCCACCCAGCCTGCTCTATGTTCGCGGCAACCCGGCCCTGCTGCAAAAGCGCGGACTAGCCATGGTGGGCAGCCGCAATGCGACACCGCAAGGCCTGCAGACGGCAGAGAACTTTGCCAAAACACTGGCCGGCAAAGGGCTATGCATCATCAGCGGCCTGGCCCTCGGTATCGATGCTGCCGCCCACCGTGGCGCCCTCGCTGCCGGCGGTGACACGCTTGCCGTCATCGGCACCGGCGCTGATCGCATCTACCCGGCCCGCAACAAGGAACTGGCGCAGGCCATCGTCGAACACGGCGCCGTCATTTCCGAATTTCCGCTCGGCACACCCGCCATTGCCGCCAATTTTCCGCGCCGCAACCGCATCATCTCCGGCCTGTCGCGCGGGGTTCTTGTCGTTGAAGCGGCACCGGAAAGCGGCTCGCTGATCACTGCACGACTCGCCGGCGAGCAAGGGCGGGAGGTTTTCGCCATCCCCGGCTCGATTCACTCGCCGGTGGCACGCGGTTGCCACAAGCTGATCAAGCAGGGTGCCAAGCTGGTCGAGACCGCCAACGATGTGCTCGAAGAACTCGGCAATTTCGTCTCGCCCCCCACGGCGAAGCAAAATCCTGTCGCGAACGACGAACACCCAGTGCTCACTGCCCTTGGCCACGATCCATGCAGCTTGGACGACCTGGTCGAATTCACCGGTCAAAGCGCCGAGCAATTGCTCACCGAGCTTCTGCTGCTGGAACTTTCCGGCCGGATTGCCACCTTATCTGGCAATCGCTACCAGCGGCTGGGCTAAGCCCCCTATATATATTGACGGCTTGCCAAGCCGCTCACCGGGCACTTATCATGCGCCGGACTCCACAGGCCCCAACATGACCAAAAAGCTGATTATTGCCGAGAAACCTTCCGTCGCTGCCGACATCGCCAAGGCGCTGGGGGGCTTCACCAAGCACGACGACTATTTCGAAAGCGACACCCACGTCATTTCGTCGGCCGTCGGTCACCTGCTGGAACTGGCCTGCCCCGAGGAGTTCGAGGTCAAGCGTGGCAAATGGTCGTTTGCCCATCTTCCGGTCATTCCGCCGCACTTCGCGCTGAAACCCATAGAGAAGACGGAATCCCGCCTCAAGGTGCTGGCCAAGCTGATCAAGCGCAAGGATGTCAGCGCCCTGATCAATGCCTGTGACGCGGGGCGCGAAGGTGAATTGATCTTCAATTACATCGCCCAGCACACCAAGTCCGGCAAGCCAGTACAACGGCTGTGGCTGCAGTCGATGACGCAAGGCGCGATCCGCGACGGTTTCTCGCGTCTGCGCAACGGCAATGAAATGCAGGGCCTCGGCGATGCCGCCGTCTGCCGCTCGGAATCCGACTGGCTGGTCGGCATCAACGGCACACGGGCGATGACCGCCTTCAATTCGAAGACCGGCGGTTTCCATCTGACCACCGTCGGCCGCGTCCAGACGCCGACGCTGGCCATCGTCGTCGAGCGCGAAAAACGGATTCGCGAATTCAAGCCGCGTGACTACTGGGAAGTCGAAGCCGAATTCACCGCCAAAGCCGGCAGTTATAAAGGCAAATGGTTCGACGAAGGTTTCAAGGGCAAGAACGAAGACGAACACGCCCGCGCCGACCGCCTGTGGGAGCAAACCAGGGCCGACGCCATCCGTGCCGCCACTCTGGGCAAGCCGGGCGACGTAACCGAGGAAGCCAAGCCGGAAACCCGTTTGTCGCCGGCGCTCTTCGATCTGACCACCCTGCAGCGCGAAGCCAACAGCCGTTTCGGCTTCTCGGCCAAGACCACGCTGTCGCTGGCCCAGTCGCTATACGAAAAGCACAAGGTCCTGACCTATCCGCGGACCGACTCGCGCTGCCTGCCGGAAGATTACTTGCCAACCGTCAAGGAAACGCTGGCCGTGCTGACCGGCGAAGGCGCCGGCAAGGGTCACGACGAAGTGCTGCTCGCCCGCTATTCGCCGTTTGCCCACCAGATCCTGGCCCGCAACTGGGTGCTGCCGAACAAGCGCATCTTCAACAACGCCAAGATCAGCGATCACTTCGCCATCATTCCGACGCCGCAGGCCCCGAAAAGCCTCAACGAACTCGAACAGAAGCTCTACGACTTCGTTGTCCGCCGCTTCCTGTCCGTTTTCTTCCCGGCCGCCGAATACATGGTGACCACCCGCATCACCCGCGTCGAAGGCCACCCTTTCAAGACCGAGGGCAAGGTGCTGGTCAATCCGGGCTGGCTCGCCGTGCATGGCAAGGAAGGCCAGGATGGCGACGAAGGCAACCTCGTCGCGGTCGATGCCAAGGAAAAGGTCAAAGCCGACGAAGTCACCGTTAAAGCCAACGCCACCAAGCCGCCGCCGCGCTACTCTGAAGCCACGCTGCTCTCCGCCATGGAAGGCGCCGGCAAGATGGTCGACGACGAGGAACTCAAGGCGGCCATGGCCGGCCGTGGCCTCGGCACACCGGCAACGCGCGCCCAGATCATCGAAAATCTGCTCGGCGAGCAATACATGCACCGCGAAGGCCGCGAACTGATCCCGACGGCCAAGGCTTTCTCGCTCATGACCCTTTTGAACGGCCTCGGCGTCAATGAATTGACCCAGCCCGAACTGACCGGCGATTGGGAATGGAAGCTCGGCCGCATCGAAAAAGGTGAATTCACGCGCGAGGAATTCATGCGCGAAATCGCCGAAATGACCCGTCACATGGTCGAGCGCGCCAAGCACTACGAAGCCGACACGATTCCCGGCGATTTTGGCGTGTTGACCGCGAAATGCCCGCGCTGCGGCGGCGAGATTCGCGAAACCTACAAGAAATTCCAGTGCGGCGGCTGCGACTACTCGCTATGGAAAATCGTCGCCGGCCGCCAGTTCGAGCCGGCTGAAATCGACACACTGATAAACGAAGGCCAGATTGGCCCGCTGACCGGCTTCCGCAACAAGATGGGCCGCACTTTTGCTGCTGCCATCAAGCTCAATGACGACAAGTTGCCGGAATTCGATTTCGGCCAGGACAAGGCCGATGCGGCCGATGCCGAACCGGTCGACTTCTCGGCGCAGGAAAGCATCGGAAAATGCCCAAAATGCGCCAGCAACGTCTTTGAGCATGGCAATTCCTACGTCTGCGAAAAATCGGTCGGGCCGGACAAGACCTGCGATTTCCGCTCCGGCAAAATCATTCTTCAGCAACCGATCGACCTCGGCCAGATGAAGAAATTGCTGGCCGAAGGCAAGACTGACCTGCTCAAGGAATTCGTCTCCAACCGTACCCGCCGCAAGTTCTCGGCCTATCTGGTGGCCAAGGACGGTAAGGTCGGTTTCGAGTTCGAGAAGAAAGTCGCCAAGCCCAAGGCACCAGCCAAGAAGAAAGCCGACGCAGCGACCTGATTCACCGGCAGCCAAGCAACAAAAAGCCCTCCGCCAACGCCGAGGGCTTTTTTTCTACCGTTCCACGTGAAACCTCAGCGAACTGCCGAGGCTCCCGGTAACTGACAGGAGAGCAGCGCGGCGCGGACGGCGTCGATAGCTTGCGGGCGGGGGAAGGTAATTCGCCAGACGAGGCCGACGGTGCGTTTGGGCTGAACGCCGGCAAAGGGCAGCACTTTGACCATCGGTTCCTTGGCGATCAGCGGATCGGCCGCCGTGCTTGGCATCACCGCGACGCCGGCGCCGCTGGCGACCATGTAGCGGATGGTTTCGAGCGAGCTGCCTTCGAGCGAGTGTTCGAGCGCATCCGGGGCGCTGAGGCGGGGACAGGACTCGAGGACCTGATCGCGGAAGCAGTTGCCTTGACCGAGGAGCAACAGGTTCTGGCCATCCAGCTCATTGCCATTCACGTCCGAGCGGGACGCCCACGGATGGCTGGCCGGGACGACGACGCGGAAAGGCTCGTCGTACACCGGCTGGGCGACCAGGCCAGGTTCGGAGAAAGGCAAGGCGATGACGATGACGTCGAGTTCGCCGGCCTTCAACGCGGGAATCAGGTTGGCCGTGAAATCTTCCTTGAGGAAGAGCGGCATTTTTGGCGCCTGCTTGCTCAGCGCCGGAATGAACTGGGGCAGCAGGTAGGGCGCGATGGTGTAGATGATGCCGACGCGGAGTTGGCCGCTCAGCGGTTCGCCCGTCGCTTCGGCGATTTCTTCGAGCTTGACTGCCTCTTCGAGCACGCGGGTGGCCTGGGCGACGATGCGCTCGCCGAGCGGGGTGATGCGCACATCACTGGCGCCGCGCTCGAAGAGCGGCGAGCCAAGTTGGCCTTCGACCTTCTTGAGCGCCACCGACAGCGTTGGCTGGCTGACGTGGCAGGCTTCGGCCGCCTTGCCGAAATGTCGCTCGCGGGCCAAGGCCACGATATAGCGCATTTCGGTCAGGGTCATTTGGAATATCCGAGTTTTTGCAGGTCGACCGTAGAGAGCCAGCGCCATTCGCCCGGCTTGAGATCGGGCGGCAGTGTCAATTCGCCGACCGCCTCGCGGTGCAGCGCCTCGACGCGGTTGCTGACGGCCGCGACCATACGTTTGACCTGATGGTATTTGCCTTCGGTCAGGGACAGGCGCAGCTGGTTGGGTCCGACGATTTCAGCAGCAGCCGCGGCAATCGTTTCGTACTCGTCGGCGAGCAGAACGCCGGCCAGCAGTTGATCGATTTGCGCCTGATCGAGCGGGTGCTTGGTCGTCGCCAGATAGACTTTCGGCACCTTGCGCTTGGCCGAGGACAGCTGGTGATTGAGCTGGCCGTCGTCGGTGATGAGCAGCAGGCCGGTGGTGTCTTCGTCGAGCCGGCCAATCGGCTGGACATCGCGTTCGCGCAGCGGCACGGGGAGCAGCTCGAGGACGCTGGCGTGGTGTTTCGGCTTGCGCGAGCATTCATAACCGGCCGGCTTGTTGAGCATCAACGTGGCGAATTCTGCATAGGGCCAATCGACGCCATCGACGGTGAACACCAGACCTTCGATGTCGAGCTCGACGAAAGGATCGTCGCAAACCTGGCCATTGATCGCCACCCGTTTGCGGCGGATAAGGCCCCGGCATTCCCGACGGGAACCGAAACCGTGTTTTTGGAGGATACGTTCTAGTTGCATGGCCGGGATGTTAACATCCGCCCCATGAATTTCGAACATCTTATCCAGATCAACGACCCGGAAAACCCGCTGGTCGAGACCATGACCCGCGACCAGCTATGGCAGGGCCTGCTCCATCGCGTCGAAAACGCCGTTCCTTTCCTGCCCGGGCTGGAATCCTGCACCATTCTCGAACGACAGGCCGACACCCTGCTCCGCGAGCTGGATTTTGGCCCGGCCGTGATTCATGACCGTGTGACGCTGGTCGACATGCTTTCGGTGCGCTTCGACATCCAGCCGTCCGAGGTCCATCCCGGCGGCAGCCTGATGATCACCATCGAGGAGCCGGAACCCGGCTTCCTGTTCTTGCGCTTCGCCTACCAGACGACGCTGGCGACCGATCCGAATTCCGAGGAACGGGCCTACATCGAGTACGTCAAATCGGCCTACCACCAGTCGGACGTCGATTGCGTGCGCCTCATCCGCACGCTGGCGGCCGACGGCAAGATTCAATAGAAAAAGGCCGAGAACGCGTTGCGTTTCGGCCTTTGTGGGTCACACCGGGCATTGCTACGGTCAACCGGAAAAAACGGCTGAAATTGAAATGCCTGGATTCCCGCTGGCGCGGGAATGACAGTTATTCGACGCCTTGCGAAGCCAGGTAATCCTCGTAGCCGCCAAGGTAATCGATGATCCGGCCGTCGTTCTTGACTTCGAACACGCGGGTCGACAGCGATGAAACGAACTCGCGGTCGTGCGAGACGAAGACCAGCGTACCGGGGAATTTTTCCAGGCCGCTGTTGAGCGCTTCGATCGATTCCATGTCGAGGTGGTTGGTCGGCTCGTCCATGAGCAGCACGTTGTGTTTCGACAGCATGAGCTTGCCGAACAGCATGCGACCCTGCTCGCCGCCGGAGATGACGTTGACCGGTTTCTTGACCTCTTCGCCGGAGAACAGCAGGCGACCGAGCGTGCCGCGGATCAGCGTTTCGAGGTCGCCGCCGTCTTCGATGGTGGCGCGGGCGTAGCCGGCGATCCATTCGGTCAGGCTCTCGGTGCCGGCGAACTGGGCGCTGTGGTCCTGCGCGTAGTAGCCGGGGAAAGCCTTTTCCGCCCATTTGATGGTGCCGAATTGCGGCGTCACTTCGCCCATCAGCAGCTTGAGGAAGGTGGTCTTGCCGACACCGTTTTCGCCGATGACGGCGATGCGTTCACCGGCATTGATGGTCAGCGTCAGGTTGTTGAAAATCTTGCGCTCGCCGCCTTCGTAGGTGAAGGAAACGTTCTCGATTTCGACCGCCTGGCGATGCAGTTTCTGCTTCTCGTCGTAGTCGAAGCGGATCCACGGGTACTGGCGCGACGACGCCTTCATGTCTTCCGGCTTGAGCTTTTCGATGAGCTTGACGCGGCTGGTCGCCTGCTTGGCCTTGGAAGCGTTGGCCGAGAAGCGGCGGACGAAGGTCTGCAGTTCGGCGATGCGTTCCTTGGCCTTGGCATTGGCGTTCTGCAGGCGCTCGCGGGCAGCCTGGGCGGCTTCCATGAAGTCGTCGTAGTTGCCGGCGTAGGTCGTGATCTTGCCGTAGTCGAGGTCGGCCATGTGGGTGCAGACCTGGTTCAGGAAGTGGCGATCGTGGGAGATGATGATCATCGTCGAATCGCGGGCGTTCAGGGTGTCTTCGAGCCAGCGAATGGTGTTGATGTCGAGGTTGTTGGTCGGTTCGTCGAGGAGCAGGATGTCCGGATTGGCGAACAGGGCCTGGCAAAGCAGGACGCGCAGCTTCCAGCCGGGCGCCACCTGGCTCATCGGGCCGTCGTGCTGTTCGGTCGGGATGCCGACCCCGAGCAGCAGCTCGCCGGCGCGCGATTCGGCCGTATAACCGTCGAACTCGCCGAACTGATGCTCGAGATCGGCGGCCTTCATGTAGTCGTCTTCGGTCGCTTCGGGGTTGGCGTAGATGGCGTCGCGCTCGCTCATGCAGGCCCACATTTCCTCGTGGCCCATGAGCACGACGTCGAGCACGCGCATGTCTTCGTACGCGAACTGGTCCTGCTTGAGGTAGGCCATGCGCTCGTGCTTGTCCTTCGAGACATTGCCGGCCGAGGGTTCGAGCGCGCCGCACAGAATCTTCATGAAGGTCGATTTGCCGGCCCCGTTGGCGCCGATCAGGCCGTAGCGATAGCCTTCGCCGAATTTGACATTGACGTTCTCGAACAGGGGTTTGACCCCGAACTGCATGGTGATGTTGGCGGCGACAAGCACTACGATTCCAATCTGAAATAACGGTAAAACGAAGGGCTGGATTTTACCTTCTTTCAAGGGGTTGACCGTAGCAAACCGGCCATTTTGCTGCACTGCGGTGTAAGATTTGCGGCCAAAAATAGAAAACCCGGATTGAGAGACAGCCCATGGTTCCACACCTCACCACCGCCCTCACTGGCCCCCTGCTCGAGCTCGAGCGTCGCTTCCTGGCGGCCAGCCCGCAGATCGAACACTGGCTGCGCGGCCAATGGCTCGAGCACACGCCGCCGTTTTATTCGTCGTGCGACCTGCGCAATTCCGGCTTCAAGCTGGCGCCGGTCGACACCAATCTTTTCCCCGGCGGCTTCAACAATCTGAACCCCGCCTTCCTGCCGCTCTGCGTGCAAGCGGCGATGAGCGCCATCGAAAAATTCTGCCCGGAAGCGCGCAGCCTGCTGCTCATTCCCGAGAACCACACGCGCAACCAGTTCTACCTGCAGAACGTCGCGCAGATTGCCGCCATCCTCAAGCAGACCGGCCTCAACGTGCGCCTCGGTTCGCTCAACCCGGAGATCACCCAGCCGACACCGGTCGACCTGCCGAACGGCCAGCAACTGCTGCTCGAACCGCTCGTGCGCACCGCGCACCGCCTCGGGCTGGACGGTTTCGACCCCTGCGCCATCCTGCTCAACAACGACCTGTCGGCCGGCATTCCGGCCATCCTGCAGGGTTTGCACGAGCAGGTCGTGCTGCCGCCGGTGCATGCCGGCTGGGCCGTCCGCCGCAAGTCCAACCACTTTGCCGCCTACGACCAGGTGGCCAACGATTTCGCCAAGGCCATCGGCATCGATCCGTGGCGCATCAACCCGGCCTTCTCGGTCTGCCGCAGCGTCAATTTCCACGAGCGCCAGGGCGAGGAATGTCTGGCCGCCAATGTCTCGGCGGTGCTCGACATCGTCAAGGAAAAGTACCGCGAATACGACATCGAAGAGACGCCCTACGTCGTCGTCAAGGCCGATGCCGGCACCTACGGCATGGGCATCATGACGGTGCGCAACGTCGACGAGGTTATCGCGCTGAACCGCAAGCAGCGCAACAAGATGAGCGTCGTCAAGGAAGGTCTGGAAGTCTCCGAAGTGCTCATCCAGGAAGGCGTGCATTCGTTTGAAACGCTCAACGACGCGGTGGCCGAGCCGGTCATCTACATGGTCGACCGTTACGTCGTCGGCGGCTTCTACCGCGTGCACACCGGGCGCGGCAAGGACGAGAACCTTAACGCGCCGGGCATGCATTTCGAGCCGCTCGCCTTCGAGACCGGCTGCAACATGCCGGATTACGGCTGCAACGACCCGGACGCCGCGCCCAACCGCTTCTACGCCTACGGCGTGGTCGGCCGGCTGGCCTGCCTGGCCGCCGCCATCGAAATCGAACGCACGGCGCCGGAAGAAGTCTGAGTCGGCATGGCGCAGCAACTGCATTTCGAAAAGCACCTGCTCGGTGGTAGCGCCCGGTCCTTGAAACTGGCTTTTGTCGTCGATCCGCTCGAGCATCTCAAGGCCTGGAAGGATTCGTCGGTGGCCATGATGCGCGCCGCCGAACACCACGGCCACGAGGTTTACACCATCGACGCGGCAACGCTCGGCTGGCGCAAGCCGGAGAGTGGCCAGGCCGGCGGCGTGTTCGGCGAGGCGACCCACCTCCACCTGCGCCCCGACGACCATGACTGGTACCGCGAAACCGGTCGCGAGTGGTTGCCGCTGACCACCTTCGACGCCATCGTCATGCGCAAGGATCCGCCCTTCGATGCCGAATACCTGACGGCGACCTGGCTGCTCGAACGGGCCGAGGCCGACGGCGTCAAGGTTTTCAACCGGCCGCGGGCGCTGCGCGATCATTCCGAAAAACTGGCGATCATGGAATTTGCCCGTTTTTCGCCGTCGACCGTAGTAACGCGCAACATGGCGCAACTCCACCATTTCATCGACGAGCAGCGCGACGTCATCCTCAAGCCGCTCGACGGCATGGGCGGCAGCCAGATTTTCCGCGTCCATCGCAACGACCCAAACCGTAACGTCATCGTCGAAACGCTGACCCACGAAGGCGCCCGGACGATCATGGCACAGTGTTACGTACCCGAGATCAGCCAGGGCGACAAACGCATCCTGATCATCGCCGGCAAGCCCGTGCCCTTTTGCCTGGCGCGCATCCCCAAGGCCGGCGAAACGCGCGGCAACCTCGCCGTCGGCGGTACCGGTATCGCCCAGGAACTCTCGGCCAGCGACCGCGAAATCGCCGAAGCCATCGGCCCCGTCCTCGTCAAGCGCGGGCTCATGCTGGTCGGCATCGACGTCATCGGCGACCGGCTCACCGAAATCAACGTGACCAGCCCGACCTGCATGGTCGAGATCCGCCAGCAGTCGGGGTTCGATGCGGCCGGCGCTTTCATCACCGCCATCGAACACGCATGCGGCATTTCCTGATTGTCGGCTTTGCGCTGATCCTCGCCGCCTGCGGGCGCACGCCCTTGCAGGAACAGCAGGCCTACGTCTTCGGCACGCGCGTCGAAGTGCTCGTCGTCAGTGAAGAACCCGAGCAAGGGCGCAAGGCCATTGGCGCCGTGCTGCGCGAGTTCGACCGCCTGCACCGCGCCTACCATGCCTGGCAGCCATCCGAACTGACGACTTTGAATTCGGCCATTTTTTCCGGTCGACCGTCGGAAGTCAGCCCGGAACTCGCCGACTTCGTCCGGGAAGCCCAGGCGCTGTCGAAACAGGGCGACTACCTGTTCGACCCCGGCATCGGCCAGCTCATCGAGCTGTGGGGCTTCCAGGCCGACGAGTTCAAGGCCGAACTGCCACCGCCGGCCGACATCAAGGCCTGGCTGGCCAGCCGGCCGTCGATTGCCGACATCAAGATCGACGGCACCACCATCAGCAGCCGCAACCGTAACGTCGCCCTCGATTTCGGCGGCTACCTCAAGGGCGTCGCCCTCGACCGCGCCGCCGCCATCCTGCGCGCCCAGGGCATCAACAACGCGCTGATCAACATCGGCGGCAACGTCATGGCACTCGGCAGCAAACAAGGCAAGCCGTGGCGCGTCGGCATCCAGCACCCGCGCCAGTCCGGGCCGTTGGCCACCGTCACCCTGGCCGACGGCGAAGCCATCGGCACCTCGGGCGACTACCAGCGTTTCTTCGAAGTCGACGGCCGGCGCTACGCCCACCTGCTCGACCCACGCACCGGTTATCCAGCCGACCACACGCAGGCCGTCACCGTACTCATCCCGGCCGGGCCGAAAGCCGGCACGCTGTCCGATGCCGCCTCCAAGCCGATTTTCATCGCCGGCCCGGACGGCTGGCGCGACATGGCGGGCAAGATGCAAATCGGCCTCGTTTTGCGCGTCGACCGTAGCAACCGGATCTTCGTCACCGAAGCCCTGCGTCAGCGCCTCGAATTCATTGGCCAGCCACCCGAAGTCACCGTCGTTCCCTAGAAATCATTCTCCTGACATGTATACGCCCGGCACGACTATCTCGTAACATTGCTTCCGGCACAAAAACAATAATTCGTAGACAGGGCAGCGTAGGCATTCGTACAGAGGAGAAAGAATGCTGCGGGACGGTTTCTTCAACAAGCCGGGGTTCGCCAACAGTCTGGTACTGCGTATCGGCCTGCTTATCCTGCTTTCCCTCGCCGTCTTCGCCTTCGCCCTCTATCAGCTGATCGGCCGGCCGACCGTCGACCGGCTGGCCGAATCCCAGATGCGGCTCGCCGCAGAGCGGCTCGAAGCCCGCGTCACGCGGCTTTTCAAGACCGTCGAAGTCACCCTGCGCAGCAGCCACGGCTGGGGCCTCAACAACGATATCGATCAGGCGCAACTGCTGCGTTTCAACGAATTCTTCTTTCCCATCATCGCCAACCATGGCGAGATCACTTCGGTCATCTTCGCCCACGAATCGGGCCGCGAAATCCTGCTCCTGATGACCGACGACGGGCGGTGGATCAACCGCATCAGCAACCCGGCCGAATGGGGCAACCAGACCTACTGGATCACCTGGGACAAAGACCGACGGATCGAGAGCGTGGACATGCGCGAACGCAACTACGATGCGCGCCAACGGCCGTGGTTCAAGGGTGCCATGACCCTGACCGAGCCCCGCGCCGTGTATTGGACCGAGCCGTACATTTTCTACACCACCAAGGAGCCGGGCATCACGGCGGCCATGCGGTGGACCGGTACCGATGGCTCGAGCCATGTCATCGCCCACGATGTCCGGCTCATCGACATCGCCGAATTCACCACCCGCATGACCGTTGGCGAGCAAGGCCGGGCGGCGCTTTTCCTCAAGGAAGGCAAGCTCATCGCGCCACCGCGCGACGCCCGCTTCAACGACCGCCACGCCATCAGCCAGGCCCTGCTCAAGACGGCCGAAGAGCTTGAACTGCCGGAATTCGCCGAAGCCTTCGGCCAATGGCAGGGGCTCCCGGCCGACGCCCGGGGCGTGCACGGATTCGACCGCCCCGACGGGCACTGGCTCAGCCTCTTTCGTCCGGTCAATGGCAACGCCAGCGGCATCCTGCTCGGCGTCGTCGCCCCGGAAACCGATTTTGTCCCGATTTCCCGCGAAGATCTCCTGCTCCTCGCCCTCATCACCCTCTCCGCCCTCGCCCTCGGCATGGCCGTCGCCATCCACATCGCCCGCCGCTTCGGCGCGCCGCTCGACGCCCTGGCCGACGATAGCGCCCGCATCGGCCGGCTCGAACTCGACCAGCCGGTGGCCACCACCGCGCCCTGGCGCGAAGTCACCCAGCTCGCCGCCGCCCTCGAAGGCATGCGCCAGCACCTGCGCAGCGCCCGCCGGCTACAGGAAGACGCCCAGATCGAACTGGAACTCAAGGTCGCCAAGCGCACCCATGCCTTGCGTCAGAGCCAGGACATCCTGCAAAAGCGCGAAGCCTTCTTCCGGGCCATTTTCGACAACGCCGCGGTCGGCATCGTCAGCCTCAACCCCGCGCGCCAGCCGACGCTGGTCAATCCGGCGTTCGCCCGCTTCGTTGGGCAGCCGATGGAGGCTCTGCTCTCACATCCCGAAGACATCGTGTTCCCGCCCGAAATCCAGGCCCGCATGAACGAAGTTCTCCCGCAGATCGCCGCCGGGCAGAGCGCCAGCCTGCGCCAGGAATTCGCCTTCACCGATGCGAACGGCAAGACCTGCTGGGGTGATGTCCAGATCGCGCCGATCCGCGACGAAGACGGCCAGCTCGATTCGCTGCTCGTCACCGTCCTCGACATCAGCGACCGGCGCCAGATCGAAGGCGAACTGATCCGCCAGTTCACCTTCCTCCAGGCCCTCATCGACACCATTCCCAACGCCATTTTCTACAAGGGCGACGACACCCGTTTCCTCGGTTGCAACCGCGCCTACGAGGTATTTTTTGGCATCGACCGTCAGCAATTGATCGGCAAACGGGTGCTCGATCTCGACTACCTGCCGGAACCAGCGCGACAGGCCTATCAGGCCGAGGACGAAAGACTGCTGGCCGAATGTGGCTGGACGACGCGCGAAGTGCAGATGACCAATGCCAACGGCGAACTGCGCGACACCCTCTACTCGATCAGCGGCTTTCTGTCGCCCGACGGCACGCCGGGCGGCCTGATCGGCATCATCGTCGACATTTCGCCACTCAAGGAAGCCAATCGCATCGCCGAAAAAGCGCAGGCCGCCGCCGAATCGGCCGCTGCTGCGAAAGCCGATTTCCTGGCCAACATGAGCCACGAAATCCGTACGCCGATGAACGCCATCATCGGCATGACCCACCTCGCCCTGCAGACCGAGCTGACGGCCCGCCAGAAAAACTACCTGAGCAAGGTCGATAACGCCGCCAAGGGGCTGCTCGGCATCATCAACGACATTCTCGACCTGTCGAAGATCGAAGCCGGCATGATGCATTTCGAGCAGGCGCCGTTCAGCCTCGACGCCAGCCTGCGCCACCTCGGCGACCTGTGCGCGCAAAAGGCCCGCGAGCGGGGCCTCGAGCTGCTCTACGACGTCGCTCCCGATGTCCCCGACCGCCTGATCGGCGATTCGCTGCGGCTTGGCCAGGTGCTGCTCAATCTGGTCGGCAACGCCATCAAATTCACCGAGGCCGGCGAAATCACGGTCGTCGTGCATAAGCTGGCCGGCAGTGCCGACAGCGTCGAACTCGGCTTCGAAGTGCGCGATACCGGCATCGGCATGAGCCCGGAGCAACAGGCGCAACTGTTCTCGGCCTTCACCCAGGCCGACACTTCGACGACGCGAAAATACGGCGGCACCGGGCTCGGCCTGTCGATCTGCAAACGCATCGTCGAGCTGCAGGGCGGCCGCATCGGCGTGACCAGCCGGCTCGGCGTCGGCAGTAGCTTCGATTTCCGCCTCGCCTTCGGCCTGGCCGTCGGCGACAACAGCCAGCCGCGCCGCATCGGGCTGCCCGACGCGCTGCGCGCGCTGGTCGTCGATGACAGCCCGGGCGCCTGCGAAATCTTCATGCAGATGCTCACCGCGCTGGGCATCACCAGCCATGCCGTGAGCAGCGGCAGCGCCGCGCTCGCTGAGCTGGCTGCCGCCAATCAGGCCGGGCAGCCTTACGGATTGCTCATCGTCGACTGGAAAATGCCGGGCATGGACGGCGTCGAGCTGGTCCGCCGGATCGGCCTGTCGGCACCGACCGACAAGTCGGCCATCGTCATGTCCACGGCCTACGATCACGAAGAACTGCAAGCGGCGCTCGGCGGCATAACGGTCGGCGCCATCCTGAGCAAGCCGGCCACGCCGTCGTCGCTGTTCGACAGCATCATGGTCGCGCTGCATCGCGAAACGGCGCTTACCCCCCTTCCGCCGGTGACGGCAGGCAATCCGGGCTGCCTGTTGGCGGGCCGGCGCGTCCTGCTCGTCGAGGACAACGAGGTCAATCGCGAACTGGCCGAGGAAATGTTGCGTAATATCGGGTTGACCGTGGAGACTGCCGAAAATGGGCAGCAGGCCGTCGATGCCGTGCAGCGCAGCGCCTACGATCTGGTCCTCATGGATTGCCAGATGCCGGTCATGGATGGCTACGCGGCGACCGGCAAGATCCGCGACGAACTGCACATGCGCCAGTTGCCCATCGTCGCCATGACCGCCAACGCGTTGGCCAGCGACCGCGAGCGCTGCCTGACGGCCGGCATGAACGACCATATTCCCAAGCCCATCGACGTCGCCGTCCTCCACGCCACGCTGGCCCGCTGGCTTGAGCCTGGCGATGGCGCCAGCCAGCCACCGGCTTCCGCTCCGGCCGAGGGCGCCGAGGATGCCGCCGAGATCGACAGCGCTGCCGCCCTGGCCCGGATGGGCGGCAATCGCAGCATGTACGACCGGCTGCTCGTCCGCTTCCGCGACAATCAGGGCGATGCGGTCGACCGCCTGGCAGCCGAACGGCAACAGGGCGACAGCGCCGCCATGATCCTGCGCGCCCACACCCTGCGCGGCCTGGCTGGCAATATCGGCGCGGTCGGCCTGTCCCGGCTGGCCGGCGAGCTCGAAGACAGTCTGCGGAAAGGAATGCCGATCAACGATGCCGGCATCGATGCGCTGCTCGCCAAACTGAGCCTGGCGCTACCCACCGCGCTGGCCATTCCGGCCACCCTCCCCGCGCTCGAACGCCAGATAGCACCGGCCCCACCGCCCGCCGCGCAGACCGCGGCGCTGGTTGCGCTGCGCCGCTTGCTGGCCAACGACGATGCCGCTGCCGTCCGCCATTTTGAAGAGATGGCGGCCTGGCTTCGTCAGCAGGGCGACCCGCATCTGGTCGACCAACTGGCCCGGCAGATCGAGCGCTACGATTTCGAAGAAGCCTTGGCAACGCTGCACCAACTATCCCCGAACCCGGGCCAAACCTGAGTCCACCGACGAGACCCCACCGATCATGTCCCCACTGCTCCCCAAACAATGCATCCTGGTCGTCGACGACAGCCCGGAAAACATCGATCTGCTCAGCGAAGTGTTGCGTGACGACTATCGAATCCGCATCGCCACCTCGGGCGAAAAGGCGCTCAAGATCGTCTATTCCGACGAGCCGCCCGACCTCATCCTGCTCGACATCATGATGCCCGGCCTGAGTGGTCTGGAAATCTGCCGACGCC
This sequence comes from Gammaproteobacteria bacterium, assembly GCA_018828385.1. Taxonomy (GTDB): domain Bacteria; phylum Pseudomonadota; class Gammaproteobacteria; order Burkholderiales; family Rhodocyclaceae; genus Azonexus. Next base: position 39,555 of record JAHJVE010000020.1, on the reverse strand, counting down.
TCAAGTCGAACCCCGACCGCCGGCGCATCCCGATCATTTTCGTCACCGCCATGACCAGTACCGAGGACGAACAGCGCGGACTGGAAACCGGCGCCGTCGATTACATCACCAAGCCGATCAGCCCGCCCATCGTCAAAGCCCGGGTGCGCACCCATCTCGCGCTCTACGACCAGTCGCGCGAACTCGAACGGATGGTCCGCCAGCGCACCCACGAGCTGCTCACGACGCGCCAGCAGATCATCCGCCGGCTCGGCCGGGCCGCCGAATTCAAGGACAACGAAACCGGCAACCACGTCCTGCGCATGAGCCACTACGCCCGCATCATCGCCGTCGCCCACGGCCTCGGCGAAGAGGCCGCCAACATCATCTTCAACACGGCGCCGATGCACGACATCGGCAAGATCGGCATCCCCGACGCCATCCTGCTCAAGCCGGGGAAACTCGACGCCGCTGAATGGGCCGTCATGCACCAGCACCCGATCATGGGCGCCGAAATCATCGGCAAGCACGACAACGAGCTACTCGAAACCTCGCGCATCATCGCCCTCACCCACCATGAAAAGTGGGATGGCAGCGGCTACCCGCAACAACTGGCCGGCCAGGACATCCCGCTCGAAGGCCGGATCGTCGCCATCGCCGACGTCTTTGATGCCCTGGTATCGGTACGTCCGTACAAGAAAGCCGTACCGGTCGAGGAAGCCCTGCACTACCTCTACGAGCAATCCGGCAAGCATTTTGACCCCCAACTGATCGACGCTTTCCGGCAAGCCATACCGGAAATCCTCCGCATCAAGGAAATCTACGCCGACGAACACGGCGCCCTCACCGACCTCGAATTCCAGATCAACGAGATTTTTCACCACAAGGACGATCCAACCGGCTACCCGGGCGTGCTGGCCAGCACCGAAGGCGGCCTCGACTGAGGCCGGATGATTTCAATTTTTGGCCTTTTTCCCGGTTGACCGTAGCAACCAGTCAAACCGGCCATGGCTGAGCCGGCCTATTCCGGCGCCTTCGAATCAATCGTCAGCGTGACCGGCCCGTCGTTGACCAGGCTGACCGCCATGTCCGCGCCGAACACCCCGGTCGGCACCGGCTTGCCGAGTTCGGCCGACAAGCGGGCGACAAACTGCTCAAACAGCGGCTGCGACACATCCCCGCGCGCCGCCCGGCTCCACGACGGCCGATTGCCCTTTTTCACCGAGGCATAAAGCGTGAATTGCGAAACGGCAAGAATCGCCCCAGCCGCCTCGACAACGCTCCGATTCATCACCCCGCTGTCGTCGCCAAATAGCCGCAGGCGAACGATCTTGCCAGCCATCCAGTCAATATCCGCGGCACCGTCATCGGCCTCGAAACCAGCCAGCACAAGCAGCCCCGATTCAATTTTTCCGCAAATTTCCCGGTTGACCGTAACACTGGCCTCCCTGACCCGCTGAATGACTACCCGCATGCCGAACCTCTCGTCAAAAATGGAAAAGGCTCCCTGCGGAGCCTTTTCTGAACTGACAACACCAACTGCTAGATGTCTACCCGCGCGCTCAAGGCGTTGGTTTCGATGAAGGCCCGACGCGGCTCGACATCCTCGCCCATGAGCGTCGTGAAGATCTCGTCGGCGGCGATGGCGTCGTCGATTTGCACGCGCAGCAGGCGGCGGACCTTCGGATCCATCGTCGTTTCCCAAAGCTGATCCGGATTCATTTCGCCCAGACCTTTATAGCGCTGCTTGCTGATGCCGCGTTCGACTTCGTTGAGCAGCCACTTCATGGCGTCGCCGAAGTTGGTGACGACCTGCTTTTTCTCGCCGCGCGCCATGATGGCGCCGGCGCCAAACATGTCGGCCAGCGTTTCGGCCGTCCGGCGCAACTGGATGAAGTCACCCGAGAGCAGCAGGTCTTCGTCGATCAGGCCGACCTTGAGGTTGCCGTGGTGCATGCGCTCGACGCGCAATGTCCAGCGTTCCTGAATATCGTCGTACTTCGGCACCAGGCGCGTACCGGGCGGAATGAAAGCGGCAATCCGCTCGCCACTGGCGCGCGCATTTTCTTCGCTGCCCAGATCGATTGCGATGTTGTAGCGAACGATGGACTGCAGCACTTCCGGATTGATCAGGTGCGACAGGCGTTCGATGACGGCTTCGGTGGCCAGCCAGGAACGGGCCAGACCTTCGAGCGCCGGGCCGGTGATGCCTTCGGCTCCGGCGCGCGGCGTCAGAACGGCCTCGTCCAGCGCCAGATTGAGCAGGAACTGGTTGTATTCGAGATCGTCTTTGAGGTAGCGCTCGGTCTTGCCGTGCTTGACCTTGTAGAGCGGCGGCTGGGCGATATAAACGTAGCCGCGGTCGATCAGCTCGGGCATCTGGCGATAGAGCAGCGTGAGCAGCAGGGTGCGGATGTGCGCGCCGTCAACGTCCGCGTCGGTCATGATGATGATGCGGTGGTAACGCAGTTTCTCGACGTTGAAATCGTCCTTGCCGATGCCGGTACCGAGCGCGGTGATCAGCGTGACGATCTGTTCGGACGAGATCAGCTTGTCGAAACGCGCCTTCTCGACGTTGAGCACCTTGCCGCGCAGCGGCAGGATGGCCTGGAACTTCCGGTCGCGGCCCTGCTTGGCGGAGCCGCCGGCGGAGTCGCCCTCGACGATGTAGATTTCACACAGCGCCGGGTCTTTTTCCTGACAGTCAGCCAGCTTGCCGGGCAAGCCGACGCCGTCCAGAACGCCCTTGCGGCGCGTCATTTCACGGGCACGACGGGCAGCTTCACGCGCGCGGGAGGCTTCGACGATCTTGCCGCAAATCATCTTGGCATCAACCGGACGCTCGAGCAGGAAATCGGCGAGCTTCTGGGCGACGACTTCTTCAACCGCCGCGCGGGCTTCCGACGAAACCAGCTTCATCTTGGTCTGCGAGGCGAATTTCGGGTCAGGCATCTTGACCGACAGCACGCAGGCCAAGCCTTCGCGCATGTCGTCACCGGCGATGTCGACCTTGGCCTTCTTGGCGATCTCGTTTTCGTCGATGTACTTGTTGATGACGCGGGTCATCGCGGCACGCAGGCCGGTCAGGTGGGTGCCACCGTCCGACTGCGGAATGTTGTTGGTGAAGCAGAGCACCTGTTCCTGGTAGGAGTCGTTCCACTGCATCGCCACTTCGACACCGATGGTGATGGCAGCATCGGCCGCGCCCTGACCCACCTTGGCGTCACCAGCCGAGTAGAAAATATTCGGGTGGAGGACGGACTTGGTACGGTTGATGTACTCAACGAAGCTCTGCACGCCACCGGCAAAGGCAAACAGTTCTTCCTTGCCGGCCCGCTGGTCGACGAGCTTGATGGAAACGCCATTGTTCAGGAAGGACAGCTCACGCAGACGCTTGGCGAGAATTTCGTAATGAAATTCAACGTGGCCGAAGATTTCCTCATCGGCCAGAAAGTGCACTTCGGTCCCGCGTTTTTCGGTCTCGCCGATGATCTTGAGCGGCGAAATCTCGAAGCCGTCACGAACTTCAATCGCACGGTCAACCGGCACACCACGGCAAAATTCCATGAAATGCTTCTGACCGTCGCGGCGGATGGTCAGACGCAGGAATTTCGACAGCGCATTGACGCAGGAAACGCCAACGCCATGCAGGCCGCCCGATACCTTGTAGGAGTTCTGGTTGAACTTGCCGCCGGCGTGCAGTTCGGTCAGCGCGATTTCAGCTGCCGAGCGCTTCGGCTCGTGCTTGTCGTCCATCTTGACGCCGGTCGGGATACCGCGACCGTTGTCGATGACGGAAATCGAGTTGTCGGTATGAATGGTGACGATGATGTCGTCGCAATGCCCGGCCAGCGCTTCGTCGATCGAGTTGTCGACGACTTCGAAGACCAGATGATGCAGACCGGTACCATCGGAGGTGTCGCCGATGTACATGCCAGGACGCTTGCGGACGGCCTCCAGGCCTTCGAGGATCTGGATGCTGGCTTCGCCATAGGCGGGCGACTCGGATTGCGGGACGTTCTCTTCACTCATTGTTTTGGTTCCACGTGAAACTGCAAAAGGCCTGCCCGGCTGGGCAGGCCTTCTTGGGTTGAAGCTGAGTCAATCAGATGCGCATCGGCATCACGACGTACTTGAAGCGGTCGTTGCCGGGGACGGTAATCAGCGCGCTGGAATTGGCGTCGTTGAAACTCCACTGAATTTCTTCAGTGTGGATGTTGTTGAGCACGTCGAGCAGATAGCCGACGTTGAAACCGACATCGATGACATCGCCGGTGTAGTCGACTTCGATTTCTTCGACGGCTTCTTCCTGCTCGGCATTGGCGGCGATCAGCTTGAGGCTGTTTTCACCGAGAACGACGCGAACGCCGCGGAATTTTTCGTTGGTCAGGATGGCGGCGCGCTGCATGGCCTGCATCAGCGTCTGACGACCAACCTTCATATGGTTCTTGAGAGTGGCCGGAACGACACGTTCGTAATCAGGGAACTTGCCGTCGATCAGCTTGGAAACCAGGACCACGGAACCGAAAGCAAAACGCACCTGGTTCGGCGTCAGGGTGATGTTCAGCGCGTCGTCGTTATCGAGCAGCAGACGGTTCAATTCGAGTACGGTCTTGCGCGGCAGGATCATTTCCTGGCGCGGCAGATCGGTATCGATCTCGACGCTGGCGTAGGCCAGGCGGTGACCATCGGTCGCCACGGCGCGCAGTTCCTTGCCTTCGACCAGCAACAGCAAGCCGTTCAGGTAGTAACGCACATCCTGCGCCGCCATCGAATACTGGGTCTTGCTGATCAACTGGCGGAAAGCCTTTTGCGACATCGAAAACTGTTTGGTTTCGCCTTCGTTGACCGTCATTCGCGGGAAGTCGTCGGCCGGCAGGGTCTGCAGGCTGAACCGGCTCTTGCCGCCGCGCACGAGCAGACGCTTGTCTTCGAGAACCAGGCTGACTTCGGTGGTATCCGGCAAGGAGCGCAGGATTTCCTGCAGCTTGCGGGCACCCACTGTCACCGCGCCGTCACCATCGCCGCCGGCACCTTCGGTGCTTGTCGTGATCTGGATTTCGATGTCGGTGGCCAACAAGGTCAGGCGATCACCCTTCTTCTCCAGCAACACGTTGGACAGGATAGGCAGCGTATGACGACGCTCGACAATTCCCGATACCGACTGCAGCGGGGCCAGAAGCGTGTCTCTTTGGGTTTTGATAAGAACCATAAATTAAATTCCTAAGTAGACTATATCGGGAACAATTCTGTGAATAACTGAAAAAATACGTTTAATTTCAGATGTTTGAATCAAATTTTACGGTCTGCGAAAACGACTGGATTGCCTGTGGGTGAAATCCGGATAATTTTCCCACAAAGTGGGTAATTCCATATGATCCACAATTCATACACAGCTTTTCCCCAGACTTATCGACAAACTCACCCTTTCAATACCTGCAGCAACACATGCAGGTCGTGGTTGAGTTCGTTTTCCTTGAGGCGCAAGGCATCGATGGTCTTTACGGCATGAATGACCGTGGTGTGATCGCGACCGCCAAAGGCATCGCCGATTTCCGGAAAACTGTGTGAAGTCACTTCCCGGCACAGCCACATGGCGACCTGACGCGGCCGGGCAATGGCGCGAGTGCGCTTTTTCGAGAACAGTTCGGCAACCTTCATCTTGTAGTAATCGGCGACGGTCTTCTGGATATTGTCGATGCCGACATTACGGGCCGAACCGATAACGTCCTTGAGTGCTTCCTTGGTCAGGTCGAGCGCAATGGCCCGACCATGGAAGGACGAGTAGGCCAGCACCTTTTTCAGGGCGCCTTCCAGTTCGCGCACATTGGAGCGCAAATGCTTGGCGATGAAGAACGGGACTTCATCGTCGAGATGAATACCTTCCGCTTCCGCCTTCTTTTTCAGAATGGCGACGCGCATTTCCAGTTCCGGCGGCTCGATCTGAACGGTCAGGCCCCAGTCGAAACGGGTGACCAGACGATCATCAAGGCCGTTGATGTCTTTTGGATAGGTATCGCAGGTGATGATGATTTGCTTGCGTGCCTCGATCAGCGCGTTGAACAGGAAGAAAAACTCCTCCTGCGAACGATTCTTGCCGTTGAAGAACTGCACATCATCGAGCAACAGCACATCGAGCGAACGATAGGTGCGCTTAAAGGTGTCGAAGGACTTTTGCTGGTAGGCACGCACGACATCCGAGTAGTAATCCTCGGCGTGAACGTAGCGAACGATCTTTTCCGGGTTTTCGGCGACGATGGCATTGCCGATGGCGTGAATCAGGTGAGTCTTGCCCAGGCCGGCGCCACCGTAGATGAATAGCGGGTTGTAGGCGCCACCGGGGTTGTTGGCCACCTGGACGGCAGCAGCCCGGGCCAGGTCATTGGCCTTGCCGACCACCAGATTGTCGAAGGTGAAGGACTGAAACAGCCGGGATTTTTCGTAATTGCCGCTCTTGGCGCGCGGCTTATCGACTGCGGGCGCCTTTTTCTGGCTACTGGCAGCAGCCTTGCCGGGAGATTTTTCGCTGGCTTCGCTGCCCGCCTCAATCCGATTGCCGGCTTTCCCGCTGCCAATAATCAGGGCGATATTGACCGGCCCCGAGAAAAAGCTGCGGCTGTATTCTTCAATGCGCGTCAGATAGCGGTCGCGCACCCACTTCAAGATGAAGGTATTCGGAGCGATAAGGCGCAGACCGTCGTCCAGAGCCGTGGTTTCCCCTTCGAGCCGCAAGGGCTTGATCCAGGTGTTGAATTGCTGCGCGGGCAATTCCTGCTCAAAGCGCTGCAAACAGGATTCCCAGAAACCGGCCATCGACGAAAACACTCCTCCCCGCGCATTCGGATTGAAGACCGATGGCGGTTATTAGATACTTGATTTGAAAACCTATTTTGATTTGGCTGGCTAAGGATTCTCTGAACAACCGGCCATTTTCGCGCCAGCTGTCATAAAAAAGATGAAAAACAGGCGATTTTCGACCGTCGACCGCGAAATTCCGAGGTTTTCCCCGGCATTTCCCGTTTCACGGGCGTACCTCACCCAGCAAGGGCAGCAATCGCTTGCGTGCCAGCCACAGATTGGTCAGCGCAAACAGCGTCACGATCTGCCCGGTATTCTTCGCCAGACCACGGTAGCGAACCTTCACAAAACCAAACTGGCGCTTCACTACCCGGAACGGATGCTCAACAATCGCGCGCACCGACGACAGCATCCGGTTGAACGCCTTTTGTTTCTTGGTCAGTTCGCCGCCTTTCGGCTTCTTGGTCGGCGTCAGCACCACAAGACCATCTTCCCTCTCGAAGTGCTCAATCGTGCGGTTCGCCTTGTGATAGCCACGATCACCCAAGACCAGCGTTTCTTCACCGTGCAGGCAGGCTTCCATCATCGTGATGTCCGCCACCTTGGCGGTCGTGCATTCCACGGTATGAACCAGTCCGCTATTGGCATCTACGCCAATGTGCGCCTTCATGCCGAAGTGCCACTGATTGCCTTTCTTGGTCTGCGTCATTTCCGGGTCGCGCTTCTTGTCTGCGTTCTTGGTCGAACTCGGTGCGGCAATCAGCGTCGCATCGACCACCGTGCCACGTTTCATCGACAAACCTTTCTCCGACAACACCCCATTCACCTCGGCAAAGATCGCTACCGCCAGGTCATGCTTCTCCAGCAGATGCCGGAAGCGAAGAATGGTGCTTTCGTCCGGCATTACATCCTCGAAGGCATCCAGCCCCGCAAAACTCCGCAGCAGCGGTACATCGTGCAAGGCTTCTTCCATTGCCGGGTCAGAGTAGCCAAACCATTGCTGCATGAAGTGAATCCGCAACATCGTCCCGAGCGGCATCGGTGGCCGACCATTTCCCTTCTTCGGGTAATGCGGCTCGATCAGCGCCTCCAGGCGAGACCAAGGAACGACCGTTTCCATCTCCGCCAGAAACACAGCCTTTCGGGTTTGCTTCCCTGCTTTGGGCAGGAATCCCGTTTCAGCGAGGCTCAGTTGCTTCATCCGTTTCATCTGTTCAGTCGGCACCATGACAATGGCGCTATTCTCTCAAATCAGTCTGCATGACGGTTACTTGTGCAGAGTTTCCTTAGATACTCTGCAACCTGCAACGGATACTGGATCTTTCTATTCAATAGAAGCTCCGGATTGGCTCAAGACAAACAACGCCCACTGCCGGGCGCGAATCTTCCATCCCGGCAATGCTTTATGGCAAAACTAACAACGGCATATTACTTCCGCTCTATGACTGAAATCACCGACCATTGCTCAGTAAGCGCCGATTTCAGCACATTCTTTCCCCATGCCCGCCGTAGCAGCAAAATCTAGCCATATTGAACTAACTGGTATGGGAAAATGGCTAAAAGAGCGGCCCGTTTGGGCGAAAACGTGTGGAAAAAGCGTTTAGCTGACTGGAAATCGAGCGGACAAAACCAGATTCATTGGTGCAAAGCCCAAAATGTCTCCATAAAGACATTCCAGCGCTGGAAGGCGCGTCTTGGTTTTACACAAGCTAAGGGCAAGCGGCGCGCTAACAAAACCCCAGCAGAGGCTATGCCGACTTTCGTTTCAGTGAATGTGCCGCCCGCAGCGATTCCACACGTTGTCCAAAAACAGGCCTGCGCCTCATATCAACTGACGATCTCAGTTGGAAAATTCAGCGTGCAGATTGCACACGACTTTGATCCGGCGCTTTTGAAAACGGTATTGCTGGTTCTCGGGGAAGTCGCATGATGGATTTTCCCGTACCGAATGTCTGGTTGGCCTCTGGCCACACCGACATGCGGAAATCGATTGACGCCTTGGCCTTGCTTGCACAGTCAATTATTGGAAATGGCGCAGTGACTGAGCACGTGTTCGTTTTCTGCAATCGCGGCGGCGACAAAATCAAGATCCTGTATTGGGACAGGAATGGATTTTGGCTCTTATATAAGCGCCTAGAGCGAGGCCGATTCCGTTGGCCCACAAAAGGAATGACCCAATCCATCTCCATCGACAGGCGTCAATTAGCCTGGTTGTTAGAGGGACTGGAAATTGGGCAACCTCGGGCACTGAAACAAGTCAATGCCCGCAAGGTTGCCTGATGGGCGCCACCAGCTTATCCCAACGCGGATTTGAGATTCCAAGGCAAGAGAGCAGTTACCTCATCGGCGCGTTTCAACTTGGGCAATTCTGTAAATATGTGTTTGAGGCGCTACAGTTTCTGACGCACCCAGCGCTTTCAATTCCCGATACATCGTCGGCCCACGCTTCCAGTGCTTGAGTTGGATTGCCCGCAACCGATGTCGCATCCACTCGTCCAGCGTGCGCCAGACACCCGGCGTTTGCGATAACCGGAAATAGACTTTCCACCCCAGCACATAGGGGCGCAGATTTTCAACGACTTCCGCCATGCTGCGACCGCCTGAGCGTCGGGTCAGTTGCCTGATCCGCTGCTTGTAGGTCGCCATCGGCTTCGCCGCCACCTTGCATTTGATCTCGCCTTGCGGCGCCACCCAGAAACTGAAGCCAAGAAACTTTCGCCCGAATGCACTCGCAACCGCACTTTTGGCCTCATTGACCGTCAGGTGCAGCTTGGCGTACATCTTCCGCAGCAGTGCCATTACCCGCTCGCCTGCCCTCTGGCTGCGAACATACACGTTCGCATCGTCAGCGTAGCGCACGAAACAATGACTCCGGCGTTCCAGTTCCTTGTCGACTTCATCCAGCAAGACATTCGCCAGTAACGGCGACAGCGGTCCGCCTTGCGGCGTCCCTTGATACCGCGACACGACGACACCATTCTGCATGATCCCGCTATTCAGATACGCCCGGATCAGCCGCAGTACCCCAGCATCTCCAATGCGTTTCTGTAGGCGACCCAACAGAATGTCGTGATTGACCCGATCAAAGAATTTCTCCAGATCAACATCAACCACGATTCGGCGTCCGGACTGTACGTAGGCTTGCGCACGGACAACGGCTTCTTGTGCGCTGCGCCCCGGTCGGAAACCAAAGCTGTTCTCGCTAAAGGTCGGGTCCAGCAGCGGCTGCAAAACTTGCAGCAACGCTTGCTGGATCAGTCGATCCGTCACCGTCGGGATGCCCAGCTCACGCTCGCCGCCATCCGGTTTCGGAATCGTCACCCGTCGTACCGGACTCGGCCGGTACGTCCCCTGAAAGAGCTGATCACGAATCACCGGCCACGCCGTTCGCAAGTAGCAGGCGGTCTCGGGAATATCCCGGCCATCCACACCAGCCGCGCCTTTGTTGGCCCGTACCCGCTTCCACGCTTGTTGCAGGTTCTCTCTCGTCAGCGCTGCCATCAGCAACGCTGATCCCGTGCTTCCCGTTTCATGTCGCGGGCGTGTCGCTTCGTCGCTGGCGCTTGCACGGCCGGCTTCACCGTCCGCTAATGGCACCCGCCCCGATCTCTCGGGCATCTGACGCAAGGCTTCACACATCGACATGGCGTAAAACACTCCTTCTCGTTTGGCCCTTCGCTCCATACCGGCAGCTACTATGGCCGCTGCTGACTTCTCGCTCCGTGTCACCACGTCGCCCTTTCAGGCACAAGGCGAGATCTCCCCAGGTAAGAACGCACTCCTTCTCTGCACAACCGCCGGATTTACGCCACTTCGCCTTGATCACAAGAGCTTCGCGGTCATGGGCCCGCTCGCCCTGCTCGGCAGCGCCTTCTATCCGATTCTTGTTCATCGGCTCGCAGATTACGCTCCACGCTTCCTTCCCACACTCAGTCACCCTCATGCAGTTGCGCTTCAATTCGTTCGTCGTGATCAACTTACGGCGGGACTTCCACCCGCAGGAGTGCGCCCATGCTGGGCGCACCCATGAAAAAGGAGAAGCCGCGGCTTCTCCTTTTGCTTTTCCGGGCCGAACGGCCCGGTGGGTATAGTTGATTAGTCCAGCGACAACGGCTCGCCAGCCAGGCCGCTATCGCCAGCCATGACGATCTCGGCGTACGACGCTGCCTGCGGCAACATCTGGTCGGCGTAGAAACGGGCCGACGTGATCTTGGCGCGATAGAACGGCAGGTCGCCCTCACCCTTGTCCAGGTAGCCGGCTGCAGCCAGTGCGGACTTGGCCATCAACCAGCCGCCGGTCACGGTAACCGCCAGGTGCAGGTAAGGCACGGCAGCGGTCATGACACCGGACAGGTTGCTACGGACGTTGGCGGCCAGCCATTCGGTGGCGCCGGTCCAGGCTTTCAGGGCATTGCCCAGTTTCTGGCCCATCGCCATCAGTTCCGGCTTGCCGGAAGCGCCGAGGGCCTTGGCGGTGGCATAAACCTCGCCGAAAACGACTTTGGCGGTGGCGCCCTGGTCGCGCATCAGCTTGCGGAACAGCAGGTCGTTGGCCTGGATACCGGTGGTGCCCTCGTAGATGGTGGTGATGCGGGAATCGCGCCAGTGCTGGGCAGCACCGGTTTCCTCGATGAAGCCCATGCCGCCATGCACCTGAACACCGAGCGAGGTGACGTCGATGGACATTTCGGTGCCGCCACCCTTGACCAGCGGAATCATGAATTCGGCCATGAAAAGGTCACGCTTCTGCTGCTCGGCATCGGCGCCGCCGACATGGACGCGGTCGAGCAGGCTGGCGGTGTAGTAGGCCATGGCGCGGCAGGCTTCGACGCGCGACTTCATCAACAGCAGCATGCGGCGCACGTCCGGGTGCTTGTCGATGGTGACCAGGGCTTCACCGGTCAGCGCATCGCGTCCCTGCTTGCGATCCTTGGCGTAGGCCAGGGCGCGCTGGTAGGCGCGTTCGCCGAGGGCGATGCCCTGCACGCCAACGCCGAGACGGGCGGCGTTCATCATGATGAACATGTACTCCAGGCCGCGGTTCGGCTCGCCGAGCAGGTAGCCAACGGCACCACCGTTGTCACCATAGGCCATGACGCAGGTGGCGCTGGCGTGGATGCCGACCTTGTGTTCGATGGAGACGCAGTGGGCGTCGTTACGGGCGCCCAGCGAACCATCGGCATTGACCATGAACTTCGGCACCAGGAACATCGAGATGCCCTTCACGCCGGCCGGGGCGTCCGGCAGGCGGGCGAGGACGAGATGCACGATGTTGTCGGTCATGTCGTGGTCGCCGTAGCTGATGAAGATCTTCTGGCCAAAGACCTTGTAGCTGCCATCGGCCTGCGGCTCGGCGCGCGAGCGGATGAGGGCGAGGTCGGAGCCGGCTTGCGGCTCGGTCAGGTTCATGGTGCCGGTCCATTCGCCGGTGACCATCTTTTCCAGGTAGGTCGCCTTCAGTTCATCGCTTGCACAGGTGAGCAGGGCTTCAACGGCACCCGAGGTGAGCAAGGGACCGAGCGAGAAGCCGAGGTTGGCCGAACACACCATTTCCTGCACCGCGATGCCGAGCGCGCTGGGCAGGCCCTGGCCGCCGTATTCGGTGGGCAGCGTGATGCCGCTCCAGCCGGCCTCGCGGAAGGCGTTATAGGCCTCCTTCCAGCCGTCCGGGGTAGTGACGCCTTCCGGCGTCCAGGTGCAACCCTGGGTGTCGCCGACGCGGTTGAGCGGGGCAAGCACTTCGCGGGTGAATTTGGCAGCTTCGTCGAGGATGGCATCGGCCATGTCCGGGGTTGCATCGGCGTAGGCCGGAAGCTGGCTGAGTTGCTGGAAGCCGGCAATCTCATCCATCACGAAGCGCATGTCCTTGATCGGGGCGCGGTAGTCGCTCATTGATGTGTCTCCTTGTGTCTTGTTGAAATATTCAGAACGGGTTGTTGCACAGCGCCGTCTTCGCGCTGCGGTATTCCTGCTTGAGGCGGGTGATCAGTTCACCGGCCGGCAGCACGTCGTCGATGGTGCCGACGCCCTGCCCGGCGCCCCAGATGTCCTTCCAGGCCTTGGCGTCGCGGGCGCCGCCGAAGCTCATCGCGGTTTTGTCCTTGACCGGCAGATTGGCCGGATCGAGGCCGGCAGCGACGATGCTCCTGGTCAGGTAGTTGCCATGCACGCCGGTGAAATACGGCGTATAGACCACATCCTTGGCGGCGGAATCGACAATGGCCTGCTTGTAAGCCTCGACCGCATTGGCTTCCTGCGTGGCGATGAAGCGGGTGCCGATGTAGGCGAAATCCGCCCCCATGGCCTGCGCCGCCAGGATGGCCTGGCCATTGGTGATCGAACCGGACAGCGCGATCGGGCCGTCATAGAACTTGCGGATTTCACCGACCAGCGCGAAGGGGCTGAGGGTTCCGGCATGGCCGCCAGCCCCGGCACAGACCAGGATCAGGCCGTCGACACCGGCTTCCAGCGCCTTTTCGGCATGGCGCACACTGATCACGTCGTGGAAAACCTTGCCGCCGTAAGCATGCACATGCGGCACGATCTGGGTCGGCGCCGACAGGCTGGTGATGATCAGCGGCACTTCGTGCTTCACGCACAGTGCCATGTCGTGTTCGAGGCGCTCGTTCGAGGGATGGATGATCTGGTTCACCGCGAACGGCGCCGCCTTCGGATCGTTGGCCAGTTCGCTCTTGATGCGCAGCAGCCAGTCGTCGAGCAAGTCCTTGGGGCGGGCGTTGAGCGCCGGGAAGGAGCCGATCAGGCCGGCCTTGCACTGGGCGATGACGAGGTCCGGGTTGGAGACGATGAACATCGGCGCACAGATGACCGGCAGGCTGAGGTTCCTGTTCAGGGAAGCGGGGATGGGCAATTCAAGCTCCTTCTTTGAGGGCGCGACGCAGGATCTTGCCGACGTTGGTACGCGGCAGGTCGTCGCGGAATTCGACGTGTTTCGGCACCTTGTAGCCGGTCAGCTGGCTGCGGCAATGCTCGATCAGCATGCGTTCGTTGAGCGCCGGGTCCTTGCGCACCACGAAGATTTTGACCGCTTCGCCGGAATGCTCGTCGGGCACACCGATGGCGGCGACGAACATGACTCCGGGATGCATGGCGACAGCTTCCTCGACCTCGTTCGGATAGACGTTGAAGCCGGAGACCAGGATCATGTCCTTTTTACGGTCGACCAGGAAAACGAAGCCTTTTTTGTCCACGTAGCCAACATCGCCGGTGCGCAGGAAGCGATCCGGGTAGAAGACGAGATCGGTTTCTTCCTGGCGCTGCCAGTAGCCGGCCATCACCTGCGGCCCGCGGATGCAGATTTCGCCGATCTGGCCCTGCGGCACTTCGGTGCCGTAGTCGTCGCGGATCGAGACTTCGGTCGAGGAAATCGGCAGGCCGATCGAGCCGTTGAACTCGTGCATATCGAGCGGGTTGATGGTCGCCGCCGGCGAGGTCTCGGTCAGGCCGTAAGCCTGCAGGATGGGCACGCCGGTCACCTTCAGCCAGTGCTCGGCAACTGCGCCCTGCACTGCCATGCCGCCGCCCAGCGTGACGTTCATCGTCGAAAAGTCGAGATCCTTGAAGCCGGGATCGTTGAGCAGCGCGGCAAACAGCGTATTGACGCCAGTCACCACGGTCACCGGGTATTTGCCCCACTCCTTGACGAAGCCCGGAATGTCGCGCGGATTGGCGATCAGCAGGTTCTTGGCGCCGATCATCAGGAAGGTCAGGCAGTTCGCGGTCAACGCGAAGATGTGATACAGCGGCAAGGCCGTAATGATGAATTCCTGGCCCTCGTGCACCACCGGCTTGATCCAGCTGTAGGCCTGCATGACGTTGGACGCGATGTTGCCATGGGTCAGCATCGCACCTTTGGAGATGCCGGTCGTGCCGCCGGTGTATTGCAGGAAGGCAATATCGTTCTGGGCCAGTGCCACCGGCTTGAAGCCGTGCTGGCGCCCGGCGGCGAGCGCGGCGTTGAAGCGGATCGCATCGGGCAGTTGCCAGGCTGGCACCATCTTCTTGACGTGGCGCAGCACCAGATTGACCACCGTCCCCTTGAGCGCCCCGAGCATCTCGCCCATCGGAGTGACCACGACATGCTTGATCGCGGTGCGCGCAACCACTTGCTCCAGCGTGTGCGCAAAATTCTCGACGATGACGATCGCCGTCGCGCCCGAATCCTTCAACTGGTGCTCAAGTTCGCGCGGCGTGTAGAGCGGGTTGCAATTGACCACGACGCAGCCGGCGCGCAGCGTGCCGAACAGCGCCACCGGGTATTGCAGCATGTTCGGCATCATCAGCGCGACGCGTTCGCCGGGCTGGATGCCGAGCGACTGCAGCCAGCCGGCGAAGGCCTGCGTGCCCGCGTCGAGCTCGCCGTAGGTCATTTCCTTGCCCATGCTGATATAGGCGACCTTGTTGGCGAATTTCGTACAGGCGTTCTCGAACAGGGCGACCAGCGACGGGATGTGCTCGATGTCAATCTCGGCCGGGATGCCTTGCGGATAGCTTTGTAGCCAGATTTTTTCCATTTTTGTCTCCTCCGGTGTGCCCTAGCTGCCGAGCATGGCCTTCTTCAATGCCGCATCGGCCGGCTTGTCGCCAAGCCAGACCTTGAGCAGGGCGCGGGCAAAGGCCGCACCCGCCACCTTGCCACGCGCCTCGCCGTTCTGGCTGACACTGACGCCGGCCTCGGAAAAATCGATGGCGACGGTATCGCCTTCCTTGACCTTGCCGATGCCCTTCATGATGCCGGCCAGTTGCTCGGCCGGCCCTTTCAGGTCGGACAATTCGGCGGCGGAAAGGTTGTTGCGCAAGCCTTCATCGAGCGCCGAGTGCAGCGACTCGGCTTCGAGGTCGCGCAGCAGGCGCAGGCTGACCCGGCGCGGCGCGTTGCTGTCGATGATGGCAGCCGGCGAAGAGGCCTTCGCATCGACATAAAGCGCCCCGACATAGACCTTGATGAAAAAGCGGGTACGCAGCCCGGCGCCGTTGAGCACCAGTTCGTTGCTGCCGACGCGCAGTTTTTCCTCGACCCGGACCCCGGCGACTTCCGCCGCCTGCAGGCCGGGCACGGCGAGCAGCGCAGCCACCAGGGCGGCACGGCGAACGCATTGCGATGTAACCATCATTTGTCTCCTCCGGCTTTTTGCCGGTAGTAGTTTTTTTCGGCGATATAGACCGTTCTTTCAACGATCGTGTGTACCGTACCCTGGTCATCCTTGAGTTCGACCAGGAAGGTTCTTTCCAGCTCCGGCACCTCCAGCAAGGCGGCACGAATCTCGGCAATCTCCTCTTTGCGCAGCACGAAATCGCCGTACAGCGTCGTGTAACCGGGCTTGCGGTAGCGGATGCTGGCCGCCTTGTCCCAGACGATGTAATTGTCGCCGAGCGCCGCCATCAGCATCATCGGATGCGCCCCGTCGGTGATCGCAAACAGCGAGCCGCCGTACAGCGAGCCGACGATGTTGCGCGTCTTCCAGCTGAGCGCCAGGCGGATGCGAATGTGGCGCAAGTCCTTCGCCACATGCACGACCCGCCCGCCGGTACCGCGAAAGGCCGGATGAAAATTGAAGCCGAGACGCACCATGCGCGCCCGCCAGCTGGGAGAAAGCCGGGCCAGCCAGGCGGGTTTCATGGTTTTTGCCTTTTTTGCACGGTCGACCGTCAGAGACGTTCGATAATGCCGGCTGCACCCATGCCGGTGCCGATACACATGCTGACCATGCCGTAACGACCGCCGGTACGCTGCAGGCCATGCGTCAGCGTCGCGATGCGGATCGCACCGGTAGCGCCGAGCGGATGGCCGAGCGCAATGGCGCCGCCAAGCGGATTGATCTTCGCCGGGTTCAGGCCCAGTTCCTGGGTCACGGCCAACGCCTGCGCCGCGAAGGCTTCGTTGAGTTCGATCCAGTCGAGGTCGTCCTGATGAATGCCGACTTGCGCCAGCACCTTCGGGATGGCCGCAATCGGGCCGATGCCCATGATCTCCGGCGCAACGCCGCCGACGGCATAGCCGGCAAAGCGGGCGAGCGGCGTCAGGTTGTGTTCCCTGAGCACCTTTTCCGAGACCAGCATGACGGCAGCGGCGCCGTCCGACATCTGCGAGGAGTTGCCGGCAGTGACCGAACCACGCGCATGGAATACGGGCTTCAGCTTGCCGAGACGTTCCAGCGAGGCATCGGCCCGCGGGCCTTCGTCGGTGTCGGCAAGACGCTGGCGGATGCGGATCTCGCCGGACGCCAGGTCAGGCAGGCTTTCGCTGATCGCGTATGGCGTCGTCTCGGCCTTGAAGTGACCGGCGGCAATCGCCGCACAGGCCTTCTGGTTCGAGGCGAGCGCGAAGGCATCCTGCGCATCGCGGGAAATTTTCCACTGGTTCGCCACCTTCTCGGCGGTCAAACCCATGCCGAAGGCGATGCCGAGGTTTTCTTCCTTGGCGAAGATGGCCGGGTTCATCGACATCTTGTTGCCCATGATCTGCGGCATCACCGACATCGACTCGGTGCCGGCGGCGATCATCACGTCGGCCAGGCCGAGGCGGATCTGGTTGGCGGCATCGGCCACCGCCTGCACTCCGGAGGAGCAGAAGCGGTTGATCGTGATACCGGGCACGGTGATCGGCAGGCCGGCGAGCAGCGCGCCGATGCGGGCGACGTTCATGCCCTGCTCGGCTTCCGGCATTGCACAACCGACGATGACGTCGCCGATGCGCGCCGGGTCGATGCCCGGCACCTGCGCGACCACCGCCTTGATGACCGCGGCCAGCATGTCGTCCGGCCGCACGTTCTTGAACATGCCGTTACGCTTGGCAACCGGCAGGCGGGTCGCGGCGACGATGTAGGCGTCTTGAATCTGTTTGCTCATTTTTGTTTGTCTCCTGACCCGATTAATTACGCAAAGGTTTGCCGGTTTCAAGCATGTGCTTGATCCGGGCCTGGGTTTCGGGGGTTTTCAGCAATTCGACGAAGAGGCGGCGCTCGACGGTGATCAGCCATTCCTCGTCGACCAGGCTGCCAGTTTCGACTTCGCCGCCGCACAGTGCGATGGCAGCCGACTTGGCGACCTTGTAGTCGTGCGCGGAAATCATGCCGCCTTCCTTCATGTTCACCAGCATCATTTCCAGCGTCGCGATGCCGTTCTTGCCGGCGACCGGAATACCGCGTGCCATCGTTGGCGGCGCGTAACCGGCATCGGCCATGGCGCGCGCTTCCTTGATCGCGACGAAGAGCAG
This sequence comes from Gammaproteobacteria bacterium, assembly GCA_018828385.1. Taxonomy (GTDB): domain Bacteria; phylum Pseudomonadota; class Gammaproteobacteria; order Burkholderiales; family Rhodocyclaceae; genus Azonexus. The sequence continues at coordinate 21,542 of JAHJVE010000020.1, read as the reverse complement.
CTCGTTGGCGTTGAACAGGATGGTGTCGGACGGCTTGGCAAAGCCCATTTCGACAACTTCGACGGCGCTCTTGGCAACCTTGGCCATGGCGATGGTCTGGAACACCGGTTGCAGGAAGTTGAACACTTCACCCGGTGTCGCCGATTGGGCGGCCCATTCGGCGGCACGCACGGCAAACTCCTTGCAGCCGCCACCGGCCGGAATCAGGCCGACGCCGGCTTCAACCAGGCCGACATAGCTTTCCAGCGCCATGACGCGCTTGCCGGCATGCATGACGAACTCGCAACCACCACCCAGGGCCATGCCCTGCACCGCGGCGACGGTCGGCACTTGTGCATACTTGAGCGTCTGCGAGGCACGCTGGAATTTCTCGACGGTTTCTTCCAGCTTGTCGAACTGACCGGCGGCACAGGCTTCGCCGACCTGCTGCAGGTTGGCGCCGACGGCAAACGGCGCTTCGTGCCAGACCACGACGCCGTCCAGCGTCGTCTCGGCCTGGCGCACGGCAGCGATCACGCCATCGAGCACTTCGTCGCCGATGGTGTGCATCTTGGACTTGACCGACAGGATGCCGATGCCGGCGTCGAGCGACGGCAAGCGCCACAGGCGGACGCCCTCGTTCTCGTACAGCGTTTCGCCGGATTTTTCCGGGGTGGCGGCCACTTCGCCCAGCACGCGCTCGGGGAAGAGTTGGCGCTGATAGACGGGCAGCGTCGAGCGCGGCACATAGGCGTTCTTGCTGGCCGAGTAGGAGCCCTCGGCGGCATGCACGCCGGTACGGCCGGCCTCCAGCGCCCAGGCCGGCAACGGCACGCTGGCCATGGTCTTGCCGGCGGCGATATCGGCGGCAACGGCTTGGGCGATGTCGCTCCAGCCGGCAGCCTGCCAGGTTTCGAACGGGCCTTGCGCCCAGCCGAAGCCCCAGCGCATGGCGAGGTCGAGGTCGCGGGCATTGTCGGCAACGCTTTCCAGTTGCACGGCGGCGTAATGGAAGATGTCGCGGAAGATGGCCCACAGGAACTGGGCTTGCGGGTGGCTGGAAGCACGCAACGCGGCGAATTTCTCGGCCGGGTTGCGGGTTTTCAGGATGGCAGCGACTTCCGCGGCGATTTCGCCGGCCGACTTGCGGTAGTCCTGCGCCGCCAGGTCGAGCACCTGGATTTCCTTGCCCTGCTTGCGGAAGATGCCGCAACGGGTCTTCTGGCCGAGGGCGCCCTTGGCGATCAGGGCCTGCAACCAGGCCGGATTGGTGAAGTAGGCATGCCACGGGTCGTTGGGCAGCGTGTCCTGCATGGTCTTGACAACGTGGGCCAGGGTATCGAGGCCGACGACGTCGGCCGTGCGATAGGTGGCGCTCTTCGGGCGACCGATCTTCGGGCCAGTCAGCGCGTCGACTTCGTCAAAACCGAGGCCGAAGGCCTGGGTGTGGTGCATGACGGCGAGAATCGAGAAGACGCCGATGCGGTTGGCGACGAAGTTCGGCGTATCGAGAGCGCGGATGACGCCCTTGCCGAGGCGCGAGGTCAGCCAGGTTTCCAGCGCATCCAGCGTGCTGCCATCGGTCGTCTGGGTGCCGATGATCTCGACCAGATGCATGTAGCGCGGCGGGTTGAAGAAGTGGATGCCGCAGAAGCGCGGCCGGATCGACTCCGGCAGCCCCTGGGCCAACGCATTCATCGACAGGCCGGAAGTGTTGGAGGCAACAATGGCGTTCGGCGCGATGTGCGGCGCAATCTTCGCGTACAGATCGTTCTTCCAGTCCATGCGCTCGGCGATGGCCTCGATGATCAGATCGCACTCGGCGAGCAGCGGCAGGTGCTCGTCGTAGTTGGCGGCATCGATGAACTTCAGTTTGGACTTGCTGGCCAGCGGTGCCGGGTCCAGCTTCTTCAGGCCATCGAGGGCCTTCTTCACGATGCCGTTCTTGTCTCCTTCTTTTGCCGGCAGGTCAAACAGCACGACGGGCACATTGGCATTGGCGAGGTGCGCCGCAATCTGCGCCCCCATCACGCCGGCACCCAACACGGCAGCCTTCTTCACGATCAGCTTGTTCAAGCGATTCTCCTTTAGGTCTCTTTTTGCGGCTTCGTTAAAATAAAACGAACGTTTGAATTATAGACAAGCACACCCCCGGGTCAACATATTTTTTGAGGATTTTTTCCAGGCCCGCCGAGGCTCGGGCAACAACCGCCTCAACCCCCTCTCAACTCGCTGGCAAGCCCTTCCGCCAGCCGGGCAGCGAACGCATAGATCGACAACTGGGGATTGGCACCAATGGAGGTTGGAAAAATGGAACCGTCAATGATGCTCAGCTTGTCGAGTTGATGATGCCGTCCCTGAAGGTTGGCCACCCCGTTCCGTGCCTCGGGCGACAAGGCGCAGCCGCCCATGACGTGCGCACTGACCACCTTGGCCCGCAGGGCCTGCATCGGCAGCGCGGCAATCGCCTGGCGCGCCTCCGCCCAGCTGCGGTAGGGGGCCGCATCGTCGTGGATGGGCAGCACGCTCTTCGCACCGGCCGCGAACTGCAGCTCTGCCATGGTCAGATAGGCGCGGCGCATGCCATCGAACAGGTAAGGGGTCAGCGGATAGTCGAGCTGCGGATGGCCGTAGCGGTCAAGGCGCACCCGTCCGCCGACGCTCTCAGGGTGAAAGCCGTCGCGCAGCAAAGCCAGCGTGATCTGCGCGTGATCGAGTTCAGCCATCGCCGCGGCGTGCGCCGCCCCGTGCCCGCGCAGCACCAGGGCGGCGATCATCGGATAGACCGGTGATACCTCCAGCTTGAAGCCGGCGCCGCCATCGGTCGGCCAGAGGTAGTCGTCGCTGTAGACAGTTTGCGGCGCGCCGGCGTGACCGCTGACCCGCTCCGGCATGGTTGCCGCCGACATGACCACCGGATGCAGGCAGGTTTGCCGGCCCAGGCGATCATGCGGATCAGGCGCCCCGGAGCGCAGCAAAATGGCCGGCGAGCCAATCGCCCCGGCGGCGAGCACGACGTGGCGGGCACGAACGCTGATCCGTCGGCCGACATCGGCGTGGCCAGACGGCCCGATGGCCTGCGCCTCGACCCCTTCGACCCGACCACCGACGATACGCAGGCGATCGACCCGCACCCGCGACAGCAGCCGCCCACCCCGGTCAAGAACCGTTGGCAGCAGGGCGACCAGGGCGGATTGCTTGGCGTTGGTCGGGCAGCCGAGGCCGCAGGCCCCGAGATTCCAGCAGCCGCTGACATTGCGCGGCACGACCTTGCCCTGGCCACCCAGGGCAGCCAGGCCGCGTCCCAGGATGGCGTTGTTCGGGTTGGGTGGCGTTGGCCAGGGCATGACACCGTGCCGCGCTTCGGCATCGGCGAACCAAGGCGCCATCGCAGCAGCATCGGCCATCGACCAGCCATGGCGCTGGTGCCAATGGTCCAGCGTTGGCTCTGGCGTGCGCAGGCTGGTCGTCCAGTTCACCAGCATCGAACCGCCCACCGCCCTGCCCTGCAGGATGGCAATGGCCTTGTCCGCCGTTTTGCGCACGGCAGCTTCCTGATACAACTCGGGATAGGCACTGCGCTCCTGCAACTTGAAATCCCGCGCCGTGCGCAGCGGCCCCTCCTCGAGCAGGATGACATCGAGCCCGGCGCGGGCCAGGCAATAAGCGGCCGTGCCGCCACCGGCACCGGTGCCGATCACCACGACATCGCCTTCCAGTTGCAGGTCGCCGTGCTGCGCACCGGCATCGACGTGCTGCCAGCGGGTATCGAAGGCATGACCAATAAAATCGAAAGGGCGCTGCGTCATGAGTGAAGCTCCGGCCAGCCGAAGCCCGGCAGGCAATCCTGATTGGCCGGATCGCCGTACCAGACCGCGAAAACCAGATCGCGCAAACCCTCATAGGCCGATTTCAAGAGATCCAGCCGCGCCCCGCACCAGGTATCCAGCCCGGACCGCAGCGCGGATTCGCTCGCTGCCGGCCAGTCGGCCATCTGCCCGAGCATCAGCAGGCGCCCACCGGGCGAGGCGAGCAGGTTGAACAACTGCCGCAATTCGTCGCGGGTGCCGGGCGTGAGCAGGCAAATGGCCTGATCCACGCCGTCGGCCAGCATGTAGCGCCTAGCCGGCGAGGCGATCAGCGCGGCGCTGGCGGTCGGGCCGAGCAAGGCCGGCGCCAGGACGATCACCGCCTGCGCATTGGCCGGGGGAAGGAATTGCCAGCGCCGCGACTCTCCGTCGACGCCCGGCGGTACCGAACGCGGCCAGAACAGCAGGCCGGCACTCAGAGAAAGCGACCCGGCAAGCAGCCCGGCACTCAGGAAGCGGCGCCGGGTCAGCCGCCCGCCTGCGGTCGACTGCGGCCTCATTTGCCCCGCCCCCAGCCCAGCATCAGCTTGAGCAGGCGTTGCGCTCGCTCGCCGTAAGGCGGCGCCAGCAAGGGCAGCGTATTGAAACGCGCCTGACGGAAGATCGGCCGCGCCTTCGAAAAGGTGCGAAACCCCTCAGTGCCGTGATACTGCCCCATGCCACTCGCGCCAATGCCACCGAAGGGCAGGTCGTCCTGCGCCACGTGCAGCATGCAATCGTTGACCGTCACGCCGCCCGAGCGGGTGCGGTCGATCAGGCTTTCCACCCGTCGCCGATCGTTGTCGAACAGGTAGAGCGCCAAGGGCCGATCCCGGCCATTGATGAAATCGACCGCCTGATCGAGCGTGTCATAGGGCAGCACGGGCAACAGCGGGCCAAAGATTTCGTCGCGCATCAGGGCTGAATCGAGCGGCATATCGAGCACGACATGCGGCATCAGCCGGCGCCCGGGCAACGCCCCCTCGCCGTCGAACAGCGGCAGGCAGCGCGCGCCCTTCGCCTTTACTTCATCGAGCAGGCCGAGCAAGCGGGCGTGTTGCCGGTCATTGATGATGCTGGCGTAGTCGCCATTCCTGCCGTCGCCGTAAAGCTGGCGGGCTGCCTGGCGCACCGCCTCGGCAAAGGCGCCCTCGCTGCCGCGTGGCACCAGCACATAGTCCGGTGCCACGCAGGTCTGGCCGGCATTGAGCAACTTGCCAAAAACGATACGGCGTGCCGCCAGCTTCAGGTCAAAATCCGGCGCGATCACGACCGGCGACTTGCCACCCAGTTCAAGGGTCAGCGGCGTCAGGTTCTCGGCGGCCGCCGCCATCACCCGCCGGCCAATCGCCGTCGAGCCGGTGAACAGCAGGGCATCGAACGGCAAGCGGCAGAATTGTTCGGCTACCGCGGCATCCCCTTGCACGATGGCCACTTCGTCCGGCGCAAACCGGGCGGCGACAAGCCTGGCAAAGCATTCGGCAAATCGCGGGGTGAATTCGGAAAGCTTGACCAGCGCGCGATTTCCGGCCGCCAGCGCGGCGGTGAGCGGGCCGATGGCCAGATACAGCGGGTAGTTCCATGGCACGACGATGCCGACCACACCCAGCGGCTGCCAGCGCACCCGCGCCCGGCCGGGCAGGAACCACAGCGCGACATGTCGCCGCTCATCACGCATCCAGCGCGCCAGATTCTTGCGGGCATAGGCAATGCCCGCAAGGCTCGGGAAGAGTTCGAGCAGCCCGGTTTCCATGCCGGGCCGGCCGGAAAAATCCGCGTCGATCGCTGCCGAAATCTCATCGCCGTGCTGGAGGAGCAGGCTTTCGAGACGACGCAGGCGGTCGAGCCGCGATGCGATATCCGGCTGGGGGTCGGCCAGGAAAGCCTGGCGCTGAACGCCAAGCAGCGCACCAAGATCAGGAGCGAAAGCCATGTCGATCACCCTACGTGCAACAGCAAGGGGTAAAAAAATCCCCGGACATGCCGGGGATAATAGTCACGCAAGGATTGATTCGGTTAGAACGCGTAGTTAAGCTGGAGCGACAGCATGTCGGCAGAGGTCTCGAACTTGCCGCGGACGGTCTGTCTCAACTGCGTTTCATTGACGTCGCTGTACACGTTCCGGGCTGTCTTGGCATCCTTCACGAACAGGTGGGCATAACCGATGTCAAGCGAGGCCTTCGGGGTGATCTTCCACTTCGCACCGATTGCCAGCCAGGTTCGATCCTGATCCGGCACGGTCATCGTGCGGGAAGCGTCGTCGGGAACTGCACCCTTATCAAAGGCAACACCCAGTCGCAGCATCCACTGGTCATTCAATTGGTAAGTGGTACCCAAGCCAACACGATAGGTGTCCTTGAAGTTGTAACGCAGCGGTGCCACAGCACGCGCGCCGGTAGTCGTCATTGGCTCCAGTCGCTGCAGACTGCTCCAACCGGTCCAGGTGTAATCAGCCAAGACCGCCCACTTCGGATTCAACTGGTGGTGAATGGCAAGAGAAGCCGTGTCCGGCGTTGTCAGTTCAGCTGTGATTGCACGATCAACCCCGAGCACTGGAACTGTCTGGCTACCTTCCAGATCGAACTTGATCTTCGAGCGATAGCTCAGGCCAACGCGGGTATCCTTCGACACCTGATACATCAGACCCAAGTTGTAGCCCCAGCCAGTTGCATCACCCTCGAGGGTACCTAGACCATCCGACTGACCAAATCTTGGTACCGCCTGCTGAAATTCCACATTAGCCTTGGCAAAATTGATGCCGACAGCGAGCGACAGCGCATCATTCACCTTATAAGCGACGGACGGATTGACGTTGATAACCCGAATTTTGGTCTTCAAGCCGGAATAGCGGCCGACAAAATTCTTGTCATATTCCGTCTCATCAGCAAAAGTTGGATTGATCGCCAGACCCAGACGCCACTGAGGAGCCAGTGAATAGGAATAATAGAGGGCAGGAACGGCATTCAAGCCGCCGCCATTTCCACCGTTATCGCCGACCGGAAAAGCACCAGCAGCATAGCCAACCGTACCCTCATTGGTGAAGTGAGTGCTCCGATCGAGCAGCGTCGTGGCGAAGCTGATGTTGTGCCCCTCGGGCAGATAGGTCATCCCGGCCGGGTTGTAATAGAGTGTGCTGGTATCCTCGGCTGCTGCAGCCGCACCGGCGTTGGCGATACCCACGCCCGAGGCACTTTGGCCGGTCAGCTGAAAGGCCGCGGCAAATGCGCCACCGGAAAACGTCACAGCGATCAACGCCGGAATCAGGCGCAGGGTGATTTTCTTGTGCATCGATATGTCTCCTATTGTGATTGTGGTGGGTATGAAACCCGGTTTGGTGAAACGATTAGAACTCAAACAGACGTTTGAAATTTTGTTTGATCAAAAATATATTTACACGTTGTTGTAAAGACACAACATCAACGCCGCGTTGTTGAGCGGTAATTCAACGGTCCGCCGGTAAATGGTGCAAAGCCGGTGCCAAAAATTACGCCGGCATCGGCCAGTTCGCCGTCAGCCACGACGCCGTCGGCAACCAGCTGCTCGACCCGGTCGATCAGCGGCTTGGCCAGCTTTTCTGCCAGGCCGGCGGGAACCGCGCTGGCACTACGCTTGGCGGCCTTGCCTGCGGACCAGGCGTAGAAACCCTGCCCGCTCTTCTTGCCAAGCTGGTTTTTCTCCACCCGCTGCAGCAGGCATTTCGGCGCATCGGCGCCACTGGCCAGTTGCTTGCCGGCCGCCATGGCAATGTCGAGGCCAACGGTGTCGATCAGCTCAATCGGCCCCATCGGCATGCCGAAGGCGAGCATGGCTTCGTCGACAGTCTCCGGCGACACGCCCTCGTCCACCGCCCGCATGGCGGCCAGCATGTACGGCGCCAGCACGGCGTTGACCAGGAAGCCGGGGGCGCTCTTGACCGGCAGCGGCAGCTTGTCGATCTGCTTGACGAAGGCGCAGGCGGCCTGCACGGCAGCCGGATCGGCGCCTTCGGCCTCGACCACTTCGACCAGCGGCATCATCGATACCGGGTTGAAGAAGTGGATGCCGACCAGGCGTTCCGGTCGTTGCAGCACGGTGCGCAGGTCTTCCAGCTTGAGGCTGGAGGTGTTGGTGGCGAGTACGGCACCGGGCTTCATGCGTGGCTCCAGAGCGCGGAACAGCGCATGCTTGGCCTCGACGTTCTCGAAGATGGCTTCGATGATCACGTCGGCGTGCGGCACGCCGTCGCCTTGCGGGTCGGGAATCAGGCGGTCGAAGGCGGCGCGGGCCCTGAGGGGGTCGCGCAGTTTCTTGGTGAACAGGGCATGGGCGCGCTTCAGGGCGGGTGACATGCGCTCCAGCGTCTGATCCTGCAAGGTCACGGTCATGCCGCGCAAGGCACACCAGGCGGCGATATCGCCACCCATCACGCCGGCACCAATCACATGCACGCGCCTGGCCTTGAAATCGGAATCCTTGCCGAAGGCCTTGAGGCGTTCTTGCAGACGGAACACGCGGAGCAGGTTGCGGGCGGTCGGCGACGAAATGATGCGGTCCACCACTTCCGGCGCGGCCAGCGCGTTGCCGTCGTACTTCTGCCACAGGTCGATGATGGCGTAGGGGGCCGGATAGTGTTGCGGCCGTGCCTTTTTCGCCACTTGCTTGCGGGCGCCATTGGCGACAACACTCTTCAGTGGGCCGTTCATCAGTCGTTGCATGAAGGGTAACGGACGGCGCGGCTGGCCGGACACAACCAGCTGACGGGCAGCCATCTCCATGACGCGCGGCGGCACGCAATCGTCGGCCAGGCCCATTTTTTTGGCCCGCTTGGCGTCAAGGGTCTTGCCGGTCAGCATCATGTCCAGCGCGGCGGCCGGGCCGACCCGCTTGGGCAGGCGGAGCATGCCGCCCCAGCCGGGGAAGATGCCGAGCATGACCTCAGGCAGGCCCATCTTGGTGCCCGATTCGTCGACCGCCAGCAGGTAGCGGCAGGCCAGCGCCAGTTCCAGGCCGCCCCCGAGGCAATGGCCACGGACCAGCGCCAGGGTCGGGTACTTGACCGCCTCCAGACGGTTGAACAGCGCCCAGCCACGCTCGACCAGCGCCCGGCCCTTTTCCGGCGTATCGAGTTGGGAGAACTCGCCGATGTCGGCGCCTGCGATGAATCCGGCGTCCTTGCCGGAGCGGATGATCAGGCCCTTGGGCGGATAGACATCGAGTTGATCGAGAAGCGAGGAGAATTCCCGCATGACCTCGCCCGACAGGGAGTTGGCGGATTCGCCCGCCTTGTCCAGGGTCGCGGTGGCGATGCCCTGGGTATCAACGGTCAGCGTCCAGTTTTGCAGATTCACATTCATTGCATTGTCCTCAATGAGCCTGGTGGCCCTTGGCGGCAAAAGCCAGCGACAGGGCACCCGGCCCGACATTGACGGCCGCCGTCTTGCTCATCGGCGACACATGTATTTGCACGCCGTTATCCTCGGCGGCCTTGGCCAGGCGGGCATAGCCCGACATGCGAGCGACCAGCGCCGGCTCACCGCCATAGCTGATGCAGATGCTCGGCGCATCCAGGCCATCGTTTATCCGCTGCACCGCCTTGTCGAACAACTGCTCGACACCGGCCGTGAAACCGCGCACCTTGTCCACCGTCGTCGTCACGTCGCGGTGGCAGTGCAGGATGGGCTTGACATCCAGCCAGGTACCCAGCGTGTAGGAACTCCAGCCCAGGCTGGTATCGCCCTTTTTCGAGGCCCGCTTGTAAATATGGAAGAGATCGGCCGGCACCAGGTAGGTATGGGTTTCGTCGATCAACTGTTTCAGGCGTGCACCGATTTCGCTGGGCAAGCCGCCCAGGCGGATCAGCCGTACAGCTTCGGCGACCGGCACAGCCTGGCCGGTGAACAGGTTGCGCGTGGAAAACACGGCCAGCCCGAAACGCTCTTCCATGCCGGCGTCGCGACGGATGGCCTTGTATTTGGTGAGAATCGCCCGCGAGGCCTGCATGGCGTGATCAAAAATCGGACTGCGCGTGCTGGTGATGGTCAGGCAGAACACGTAGTCGTAATCGAGCACCAGGCGCTCAAGAAACAGGCGCTCGATCTGCGATACCGAATACGGGATGGACTCGGCGAAATCCTCGCTCTTGCGGTCGAGATGCCGGGCGTAGAAGGCCTGCGTTTCCTCGGGGTGGCGGCGATCCTCGATCAGTGCGTCGCCGATGCGCAGGGTGATCGGCATGACCAGTACGCCATGTTTGTCGAGAAAATCGCGCGGCAGGTCACAGGCGGAATCGACAACGATACCGATCCGCATGTCAGTTCAGGCTCTCGACCAGCATGGCGCCGCCCAGGCCGCCGCCGATACAGATGGTGGCAATGCCGCGCCGGGCCTGGTTGCGGCGCAGCACATGCAGCAGATGCAGCACGATGCGCGCCCCCGAGGCACCGACCGGATGGCCGACCGAGACGGCGCCGCCATCGACGTTCAGGCGATCTTCCGGGATTTCGCCCAGCGCCCCCGGCAGATCGAGCTGCTCGCGGCAATAGGCATCGTCCTTCCAGGCCGCCTGGCAAGCCAGCACCTGCGCGGCGAAGGCCTCGTTCAGTTCCCAGTAATCGATGTCGGCCAGGCTCAGGCCGTGGCGCTGCAGGATGGGGGTTGATGCATGCACCGGGCCGAGACCCATCTGCTCCGGCTCCAGGCCGGCCCACTCGCTGTCGACGATCTTGCCAATCGGCTTGAGGCCCCATTTCTGCACGGCCTCTTCCGAAGCGAGCAGCACCCAGGCAGCGCCATCGGTAATCTGCGAACTATTGGCGGCGGTGATGTTGCCGTACTTCTTGTCGAAGAAGGGCTTCGGCTTGGCCATGCCGGCCAGCGTCGCATCGGCCCGCACGCCGTCATCGTCGGCATAGACATTCCCCTGCCCGTCGACCACCGGCACGATCTCGGCCAGATGCCCGGCTTGCCGGCCGGCGATGCTGCGCTGGTGGCTGCGCACGGCGAATTCGTCCATCTGCTGCCGGCTGATACCAAACTTCCACGCCAGGTTCTCGGCTGTCTGGCCCATCAGCAGGCCGACCACCGGGTCGGTCAGGCCCTTCATCAGGCCGATGACCGGCGTCAGCAACATGGCCGGACGCAGCTTCAGGAAGTGCTGCAGCTTCTGGCCGGCGGTGCGCAGCGACATCATGCCGGCGAACCAGCGCACCATGGCGTCTGAATAGAGCAGCGGTGCCCGCGACAGGGCGTCGACGCCACCGGCCAAGACCAGCTCGGAACGCCCGCACTGGATGTTGGCGATGGCCGAGTCGATGGCCTGCATGCCGGAGGCGCAGTTGCGCATCACCGTCCAGCCCGGCACCTTCTTGCCGCAGCCAAGGCGCAGCGCGACCATGCGGCCGATATTGGTTTCATCCGGCGACGGCGCGGCGCAGCCGAGGATCACCTCGTCCAGATCGGACGGCTCGAACGGCTGGCGCAGCAACAGCGCCCGGCCAGCCTGGGTGGCCAGGTCGGAAGCCGCAAACGGTCCCGGCCCTTTCTGGGCTTTCAGGAACGGCGTCCGGGCGCCGTCGACTACATAGATTGTTTTCATGTCAAAACCTTTCACCGCAAAGACGCAGAGACGCAAAGGATTCGTAAAGGAAATTCGTCGAGCGAATCTCTTGGCGTCACCTTGGCGTCTTCGCGCCTTTGCGTCGAATCGTTACCTCAAGCAGCCATGCGGCACTCGGCCGGTTTGTTGGCGGTGGCGACGTTGTAGTCGAACGGGAAGTCATCGACATGCACCACGATGTCGCGCAGGTGGTTGCGGCGCTTCATGATTTCGTATTCGGCTGCCGTGATGACACCCACCTCGAAGGCGACGATGGCGATATCACGCACGTTGGCCTGCGGGTTGTTGTCGAAGCGGCCAGCCTTTTCGGCGGCGCGGATCTTGGCCTCGATCGGCTCGGCTTCCAACGTTGCCTTGAGCGCCAGTTCGATGGCGCCGACCGGCTCGTTCTCGACCAGCGGCAGGAAGCATTCAGCGGTCAGGCGGTCGCGGGTGGCAGACGGGGCGATCAGCGACTTGGCGACCTGATGACCAATCTCGTCGGACGGCACGACGTAGGGGTGACCCCACGGGAAGATGATGCGATTGACCACGGCAGCAATGAAGCGCACCGGGAAATTGGCGAGGACACCATCGAAGGCCTGCTGCGCCTTGTACATCGCATCCCAGATTGCCCAGTGGGCCAGGGCGGAGTCTTCCTTCTTGCGGCCTTCGGCTTCGTAGCGCTTCAGGGTGCAGGAGATCAGGTACATCTGGGCCAGGATGTCGCCCAAGCGGGCCGACAGCTTCTCGCGGCGCTTGACGCTGCCACCCAGCACCAGCAGCGACACGTCGGACAGGAAGGCAAAGGCGGCCGAGAAGCGGGTCAGTTGCTGGTAGTAGCGCTTCATTTCCGGCGCCACGTCGGCATTGACGCCAACGAAGTGCGAGCCGGTCATGCCCAGCCAGAGGGCGCGCAGGCAATTCTTGATGGTGAAGCCGATATGGCCGAACAGCGCCTTGTCGAAATCGACCAGGCCCTTCTTCGCATCCGGGTTCTGCGCTGCCTGCATTTCCGGCAGCAGGTAGGGATGGCAGCGAATGGCGCCCTGGCCGAAGATGATCAGCGAACGGGTCAGGATGTTGGCGCCTTCGACGGTGATCGCCACCGGCACCTGCTGGTAGGCGCGGCCGAGGAAGTTGTTGGGGCCGAGGCAGATGCCCTTGCCGCCGATGACATCCATGCCGTCATTGACCACCTGGCGGGCGCGCTCGGTGACGTGGTACTTGGCGATGGCGGAAACGACCGACGGCTTCTCGCCCAGATCGACGGCACCGGCGGTCATCTTGCGCACGGCATCCATCATGTAGGTGTAGGCACCGATGCGGGTCAATGCTTCCTCGACGCCCTCGAACTTGCCGACGGCCATCTTGAATTGCGAACGGACGCGGGCGTAACCGCCGACGGCACGTGCCGTCATCTGCGCCATGCCGGTATTGGACGACGGCAGCGAGATGGAGCGACCGGCCGCCAGGCACTCCATCAGCATGCGCCAGCCCTGGCCGGCCATCTTCGGGCCGCCGATGATGAAGTCGAGCGGCATGAACACTTCCTTGCCGCGCGTCGGGCCGTTCATGAACATGGCGTTGAGCGGGAAGTGGCGGCGGCCGGTATCGACGCCCGGGTGGTCGTAGGGCACCAGCGCACAGGTGATGCCGATGTGCTTCTTGTCGCCCAACAGGCCGTCCGGATCGAACAGGTGGAAGGCCAGGCCGAACACCGTGCACACCGGGGCCAGCGTGATGTAGCGCTTGTCCCAGCTGACGCGCATGCCCAGAACTTCCTTGCCCTGGTACAAGCCCTTGCAGATCACGCCGGTATCGGGAATGGAGGCCGCGTCGGAACCGGCCCACGGGCTGGTCAGCGCGAAGGCCGGCACCTCGATGCCCTTGGCCAGGCGCGGCAGGTAGTGGTTCTTCTGCTCCTCGGTGCCGTAGTGCAGCAGCAGTTCGGCCGGGCCGAGCGAGTTGGGCACCATGACCGATACCGACAGCGCGGAGGAACGCGTCGACAGCTTGGTCACCACCTGCGAATGGGCGTAGGCCGAGAATTCCAGGCCGCCGTACTTCTTCGGGATGATCATGCCGAGGAAGCCCTTGTCCTTGATGTAGCGCCAGGCTTCGTGCGGCAGGTCGTAGAGTTCGTGCGTTACCTTCCAGTCATCGACCAGGCGGCAGGCTTCCTCGCATTCGTTATCGAGGAAGGACTGCTCGGCCGGTGTCAGCGTCGGCACCGGATAGGCGTGGAGCTTCTTCCAGTCCGGCTTGCCACGGAACAGTTCACCTTCCCACCAGACGGAACCGGCCTCGAGCGCATCGCGCTCGGTATCGGACATCTGCGGCAGCACCTTGCGGTAGGCTGAAAAAATGGGCCGGGTGATCACCGCCCGGCGCAGCGGCCGGATGGCGAACAGCCCGGCCAAAACCACCAGGATGGTGATGCCCAGCAGAGGGATCGGGTTGTCTAGCATTGCTATCTCCTTTTAAGGTCTTGTGTTTTTGGGCTGCTTATTTGCCGACAGCCTCGGCATCGGAAAACTGGGGCAAGGGGGCGCGCAGGCCGCCGAGCAGGAAGGACATCAGGCGCGGCACCAGGCGGTCGAGGCGATCGGTGGCATCGGCTTCCTCGATCTGCCAGTCGGTTACCACGCGCAGGGCGTCGGTACCGGCAATGGCGTACGAGGTGGCGCCGAGCATGAAATGAAAGCGCCAGACGATTTCGGCCTTCGGCACGTCGGGCAGCGCCTTGAACAGCGCTTCCTTGTAGCGATCAATGACCTCGCTGTATTCATGGGCGAAAAAGGCCCGGATGAATTCCGAGGGATCGGTCAGCATGCGACCAAGCAGGCGCAGGAAGGTGATGCCGCCGCGCCGCTCATCATCGGCCATGCGCAACAGGGTACCGAAGAAGCCATCGACGATTTGCGACGGCTTGAGCGGCTTGCCGTCTGCTTCGGCCTCCATGGCGTTGAGGACGCGCATTCGTTCGTCGTTGAGCCAATCCAGGCGGCGGCGGAACACTTCCTGGACCAGCGCCTCCTTGGAACCTAAGTGGTAATTCACCGCGGCAAGATTGACCCCAGCCTCACCGGTAATCTGGCGCATCGACGTGCCTTCGTAGCCGTGCGCCATGAACAGGCGCTCTGCGGCATCGAGAATGCGTTCGCGGGTATCGGGCGAGCGGACTTCCGCCATGGGGTTCTCCTATGATTCATACGTTCGTTTGAATCATAGGGAAAACAAAAACGCAATGCAAGCGTTTTCAGGAATTGTGCTGGCGAATGAAGGCGATGAGCTGATCGGCCGGTAATGAGGGTCGGCCGGGAATCATGAAAAATTCCCCATTTTTTCTCTAAGCCGCTGATTCAGCTTCGAGAATCCGAAAACCATCCGCTAACACCTCAACCTTTCTCCGGAAATCCAGAACATAATCGCCAAAGCGATTGATGTGTTCCATACGGTATGGGGCCAAGCCAGCCAGGACTTCCTGGTTGATCAGCACACCCTCGGCCTGGAGTTGCTTCAATACCCGGCTCATCCCCACCACGTTGTGCAGGATGACCATATTGGCGACAAGATGGTTGTACTTGATCACCTTGCGTTGCTCATGACGCAGGTTCTCGGCGATCTCCCCTTCTCCACCGAAGAAGAGCTTTTTCGCGAAGCCATTGAACTGTTCGGATTTGTTGGTTTCCGCATGGATCAGCCCGCGCAGTTCAACGTCGCCCACGTATTTGGGGTAGTGGGAGCGAAGCTGAGATTTCACGACATATAAGAGTGCGCTAATGTGATCAAGGTAAACTACGGGTGGCCTCAGCACACTTTAGCCCGTCCGAAAGGGTCCGGTATCGGTCATGCCTGTTCGTGAATGTACGAAAGTATGGGAAATTACTTTCGGATGCAAGCTATAATTCGGACACTACATTCGGACGGAATCGGACCGATGCCACGTGTTTTTGCTTACTGTCGCGTTTCGACTGTCGACCAGACCACCGAGAATCAGAGGTTGGAGATCAAGGCGGCCGGATTCGCCATCGAGGCGCGCCGACTGATCGAAGAAAGCATCAGTGGCTCGGTGGCGGCAAAAGAGCGGCCAGGCTTTATCAAGCTGATCGAACGGATGGAATCGGGGGATGTGCTGGTCGTCACCAAGCTTGACCGACTGGGGCGTAATGCGATGGATGTTCGGGCAACCGTCGAGCAACTCGCGAGTTCCGGCGTGCGCGTCCATTGCCTTGCGTTGGGCGGCGTCGATCTGACCAGTCCGGCCGGTAAAATGACCATGCAGGTGATCGCCGCGGTGGCCGAGTTCGAGCGCGACCTGCTGATTGAACGTACCCAGTCGGGAATTGTTCGAGCCAAGGCGGCGGGCAAACAGTTCGGCAGACCGCCAGCGCTCAATACCCAGGAGCGTGCCGCGGTTGTAGCGCGACTGGATGCTGGTGCCAGCATTGCCGAGCTCGCGCGCGAGTTCAAGACAACTCGGCAAACAATTATGCGGGTCAGGGAGGCGGCTTTGAAGCTACCGCTACAACAAAGAGGGTGAGGTTCCTGCATTTGCGTTCAACGGGCCGCTGTGCAGCGGGAGCGGCCATTGGTGGGGCTCAACCGGAGGGGTTTTGAGCGACAGCTTACTGAGTCCACCGGCCGTTCCAACGAGTAGAATTTAGTGCAGGTGGCTGGCTCTTGCCGGCCAGGAGCCGCCGCTTAATCATCCCATCAGGCTGCCATTCAAGGGGCTGCTTGATGCACTGAGCCGCCATCCATGTCTGCATTGAAGCCCAGTGGCGTGAAGGTCGTTACCGCACACTAGCGTTTGGTAAACTGAGGCCCAGAGGAGGCTTCATGTTAATTTCTGGCCAATGCCGTTGCGGCAACATATCGTTAAATCTCGAGTGGCTGCCTGACCCAAGCAGAATTCCTGCTTGGGCGTGTACTTGTTCGTTCTGCCAAGCACATAAAGGAGTTTGGACTTCGTCGTCATCGGCCAAGCTTCAAGTTCAAATCAACAACCCGACGCTGCTTACCCGGCACACGTTCGGAACCAGAACCGCTGACTTTCTCATCTGCAAGCAATGTGAGGACATCCCGGTCGTGACCAGTGAAATTGACGGGCGCCTCTATGCAGTGGTCAATGTCCATGCTCTGCTCGGCATCCCGCCCACCCTTCTCAAGCATTTTCAGTCAGATTTCGATGGCGAAAGTGTTAAAGAGAGAACAAACCGCCGACGTCAAAACTGGATTTCGAATGTAACCGTCACCTCGCCGGTGAGCGCGTAAAGCAACTAGCAATCGCTGAGGGTGCCCTGCGACATGCAGATTTGGAATGCGAGGCAGCAATAATCTCAATTGAGCACTTGGCGCATCCACCTTAGGCTTAAAGCCAATCGTTGGAACACGCCAAGTAGCCATGACCTCGAAATCCACCAAGCCGCTAAAAATAGACATTCCTGCTGTCGATGGTTTTCCATTGCATGCCCATGCTTGGGTTCATGAGGTGGTGAATGGTGACGAGCTGCCACCGGTCGTTATCATCAATCCGGCAACTTCAGTGCAAAGCCGGTACTACAGCCGATTTGCCGAGTTTCTCTACACCCATGGCTTTAACGTCATTACCTACGACTACCGCGGGATTGGTGGCTCGCGGCCAGAGAACATGCGCGGCTTCCAGGCCAATTGGCTGGATTGGGGGAGCAAAGACTTCGAAGGGGTACTGAAATTTGCCAGCACTTGCTTCAAGGGGCACGACATCCTGGTAGCTGCCCACAGCGTAGGTGGTTTTCTGGTGGGAATGGCGCCGTCCAATCAGGTTATCAAACGGGTCTTCACGATGGGCTCGCAGTTTGCCTACTGGCGGGATTACGCCAAGCACAAGCGCTTCGCCATGTACCTGCGCTGGCATATCGTCATGCCGACCCTGACAGCAATCTTTGGCTACTTTCCGGGCAAGCGTCTGGGGTGGCTGGAAGACACGCCGAGCGGCGTGGTTCGTGACTGGATTTCCCCAGAGCCGTGCTTCGAGGACATCTACAAATCCGGCCCGCAGACATTGTCGGACGAAGAGCGAGCCAAACTGGTTGAATTGTTCGCTCAGGTCACTGCGCCCACGCTTGCGGTGTCGATGAGCGATGACGAATTCGGCACCATTCCGGCCATCCACCGCCTGCTCAGCTACTTCAAAAGCAGCCATAGCACGCACATGCGTATCGAGCCCGACGCGGTTGGTCAGCCGTCCATTGGCCACTTCGCATTTTTCAATGCTCGCTATGCGGATTCCTTGTGGAAAATCCCCTTGGCCTGGCTACGCGATGGCGAAGTTACCCAGGAAATTCCGGCTCAGCTTGTTACGCTGGAGCAGAATCCGTAACTCGGGCCTCAGTGCGTATCCAGTCAATCAATGCTTGTGCCTGATTGCTTGCTGGTGAGTCTCGTTGAATCAGGTAGTAAACCTTATTGGAGCTCGGGCCAGGAAATGGCGTAGGCAAGGCAATCAGGCGGCCATCGGCCAGCATGGGAGCGATGATTTGCCCCTTGCCCAGTGCAATGCCTTGGCCAGCGACTGCGGCATGAATCAACTGGTCATACAGGTTGAAGCGAAGAATCCCTTTCGGCTTTATCCCTGCCCATCCTTGCGACTCCAGCCAGTTACTCCATTGCCAGGCGAATGACGAGTCTCCCTCGAACTCAAGCAGCGTGGACCGCTCAATCAATTCGGCGCTATCCAAACGCTTCATACCCAGGCTTGGATGGGCAACCGGGAAGACGGTCTCGCCAAATAGTCGGCTCGCACCTGGCGGCATCAGGCGTTCCTCCCCGTAGCGAATGGCAATATCCAAGCCGTCTTTGCGCACGTCCACAATCTGATTGTTCGCTGAGATGCGCACCTCGATTTCAGGATGCGCCTGCTGAAACGCGCCAAGCCGCGGCAGCAACCATAGCCCAACAAAGCCAATGCTGGCTGTAATCGTTACCGGTCGCCGGCGTATGTTGTCTTCCAGAACCCCTAGCGCATCTTGTAGCTGCTGCATCGCACTATCGGCAGCAACAAATAGTTGCTCGCCTTCCGGCGTAAAACGAATGGCGCGATGCGTTCGCTCGAAAAGCTTCACACCCAGCGCTATCTCCAGGCCATGTATCTGGCGGCTGACCGCTGATTGGGTCAGGAACAAGTCGCCGGCCGCCAAAGTAATGCTCATGCGGCGGCCCACTGCGACGAAGCCTCGCAGCGAATCTACTGAAGGAATTCTGGAGAGTTTAACTGACATTACAAATTCTCATGTGTAGCCACAAAAAAATCAATTGAGGCGTAGCACTTCATCGATTCTAATCGCCTGATTGCAAGTATCAACGTAACAGGATACATGAGCAATTCGAATGTAAATTTTGGGCACATGCCCAGCATCTAAAAACAGCCGAAGGAGACTAACCATGGCCCACGTATCTGACCCCCACTTCGCCGAACGCGTCTTGGCCAGTTTCGACAAACAGAACGCTATGCATCTGGTTAAGGCCACTATGCCCGTGGTCGACAACGGGATGACAGAGATTCACGTCCCGCATTGGGACGGTATCGAGCAGCAGCACGGCTTCGTCCACGGTGGTGTCGTCGGCATGATTGCCGACTCATCCGCCGGCTACGCCGCGATGACGGTGGTGCCTGCCAACGCCTCTGTCCTCACTGTCGAGTACAAAATGAATCTGGTTGCCCCGGCAGATGGCGAGAAGCTGATTGCCCGAGGTCAAGTCGTTCGGCCGGGACGTACCTTGATTGTGACCAAGGCCGAGGTCTTCGCCGTGAAAGATGGGAAAGAGACGCTCTGTGCGCTGATGCAACAGACCATCATGGTGATGCACGGCAAAACGGAGAAATAACAGATGGCCGGTTACCTGCAAGAGGGCCAAGCTGTGCCACAACGCAAAGCGGTCACGCTGCCAGGACTTCAGAACATGAAGAATGCCGGCGAGAAAATCGCCATGCTGACCTGCTACGACGCGAGTTTTGCAGCACTCATGGACACTTGCGGAGTCGATATGCTCTTGGTTGGTGATTCGTTGGGCAACGTGTTGCAGGGCCACGCGACGACCCTGCCGGTGAACATCGCCGACATCGCCTATCACACGGCCTGCGTCGCACGTGGCAACAGGTCGGCGCTGCTTGCCGCAGACATGCCATTCGGCAGCTATGGGACACCCGAGTCCGCCTACGAAAATGCCGTGAAGCTGATGCAAGCCGGCGCGCAGTTGGTAAAACTGGAAGGCGGCGCCTGGTTGTGCGACACGGTACGCTTTCTGACCGAGCGCTCCATTCCGGTTTTTGCCCACCTTGGGCTAACGCCGCAATCCGTGCATCAACTCGGAGGATTCAAAGTGCAAGGCAAAACTTCGGAGGGGGCCGACCGGTTGATGTCCGATGCGCTTGCCCTCCAGGAGGCTGGGGCCTCGATGTTGCTGCTTGAAGCCATTCCAGCCTCACTCGGCAAGTCCGCATCGGATGCACTCCGCATTCCCACTATCGGAATTGGTGCTGGTCCCGATTGTTCCGGTCAGGTTCTGGTCATGCACGACATGCTTGGTGTATTTCCTGGCAAGAAGGCTCGTTTTGTCCGTAATTTTATGCATGGACAGCCTGACATTGCTTCAGCATTTCGCGCTTACGTCGCAGCGGTGAAAGAAGGCTCGTTCCCTGCGCTAGAGCATTGCTTCTGACCGAATAACGAAAACCATGTTTCACTCAATTCGACGCCCCGATGTCCTGTCCGTAACCCTGGCTGCGGCTGGCATTCTCATGGTGACCATGGGAACCCGCCAATCCTTTGGGCTCTTCATTAGCCCCATCAATAGCTCGACCGGAATGGGTATTGCTACTATCAGCCTGGCGCTGGCCATTGGACAATTCACCTGGGGCGCCATCCAGCCGATTGCCGGTGCTATTGCTGACCGTTACGGTCCCCGGCTGGTGTTGCAAGCTGCCTTGGTAACGCTCGCCATCGGTTGTGCTATCACGCCCTTCATCGAAAATGGCTTCGGTCTGGCGATTGCCTTGGGCATCCTGGCTTCCATAGGTTCGGGGGCCGGTAGTTTCTCCGTGCTGATTGGTGCTGCCGCCCAACGCTTGCCGTTCGAGTCACGCGGAACAGCCTCCGGGGTTATCAATGCAGGTGGCTCCTTCGGCCAATTCATCTTTGCGCCACTCCTGCAAAAGCTGATTCAGAGCATGGGGTGGATGGGGGCCATGTGGGCGATGGCCGTGGCGACCTTGGCTGCTCTCCCGCTGATTGGGAAACTGACCGGTCCGACGACAGCGGTGCCACAGCATGCCGACGATTCGAGACTGGGGCCAGCAGTTCTGGAGGCGCTCAAGAATCCAAGCTACTGGTTACTGCACGCTGGCTTCTTCACCTGTGGGTTTCACATTGCGTTCCTGGTAACCCATCTACCCGGCGAAGTGAATCTGTGTGGACTGCCGCCCAGTGTGGCCAGCTGGTCACTGGCCATTATCGGCCTGGCCAACGTATTCGGCAGTCTGTATGCTGGTTCGTGCGTGGCACGTTATCGCAGCAAGTATGTCCTGGCGGTGATGTATGCCTCACGGGCCGTGCTGATTGCCTGGTATCTGTGGATGCCGCGTACCGAATGGACTTACTACCTGTTTGCTGCCGGCTTGGGCTTCACCTGGCTGGCGACGGTTCCACCCACCGCGGCGATTGTCGGTAAGCTTTTTGGGACACGGTATCTGGCGACCTTGTTCGGGCTGACGCTGCTCTCGCACCAGATTGGCGGGTTCCTCGGCGCCTGGCTGGGTGGCATCACAATTTCCCAGTTCGGCGACTTCACCTGGATGTGGTACGCCGACATTGCGTTGGCCATTATTGCCGCACTGGTAAATTTGCCCATCAAGGAGGCTGCGGTTATTCCCCATGGCAATCGACCGGTTACTGCTGAAAGCTGACCTTCAATTCACAGAGATACCACCGTCCGGATTGGGCACCGAAGAGCCATCCGAAGGACTCAGGGCCGAGCGACAGCAAACAGAGTGGACCGGCCACTGGCTATGCATTTGTCAGCAGTCCGGTATCAGCCTAAACCCGCCGCCGGCAGCAAAACGTGTTCGTCACCACGGCCACAGTCAGCTTTCCGCCGGT
>JAHJVE010000019.1 GCA_018828385.1 Gammaproteobacteria bacterium | reverse complement strand
GCGAAAAGCAGCCGGTTACCGGCGACAAGTGCAAGGGCAACGCCAAGACCAAGGCCCTGATCGACTGCCTGCAGCCGGATCGTCGCGTTGATATCGAAGTCATCGGCACCAAGTAATTCGCCGTCGCTTCAATGAAAGCCCCGCCTGGCGGGGCTTTTTCTTTTCTGATCAGTTATTCTCGCTCCCATGACCATGCTCAATGCCGATCCCGCCGAACTGGAAAAGTTTGGTGATCTTGCCCACCACTGGTGGGACCCGACAAGCGAATTCAAGCCGCTGCACGACATCAACCCGCTACGACTGGACTGGATCGACCAGACCATTGGCCTTGCCGGCAAGTGCATCCTCGATGTCGGTTGCGGCGGCGGCCTGCTCTCGGAAGGCATGGCGGTGCGTGGTGCCAACGTGACCGGTATCGACCTCTCGGAAAAGCCGCTTGGTGTCGCCCGATTGCATTTGCTGGAAAGTGGCCAAAAAGTCGATTACCGCAAGATTTCCGTTGAACATCTGGCGGATGAAATGCCGGCTGCTTTCGATGCCGTGACCTGCCTTGAAATGCTTGAACACGTCCCCAATCCGTCCAGCGTCATCGCCGCCTGTGCGCGGCTGGTCAAGCCGGGCGGCCAGGTTTTCCTGTCGACCCTGAACCGCAACCCGAAGTCTTACCTGTTCGCGGTAGTCGGCGCTGAATACATCATGAACATGCTGCCGAGAGGCACACACGACTATGCCAAGTTCGTCAAGCCGTCCGAACTGGCACGCTGGGCCAAGCTGGCCGGCCTGGAGCCGGATGAAGTGGTCGGCATGAGCTACAACCCGTTGACCAAGGTCTATTCCCTGGGATCGGACACCAGCGTCAATTATCTGATGCGCGCCACCCGGCACGCTTGATGCCATTCGCTTCGACCTGGCCGGGGCGCTGAACATGCGCTCCCGAGCAGGGCGAAGCGGTCACAGTTTTTGCTGCGTGAGGAAGGTCGACCGTAGCAATCGCGGACGATGCTCAGCCTCTATACCTTGCTGGCTGAAACAAGCAGGTTGCGCGGCGTCAGGCGCCGGTCGCAGAAACTCCCCAAGCCGACCTCGTAGCCTCGCTCGGCGAGAAAACAGGCCAGATCGAGGGCGAGCCAGACTTCGATGGCGCGACGGAAGGCATGGCGAACGATGGATAGCCGCATGACTTCATCGCGACGTTGCCAGCCTTTTGCTTCAAACGCTGCGGAGACGGATGTCGATGGCAGTGGCAAACCTTCCCGTTGCGCCATCCGACCGAGAAAATCGGCAAACTCGGCGCGGATCCAGACCTCAGGCACCGGTTTGAAGCTGCGGTAGGCCTCGCCGGTCACCGTCCGGCGATAGGCATCGAACCCAAGCTTCCAGGCAATGGCCCGATCCCGCCTGCGTGTTTCTCTGGGTGACGAGGTGACGGTTTCGGTTACGGCCAGACGGGTGTCGTCGCGCGTCAGCACCAATCTCAGATTGGCCGACAAGGCCTGATAGTTTTCGGCAACGCCGCGGTAGTAACAACATGGAGCGACATCAAAGCGGCTCACGCCTTTGTCCGCACCGTCGCGGATCAAGCGACGATGCAGTTCACCGCAGGCATGCAGGGCGACGGCATGCTGGCCGGGCCGCGGCCAGTTTGCTACGGTCAACGCATCGGAAACGACAAATTCCTGGCGCACCCCGGCACGTTGCGCCAGCCCCTCCCCCGCCTCGCACAAAACGGCATCGATTTCGAGGGTATGCACCGGCGTCTGCCAGGCCAGAGCCAGCAGACGGCCGAGGTGGCCTTTGCCGCCGCACCAGTCGAGCACCGGTTGCCGACTCTGCCCTGCTGCCGCGGCAAAGGCTTCTATCTGCTCGCGCTTGCGCCCGGGAATCTCCCAGGCCCAGTGGGCACTACGATCAGGCAGAGTAACACCCGGCGCGGCGGGTAATTCAGCCAGCGATGCGAGCGTCGAGAGCCCCGGAACATGTCGGGAAAGGAGCGTCAAGGCGGCGGCGCCGTTGTCGTTGAGGCGAGCGATGTCGGCCTCGGGCAAGGCCATCAACTCGTCGTGCAGCGACGGCCAGCGTTCGCACCACTGCGGCCGAGGCTCACGAAAGGGCTGCGGATGCCACAAATCGCGAAATTTGAGCAGTTCGGCGTCCAGCCCCTGCTGGCGCTCAAGCAGCTTCACTTGAGCGCGGCCCGACGCTCGCGGCGACGATAGCCGACAACAGCCGGGATGATGGCCAGCACCAGGACCAGCAGGCCGAGCCCGAGCGGCCAGAGTACCGGGCTGTTCCATTCGCGGCGGGCTGCAGCGCGTTCAGCGCTATCGATGCGCTGGTATTTCAGGGTGTTGTTGCCAACGTCGCTCGGCTTGCGGTTTTTGAGCCAGCGGTGGCTCAGGGTGTAGCTCTTCGGATGCAGGCCGAAGACCCAGGGCGCGTCGTGATGCAGGATGCGGTTCATCTGGCGGACGATGGCGAGGCGCGCGGGCGTGTTGTCCATGTTCTTCATGCGCATGAACAGACGGTCGAATTCGGGGTTGGCGTAATTCGAAGCGTTCTCGCCGCCCTTGGCGACCTTGGCTTCATTGCCATCGAGCAGGAAGAAGAAATTTTCCGGATCCGGGTAGTCAGCATTCCAGCCGAAGTAAAACAACTGAACGTTGCCCTTGCGGATCTTGTCCTGGAAGCGGTTGAAATCGGTCGAGCGGACGACCAGTTGCACGTCGATCTTGGCAAATTGCCGGGTCAGCCAGTCAAGCCGGGATTTTTCGCCCATGCCACCGCCCGTGGTGTCGAGATTGACGACCAGCGGTTCACCGGTTTTTTCATCGCGACCATTCGGATAACCGGCTTCGGCGACCAGTTTTTTGGCGACCTCGACCGGCTTGCGCTTGGGTTTGCCATCGACCCAGTCGTAGACCGTGCCGTCGATCCCCTGCTCGCCCGCTTCATAACCGAAGATGCCCGGCGGCAGAGGGCTTTGCGCGGCGATGCCCCGGCCGTTCTGGAAAATGGAGATGTACTCTTCCTGATCGATGGCGATCGAAATGGCCTGGCGCAACTTGGTCGCCCGTGGCGAAAGGCCGCCGATGACCGGGTCGAGCATGTTGAAGCCCATGTAGAAAGTGGACGACTTGACCGAGGTGAGCAGGCGGATGCCTTTGTCGGTCATCTCGTCGGTGAGCGCCACGTCGCCGCCGACATTGACGCGCACGGCCTGATCGAAGCTGTCGGAGGAAATCCCCGAGGCGTCGAAATAGCCTTGCAGGAACTTGTTCCAGTAGGGGATGGCTTCCTTCTCGCGCGTGAAGATGGCCTGATCGAGGAAGGGCAGCGGTTTGCCGCAATCGTCGAGCAAGCCGGCGGCCCGGTCGCCCGGCTCACCTTCGCAGGGGTAGGTCTGGCCGTGGAAATTCGGGTTGCGCGAGAGGACCATGCGGCGGTTCGGGTCGTTCTCGCTGAGCATGAACGGCCCGGTACCGACCGGCCACCAGTCGAGCGTCAAGTTCTTCTCGGCCATGCCCGGCTGGCTGAAAAAGCGGTCGACCTCGCGCGGCACCGGGGCAAAGAAAGGCATGGCCAGCCAGTAGAGGAATTGCGGATATTTGCCCTTGATGCGGATGCGCCAGTTCAGCGCGTCGACCTTTTCGACGCCGCTCAGCGGATAGGCATCGAGATCGAGCCATTCGTTTGCCGGCTTGTCGTTGGCGGCTTTCTGCAGGCTGTCACCGAGTTCCTTCAAGCCGACGATCTTGTCGGCCATCATGCCGAAAATCGGCGAATGCAGGCGCGGGTGGGCCAGGCGCTTGATCTGGTAGATGTAGTCGTCGGCCGTCAGTTCGCGCGTGCCGACCTTGGCGAAATCGGCCATGGTCTGCCTTTTGGCGATTTCATTTTTGGCCAAAATTTCCGGTTGACCGTGGGAATCGAGCGCGAAAGCCGGATGCGGCTGAAAACGGATGCCGGGCTTGAGTTTCAGTTCATAAACACTCTCGGCAATACGCTCGACCGGCGCATCGGGCGGCAATTCGCGCCCGGCGACATCGTAGAAACGCGGCACCGGTACCTGCTCGACGGTCGCCGGAATCAACTCGTAAGGCCGTTTCAGATAGTGATACTGGAGCGGCGGTTCGTAGATCTGTGCCGTGAAAGTGACCTCGTCCTCGGCATAGGAGCGGGCCGGATCGAGATGCTTGGGACGGTCGGTGAAGGCCGTGTAGAGAATGTTGCGCCCGGCATCGGCGGCCGGGTAGGGATCGTTCCAGGCCTGCCCGCAAGCGGACAGAACGAAGGCGACAACGAGGCTCACGCAAATTTTTCGCATGGCCGGAAGTTTAGCAAATGCCCGCCACACCGCTTGACCTGCCTGCGGTGAATTGCCCACAATGGCTCAAACACCACGACACAGAGGCATTGCCATGCTCGACACCCCAATCCCCGACTTCTCCCTGCCGGCCACCAGCGGCACCACTTTCAGCCTGACCGCCCAGGCCGGCAAGGTGGTCGTGATCTATTTCTACCCGAAAGACAGCACCCCGGGCTGCACCACGCAGGGCCAGAATTTCCGCGACCTGCATGAGGAGTTCGTTGCCGCCAACGCCGTCGTTCTCGGTATTTCGCGGGATAGCCTGAAGTCGCATGAAAACTTCAAGGCCAAACAAAGCTTCCCCTTCGAACTGGGTTCGGATGCCGATGAAGCCATCTGCACCCTGTTCTCGGTCATGAAAATGAAAAACATGTATGGGAAACAGGTGCGGGGCATCGAACGCAGCACCTTCGTCATCGACCGCAACGGCGTTCTGCGCCGCGAATGGCGTGGCGTCAAAGTCCCCGGCCACGTTCAGGAAGTGCTCGATTTCGTCAAGACCCTTTAACCCTTTTTACTTCTCCCACCCAACCAAAGGCCCACTCCATGCCGCGTAAGCCCGCAGCCATCAAGAAGCCCGCCGTTACCAAGATTTTCGTCCTCGACACCAACGTGCTCATGCACGATCCCAGCAGTCTTTTCAGATTCGAAGAACACGACGTCTTCCTGCCCATCATGACGCTGGAAGAACTCGACAACCACAAGAAGGGCATGTCCGAAATCGCCCGCAATGCCCGCCAGACATCACGCATGCTGGACGAATTGCTGGCCGCCAACGGCGAGGACGACATCGACGAAGGCATCGATCTCTACGGCCCGTCGAAAAAGCTGGCCAGCGGTCGGCTCTACCTGCAGACCGAAGCGATCAGCGCCGATCTGCCACAAGGCCTGCCGACCTCCAAGGTCGACAACCAGATCCTCTCGGTGGTCATCCACCTCCAGAAGAAATTCCCCAAGCGTCCGGTCATCCTGGTGTCGAAAGACATCAACATGCGCATCAAGTCGCGCGCCCTCAACCTGCTCGCCGAAGACTACTTCAACGACAAGGTCCTCGAGGACACCGACATCCTCTACTCCGGCACCCGCGCCCTGCCCGACAACTTCTGGGACAAGCACGGCAAGGGCATGGAGTCGTGGAAGAAGGATAGCCGCACCTATTACAAGGTCACCGGCCCGCTCTGCCCGCAGATGTTGGTCAACGAATGCATCTGGCTCGAAAAGGACGGCTTCACGGCCATCGTCAAGGAAACCGCCGGCAAGACGGCCGTTCTCGAAACGCTGATCGACTACAGTCATCCGAAAAACGCCGTGTGGGGCATCATGGCGCGCAATCGCGAACAGAACTTCGCGATGAACCTGCTCATGAATCCCGACATCGACTTCGTCACCCTGCTCGGCCAGGCCGGCACCGGCAAGACACTGCTGACCCTGGCCGCCGGCCTGACCCAGGTGCTCGAAACCAAGCTGTTCGCCGAAATCATCATGACCCGCGCCACCGTTCCGGTTGGTGAAGACATCGGCTTCCTGCCCGGCACCGAGGAAGAAAAGATGGCGCCGTGGATGGGCGCCCTCGAAGACAATCTCGATGTCCTGACCCACACCGACGAAGCGAGCAGCGGCGCCTACGGCGGCGATTGGGGCAAGGCGGCGACCAATGACATCATCCGCTCACGAATCAAGGTCAAGTCGATGAACTTCATGCGCGGCCGGACCTTCCTCAAGAAATACCTGATCATCGACGAGGCGCAGAACCTGACGCCGAAACAGATGAAAACGCTGGTCACCCGCGCCGGTCCCGGCACCAAGGTGGTCTGTCTGGGCAACATCGCGCAGATCGACACGCCCTACCTGACCGAAGGCAGTTCCGGCCTGACCTACGTCGTCGACCGCTTCAAGGGCTGGCCGCACTCCGGTCACATCACGTTACAACGCGGGGAGCGCTCCCGCTTGGCCGACCACGCAGCCGAAGTGCTATAATCGCCGCCACATTCAAGGGGCCGTGTCAGTGACACGGCCCTTTCGTTTCAACCACGGATGATCTCCGCCGGAGGAGTTTCTTGAAACGTCGCGATTTTCTAGCATCAGCCGCCGCACTCTCCTTATTCGTCTCCGATGCCTGGGCGGCAAAAAAGCAGGCCAAATCCAAGGTCACAACCGGCAAGTCGGGAAAAACCGCCAAAAAGCCGGTCACCCGGCGAGGGCGACAAAAAGGCAAAGTCACCTACAAGCCGCAACAATCGGTTGCACATACCGCTGACGACCCGGTCATCGAGCGTCCACCGCTTGGCACCTCCGCCTCCCGCCTGCCACCGGTCAGAGCCCCCGAACCGCCGAGCGAATGGCGCACCTTTGAAATCACGACGACAGTCAACCTGAAAAACCTGAGCGGCCCGACCAAGCTCTGGCTGCCATTGCCACTCAACCAGGACACGCTATACCAGCGCACTCTCGGGCACAGCTGGTCGGGCAACCAGGCCAACGCCAGCATGCGTCGCCTGCCGGATGGCGACCTTGAGGTTTTCTATTGTGACTGGCCCGAGGGTAGCGATGCCCGACTTCAACTGACCACGCATGTCTCGACGGCCGACCGTCATTTCGACGTAACCAAACGAACGGTTGCCCCGGAACGCGAAGACATCCTGCGGCGCAACCTGCAGGCCTCGCAACTAATTCCCAACGATGGCCTGGCATTCCAGCTCGGTGAACGCATCCTGGGTCGTATCAAGGACCCGGTTGCCCAAGCCAAGGCCATTTACGATTGGGTGGTCGACAACACGATCTACGATCCCGCCCTCCCTGGCTGCGGTACGGGCGACGTTCGCCGGCAGCTGATCCAGGGCAAATACGGTGGCCGCTCGGCTGACATCAATGGCCTGTTCGTCGCCATCTGCCGGGCCATCGGCATTCCGGCGCGCTGCGTTTACGGCCTGCGTACCGGATCGTCACGACTGTTTAGCAGCCTCGGGCTACGCGGAGACGATGCGACTCATGGCCAACATGTCCGGGCCGAATTCTACGTTCCCGGTTATAGCTGGATCCCAGTGGATCCAAGCGACGTCCGCCGCGCGATTTCGCTGGAAATCCTCTCCGACCTCGACAGTAAACTGATATCGCTAAAGAAAATACTGTTCGGCGTCTGGGAAATGAACTGGATTGCCTTCAATCTGGGGACCGATGTTGTCCTTCCAGGGACAGGCACAACCAAGCCATTCCTTCTCCTGCCACAACTGGAATCCTCGGGAGGCCTCCCAGATCCCGGCTTTCAATACAGCATCCGCACCCGCCAGGTCGTTCTTTAAGCCAACCGTCAGTTCTGAGAATCGACGAATCCGCCGCTCGCCAAATTCTCGAAACGGGTGTACTCGCCGATGAAAG
This sequence comes from Gammaproteobacteria bacterium, assembly GCA_018828385.1. GTDB lineage: Bacteria > Pseudomonadota > Gammaproteobacteria > Burkholderiales > Rhodocyclaceae > Azonexus. Next base: position 7,629 of record JAHJVE010000019.1, on the reverse strand, counting down.
CCATGCGCACCGTTCCGGTCGGACCGTTACGCTGCTTGCCGATAATGACTTCGGCCATACCCTTGTTATCCTGGCTTTCCTTGTTGTAATACTCGTCGCGGTACATCATCAGGATCACGTCGGCATCCTGCTCGATAGCGCCGGACTCGCGCAAGTCGGACATCATCGGTCGCTTGTCAGTCCGTTCCTCGACCTTTCGCGACAACTGCGATAGCGCAACGATGGGCACCTGCAGCTCTTTGGCCAAGGATTTGATCGACCGGGAAATTTCCGAAACCTCGGTCGCCCGATTTTCACCCTGCCGATTGCCGCTCATGAGCTGGATGTAGTCGATAACCAGCAAGCCCAACTTTCCGCCGTATTGACGCGCCAGACGCCGGGCGCGGGCACGCAGATTGGCCGGACTGAGGCCACCTGTTTCGTCGATGTAGATCGGCGCTTCGTGCAGCTTTCCGAGCGCAAAGGACAGTTTTGACCATTCCTCGTCGTTCATCCGCCCAGTACGCAGGCTTTGGGAATTCAGGCGCCCGATTGACGCCAGCATCCGCATGGCCAACTGGGCACCGCCCATTTCCATGGAGAACACCCCAACGGGAAGACCGCTTTCAACCGCCACATTTTCAGCAATATTCAGCGCGAACGCTGTCTTGCCCATTGATGGACGCCCCGCAACAATAATCAGATCACCCGGCTGAAAACCTGAAGTTTTTTGGTCGAGATCGATAAAACCGGTCGGTACGCCCGTTATATCCGATGGATTATCACGGTCATGCAACTCCTGAATCCGCTCCACCACCTGCGTCAGCAGGGGATTGATATGGACAAAACCTTCGCTGTGCCCTGCTCCCGCTTCTGCAATCCGGAAGATCTTCGACTCAGCTTCATCCAGCAGCGTCTCGGCATCCCGACCCAGCGGGTTCAGCGCGTCGGCGGCTATTTCGTCGGCGGTAGCGACAAGCTTGCGCAATACCGAACGCTCGCGAACGATTTCCGCATAGCGTTTGATATTGGCAGCCGAAGGCGTATTGGCTGCCAACTCGCCAAGGTAGGCCAGGCCACCGGTCTGATCCCCCTCTCCGGCAGCATCGAGCGCCTCGGCAACCGTAACCACGTCGGCCGGCTTGGCACTGTCGAGCAACTTGCGGATCTGGCGAAAAATACGCCGATGCTCATCCCGATAAAAATCGGTCTCTGCGACCTGGTCGCCGATTCGATCCCAAGCCTGGTTATCTAGCAGCAAACCGCCGAGAACAGACTGTTCGGCTTCGATGGAGTGCGGCGGCACACGCAGTTGATCCAGGGTGGAATCGGAAATTCGTTGTTTCGGCGGACGTTGGTTCATGGCGGCAAGTTTAAATTAAAAAGGCCTCGCAATTGCGAGGCCTTTTTGGTGGGTAGTAACCGGGATTACTCGGCAACCACAGCCACGTTGATGTTGGCCAGCACGTCGGTATGCAGTGCCACGTCCAGCGGAAACTCACCGATGGCCTTGAGCGGACCATCCGGCAGACGGATGGCAGCCTTGTCGATATCAAAACCGGCAGCCTTGAGAGCATCAGCGATATCAACATTGCCAACGGAACCGAACAGACGACCGTCGAGGCCAGCCTTGCGGGCGACCGACACGACAGTACCGTTCAGCTTGTCAGCCACAACCTGGGCAGCGGCGAGCTTCTCGGCAGCCAGCTTTTCCAGTTCAGCACGGCGAGCTTCAAACTCGGCCAGAGCAGCAGGCGTAGCGCGCTTGGCGATACGCTGCGGAATCAGGAAATTGCGGGCGTAGCCATCCTTGACCTTGACGACATCGCCGAGGTTTCCGAGGTTAACAACCTTTTCGAGCAGAATGATTTGCATGTTTCGTCTCCTCGAAAATTATTGATGGTTGTCGGTGTAAGGCAGCAGGGCCAGGAAGCGGGCACGCTTGATGGCGGTACCCAGCTGGCGCTGATAGCCGGCCTTGGTGCCGGTCAGACGAGCCGGCATGATCTTGGCGTTTTCCTGGATGAATTCCTTGAGGACATCCACATCCTTGTAGTCGATCTGTTCGACCTTTTCAGCCGTGAAGCGGCAGAACTTGCGACGCTTGAACAGGCCGCCACCGCGCTTCTTTTTCTTGTCGTCATCCTTCTTCTTGAAGAATCGAGCCATTTTCGTTTCCTTCCAAAAATTCGAGTGTATTCACATGCAGCACGGGAGCCTTGCTGTTGCGACTCTTGGCAGCCAGAAATCCAGTCAGTTTGACCATCCCACCGAGGGGAGCTGCCTCGAGCCAGCGAGCTGTTTCGCCCAAGGCCACGACAGCAATTTCAACTTCCACCAAGCGCTCTGCGCCACTTTCAGTCTGCGAGGAGCTGTGTTGCAGCCATCCTTCGCTAACCGGGACACCGGCCGGGGTATAACGCAATGCTTTGCGCTCGACCAGTTTTCCCGAGATTGTGATGCAGTTCAGCCGTAATTCCCGTACAGAGTCTTAGGCAGCAGCAACCGGCTCGGCTACTACAGCAGCTACATCACCAGCCAGCAGAGACTTCGACTTTTCTTCCTTCATCATCGGGGAAGGAGTCGTCACAGCCGCTTTCATCTTGACGGTCAGGTGGCGCAGCACGGCGTCATTGAACTTGAACGAATGTTCGAGTTCGTTCAGCGTTTCGCCGTCGCACTCGATGTTCATCAGAACGTAGTGAGCCTTGTGGATCTTCTGGATTGGGTAAGCCAGCTGACGGCGGCCCCAGTCTTCCAGGCGATGAATGGTGCCGTTTTTGGCGGCAACGATGGCGCGATAGCGCTCGACCATGCCGGGCACCTGTTCGCTTTGGTCCGGATGGACGATAAAGCAGATTTCGTAATGGCGCATGCAATCTCCTTTTGGGATAAACCCTCCGCCATGCGAGTGCGGTAGGGCAAGGTTGAAAAGCCCACGATTATATCAGCAATCGTGGGCTTTTGGCCGAAGCTGGAGAAAGCAATTCAGAAACTGTCGTCAGCCAGCTCCAGTGTGCCTGCCGCACCGGCAAGGACCGACTCGGCGAGACCGGCTGCCTGAGTCAGGAAATGATCGGCGTAGAACCTCGTTGTTGCGAGTTTTGCTGCCCAGAACAGATCAGTTTCACCAGCCGATAATTTGTTGCGCGCAATGACAGCGGCGCGCCCCAATTGCCATCCACCGGCAACAATGCCGAACAGATGTAGAAAAGGCACAGCGCCCGCGTGAACGGCCTTCGGATCCGATGAATAGTTGGCCACGATCCAGGAAACAGCCTTTTCCAGCGCGTCGACCGCGGCATTCTGGCGGGCGCCGATTGCCGCAAGATCGCCGTCGAGTTGCGCTGTCGCCGCCCTGATATCGGCGATCACGACCAGAATCGTCGCGGCCTTTTCGCGGGCAATCTTGCGACCGATCAGGTCATTGGCCTGAATGGCAGTGGTCCCCTCATAGATTGCAGTAATGCGCGCATCGCGCAAATGCTGAGCGGCGCCGGTTTCCTCTATATAGCCCATGCCACCGTGCACCTGCACCCCCAGAGAGGCAATATCAATTGCACTCTCGGTGCTCCAGCCCTTGACGACGGGAATCAGCAGATCAGCAAACGCCCGAGCCTTATCACGAGAGGCGGCGTCCGTGGCAGCATGCGCGTTATCCTGCGCCGCCGCCGTGACATACGCGAGCGCCCGCATGGCCTCAATTCGGGCGCGCATGGAGAGCAGCATGCGACGCACATCCGGATGCTGTATGATGGGAACCTTCGGTCCACCGCGAACGCCGACCTCCGTACCCTGAATACGCTCCCTGGCATAGACGACGGCGCGCTGATATGCCCGTTCGGCATCGCCAAGCCCTTCCAAACCAACATTGAAACGGGCTGCGTTCATCATGATGAACATGTATTCGAGGCCTCGATTCTCTTCGCCAACCAGCGTGCCGACCGCGCCGCCGTGGTCGCCAAAGGCCAGTACTGCCGTCGGGCTGCCGTGGATACCCAGCTTGTGTTCAATGGAAACGCAATAAACATCGTTCCGCTCGCCCGGGGTACCGTCAGCCTTGAGGAGAAACTTGGGCACAACGAACAGCGAGATGCCCTTGACCCCTTCCGGCGCATTGGGAGTTCGCGCCAGCACGAGATGGACGATGTTGTCCGTCATGTCGTGCTCGCCATAGGTAATGAAAATTTTCTGGCCAAAAATCCTGTAGGTTCCGTCACCGACCGGCTCGGCACGCGAGCGGACTGCCGCCAGATCCGAGCCGGCTGACGGCTCGGTCAGATTCATCGTACCAGTCCATTCACCGGAAACCAGATTGGGAAGATAGGCCGCCTTTTGCTCGTCCGTGCCGGCAATCATCAACGCCTCGATGGCGCCTTGCGTCAGCATCGGGCACAGAGAGAAGGCATGATTCGAAGCCTTCCACATTTCGCTGACCGCCGTCGACAAAAGCCTCGGCAGCCCCTGACCGCCAAACTCGGGGTCGCAACCCAGACCGTTCCAGCCATTGTCGACAAACTGGCGGTAGGCCTCTTTAAATCCAGGAGAAGTGGTGACGACAGTATCTTTCCACTTCGCACCATCCCGGTCGCCGACCCTGTTCAAGGGCGACAGCACTTCTCCGGAAAAGCGTGCAGCCTCTTCCAGAATCGCATCGACAACATCCGGCGATGCCTCCTCAAAACCGGGCAGTGAAACGACCTGTTCAAGGCCGGCCAATTCCTGCATGACAAAGCGCATTTCTTTGAGCGGGGCCTGGTATTCACTCATCAATTTTTTCCATTCGGTTAGCGGTTTCTTTAAGCTCTATCAGGAAGAGCACGTCCTCGACTACTGGCAGAGCAAATCCGGCGCGCTGACCTCCGCGATTGTCGCGTAACAACTGATACATGTAGCCGACGACATCACCGGAGTCCCAGAGATCGACAATCGTATTGACCAGACGGGGCAGATCCTCGAGCGTTTGCGGCCGTGACGCAAGCGGCAGCCCAACCTCCGAGCCCCCCCTTTCCGCACCCGCAGTCGCATCCTCCCAGCTTTGCACCTCGACGTTAAAATGCTGGTTCAAGTCACGGGAAACAGTCTCGAACTCGGTGCGCATACCCGCCATCCGGTACACATCCATTAGTCGAATCCACGGTTGCAATGCTTCCTGCGGATTGTGGTCGATGTATTCCTGCAAGGCCTGGGCTGCGCCTTTGACGCGGCCGAAGGAAAGCATGATCTCTGCCAGTTCCATGACTGGATTGGCCTCAAAATGCTCGTCCAGCGTCGTCGCATGGATCGACATCACCGAGTCAAGACCGCGCGGCGGTTCCCTGGCCGGCAACTCAGATGCCCCGGAGAGGTCTCCTCCTCCATCCAACTCGACATCCACCTGCATGCCCCCCCCCGTGGCTGCCGGTTCGAAAGGAAGATCAACGGCACCGAGTTCCTCTTGCTCATCGACACGCTTCGGATCAACCGTCAATTCCGGAACGTCGATCGGATCATCGCCATCGCCGGCCGCCAAGGTCCTGGCGCGATAATTTCTACACCCCAGCCAACCAGCCAATCCAAGTGTCGATCCAAGCAGAACCCCGTAAAGTGCCCACTCGGACAAGCCGGAGGACTTATCGCCAGCTGGCCTCTCGAGTGTTTGGAGTGACTTGGCTGGCTCAGCAGCACCAGAGGGTGGCAGAGAGTTTTGAGCAACTGAAGCAACAGACTCCACCGGAGACGGTGGTGCTCCATTCGCCTCGACCCGCAGGGCAAATTCAGCAGCTCGCTGCTGGACTTCGCTCAGCGTGCCCTCCATGTTCCTCAACTTTTCCGCAATCGCCATTTGCGACGTGGCCTGTTCATGCATGGCCATCAGCATTCTATACTCGAGGCGCAATATATCGCGCTGTGCTTCCTTGGCCTCGGTAGCCCCTGTAAATAGCTCAGTTGCCAGACGAAGGGACGGTTCCGGGCCGAAGCCCTCATCGGACAACATCAGGCGGTCAGGCAGACCACGTAGCGCAGGCCGCCGTTCTGCTCGCTTGGCGATTCGCCTTGCCGGCGGACTGGGCGGTGCACCAATTATCGCTGGCGTTGTCGAGCGGATTCTGGCCGGCGGTTGCACTTGCGGCCTTGCCACTGGCTGAGCGACCTCTATCCGGGGACGCTCCCCGACAACGCTTTCAGCACCACCGCGAGGCGATGCCATAAGGATATATTCGCGAGATATTTCGTTCCCGCAGCCCAGTTGCACCGCCAATTGCAAAATCGGTTCACGCAACGGCACATCAGAACGAATTTCGAGAACTGGCTGCGCAGATTTACGGACGCTTAAGCCCGCCTTCTTGAGCCACGGCAGGTCATCACCACCAGAAGGCCGCACAAGGCGAAAACAACTGGCGTCCAGTTTTTGTTTTTCGGCGCCCAGGAGATCGACTTCAAGCTGCAATCGCTCGCCCAGAACCGGCTGCCCACGCAAATCGCCCAAACCAACCGCCGATGCCACCCCCGACACGGCAAGCATCAGGATAGATACCGAACAGCAGAGAGCAAAGCGATTCAAAGACACTGCTCCAAATGACATTAAATTTGTGGAATTGTAGCTGTTATTTATCAACCAGATAACTGGAATCATTGAAGCTGACAACCCATTCCGGCCGGTAAACCACGAATAGCGTCATCATCATTCCAGACAACCACGCTTCAGAGAAGGCGAGCAGCAAAAAATAGGGGAAATACTCGCTGATCAGATAGTCCCATTCATAGGCCCCAACCATTGCCAGCAGGCATGTTGCAGCGAATCCAACACCGATAATCGTCAGTGCTGCCCCGAGAAAACCGTTCACAAAGATATAGACAAAGAAATGTCTAGGTAAGGCCGCAGAAACGAAGCGACAAAAAAGCTGGCTCAAACCAACACTCAGTCCGGCGAGGAGCAAAGCGTTGGCCGCATAGGCAATCGGCCCGGCTGCGCCATTCAGGGTGATGCCAAGCGTTACCAGTGAAAGGCCGACAAAGGCCAGATGAGGGCCGAAACTGAGCGTAAAGACCGTGGCCCCGAGCAGGTGAAAGCTCAAGCCGGGTTTGACGCCGGCCTTGAGACTCCAGACAACAGTGAGCAAAACAATCATCCCGAGCCACACGTTGAGTTGCTCGGAATCCTTGAGCCGCACCCAGGGTGCGCGCCAAAGACTATGGGCGAAAAACAGTACCCAGGCGATCCAGGCCGCCCAGTACCATCCTTCGCCCATCAGGGTATCTGTCAGATTCACATGGATATTTTAGCCGACAGCTCCAACCAGTTGCGGCACCACCTCGAACAAATCCCCAACCAGCCCGTAATCCGCCACCTGGAAGATCGGCGCATCGGGATCCTTGTTGATGGCGACGATGACTTTCGACTCCTTCATCCCGGCCAGATGCTGGATGGCGCCCGAGATACCGACGGCGATGTAGAGCTGCGGCGCGACGATCTTGCCGGTCTGGCCAACCTGGTAGTCGTTCGGCACGAAGCCGGCATCGACGGCGGCGCGGGAGGCTCCGAGCGCCGCACCGAGCTTGTCGGCGAGCGGTTCGAGCAGGGTGTGGTAGTTCTCGCCACTGCCCAGACCACGGCCACCGGAAACGATGATCTTGGCGGCACCGAGTTCGGGCCGTTCGGACTTGGTC
>JAHJVE010000018.1 GCA_018828385.1 Gammaproteobacteria bacterium | reverse complement strand
GTCTTTGGCGAGGTCGACGAGGTGGCGGTAGCGCAGGACGTCGAGGTAGGCGCGGCCGGCTTCGAGGGCGGTGGTTTCGGAGGCGTCGAGGAGTTCGTAGTAGCGGACCAGCCGGGCTTTGTCGAGACGGCGGACTTCGTTACGCGTGGCGAAGCCGTCGAAGAGCATCTGGTTGAGGCTGAGCATGACGCCGCTGCGGGTGTAGTCGCGGTCGGCGGTGGTGGGTTGGCTCAGGCTTTCGCGACCGGCGCCGGCGGTGAGGTCGACGCGCGGGAAGTAGCCGCCGCGGGCGACGCCGGTTTCTTCGTCAGCCGCCCGGTAGGCGTGCCATTTCGAGGTGACTTCCGGGCTGTTGAGGATGGCGCGCTGGGTTATTTCTTTGAGGGTGGCGGGGGCGGTGGAAACCTGCCCGAATGCGGGAAATGCAGCGGCAACGAGCAGCGCGACGAGAGTTGTTTTTTTCATGACGTTTTGATGTAGGAAAAAGATGACATTTCGGTGAAGCGGTCGATGCATGCCGCCCTGCTTCGCCGACGATGCCAAAGAAATATTGACTGACCAGAATTATATGGAGGGCCCGAATGCGGCATGTAAAGAATGTTAAAACCCGGCCATTTCCGGGAACTTTCCGCCAAAAGGACGCTCCGGACGGGCCTACTCCCACGGTCAACCGGAAATTTTGGCCAAAATCGAAAGCTCGAATCGTCCAGAAGGCGCGCCCTGATCAGCTGCCTTTAACCTCCTGCAGCTTGCGATACAGCGTCCGCTGGCTGACCCCGAGGCGGGCCGCCAGCTCGGCTGCGTCGAGGCCGTCCCGACGTTTTGCCCAGGCCAGGTAACGCCGCTCCAGCGTGTCGAGTGTAACCAGCTGCTCGACATGGAAGGCATCGTCAGTGAGCGCCGAGAGAGGCGGCGGGTCGTCGGCCATCTCGTCAAGAGGAGGAAGGTCGATGAGATCGCCATCGGCCAGCAGGGTGGCGCGCTCGATAAGGTTGCGCAGCTCGCGGATATTGCCTTCATAGCGCCGGCTGCTCAGCCAGGCCAGCGCAGCCGGCGTGAATGTGCGCCCGGCGATGCGGTCCACGCGTTCAAGCAGCGAGGCGGCGAGCAGGGGAATGTCCTCGGCCCGCTCGTGCAGGGCGGGCGTGTGCACGGGGAAGGTGTTGATCCGGAAATACAGGTCGCGGCGGAAGCTCTCGGCCTGGACCATGGCGCGCAGGTCGCGGTGGGTGGCGACGACCAGCCGGAAATCGGCCGGCAACCAGTCCAGCCCGCCCACCCGCCGGTAGGTGGCGGTTTCGAGCAGGCGCAGCAGCTTGACCTGGAGAACGAGTGGCAGTTCGCCGATTTCGTCGAGAAAGAGCGTCCCGCCCGAGGCGGCTTCGACCAGCCCCTGCTTGCGGTGCGTGGCGCCGGTGAAGGCGCCCTTTTCATAGCCGAAGAGTTCGCTTTCGAACAGCGTTTCGGTCATGCCGGCGCAATCGACCGCGACAAACGGCCCGTCGGCCCGGGCGCTGGCCTCGTGGATGGCGCGGGCGACCAGCTCCTTGCCGGTGCCGGTTTCTCCCTGCAGCAAGACGGCAGCGTTGGAGTTGGCCACGCGCAGCACTTTTTCGAGCATGCCGACAAAGGCCGGCGAGCGGCCGACCAGCCCCTGCGCGGCCGGCCGGCCGCTGGCCTGGCGAACGACCTTCATGGTTTCGACGAAATAGACGACCAGGCCGTTTTCGTCGCGAATCGGCGTGGTCTCGACGGCCACGTGCTCTTCGCCGCGCGGCGTATGGTGCAGGTGGAGGACGCGCTGCGGCACGCCGGATTTCTGCGTCTGCTTGAGCGGACAGGATTCGCCGGCCTGGTCGCAGGGCACGTCGAAATGGTGCGAGACCTCATAGCAGGTCCGTCCGGTAATCGCCTGGCCGCCACCAAAATCGCGCACATAGGCGGCATTGGCAGCGACGATTCGATATTCCGCGTTCATCACGATGCGCGGCTCCGGCAGGCCGTCCAGAAAGGAAATCAACTCACCCAGTGAATTTTCGCCCATGTCACCTCCGTCAATACTGACACTCAATGCCGCCAATATTGACACAATTTGCCAACAGGGTGCCTATTGAGATATATAAGCAAATGATTTTTAAGAAGATCACCCCAACTTTTTTTCAGGCACGCATCTTGATAATAGCTTCCGCTGGAAACCGGCAACACGTCGTGCGCAGCGTACTAGCGGCGAATGTGACCCCGGCAACAATCGGCCTGACGCGTATTTCCATCGCCCCGCAGGCTTGCTTGACGCAGCAGCCTGTTGCTGTCGGTAGCGTCGGTTTCCACCCCTTTTCACTCCACTGAAAATTTCAATGACCCAGCCACAGCAAAATCCGGACGAACTGAAACCCGCCCCCGTTTCCTTTTACGAGAAACACAAGGTCATCTACGCCAAACGCGTTCGTGGCTATTTCGACAACTGGCGAATTGCCCTGGTCATCTTCACCCAGGTGCTTTTTTACGGCGGCCTGTGGCTGACCTGGAACGACCGCCAGGCGATCCTTCTCCATCTGGTCGAACGCAAGTTCTACATCTTCGGCGTTGTCTTCTGGCCGCAGGACGTCATCTACCTGACGGCCTTGCTGATTGTCTCGGCCTACGGGCTATTCCTCGTCACGGCCATCGCCGGGCGATTGTTCTGCGGCTACGCCTGTCCGCAAACGGTCTACACGCAGCTCTTCATGTGGATCGAAAACTGGGTCGAAGGCGACCGCAATGCGCGGATCAAGCTCGACAAGGCGCCGATGGATGCGCGCAAGTTCCGCATCAAGGCGACCAAACACCTGCTCTGGGGCATCGTTGGCCTATGGACCGGGTTTACGCTGGTCGGCTACTTTACCCCCGTCCAGGAACTGATCAACAACGTCCGGACCGGTCACCTCGGCCCCTGGGAAACCTTCTGGATCTTCTTCTACGGCGGCTTCACGATACTCATGGCCGGCTTCATGCGCGAGCAGGTCTGCAAGCACATGTGCCCGTATGCCCGCTTCCAGAGCGTGATGTTCGACCCGGACACCATGATCATCACCTACGATGAAGAACGTGGCGAGCCGCGCGGCATCCGCAAGAAAAACGCGCCCCCCGACGCCCCCAAACTGGGCGACTGCGTCGACTGCAACCAGTGCGTCCAGGTCTGCCCGACCGGCATCGACATCCGCAAGGGCCTGCAATACGAGTGCATCGGCTGCGCCGCCTGTATCGACGTCTGCGACCAGGTCATGGACAAGGTTGGCCTGCCGCGCGGCCTGGTCCGCTACTCGACCGAAAACGCCATGGCGCAACATCTGGGCAAGCAGCAAATCCTCGCCCACATCATCCGCCCGCGCATCCTGCTCTACACCTTCATCCTGATCGTCATCACCGGGCTCGCCGTCTGGTTCCTGAGCACCCGTATCCCGCTCAAGGTGGACATCATTCGCGACCGCTCGACACTGGCCCGCGAAGCCGACGACGGCCGGATCGAGAACGTCTACATGCTGCAGATCATGAATACCGAGGAACAGTCGCATCGTTACAAGGTCACGGTCGACGGTTTGCCGGGTGCCGAAATCACCGGCGACGTTGAAGTCGAAGTCCCGCCGGCCACCCTGCAATCGTTCAACACCGTGGTCGCCGTGCCGCCCGATGCCGGCAAGACGGGCTCGAATCCGATTCACTTCGAGATCGTCGCGCTCGACAACCCGGACATCAAGGTTCGCGAAAAAGCGGCCTTCCTGCTGCCCAGATAGTTTTCAAGCAGATCACGAAAAAGCGGGAGCGCGTCTCCCGCTTTTTTTCGTCCATGAATTACCGGAAAGCCCGATCCAGAAAGCCGCTCAGCAAGCCAACCTGTTGCCTCAGGTCGCCGTAATCATCGTGACTGCCGGGCACCAGCAGCAGCTCCACCGCCTCGCTGGTCCGTGCCGCGTAAATCTGTCGGGCCTCGGCCACCGGAACGGTATCGTCCTCCAGGCCGTGCACGATCAGTGTCGGGCAACGAAGCCGGGCAATCGTGTTGCACGGGGCGATGTCGTCGAAGCGATAGCCGATGACCCGTTGCACATAAGCCAGAATGTAAGCACCGAGCGGCCAGAACGGAATGTGCATGCCGGCCAGCCAGCGCCGCATCATCGCCGCCGGATGGGCAAAGGCCGCCAGACTGATCACGGCGCGGATGGCCGGATGGCGCGAAGCAGCGAGCAGCGCCGCCCCCGCCCCCACCGAATGGCCGATCACCCCGAGGGCCAGCGGATCGACCTCGGGCCGCCCGGCCAACCAGCGCAACGCAGCTTCGATATCTTCGGCAAAGCGCGGCAGCGAGGCAAAACTGTCGTCATCGCTCCGGCCGTGGCAACGGGCATCGACCAGCAGCAGCGAATACCCCGCGGCATGCAATGGCGCGGCCAGTGGCAACATCATCGCGGCGTTGCCACCCCAGCCGTGCATGACGACCAAAGCGGGCCGCCGATCGCCGGCGGACAACAACCAGCCATGAAGATTTTTGTCATTGACCGTCGGCACCGTCACCTCAAGCCAGGGCAAATCCGCTGGCCAGCCGCTCTCGACCACGCGCGGCGCCGCCAAACCGCGCCGGATAAAATAATTCAGACCGCCGATACCGCCGGCCAGCAAAGGAACGCCCCACAACCAGGAGATTCCGGCGCTCAGCGGCATGGCGGCGAAACAACGAGAAATCCCGGGTAACTCATGACGCACTTTCTCGACATTCTGATTTTGGCCATTTTATCCGGTTGACCGTGGCGGCGGCCGTTGGCGGCGATATACTGCCTTCAAACTATATATAACGAATCGGAGACCGGGCCACCACCGAGGGCCCAGCCCCTATGGACACCTTGTTCCTGCTCGCCGTCGTCACTGTCGTCATCGTCCTGGTGTTCGACTACACCAACGGCTTCAACGACGCGGCCAACATCGTCGCCACGGTCATTGCCTCGCGTGCCATGACACCGGTGCAGGCCGTCATCATCGTCAGCTTTTTCGAATTTCTCGGCCCGCTGCTCGGCGGCACTGCGGTTGCCAACACCATCGGCAAGTTCGTCGTCCTCGACGACGTCGCGCCGATCCTCTCGCTCTCCATATTGCTCTGCGGACTCGTTGGCGCCATTGCCTGGAACCTCAGCACCTGGTATCTCGGCCTGCCATCATCGTCCTCGCATGCACTGGTCGGCGGACTGATCGGTGCCGTCGTCGTTTCGGTCGGCAGCGACCATGTCGTCTGGGGATTCGAAGAACTGGCCAACGGTCACCTGACCGGCATCGCCAAGTTGCTGGCGGCGCTGGTGCTCTCGCCGCTCCTCGGCTTCTGGGTCGGCTTCCTGATACATCGACTCCTCCGCGCCTTGCTGACCACCGCCAATCCGGCCGCCAATTCCCGCCTGCGTGCCGCCCAATTCATCACCGCCGCCATCCTGGCCTTCTCGCACGGCGCCAACGATGCGCAGAAAAGCATGGGCATCCTGACCCTCGTTTTGCTCCTCGGCGGCTTCATTCCAACGTTTGACGTCCCCTTCTGGGTCATGCTCGCCTGTGCCTCGGCCATCACCCTCGGCATCCTCTCCGGTGGCTGGCGCATCGTCCGCACGCTGGGCTTCGCCATCTACCGCGTCCGTCCCATCCACGCGCTGGGCTCGCAGATAACCTCGGCCGCCGTCATCATGACCGCCTCGATCGGCGGTGCGCCGGTATCGACCACCCATGTCGTCGCCACCTCGATCATGGGCATCGGCGCTTCGGAACGTCCCCGTGCAGTACGCTGGAGCAAGGCCAAAAATATCGTGACGGCCTGGCTCATCACCATTCCCGGCGCCGCCATCGCCGCCATTCAAACCTACGCACTGGTTCATCTCTTTCTTGGAAATATGCCATGAGCGAAGAAAACAGCCCCTCGATCATTCGCCGCCTGTTCGACCGCGTTTTCCCCAAAATGCCCGACTTTTTCACGCTGCTCGCTGAGCAATGCCAGCACGTCGGCGTCACCGCCGGGCGCCTCGTCGAATTCATGGAAACCGGCGACCAGACCGTCGGCCGGCTCATCCGCCAGGACGAACACGAAGCCGACCGCGTCAAGATCCGCAACCTGCACACCCTCAACGAAGCCTTCTCGACACCGATCGACCGCGAAGACCTCTACCGCGCCATCATCGACCTCGACGAAATCGTCAATTACTGCAAGACCACCGTCAGCGAAATGGAAGTCCTCTGCCTGGCGCCCGACAAGCATTGCCTCGAAATGGCCATGCACATCAAACTCGGCTGCGATGCGCTGTCTCAGGGCTACTCGCGACTGGCCAAAGAACCGAGGGCCGCAGCCGCCGATGCCGACGCCGCGCGCAAGGCCGAACGCCGGGTCGAAAAAAACTACCGCCGGGCCATCGCCGAACTCTTCGTCGGCGACGACTACATCCACATGTTCAAGCGCCGCGAAATCTACCGCCACCTGTCCAACGCCGCCGACCGCATGGCCAACTGCGCCAACACCCTGCACGACATCGTCGTCAAGATGTGCTGAGCGCAGCCTATGCTGAAAGCCCTCTCCCGCAACCTGCTCAAACTATTCGGCTGGACCGTCATCGAACCGCCGGCGCGCCCGGCCCGCGCCGTCCTCGTCGGCTACCCGCACACCTCCAACTGGGACGGCGTCATCGCCCTGTTCACCAAACTCGCCCTCGGCCTTGACGCCCGCTGGTTGGCCAAGGAATCGCTGTTTTGCGGGCCGCTCGACTGGATCTTCCGCCGCCTCGGCGGCATCCCGATCAAGCGCAACGTCCGCAACGGCTTCGTCGCCGACATGGTCGCCCAATTCGCCGCCAACCCGAACTTTCTCCTGGTCATCGCCCCCGAAGGCACGCGCAGCCTGACCAATGGCTGGAAAAGCGGCTTCTACCGCATCGCCCTCGGCGCCCAGGTGCCCGTCGCCCTCGCCTTCGTCGACTACGCGCGCCGCCAGGCCGGCATCCTCACCTACCTCACGATGACCGGCGACCCCGCCACCGACATCGCCGCCATCGCCGCGCACTATGAGGGCCGCGTCGGCAAACATCCCGAACTCGCCTCGCCGATCCGCTGGCTGGACTAGCTGCCGCCTATTCGGCGACCAGCACCACTTCTTCACCGGCAAAACTGACGACCTGACCGGGTTTCATTTTTGCCCGTTTTCTCGTGTCGACCGTAGCATCGACTTTCACCCGACCTTCGGCGATGGCGGCATGCGCCGCGCCGCCCGATTCGCACAGGCCGGTGGCCTTGAGCAGTTGGTCGAGTTGGATATATTCGCCGCGGATGGCAAAGGTGATGCTCATGGGTAGTCCTGTCGGTAACGTGACAAGCGGGCGGGCGGCCGGGCTTGTCGAAGGCGCTCATTGTATATCCATCGCCATTTTGTAACTTGGCGAGAAGGGCCACGCTTCATCATGGTGCGCCCTGTCTGAAACCGCACCAACCAGGCCCCGCCAACGTCATAAAACGGCACTTTGCAGCGGGTACGATTTTTGCGCTGTGGCCATATATCTTAAATTTGTCACCTATTGCCGTGCACTTTCGCCCCATACGCCACAATCATTACGGCGTCACCCCATCGCGTTTGAATCACTCCAGAGTCCTCGACACTTTGGTCAAGAACCTGGAGGGTATGGCCTACCGCTGCCTGCACGACGCTGGCTGGACGATGGTTTTCGTCAGCGATGGCTGCAGCGAACTTTGCGGCTATGCCTCTTCGGAAATTCTCGGCAAGAGCGGGGTTTCATGGGAGGAGATCACCCATCCGGAAGATCGCAGGCGCGTCCGCGATGACATCGAAGACGCCATGCGCAGCAACCGGCGCTTTGCCGTCCAGTACCGGATCGTTTGCAAGTCGGGGCAAATCAAGTGGGTGGTCGAGCGCGGCGTGGCGATCCGCGACGAGCAGGGTGAAGCTGCGCTGGAAGGTTTCATCGAGGACATTACGGCGCGAAGAATGACGCTGGAGGCGCTCGAGGCGGCCGAGTTGCGCTATCGCAACATCTTCGAACACGCTTCGGAGGGTATCTTCCAGTCCACCCGCGACGGCCGCTACCTGGCCGCCAACCCGGCGCTGGCGAAGCTTTATGGCTACGACAGCGCCCAGGCGCTGATGGCCGATCTGGCTGACATCGAACGCCTGCTCTATGTCCTGCCCGATCGCCGGGAGGACTTTCTGAGCTTGATCGAAAGGGATGGCGAGGTCCTGAACTTCGAGTCCGAGGTTTACCGGCGCGACGGATCGCGCATCTGGATTTCCGAAAACGCCCACGCGGTGCTCGGCACCAAGGGCGAGTTCATCTGCTACGAAGGGACGGTGCAGGACATTTCGGAGCGCAAGCGGACCGAGGCGCATCTCCAGCTGATGGCGATGGTGTTCTCGAACAGCAATGAAGCGATCATGGTGACCGATGCAGGCAATCGGATCATTGCCGTCAACCCGGCCTTCACGAGGCTCACCGGCTACCGGCCGGATGAGGTGACAGGCAAGGATCCGCGCCTCCTTTCGGCCGGCATTACGCCGCCCGAGGTGTTCGCCGATCTGTGGACCTGCCTGCATCGCGACGGCGCCTGGCAGGGTGAGTTGTGGGACCGGCGAAAAACCGGCGAGGCCTATCCCAAATGGCTGTCGATTTCGCTGGTCCGCGATGATGACGGGCAGATCCGCAATCACATCGGCAGCTTCATCGACATTTCCGAACTCAAGGCGACGCAGGAGCGTATCCGTCATCTCGCCCATCACGACACGCTGACCAACCTGGCCAACCGTTTCAGCCTGCACGAAAAGCTCGGCCAGGCCATCGCGTTCTGCAAACGCAATCACATGCAGTTGGCCCTGATGCTGATCGACCTTGATCGCTTCAAGACGATCAACGACACCCTCGGCCATCAGGCCGGCGATGAACTGCTGGTCCAGGTCGCCCAGCGCCTCTCGGCGGCGGTCCGCGAGAGCGACATCGTCGCCCGTCTGGGCGGCGACGAGTTCGTTGTCGCCTTGCCCGGCATCGGCTCGCCGGCCGACGCAGCCCACCTGGCCGACAAAATCACCCGCGAGATTTCCGCCCCCTACCTGATCAACGGCCAGGAGCTGCGCACCTCGCCGAGCATCGGCATCTGCGTGTACCCGGGAGACGGCACGGAAATCGGCGACCTGCTGAAAAACGCCGACGTCGCGATGTACCACGCCAAGGCCAAGGGGCGCGGCAATTACCAGTTCTTCACGGAAGAGATGAACATCGCGACGACCGAGCGCATGAACCTCGAATCGGACTTGCGCCTGGCCATCACCCGCGGCGAGTTCCTGCTCTACTACCAGCCCCAGCTCGACCTGCGCAGCGGCACCATCGTCGGCGTCGAGGCGCTGATCCGCTGGCAACATCCGACCCGTGGTCTGGTCTCGCCAGCCGACTTCATCCCGATTGCCGAAGAAAGCGGGATGATCTCGGCCATCGGCGACTGGGTGCTCGAGGAAGCCTGCCGTCAGCTCAAGGTGTGGCAGACGAGAGGCATCGACCATGTCCGCATGTCGATCAACCTGAGCACCGGCCAGTTTCTCGACAAGACCCTGCCGGCCCGCATCCACGAACTGCTGGCCAGCAACGGCCTGAGTCCCGGCCTGCTTGATCTGGAAGTCACCGAATCGATGTCGATGGCGTCGCCGGACGAATCGATCAGCGTCATGAAAACCCTGAGCAGCAGTGGACTGACGTTGTCCATCGACGATTTCGGCACGGGCTATTCGTCACTGGCCTATCTCAAGCTGTTGCCGATCCACACGCTGAAGATCGACCGCTCCTTCGTCAAGGACATCGAATCCGACCCAAACGATGCCGACATCTGCGACGTCACCGTGCTGCTCGCCCACAAGCTCGGCCTGGAAGTAGTCGCCGAGGGTGTCGAAACCGAGGCGCAGTTGAAATTCTTGCTCAGCATCGGCTGCGAGAAAATCCAGGGCTACCTGATCAGCAAACCGCTGCCGGCCGATCAAGCCGAAAAGTTCATCCGCAACAATCCGCCGATGAACGATCTGGGCAGCATCGACCTGTGGTCGCCGCCTGAACAATCCCCATCGATCAACGAGAACTGCCCCGCCTGACAAACGACGCGACATCTTCCTCGGTGAGTCAGGCCCGGCCGATCAGGATCAGATGCACCCGGCACGGCCCGTGGGCGCCGAGGACGATGGTTTGTTCGATATCGCCGGTGCGCGATGGCCCGGAGATGAAATTGACGGCGCGCGGCAGGCTGCCGCGTTCGGCCCGGAGCAATGCGAAGGCGTCTTCCATGGTGGCGACGATGCGCGACACCTCAACCAGCGCGATGTGGGTTTCCGGCAGCAGGCTGACGGTGGCCGGGGAGTCCGGCCCGGAGAGCAGCATGAGCGTGCCGGTTTCGGCGATGGCGCAGAAGCAGCCGGAAATGCCGGTTTTATCGGCGTCGACCGCAGGACGCGCGGCGACGGTGAGGCCGCTGCCTGACCAGTCCAGCCCGCCGACATCGGCGGTGGCGACGGCCTCGCCGGCCAGTCCGTTGGCTGCAAGATAAGCCGCCACGGCGGCCGGCACCTCGGCCGGGGTGGTAACAGCGGCAACCGTACTCGACAGGTATTCGGCCTTGGCCCGGAAGCGGCCGACGAGATCGGCGCCGATGACCGGCTGCGGCCCGCGCTCGGCTGTTGTCAACGAGGCGACGGCGGCCGCCCGGCGCCCGGCAAAATCGTCCTTGCCGACCCCGCGCCGGACGCGCCCGAGGATGTCGTCGCGGGCGCTCATGCCACGCGGTTCTTGGGCGCCCCGGCGACGAAGGCTTCGATGTTGTCGATGAGCTGATCGGCCAGCGTCTGCATGGCCGGCCGGCTGGACCAGGCGACATGCGGGGTGAGCAGGAAATTGGGCAGGGCGAGCAAGGCGGGATCGACCATCGGGTGATCGGCCGGCGGCGGTTCGGCGGTAATGGCGTCGAATCCGGCCCCGGCGATCCAGCCTTCCCTGAGGGCGCGGATCAGGGCCGGCTCATTGACAATGCCGCCGCGCGCCGTGTTGATGAGCAGGGCCGACGGCCGCATGGCGCGCAGCTCGGTTTCGCCGATCAGGTCTTTCGTTTCGGCCGTCAGCGGGCAATGCAGGCTGATCGCGTCGGCCGTGGCGAGGACTTCGGCGAACGCCGTGTAGCCGGGCCGAACAGCAGTCGCCCCCTTGTGCTCGGCGCGCAGCACGCGCATGCCGAAAGCCTCGGCCAGCCGTGCCACGCCGCTGCCCAAGGTGCCGCTGCCGATCAGGCCGAGGGTCGCGCCGTGCAGGTCGCGGATCGGGTGATCGAACAGGCAGAACTGCTCGGAACGCTGCCAGCCGCCGGCCAGCAGGGTTTCGCGCCAGGCGACGAGATTGCGCGAGAGGGCGAGGAGCAAGGCCATGACGTGCTCGGGCACGGTGTGCACGGCGTAGCCCTGAATGTTCGAAACGACGATGCCGCGCGCCCGGCAGGCGTCGAGGTCGACGTTGTTGGTGCCGGTCGCCGAGACGGCGATCATTTTCAGGTCGGGCAGGGCGTTGACCGCAGCGGCATCGATGGCCACCTTGTTGGTGATGGCAATCGTCGCCCCGGCCAGGCGCTCGACGACCTGCGCCGATGCCGTTTTGGCGTGCTCGACCCAGTCGTGCGCAAAGGCCGGCCGCCGCACCTCGGCGATCAGCGATTCGCCTTCGAGCTGGACGATGCGCAGCATCAGGCGACTTTCATCTCGAACGGGATACCGGCCGTTTCGGCAATGGCGCCGACCTGGACGCCAAGTGCCGGCTGGCCGCTATACACCAGCCGGTCGACGCCGGCCGCACACAAGCCTTCGATGGCCGCCGTGTCGCCCTGCATGAGGTTGAGCACGCCGGCCGGCCACTCGCTGCGGGCAGACAGTTCGCACAGGGCGTAGGCCGCCGAGGGTGCCTTCGGGCTGGGCTTGACGACGACCGTGGCGCCGGCCATGAGGGCCGGGGCGATGGCTTCGGCCAGGCCGGCGAGCGGCCGCGAGGCATCGAGAACCAGGGCAAAAACCCCGGTCTGGCCGACGGCGGAGTCATGCAGCGCGGCGACCGCGGCGGCGACTTCGGCGCTGGCCCGCGCTTCGTCGAAGCCGCAATCCTGCATGAGCAGCTTGGCGAAGTGCCCGCTGTAGTTGTCGAGCGCGTCGCCCAGGCTGGCCAGGCAGACTCGCCGCGCCGGCATGCCCATCATCGCCCAGGCGGACTGGGCCACTTGCGCCGCGCCGACGGCTTCGGCCGCCTCGCTCGCCCCGCACAACGGGACGCGGCGAACGGCCTCGCCGGTGGCCGGGTTAGTCACGTCGAAAAAAGCGTCGGTCACGGTCAAATAGGCATGACCGTTGATCCACAAGGGGATGGCTTTCGGGCCTTCGGGAGCAAATTCCATGTTCAGGGCTTCTTTCTTGCTGAGTAAAGTTCGTGAAATGTCCTGCCGGAGGATACCGGCAGATCGCGTCCTGCGGTCCACTCCGGTGCCAGGCCGAAAATGCGGATGCGGCCGGAGCCGTCGGCCAGCCAGTTCAAATAGCGCGCCGCGCGCCGGGCGAACCAGCGATAGAGCACCGGCTTGCCGGCCAGCCAGGCCCAGGCCTTGAGCGCCAGGCGCTCGGACAACGGGCGCAAGCCGCGCTCGTTCTGTTCTTCGCGCAGGCGATGCATGAGGGTTGGCAGCGGAATGGCGACCGGACAAACGGCGCCGCACTGGTTGCAGCCGGTGGAGGCGTGCGGCAGGTCGAGCGCGTTCTCGATGCCGGTGAACAGCGGCGTCAGCACCGAGCCCATGGGGCCGGGATAGACCCAGCCGTAGGCATGGCCGCCAAGCGAGAAATAGACCGGGCAGTGGTTCATGCAGGCGCCGCAACGGATGCAGCGCAGCATGTCCTGGTAGTCGGAGCCGAGCAGGTTGGCCCGGCCGTTATCGACGAGGATGAAGACGGTTTTCTCCGGGCCGTCGTGATCGCCCGCGCGCTTCGTGCCGGTGAGCAGCGAGACGTAATTGGAGATGGCCTGGCCGGTGGCCGAGCGCGGCAGCAGGCGCATGAGCGTGGCGAAATCTTCCAGCGTCGGGACGATTTTCTCGATGCCGGTGATGACGACATGCACTTTCGGCAGCGTTGTCACCATGCGGCCGTTGCCTTCGTTGGTGACGAGCGCCGCGCTGCCGGTTTCGGCGATCAGGAAATTGGCGCCGGAGATGCCCATTTCGGCGCTCAGGAAATGCTCGCGCAAAACCGCCCGGGCCTCTTGCGCCATCGCCGGAATATCCGCCGAGGTGCGCGTTTCGGGCGGCCGCCCGTGTTCTTTGGCAAACAGGGCTTCGACTTCAGCGATGGTTTTGTGCACGGCCGGCGCGATGATGTGCGACGGCGTTTCGCCAGCCAGTTGCACGATGTATTCGCCGAGATCGGTTTCGACCGGGCGGATGCCGGCGGCAGCCAGCGCCTCGTTGAGCTGCGCCTCCTCGGAGAGCATGGACTTCGATTTGACCACCTTGCTCACGCCATGGCGGCGGGCGATGTCGACGACCAGCCGGCTGACCTCGGCACCGTCGCGCGCCCAGAGCACTTCGGCGCCGGTCGCCGTGGCCCGTTCCTCGAAGATATCGAGCCAGACATCGAGGTCAGCCAGATTTCGATTTCTTATGTTTTTCCCGGTTGACCGTAGCATTTCGAAATCGAGGCCATCCTCGGCCAGCGAAGCGATGCCCTTGGCCCGCTTGCCGACAAACAAGGGCTTGGCCTTCTGCAAGGCGCGTTGCAGCACCGCATTCCGCACCTTTTCCCCAGCCCGGGCGTGGAAATGCATGGCTTGCGAACGACCGGCTGCCGCCATCAGCAATCATCCCCGCCGGCCAGCACTTCGGCGATGTGCAGAACGCGCGTTGTCTCGTCGCCGCGCCGGCGCAAACGGCCTTCGATGTTGATCAGGCAGCCGAGGTCGCCACCGACCACCGCATCGGCCCCAACCGCCGCAATCGCGTCGCACTTGCGGTCGACGATCTGCGTCGACACCGCGCCGAATTTCACCGAAAAGGCGCCACCAAACCCGCAGCATTCCTCGCAATCGGCCATTTCCTCGAGGCTCAGGCCACGCACCTTGGCCAGCAATTCACGCGGCTGGCGCTTGATGCCGAGGCCGCGCAGGCCCTTGCAGGAATCGTGGTAGGTGACGCTGCCGGCGAACTCGGACGCGACCAGTTCGGTCTTGGCGACATCGACCAGAAAGCTCGTCAGCTCATGGCTGCGCCCGGCCAGCGCCCGCGCCCTTGGCGCCCAGTGCGGATCGTCGGCCAGCAGCTGCGGATAGACATTGCGGATCTGGTCGGCGCACGAACCGGACGGGATGACCACATGATCGTAGCCCTCCAGCTCGGCAATCGCCTTCTTCGCCAGATCGAGCGCCTGCCGGCGATTTCCCGCACTCCAGGCCGGTTGACCGCAGCAAGTCTGGCCTTCCGGCACGACCACCTCGCCCCCCGTCGCTTCGAGCAGACGCAGCGCCGCAAAGCCGACCGAAGGGCGCATCAGATCGACCAGACAGGTAACGTAGAGGGCCAAGCGCATGCTAATATTGCGGCGCACAAGAAAACGAAGTGGCGCCAATGCTACTCAAAGCACACCAATAAAGGAATCCAGTTGTCTGAAGCTGCCAGCGGTCCGGCCAAAGCGCCCGGCACCATCCAGGTCATCGAGCGCATGATGTCGCTGCTCGATGCTCTCGCCGCGTCCTCCGATTCGGCAAGTCTCAAGCAACTGGCCCAGGCGACCGAACTCCATCCCTCGACGGCACACCGCATCCTGGCCGCCATGAGCGCCGCCCGCTTCGTCGAACGCGACGATGCCGGCAGCTACCGCCTCGGCATCCGCCTGCTTGAACTCGGCGGCATCGTCAAATCCCGCATCAACATGCGCGAAGTCGCCCTGCCCTTCATGCAGGAACTGCACGAAAACATCGGCGAAGCGATCAATCTCGGCGCCCGCCACGAAGACGAAATTGTCTACCTCGAGCGTACCTCGTCGGGCCGTTCGCTGGTCCGCGTTGTCTATCTCGTCGGCGGCCGCGCCCCGCTCCACCTGACCTCGCTCGGCAAGCTCTTCCTCGCCGCCGAAAGCGCCCAGAACGTCCGCGACTACGCCAAGCGCACCGGCCTGCCCGGCAAGACGCCGCATTCGCTGACCAGCCTGGTTGCGCTGGAAAAGGAACTCGACAAGGTCCGTCGTCACGGCATCGCCTACGACGACGAAGAGGCCGAACTCGGCCTCAAGTGCGTCGCCGCCCCCATCCACGACGATGAAGGCAATGTCGTCGCCGCCCTCTCGGTTTCCGCCCCGGCCGACCGCCACGACCCCGACTGGGCGCGCCAGGTCAAGCAGACCGCCGACGCCGTCTCGAAAACCCTCGGTTACACCGGCCCCAAAAAGTAAAGGCCGCACACGGCGGCCTTTTTGGGTAAGCGGGTTCAGGCAAATTACACCGGGCTACGCTCCGCCGCCAAGCTGGCACTTTCCATCCAGCGCTTGATCCGGTTGGCATCGCCAACCCGCGTCATCTTGCCCTGCGAGTCGAGCAATACAATGACGACCGGTTTGTCGGCGACCCTGGCCTGCATGACCAGGCAACGACCCGCTTCGGAAATGTAACCCGTCTTGGAAACGCCGATTTCCCAGTTGTCGTTACGTACCAGCGCATTGGTATTGCGAAACTCGCGGATGCGCCCTTTCAACTCGATCTTCGCTTCCGCCGTCGTCGAGAAATGGCGGATCTCCGGATAGCGCGCGGCGGCGGCCACCATGCGTGCCAGATCGTGTGCCGTCGACACATTGTTGCTCGACAAGCCGGTCGGCTCCTCGAAACGGCTGCTGTACATGCCCAGCGCCTGTGCCTTCCGGTTCATGGCCTGGACGAAGGCCGGCATACCACCCGGATAGTGCCGCCCCAGCGCATGGGCGGCGCGGTTCTCGGACGACATGAGGGCAAGCAACATTGCCGCTTCACGCGTCATCGTCGTCCCCACCGGCAAACGGGAACGCGTGCCTTTCAAACCGTCTACGTCTTCGTCGCCAATGGCGATGACTTCCTGCAGATCGAGCCTGGCGTCGAGCACCACCATCGCCGTCATGAGCTTGGAAATCGAGGCGATTGGCACGACCATGTCCGGTTGCTTTTCAACCATCACATGACCGTTACTTTGATCAATCACCAGAACCGAAGCGGAGTAGAGCGCCAAACGCCCGGGGTCCATATCGGTCAATGCGGCGTGGCGAGCCATCTTTTTCGACGACTCACGGGCAACGTGCGCCTTTTTTGCCACGCCGGCTGAGGCCGTTTTGTTCCGCTGTGCCTTTCCGGCCACGGACCGGAACGATTTTCCGCTCGTGCCCGTGCTTGCCTTGACCTGACCTTTTTTCGCTGCCGACGGCTCTGCCTTCTTGGCCGAAGCCGCCGACAATGGCGTCTGGACACCGAAGCCCAGCAGGGCGGCGACCAATAGTGCGGCCTTCAATTTACGCTTCATTCACAATCTCCTGCCAATATCGGGCAAATGTTACCCCAGTTTAGCAGGAGGCCATGAAATATCAATTGAAATATATAGATACAACAACAACTTAAAGAAAAAACTAGACCGCGTCGACGACTGTCAGCGCCGTCATGTTGACGATACGCCGCACGGTCGCCGTCGGCGTCAGGATATTGACCGGCTTGGCCGCACCGAGCAGGATGGGGCCGATGGTCAAATTGTCGCCAGCCGCCACTTTGAGCAGATTGAACGAAATATTGGCGGCGTCCAGCGTCGGCATGACCAACAGGTTGGCCTGGCCCTTGAGGCGCGAATTCGGGAAGGCGCTTTGGCGAATGCGTTCATCCAGTGCGGCGTCACCGTGCATTTCACCTTCGACTTCAAGCTCCGGCGCCCGCTGATTGAGGATGGCCAGCACCTCGCGCATTTTTAGCGAGGTCGGCGTGTCTTCGGTGCCGAAGGTCGAATGCGAGAGCAGCGCCACCTTGGGCTGGATACCGAAATTGCGGATTTCCTGCGCGGCGAGCAGCGTCATGTCGGCCAGTTGCTCGGCTGTCGGATCGTAATTGACGTAGGTGTCACCGATGAACACCGTGCGGCCGGGCAACATCAGCAGGTTCATGGCGTAACAACGATCCAGGCCAGCCTGTTTGCCGATGACGCTCTCGACATAGTCGCGATGCGTTTCATGGCGACCGAAGGTGCCGCAAATAAGACCGTCGGCGTAGCCCAGGCGGACCATCAGCGCACCGTACAGCGTGGCGCGACGACGCACTTCGCGGCGGGCGTAATCGGGCGATACGCCCTTGCGTTCCATCAAGCCGTGATAGGTCGCCGAGAACTCATCGAAATGCGCATCGAAGAAGGCACAGTTGTCGGCATGGATAACTTCGAAATCTTCACCCTCGCGAATACGTAGTCCGGCGGCTTCGATCTGACGCTTGATCTCGCTGGTCCGCCCGATCAGGATGGGCTTGGCGATCCCTTCATCACGAATCACCTGGATGGCACGCAACACCCGCTCATCCTCACCCTCGGCAAAGACGATGCGCTTGGGTGCCATCTTGGCCTGCGAGAAGACCGGCTTCATGATCATGCCGGAGTGGTAAACGAATTCGTTCAGGCCCTGGAGGTAGGCGTCCCAATCCTTGATCGGCCGCGTCGCGACACCTGAATCCATACCCGCCCTGGCTACCGCCGGGGCAATCTTGACGATCAGGCGCGGATCGAACGGATTCGGGATCAGGTACTCGGGGCCGAAGCTGGCGACCTTTTCACCATAGGCCCGGGCGGCGACTTCCGACTGCTCGGCGCGGGCCAGTTCGGCGATGGCCTTGACGGCGGCCATTTTCATTTCCTCGGTAATCGTCGTTGCCCCGACATCGAGGGCGCCACGGAAAATGAAGGGAAAACACAGCACGTTATTGACCTGGTTCGGGTAGTCCGAGCGGCCGGTGCAGATGATGGCGTCGTTGCGGACGCTTTTGACCAGTTCCGGCGTAATTTCCGGCGTCGGGTTGGCCAGCGCCATGATCAGCGGATTGGCCGCCATCTTGGCGACCATCTCCGGCTTCAGAACGCCGCCGGCCGACAGGCCGAGGAAGACATCGGCGTCGGTGATCACTTCGCCGAGCGTCCGGGCATCGGTCACCTTGGCGTAGCGCGCCTTGATTTCGTCCATCTCTTCGACGCGGCCTTCATAAACCAGTCCCTTGATGTCGGTCACCCAGATGTTGCTGGGCGGCACGCCGAGCATGACCAGCAGATCAAGGCAGGCCAGCGCCGCGGCGCCCGCCCCGGAAGTAACGACCTTCACGGTCGACAGGTCTTTTCCGATCAAATGCAAACCGTTGAGAATGGCGGCACCGACGACGATGGCCGTGCCATGCTGGTCATCGTGAAAGACGGGGATCTTCATGCGTTCGCGCAGCTTCTTCTCGATGTAAAAGCACTCCGGCGCCTTGATGTCTTCGAGGTTGATGCCGCCGAATGTCGGCTCCAGCGAAGCAATGGTGTCGATCAGCTTGTCCGGGTCGCGCTCTTCAATTTCGATATCGAAGACATCGATGTTGGCGAATTTCTTGAACAGGACGCCCTTGCCTTCCATGACCGGCTTGGCGGCCAGCGGGCCGATGGCGCCAAGACCGAGAACAGCCGTGCCGTTGGTGATGACGCCGACCAGATTGGCGCGGGAAGTCAGCGTACTGGCTTCGCGCGGATCGGCGACAATTTCCTCGCAGGCGAAGGCCACACCCGGCGAGTAGGCCAGCGACAAGTCGTACTGATTGGTCAGCTGTTTGATCGGGGTAACCGCTATCTTGCCCGGCTTGGGCTCACGGTGATAGTAGAGCGCTGCTTCACGTAATTGACGGGAATCCATGTTTGTCTCCATTTTGTATTGTGAAACGCATTTTCGAATCGCGGAACATAATACCATGCAACATCAGCGCTTTCACCCGTGGAAATCACTTAGACCCGATAAGTCAAGTAGATGTTTACCCTGAGTTGATGCATAATTACGGGCTTCCCAGCCGACGGCCCCTCGCCGCTCGAAGTCTCGGTGGCAGCTCCCGGCGACTGGCGAACAGTTCATCTATTTCAGTAACTTGGAGAGAGACATCGCCATGACCGCACCGCTGAACGCGCCCGATTACGTTAAACACGAAGGCCTGAAGAAATGGGTCGCCGAAATCGCCGCCCTGACCCAACCCGACCGCATCCACTGGTGCGACGGCTCGCAAGAAGAGTATGACCGCCTGTGCGCCGAAATGGTAGAGGCCGGCACCCTGATCAAGCTCAACGAAGCCAAGCGCCCGAATTCCTACCTGGCCTTCTCCGATCCGTCCGACGTCGCTCGCGTCGAAGACCGCACTTACATCTGCTCCGCCAAGAAGGAAGACGCCGGCCCGACCAACAATTGGGAAGAGCCTGCCGTCATGCGCGAAAAGCTGAACGGTATCTTCAAGGGCTGCATGAAGGGTCGCACCATGTATGTGATCCCGTTCAGCATGGGTCCGCTTGGTTCGCCGATCGCCCATATCGGTTTCGAGATCACCGACTCGGCCTACGTCGTCACCAACATGAAGACGATGACCCGCATGGGCAAGGCCGTCTTCAACGTGCTTGGCAGCGATGGCGAGTTCGTCCCCTGCATCCACACCGTCGGTGCACCGCTCGAGCCAGGCCAGCAGGATGCCAAGTGGCCGTGCAATCCGACCGTCAAGTACATCGTTCACTACCCCGAAACCCGCGAAATCTGGTCCTACGGTTCCGGCTACGGCGGCAACGCCCTGCTCGGCAAGAAGTGCTTCGCGCTGCGCATCGCCTCGAACATGGCGCGTGATCAGGGCTGGCTGGCCGAACACATGCTCATCCTCGGCGTCGAATCGCCGGAAGGTGAAAAGTCCTACGTCGCCGCCGCTTTCCCGTCGGCCTGCGGCAAGACCAACTTCGCCATGCTGATCCCGCCGAAGACCCTCGACGGCTGGAAGATCACCACCATCGGCGACGACATCGCCTGGATCAAGCCGCGCGTCGACAAGGACGGCGTCACCCGTTTCTACGCCATCAACCCGGAAGCCGGTTTCTTCGGCGTCGCCCCGGGCACCAGCGAAAAGACCAACTACAACGCGCTGGCCACCCTCAAGGAAAACATCATCTTCACCAACGTCGCGCTGACCGATGACGGCGATGTGTGGTGGGAAGGCCTGACCAAGCAGGCGCCGGATCACCTGATCGACTGGCAAGGCAAGGACTGGACGCCGGAAGACGGCAAGGCTGGGCGCAAGGCAGCTCATGCCAACTCCCGCTTCACCGCGCCGGCCAGCCAGTGCCCGTCCGTCGATAGCGCCTGGGAAGACCCCGCTGGCGTGCCGATTTCCGCCTTCATCTTTGGCGGCCGTCGCGCCACCACCGTGCCGCTGGTGTACGAAGCCTTCAACTGGAACTACGGCGTCTACATGGCAGCCACCCTCGGCTCCGAAACGACTGCTGCCGCCTTCGGCCAGCAGGGTGTCGTCCGCCGTGACCCGTTCGCCATGCTGCCGTTCTGCGGCTACCACATGGGCGACTACTTCAACCACTGGCTGAAGATGGGCAAGACCGTCGATGCCGCCCCGAAGATCTTCTGCGTGAACTGGTTCCGCATGAACGAGAAGGGCGAATTCATGTGGCCGGGCTTCGGCGACAACATGCGCGTCCTGAAGTGGATCGTCCAGCGCTGCAAGGGCACGGTCGCCGCCAAGGAAACCGCGCTGGGCTGGATGCCGAAGTTCGAAGACATCGACTGGACCGGCCTGGAAATCACCAAGGTCGAGTTCGAGGGTCTGACCAACATTGATGCCGATGCCTGGAAGTCCGAACTGGCCGGCCACAAGGAGTGGTTCGACAAGATGGGCGAAAAGCTGCCGCGCGAATTCACGCTCAAGCGCGAACTGTTCGAAATGGCGCTGTTCAAGAACGCCGCCTGATAGCCGCTTCCGCTATGATGAACGGCCACCTGCGGGTGGCCGTTTTGTTTTGGAGAACCGCATGTACCGCCCCGCCCAACGCCTCGCCGACATCGAGCCTTTCCACGTTGTCGAACTGCTGACCCGCGCCCGCCAGCTCGAAGCCGAGGGCCGCGACATCATTCACATGGAAGTCGGCGAACCGGACTTCCCGACGCCGGAGCCGATCGCGAATGCTGCGGTCAACGCGATAAAACGCGGAAAAACGAAATACACCGAGGCACTCGGTTTGCCGGAATTGCGCGAAGCGATCAGTGCCTTCTACCGCCAGCGCTATGGCGCCAGCGTGCCGGCCAGCCGCATTGCCGTGACCAACGGCGCCTCCGGCGCCCTCAACCTGGCTTTCGCCTGCCTGGCCAATCCCGGCAGCGGCTGGTTGCTGACCGATCCGGGTTACCCGTGCAATCGTCACATTTTGCGTGCTTTTGACGGTCGACCGCAGAACATCCCCGTCGGCCCCGAAACCAATTTCCAGCCGACCCCGGCATTGCTGCGCCAATACTGGCAACCGAGCACCGCCGGGCTGCTCGTTGCCTCACCGGCCAACCCGACCGGTACGCTGCTGACATTGACCGAGATCGAAGCACTGGCCAAGGTCTGCCGCGAGAAGAATGGTCACTTTCTCGTCGACGAGATTTACCACGGTCTGACCTACGAAAGCGAAGCACCAACTGCCTGCGCGGCGGGTGACGACATCTGGGTCATCAACAGTTTTTCCAAGTATTTTCAGATGACGGGTTGGCGACTGGGCTGGATGGTCATCCCGGAACCCTATGTGCGCGATGTCGAAAAGCTGGCCCAGAATCTCACGCTGTGCCCATCGACGCCGGCCCAGTACGGCGCGCTGGCAGCGTTCGAGCCGGCAACCATTGCCATCCTTGAAGCCCGCCGCGCCGAGTTTTGTCGTCGCCGCGATTTCCTCGCCCCGGCCCTTGAGCAAATCGGCTTTCGCGTCACCGCCCGCCCCGAGGGTGCGTTCTATCTATATTGCGACTGCTCGGCACTGGCCGACGACAGCTTCACGCTGGCCGGGGATTTGCTCGAAAAGACCGGCGTCGCGGCAACGCCGGGCCTCGATTTTGGGTGCAACCAACCGGAACGTCACATCCGCTTCGCCTACACGACCGGCGTCGAACGCCTGGCCGAGGCAGTCGAGCGACTAAGCCGCTATTTCGGCCGGTAAGTCCAGGCCGGGATAGCGCGCCCGCAGCGCCGGCCAGTCGAAATACGGCCCGGGATCGGTCTTGCGTCCCGGAGCAATGTGGCAGTGGCCGGCAATGGCGGCAATGGGATAGCGGATGCGCAAGGCGTCGAGCAGTTCCCACAGGGCGACATACTGTTCGGCCGTGAACGGCTGCGTGTCCGAGCCCTCCAGTTCTATCCCCACCGAGTAGTCGTTGCAGTTATCGCGCTCGCACCAGCACGACTGGCCGGCGTGCCAGGCCCGCTGATCGCAGCCGACGAACTGGATGACCCGGCCGTCGCGCCGAATGTAAAAATGGGCCGAGACCTGCAATTCGAAAATTGTCGAAAAATACCGGTTGACCGTAGGATCCAGCCGGTTGAGGAAAAAATCCTCGACCCAGTCGCCGGCGAAGTCGTCTGGCGGCAGGCTGATGTTGTGGATGACCACCAACGACACCGTTTCGCCGGACGGGCGCTCGCCAAAGTTGGGCGAAGGCAGCCAGCGCACGCCCTCCAGCCAACCGTCAGGCTGCCACGCCATCACTCGATGCCCAGGCGCTCGAGACGGTAACGCATCGAGCGAAAGGTAACCCCCAGCAAGCGGGCCGCCGCCGTCCGGTTACCTTCGGATTTTTGCAGGGCTTCGAGTATGGCCTGGCGCTCGAGACGGTTGAGATACTCGTCAAGCGTTTCGCTGCCGCGTCCCTGCTCCTCGCTCCCCGACATTTCCTCCGGACCGAGATGCAGATCCTCGGCCTCGATCAGGTCGTCGGAACACAGCGCCGTCGCCCGCTCGAGAATGTTTTCCAGTTCGCGGACGTTGCCCGGGAACGAGTAAAACGACAGCGCCTTGACCGCGCCGCTCGACAGCTTGGGCGGCGAATCGCCAAAGACCCGGCGCAGGATGGCCTCGACCAGCGGCGCGATATCCTCCATCCGCTCGCGCAACGGCGGCATGCGCAGTTCGATGACGTTCAGACGGTAATACAAGTCCTGGCGAAAGGCGCCTCGATCGACCAGTTCACGCAGATTTTTGTGCGTGGCGCAGATGATCCGGACATCGACCGGCTCCTCGGCAACGCTCCCCACTTTGCGCACGCGCTTTTCCTGAATCGCGCGCAACAGCTTGACCTGCATGGCCAGCGGCAGATCGGCCACTTCGTCGAGAAACAAGGTGCCACCGTGGGCCGCCTGGAAAAAGCCTTCGCGCTCACTGTCAGCCCCGGTAAAGGCGCCCTTCCGGTAACCGAAAAATTCGCTCTCCATGAGGTTTTCGGGGATCGCCCCGCAGTTAACCGGGACAAATGTGCCCGCCGCCCGTGCGCTGCGCCCATGGATCAGCCGTGCTGCCAATTCCTTGCCGCTACCCGATTCGCCGGAGATATAGATCGGCGCCTGGCTGCGCGCCAGCTTCTCGATCATCGCCCGCACCTGCTGCATGCTCGGCGAATCGCCGATCAGCGACTGCAGCGGATTCTCGCTATCCTGCCCACCACCCGGCAAGCGCAGGGCCGACTTGATAAGGGAGCGCAACTGCTCAAGGCCGACCGGCTTGGCCAGGTAATCAAAAGCACCGGCCTTCAACGCGGCCACGGCATTTTCAGCGCTGCCATAGGCGGTGATCACGGCAATCGGCGTTTGCGGATGGTGTTCGGTAATGTAGCGAACGATCTCCAGGCCATCGCCATCGGGCAGGCGCATATCGGTCAGGCAAAGCTGAAAGACGGCGTTATCGAGCGCCGTCCGCGCCTCGGCCACCGAGCCGACGCACTCCGTCGCCAGCCCCATGCGGACCAGCGTCAGATCGATCAGTTCGCGAATATCGGCCTCGTCGTCAATGACGAGGACCCGGCTCATTTCGCCGCGCGGGCGCCGTTCGGTTCTGGCAACAGACACGTGTCGTTTCTCCCTGCAACAATGAAATGCGCCCCGGATGCGGAAGCCGCCAGTTCCAGACTGGCCCCGTTGGTCGCACACAATTCACGGGCGATAAAAAGGCCCAGCCCCGTTCCCTGCGTATGCGTCGTGAAGAACGGCTCAAAAATCTGCTCACGCACGGTTTCCGGAACCCCCGGACCATCATCGACCACATGCAATTCTACCCGGCCATCGCCCCGGCCGCCGTCGAGTTCGATGCAGACCGCTCGAGGACCACGGCTCGAATGGCGCAACGCATTGCTCACCAGATTCCACAGCACCTGATGCAAATGGGAACGATCGAAGCAAAGCGTGAGCGGTGACACGTGTTCGAGGAAAACGATCCCCGGCGACAGGCATTCTGTTGCAGTGAAATGCTCGACAAACGCGGAGCAAAACTCATCAACCCTCAACATTTCAGGCTCAGCCCGGTTCTGACGCCCAAGTTCGAGAATATCGCCAACAATCCGGTCAAGTCGCTGCACGTTGTCGTTGAGAATGCGTAGCAAACGATCCTGCATCTCGCCGCGCCGCTCCTCTCGCAACAACTCCCCGGCATGACCTATGGCGGAAAGCGGATTGCGGATTTCATGCGCAATGCTTGCGGTCAACCGACCCAGAGATGCCAATTTTAACTGCTGGGCACGCTCCTTGATCCGTCCAAGGTCATCAAGGAAAACCAGAACCTCGCCATCCGAACTCGCCGTCCGCTCGAAACGCGCACGCAATTCACGGCCATCAGCGCCCGCGAAACTGAAACTGTTATCGCCATCACTCTTACGCCAGGCAGCCAATGCACTCGCCAGAGCGGGAGCCTGACCCAGCAATTCGCCAGCCCCGTTGCCATCAGACAAACCCAGCATCGATCGGGCTACGGGATTGCAGCGGCTTACCCTCCCACCGGGGGCAACAATCAACACCCCATCCTGCATCCGTTCGACCACGCGCTGACTGATCAGCATCTGGTTCTCGAGCGCCACCCCACGTCGCCGCGCCAAGTCCTCGTTGACCATGACCCGCTGACCAAGCATTCGGGCCAGAATTGCTGTCGCAAAGAAGCCGGCAGAAATGAAGCCCGCCTGAACAATCGACGACTCTTCAAACCCCTGGGCGGCGATCCCCAAACTCTGACTCAACAAAATTGCCAGAGTAGCCAGCGCGGCATAGAACAACACCAGACGACCACGCCCGACCAGGCTGGCTGCCGCCAACGAAACCAGCAACAGCACGCTCAAACCGCTGCCCACGCCACCGGCCAGATACATCACAGAAGTAATGATGCCCACATCGACCATCATCTGAAACGACAATTGCCGGTTGAATCGATGCTGCCAATGCGTTGCCAGTAATAGACCGGCAACCGTTCCCACCATATAGCCGCCAGTCAATCCAAACATCAGTGGCGAAGGCACCAATTTCAATCGCGATGTCCATTCCAGGGGAAAAACAATCGCCAGAAAAAACAAGGCGGCCAGCACCAACCGATACAGATTGAAATACTGGAATGAACGCCAATTAGCCTCCCAGGTCGATGAAAGCCAGTTCTGCATCAGTGCTCCTTGGCACCACCTGCCAAGCGGTGAGCTTCACTGCAATAGACCTGGCCATCGACACAGATGCCCTCGCTCTCCGGCAGGTGCACACCACAATACGCGCAGGCAACCATCTTCTCGGGAGCAGCATCCTGTCGAGGCGAGGTATCTGCGCCTCCATTCCACTGGCGCTTGGACCACAACAACCAAACCACGGCCAGCAAAGCTAGCAAAAGCAGGTATTTCATCATTTATCCCGGGCACAAAAAAAGCTCACGAAAAAATCCGTAAGCTTGTACTTTTACCACACTTCAATACCTTGGCCATTATGGCCCTAGAAAGCAAAAAGCCACCCCGAAGGATGGCTAGGTGCTTTTTTCTTTGCAGTGTTTTGGTCGGAGTGACAGGATTCGAACTTGCGACCCCTGCGTCCCGAACGCAGTGCTCTACCAGGCTGAGCTACACTCCGACATCAGAAAGAAACTTAATGATTTCTCTCAACTGCAAAGAGCGTCAATTGTAGCAGAGCTTTTTTATAATTTGAATCCCCCAGGCACTGAATTGACGCTCTGGCGAGATCGGCCTCATGGGCGGCGCGGGTCCGCGCATGGTGCAGAGCACCACTGGTTCTGATCGCATCAAGTACGGCAGGAAAATCGTCGCGGCCACCCTCTTCAATTGCCTTGCGCACGCATGCCGCCTGCTCGACAGTTCCATGCTGCATTACGTAGATCAAAGGCAACGTCGGCTTCCCCTCTGCGAGGTCGTCCCCAATGTGCTTGCCCGTGTCAGCCTCGTGGCCAGAATAATCAAGGACATCGTCAATCAACTGGAAGGCTGTGCCCAGATGCATTCCATAGGCAGCCAGTGCCGTTTCGATTTCCGGAGAAGCTTGACCAAGAATAGCCCCCAACTGTGCCGCCGCTTCAAAAAGCTTTGCTGTTTTGTAATGAATTACCTGCATGTAACGCACTTCATCAACGTCAGCATCGTGGCAGTTCATTAACTGCAAGACCTCTCCTTCTGCGATGATATTCGTCGCATTGGAAAGAACCTGCATCACACGCATGTTATCGACCAATACCATCATCTGGAACGCGCGCGAATAGAGAAAATCGCCAACCAAGACGCTAGCTGCGTTGCCAAACGTCGCATTGGCCGTATCCTGCCCGCGCCGCAATTCGGACTCATCAACGACATCATCGTGCAGCAAGGTTGCTGTATGAATGAACTCAACGACCGCAGCCATTTCATGATGGCGAACGCCCTGATAGCCAAGCGCTCCGGCAGCAAGTAACACCAGCGCAGGACGCATGCGCTTGCCGCCAGCACCGATGATGTATTCGGCAACCTGCCTAACCAGGACCACCTCTGAATGCAGGCGTTCGCGGATGACCGCATCAACGGCCTTCATATCAGGCCCAATTAGAGCGTAGAGCTGTTCCAGAGTCACGTAAGGTATTCCTCAATGAAGCGCGGAATCTTAGGTGGCGGCGCCTGTGCAGTCAAGACGGAACAATCAAGGTTGAGCGCTGTTTTGCGCGACAGTTTGTTAAACTGCTCCGATTAACGAACGCAAGGGAGACGGCATGGACATTCGGGCTATCATCGCGCCAACGATCCAGGATCGCGAAGCGCTGGACGAGTTTGCCGAAGTTCTGACCGACCGGGCGCCGGAAATCGAGCGCGACGTCGCTCGCTTGAGAAAAAACCGAACAGATCGGGAAATTATCGCAGCCCTCTTTCGGGCGGTTCACAATATCAAAGGCGATGCCTCGCTGTGCAAATTCGATTTGGGCATTGCCATTGCACACCCCATAGAAACAATGATGGCTCGTTTTCGAGAAGGTGAAATTCCTTTCTCCGAGCCGCTGGCAGAAATGATACTGCTTGCCGTTGACCGCCTTGAATTGGCAACCAACGCTTTGCTGGCAAACAAATCCCTCGACAACCTTCAACTCGATATCCTCATACAGGGACTTGATGCCCTCGCCCAAGAATCAACAGAACAGATAGATGCTGCTTGTGCGGACCTAATCGAGGCCGTTACCGGTTTTCCTCCAGTCATTCCGGATATATCAAGCCGCCCTCCGCGATCTGGAACTCCAAACCCGGAACAAAAAGCGGCCAGTAGTGATTTGCAGTTTTTCCGCTCACTTGCACTGCAATTTGAAAGTCGCTCCCCTCTTTTCAAGGGGCGAACCATGCGGATCCTTCGCCTTGCGCTAGAAACCAACAAGGCTGGCACCACCCCAGTTGATCCAACTCAGCTGGAAGCTGCTGTCTATCTCCACGACCTAGGGATGATGCTTCTCCCAGAATCAATCTGGTTGAAAGTTGGCAAAATGAGTCCTGATGACAAGCTCTCCTTGAAAAACCACCCGGGCTTCGCTGCTGGAATATTAGAGCGGATTCCCTATTGGACAGCAGCGGCAGAAATGGTCGCCCAGCACCACGAAATGCCCGACGGAGGAGGCTACCCAAGGGGGCTGCACCATGCGGAGATCTGTACTGGCGCCAAGATTCTCGCCATCGTCGATGCGTTCGAAGCGGTAATGCTCAAACACATCCACAGGGGAAAAAATCGCTCTGTACTGCGGGCTATTGCTGAGATAAATGCCTGCGACAACCAGTTCTCCCCAGAATGGATTGTTCCGTTCAATGCTGTTATTCGAAAGACCATTGAAAACTGATGTCCATTGATCGAGAGCGTCGTTTTGGTGGTGTCACCCGTCTTTATGGCGTAGAAGGGGCTGAGCGCTTACGAAGTGCGAATGTTTGTGTTGTTGGAATTGGCGGCGTTGGTTCGTGGAGTGTTGAAGCTCTAGCCCGTACTGGAGTCGGGCAAATCACGGTTGTCGATCTCGACATGGTTGCCGAATCGAATACAAATCGACAAATCCATGCGCTTGGAGAAATCTACGGCAAGTCGAAAGTTGATGCCATTTCCGAACGAGTATTAGCAATCAATCCAGATTGCAAAATCTCCACTGTCGAAGACTTTGTCACCCCTGAAAACGTGAAAAGCGTTCTAAATCATGATTATTCAGTGGTGATTGATGCAATTGATCAGGTCCGCGCCAAAGCCGCCATGCTCTCCTTTTGCCACAGAATTAATATTCCCATCGTTGTCGCTGGGGCTGCCGGCGGAAAAATCGATCCTACAAGGATTTCTACTGCCGATCTGAGTCGGACTATACAAGACCCTCTACTGGCCAAAGTTCGCTCGATACTCAGGCGGGAATATGGCTTTCCGAGAGACCCAAAGAAGAAATTTAACGTTTCCGCAGTTTTTTCAACTGAGCAACTTCGTTATCCAGATAGCTCCACTGCATGTAATACCGAAAAGGGCTCAATGGGACTCAATTGCACCGGCTTCGGCTCATCCGTCTGTGTCACCGCGGTATTCGGCATGGTGGCAGCCGCAGAGGCCGTAAAACTTATCATCCGTAACTAATTATAAGCCCCCGGCGGAGAGTGCCGACCCCGCATGACGAAAAGGAAACGGCGGAATCGCTCATTTCTGCCCCCCCATGATCGTCGAAGTACCTCGTTTTTTCACAAAAGCAAAAACCCCGTTAGCTGTTGCTAACGGGGTTTTTCATGGGGAGTCTGGCGTTGACCTACTTTCGCGAGCGGAAGCTCACTATCATTGGCGCTCATCTGTTTCACGGTCCTGTTCGGGAAGGGAAGGGGTGGTAC
>JAHJVE010000017.1 GCA_018828385.1 Gammaproteobacteria bacterium | reverse complement strand
GCCGCAGGAGACGGCAATGACTTCGGTGGCGATGCCGGCTTCCTTGAGACGCACGGCTTCTTCGATGGCGATTTCGTCGAAGGGGTTCATGCTCATCTTGACGTTGGCCAGGTCAACACCGGAACCATCCGCCTTGACGCGGACTTTGACGTTGTAATCAACGACTCGTTTTACGGGTACGAGAATCTTCACACGCTTCTCCTTTTGCTCGGTTCAATTTTTTGAATTACTGCCGCCTGTTTGACAGACGATCACTCAATCAGCACAATGACCATACTGTGTCGTATGGAAAAGCATACGGTAGCGTATGGAAAACAAACCTGTCAAGCCCTTGATTAAATCCTCATCAGTCAAACCCCGCAAGCGGGCGGCTGTCGCACGCACTCAACTCGACCCGGAACGCTGGGTGGATGAGGCTATCGAAGTGCTCGCCCGCGAAGGGATCAGCGGTTTGCGTGTCGAAGTGCTGGCCAAGCGTTGTGGCGTTACCAAGGGCAGCTTTTACTGGCATTTCAAGGATCGCCAGGCGCTGCTCAATGCCGTGCTCGAGCAATGGAAAGTCGGGCGCATCCGCGATATCGAAAAGACCACCTCCGTCGCAGCAGGGCAAGAAAGCCAGCAATTGCACTATGCCATCGAGGTGTATGGGGCCAGCCGCAACCGCAAGGGCATGGCCATCGAACTGGCCGTTCGCGACTGGGCGCGCCATGACCCGCAAGCGGCGGCGGTTGTCGAATCGGTAGACCTCTATCGCCTCGAATGCACGCGAAAATTATTCGTGGCGGCCGGCATGTCGGACGCCGAGGCCAAGAGCCGCAGCTTGCTGCTCTACGCCTGCGTGTTCGGCTTGTCGCTCATGCACTACGCGCACTTTGACGACAATCTGGCCGATCTCAAGCAACGGATCGCCGAGCGCATCATTTCGAGCTAACCGGAACAGGCGCCAGCGCCTTGGCCTTTTTCCCAGATAAGCAGATCGGCCGCCAGTTGCTCGACTGTTGCCGACAAGGCAGCAACACCGCCGCGCGCATCCTGACTTGCAGCCGGCTTTTCTATTTCCAGATCAAGCTCGGCCACCTGCCGGCGCGCGCGGTCGAGCAGGACGGCGCGTCCCTGCAATACGCCCTTGCTGCTCTGCGGGGAGAGAAAAACCTGGCTGAATTCGGTAATTTCAAGGCGCAGGAGACATGGCGACTGGCCTTGACCCGACAGCGAATAGTCGAGCTGCCGCATCAAGCGCTGCTCGATCATTTGTGCCGGCGGCCCGGCCCAGCGTGCTTGAGCATACTCGCGCAGGCGGGCAGCATCGACGTAGGCCAGCCGATAATCTATGCCTTGCGAATCGAACCACAGCGGTGCCCGCACTTCTAGCGCCAGGGGCGGCTGGCGGGGAGAGGCGAGCAGACTGGCCGGGGCCGGTCCGAAATCGTATATCGCGGGAGGGCTGTCGCCACCGCGCCTGCCTGCCGTAAAGCAGGCCGACAGCAAACTGCAAAACAGCAGGGTAGCCAGCCAGCGCATCTTATTTCTCCGCATCCGGGTTGAAGCCGGGTTCGCCCGGACCGGGCGCCGGGGCTGGCGCCCCGAAGACCAACCCCTGCGGCGTGTCTTCGAGCACGCGCAGAACGCGGCTCAACTGGCGCGAGGTCAGCGAAAAATCGGTGGCGAGCTCGTTGAGGCGCGGCATCAGTGCCGATG
This sequence comes from Gammaproteobacteria bacterium, assembly GCA_018828385.1. Lineage (GTDB taxonomy): Bacteria > Pseudomonadota > Gammaproteobacteria > Burkholderiales > Rhodocyclaceae > Azonexus. The sequence continues at coordinate 168,378 of JAHJVE010000017.1, read as the reverse complement.
TCCCGCCCGCCGAAGCGTCGCCGATGGCGATGTCGAGCTTGTCGGTCGCCACCTGCATCTTGCCGATCAGGATGCGGGTATCGGCGAGCAGGGGCTGAACCTCTCCGGCGGCCTGCGCCAGGTTACGAATATTGCGGTCGTCGAGCAGCTTGTTGACCTGCGAGAGCGTCATATTGAGGTTGTCCAGCACCGGTTTCATGTTGCCGGAGACCGTTTCAAGATTGGCCAGGGTAGCTTTGAGGTGGGCACGACTTTCCGCGTCGAGCATGGCGTTGGCGCTGGCCATCATCTGCCGGGCCTCGGCCAGAGTGGCCATGCCGGTTTCGGTCAACTCCTCGAGCATCGAGGGAATCATCGCAATACGTGGCGGCTGTTCGTTGTTTGGCACGAGCGCTTCGTTGTCCTTGCCGGTTTCAAGGAGAAGAATGTGAGCCAGGCCGGTAACGCCCTGATAGTTCAGTTTGGCCACTGTCCCTTTGGTCAGCGGCACGTCGTCGTTGACCGAGATGGTCACCAGAATGTTGCTGTAATCCTCCGGATCGAGGCGGATGTCGCTGACCTTGCCGACCCGGATGCCGCGGTAGCGGACCTGCGCCTGCGGATTCAGGCCGCCGATGTTCTGCTTGGTGACGACGATGTAGTCGTGCTCTGAATCCTTGCTGCCGTTCAGCCAATAGATGGCGAGCAAGGCCGCCACGCCAAGGAGTAGCGCGAAGAGACCGGCAGCGAAAGCGTAGGACTTGTTTTCCATGGATGCCAATTAAAGCAGCTTCCGGCGGTCTGCGCCAAAAAAGCCGGTGACGAAGGGGTGATCGACGGTCATGACCTCGGCCTTCGGCCCGAAGGCGATGATCCGCTGATCGGCCAGCACGGCAACGTGCGTGGCCAGTCCGGCCAGGGTGTTGAGATCGTGGGTGACCATGACGACGGTCAGGCCAAGCTCGCGCTGAAGGGAGCCGACCAGTTCGACGAAATTCTGGCTGCGGTCGGGATCGAGGCCGGCCGTCGGCTCGTCGAGCAGCAACAGTTCGGGCTCGAGGGCCAGGGCACGGGCCAGCGCGACGCGCTTGACCATGCCGCCCGACAACTCGGCCGGCATGAGCTTGCCGTGCGCCGGTTCGAGTCCGACCATGGCCAGCTTGAGGTGCACCAGGCGGCGAATCCAGTCGGCGTCGAGACAACGCAGTTCGCGCAGCGGAAAGGCGATGTTGTCAAAGACCGACAAGGCCGAAAACAGGGCGCCCTGCTGAAACAGCATGCCGAGGCGCCGACGCAGGTTGCGCTGCCGGTCGACATCGGGTTCGTTGAGGTCGATGCCGAACAGGCGGACTGTGCCGGCATCCGGCTGCAACAGGCCGAGGATTTCGCGCAACAAGGTGGTTTTGCCGCTCCCCGAACCACCGAGTAGACCGACGATCTGGCCCTCCTCGACGCGCAGGGACAAATCGTGATGGACCGCTTTCCCACCGAAGCTCACGCCAACCCCGTTCAGTTCGATGACCGGCGACGGCTTCATGGCACACCGATGTTGCGGGTGAACACGGCAAAAATCGCATCGAAGAGGATGACCGTGGTGATCGCCGTCACCACGGCGCTGGTCGTGCTGGCCGACAGGCTCTCGGTGTTGGGCTTGACGTGCAGGCCGAAATGACAGGCGACGATAGCGATGACGAAACCGAAAACCACGCCCTTGCTCAGGCCGATGACCAGATTGGCCACCGGCACGGCCCGCGGCAGGTTGTCGACAAAATAGGCGAAGGACAGATCAAGCTGAAGCAGCGCCGCCAGCATGCCGCCGAACAGTGCCACGGCCGAGGTCCACAGCACGAGCAGGGGCATTGCTACGGTCAACCCGAAAATTTTGGGTAAAACGACACGGATGGTGCGCGAAATACCCATCGTCGATAGCACGTCGATTTCCTCGGTGACCCGCATGACGCCGATCTGCGCCGTCATCGCCGAACCGGAACGGCCGGCCACCAGCACGGCAACGAGCACCGGCCCGAGTTCGCGGATGATCGAGATGCCGAGAATATTGACGATGAACAGGTCGGCACCAAAGCTCTTGAGCTGCAGCGCCGAGAGATAGCTGATCGTCACCCCGATCAGGAATCCGACCAGCGCCGTGACCGCCAGCGCCTGCGCGCCGGCCTTGTAGACATTGGCCGTAAATTCCTTCCACGGTACATCCTGCGGATGGCGGACCAGGTAGGCCACGTCGAGCAACAACTGGCCGAACAGGGCAATCATGCCGCGCAGGTTGCCCACCGCCTTGAGCAGCAAGGCGCCGACCATTTCAGGGAAACGCCGACGAGGCCTGGCTTGTTCGGCGATCTCCAGTGGCAGATCGGCAACCCGCTCGAGCACCTGGCGATGCAGGTCATCGGCGACCAGTCCGACCGGCCACCTGGCGCCCCAGGTCCGCCACAGCAGCACGGCGGCGGCGCTGTCGAGACGGCTTATTGCCGACAAATCCCACTCGTTGTGGCCGGCGCAGGCGACCAGTTCTGCCTCCAGAGCCGGCAGTTGCGGCAGCATTTCGGCCAGCGTCCAGCAACCGGACAACACCACTCTCCCCGGCTCGACCAGCAAGCGCGGGGATGTGCTCATGCGATTTTCCTCTGCGTTTTCGACTGGAGGGTGTATTCCCGCCCAAGTTGCTTCCAGACCGAGGCCTCTTCGCCGAAGGCGGCTGCCGTCCACGGATTGGTGGCCAGCCATTCGGCGGGCAGCTCAACGTTGTAGCCGTTGTCTTTGCGACTGGCGCGCCAGGCGGGAATGGCCCGGTCATCGCGGGTGCGATGCAGCAGAACAGCAAGGCGCAGACAGAAAATCAGATCCCAGGCGCTGTCGAGGGCGGGAATCGCCCCGAGCTTTTCCAGCTTGCCGCGATGGCCGAGGACGACCATGGCCAGCCGCGCCTGATCCTTCTTGGAAAAGCCCGGCATGTCGGCGTAAGTCAAAATGTAGGCGCCATGCTTGTGGTAGGCGTTGTGCGCCACGGAGATCCCGATTTCGTGCAGGCGACAGGCCCAGGCCAGAAACTGGATGTCAGCCTCGCCCGGCGCACCGTCGTAAAGCTGGGTCAGCGCCGCCAGCGCCGTCGCCTCGACACGCGCCACCTGATCGCCTTCGACCTGATAGCGGCGGCGGAACTGGGCCACGGTAGAGTCGCGCATATCGTGATGATGAAAGCGGCCGAGCAGGTCGTAGAGCACGCCCAGGCGCAAGGCACCGTCGGCATAGGTCATGCGTTCGATGCCGAGCTCTTCGAAGATCGCCGACATGATCGCCACGCCCCCCGGGAAGACCGGCAGGCGGTCGCCCTTGACGCCCGGCAGATCGAGCGCCTCGGCCGATCCGGCCTTGACGAGCAGGGTGCACAGCCGTTCCAGGCCGACCCGCGTGATGCCGCTTTCGTTATTCGGATTCAGGCCGTTCAGCTCCAGCACATCGGCAATCGCCCGGGCCGAACCGGACGAACCGATGGCCTCCTTCCAGCCCACGCGCTGGTAGTCATGGGCGATCAGCTCGATTTCCTTGGCCGCCGCCACCTGCGCCTCGCGCAGACGTTTGCGGTCGATCCGGCGATCCGGGAAGAAGCGCAGCGTGTAGCTGACACAGCCCATGTACAGCGATTCCATGAGCTGCGGCTCATGGCGTTTGCCAATAATGAATTCGGTGGAGCCTCCGCCGATGTCGATGACCAGCCGCTTGTGCGCCGCCGACGGCAAGGAATGCGAGGCGCCGATGTAGATCAGGCGTGCCTCTTCGCGACCGGCGATGACTTCGATGGGAAAACCAAGCGCCTCTTCGGCCTGCGGCAGGAAATCGAAGGCATTCTTGGCAATGCGCAGGGTGTTGGTCGCCACGGCCCGCACCGCCCCGCGATCCAGTCCGCCGAGCCGTTCGCCGAAACGGCGCAGGGCGTCGAGCGCACGGCCCTGGGCCGCCACGTCGAGACGCTTGTCCGGCATCAGGCCGGAGGCCAGACGCACCGGCTCCTTCATGGAGTCCAGGGTGTATATCTGGTTGTCCACAACCCGCCCGACCTGCAGACGGAAGCTGTTGGAGCCCAGATCGACGGCGGCGACGGTTTCGTAAATCATTTTTGCTAAAGCCACAGAATGCTCGGATTGGCCGGCATTCTACCACCCGGCCCGAGGACGGATTGTGACGCCGGAACAAACGCCGTCAACAGGCCGGACTGCTACGGTCAACCGGAAAAAATGGCCAAAAATGAAATGCCGGGCGTAAAAAAGCCCGCCGGTTTTCATCGGCGGGCTTGATCATGCAAGGTCGGCGCTTAGCTGGCCAGCGCGTTCTTGATCTGTTCGAGCGTAGACGGATCGTCGATGGTCGTCAGATCGCCCGGATCACGGCCTTCGGCCAGGGCCTGAAGCGAACGGCGCAGCATCTTGCCGGAACGCGTCTTGGGCAGACCGGTCACGAAGTGCACGCGAGCCGGACGGCCAATCGCCCCGAGAATGCCGTCGACCGTGCCAAAGACTTCCTTCTCCAGCGCCTTGACCAGCTCGGGCGTTGCCACCCTGGCAGCATCCTTGACGACGGCAAAAGCCATCGGCACCTGGCCCTTGAGCTTGTCTTCGACACCAACCACGGCCACTTCGGCAATCGCCGGGTGGTTCTGGATGGCTTCCTCGATTTCACGGGTGCCCAGACGGTGACCGGCGACGTTGATCACGTCGTCAGTCCGGCCAAGGATGGTGAAGTAACCGTCGTCGTCCTTGATCGCCCAGTCGTAGGAGGAATAGACCAGCGGCTCCTTGAACAGGGTGAAGTAGGTCGACACGAAACGGTCGTCCTGACCCCAGACGGTGGTCAGGCAGCCCGGCGGCAGCGGCGGGATGACCGCGGCGATGCCCTTTTCGTTGGCATCGCAGACCGAACCGTCTTCACGGAAGATCTGCAGGTTGTAGCCGTAGACCGGGAAGGACGGCGAGCCGTACTTGATCGGGGTCTTTTCGACGCCGGGCAGTGCAGCCAGCATCGGCCAGCCCGTTTCGGTCTGCCAGTAGTTGTCGATGACCGGCTTGCCGAGCTCGGTCATGAACCACTCGTGGGTCGGCTGGTCGAGCGGCTCGCCGGCCATGAAGACGTGCTTGAGCGACGACAGGTCGTACTTGTGCATGAAGGCCGGGTCCTGCTTCTTCAGCACGCGGGCCGCAGTCGGCGCCGAGAACATGACGCTGACCTGGTACTTTTCGACGATCTTCCACCAGATGCCGGCGTCCGGACGCAGCGGCGTGCCTTCGTACATCACCGTGGCCATGCCGGCGATCAGCGGGCCGTAGATGATGTAGGAGTGGCCGACCACCCAGCCGATATCGGAGGTCGAGAAGAAGGTTTCGCCTTCGCCGCCGCAGTAAATGTGCTTCATCGACGACGCCAGCGCCACGGCGTAACCGCCGGTATCGCGCTGCACGCCCTTCGGCTTGCCGGTCGTGCCCGAGGTGTAAAGGATGTAGGACGGCTCGGACGATTCCAGCCATTCGCACGGCACCTGAGCATCCATGAACTGGGCGCGTTCGGTGGCGTAGTCGACATCACGACCGGCAACCTTGTTGAAAGCCTTGTCCAGACCACGGTCGACCATGAGGACCTTGGCCGGCTTGTGTTCGGCCAGCTCGATGGCTTCGTCGAGCAGATGCTTGTAAGGAACCGCCTTGCCACCACGCATCCCGGCATCGGAAGAAACGATCAACACCGGCTTGGCGTCGTCGATACGCGTAGCCAGCGAACCGGAAGCAAAACCGCCGAAGACCACCGAGTGGATGGCGCCGATGCGGGTGGCTGCAAGAATGGCGAAGGTTGCCTGGGCAATCATCGGCATGTAGATCAGGACGCGATCGCCCTTCTTGACGCCGAGGCTCTGGTAAATCGCCGCCATGCGCTCGATTTCGCGCTGCAGTTCGGCAAAGCTGTAGACCGTTTCCTCGTCGGTTTCGGTCGACACGAAGATCAGGGCGCGATCATTCGGACGCTTTGCCGCATGGCGGTCAACCGCGTTGTAACAAAGATTGGTCTTGCCGCCGACAAACCACTTGGCAAACGGCGGGCGGGAATAGTCGCACACCTGGGTAAACGGCTCATTCCAATCGACGAGCTGAGCCTGTTCGGTCCAGAACTCATCCGGTTTTTCAATCGAATACTGGTGAAACTCCTTGTACGTCGCCATAAAATTCCCTCTAGCTTGGTTTTCCTGCACAACTCACAACAAGAACGGACTAGTTTTTATTCATTTTCCGTTCACACAAAAGGTACTCAATCTCTGCCACCGGCAAAGTCAGCCCCAATTCCTGATTCATCAAGCGCATCAAAGGCAACAAGCGCTCGGCCAGCAACGGCAGATGCGGAACCACCGCCGACTGCCGGTTGGCGGCCAGCAACTCCAGCGCATGCTGGATGGAAATCGGACGCGAAGCCGGCGTCACGCCACCCGACTCGGTCCTGTTGCCGCCCGCCCGCATGGCCGCATGCATGCGCTCGCCGGCCAGATCGAGCAGAGCCCCGGCCGATGACACCAAATCCGTCGGCACGCTGGCCAGACCAATACTCACCGTCAGGGCCACGGTTTGCCCCTGAACCGACAGGCGAGCCACCTCGACCGCCTCGCGCACGCGCTCGGCAAAGGTGGCGCAAAAGGCCGGCGCCGTGCCCGGCGAGACGACGGCAAACTGCCCGGCACCGAAATGGCCGAGGCTGTCTTCCTGGCGCATCTTGCCGGCCAGCATCTTGGCAAAGCGGTTGCCGACCTCCTCGGCAACCTTGACCCCGAGCCGCTCGCCCATGCTGTCGAAACCGTCAAAACCGAGCACCATCAAGCTGACATCGATGCCGTGCCGGGCCGCATGCGACATGGCCTGAGCCACCTGGAGTTCGAGATATTTCCTGGTAAACAATCCGCTCACCGGATCCTGAACCATTTGCTCGCGGCCGGCATCCAGATGTTCCTGCGCGTCAGTCAGGACAAGCAGGTTTTTCAGGCGGGTCAATACCTCCGTACAACCCGCCCCCTTCGTAACGAAATCGGAAACCCCCAGCGCCTTGGCCTTGGCCCGCTCCTCCTCGGTTTCCTCACCGGACACGAGAATAAAAGGCAACTGCTGCAGCCGTCTCAACTTCGACGTCCGGACACGCTCCAGCAACTCGTAACCATTCAGCTTCGGCATCTGCAGATCGGAAATCACCGCGCGAATGGAGTGATCGAGCACCAGCGTCTGCCAGGCCGCCTCACCATCCCCCTCCTCGCGCACCTCGTAGTCGCCCTTCAGGTGCTGGATAAGTGAAATCCTGACCACCCGCGAATCGTCAACAACAAGGATGCGCGGCAAATCGGCCACGTCAGCCTCCGCCAATTTCCACCACCACACGTCCCTTGGCCCGCCCGGCGATGTAGTCGCCGAAGGCGGCCGGCAGATCGTCAAACGGTATCCGGCGCGACATGGCAGCCAGATGCGGCGGCCGCAAATCACCGGCCAGACGTTGCCAGACACCGCTCCTGTAAGGCTCCCGGATATAACCCGAATCGACGCCGAGCAAGGAAACCCCGCGCAGAATGAAGGGCGCTACCGTCGTATTGAGCGACATGCTGGCCGCCAGCCCGATGCTGGCGATGGTGCCGCCCTGCTCCATGGTGCTGGCGATCCAGGCCAGAACGTCTCCCCCAAGATTGTCCACCGCCCCCGCCCAGCGCGCCCGGTCGAGCGGCCGGATCTTCGACAGATCAAGACTCTGCCGCAGCAAAACCTCCGCGGCACCGACGCTGCGCAAGTAGTCTGCCTCGCTCTCCTTGCCGGTCAGGGCCACAACGTGATAACCGCTCCTGGCCAGCATATCGACCGCCAGGCTACCGACGCCGCCCGTGGCGCCGGTGACGATGACCGGCCCCTTGCTCGGGCGCAAACCGTTTTCTTCCATGCGAACAATGCCCAGCGCCGCCGTGAAGCCGGCAGTCCCGAGGGCCATGGCATCGTAAAGGGTCAGGCCGTCCGGCAGGGGAACAACCCATTCGCCGGGAACCTGGGCTATTTCGGCGTAACCACCATGATGGGCCACACCGATATCGAAACTCGTGGCAATCACCGAATCGCCCGGCTTGAATCGGGCATCGCCGCTCTCGATGACCGTACCGGATAAATCAATGCCGCCAACACAGGGAAAACGCCGAATGATCTTGCCAGCCCCCGTCGCCGCCAGCGCATCCTTGTAATTGATAGAGGAATAGGCAACCTTGATCGTGACATTTCCGGCGTCCAGCTGGCCTTCGCCCATCTGGACAAAACCGCTGCTCACCTTGCCATCGCGTTCTTCAATCAGCAGCGCCTTGAAGGATTCCATGTTTACCTCACACCTCGGGATGGAAATTGTATTCATAATTACGGATGATGAACATAGGTGCAGATGGTGATTTTTCATCGCCTTTACAGCGGACTGCTTTTCCAATATATTGCGCCGCTATGCATAAAGTACTGGTGTCACTACTGCTCGCATCCTCACTGCTTCTCGGCGGGATCGGTGCGCCGTCGGCAGCCGAACCGGTTCGCAAGCAAGAAGATCTGCAGCCGTTTTTTGAACGTTACACCAACGCTGCTCAGGATGTCATCCTGCAGGCGTTAAAGCTGGTTGGCGTCCGCTACCGCTGGGGTGGCAACGATGAAGACAGCGGCCTGGACTGCAGCGGCTTCGTCCGTCTCGCGTTCAAGGACAGCGTAGGCACCTCCCTGCCGCGCACGGCGCGCGAAATGAGCCAAGTCGGCCAGCAAGTCGAGGCCAGTCAGTTGAAGCCGGGTGACCTGGTGTTTTTCAATACCATGCGCCGCACCTTTTCGCACGTTGGCATCTATCTCGGCGACAACCATTTCCTGCATGCACCGCGCAAGGGTGCCGAAGTTCGCATCGAAAGCATGGAGAGCAACTACTGGATGTCGCGCTACAACGGCGCTCGACGAATACTTGAAAGCGATTAAGAAAGCGGCTTCAAGCCGCTTTTTTTACAAGCCAAGAAGATAATCATTCTCATTTACAAAGATATACATCGTCGGTAAACTGGAACCATTCTCACTTATGACCGGAGTTCCCGCATGAAGCTGATGTCCGCCCTGATCGCCGCTGCAACGCTTGCCATATTCAATCCGGCAGTTGCCCAGGAAAAAGTCCTCAACCTGTATTCGGCCCGGCATTACCAGACTGACGAAGCGCTCTACAGCAATTTCACGCAGCAGACCGGCATCAGGATCAACCGGATCGAAGGCAAGGAAGACGAACTTCTTGAACGGATCAAGAACGAGGGCGCCAACAGCCCGGCCGACGTTTTCCTGACTGTCGATGCAGCACGCCTTGCAGTGGCCCATCAGTTGGGATTGTTTGCTCCGGTTTCCTCAAAACTGCTCGACTCGCGCATCCCCGCCCACTTGCGTACCGAAGACTGGTTTTCATTTTCGACGCGGGCGCGCGTCATCGTTTACAACAAGCGCTCAGTCAAGCCAGAAGATATCCAGAATTATGCCGACCTGGCCAACTCGAAGCTGAAAGGCAAGTTCTGCTCGCGTTCTGGCTCGCACCCCTACAACCTGTCGCTGATGGCATCGATCATCGCCCACCAGGGTGAAGCCAGGGCCGAGGAAATCGCCCGCGGCATGGTGGCCAACTTTGCCCGCTCGCCAAAAGGTGGCGATACCGACCAGATCAAGGCGGTTGCAGCCGGCGAATGTGGCGTGGCGATTTCCAACACCTACTACGTGGCTCGCCTGCTCCGCTCGACCAAGACCGAAGATCAGAAAATGATGGAGCGGGTTGGCATCGTCTGGCCGGACCAGGCCGGCAACGGCGCCCACATCAACGTATCCGGGGGCGGCGTGCTGAAAACAGCCCCGCACCGCGAGGCGGCCGTTCGTTTCCTCGAATACCTGGCCTCGGATCAAGCCCAGCGCTTTTTTGCTGATGGCAATAATGAATGGCCTGCGGTCGACAGCGTCAAGGTGGCAAATCCGGCTCTGGAAGCCATGGGCAAGTTCAAGGCTGACAAGTTGCCGGTCAAGAGTCTGGCCATGTATCAGACCAAGGCTCAGATCATTTTTGACCGGGCCGGCTTCAAGTAAGGTCATTTCTCGCCAAAGCGTCCGGCAATTACCTACAATTGCCGGACGCTTTGAATTAGCAAAGACATGACAAAAAAAGGTTTCAAAACGAGCAATCTGATCGAAGCCATCCGCGCCGGACGCCTGCAAGGTGTCATTACCGCACTGGACAATGGCGAAGATATCGAGCTACCCGACATGCATGGCTATAGCGGTTTGCCGCTACGTACAGCCTGCTTCGAAGGCAACCTGGCAATCGTTGGCGAGTTACTGAAACACGGCGCCAATCCGAATGCCATGGCCAGTGATGGCCCGGGCGCTCCCTTGCGACTGGCGTTACGACGCGGGCATCAGGATATTGTCGATCGGCTGCTGCACGAGGGAGCCATCCTTCCCGAGGGTGTCGCCATCACCAACCAGGCTCTGGATATTTCATTCGATTCCCTGCCGGAGGAGGCAGAGCCTTCGCCCCCTGAAAGCTGGGCGGACAACGTCATCGAGTTCACACCATCCGGACTCCCTGCTGCCGATCCGCCAGTACCGACCGACGATGCGGATTCACCGAATGAGTTCGGGACGGCAACCAGCTTGCTCAGCATGGACCTGCTTTTCCTGGAAGAAAACGAAATCAACACCGGCCAGACAAAGCCGACCGACAAGCAGCCGTGACTAACGCCGGCGCGCCGCGGTGATCTGTCGTGACAGGGCAATAAGCGGCAACAAGCCGACGGCGACAATGGCCAGGGCGGCCGTCGATGCTTCGGCCAGCCGCTCATCCGAGGCCAGAGTATAGGCCTGCGTCGCCAGCGTATCGAAATTGAACGGACGCATGACCAGCGTGGCGGGCAATTCCTTCATCACATCAACGAAGACCAGCAAGCCCGCCGTCAGCAGACTGCCGCGCAGCATCGGCACATGCACGCGACGCAGCGTTTCGCCCTGCCCAAGACCGAGGCTGCGGGCGGCGTCGTCCATGTTCGGGGTGATCTTGGCCATGCTCGATTCAACGGTGTGCAGCGCCACCGCCAGGAAACGTACGAGGTAAGCATAAATCAGCGCGGCAATGCCGCCAGTCAGCAGCAATCCGGGGTTATGACCGAACCACTGCATCCATTGCCCAGCCAGCCAGTTGTCGAGGCGGGTCACCGGAATCAGCACACCGACGGCGATTACCGCACCGGGCACGGCATAGCCCAGCCCGACAAGGCGATTCAGGCCGTTGGCAAAAGCTGATTTAGAGAGACGCGCCCCGTAACCGAGCAGTACCGCAAGCAGCACGCCGATCACCGCAGTCGCCCCCGCCAACACGAAGCTGTTGCGAGACAGCACGAGGAAACGTTCGCCGAACTGCGCATCGCCATCGGTAAACGCCATTTTGAGCAGCAATAGCGCCGGCAGAATGAAACCAAGCAGCAAGGGCACGGCACAGGCCAACGTCGCCAGCCAGGCAGCCGGGCCATGCAGCTGCGCGCCAGCCATCGGCCGATTGCGGCCGGTCGTATTGTGATAACGGGCCCGGCCGCGCGAAGTGCGTTCGGCCACGAGCAGGAAGAGCACGAAGGCGAGCAGCATGGCGGCGAGCTGGGCAGCGGCAACACGGTCGCCGAGCGAGAACCAGGCGCGGTAGATGCCGGTGGTGAAGGTGTTGACCGCAAAATAGGCCACCGTGCCGTAGTCGGCCAACGTTTCCATGAGCGCCAAGGCAACGCCGGCGACGATGGCTGGCCGAGCCAGTGGCAGCGAGACCGCGAAGAAGCCCCGCCATGGCCCCATACCCAGCGTCCGCGCGGCTTCCAGCATGCCGCTGGCGCGTTCGAGGAAAGCGGTGCGGGCGAGCAGGTAAACGTAGGGATAAAGCACGCTGACGAACATCAGCATGGCACCGGGCAAGGTGCGGATGTCGGGGAACCAGTAGTCGCCGTGCTCCCAGCCGAAAGTCTCGCGCAGGAAGGTTTGCACCGGGCCAACGAACTGCAGGAAATCGGTGTACACGTAGGCCATGACATAGGCCGGAACGGCGAGCGGGAGGACCATGGCCCATTCGAAGAAACGCCGGCCGGGGAACTCGTGCATGGCCGTCAGCCAGGCCGTTGCCACGCCGACGATGCCGACGCCGCAACCGACACCAAGGCACAGCCAGAGCGAATTGGCGATGTATTCGGAAAGTACGGTGTCGGCCAGATGCGACCAGGTGGCGCTGGTGCCGCCGACAAAAATATTGAGGCCGACGCTGGCTACCGGCAATCCAGCGAGCAAGGCAACGACGATGCCGACCGTCAGCAGGGGGGAATAAAGGGCTGTGCGCATGGGTGTGAATGGGAATTATAATCGACCACCTATGGCCCAACTTGAACTAAATGGCGTTGTCCAGCGCTACGGCAACCACACCGTCGTCGACGGCGTGAACTTCTCGCTCGAAGTCGGCAGCATCGCCTGCCTGCTTGGTCCCTCCGGCTGCGGCAAGACGACTTTGCTGCGCTGCATCGCTGGTTTCGAAGACATCGCCGGTGGCGAAATCCGCCTGCACGGCAAAGTCGTCAGCCAGGCCGGTCAGCGGGTTTCGCCCGAGAAGCGGCGGATCGGCATGGTTTTTCAGGATTACGCGCTGTTTCCGCACCTTTCCATCGAGGCGAATGTCGCCTTTGGCCTCGGTCGCAATCCAGGTGAGGACGCTCATCTGCGCGTCCGTCAATTGCTGGCCACCGTTGGCCTGCATGGTCAGGGCAGCAAGTTTCCGCATGAGCTTTCCGGCGGCCAGCAGCAGCGCGTGGCGCTCGCTCGCGCCCTGGCGCCGCGGCCGGAACTGATCCTGCTCGACGAGCCGTTTTCCAACCTCGACGTCGGCCTGCGCGAGCGGCTGTCGGCCGAGGTGCGCGAAATTCTCAAGCGCGAGGGGTCGACCGCAGTCATGGTCACCCACGACCAGAACGAGGCGTTCGCCATGGCCGACGAGATCGGCATCATGTACGAAGGCCGCATCCAGCAGTGGGACGTCCCGTACAACCTGTATCACCGGCCGGCCAATCGTTTTGTCGCCGACTTCATCGGTCAGGGCGTGCTGGTGACCGGCACGGTCGGCGACAACAACAGCGTGCGCATGGAACTCGGCACGCTGATTTCCGACACCCCGGTCGAGTGCAACGAAACCTGCGCCGCCTGCGACAACGGCTGCAAGGTCGACGTGCTGTTGCGGCCGGACGATATCGTTCATGACGACACCAGCACCGTTCAGGCCGAGGTGCTGAACAAGGCTTTCCGCGGCGCCGACATCCTGTACACGCTGCGCCTGGCCAGCGGCACCCAAGTCTTGTCGCTGGTTCCGTCGCACCACAATCATGCGCTGGGCGAGAAAATCGGCATCCGGCTCGATGCCGACCACGTCATCGCCTTCATGAAGCACGAGGAGTGCGACGATCCGGCCTGCGAGATCAAGCTCGAGCAACAGGTCAAGCCGGTCACCTGGCACGCCACCAACAGCGCCCGCTAGTTTTTCGCGATCACGCATGATCCCGTTTCTTGGCCCGCTCGACGTTTTTCCGCCGGCCGACATGGCCCGGGAAGAAATGGGCGGTTTGCTCGCCGTCGGTGGTGGCTTGCAGCCGGACCGTCTGCTTGACGCCTACCGGCGGGGCATTTTCCCGTGGGGAACGGTCGATGGCCTGCCCCTGTGGTACTCGCCCGATCCGCGCATGGTGCTGTTTCCCGAAGAGTTCCGGCTGACCCGTTCGCTGCGGAAAACGCTGCGCGCCGGCAAGTTCGAAGTGCGCTTCGACAGCGATTTTCCCGGCGTCATGGATGCCTGCGCGACGACACCGCGCGATGGCCAGGACGGCACCTGGATCACGCCGGAAATGAAGGAAGCCTACTGCCGCCTGCATGAACTCGGCTGGGCGCATTCGGTCGAAAGCTATGAGGGAGACACGCTGGTCGGCGGCCTGTACGGGCTGGCCATCGGTCGCATGTTCTACGGCGAGTCGATGTTCTCCCGGCGGACTGACGCATCGAAGGTCGCTTTCGCTCACCTCGTGCGTTATCTTGTGAGCAACCAATTCGGCATGATTGATTGTCAGATGCACACCGACCACCTCGCCTCGCTCGGCGCCCGTGAAATTCCCCGCGACGCCTTTTTGACCCGTTTGTCGGCGTTGACCGCAGCAATTTCGGCGCGCGATCGCTGGTCGGTCGCTCAACTCGACATCGCGTGGTAAGCCATGGCCCAGCCTGACGACGCCGAACTGCCCTTCTCGCTGCTCCAGTACTACGCCACTTCGCCCTATCCGTGCAGCTACCTGGCCGACCGCGAGGCGCGTTCGCAGGTGGCGACGCCGGCCCACCTGATCGACAGTGAAATCTACAGCGCGCTGGTCCGCGCCGGTTTCCGGCGCAGCGGGGTATTCACCTACCGGCCGAATTGCGATCACTGCCAGGCCTGCGTGCCGGTCCGCCTGCCGGTCGCCGAGCTGCAGCCCAACCGCAGCCAGCGCCGGGCTTTGAAGCAGCACGCCACGCTGCGCGCCCGCGAACGGCCGCTGCTTTATTGCGAGGAGCATTACACGCTCTACAACCGCTACCAGCAGGCCCGCCACCCGGGCGGCGGCATGGACGAGGACAGCCACGAACAGTACGCCCAGTTCCTGCTGCAAAGCCGGGTCGACACGCGGCTCATCGAGTTCACCGAAGACGGCATCGTGCGCATGGTGAGCCTCATCGACGTGCTCGACGACGGCCTGTCGTCGGTCTACACCTTTTACGATCCGGACATTCCGCACGCCAGTTTCGGCACCTACAACATCCTGTGGCAGGCCGCCCAGTGCGCTGCCCTCGGCCTGCCCTACCTGTACCTCGGCTACTGGATCGCCGAAAGTCGCAAGATGGCCTACAAATCGGCCTTCCAGCCCATCGAAGGTCTGCTCGACGGGCGCTGGACTCCTCTCCCCAAACCGGAAAACCCATGAACCTTCGCTCCCTGCCGGCGCTGCTGCTGGCCGCGCTCGTCCCTTTTTGCGCCTGCGCCGGCGACGAACGCCTCGCCTACACCTGCGACAACGGCAACCGCATCGACATTTCGTTTTCGGCCGATATTTCCGGTCGACCGCAGGCAACCCTGCATTTCGCCGACGACGCCGTCGTTCTGCCGCAAGTCCCGGCCGCCTCCGGGGCGCTTTATCGGAGTGGCGACATTCGCCTGGCGACCAAGGGCGACGACGCCATTCTCGAAGACGGCAAGGGCAACCTGCGCCGCTGTTCGCGCGGCAGCGTGGCGCCGGTCATGCCTCAGGCCGCAGCACAGCCGGCGGCGGCCAGCAGTTTCATCGACATTGCCGGCACCGTCCGCTATCTCGCCCGCGTCGCCCTGCCGCCCAACGCCATCCTCAAGATCCGCATCCAGTCCGGCCGGCGCACGCTGGCCGATCAGCGTTACGAGCTGAACGGCGCCCAGGTGCCGATTGCCTTCAACGCCACGGTCGACCGCGACCTCATGGGCAAAAAGGCCGGCGCCACCGTCAGCGCCCGCATCGAGGCCGACGGCAAACTGCTGTTCGCCAGTGCCAAGCCGGCTCCGGCGATCAAAAACGGCCAGCCCGTGGCCATCGACCTCGTCCTGAAGCCGGCAAACCGTGGCCCGGCGCGCTAACCGCCGTGCGCTGATCGGCGCCCTCCTCCTCGGCGCCGCGACGGCCCACGCCGAGGTTGGCGAAACGGTGGCCTGCCACGTCAGCTACGGCGGCGAAACGAAGATCGTCGAAGCCCGCCCCACCGCCTCGCCCTACACCGTGGCGCCGATCAAATTCGGCTCCTACCTGCTGTTTCGCATCGTCTTTCTCAACGAACCGGCCGACCTCGCCAGCATCAAGCTCTACACCTACGCCGAGCACGAGGACGTCGACGGCCGCCCGCTCATCCACCAGGCGACCTACGCCTACCCGCCAGTTCCTGCCGGGCGGTACGGCTTCACCGGCCTGAACCACGCCTACGAACCGCGCTACGGTCTCGTCCTCGACTACTGGTGCGAACTGCACGAGGCGACTTCAAAATGAGCCGTTTTTTCCGGTTGACCGTAGCAATCGCATTTCTCGCCGCCCTCAACGTCCACGCCGAGCCGCTGACCCTCATTTTCGCCGGCGACGTCATGCTCGACGATGGCCCGGGCCGGCTCATCGCCAAAGGTGGCGACCCACTCGCCCCCTTCGCCAAAACGCTCAAGGCCGCCGACTACCGCATCGCCAACCTCGAAACCTCGGTCGCCAGAAGCGGCAAGCGGCTCGCCAACAAGCCCTACACCTTCCGCGCCCACCCGCGCACTTTGCGCATCCTGCAAGGCCGCTTCGACGCCGTCACCCTGGCCAACAACCACGTCGGCGACTACGGCCACCCGGCCCTGCTCGAAACCATGCAGCGCCTCGACCGCGCCGGCATCGCCCATTTCGGCGCCGGCAAGAACCTCGTCGCAGCCCACAAGCCGCTGTGGATCGAACGGAACGGCCTCAAAATCGCCATCCTCGGCTACAACGAATTCGCCCCGCGCGCCTTCGAAGCCGGCGCCGACACGCCCGGCACGGCGTGGAGCGAGGACGACCACGTGATCAGCGACATCCGCGCCGCCAAAGCCGCCGGCGCCGACCTCATCATCCCCTTCATGCACTGGGGCTGGGAATACGAGCCAACCGCCAGCCCGCGCCTGCAAAGTTTCGCCCGACGCATGATCGATGAAGGCGCCAGCATGGTCGTCGGCAGCCACCCGCACGTCACCCAGGGCGCCGACGTTTATCAGGGCAAACCGATCATCTACAGCCTCGGCAACTTCGTCTTCGACGGCTTCACCGCCCCCGAAGCCAAACTCGGCTGGCTGCTCCGCCTCAAACTCGACAAAACCGGCATCCTCGAATGGGACACCGTCGCCGCCCACATGGACAAAAACGGCACCCCGCACCCGATGCCCGGCGCGCTGACGCCCTGCGGCAAGGCCGGCGACACGCAGGTTGGGCAGTGCCGGAATCCGTAACCCAGAGTGGTCAAAATCGCCGTACATTTAACGCTTGACGATAAACGCTTCACGACATAAAGTCAGCCATGACGATTCGTTCATTTCGTTGCACCGAGACCGAAAGCCTGTTTGCCGGCGGTGCGCCGCGACGGTTTCCGAACTTCGAGAGCGTCGCCCAGCGCAAGCTGCAAATGCTCGATGCCGCGGTCGAACTGCGCGACCTGCGCTCGCCGCCCGGCAACCGGCTGGAGGCTTTGAGCGGCGACCGTAGCGGGCAGCACAGTATCCGCATCAACGACCAGTGGCGGGTGTGCTTCGAATGGACGAATAACGGACCGACGAACGTTGAAATCGTCGATTACCACTGAGAGGCCGAAGATGACGACCAACAACATGCGAGCAATCCACCCCGGCGAAATCCTGCGCGAGGAATTCCTCGTGCCGCTGGAAATGAGCGCCAACTCGCTGGCCATGGCCCTGCACGTGCCGGCGCCGAGAATCAACGACATCGTCCGCGAACGCCGCGCCGTGACACCGGATACCGCGCTGCGACTGGCCCGCTATTTCGATACGACAGCGCAATTCTGGCTCAATCTGCAAAGCGCGTTCGACCTGAAACAGGCCGCCAACGAGAGCGCAGAACGAATCGCCGAAGAAGTTCGGCCGCTGCAACGCGTCGCCTGAGGTCACCCATGGACACCCGTTTTCTCGACGACCTCACCCCCGGCCAGCGCTTCACCTCGCCGGGCCTGACGCTGACCGAAGCCGAGATCATCGACTTCGCCTGGCGCTACGACCCGCAGCCTTTCCATCTCGACGCCAACGCCGCCGCCGGCTCGCCCTATGGCGGGCTGATCGCCAGCGGTTTCCAGAGCCTGGCCATCTGCTTCCGGCTGTTCATCCAGTCCGGCATCCTGGCCGAATCGAGCATGGGTTCGCCGGGCATCGACGAGTTGCGTTGGCTCGCCCCGGTTCGGCCGGGCGATACGCTGCACAGCGAGATCGAAGTGCTTGAGGTACGGCCGTCAAACTCGAAACCGGATCGCGGCATCGCGCGCCTGAAATATCAGGCGGTGAACCAGCGTGGCGAGGCGGTGCTCAGTTTCATCGTCATGCACCTGCTGCGCCGCAAACCGGCCTGAAGCCGCCGCCCGGCGATTTCGATTTTGGCCGTTTTTTCGGGTTGACCGTAGCAAACCAAACTTTACTCGCCCGGAAATATCACGATGGTATTCTCTCCAACGAACCATTCTTCTGGAGCCTTTTCCATGCGCATTCGCCTCTACGCCGTCCTCGCCCTCGTCGCCAGCCTGCTCTCCGGCTGCGGTTACAACCAGATCCAGATCAACGACGAAGGCGTCAACGCCGCCTGGTCCGAGGTGCTCAACCAGTACAAACGCCGCGCCGACCTCATTCCCAACCTGGTGTCCGTCGTCCAGGGCTATGCCGCGCATGAAAAGGAAGTGCTGACCCGCGTCACCGAGGCACGCGCCAACGTTGCCGGCATGAAGATCACGCCCGAACTGATCAACGATGAAGCCGCCTTCGCCAAGTTCCAGAAGGCCCAGGGCGAACTCTCCGGCGCCCTCTCCCGCCTGCTCGTCGTCGCCGAGAACTACCCGAACCTCAAGGCCGACGCCAATTTCCGCGACCTGCAGGCCCAGCTCGAAGGCACCGAAAACCGCATCACCGTCGCCCGCAACCGCTACATCGACAGCGTCCGCCAGTACAACATTTCGGTGCGCACCTTCCCCAACAACCTGACGGCCATGGTCATGGGCTACAAGCCCAAGGCCAACTTCACGGTCGACGACGAAAAGGCGATTTCCGCCCCACCGGTCATCAAGTTCGACACCCCGGCCGCCGCCAAGTAAACCTTCATGCTGCGCTGGCTCGTCGCCCTCTGTTTCGCGCTGCTGCCGCTCCTCGGCTGGAGCGCCAGCGAGGTGGCGCTGCCGGCGCTGACCGAGCGCGTCACCGACCTGACCGGCACGCTGTCGGCCGAGGATAAAGCCGGGCTGACGACCAGCCTGGCGGCGCTTGAAAAAGACAAGGGCGCGCAGATCGCCATCGTCCTGCTGCCGACGACGCAGCCGGAAAGCATCGAACAATTCGGCATCCGCCTCGCCGAGGCCTGGAAAATCGGCCGCAAGGGCGTCGACGACGGGGTGATCGTCATCGTCGCCAAGAACGACCGAAAGATGCGCATCGAAGTCGGCTACGGGCTGGAGGGCGCCATTCCCGACGCCATCGCCAAGCGCATCGTGGCCGAACAGATGGCGCCGCGATTCCGCCAGGGCGATTTTGCCGGTGGCCTGCAGTCGACCGTAGCAAGCCTCGACAAGCTCATTCGCGGCGAACCGCTGCCCGCCCCCGTCGTCCAAACTGCCCCGAGCGGCGCCGACACCGGCGATGCCTTCACTTTCCTGCTCATCGTCTTCTTCATGGCCGGCGTCATCCGCTCGATGTTCGGCCTGCTCGGCTCGCTCGCCGTCTCCGGCGCCGCCGGATGGCTGGCCTGGACCCTCTTCGCCTCGCTCGGCCTGGCCGGCGGCGCCGCGCTGCTCGCCTTCGTCCTCTCCTTCATCCGCCTCGGCCGCGGCGGCTGGACTTCCGGAGGAAGCGGCGGCTTCCCCGGCGGCTTTGGCGGCGGCTCGGGCGGCGGCGGATTCTCCGGCGGCAGTGGCGGATTTTCCGGCGGCGGTGGCGGCTTCGGTGGCGGCGGCGCTTCGGGGGACTGGTGACATGATGCTAAAACGCCTGATCAAACACCTCTCATCGCCCGGCTGGTGGGCCAGACGCGCCTTCCGGCCGGCCGACCTGGCGGCCATCGGCGCCGCCGTCAAGGCATCCGAAACCAAGCATCACGGCGAAATCCGCATCGCCATCGAAGGCCCGCTACCGCTCCGCGCCCTGCTCCGCAACGAAACCTGCCGGACCCGCGCCGCTGCGCTGTTCCAGTCGCTCGGCGTAGCCGCCACGCGCCAAGCCAACGGCATCCTCATCTACGTCCAGCTCGTCGACCGCCAAGTCGAAATCCTCGCCGACCGGGGCATCGCCGCCCATGTCGAGCAAACCGAATGGGATGCCATCTGCCGGCAGATGGACGACGCCTTCGCCGCCGGCGATTACCGGCGCGGCATGGTAGACGCCATCGCGCACATCACCGCCCTGCTCGCCCAACACTTCCCGGCCAGCGGCGACAACCCGAACGAACTCGCCGACGCGCCAACCATGCTCTGAAGACGGCAAGCAAGGTCGAACGCGCCTGCCAGGCCTGACTATCGGAGGTACTTGCATGCAACCCTTGGAATTGAGCAAGGCATTTGTTCGGTCGGGGTCGGCATGCCCAAAGACAAAATGACCTTTCAGCCGGCTCCTGTTGAACTGCCATAGCGCCAAGCGCTCAAATGTTTTGTTTTGGGTGACACTGTCTTCGCAACTATATGACGGAGGTTCAAGATGAACGACATGAAGATTCTGGGAATCGTGGGCAGTCTGCGTAAAAGCTCCTACAACGCTTTCGCCCTGAAAGCCGCGCAGGCATTGCTGCCCGAGGGCGTAACGCTGGAAACAGTCAGCCTCCATGGGATTCCGGTGTTCAATCAGGACGACGAATTGACACCCCCCGCTGCCGTGCTTGAATTCAAGCAAAAGATCATGGCCGCCGATGCCATCCTGTTTGCCACGCCGGAATACAACTACTCGCTGCCGGGTGGTTTGAAAAATGCCATCGACTGGGGCACCAGGCCCTATGGTCAAAGCGCATGGAAGGGCAAAACTGCGGCCGTCATGGGTGTTTCCATCGGCAACTTCGGTACGGCGCGAGCCCAATACGATCTCCGGAAAATTCTGGTCGCCCTCGACATGCCGGTCGTCGTTCAACCCGAAGTCATGATCGGCAACGCGGCAGAACGATTCGACCCGAACGGCGTCCTGACCGACGAACGAAGCCGGGAGCTCATCCGAAAACTGCTGAGCACGCTGGTACAACTGGAAAAATCGGCGCGCCGGGCCAGGGGTGAGGGCTGAGCGACAACGCAGCCCCTCGAACACCGAGCACCGCGGGCCTTGATGCTTTCCACGGTCAACCGGAAAAAACAGCCAAAAATAAAATGCCGGGTTCAAGCCTTGGCGTCTGGCGGCAACAAAGCCTGGCCGCCGGTCATCCCGATGCTGACGGTTGAGCAAAGCTGGCCAGCCGGGCAATTCCGATTGGTCAGTTGAAATGGGAACTACGGGTCAAGTCACTGAGATTGTGCAGCTTGGAGCACTTTCGAAATTTCCAGCGGATCGCGAATTGTTCGAACGGCGTCATATAGCCCGACGGCTTCTGGCCATGTTCGCCGGAAGTAGCTCAGCAACAACTTTAGCCGCCCGGGCGCATGGCAGGCCAAAACACGGGTGTGGACCTTTTCCCAGTATTCGGCGATGCGCGGGATCAGGGCGGACCAATCCTCCGCGGACGGCTTTTCATCCATCAAACCCTTGATGCGGAGCGCCAGGTAAGGGTCGGCAACAGCGCCACGTCCAATCATGACGTCATTACATCCGCTTACCGAGCGACAGCGTCGCCAGTCGTCGACTGTCCAGACTTCACCATTGGCGGTTACCGGCACATTGACGGCATCCGCAATTTTCGCGATCCATTCCCAGTGCGCTGGCGGACGATAGCCGTCATCTTTCGTTCGGGCATGCACAACCAGAGAGGCCGCCCCACCTTCGACGAGCGCCTGGGCGCAGTCGATGGCACGGGAAGTATCGGAAACGCCAAGGCGCATCTTTGCCGTCACAGGAATCGATGTCGGCACCGAAGCGCGCACGGCACGAACGATGCGGCTGAGCAGTTCGGGATCAGCCAGGAGCATGGCGCCGCCACCATGCCGGTTGACGGTTTTGGCCGGGCAGCCAAAATTCAGGTCCACACCATGTGGCGAAAAAACACTCGCTTGCTCGGCATTCAAGGCCAACCAGTCAGGATCACTACCCAACAACTGGATCACCATCGGTGTGCCGACCGGCGTGTGGCAACCGTTCATCAATTCGGGACAAATTCGCTCATACGTCCGCCTCGGCAATACCGAAGCGGACACCCGAACGAATTCCGAAACCGCACTATCGAAGCCGCCAATCCCGGTAAGTACGTCGCGCAACACGTAGTCAGCCAAGCCTTCCATCGGAGCGAGAAGAATGCGGGACATCAGGCAGATTCCAAATCAGGCGGCTACAAAGGCCGGCATTATAATCGCCCCATGCTGCGCTTAGTTCTCGATACCAATGTCGTCCTCGACCTCTTTCACTGGGGTAACACCGATGCCGTGCCGATCATGGCGGCGCTCGAGGCCGGGAATATTCAATGCGTCGTCGATGCGCGCACGCTCGACGAGCTGCAACGCGTGCTGACCTATCCGCAACTGAAGCTGACGCCGGCCATGATCGCCGAGCGTTATGCCCGCTACACCGGGCTGGTCGAGGTGTTTCCCGAGGGCGAAGCGCCGAAGCTGCCGCGCTGCAAGGACAGGGACGATCAGAAGTTCCTCGAACTGGCCGCCCGCTGCGGCGCCAACCTGCTGGTCAGCAAGGACAAGGCGCTGCTCCAGCTGCGCGGACGAACCACCCTGGGATTCCAGATCGTCAAGCCGGCGGCGGCATCGCTGCTGCTGAACGGGGCAACCATAAATTCCGGTGCAACCTCACCCGCCATTTGATAAAGTTGTCACAACTATTAGTTTTGCAAAATAAAAGCGTATCCCGCTGACAAGCTCGCCCTGGCGCCTGTTGGCGAAAGGAGAGTCACCATGCCGAATATCGTCTGGATGCAAGCCGGTGCCTGCAGCGGCGAAAGCATGGCCCTCCTCTGCGCGGACCGGCCCAGCCTGGAAAACCTGCTCCAGCAATATGACCTGAATCTCCTCTGGCACCCGTCGCTGACCGCCGATGCCCGCTTCGGACAGGTGCTTGAGGCGATCACCAGCGGCCGCCAAAAACTCGACATCCTGTGCATTGAAGGCAGCCTGATGACCGGGCCGGACGGCAGCGGCCAGTACGACACCTGGAAGGGCCGAGCCAAGATCGACATCGTCCGCGAGCTGGCGCCGCTGGCCACCCATGTCGTAGCGATGGGCACCTGCGCCGCGTTTGGTGGCGTCCATGCGGCGGGGCCGAACCCGACCGACTGCACCGGCCTGCAATTTCTCAAGGACCAACCCGGCGGCCTGCTCGGCGCCGACTGGCGGGCGCGCAGCGGGCAGCCGGTCATCAACGTCGCCGGTTGCCCGGCCCACCCGAACACGATGACCAAGGTGCTGGCCATGCTGGCCGAGGGCGAAATGCTCCAGCTCGACACCCTCAACCGGCCGGCCGCCTTCTTCGCCAGCCTCGTCCATCAGGGCTGCACGCGCAACGAGTACCACGAGTACGACATCGAGGACGAGGTGCTCGGCGGGCGCGGCTGCATGTTCTTCAGCCTCGGCTGCCGCGGCCCGCAAACCCTGGCGCCGTGCAACACCGAATTGTGGAATGGCCACAGCAGCAAGACGCGGGCTGGCGTGCCCTGCTTCGGCTGCACCTCGCCGGATTTCCCGTCGAACCGCGACCTGTTCGTGACGCCCAAAATCGGCGCCGTGCCGAAATTTCTGCCGCTCGGCGTCGCCCGCGCCAAGTACATGGCCTACAAGAACCTCGCCCGCGCCGCTGCCCCTGAACGAGTGATCAACCGCGAGATGGAACCATGACCCGCGTCACCGTCGATATCGATCTCAACCGCGTCGAGGGCGACCTCGAGTTCCAGCTCGACCTTGAAGACGGCGTGGTCGTCGATGCGCGCTGCGTCGGCACGCTGTATCGCGGTTTCGAGCAGATCATGATCGGCCGGGCGCCGCGCGATTCGCTAGTCATCACGCCGCGCGTCTGCGGCATCTGCGGCACGGCCCACCTCTATGCGGCGACGCTGGCGCTGGAACAGATCGCCCACATCACGCCGCCGGCCCACGCCGTCCTCGTCCGCAACCTGTGCCTGATGGCCGAGACGCTGCAAAGCGACTTGCGCCAGAGCTTCCTGTTTTTCACCCCGGATTTCTGCAACCCGCTCTACGCCGGCCACCCGCTGGCGGCTGAACTGGCTGAAGCCTTCGCCCCGCTCAAGGGCAGCGTCGTGCGCGGCTGCCTGAAGAGCACGCGTGAATTGATCGGCATCGTCGCCATTTTCGGCGGCCAGTGGCCGCACTCGACCTACATGCTGCCCGGCGGCATCACCCAGCCGGCCAACGCCCGCCGGCTGATCGACACGCGTGACATTCTGGCCAGCGTGCGCGCCTGGTTCGAGCAGGCCGTGATCGGCGGCGACCTCGACGAATGGCTGGCGCTCGACAGCGCTGAAGGGCTGTTCCGCTGGCTGGCCGCCAGCCCGGCCCGGCAGCGCAGCGCCCTCGGCCTGTTCAACCGTTTCGGCCGCGACATCGGCCTGCACAAGCTCGGCGCTGGCACCGGCCACCTGCTCAGCTACGGCGTCAATCATCGGCCCGACGGCGCCGGCAGCGAATTGCCGGCCGGTTTTTTCAACGCCGACACGCAGCAGGTCGAGCCGCTCGACCACCTGCAGATCAACGAACACGTCCGCCACAGCTGGTTCCTCGACTACCCCGGCGGGCGCCACCCGTGGGCCGGCGAAACCATCCCCGATCACCAGCCGGGCAGCGACCGCTACACCTGGGCCAAGGCGCCGCGCTATGGCGACAAGGTGGTGCAGACCGGGCCGCTGGCCGAATTGCGCATTGCCGGCGAGCCACTCATTACCGACCTGCTCGCCAGCGAGGGCGACAACACCTGGCTGCGCCAGTTCGCCCGCCTGCGCCGGGCCGGCTGGCTGCTCAATGCCACGGTCAACACGAAAAAACAGCTAAAAATGAAATGCGACGAGCCGCATTTCATCGACCCGAAAATCGATGTCTGGCCGGATGGCGAAAGCGTTGGCCTGGTCGAGGCGGCGCGCGGCGGGCTCGGCCACTGGCTGCGCATCAAAGATGGGCTCATCGACAAATACCAGATCGTCACGCCAACCGCCTGGAACGCCTCGCCGCGCGACAGCGCCGGCCGCCACGGCCACTGGGAACAGAGCATCATCGGCCTGACCGTTCCCGATCCGGAAAACCCGGTGGAAATCGGCCACATCGTCCGCTCGCACGACCCCTGCCTGGTGTGCACCGTGCATTTCATCGGCAGCCACAAAAAGACGCATTTCAATGTCTGAACGGCTGCGCATCCTCTGCTTCGGCAATCCGCTGCATGGCGACGACGGTTTCGGCCCAACCGTCGCCATGGCGTTGCGCCGGGCGCTGCTCAAGGGTCAGGTCGAGGTCATCGATTGCGGCACGCGCGGCCTCGACGCGCTGCATTGGTTCGAGAACTGCCCGCATGTGATCGTCGTCGATGCCATGGCCGGCGACCAGCCCGGCCGCCTGCACCGGCTCGCCGCCGACAGTATCCCCGTGGAAAGCGCCGGCAGCGGCGGCCATGGGGCCGGCGTCGGCTACCTGCTGGCCGCCGTGCGCGAGACCATCGAGGCACCGCCGCGCATCGATGTCATCGCCGTCGAGATCGGCCCGGTCAAGACCTTCGCCCCCGGCCTGTCGCTCGAAGTCGCCGCCGCCGTCGCCGAGACGACCGAACTGATCCGCACCCGCTGGGCATCGGCCAGTTGCGCCCACAGCTGCGAACTGAGCGGCGAACTCGACGTCCTGCGCCAGGCCAACCAGGCCCTGGAAAGCGAACTCATCAAGAGCACCGAGGCGCTCGAACTGCTCATCGCCGAGCAGGAAAGACAGCAGGACGAATTGCAGCTGCGCTCGCAGGAACTGGCCCGGCTGCACGGGGCGCTGGAGCGGGCAATCGGCACCATGGCCGAAATTTTCGTCATGCTCGGTCCGGACGGCCGGGTCATCCGCGCCAACCGCCTGCTCACCAAGGAACTGGGCTACGCGCCTGAAGCCGTGGTCGGCCACTATTTCGAAGACTGCCTGTGCGAAGCCGACCGCCAGCAATTGCGCCGCATGCTGCCGGTCGACCGTGGCGGGCCGCTGCTGCTCAACGCCATTCGGGCGGCCGACGGGCGTTTCGAGGCCGAACTCAATTTTCGCCGGGCGGATGCACCGGCCGGCGATGAAACCGGCCCGCTGCCCTATCTCGTGCACGCCAGCCTGATCCACAGCCAGGCCGGAAAGCTCGAAGGCGCCGTCGTCGTCGCGAGCAACATCGCCATGCTCAAGGCCCGCGAGAAAGCCCTGCGCGACAACGAGCGCCTGCTCCACGAAACGGCCGAGGAACTGCGTGATCACCGCGACAATCTGACGGCCATGGTCGATGCCCAGACGCAGGATCTGCGCGCCGCCAAGGAGCAGGCCGAGGCGGCCAGCCAGGCCAAGAGCGAATTCCTGTCCAACATGTCGCACGAGGTGCGGACACCGCTCACTGCCGTCCTCGGCCTTTCCGACCTCTGCCTGCGCACGCCGCTCAACATCCAGCAAGGGCAGTACCTGAGCAAGATTCGCCAGGCCGCCAACCACCTGCTCGGCATCATCAACGACATCCTCGATTTTTCGCGCATCGAGGCCGGCAAGCTGGAGATCGAGCAGGTGGCCTTCGCCCTGCCCACCCTGATCGACGAAATTACCGACCTGCTCATCGAGCGCATCGAAGACAAGGGACTGGAACTTTGCGTCGATATCGCCCCCGAGGTGCCGGCCAGCTTCGTCGGCGACCCGCTGCGTCTCAAGCAGGTCATCATCAACCTGCTCGGCAATGCCATCAAGTTTTCCGAAAAAGGCGTCCTGACCATCGGCTGCAAGCTTGAATCCGCCATCAATGGCGTAGCCCGGCTGCGCTTTTGGGTGCGTGACGAAGGCATCGGCATTTCGCCGGCCGAACAGACGATGCTGTTCTCCGCCTTCAGCCAGGCCGACACCTCGACCACCCGGCGTTACGGTGGCTCCGGCCTCGGGCTGGTCATTTCCCGCCGGCTCGTCGAACTCATGAACGGCCGCATCTGGCTCGACAGCCAAGCCGGGCGCGGCAGCACTTTCCATTTCACGGCCGGCCTGCAAACCGCGCCGAACGGCACGCCGCCGGCCGCCGAACTCGCCGACCGCCTGACCGCCTTCGCCGGGCGCACGGTGCTCGTCATGGACGACAACGCGCAATTGGCTGAAACCCTGGCCAAACAGGTGCTGCAACTTGGCTTGCAAGCCGAAGTCTGCGCCAGCGGCGAAGAGGTCCTGACCCTGCTGACCAGTCCATCGGCCAATTACCTCGCCGCCCTGATCGACTGGCAGAAGCCGTCAGGCATGAGCGGCGTCGAGACCATCACGGCCATCCGCCAGACGCTCGTCCAGCGGGCGCCGGCCCTGATCCTGCTGGCGCCGCACAACAGCAGCGCGCTGCCGTTCATGGAAAACAACCTGGCCGACGCCGTGCTGCACAAGCCGGCCAGCCTGCGCGGGCTCTATTCGGCCCTCGCCTTACCGCTGCACTTGCCGGCGCTACCGGTCTCGCCACCGGCCAACAATCTGCCCGACATTTCCAGCGTCCCCCACCTGCACGGCGCCGACATTCTTGTGGTCGACGACGTCGACCTCAACCGCGACCTCATGCAGGAACTGCTCGCCATGGCCGGCCTCAAGATCCGCCTGGCCAGCGACGGCAAGCAGGCGATCACCGCCATTCACCAGAAACGCCCGGACCTCGTGCTCATGGATTGCCAGATGCCGATCATGGACGGTTTTACCGCCACCCGCCTGCTGCGCGCCGAGCCGCAATACGCCGACCTGCCGATCATTGCCCTGACCGCCGGCGTGCTCGAACACGACCGCCTGCTGTGCGTCGAGGCCGGCATGAACGCCCACATCACCAAGCCGGTCGATCTCGACAAGCTGCTGCGCCTGATCAGTGAATTGCTCCAGCCCGGGACCAATGTCGATATCCCCGTCACGCCGAACGCAGCGCCGGCGCTGGAACCCGCCTGGATGATGAACCTGCCGGGCATCGACGTGGAAAAGGGCCTAAAACTGATGGGCAACAAGGTCAATTTTTACCGGACCATGCTGATCAAATTCCGCGACAGCTACGGCACCCATTTCGAAACCAACCTGCGCACCGCCCTCGCCAACAATCAGGCGGCCGACGCGCTGCGTTTCGCCCACACGCTCAAAGGCATGTCGCGCAACCTGGGCATGGACGACCTCGGCAACCTGTCGGCGACGGTCGAAGCCGAGTTGAGGGAGGCGCCAGATAGCGAGCCGCCCCCGACGCTGGAACCGCTATTCGCCGAACTGGCCCGGGTATCAAGCGTGCTGGCTAAGTTAGGGCAGTAAGCGGCGGCGCTGTTGAAACCATGGCTTAGCCGGGATTGCTACGGTCAACCGGAAATAATGGCCAAAATTGAAATGGCTGGCACGCCGGCCACCGCGACTGCTTCCGGCCTCAGCGTTCCGCTTTCAGAACTGGAGAAAGCGCCGGGGTTTCGCTGTCGTCCTTCAAACCGATGCCAGTCAATTGCCGGGCCAGGGCGGCGCGGATCAGCCAGGCCAGCTTGACCGAAGCGGCAGCCGGCGTCAGCCCGGCCGGCCGGATGTTGGAAAGGCAATTGCGCTCGGCATCAAGCCGGCCGATCTTCGGCGCGAAAGTCAGGTAGGCGCCCAGGCTGTCCGGCGACGAAAGGCCCGGTCGCTCGCCGAGGATGACGAGCACCAGCCGCGCCCCGAGCACGGCACCGACCTCGTCGCCGAGCGCCACCCGGCCCTGACGGGCGATGACCGGCGGGGCTATCCGCAAGCCGTCGAGCAGGGGGAGCAGGGCATCCAGCAGCGGCAAGGCGTTCTCATGCACGGCGGTCGCCGAGAGGCCATCGGCGATCACGATGGCCACATCGGGCGCATCGGGAAGATGCTGGGCCAGCAGCATCGCGGCGCTGGCCTCGTCGAGACAGCGGCCGAGGTCCGGGCGTTGCAGGTAGGTGTGGCGGTCGATGGCCTGGCTATGGACGACCAGCGGTTCAGCCCCGCCCATCTCGCGCCAGCGAGCGACTAGCCCGTCGACATCCAGCACCTGATGCACGGCGTCGCGGGCCAGGGCATGGGCGACATCGAAACTGAGGACGGCGGCAGTCGGCAGGCTGTTACCGGCGCGGCCCAAGGCAATGCGGGCGGCGGTCAACGTCGCCAGCGATTGCCAGGGGTCCGGGCGGCTCATGAAAGGCGCCGCCGCAGGTCGGCCAGCAGCCGATGGTCGGGGCTGGCCGGCAGCAGGTGCCCGGCCCCGTCGATCAAACCCATGCTCGCCAGCCAGGCTGCGAATTCCGGCGCCCGCTGCAAACCGAGCGCCTGACGGACGAATAGCTGGTCGTGGAAGGACGTGCTCTGGTAATTGAGCATGATGTCGTCGCCCCCCGGCACGCCCATGATGAAATTGACACCGGCCGTGCCGAGCAGCACGAGCAGGTTGTCGATATCGTCCTGATCGGCCTCGGCGTGGTTGGTGTAGCAGATGTCGCAGCCCATCGGCAGGCCGAGCAGCTTGCCGCAGAAATGATCTTCCAGCCCGGCGCGGATGATCTGCTTGCCGTCGTAGAGATATTCCGGGCCGATGAAACCGACCACGGTATTGACCAGCAACGGTTTGAAATGCCGGGCCACGGCGTAGGCGCGCGCCTCGCAGGTCTGCTGATCGACGCCGTGGTGGGCGTTGGCCGACAGGGCGCTGCCCTGCCCGGTTTCGAAGTACATGACGTTGTCGCCGACCGTCCCGCGCTTGAGCGACAAGGCCGCCTCGCGGGCTTCCCTGAGCAGCGCCAGGTTGATGCCGAAGCCGGCATTGGCCGCCTCCGTGCCGGCGATGGACTGGAAGACAAGATCGACCGGCAATCCCGCCTCGATGGCGCGGATCTGGCTGCTGACATGGGTCAGCACGCAGGACTGCGTCGGAATAGCGAAACGTCCAATCAGTTCGTCGAGCATCCGCCACAAGCTGGCCAGCGCTGGCAGGCTGTCCGAAGCCGGGTTGATCCCGATCACCGCGTCGCCAACGCCGTACATCAGGCCGTCGAGCATCGAAGCGGCGATACCGCTGGCGTCGTCGGTCGGATGATTCGGCTGCAGGCGCACAGCCAGCCGGCCGGGCAGGCCGATGGTGTCGCGGAAGGCGGTGACCACCCGGCACTTGCGGGCCACCGCGATGAGGTCCTGGTTGCGCATGAGCTTGCTGACCGCCGCTGCCATTTCCGGCGTGATGCCGGGCGCCAGCGCCGCCAGTTTGGCCTCTCCCGTTGCCTCGTCGAGCAACCATTCGCGGAATTCACCCACTGTCAGCGCAGCGACCGGCGCGAAGGCGGCAGCATCGTGGCTATCGACGATCAGGCGGGTGACTTCGTCGATTTCGTAGGGAATCAGCGCCGCATCGAGAAAACGGCGCAAGGGCAGATCGGCCAGCACCAGCCGGGCCGCCATCCGCTCGGCTGCGCTCTGCGCGGCAATGCCGGCCAGCGCGTCGCCGGAACGGGCCGGGCTGGCCCTGGCCAGCACTTCGCGCAGATCGGCGAAGCGATAGCCTTGCGAACCGACGCTGGCCCGATAGCTCATGTCATTGGCGCCGGCGGAAAACCCAGCTCTTGTCGTCGGATGCCTCGGGCGCGAAGGCGTAGCCATCGCTGTCAAAATCCTTGAGCCCTTCCGGCTCGCTCAGCCGGTTCACCACGGCGTAACGCGTCATCAGGCCACGCGCCCGCTTGGCGTAGAAGCTGATGATCTTGTACTTGCCGTTCTTCCAGTCCTCGAACACCGGCTGGATCACGGTTCCGTTGATCTTGCGGCCGACGGCGGCCTTGAAATATTCCTCGGAAGCAAGGTTGACCGCGACCGGCCGCGGCATGTCGGCCAGTTCGGTATTGATCGCCTCGAGCAAACGCTCGCCCCAATAGGCGTAGAGATCCTTGCCGGCCTTGTTGGCAAACTTGGTGCCCATTTCCAGCCGGTAGGGCTGCATCAGGTCGAGCGGCTTGAGGATGCCGTAGAGGCCGGAGAGGATGCGTACGCGCTGCTGGGCGAAATCAAGATCGTCGGCGTCCAGAGTCTTCGCCGCCAGGCCATCGTAGACATCGCCGTCGAAGGCGAGCACGGCCTGCTTGGCGTTGTCCGGCGTGAAAGGCAGCGACCAGTCGGCGTAGCGATTGAAATTGAGAAGGGCCAGCGGGTCGGAGAGGTCCATCAAATTGGATATATCGGCCGGCGACAATTTGCGCAGCTTTTTGATCAAGGCTTCCGAATGCTTCAGGTAGGCCGGCTGCGTGTGCGTGGCGACGTGCGGCGGGGTCTTGTAATCAAGCGATTTGGCGGGTGACAGGAAGATCAGCATGGTCGGTTGGCACGGGTTGGCAATGCCCCGATTTTACGCGAGGGCGACCCGGCCACGCGGACTGTCGCGGCGAATGTCGCTGGGCGAACAGCCGAAACGGCGACGAAAGCGCACGGCAAACTGCGACGGCGACTGGTAGCCAACCTCGCCGGCAATCCGCGTCACCGGCTGCGCCGTCGATTGCAGCAAAGTGAGCGCCGTCGACATGCGCACGTCGAGCAGGATTTCCGACAGCGAACACTCCTCGATCGCCAGGTGGCGGCGCAGACTGGCCTCGCTCATGGCGAAATGGCCGGCGACTTCGGGCGAACGCCAGTCATGCGCCGGATCGCCGGCGAGCAAACGACGCACTCGTGGCGCCAGGCTCGCATCGTCGAGCAGCAGACGGCCGACACCCTCCAGCCAGACCAGCATTTCCAGCGCCCGATGAGCGACCACCGCATCCGGCAGCGCCGCGTCGTCGAACGATTGCGTCAATGCCGTGAAAGCATCGGCAAAGGCCGGCGCCACCTTGCCCAGCGTCACCACCGACTGCGGCCGTTCACCGGCCGTTGGCACCCGCCACTGCTCAAGCAGGCCGCGCTCCCAGGCCAGCCAGCGGGCGCGATAGCTGGGCGCCTCACCGAGATAGTTGGTCACGTCGAAGGCCTGGCCACCGGCCAGCGCCACTGCCTGACCGGCCTCAACGCGGAAGGTGCCGGCCTCGCCGTGCAGAATCTTGTAGCCGGATTCGACCAGGACCAGCGTTGGCAGGTCGATCCACAGCCGCCGGAACTGCAAAGGCTGGCGCTGGACGATGCTGCCCGACACGGCAATGCCGGCGCGCTGGACAAGGGTTGGCTGCATGCTTTTTCCTCCTTGAAGGCCGGCGGCATGCCGGCCTTTTCGCCCATGTTAACGCGAACCGGTCAGGGTCACGCTCGTCTTGCCGAGGCCGTTCGCCCAGGCCATGAAGCCAACCAGTGCCGGAGTGGCGTTAGCCGGCAGATCAAGCTTGTCGACCTTGAGCGCATGCACGGTGAATACGTAGCGGTGCGTCTGCCCGACCGGCGGGCAACTGCCGAGGTAAGCCGCCGCGCCGTTGTCGCCGGCAATGGCACGGGCGCCGGCCGGCAGCGCGCCGCCGGGATTGCCGGCCGCCGCATCCAGATGATCGCTACCAGCCGGCAGGTTGGCGACCACCCAATGCCACCAGCCGGACCCGGTCGGCGCATCCGGGTCGTACATGGTCACGACAAAACTGCGCGTCCCGGCCGGCGCCCCCGACCAATGCAAGGCCGGCGAAACGTTGCCACCGTTGCAGCCGAAGACATTGGCGTAATGCGCCGGGGCCAGCCGACCGTCCTGCCCGGCCTCGACGACCAGACGAAAATCATCGGCACGGGCCAGGCCACAGGCCAACAGGGCAGTAAGCAGTGTGAGGCGGAAAAAGGTTTTCATGGAAAGCTTCCTTGTGATGACGGGAGCCATCAGTCTGCCCGCCCCGCCCTTCCGACGCCGCTTCGTGGCGCGCAAGGATTGTCCCGATTCGCTCACGATGCGATCCAGAGCATCGATCCTGCGACGCCACCCCGCCCCCCTGTTAAAATCCCATCTTTGAATTTTCTGGATCACCGATGAAACGCACCCGCTTTGGCTCTCGCGACCGTCTTTCCCGCGACGCGGCCGAACTGCAACGTCTGGCCATTGGCCTTTCCGAATCCGGCGGCAAGCTGGAAGACGCCTACTGGGAAGCGCAACTCGCCGACGTCGTCGACAGCCTCTTGAAAAACGGCGCCGAAGACGACATCAACACCGCGCTCGACCGCCTCTTCGAGGCCAATCCACCGGCCCACGACGAACTCGCCGACATGGTCGAATCGCGGGCCGAAACCAACCGCTTCGAAGCCCAGGGCGAGGCCTACGACATCCAGCTCTTCGCCGCCCCCGTTCTTGCCTGGTCGCGCTTTTCCATCCCGGCCAGCACGCTGCCCAAGAGCACGCTGCAGGCCCTGCACGTCCAGCTCGGCGCCCATGTTTTCGGCGGCGAGGCGCGCGTTGCGCTGGCTGATTTCCTGTTCAGCCCGGACCAGTTGCCGCGCAGTTTCTGCGACACCTGGCAACTGACCAAACTACTTGGCGAAGCCGCCATGGCCGGCAAGCATCTGGGCATCGACACCGCCGGCATGGCCGAAACCAACCGTTTCCTCTCCGACGTCCGTTACATCGTCGGCGCTATCGCCGTGCCGCGCGGCAAGCCGCTGTTCCGCTGGAACGAGAAAGACGGCAACAAGGAAGCTGCGCTCAAGGAATGGATCAAGCAGGGCAGCCCGAATATCGAGCCGCTGCTCACCGGCTGCGCCTGGCAACCGCTGCTGCCGGATTCCTACCATGCTTCATGCCGCAACGCCGACCGCCTGTCGCGGCCCTATTCGGTGAAAGCTTCGGTGGCTTTCCTGCAGAGCATGCTGGCGCTCATGCCGGCCGACATCCGCGCCGTCGTCGGCCCGTGCTACGACCGCCGCATGGAGGAATACCGCGTCGGCCTCGGCCCGACGACCGGTGATGAGGTCTATCACGGCATCGTCTGGCCGCTGCTCGGCGCCGAAGACGAAGCGACCGACGCCGCCGGCGAAATCGAAGCCGTGCTGCGCGAAGCGGGCATCAAGGAGGTACTTTTCCTCGACCATCACTTCCCTATGGAGTTCTGCGACGACTGCGGCGCGCCGCTTTTCCCCAACCACGAAGCCGAGCTGGTGCACGCCGAAATGCCGGAACAGCCGGCGGCGACGTCACAAGTCCTGCATTGATGGCCAAACCGTCGAACGCCGACTGGCTGGCCCGTAGCCAGTCAGCCGTCTGGCACCCGTGCACGCAGATGCAGCACCACGCGCAGACCGGCACGCCCGGCCACCTGCCGCTGGTGCCCATCGCGCGCGGTCAGGGTGCCTGGCTTTACGACTTCGACGGCAAGCGTTACCTCGACGGCATCAGCTCGTGGTGGACCAACCTCTTCGGCCACGCCAACCCGCGCATCAACGCGGCTTTGCGTGACCAGCTCGAAACCCTCGAACACGTCATGCTGGCCGGCTTCACGCACCAGCCGGTGGTCGAGTTGTCCGAGCGCTTGAGCGCCCTGACCGGCGGTGCCCTCGGCCACGCCTTCTACGCCTCGGACGGCGCCTCGGCCACCGAGATCGCGCTCAAGATGAGCTTTCACTACTGGCGCAACATCGGCCGGCCGGAGAAAGCCGAATTCCTCTGCCTGCAGGGGAGTTACCACGGTGAAACGGTCGGCGCGCTGGCCGTCACCGATGTCGCCATTTTCAAGGATGCCTACGCCCCGCTCGTTCGCGCCGCAACGGTCATCCCGTCGCCCGATTTCCGCCTGGCCGAAGCCGGTGAATCGCCGGCCGATGTGGCCCGCCGCGCCGCTGCCGCGCTGGAAAGCCACCTGGAACGCCACGGCGAAACGATCGCCGCCCTCATCGTCGAACCTCTCGTCCAGGGCGCCGCCGGCATGGCGATGTACGACCCGGAATACCTGCGCCTCGCCCGCCAACTGTGCGACCGCTACGAAGTGCACCTGATCTGCGACGAAATCGCCGTCGGCTGCGGCCGCACCGGCACCTTTTTCGCCCACGAACAGGCTGAAATCCGCCCCGACCTCATGTGCCTGTCGAAAGGCATCTCCGGCGGCTACCTGCCGCTCTCCATCGTCCTCTCCAGCAACACCATCTACAACGCCTTCCTCGACGATTCGGTGGCCCGCGCCTTCCTCCACTCGCATTCCTACACCGGCAACCCGCTGGCCTGCCGCGCCGCGCTGGCCACGCTCGACATTTTCCAGTCCGATGACATTCTCACGGTCAACCGGAAAAAAGCGCAAAAACTGGAATCTGCCCTCGCCCCGCTGGCCGACTATCCGCAAGTCAAACACCTGCGCCAGCGCGGCATGATCGCCGCCTTCGACGTCGCCACCACCAACCCGCACTTCTCCCGCCAGTTCTACCGCGCCGCGCTGGAACACGAAGCCTTGATCCGCCCCATCGGCAACACCGTCTATTTGATGCCGCCGTACATCGTCAGCGACGATGAAATCGCGCACCTGGGCAATGCCATCAGCGCAGCGCTCGACGAATCTCTCGCCGAAACACCGGACAAATCCGTTTAAAAAGAATCGACTGGAAAAAATTGCAGCGCTCTGACGTCGCCCCGGACTACGACATGCAAATATTTTTTTCACGCGGCAGATAATTTCCTGCAAGGCATTGTCCAAACTGGATTGATGCCATCACGGACGTTCCGACTTGTCTGCGGTTTCGCGGTGGCTGCGCTTTGAGGAGTCGTCATGGACGCCACCAACGATTTTCCGCCGACAGGAGCACCGAAAAACAGCTCATGTCCCATTGCGCCGATGCTTGCCGACGGCCCGCAACTCGGCGAAGACTCTTTCCGCCGGGTCGTCGAGTGGGCACCGAGCGCCATGGTCATGATCGATCTTGAAGGGATCATGGTGCTGGTCAATGCGCAGACCGAGCAAATGTTCGATTACCGGCGCGATGCCCTGATCGGCAAACCCGTCGAAATCCTCGTTCCCGAGCGCTTCCGGCAGCATCATCAGGCCTTCCGTACCGGTTATTTCAACGACCCGCAGCCGCGCCCGATGGGTGTCGGTCGCGACCTGGCCGGTTGCCGCGCCGATGGCAGCGAGTTTCCCATTGAAATCGGCCTCAATCCGATTGCCACTGAAGCCGGCGTGATGGTTCTCGCATCGATCATCGACATCACCGAACGCCGACGCGCCCAGCAACGCCTGGAAGATGCCCTGCGCGAAAAAACCGTGCTGCTCAACGAGGTCCATCATCGGGTCAAGAACAACCTGCAGGTCATCACCAGCCTCCTCAACCTGCAGGCCGACTTTGCTGCCGATCCGCGCCTGCGGGCGATTCTCGCCGAGAGCTGCGGCCGAGTGAAGGCCATGGCCCTGACCCACCAGCTGCTCTATGAACGGAAAGACTTTTCCCGCCTCGATCTCGGCGATTACCTCGATCGTCTGGTTCAATCGATCCGTTCAAGCTACCGGGCCGCCGGAAACCGCATCGGCCTGCGCCTGATGGTGCCGGAAGCAGAGGTACAAATCGACCTCGAACGGGCAATTCCCTGCGGCCTGCTGGTTAACGAGCTGGTCACCAACTCGTTCAAGCACGCGTTTACGGGGGAACGACAAGGGGAAATTGTCATCCAAATAGAAGAGGGAAAAGAGAGTTCAGTTTGTGTAAGTGTGGCCGACAACGGGGTTGGCCTGCCGCCAGACAGTGAACTGGCCCAGGGATCATCTTTGGGCTTGCAACTGGTGCAGTTGTTCGTTGAACAGCTGCACGGCACGCTGACGATAGTACGAGGTGAAGGTGTGCGATTTTCCATGTGTTTTCCGAAAAGCATGGCCGAAAAGGAGACTTCATGAGTGCACGCTTACCGATCAATTTAATGGTGGTTGAAGACGAGCGGATTGTCGCCTTTGACCTGAAGCGCCAGTTGCAGGCCTTTGGCTATCATGTCGACAGCGTCGTCGCCAGCGGCGAACAAGCCGTCAGCGAAGCAGCCGAAAACAAGCCCGACCTGGTCCTCATGGACATCCATCTGGAGGGCGGCATGGACGGTATCGAAGCCGCCACGGCGATTCGCGCCCACCACAACATCCCCGTGATTTTCCTGACCGCCTACGCCGAAGATGACACCTTGCGGCGCGCTTTGGACAGCCGACCCTTCGGCTATCTGATCAAGCCGTGCGAAGGACGGGAACTGCATGCCACCATCCAGATGGCCCTGGCCCGCCGGGAAGATGAAAAGGCTGTCGAACAAAGCGAACAGCGCCTCAAGCTTGCGCTGGATGCGGCCTCGCTCGGCGTCCTGGAATGGAGTCCGCTTTCGAACCGGATGAAAGGCGACGTCTACCTCGGCATGCTGTTCGGCAATCGACCGCAACCCCTGGATGAGCCATGGGAAGCGTTCATCAACCGGGTCGACGAAGCCGACCGGGAACGGGTCAGCAACGCACTGACCTCGAAGTTGCCAAACAGCGAAGCCGTCAGTGTCGAGTTTCGACTCGCCGACAGCGCCGGCCCCCTTCGCCGCATGGAAGCGCACGCCAAGGCCTATGGCACGGGCGGGGTAGTTCAACGCGTCGTCGGCATCCTCCAGGATGTGACGCAGCGCCATCTTGACGAAGCCATGCTGCGCCAATCCAGCGTTGTCTTCCGCACCACGGCGGAGGCCATCGTGATCACCGATGCCGGGCACCAGATCGTTGCCGCCAATGACGCCTATTCGCGTATCACCGGATATCAGGAAGATGAAGTGCTTGGCCTTGACCCGGACAAACTGCTGCGTGTCAGCCCGGCATTTGAGCAATACGAAGACAGTTTCAAGGCCGGATCGGAAGGATTCTGGCAAGGCGAGGTACGCTGTCACCGCCGCGACGGCAGCGAATATCCCGCCTGGCAAAGCGTCAGCGTCGTGCGCGATACCAATGGCCAGACAACGCATTTCGTTACCGCGTTTTCCGATGTCACAGCAATTTACGATGCCCAGCAAAAGCTGCAACACCTGGCGCATCACGACCCGCTGACCGGTTTGCCTAACCGCGTCTTGTTCGATCAGCGGCTCCAGTACGCGATCGAGCAGGCGATGCGAAATGAACAACGCTGCCTCTTGCTCTTTCTTGACCTTGATGGTTTCAAGGTGATCAACGACACGCTCGGTCATGCCGTCGGCGACGAATTGCTGCGTGTTATCGGCGAAAGGTTGCGCGGTGTCCTGCGCAGCAGTGACACAATCGCCCGACTGGGTGGTGACGAGTTTGTGATTCTGGCCGGCAGTTTCAACCCGGATTACGCGACACTGTTGGCCGATAAAATCCTCAACCAGTTGCGCCTCCCCATCGCGGTTTCCAGCGAACTGCTTGCCGTCACCGGCAGTATCGGGATCGCGGTGTATCCCGACAACGGCGCCGATAGCCAGGAACTGATGCGCGCCGCCGACATGGCGATGTACACGGCCAAAGCCGAGGGGCGCAACCGCTATCATTTCTACGCCAAGGACATGTCGGAGCGGGCACACCAGCGCATGGAGATCGAACAGGGCCTGCGCCGAGCCCTGGGAACCGACGGCCTGGTCGTGCACTACCAACCACGCGTCGATCTGGCCAGTCGCCGCATCGTCGGGGTCGAGGCCTTGGTCCGCTGGCAACATCCGGAACGCGGCATGATTTCGCCGGCAAACTTCATCGGCATCGCCGAAGAATGCGGAATCATCGAACAACTGGGCCGCTGGGTATTGAACCGCGCCTGCTGCGAAATGCTCGACGTTGTCGAGGGAAGACCCACCGGCGAAATCTTCCACGTCGCCGTCAACGTCTCGGCCCGACAATTCCTCGGCGCTGATTTCGTCGCCATCGTCCGCTCAGTGCTCAGTGAAACCGGCTTTCCAGCCAGTGCCCTCGAACTGGAAATCACCGAAAGTACGCTCCAGGCCACCGAGCGCAGTTTGTCCATACTCCACGACCTCGAGAATCTGGGCGTTGCCGTCAGTATCGATGACTTCGGGACCGGCTATTCGTCCCTGAGCGTGTTGCGCGACCTGCCCATCCAGCGCATCAAGATCGATCGCTCCTTCATCGTCGATCTGCCCGCCAGCCAGAATCAGCGGGCCGTCGTCGAAGCCATTGTCGCGCTAAGCCGGGCCATGTCCATGCAGATTACGGTCGAGGGCATCGAGCACGCGGATCAGGCCACGACCTTGCTCGAACTGGGTTGCCAGGAAGGCCAGGGATACTTATTTGCCCGACCGCTTCCCCTTGTCGATTTGCAGAAACTTCTCGACGACGATTGATCGCCGAATGATCCTCCGAAGCAGCCAGCACAATCCCGCCATTTCCTGCCAAGGCGGCAACGCGGCCTGATCAACGCCGAGGAAAAGCGCGACATTCCGGCGGGTCTGCGGGAAAATGTCGCCCCATGACTTCCCGCTCACTTGAAGACCGCCTCGCCAGCGAACTGGCGGAGCTCGAAACCACCGGCCTGACCCGCCGCCGCCGCGTCCTCGAATCGCCTTGCGGGCGGATTGCTACGGTCGACGGCAAAAAAGTGCTGAATTTCGCCGCCAACGACTATCTCGGGCTGGCCGGCGATGCCGGGATCGCCCGGGCGCTGGCCGATGGCGCGCTGCATTGGGGCGCCGGCGCCGGTGCTTCGCACCTGGTCAGCGGCCACCTTGCGCCGCACGAGGCGCTGGAAAAGGCAATCGCCGCCTTCACCGGCTTTCCCCGCGCCCTGACCTTTTCGACCGGCTACCTGGCCAACCTCGCCGTGACGCCGACCCTGGCCGGGCGCGGTGACGCGGTGTTCGCCGACAAGCTCAACCACGCCTCGCTGATCGACGCCATGCAACTGGCCAAGGCCAACGGCGCCGAGGTTCAGCGCTACCCGCACAACGACGTCGCGGCGCTCGAAAAGCTGCTGGCCGCCAGCACTGCCGCCCACAAGGTCATCGTCACCGACGCCGTGTTCAGCATGGATGGCGACCTCGCCCCGTTGCCGCTGATCTTCGCGCTGGCCGAGCGTTACGATGCCTGGCTGGTCATCGACGATGCGCACGGTTTCGGCGTGCTTGGTCCGCACGGCCGAGGCAGCCTCGCCCACTTCAACCTGCCGGCCTCGCCGCGCATTTTGCTTATGGGCACGTTGGGCAAGGCGGCCGGCGTCGGTGGCGCCTTCGTCGCCGGTTCCGAAAC
Source organism: Gammaproteobacteria bacterium (assembly GCA_018828385.1). Classification (GTDB taxonomy): domain Bacteria; phylum Pseudomonadota; class Gammaproteobacteria; order Burkholderiales; family Rhodocyclaceae; genus Azonexus. The sequence continues at coordinate 128,123 of JAHJVE010000017.1, read as the reverse complement.
CGCCATCGAATACCTGCTGCAAAAAGGCCGCAGCTACATTTTCACCACCGCCCAGCCGCCGGCCATTGCCTGCGCGCTGAGCAAGAGCCTGCAACTGATCAGAGACGGCGACGCCCTGCGCGCCAACCTGATGGCACGCATCGGCCAGTTGCGCGACGGACTGGCCGGCCTGCCGCTTCAACTGCTGCCGTCGCTGACCGCCATCCAGCCGCTCATCGTCGGCGACAACGAGGCCGCCGTTACCCTCGCCAAAGCCTTGTGGGAGCGCGACCTGTGGGTGCCGGCCATTCGCCCGCCGACGGTCCCGAAAGGCACGGCACGCCTGCGCATTTCGGTTTCCGCCGCGCACACCGAAGCTGATATCAACCAACTCGTCACCGCCCTCAAGGAACTGGCATGACCGCTCCCCTCATTTTCCTGCCCGGCTGGTGCGTCGGCCGCGGCCCGCTCAATGCTACGGTCAACCGGATAAATGGCCATATTTTCGATTTGCCCGGCTACGGCAGCGCCCCGCTTATCACCGATTTTGATGCCGCGACCGACGACATCGCGGCCCGCCTGCAGCCCGGCACGACGCTGGCCGGCTGGTCGCTCGGCGCGCAACTCGCGCTGGCCGTCGCCGCCCGCCATCCGGACAAGGTCGGCAAACTCGTTCTCGTCGCCGGCACGACCTCCTTCGTCCAGCGCGACGGCTGGCCGCACGCCATGCCGCCGGCCACGCTGGCTGAATTCGCGACCGGCGTCGCGGCCGATGTCGAAGCCATGCTGCCGCGCTTCGTCGGCGGCTTCAATCGCGGCGATGCCCGCGCCAAGGCTGTCACCCTCGAACTCCTTCAGTTGGCCGACCCGCGCCCGTCCGGCGAAGTGCTGGCGACCGGCCTCAACTGGCTGCGCGACGTCGACCTGCGCGAGCTCGCCCCACAGGTCAAGGCGCCGACCCTGCTCATCCACGGCGCTTCCGATCCACTCATGCCGCTCGCTGCCGCCGAAGCGCTCGCTGCCCTGATTCACGGCGCCCGACTCGCCGTCTTCGCCGACTGCGCGCACGCTCCTTTCATGTCCCGGCCGGACGATTTCGTCGCCACCGTGCACCAATTCCTGAATGACTAGACCGTCCAAGGCGCGCATTCGGCAGTCGTTCGAGCGCGCCGCCCCGACCTATGACAGCGCCGCCGAGATCCAGCGTCGCATCTGCACGCAACTGGCCGATGGCCTGCCGGATATCGCCCCGGCCCGCCTGCTCGATGCCGGCTGCGGCACCGGTTTTGCCCAGGCCGACCTGCTGGCCCGTTTTCCCGAAGCCCACGCCGTCGCCCTCGACCTCTCGCCGGCCATGCTGGACCGGGTCTGCGCGCCGTGCTGCCGCATCGCCGGCGATCTCGAACACCTGCCGCTGGCCGATGCCAGCCTTGACCTCTACTGGTCCAGCCTCGCCGTCCAGTGGTGCGATCTCGCCACGGCGCTGCGCGAAGCCCACCGCACGCTGCGCCCGAATGGCCTGGTCGCCTTGGCCAGCCTCGGCCCGGCCACCTTCCACGAGCTTCGCCACGCCTTCGCCGACGTCGACCACTACCGCCACACGCTGAGTTTTCACAGCCCCGAGGAAATCCGCAAAATCGCCGTCAATCTCGGCTTTGCTACGGTCAACCCGAAAAAAAGCATAAAAATCGCCCACTACCCGGACTTCAAGACCCTGCTCCGCGCGGTCAAGGCCATCGGCGCCAACCAGCTCGGCGACGGCCGGCGGAACAGCCTCATGAGCCGCGCCACCTTCCAGCGCGCCGAGGCCGCCTACGAGCAACTGCGCACCCCGGCCGGCCTGCCGCTGACCTACGACGTGATTTATCTTTACGCCATAAAATGAGCGTCCAACAATGAGCTCCGCCTATTTCCTGACCGGCACCGACACTGAAATCGGCAAGACCTTCATCACCTGCGCCCTGCTCCACCGCGCCGGGCTGGACGGCATCAAAGCCGTCGGCCTCAAGCCCATCGCCGCCGGCACCGATGCCGCCGGGCTCAACGATGACGTCGAAGCGATCCGCGCTGCCAGCAATGTCGAACTGCCGCGCCAGATCATCAACCCCTATTGTTTCCAGCCAGCCATCGCCCCGCACATCGCCGCGGCCGAAGCCGGCGTAAACATCGAATTCGGACCGATCAGGGCAAGTTGCGACGAGGCCCGGCGGCAGGCCGACCTCGTCATCGTTGAAGGCGTCGGTGGATTTTGCGTGCCGTTAAGCGGCGAGCAGAGCACGGCCGACCTCGCCGTCGACCTCGGACTGCCAGTCATCCTCGTCGTCGGCATGCGCCTCGGCTGCATCAACCACGCGCTGCTCACAGCCGAAACCATCGCCGCCCGCGGCCTGAAGCTGGTTGGCTGGGTGGCCAACCGCATCGACCCGGCCATGTCGCGTTTCGCTGAAAACCTGGCAACGCTGCAAACGCTGCTACCGGCCCCGCTGCTCGGCGTCGTGCCGCACGGGCCGCAAGACGGCGCCATCGGCGCCGCCGCTTTCCTCAAACTACCCGGCGCTTAAAACCGCCGCAATTTCGCGCAGGCGCTGCTGCAGGCCAGCCACTGCCGCGGCCTGATCGGCGACGAGCCCATCGCGCGCCCGCAGTTCGACAGTGTAGGCATCAGCCGCACCCGCCTCGTCAGAAAACGTCGCCATCAGACCTTTTACGGTATGGGCCTCACGGCGCAGCACCGCAGCATCACCAGAGGCCAGGGCAGTGCCCAAAGCCGCGCAATTGCTGTCGACATCCTGCACAAACATGTCGACCATCATCGCAAATATCTCTTCGTCGCCACCCAGGCGCTCAAGAATCGACGCTTTGTCCAACACGAAAAGCCCTGCCATATTCATCTCCATGCAGCCTGTCCGCCCCGGCAGGAAATCAGCCGGGATCAATCAAATTCAGATCTGCGGCATCTCTTCGTCGCGGAAGCGCTGGCGGATGTCCAGCACATGCTCCCAGCCAGCAAGAAACGCCTCGACGCACATCGGATCGAAATGCGTGCCGCGCCCCTCTTCAAGAAACTTGCAGGCATCGTCGAGCGACCACGCCCGCTTGTAAGGGCGCTCGGACGTCAGCGCGTCGAACACGTCGGCCACCGCCACGATCCGCCCGAACAGCGGAATCTGATGGCCTTTGAGGCCGTACGGATAACCCGTCCCGTCGTATTTTTCGTGATGCGAAATCGCCACTTCGGCCCCGGCCTGAATGACTTCCGAACGGCTGTCCTTGAGCAGTTCCTGCCCCAGCCTGGCATGCCCTTTCATGACCTCGAACTCTTCGTGCGTCAGCTTGCCCGGCTTGAGCAGGATGTAGTCTGGAATGCCGATCTTGCCGACATCGTGCATCGGCGCCGCCTCGAGAATCAGCTTCTGCTGGGCAAGGCTCAGATCGAGGCCGAGGGCGATGATCTGAGAGTAATGCGCCATGCGCTGGATGTGGGCGCCGGTTTCCGGATCGCGGAATTCGGCCGCCCGCGAGATGCGGAAAATCAGCTCCTTTTCGCGATCGCGAATTTCAGCCGTGCGCTCCTCGACCAGCGCCGACAGATGTTCGGCCCGATCAGCCAGGTATTTCTGCCCGGTACGCAGCGACAGCATGTTGCGGGCACGCGCCGAAAACTCGACACGGTCGATCGGCTTGGTCAGAAAATCGTTGGCACCGCCAAGCAGCGCGTCGTAACGAACATCCTTCTGGTCGTTGGCGGTGATCATCAGCACCGGAATCTCGTTGCGACCGTGCAGGGCGCGGAAGGCACTGATGAATTTGAGGCCGTCCATGTCCGGCATCATGTAATCGACAATGACCAGATCCGGCACGTTGCTGCGGCACCACTCGAGCGCCGCCAGGGGATGCTCGAACAGGATCGGGCTACAGTCGCCCAGTTTGAGTACCAACGCCTTGATCAGCGTCAGATTGATGTCGCTGTCATCGATGATCAGGACGTTGTGCATGTACTTGCCTGCTTGCCGGATAGTTGTTTCCGGCAGTATATAATGCCCCGCCATGAAACTGCTCTTCGACCTCTTCCCCGTCATCCTCTTTTTCGCCACCTTCAAATATGCGGAAAAGAGCCCCGAACTCGCGGCCGGCTGGATGGGTTCGCTACTTGGCTTCGTCCCCGACGATGCCAAGATGGCGCCGATCCTGCTCGCCACCGTCGTCGTCATCGTCGCCACAGTCGCCCAGATCATCTGGGTGCACTTCCGGCACGGCAAGGTCGACAAGATGCTCTGGGTCAGCCTCGTCCTTGTCGCCGTCTTTGGCGGCCTGACCCTGGCCTTCCAGAACGAAGCCTTCATCAAGTGGAAGCCAACCATCCTGTACTGGGTTTTCGCCGGCAGCATGGCCTTCAGCGCCTACGTGCTCAAGAAGAATGCCATCAAGGCCATGCTCGGCGAGCAACTGACGCTGCCCGAGCCTGTCTGGGCCAGGGTCAACCTGTCCTGGATCGCCTTTTTCCTGGTCATGGGCGCCCTCAACCTGATCATCGCCTTCAATTTCTCGACCGATACCTGGGTCAATTTCAAACTGTTCGGCGGCATGGGCCTGATGCTCGTCTTCGTGCTCGGCCAGGGCATGCTGCTCTCTAAATACGTTGAGGAAGAAAAATAATGCTCTACGCCATCATTGCCGAAGACAAGACCGGCACACTGGACCAGCGCCTGGCCGCCCGCCCCGCCCACATCGAACGCCTGCAGGCCCTGCAAGCCGAGGCCCGTTTGATCCTGGCCGGCCCCTGCCCGGCCATCGACTCGCCTGATCCCGGCCCGGCCGGCTTCTCGGGCAGCATCATCGTCGCCGAATTTGCCTCTCTTGAAGCCGCCCGCGCCTGGGCCGACGCCGATCCGTACATCGCCGCCGGCGTCTACGAAAAGGTCGTCATCAAGCCTTTCAAGAAGGTTCTGCCGGCGTGAGTGCCGAAACTGTCGAATTGCTGCGCCAGCGACTGGCCGTCTTGCATCCGGAATCTATCGACATCCAGGACGACTCGCACCGCCACGCCGGCCATGCCGGGGCGCGTGACGGCGGCCACTACCAGTTACAAATTGTTGCACAGGCATTCGCCGGTAAAAGTACCATGGCCCGTCATCGCTTGATTTATGATGCTGCGGGTGACCTGATGCGCGGCCGGATTCATGCGCTCAGCATCCGAGCCAAAGTGCCCGGTGAAGTATAATTTTTTCGTTATTCCCTCCACCCAAGGATAGATAAATGCTCAAACTCTCCCGCCTGGCCGCTCTGCTTATCGCCGGCGCCATCGTTTCCGCCCCGGCCCTTGCTGCCGAAAAGGGCAAGGCTTTCGTCACCGTCAACGGCCAGCCGATTTCGCAAGGCGTCTATAACGCCTTCATCGCCGAGCAGAAGGCCCAGGGCGCCCCGGATTCGCCGGAACTGCAAAACGCCGTCAAGGAAGAGCTGGTCCGCCGCGAAATTCTCGCCCAGGAAGCCAAGAAGAAGGGCCTCGACAAGAACGCCAACATTCAGGGCCAGATCGAACTGGCCAAGCAGGCCGTTCTCATTCGCGCCTACCTGAGCGACTACGTCAAGGCTCACCCGATCAGCGAAGCTCAGCTCAAGGCCGAATACGACCTGATCAAGACCAACCTCGGCGCCACCGAATACAAGGCCCGCCATGTGCTGGTCGAAAAGGAAGACGAAGCCAAGGCAATTATCGCCAAGCTGGAAAAGGGCGAGAAGTTCTCCGAACTGGCCAAGGCCTCGAAGGATCCCGGTTCCAAGGACAAGGGCGGCGAACTCGGCTGGAGCTCGCCGAAAGCCTACGTCAAGCCGTTTGGTGACGCCCTAGTCGTGCTCAAGAAGGGCGAGTACACCAAGACCCCGGTCAAGTCCGACTTCGGTTATCACGTCATCCAGCTCGACGACTCCCGTCCGATGACCCCGCCGCCGTTCGAGCAGGTCAAGCCGCAACTGCAACAGCGCGCCGGCCAGCAACAGGTCGAAAACCTGGTCAAGGAACTGCGCAACAAGGCCAAGGTCGACTAAACCTTCGCCAGGATGCGAGAATGCCCACCCTTCGGTGGGCATTTTTGTTTGTGGAGGCAAGTGTGTTCAACAGCCTGAAAAAACTGTTCGGCGGTAAACCCGGGAAAACCGGCGGATCCCTGCCCGCCTCGACAGCGCCGGCCAACACTGCCGCCACCCAGTTTCTCCGTCGTGAAGCAGTTTTCGACCGCAACAATCGCCTGTCCGGCCACGTTTTCAGGCTGCAAGAGTCGACGCCCCTGGCCGATGCCGACGATCAGGTCCAGCGCAGCCTCGACGAGACCCTGCTCGACACGCTGAACACCAGCAGCGATGCCTGGAACACCAGCCTGGCCTTCATTCCGCTCAATTCCGCCAGCCTCGACCTGGCTGCGGTCGACCGTCTCAAATCGTCAAATATCGTCCTGCTTGTCCAGCTCGCTGCCGACGCCGAGGCGGACATCGTCTGCGCGGCGATCGACCGGCTGCACGAGCGCGGTTTGCTGATCGGTGTCTTTCGCCAGCCGAAGAACCCGGCTTTCGCCAAGGTCATTCAACAAGCCGATTTTGCTGCCATCGACATCGCCGCCCACGAGGCCGATACGGCCCGCGATTTTTCCGCCGCGGTGCGGGCCAGCGCGGGTGACCGGCCGAAGAAGCTGCTGGCCTGCAATGTCGAGACAATCGATGATCTGCGCTTCTGCCAGCAGTGGCATTTCGACAATTTTCACGGCAAGTTCGCCAGTTCGGAGTCGGGCGTCCGCTCGGAAAGCAGTGGCGATCCGCACAAGGCCCTGCTGCTCAACATTGTCCGGCTAGTCCAGGGCGATGCCGAGACGGCCGAGATCGCCGAGGCGATGAAGCAGGATCCGCTGCTCAGCTTCCGCATCCTGCGTTACCTGAATTCCCCGGCCCTCGGCCTGAGCCATCGCATCGACTCGCTGGCCCAGGCACTGCTTATCCTCGGCCGGCAGCGTCTGACCCGCTGGCTCTCGGTCCTGCTTTTTTCGGTGCGCGAGCCGCATTTCGGCGACTGGTTGCTGGTCGAAAACGCGCTGACCCGCGGCCGGCTAATGGAAGCGCTCGGCGAGCAGTCGATGCCGGGCGTGGCACACGACCCGCTGTTCCTGACCGGAATTTTTTCCTGCCTCGGCGAGTTGCTCCATCGGCCGCTGGCGGAAACGCTCAACGACATGCTGCTGGCAGACGACATCAAGCAGGCGCTGCTTGAGCACAGCGGCCCCTACGCGCCACTGCTGGCCGTCGCCGAGGCCAGCGAGGAATTCGATCTGCCGCGCATGCGGGAAACGGCGCTGGCGGCCGGCGTCGCCCCGGAAACGGTGAACCGCGCCCTGCTCGCCGCGACGGCCTGGGCCAGCGAAGTGACGGAATACTGGGAATAAGCCTGACCGGCGCCTTTCGCCGGAAAACTTGATGCAGATTGGGGCCGAAATTGGCCGGCGGTGGCTAAATCCGCTGCAATGGCCATTCGTTTACTATTCGCCGCGCTCAGCCTGATTTTCTGGCTGCCGGCTCACGCCGACCAATCCCTGCAAGCCTGGATCGACACCGCGCTGCCGGGCACCGTCCTGCGCCTGCCGCCCGGCACCTACCGCGGCCCGGCCAGCATCACCAAGCCGCTGACGCTGGAAGGCAATGGCAAGGTGATCGTCGATGGCGGCGGCAAGGGCACCGTGCTGACCATCAAGGCGGATGGGGTGACCATTCGCGGCCTGACCCTGCGCGCCAGCGGCGATTCGCATGACGCCATCGACGGCGCCATCATGGTGACCGAAGGCAGCGGCCTACTCATCGAGGACAATGTGATCGAGGATGTGCTGTTCGGCATTTCGCTGCACCGGACGACCGACAGCGTCGTGCGCCACAACCGCATCCGCTCGCGCCCGGTCGATTCGGCCGAGCGCGGCGACGGCCTGCGCCTGTGGTACAGCACGGGCAACCGCATCGAGAACAACGACATCGCGCAGATTCGCGACATCACGGTGAGCAATTCGCCGCTCAACCGCTACACCGGCAACACCATCCGCGACAGCCGGCGCGCCTTCAATTTCCTTTTTTCGCACCGAAGTCTGGTTGACCGTAACATTCTCGAGAAAAACTCGACCGGCATCATCGCCCTCAACTCCGATGGCCTGATCATCCGCGGCAACCGCATCCTGCACGCCATGGACGCCTCCGGCGCCGGTATCGCGCTCAAGGAGACCTCGGCGGCGCTGGTCATCGACAACGAAATCGTGCACTGCGCCCACGGCATCATGGCCGACTCGCCGATGGATGCCATCAACCGCATCGTTTTCATCAACAACGTCATCGCCCACAACATTACCGGCATCTATTTCTATGGCGCCAAGGGCGGCCATATCGCCATCGACAACACTTTCCGCAGCAACCTGTGGCCGGTCACGGTGATTGGCGACGGCGACCCGATGAACGACACCTGGAGGGGCAATACCTGGGATACCTACGAGGGTTTCGACCTCGATGGCGACGGCTTCGGCGACCAGCCGCACGAACTGCACGCTTACGCCGACCGCATCTGGATCGAAACCCCGAGCGCCGCGTTCTTCCGCAATTCGCCGGTCCTTGAACTGCTCGACTTCCTCGAACGGCTGGCGCCCTTCTCGGCGCCCTCCCTCATCCTGCGCGACACGGCACCGCGCATGCGGCCGGCCAAAGCCTACAACTGATATTCGTCGCCGCCGCCCTGCATGGCCATTTCGACAACGCGTTTCGACAGATGCGGGGCAAACAGCGAAATCAGGTCGTAGTCGTAGCGGCGCAAATACGTGCCGCGACGCAGGGCGAGGCGCGTCGTATTGGACTCGAACAGGTGGGCGGCATCGATTGCGACCAGGCCGGTGTCGCGCTGGGCATCGAAAGCCAGCGCCGAAATGATGCCCAGCCCCAAGCCAAGGCTGACGTAGGTCTTGATCACGTCGGCATCGAGCGCGGTCAGCGCGACATTCGGCTGCACACCGATGCGCTCGAAGGCGCGGTTGATGCGCGAACGCCCGGTAAAGGCCGTGTCGTAGGTGATCAGCGGCCATTTCGCCAGTTCGTTGAGCGACAGCGGCTGCGACTCAAGGATGGGATGCCCTTCCGGCGCGATGACGCAATGCGTCCATTGGCGGATCGGCAGCGTGATCAGCTGCTGATACTGGTCGAGCGACTCGGTGGCGATGCCGATGTCGGCCTCGCCGGCGACCACCCATTCGGCGATCTGGATCGGGCTGCCCTGGTGCATTTCGAGCTTGACGTCCGGGTGTTGGGCGACAAAATCGCGGACCACCACCGGCAGCGCGTAGCGCGCCTGGGTATGGGTCGCCGCCAGGACCAGCCGGCCGGAACTGCCCGTCGCAAACTCGCTGCTCGCCCGCTTGAGGTTTTCCGCTTCGCGCAGGATGCGTTCGGCGATCTCCAGCACCACCTTGCCCGGTTCGCTCACTCCGGTGAAACGCTTGCCGCTGCGCTCGAAGATGGCGACGCCGAGTTCGTCCTCAAGCAGCTTGACCTGCTTGGAGATGCCCGGCTGCGAGGTATAGAGCGATTCGGCGGCCTCGGAGACATTGAGTCCCTGGCGCTGGATCTCGACGATGTAGCGTAGCTGTTGGAGTTTCATGGAGCAACCTAATAACCTAACGATATAACAATCTAACTCAATATTCTTTTTGATTCAATTGGCCGCGATTAACATGCAGGCCATGGATTACCTCTACACCCTTTCCGGCTTTGCAGTTGGCGCCATTGTCGGCCTGACCGGCGTTGGCGGCGGCTCGCTGATGACGCCGCTGCTCGTGCTGCTGTTCGGCGTCCCGCCAGCCACCGCCGTCGGCACCGACCTGCTTTATGCGGCGATGACCAAGGCCGGCGGCACCGTGGCGCACGGCCGGAAAGGCCATATCGACTGGACCGTCACCCGCCGCTTGGCGCTCGGCAGCATCCCGGCGGCGGCGATTACGGTTTTCATCCTGTCGCAGTTGCCGAAGGGCAGCAATGTCATCGGCCAGATCATTTCGCACGGCCTCGGTTTTGCCCTGATGCTGACCGCCATCGCCATCCTGTTCGGCCGCAAGCTGCGCGAATACGCCGGCAAGCACGATGACTCGCCGCTGCGCCAGCGCCATCTGGGCAAGATTACCGTGGCGGTTGGCATCACGCTTGGCGTGCTGGTCACCGTGTCGTCGGTCGGCGCCGGGGCGCTTGGCGTTGCCGCACTGTTCTTCCTTTACCCAAAACTTTCTCCTGTCCGCATTGTCGGATCGGATGTCGCCCATGCCGTGCCGCTGACGCTGGTTGCCGGCCTTGGCCACTGGATGCTCGGCGGCGTCGACTGGTCGCTGCTCGGTGCGCTGCTGCTCGGCTCGCTGCCCGGCATCTGGCTGGGTACCCAAGTTTCCGCCAAGGTGCCGGAACATATCCTGCGCCGCATTCTGGCTGCCATGCTGGTGCTCATCGGCACCAAGCTGGTTTTTGCCTGACGTTTTCCCCAAGGACGTTTCATGTACAAATACGATGCTATCGACCGCCAGCTGATCAACGAGCGCGTCGCCCAGTTCCGCGATCAAGTCCGCCGCTGGAAAGCCGGCGAGCTGAGCGACGACGAATTCCGTCCGCTGCGCCTGCAGAACGGCCTCTACATCCAGCGCCATGCGCCGATGTTCCGCATTGCCGTGCCTTACGCCATGATGAATTCGGCCCAGCTGCGCAAGCTCGGCCAGGTCGCCAGCAAGTACGACCGCGGCTACGGCCACTTCACGACGCGCCACAACCTGCAACTGAACTGGCCGAAGATCGAGGACGTGCCCGAGATTCTGGCCGAACTGGCCGAAGTCGAGATGCACGCCATCCAGACCTCGGGCAACTGCCTGCGCAACATAACCACCGACCAGTTCGCTGGCGTCGCCGCCGATGAAGTGATCGACCCGCGCCCGCTGGCTGAAATCCTCCGCCAATGGACGACCTTCCACCCGGAATTCGCCTTCCTGCCGCGCAAGTTCAAGATCGCCATTTCGGGGACGAAGGAAGATCGCGCCGTGACGTGGTTCCACGATATCGGCCTGCAATTGCAGGAACAGAACGGTGAAACAGGCTTCCGCGTCATCGTCGGTGGCGGCCTCGGCCGGACGCCGATCCGCGGCCAGATCGTCCGCGAATTCCTGCCCTGGCAACACATCCTGACCTATTGCGAAGCCATCCTCCGCGTCTATAACCGTCAGGGTCGCCGCGACAACGCCTACAAGGCGCGCATCAAGATTCTCGTCCAGGCGCTCGGCGTCGAAGCCTTTGCCCAGTTGGTCGAAGAAGAATGGGCGCATGGCAAGGATGGCCCGGCCACCCTGACGCAAGCCGAATTCGACCGTGTTGCTGCCCACTTCGGCGCGCCAGCCTACGAAAAACTTAGCGCCGACGATGCCGGCCTCAGCGAAAAGCTGGCATTTGAAAAATCGTTCAAAAACTGGGTTGACCGTAGCACTCACCCGCACAAGGTGCCGGGCTACACCGCCGTCACGCTGTCGCTCAAGAAGCACGGCGTTGCGCCGGGCGACATCACGTCCGAGCAGATGGCCGTCGTCGCCGACCTCGCCGACCAGTACAGCTTCGGCGAACTGCGCATCAGCCACGAGCAGAACATTATCCTGGCCGACGTCAAGCTGGCCGACCTCTACGAAGTCTGGCAGAAGGCCAAAGCGGCCGGCCTGGCGACGCCGAACATCGGCCTGCTGACCGGCATCATCTGCTGCCCGGGCGGCGATTTCTGCGATCTGGCCAACGCCAAGTCGATCCCCATCGCCACCGCCATCCAGGCCCGCTTCGACGATCTCGACTACCTGTTCGACATCGGCGAAATCGACCTCAATATCTCCGGCTGCATGAACGCCTGCGGCCACCACCACGTCGGCCATATTGGCGTACTCGGTGTCGACAAGAACGACTCCGAGTTCTATCAGGTCACGCTGGGCGGCCGTCAGGGCAACGACGCCAAACTCGGCAAGGTCATCGGCCCCTCGTTCGCGGCCGATGAAATGCCCGATGTCATCGACAAGATCATCAAGGTTTATATCGAGAGCCGTCACCCCGACGAACGTTTCCTCGACACCTTTGATCGCATCGGCATCGACCCGTTCAAGAACCGCGTTTACGAAGGCCGCGCCCACGGCAAGGCCAAGGCAGCACAAAAGGAGGCCGCATAATGGCGCAACTGATCAAACAAGGCAGTGCTACGGTCGACACCTGGAAAACGCTCGAAATCGCTGAAGGCGAAACGCCGGAAACGGTCGCCCTGCCGGCCGGCGACGTCATCTTCCCGCTCGCCGTCTGGCAGGCGCGGAAGGCCGAAATCATCTCCTGCCACAAGCGCATCGGCCTGCTCATCCAGTCCGATGAGCGCGTCGAGGACATTGCCGCCGATCTCGACTACTTCATCGTCATCGCAGTCAATTTCCCGAAATTCGTCGATGGCCGCGGCTACTCGACAGCCAGCCTGCTGCGCCAGCGCTACAAGTATCAAGGCGAACTGCGCGCCGTCGGCGACGTGCTGCACGACCAGCTTTTCTACATGCAGCGCGTCGGTTTCGACAGCTATGCGCTGAAAGATGGCAAGAACGCGGTCTACGCCATCGAAGCCGGCTTCAGCACCTTCAGCGATGCTTACCAGGCCTCGACCACCCAGCCGCAACCCCAATTCCGCCGCCGCGCCTAGGAACATCATGTCCCCCAGCCTGCTCAACATCACCCCCGAACTGACCGCCAGCGTCGCCACCAAGACCCAGGCCGTGCAAGCCCTGCTCGCCGACATTGCCGCCAACTGGTCGACCGCCGCCTTCGCCAACAGCCTGGGCGCCGAAGACATGGTGCTGACCGACCTCATCGTCAAGGCCAAGCTGCCCATCGAAATCTTCAGCCTCGACACCGGCCGCCTGCCGCTCGAAACCTATGACCTGATGGACGCCCTGCGCAAACACTACGGCCTCAAGCTCAAAATCTACTTCCCGCAAGCCGAAGAAGTCGAAGCCTTCGTCCGCAACCACGGCATCAACGGCTTCTACGACTCCGTGACGCTACGCAAGGCCTGCTGCCACGCCCGCAAGGTCGAACCGCTCAAACGCGCCCTGGCTGGCAAACGCGCCTGGATCACCGGCCTGCGCGCCCAGCAAGCCACCACCCGCACCGGCCTGCCCTTCCGCGAGTACGACGAAGGCAACGGCCTGGAGAAATTCAATCCGCTGTCAGACTGGACCGAAAAGGAAGTCTGGGCCTACATCAAGCAAAACGACGTGCCCTACAACGCCCTGCACGACAAGTTCTACCCCAGCATCGGCTGCGCCCCCTGCACCCGCGCCATCTCACCGGGCGAGGATGTCCGTGCCGGCAGATGGTGGTGGGAGAATCCGGAAACCAAGGAATGCGGGCTGCACGTCAAGGGCTGACCATAGATTTGATTGGCTCACGCAAATCTGTGGCGCCAGCGGCACCCCAAAAAAAACCGGGTTACCCCGGTTTTCCAACTGCTATCCGAATCTGCTGTTTGACTAATCCTGACTCTTAGTACGGCGACGCGCTAGAGCGACGAACCCCAGAGCGGTCAAGATCAAGGTACCGGGTTCTGGAACATTGTTACCTGTGCACCCCGGCAAATTTGGGTTGTTTATACAAACGTCATTGCCACCAGTAAATCCTGCGAGAAGGAATTGGCGAATGTTTTCAAACTGTTCTCCGCTATATTCACCCACCAGCGACGGCTGACTATTAATATCTCCGTAGATCACTAGGCGCCCAAATGGATCAACTAGCGCATCCGGACCCCACGCAGCAGCGGTACAAGTAGTGCCTTCAGAAATAATGAAACAGGCATCGCTAGAAATGCCATCTGTTGGCTGAACACGTCCGGGGCCATTGTGCAGTGCAGCTTGACCGCGAATGTCATTGGGCGAGGTGAGGATCGTGGTTGGGCTAGAGGAAAAAACATGGTTGTAGAGATCAAACCCGAGATTTCCAACAAGAAGACCATTGTCACCAGTCAAGGTACGCCCGACGACTTGCAGGCTATCGTTGTGAAGGTCGCAACAAGGACGCTCTGCCGTGAGAAACAGACCGCCGTTACCTTGAACATATCCGATCATCCGCGCTTGAACGTCGGGTGACAAGGGATTGAAAATATCACCCTCCCAAACTACGTCGGAGGAAAAAATCGAGTTCAGCTGACTGGTACTCAATGAGGCCCAATCGCCATATTGCGTAACGGTGTCTCCATACGAACTGAATGCAGATGAAATAGTGGATAGTTCGCCACGGCTTCCAACGACGGATACGGTTGCAGCGCTGGCCAGCCCAGGCACCAGCATGGCCAATAATGCCAGACTGAAAAGATGTTGCTTTAGTGTTTTCATGAGTATTACCCCTCTTATATCAAGATAGCTCGAGATCAATGCAGCCCATTACGAAGAAGTTGTAACTCATAAGCAAAAAATAAGCCTCATATATTTTATTACATGCAATCAACATGATATTGAATATATATGCTTGCACTAGATCATTCTTATTTGATACTGTAAATTTATTCGACACAGTTTACAGTTGCGCTTCATACCAGACGTACGCATCAAAGCCGCCAGATTTGCATGTAGCCCGCGAAGCCTGACCACTCACAAACCCGCTAAGAATTCCAATCTTCAAGCACAAGAGGCGGACAGGTCCACTCACCTCGTTTTGACGACCTTAGAAGAGCAGCAAATGCTGCCCTCCAATATTCCCAATCTCCGCCTCAGGCACCCCGGTTTCCCGCGCAAACTCGGGCCAGTTTTTGATGGCCTCCCTGACCTTTCTGATCACCCGGGGCGCCGTGCCGATCTTGAAACGGTCGGCTTCGGCCAGCAGGTCGGCTTCGCTGAAGTTCTTGAACTTTCCGTTGACCGACATGAGGTGCTGGTTGGTCCATTCCCCGGCCGGGTTGTGGGCGAAGGTGATGTCGTAGGCCGGGGACAGGGCCCAGGTTTCGTTGGCCTTTAGCCGGAACGAGATGTTCTTGGTGTGGTCGTCGCAGTTGCGCGCCATGACGTTGAAGACCATGCGCCGGAAGGCTTCTTCCTTTTGCTCGTAGGGCAGCCCGAGTTTGTCCATGACCAGGAACAGTTGTGAGTAGGCGTTGGTGCCCTTTCTCTTGTAATCCAGGTGGTCCATGGCGCACAGGGTTTGCATGTGGTGGCGGACGGCGCCGTCTTCGCGGTCGAAGCGGCGCGTCATGAAGTGGGCGCGGCCGTTTTCTTCGAGCAGCCGGCATTCCATCATCTCGATGCCGGCCGCCCTGGCCATCAGGTAGTACGCCTGCTCGATGCGGCCGTAACCACCCGAGGCGCCGAGTTCGAGGTCTTTGCCGATGCCGTCGAACTTGAGCAGCCAGTGTTCGAAGCCATCGCCCGCTTCGAACTGCCCGGAGCGCACTTCGTTGGTCGTCCGGTTCCAGGCGATGACGGCCTTGGCACGCGCGCCGCCGGCCGAGGTGCCGACGTCGATGATGCTGCGCAGGGCGGCATCGGTCTGCTCGTCGTCTTCTATCGTCCCGGCGACGGCCTTGCGCGCTTCGCTGACCAGGTCGCTCAGTTCGATGGGCGTCGGTTTCTGGCGGATGGGCCCACGGCCCGGCTTGAAAACCATGGCCCCCATCGCGCGGTTGCCCATGTAGGCCAGCCGGTCGATTTCGGATACCTGATTAGCCGGAATACCGCGGTCGGCCATGTATTTGTTGATCAGGGCGTTGCCGAAGTCGTCCGGGAGCGCATCGCTGAGCAGCGCGGGCAAGCCCTTATAGGTTTCGCGCGGCAAGTCGGTAAAGATGTAGGGCTCTTCGCGCAGCGGCATACGCAGGGGCGAGGGTTCGATCCCTTTGGCGATGAAGCTCGGCGCGTAGGCAAAGGCGTAGAAACCATAGGCCGGATCGAGGGCGACGGCGCCCATCAACTGGCCCCAGAGATGAACTTCGACGCGGTCGACGTGTTTGTACGGCGCGGCGCGGGGTCGACGGGGCTTGGGAGGGGTGGCCATGGCGTTAATTTTCCGGCGGCGACTTGGGTCGAACGGAGGTCGCTCGCTGCCGTTCGCGGCGGGCGCGAACCATCGTCAGGGGATTGATGGTGGTGGTCGGCGCGAGGAGGCTTAGCCAGTCTTCCCGCCCAAGTGCCCTGACTACGGAGAGCAGGCTGGCGACACTGGAACCCGTCCCCGCCTCGAGGTTCTGCAGCGCCCGCCGGCTGATCCCGGCCCGCTCGGCGAGCAGGGTCTGGTCGATATTTCGGCTCAGCCGAAGCTTTTTGACCTGCTCGCCCAAGACCGCTTCGAGTTCAGCTAGCGTATGACTGGTCTGCATATCAAGTCTCCATAGAGCGCACAAATACGCGCGTTGTATCAATATAGGAAAATAACGCGCATATTTCGACGCTAAATATTACAAAACAACAAATACACTACGCGCACTATATTGCGCACAATAATATAAACAATAGTCTATGCGCACCATTCTGCGCGCAAAATTAAATAAATTAAACATCCACCCCGCCGACTTTCCACAAAAAGCCTGATTGCTACGGTCAACCGGAAAAAACAGCCAAAATTGAAATGTCTTTTCCCCTCGTTTTACTACCCGGAGGCCAATCGGAATGGCCGTAACCCCGAGCGCCCGCCCCTGGCGACAAAAATGCGCGAAGCATTGCAAAATAGCTGGCGATTTACCGTGACACACTGCTTGCACGATCACCCAAACGGGTTACGATGGCACTGCCCCTCCGGTGATAAAAACACTGTACCGGACAGGGTTTTCGCCTGACAGACCCATAAAGCTCCGCCCCCCAGACTCATGCCCCGCTTAGATCCGCACCAAGCTTATCTCCTCCAGGCCCGGCCAAAGCGCTGGAAATTCCATCTGCTGCTTGGCCTCGGCATTATCTGCACCATCCTGGCCGGCGTAGCCTGGGTCGAGATGGAGGAATCCTTCCTGCAGGCGAGCCTCTTCGCCAAACGGGCCAAGACATCGACGTGGACGGTCGAGCCGGGCGCCGACAAGGACATCTGGCTACCCGGCGCCGGCCCCTACGAGCAACGCCTTGGTTATGCCCGAATCAACAGTTTCCTGCCCCGCCTGGCCACTGCCGGTTTCACCGTCACCGCCCAGGCCCGCCAGTCACAGGGCTTCCGCGCCATTGTCGGACGCGGCCATTTCCCCATTTACCGCGAGAAATCCCGGGCCGGCCTGACCATCCTCGACCACCACGACGAAGCCCTTTACGATAGCCAGTATCCGCGCCAGCAATACGCCAGCTTCGAGGCCATTCCGCCGGTGCTGGTCGAAGCGCTGCTCTTCATCGAAAACCGCGAGCTACTCGATTCCGGCTCGCCGCGCCGCAACCCCGCCATCGACTGGGGCCGGCTGACCTGGGTAGCGGCCGCCCAAACCATGCGCCACGTCGGCCTCGGTGGCGGTCGGGCCGGCGGCAGCACACTGGCGACGCAGATCGAAAAATTCCGCCATTCGCCCGGCGGGCGGACGCACGACGTCAAGGACAAATATCACCAGATGATGTCGGCGGCGCTACGCGCCTACCTGGACGGCGAAGAAAACCTGCCGGCCCGCCATCGCATCGTCCTCGACTTCGTCAATTCGGTGCCGCTCGGCGGCATTCCCGGCTACGGCGAAGTCAATGGCATCGGTGATGGCCTGTGGGCCTGGTACGGCCGCGATTTCACCCGCGCCAACCAACTGCTGGCCGACCCCAAGGCCGATCTGACACAACGCGCCAAGGCCTTCAAGCAGGCCCTCTCCCTGTTCGTTGCCCAGCGCCGGCCGTCCGGCCTGCTCGGCGACAGCACCGGGCGCCTCAACGCGCTGACCGACAGCTACATCCGCCTGCTTGCCGACGACCAGCTGATCCCCGCCGACCTGCGCGAAGCCGCCCTCCTCGTGCACATCAGCCCGGCCCGCCAGGCCCGGCCGGACGAGGAGGTCTCCTTCGTCAAGCGCAAGGCCGTCAACGAAATCCGCGGCACGCTGAGCGAACTGCTCAACGTTGAAAACCTCTACGCCCTCGACCGCTACGACCTGACCGTGCACAGCACCCTCGACGGCCCCAGCCAGCAAGCGGTAACGCGCATTCTCAACCGTCTCGCCGACCCGGCTTTCCTGGCCTGTGCTGGCCTCAGGGAATCCCGCCTTCTGGCCAGAGGCGACCCCAAACAGGTCAATTACAGCCTGACCCTTTACGAGCGCACGCCGACTGCCAACGTCCTGCGCATCCAGGCCGACAACCTCGACCAGCCGCTCGACATCAACGCCGGGACCAAGCTCGATCTCGGCTCCAGCGCCAAATTCCGCACCCTGGTGTCCTACCTGCTCGTCGTCGCCGACCTGCATAAGCGCTACAGCCAGACGTCACCGGAAGAACTGGCCAAGCTCAAGCAACACCCGGCCGACCGCCTGAGCAACTGGGCCATCGACATCCTGCGCACCAAGCCCGAAACAACGCTCGAAGCACTGCTCGAAGCGGCCATGGAGCGCCGCTATTCGGCCAACCCGGGCGAAACCTTCTTCACCGGCGGCGGCATCCACCGCTTCGGCAACTTCAAGCACGATGACGACAGCAAGGTGCCAAGCGTCGCCGAAGCCCTCGAACAGTCGGTCAATCTGGCTTTCGTGCGCATCATGCACGACGTCGTCCATTACCACGCCTACGAAGCCGTCGACGCCCCGGCCCGCGGCCTGCGCGACAAGGACGACGAAGAGGCCCGCCAGGCCTTCCTCAACCGCTTCGCCGAGCGCGAAGGCCTGGGTTTCCTGCGCACCTACTGGCACAAATACCGTGACGTGGCGCCGGCCGATCGCCTCGAAGTGCTCAGCGACTCGGTGCCGTCGCGGCCGTCGGCGCAGGCCGCCGCCTACCTGAGCGTGCGGCCGCAGGGCGATTTCGCCGGCTTCGCCGCCTTCATGCGCCAGCGCCTGGGTGACCGGGCGGGCAGCGAGGCCAGCCTGCGCCGCTTGTTCGACACCCATGCCACGCGCCAGTACGACCTGGCCGACCAGGGTTACCTGGCCCGCGTCCATCCGCTTGAGCTGTGGCTGGTCCGCCACCTGCAGGCCGAGCCGAAAGCGACGCTCAAGGACATCGTCCCGGCCAGCATCGAAGCCCGCCGCGCCGCCTCGAAATGGCTGTTTTCGACACGCTTCAAGCATGCCCAGCAGGTACGGATCGACATCATCGTCGAAGTTGCCGCCTTCGAGCGCATTGCCGAGGAATGGCGCCGCCTGGGTTACCCCTTCGAGCATCTGGTGCCCTCGCTGGCCACCTCGATCGGCAGCTCGGCCGACCGCCCGGCCGCCCTCGCCGAACTCATGGGCATCGTGGTCAATGACGGCATCCGCCGGCCGACGGTGCGCATCGACGAACTCCGCTTCGCCACCGATACACCCTTCGAAACCCGCCTGCAGCGCGAAATCGAAGCCGGCCAGCGGGTCATGCCGGCCGAGGTCGCCCAGGTCACCCGGCGCGCGCTGCTCCGCGTCGTCAACAGCGGTACCGCCCGGCGCATCAAGGATACCTACCGCGACCACGAGGAACAGCCGCTGGCCATGGGCGGCAAGACCGGTACCGGCGACCACCGTTCCAAGGTCATCGGCGCCGACGGCGGCGTGCGCAGCGCCAAGGTCATGAACCGCGCCGCGACCTTTGCCTTCTACATCGGCGACCGTTTCTACGGTGTCGTCACCGCCTTCGTTCCTGGCGCGAAGGCGGCTGCCTACGATTTCACCTCGGCCCTGCCCGTGCAGATCATGAAGGAGATGGAGCCAGCCCTGCGCCCGCTGATTGCCAACCGGCCGGCAGCCGAAGGGAAATGCAAGGACTGAAATCGAGGCTGACTCACTCACATTCCGTAAAACCCACACTGTGCTGCAGCGCAACAAAATGGTAGTCTTTGGCGCATAAAATAACGCGATCAAAGCGAGAAACAGCATGAGTGAAATCGACCTGAAACGCTTCTTCCTCGAACAGGTCCGCCTGTTTGAAAATTTCCCGGCCGACAAGGTCGAGGAAATCGTCATCAAATCCCGCCTAGCCACCTACGAAGGCAACGAGGCCATCCTCGAAACCGGCGACGAAGGCCGTTTCATCGGCGTCATGATCAGCGGCCACGCCGAGATCTCGATGACCGACAACACCGGCACCCGTGCCGTCATCACCCAGCTTGGCGTCGGTGACGTCTTCGGCGTCATGTCGCTGCTCACCGGCGACCGCATCGTCGCCGACGTCATCGCCGGCAACCGCTGTTTCGTGCTGATGATTCCGCAGGACGTCTTCAACACGCACATCCTGAGCAACCCCAAGGCCGTCGGCTACCTCTCCCGCCTGCTCGCCGAGCGCACCCGCGCCATGTCGGTCGATCTGGTCACCGCCCAGGCCAATGCCATCGTCCGCTCGCGCGATCCGTATGCGCTGTCTCTGCAGACCAACGAGCCGGGCAAGGTCGTCGTCCTCAACGTCGGCATCAGCCAGATTCATTTCGGCATCTACAACACCGAAGAGAGCGGCGCCGATGTGCACGGCATCATCGACCACGCCGACCAGCAGGTCACCCGGATCAGCGTCAAGGTCGGCACCCAGCAAAGGTCCATCGACCACGCCCCGTTCAAGCTTTCCGACCTGTTCAAGGTGATCCGGGACGCGACCGCCCTGCTCGGCGAAGCCTTCACCTTCCACCCGGAAGAAGTCACCGCCATCGGCCATCGCGTCGTCCATGGCGGCAACAAGTTCTCGAGTTCGGTCGTCATCACCCCGGCCGTGATCGCCGACATCGAGGAACTAGCCGTCTTCGCACCGCTGCACAACCCGGTCAATGTGGCCGGCATCCGCGTTGCCATGAAGCTCTTCCCGAACGTGCCGCAGGTCGCCGTTTTCGACACCGCCTTCCATCAGACGCTGGCGCCCTACGCCTACCTCTACGGCCTGCCCTACGACCTCTACAAGCAGCACGGCATCCGTCGCTACGGCTTCCACGGCACCTCGCACCGCTACGTTTCGCTGAAGTCGGCCGAAGTCCTCAGACGCCCGCTCGGCGAACTCGAAATCGTCTCTTGCCACCTCGGCATCGGCGCCTCGCTGTGCGCCATCGACCACGGCCGCTCGATCGACACGACCATGGGCATGACACCGAGCGACGGCCTGATCATGCCGAGCCGCTCGGGCAGCATCGACCCGGCGGTGATGATCCACCTCATGGAAAAGCACCAGATGTCGCCCGAGCAGCTATCGACGCTGATCAACAGCGAAAGCGGCCTCAAGGGCATCTCCGGCATTTCGAGCGACATCCACGAGATCGAGGCCGCCGCCGCCGACGGCCACCACCGCGCGCTGCTCGCCCACAAGGCCTACTGCTATCAGGTACGCAAGAACATCGGCGCCTACGTCGCGGCGATGGGCGGCATCGACGTCCTGGCCTTCACCGGCGATGTCGGCGAAACGAGCGCAACGGTGCGCAGTCTGGCCTGCCAGGGCCTCGAATTCATGGGCATCAAGCTCGATGAGGAAAAGAACCGCAATCTGGGCAGCGTCGACAATTTCGCCATCATCTCGGCCGATGACTCACCGGTCACCATCCTCGTCGTCGCCAATGACGACGAGCGTCTGGTCGCCTGGGAAACCCTGCGTTCGATCGAGCGCAATGCACTGTTACTCGCGGCCAAGCCGGAAGAAGCACCGATTCCGGTCGAAATATCGGCCCACCATGCCCACCTGTCGCAGGCCGATGTCGAAAAGCTGTTCGGCCCCGGCCACCAACTGACGCCGATGCACGAACTGTCGCAACCCGGCCAGTTCGCCTGCGAGGAACAAGTCCATCTGGTCGGCCCCAAGGGACGCATCGCCAAGGTTCGCGTCCTCGGCCCGACACGCAAGGAAACCCAGGTCGAGATCGCCATGACCGAGCAGTTCAAGCTCGGCATCCAGCCGCCCATCCGCCAGTCCGGCGACCTCGCCGGCACGCCGGGCGTGACACTCGAAGGCCCGCACGGTACCGCAGTGATCGAGCGTGGCGTCATCTGCGCCCAGCGCCACATCCACATGACGCCGGAAGATGCCATGCGCTTCCATGTTCGCGACAACTACGTCGTCCGCGTCCGCATCGAAGGCGAACGCCAGTTGATCTTCGGTGACGTCGTCGTCCGGGTTAATCCGGCCTTCCGCCTGGCCATGCACATCGATACCGACGAAGGCAACGCGGGCAATATCCAGACCGGGATGCTCGGCTATATCGAGGAAATCCAGGACCGGCACTG
Source organism: Gammaproteobacteria bacterium (assembly GCA_018828385.1). Taxonomy (GTDB): domain Bacteria; phylum Pseudomonadota; class Gammaproteobacteria; order Burkholderiales; family Rhodocyclaceae; genus Azonexus. The sequence continues at coordinate 105,787 of JAHJVE010000017.1, read as the reverse complement.
ATTGGTTTCGCGGATGGCCGGCTTGTCCGGCCATTTTTTTAGAACCAGATTTCCGGATAACGCCGCGAACGCGGCAGATTGTTGACCAGCAAGGCGACGACGAGCAGGATCAGCGGCCCGAGCGTCGCCGGCACGAGCACGTACCAGAAGCCCAGGTCATGGATTTCCGGCGAGCCGATCACGGCAATCAGCGCTGTGGCGCCGCCCGGCGGATGCAGGGTGCGGGTCGCATGCATCAGAACGATAGCCGTCGCCACGGCCAGCCCCGGCACCAACCAGGGCATCTGATGAAACAGCTTCCAGCAGATCACGCCGATCAAGGCCGACAGCATGTGCCCGCCGAGCAGGTTGCGCGGCTGGGCCAGCGGGCTGCGCACCGCCCCGTAAACCAGCACGGCCGAGGCGCCGAAGGAACCGATCAACAGGACCAGGTCGGTGCCCGCGAACAGCAGTTGGCCGGCCGCCGCCAGGGCCGAGATGCCAAGAAAGGCCCCGATCCACGACCAGAAAAGCTCTTCGTTGCTGACCCGCGGCGGACTGCCACGCGTCGTTCCGCGCATCTTTCGCCAGTAGTCGCGCCAGCTATTTTCGAGCTTCATTCGCGTTGACCGTCTTGGCTATCCGCCGCCTGCAGCGCCTGCAAGCGAGCCAACGCATGGCGCCAGGCGAGATGGTAGACGGTGCGAAAATCCTCGGTAGTGATGTCGAGATAACCCGAAACATGGCTCAGGGCATCGAGAATGTCCTCGTCGGAAAGTTCCAGTTCGAGGGCCTGCTCGAGTTCGCTCTTGCCGGGAGTCGGTTCAGTCATGGGCACCAGCCGCCTGACTGGCAACGAGCGCGCAAGGGGCTGCCGGAACCAGTCCGTGCGGCCGCTGCAAAAGGTCGGCAAGCGTGTAGCCGTCGAGCACGAGGAACATGGCACTCAGGGCCTCATTGAGAATGGCGGGCAGACCGCAGGCGCCCTGAATCCGGCAAGTCGCGCCGGAAGCAAAGCACTCGGCCAGCGCGAAATCGCTTTCCGACTGGCGAATCACATCGCCAACGACAATTTCGCGGGGCGCTCGGGCCAGCCGCATGCCGCCGCCCTTGCCACGGACGGTCTCGATATGACCGTTGAGGCCGAGCTGGTGCACCACTTTCATGAGGTGACTTTTTGAAATGTCGTGCACAGAGGCGATCTCGGCGATGGTGACCAGCCGGTCGTCTTGCACGCCGAGGTACATGAGGACACGCAGGCTGTAGTCGGAAAAGGTGCTCAGGCGCATGGCTGACTATAAGATATATTTAAAATATTGCTTAGGCGGGATTTGGTTGGTAGCATCAAGATTCATTTCATTTATATCTTATGCCTGCGTGCGGCGCAATCCGTTCGCATGGGTATCTCCGGAAAAGCAATGACCGAGCAGTCCCCGCGAAAAATCATCAACATCAAGCCCGTTATCGATCCCGACGCCAAGGTTTACCCCCGTTCGATCAGCGGCCTGTTCACCCGCTGGCGCTGGGCTTTCGTCTGGCTGACCCAGATTGTTTTCTATGGTCTGTGCTGGCTGCCCTGGCATGGTCGGCAGGCGGTGCTGTTCGACATCGACACCCGGAAATTCTATTTCTTCGACCTCGTGCTCTGGCCGCAGGACACGATATATCTCGTTCTTCTGCTCATTCTGGCCGCCTTCACGCTCTTCCTGTTTACCGCGGTGGCCGGCCGATTGTGGTGTGGCTACACCTGCCCGCAGACGGTCTATACCGAGATTTTCCTGTGGTTCGAGAAGATGATCGAGGGCGAACGGCCGCAACGCATCAAGCTCGATGCGGCGCCGTGGTCGGCCCGCAAAGTGGCGCTCAAGAGCGCCAAGCACGCGACCTGGCTGCTTTTTTCGCTGTGGACCGGGATCACCTTTGTCGGCTATTTCATGCCGATCCGCGATCTGGTCAATGACATTCTCACCCTGTCGCCCGGCGCCTGGTCGGCCTTCTGGGTCGTCTTCTACGCCTTCGCCACCTATGGCAACGCCGGCTTCCTGCGCGACCAGATGTGCCGGCAAATCTGCCCCTACGCCCGCTTCCAGTTCGTCATGTTCGACCCGGACACGCTGATCATCGCCTACGACACCGAGCGCGGCGATGCCCGCGGCCCGCGCGCCAAGGGCGCCGATCCGAAGGCGCTGGGACTTGGCGACTGCGTCGATTGCGGCATCTGCGTCCAGGTCTGCCCGACCGGCATCGACATCCGCAACGGCCTGCAGAACGAGTGCATCGGCTGCGCCGCCTGCATCGACGCCTGCGATCAGGTGATGGACAAAATGAATTACCCGCGCGGCCTGATCCGTTATTCGACGGAAAACGCCGTGACCATGCGCTTCACGACGACCGAAATCATTCGTCGCGCCGCCCGGCCGCGGGTCATCATCTACACGGCGATTCTGCTCGCCCTGACCACCGCGATGGCCTGGTCGCTGGCCACGCGCATCCCGCTCAAGGTCAATGTCCTCAAGGATCGCAACGTGCTGTCGCGGGAAGCGGACGATGGCTCGATCGAGAATTCCTATCGCCTGCAGATCATGAATACCGGCGACCAGACACGAAAATTCCAGATCAGCATCGCCGGATTCGCTGGCGCGCGCCTGGCCAGCGCCAGCGAAATCACCATTCCGGGCGGCGAGATCGGCACCCAGACGGCGATTGTCAGCGCCGAGCCGGGCGCCACGCCGTCGGGTGCGGCGCCGATCACCTTCAACGTGGCCGACGTCGCCGACCCGACGGTCGCCGTGACGGAGAGTTCGAAATTCTGGATGCCATGAGCTTAGAATGAGCCACGCAGCAGAAAAATCGTTTCCCCGAAAGGAAGCTCATCATGACCAACGAACAACTGAAGGGCCTCATCACCTCGCCGCTGCCGTTCTTTGGCGTCACCGAGCAAGGTGACGTGCTGGCGCGTTACGTGCCCTATGGCCCGGTATTTCGCTGGAGCTGGAACCAGATGATCCCGATGCCGGTGCAGGGCAGCGATCTGATCTGGTTGCTGCAGTCGGCGCACGAGGAAGGACATTCGATCACCGACACCGAGAAGCCCCGGCGCACCAAGGCCAAATAAGGGACGCGCCCGGCTTCAGCCGGGCCGGCCGAGCCGCGCGCCCAGCCAGCGGCCGATGGCCCACACCTCTTCGAGGCAGACCGAATGTGGCATCGGGTATTCGTGCCACTCGATCTCATAGCCGCGTTCCAGCAGCAGATCCCTGGCGGCCAGACCGAGCGTCGGCGAGACGACGTCGTCGGCCGTGCCGTGCGCGGCGAAGATCGGGATGGCGCGGTTGGCACTGGCCGAATCTGCCGTGAGCAAGGCAGGCGAGGGAATGTAGGTGGACAGAGCAATGACGCCGGCCAGCTTTTCCGGATGGGTCAGCGCCGTCGTGTAGGCGACCGCCCCGCCCTGCGAAAAACCGGCAAGAAAGATACGGTCAACGGGAATTCCGCGGCTTCTTTCACGTTCGATCAATTGCCGCACAACCTCGCGCGAAGCGATGATCCCCGCCTCGTCGATGCGCCGGCTGGTGCTGTCGAGCGAAATGATGTCGTACCAGGCGCGCATGACGTAGCCGCCATTGCAGGTCACCGGCATGTACGGCGCGTGCGGAAAGATGAAGCGGACAGCCGGCGTCTCGGCCAGCCCGAGCTCCGGCACCACCGGCACGAAATCGGAACCGTCGGCGCCCAGACCGTGCAGCCAGATCACCGCATACTCGGGATGGGCGGCGGTTTCGACTTCGAGCGGCGGCAGATCGTTTTTCAAGAGTGTCTCCTCGTCTCGGTCAGGCCGCCCAAGCCCCCGGACTATCGATAGCGATCGCGGGCCCGCTCGAAGATGTCGGCGGCCAGATCGAGTTGATGGTTCGTGTCCGGACTTCGGGCGCCGACCGGACCGAAAAATTTTGCAAAATCCTCGGCTGACAGCATGGCCTCGACCGCTGCCGGCAGCCGCCTTTCGACACCCCGGCGCCGTTCGAAACAACCGCTGGGCGGGCCGGTGTCACGCCCTCGCCGCTCCGGCGTTCCTCTCCGATCTCTATTCATGGCTGGCTCCAATGAATGCTCGAGCACCGATTCTGGCCTTCTCGCGGCGCATCCGCAAGCCTCCAAACGTCATACTTTTTCTCAAAAATCCCGCCGATGCAGATGCCGTCACGGTTTCAAATTTGGCCAAAATTTCCGGTTGACCGTAGCAACGAATGCTCGCTGACGTACACTGCGCCCCTGACACTTTAGGCAGGACGCCCGATGCAACAAGAACACTTCATACCGGGCAAGGATGCCTCGCTCGAACACTCCATTTCCTCCATGCAGGCCAAGCTGGCCGCCCGCGGCTTCGATATCGAGGAATGCTCCTGGCTCAACCCGGTAGACAACGTCTGGTCGGTGCACGTTCGCAACCGCGCCTGCCACCTGATGTTCACCAACGGCAAGGGCGCCACCAGGCTGGCCGCCCACGCCAGCGCGCTGGGCGAGTATTTCGAGCGGCTGTCCTGCAACTATTTCTGGAACCACTATTACCTCGGCGAAACCATCGCCAACCGCGCCTTCACGCACTACCCGCGCGAACGCTGGTTCCCGCTGACCGGCAACACCACCGACTGGCCGGCCGAATTGCTGACGCCGGAACTGCAAGCCTTCTACAACCCGGAAGGCAACATCACGGCTGAAGTGCTCGTGGACATGAATTCCGGCAACGAAGACCGCGGCATCTGCACCATTCCCTACATCCGCCAGCGTGACGGCGCCGAAGTCTTCTTCCCGGTCAATGTCATCAGCAACCTCTACGTCAGCAACGGCATGTCGGCCGGCAACACTCAGGCCGAAGCGCGCGCCCAGGCGCTGTCGGAAATCCTCGAACGCCACGTCAAGTTCAAGGTCATCGCCGAAGGCCTCTGCCTGCCCGACGTACCGGAAGAGGTGATCGGCCGCTACCCGACCATCGCCGCCGGCATCAAGGGCCTGCGCGACGCCGGGTTCGGCATCCTGGTCAAGGACGCCTCGCTCGGTGGCCTCTACCCGGTGATGTGCGTGACCATGCTCAACCCCAAGGATCAAGGCGTTTTCGCCAGCTTCGGTGCCCACCCGCGCTTTGAAATCGCGCTGGAACGCGCCCTGACCGAGCTGCTCCAGGGCCGCGCCCTCGAAGCGCTGGACGGCTTCCCACCCCCCGGATTCGACCTCGACGAAATCGCCAGCGCCCCGAACATCGAAATCCACTTCGTCGATTCGAGCGGCATCGTCAGCTGGGAATTCCTCGGCGAGGAAGCCGATTTCGAGTTCGTCGACTGGAACTTCAACGACCTGGAAAACGGCAAGACCACCGACGACTACGCCTGGCTGGCCGAACGCATCCACGCCGACGGCCATGACATCTACGTCGCCGACTTCGACCACCTCGGCGTTTACGCCTGCCGCATCCTCGTTCCCGGCATGTCGGAGATCTACCCGATCGACGACCTCGAATGGGAAAACAACAGCAACGGCAACGTCGTCCGCGCCGACATCCTGCGTCTGGCCGAACTCAACGACGACGAATGCTGCGAGCTGCTCGACACCCTCAACGAACTGAGCATCGCCGACGAACGCCCGGTCGCCGCCCTCATCGGCCTCGCTGCCGATCCCGGTTCGCTGTGGGCCGACCTGCGCGTTGGCGAACTGAAGACCATGCTGGCGCTAGCCGGTGGCGACCCCGACGCCATCCGAGAAGGGCTCGAATGGGTGCGCCAGTTCGAACAACTCGACGCCGACCGCCGCCGCATATACGCCTGCCTGCAGACCCTCATCGACATGGAAGACCCGGCCGCCTACGAAGCCGCGCTGTTCAGCCTCTACGGCGAGGAAACGCTGGACCAGGCCGTCTCCATGCTCGACGGCGACCTCCGCTTCTTCGGCCTGGTATCGCCCGGCCTCGCCCTGACCGGCTGCGACCTGCACCAGCGCCTGCTCGGGGAATACGAAAAGGCCCACGCCACCGTCGCCTGACGGGAATTCACCTTCCCACGGTCAACCGGGCTTGCTACGGTCAACCGGAAAAAGCGGCCAAAACTGAAACCGGGCGGCCAGCACCACAAACGCCTAGCCTTCCGCCCGGCTCAGCCATTTCAACACCATCGCGTAGAGCCGGCCCGGATCGACCGGCTTGGCGATGAAGTCGTTCATGCCGACTTCAAGGCAGCGTGCCTTGTCCTCGGCGAAGGCGTTGGCCGTCATGGCCAGGATGGGGATGGCGCCGCCTTGCGGCAGGGCGCGAATCTGGCGGGTGGCGGTCAGGCCGTCCATCTGCGGCATCTGCATGTCCATCAGGATCAGGTCGTAGCTTTCGCGGCCGAACTTGTCCAGCGCCACCATGCCGTTGTCGGCAACATCGACGAGCAGCCCGACATCGTCCAGCATGGCCAAGGCGATTTCCTGGTTGATCGGCTCGTCCTCGACGAGCAGGATGCGGCTGGCCGGATAGTTGTGTCGCAAGGCTTCGGCGGCGTTTTCGTCGCTTCCGATGGCGAGCGGACCGGGGTGCTCGGCCACCTTCCGAAGGCGGGCGCTCAGCCAGAAAGTGCTGCCCTGCCCGACCCGGCTGGTCGCACCGGCATCGCCGCCCATGAGCTTGGCCAGCTTGCGCGTGATGGCGAGACCCAGCCCGGTGCCGCCATATTTGCGCGTCGTCGAATTGTCGGCCTGCTCGAAAGCCCCGAACAGCCGCCCCAGATCATCCTCGGCGATGCCGATCCCGGTATCCTCGACTTCGAAACGCAGCGCGACGCTGTCGGCATCCTCGTCGCGCATGCTGACGCGCAATGTTATGCGGCCCTTGTCGGTGAACTTGATGGCATTGCCGACGTAGTTGAGCAGCGCCTGCTGCAGGCGGGTCTGGTCGCCGAGCAGCGGCGGCAGGGCCGGCCCGGACTCGACAGCGAGGACGAGATATTTGGCCTGAGCACGCTCGCCCATGATCGAGGCGACATTGCCCAGAATGGACGCCACCCTGAGCGGCGCCTCCTCGAGCGTGAATTTGCCGGCCTCGATCTTCGACAGATCGAGGATGGCGTTGATGATTTCCAGCAGGTGCTCGCCGGCCAGCTCCAGCCGGTCGAGGCGCTCCATCTGCCCGGCTTCCAGGCCGTTGCGCCGGATCAGGTGGGCCATGCCGGTGATGGCGTTGAGCGGCGTCCGGATCTCGTGCGACATGTTGGCCAGGAAGGCGCTCTTCGCCACGTTGGCCGCCTCGGCCGCCTCCTTGGCGACAGCCAGCTCGCCGGTGCGCTGGGCCACCAGTTCCTCCAGGTGCAGACGGTGCTGCTTGAGTTCATTCTCGTTGAGCACGCGCTCGGTGATGTCGCGACTGATGCCGAACAGGCCGACGACCTTTTGGCTATCGTCAAACAGCGGCCACTTGTTGGTTTCGACGTAACCGAGTTCGCCATCGACGTCGTAATACGGTTCGATCTTGGCCAGCAAGGGTTTCCCCTCCCTGAACACCGAAACCTCCTCCTCATCGTAAAGGCGCGCCGTATCGGGCGGGAAGACCTCGCGGTCGTGCTTGCCGATCAGGTCGCGCCAACTGGCGTGCCCGGTAATGTCGGCGAGGGTCTGGCTACAGAAGCGGAAGCGGCTGGCGGCATCCTTGAAATAGATGAAATCGGTGGTCTGATTGAGGAAAGCCTCGAAATCGCGATTGAAATCCGCCACTTTTTGTTCGGCCAGCTTGCGCTCGGTGATGTCCACATCCATGCAGACCAGGACCTGCGGCGAATCGCCCTCGCCGGGAATGACGAAAGCCGTCGACTCCACCCAGCGCGGCTCGCCGCTGCGCGTGTCCACCCGGTATTCGGTCGGGGCCAGCACCTTGCCGGTAGCCGCCACCGCCGCCAGATCGTTGAGGCATGGCACGTCCTCTTCACCCGTAAAAAGGAGTTGCGCCAGCGAGCGCCCCAGGGCCTCGTCGGAACGCCAGCCGAACAGTTTTTCGGAAGCCGGATTCCAGTAGATCACCCGCCCCCGGGAATCCAGCCACTGAACGGCAACGTTGGGGGTGTTTTCGAGGCTGGCGGAAAGGCGCCGCCGTGCCGCCTCGGCCCGCTCGGTCGCTTGCGAGGCACGGTTGAAGGAGCGCCAGAGCAGAGCGAAAGCGCCCGTCACCATGAGGGCAACGAGGGCGAAACCCAGGCGCAGCGACGACAGGTTGTCCGGTTCCGCCCGCCAGCCGGCGCGCGGCGTCGCGGCTATCTGCCAGGAACCGTGCGGCAGGTGGATGGTGGCCAGAACCGGATCGGCATCGAACAGCCCGGGCCGCCCGAAAAACACCTCGCCCTCGGCGCCCCTGGCATCCCGGCCGCGAATGGCAATGTCGACCGGCAGCGCGGCGTCGGTCAGACCGCTGCTGGCGAACAGTTTGTCGACATCGATCACCGCGCTGACCAGGCCCCAGAAATACTCCTCACCCCGATTGCCAGGCAAATAGACCGGCAGACGGGCGACCAGACCGACGCCGCCCTGAACGAGCGTAAGCGGCCCGGCGAGCACGATCTGGCGCGATATCCGGGCCTGCTCGGCGGCATCGACCTGACTCGGCGTTGTCCGATAATTCAGCCCGACGGCCTTTTCGTTGCCTTGCATGGGGTACACCCAGCGAATGACCATGTCCGGCGCGGCTACGATATTGCGCAGATGTGTGCGCCCGGCGAACAGCGGCCGGACGGCCGTCTCGAAACGTTTCTGGTCGAGTTCCGGGTTGAGGGCGATGACGCCGATCAGCCCACGAACCAGTTGAATGTCGCTATTGAGATCGCCTTCGAGCGCATCGCGCACGACGGTCAGAGCATGCAGAACCTCGGCGCGTTCAGCCGAGGCGAATTGCTCGCGATTGATCTTTTCCGCGAAGAAGGCAGCCAGCGCCAGGCCGACGAAGACCAGCAGCGCAGCAGTGAGGTGCAGCGTCCGGCGGCTCGCCAGGCCACCACGGCCGCGACCATCAACCCCATCGGACCCGTCCCGGGCAATTTTCGAGGACTTCGATTTCAAGCGCCGCTCCATCATGTTCCTGATCTTTGATTGTATATATCCGCGAGCGTAGGGGGCAAAGCAATTCCGACCGAACTTCCCTGCCGCCGGCGACTCGAACAGGTAGGCCGGATGCGTATTGATTACCCGGCCGCGCAACCGGGAGGAGTTGGCCATGACAACAATCAGCAAGACCCGACCGGAAAGGGATTCCTTCGGCGACATCGAGGTTGCCGCCGACCGCCTGTGGGGCGCCCAGACCCAGCGTTCGCTGGCGCATTTCGCCATTTCCGGCGAACGCATGCCTGAAGAACTGATCCACGCGCTGGCCCAGGTCAAGGCCAGCGGGGCCAAGGTCAATCGCGAGCTCGACCTGCTTCCGGCCCCGTTCGCGGCAGCAATCATTCTCGCCGCCAATGAAGTGTGCAACGGCCAGCATCGCGACGAGTTCCCGCTGTCGATCTGGCAGACCGGCTCGGGCACGCAAACCAACATGAACATGAACGAGGTGCTGGCCAACCGCGCCTCGGAGTTGATGGGCGGCCAGCGCGGCCACGCCCGCCTCGTTCATCCCAACGATCACGTCAATCTCGGCCAATCGTCGAACGACATTTTCCCGACCGCCATGCATGTCGCCGCGGCCATCGGCATCGAGCGGCGACTATTGCCCGCCTTGCGCCAACTGACCGCGACGCTGGCGACCAAATCCGCCGAGTTCGCCGACATCATCAAGATCGGCCGCACCCATCTGCAGGACGCGACGCCGCTCTCGCTCGGCCAGGAATTCTCCGGCTACGTCGCCCAGTTGCAGTACGCCGAAAGCCTGATCGCCGCCAGCCTGCCCGGGCTCACCCCGCTCGCCGTCGGCGGCACAGCGGTCGGCACCGGGCTCAACACCCACCCCGAATTCGGCGCCCGTGTTGCGGCCGAACTGGCCGAGCGCAACGGCATTCCGTTCACCAGCGCCGCCAACAAGTTCGCCGCGCTGGCCGCCCACGATGCCCTGGTCGCCGCCCACGGCGCCCTCAAGACGCTGGCCGTGGCACTCATGAAGATCGCCAACGACATCCGCTGGCTGGCCTCTGGCCCGCGCTCCGGGCTTGGCGAAATCGGCATCCCGGAAAACGAACCGGGCAGCTCGATCATGCCCGGCAAGGTCAACCCGACCCAGTGCGAGGCGCTCACCATGCTTTGCTGCCAGGTCATGGGCAACGACGTGACCATCGGCATCGCCGGTGCTTCCGGCAATTTCGAACTCAATGTCTACAAGCCGGTCATCGCCCACAACTTCCTGCACAGCGTCCGCCTGCTCGGCGACGGCATGGCCAGTTTCGAACACCATTGTGTGCGCGGCATCACCGCCCACCACAAACGCATCGCCGAACTCATGGAACGCTCGCTCATGCTGGTCACCGCCCTGACCCCGCACATCGGCTACGACAAGGCGGCCGAAATCGCCAAACTGTCCAGCCACGACGGCACCACGCTCAAGCAGGCGGCGCTGGCGCTCGGCCATGTCTCGCTTGAAGACTACGACCGCTGGGTGGTGCCGGGCGAGATGATCGGCCCGGCACCGTAGCGGCAAAGCCGATTGCTACGGTCAACCGGGAAAAACGGCCAAAAATGAAATCCGGGCGGAGCCGGAATTCAGTACGCCACGATCACCCCGCAAGCAACGCGCCGGCCCGAGTTGCCGGCCGGTTGCGACGTGTAGTCGTCGGCATCGGCATGGATCACGACGCTGCGCCCGATCACGCCGGTCGGGCCGCGCAAGCTCAGGCCGCGCAATTCGGCAATGTATCGCGCGACGCCCTGCGCATTGGCTAGCAAACTGGGCAGATCGCCGCCGTGATGATCGCCACTGGCGAAATGGCCGTGCGCATTGCCGCCCGGATTGAAATGTCCCTTCGCGCTGGTGCCGTCCGGTGCACTGCAATCGCCCACCTCATGCACATGAAAACCGTGCTCGCCGGGCGTCAGCCCCGTCACGTTGGCGACAACGCGCAGGCGACCGTCGGTTTCCGAAAAACTGACCGTGCCGGCAACCGCGCTCCCCGAGCGGGCCAGCAATTCGGCGCGTGCAGACGCCCCCACGTTCGGTGTCGAACAGGCCCCGAGCAAGGCAAGCGAAACCACACTCAAGGCGGTGGCGAAACGGAATTGCATGAACCAGCTCCTGAACAATGACGAGTCGAGCCGAAGAATATCCCAAATTGATATTCCGACCAGCATCCGTAAAGATGGTTCAAGAACTCCATGTATCGCTTTATGTTTTTTTGAAATAACGCAATGTACATTTGTTCTTAAAAGAATATTAAGCGCTTTGCTACAATGCGCAGCATTCGACAATCCCAGCGGATTCCCCAAGCAATGACCCAACGTTCCACCCTCTCTCACCTCGACTGGCTCGAGGCCGAAGCCATCCACATCATGCGCGAAGTGGCAGGCCAGTGTTCCAACCCGGTGCTGCTGTTTTCCGGCGGCAAGGACTCGATCTGCATGCTGCGCCTGGCCGAAAAAGCCTTCCGCCCGGGCAAGTTCCCCTTTCCGCTCATGCATATCGACACCGGCCACAACTACAAGGAAGTCGTCGCCTTCCGCGACAAGCGCGCGGCCGAACTCGGCGAGCGGCTGATCGTCCGTTCCGTTGAAGACTCGATGAAGCGCGGCACCGTGGTGCTGAAGCACGAAGGCGAATCGCGCAACAAGCACCAGTCGGTGACCCTGCTCGAAGCCATCGAAGAATTCGGCTTCGACGCCTGCATCGGCGGCGCCCGTCGCGATGAGGAAAAGGCCCGCGCCAAGGAACGCATCTTCAGTTTCCGCGACGAATTCGGCCAGTGGGACCCGAAGAACCAGCGCCCGGAACTATGGAGCCTGTACAACGCCCGCAGCCACAAGGGCGAGAACATCCGCGCCTTCCCGATCTCGAACTGGACGGAAATGGACGTCTGGCAATACATCGAGCGCGAAGGCCTGGAACTGCCGAGCATCTATTTCGCCCACACCCGCCCGGTCGCCATGCGCCAGGGCGCCATCGTGCCGGTCAACGTGCCGCTGGTCGGTGGCGGAGTCGCCAACCCGTCCAAGCCGGGTGAAGAGATCATCGACCTGCAGGTGCGTTTCCGCACCGTCGGCGACATTTCCTGTACGGCCCCGGTCGAATCGGATGCCGACGACGTCAGCAAGATCGTTTTCGAAACCGCCACCACCACCATCACCGAGCGCGGCGCTACCCGCCTGGACGACCAGACCAGCGACGCCTCCATGGAACAACGCAAGAAAGAGGGTTACTTCTGATGACCGCCCAAGTTGAAGACCACGGCCTGCTGCGCTTCCTGACCTGCGGCAGCGTCGATGACGGCAAGAGCACCCTGATCGGCCGCCTGCTGTTCGACACCAAGACCATCCTCGCCGACACGCTCTCTGCCATCACCAAGACCTCGGAAAAGCGCGGCATGGGCGCGGTTGACCTGTCGCTGCTCACCGACGGCCTGCAAGCCGAGCGCGAACAGGGCATCACCATCGACGTCGCCTACCGCTATTTCTCGACCGGCACGCGCAAATACATCATCGCCGACGCGCCGGGCCACGAGCAGTACACCCGCAACATGGTCACCGCCGCGTCCACCGCCAACCTCGCCATCATCCTCATCGATGCGCGCAAGGGCATCCTGACCCAGACCCGGCGTCACTCCAAACTTGCCTCGCTGGTCGGCATCCCGCACCTGCTGGTGGCGATCAACAAGATGGACCTCGTCGATTATTCCCAGGCCACCTACGAAAAGATCAAGGCCGACTACCTGGAATTCGCCAGCAAGCTCGGCATCGAGGACGTCCGCTTCATTCCGCTCTCGGCCCTCAACGGCGACATGATCGTCGACCGCGGCGACTGCCTGAACTGGTACGACGGCCCGACCCTGCTTGAAATCCTCGAAGAAACGCCGGGCGCCCACACCGAACACACCGAAAAGTTCCGCTTCCCGGTCCAGTACGTCTGTCGCCCGCAGGATTCCGCCAACCCGGACCTGCACGACTACCGCGGCTTCATGGGCCGCGTCGAAGCCGGCAGCCTGAAAGTCGGCGACGCCGTCACCGTGCTGCCCAGCGGCCTGACCTCGACGGTCAAGGCCATTCAGATCGGCGGCGTCAATATTCCCGAAGCCGTCACCGAGCAATCGGTCACCATCCTGCTCGCCGACGAAATCGACACCTCGCGCGGCGACATGATCGTCAAGTCGAGCGAAGTGCCGGCGGCGGTAAAGCAGATCGAAGCCACCGTCTGCTGGATGGCCGAAGCCCCGATGGACCGCGCCCGCACCTACCTGATCCGCCACACGACGCGCGACAGCAAGGCCAAACTGGCCGCCATCGACCATCGCCTCGACGTGAACACGCTGGAAAAGGTGCCGGCCGAAAAGCTGGCCATGAACGACATCGCCCAAGTCACCTTCAAGCTCGCCCAACCGCTGTTCGCCGACCCCTACCTGGAAAACCGGGGAACCGGCGCTTTCATCATCATCGATGAAAGCAACAACAACACGGTCGGCGCCGGGATGATTTTGTAAGGCATTGCTACGGTCAACCGTAAAAAACGGCCAAAATCGAAAACGCCTCCGACTTGGAGGCGTTTTGATTTGCGTCTGTCCATTTCTCCCTTTTCGCGGCTAACATAAGCGTCGCCAGCGATTTGACCAAATCGCACATAACATGGCCCCAACGAAACTGCCGGGAAGTTCTGAATGCGCGTTCTGATTGTTGATGACAATGCCTCGATGCGAGACCTGCTGACTGCCCTGCTGTCCAGCCAGGGCTATGAGGTTGTCGGGGCGCTGGAAGATGGCAATGGCGTCATTGATGCGATCCGCACGCTGGCACCAGAAATCGTCTGTCTCGACTACCTTTTGCCGGGCCGGGACGGCCTCGACATCCTGAGCGAAATCAACTCGCTGTTTCCCCAAATCGACGTCTTGTTCATCTCCGCCTCGGAAGCGCCCGGTCTCGAGACCAAAGCCGCCGATGCCGGCGCTGCCGGCTTCCTGCGCAAGCCCTTCGGTCAGAAACAGGTGATCGACGAACTGCAGCAGGTTCGCGAAACCCGTCGCCGGGCTTCGCCGGAAAACCAGCCGGAAGCTGCCGTCAATTCGCCGGCACCCCAGCCGGTGGCAGAGAAGGCCAGCAAAACCCCGGGCCGCCAGCCGACAGCCGTCATCGCCGACGACAACAGCTCGATTCGCCTGCTGCTCAAAGGGCTGCTCACCGAACTCGGCCTGCAGGTCGTCGGCCAGGCGGCGAATGGCGAGGAAGCCATCCGGGCGGCCACGAACTACCAACCGACCGTGCTGTTTCTCGACGTCAACATGCCCATCCTGGGCGGCCTCGAAGCCCTCCCCAGAATCGTCGCGGCCAGCCCGAAAACGTCCGTGGTCATGGTTACCGGCGACACCTCGCGGACCATCGTCCAGCAAGCGGCCGGACTCGGCGCCCGCGGTTACGTCGTCAAGCCGATACGGCCGGCCTATGTCGAGAAATTCCTGAAACAGCTGTTCAACGCCTGAGTGAAGAAAGGTTTACGGCCATGACCTTGATGATCGATTTTCCCTTCCCGGGCGTCGCCCCCTGGGTCGATCACTTCAAGAGCATTGAAGTCCCGGTCCTCCGCCATACGGTTCACCAACTCGCCGAATTGCGCGAAACGGCGAACACGATCAATACCCGCAAGCTGGCCACGGTCATTGCCCACGATCCGCTCATGACCCTGCGCCTGTTCCAGTACATGCAGGCCAACCGCTCGCGCCGACAGTCGGCCGACATCACGACCATCGAACGTTCGCTGGTGATGATCGGCACGCAGAATTTCTACGACAGCATCCAGGATCCGCCCATCCTCGAGCAGCAGCTCAAGGGCTACCCGAAGGCCATGCTCGGCCTGCTCAAGGTCATTGCCCGATCCCGCGCCGCTTCGCAATGGGCCCGCGACTGGGCCTTGCTGCGCCAGAACGTGAGTTTCGATGAAATCGCCATGGCGGCGCTGCTCCATGACCTGGTCGAAATCCTTCTGTGGTGCTTTGCCCCCAACCTCGCCATCCGTGCCAAGGAGCGCCTGGCCAGCGAACCGGGGCGGCGCAGCAGCCAGATCCAGGAGGAGGTTTTCGGCGCCCCGCTCGACCAAATCGCCGTCGAACTGATCACCCACTGGGGACTGCCGCCACTGCTCTGTTCACTGCTCGATCCGGCCGATGCCGAGGTAGCCAATGTCAGGAACGTCAAGCTCGCGGTCAACCTGGCCCGGCACTCCGCCAATGGCTGGAACGACGCCGCCTTGCCGGATGACTATCGGGAGATCGAAGCCTTGCTGCACATCGGCCACAGCAATCTGCTCGAGCGCATCGGCGCCCCCGAGGAGCAGGTCCTGGCCGCCCGCCAGGCTGAAGCGGAAGGCGATCCACTGGCCTCCTGACCGGCCAGCAGACGCATCCCCGACGCGGCGGGGGAAATGGGCAGAACACCGTTTTTGGTGAATAATCCGGCCATGTTGAAAATATTTATCGCCATCGCTGCCCTGATCGCGCTGCCAGCGCCGGCCGGCGCCGAAATCTACAAATGCCGCCTGGCCAATGGGCAAACCGAGATTGCCAACGCGCCCTGCGCGACGAGCAGCAGCACGATCGCCGTGCGCCCGGATGAATACGTTTCCGAAGCCGCCCGCCGGGCCGCCGAACTCGACGTTGAACGGATGCGTGCTTTCGTCGACAAACGCGAGGCGGCGCAACGCGCCAACCAAGCGGCGGAACGTGCGCGACAGCCTGGCGTCAGCCAGCCGTTGCCGACCGCCAACGCCAGCCCCCCGCCACCGGCCTACGGCGATACCGATGAATGCCTGCACAAGGTCGGGCAAATGGTTCTCGAGGCCAGCCAGCGCACGCAAATGGAAGCGGCCTGTCGCAACCTGGTCCGCCCGCCACCGACCAACGTTCCCGTCGTCGCCCCCGCCTACCCGCAAGGCCCGCATTTCCATCCGCAGCAGCCGGTGCAACCGATACCGACGGGCAGGCCGGCTGAGGGGCCGAAAATTGCCGCGCCGCTGCTGAAAAAATAGGCAAGCGGTTTCGGCGAGGCTCGCCCTCCGGCTTTTTGCCGGTATTTTTCTGACTCCTACGGTCAACCGGAAATTTTGGCCAATTTTGAAATCCACGGGCAGCTCCGGCGCCGCCCATCCAAGGCCGACCATGACCGAACTTCTCAAGCCCTACCCCGATGCCGCAGCCGGCGAGGACATCATTGCCAGCACGAAAACCTGGCTGGAACGCGCCGTGATCGGTCTCAACCTCTGCCCGTTCGCCAAAAGCGTCTTCGTCAAAAAGCAGGTCCGCTATGCCCTGACCGCGGCGAGCACACCCGATGAACTGCTGGCCGAACTGGAACATGAACTGGCGCTGATGGTCGACACCGACCCGGCACAGCTGGACACGACGCTGCTCATTCACCCGCTGGCGATGACCGATTTTCTCGACTTCCATTTCTTCCTCGGCGAAGTCGATGCGCTGATCCGCAACCTCGGCTTTGAGGGCATTTTCCAGATCGCCAGCCTGCACCCGCAATACGAGTTTGCCGGCAGCGAGCCAGACGACATCGCCAATTTCACCAACCGCTCGCCCTACCCGACCCTGCACCTGCTCCGCGAAAGCAGCATCGACCGCGCCGTGGCCGCCTTCCCCGATGCCGAAGCGATTTTCGAGCGCAACATCGAAACGATGGAGCGCCTCGGGCACGAGGGCTGGAAAAAGCTCTGGCTGAGTTGAGGTTTTACCGGGCAGCGCGGCGCCAAGGCAATACCACGGTCAACCCGGAAAAAAAGCCAAAAATGAAATGTTGATCAGGCCGTTTCGTGTCCGGCGCCGTCCTTGTCCTGGCGGCCCAGCGTCAGTTCGGTGTTTTCGCTGAGGGCGAAGAAGAAGGCTTCGACGGCATTCGGCTCGCCGGAGGCGGCGAAGGTGGTCTGGCCGCAGTCGCACTGGCCGACCCAGATGGCGTCAATGCCGCGCAGGCCGCGCGTACTGACCGGGTTGATGGTCGTCACATCGCCGCCGCAGCCGTTGCAGACCAGCTTTTCCGGGCGCGTCGATTCGATTTTGGCCTGTGCCTGGGCGATGCGTTCGGCCTGCGTGCCGCGATTTTTAGCCTGTCCCATGTCGGTTCCCCACGATTTTGAAAGGCTGGCAGGATACAGGAATTCAAACGCCACCAGCCAGTTCACTGGGCCAGATGAAAGCGCCGCTTGCCAGCTTCCTTGGCGCGGTACATGGCCTGGTCGGCGCTGCGGATGATCGCCTCGGGCGTATTTTCGAGCCCCATCTGGGGAAACAGGCTGATGCCGATACTGGCGCTGATGGGCGGCATGTCGGGCTGGTTGGCGATGGGTTCCTCGATGATCCGGATCAGCTTTTCAGCCAGATGGACGGCGGCATCGCAGGAACCGATGTCGTGGATGAGCAGGAAGAATTCGTCGCCGCCGAGGCGCGAGATGGTGTCGGTTTCCCGCGTCGCGGCGACCAGGCGGCGGGCGACTTCGCGCAGCACCGCATCGCCCGTTTCGTGCCCGAGTTGGTCGTTCACGCTCTTGAAGCCATCGAGATCGACGAAAAACCCGGCATGTCGCTCGGCGTCGCGCCGGGCCAGCGCCAGCGCCTGCCGTAGCCGGTCGTCGAGCAGGTCGCGGTTGGGCAGGCCAGTCAGCCGGTCGTGCAGCGAGCGCTGGAGGTGCAGGCGGCGCTCCCGGTCGAGCTGCAGTTCGCGCAAAAATAGCTGGCG
Organism: Gammaproteobacteria bacterium; assembly: GCA_018828385.1. Classification (GTDB taxonomy): domain Bacteria; phylum Pseudomonadota; class Gammaproteobacteria; order Burkholderiales; family Rhodocyclaceae; genus Azonexus. The sequence goes on along the minus strand of JAHJVE010000017.1, from coordinate 87,949 downwards.
CCGCTGGTATTCGACCAGATAGCCGGCCGCCCCGCCGATCAGGTTGGCCGAGAGCATGAAGAAGTTCTCGCTGAGCAGCATCGGATCGGGATAGGCGCGCACGAAGCCGAACAAGAGGTTGAAGAGGAGCAGCACGAAAACGTTGATGCAGAGCGCCTGGATGAATCGGGCGCCGACCAGGTTGTAGGTATAGAAGGTGGCCAGCATGAGGCCGGGGTAATAGTAGGTGCTGCTGTCGACCGGCAGATGCCAGAGCATGGCGATCAGGCCAAGCGAAGCCGAGAGCCCGACCAGCGCCAGCGGCCACTGATTGGCTTTTTCGAACCACAGGGTGAAAGTCAGGACGAGGACGGTCAGCGGCACCGCCAGCGCCGCCAGGCGGATGATCCAGACCACCCCGAGCTGGTCGGGCGGCACAAACAGGTGATCGAGCGCGCCATAGACGAAATAGACGATGACACCGACCACGATCGCCGCCCGGCCTTGCAGACGCAGGCGCGGAACGAGCTGGCGGAGGAAGGATTGCTCGGTTTCCGGATCGTGGAAGCGCAAGGTGAGCGGATGCATTCTGGTCATCGTTGAAACGCCCTGAAAATGCTTCGCGACAGCAAAATGAAACGGCAATCGGGCGATGCGACCCGACTATGACTTTCAGCATATGCCAGACGAGCCCGGCGAAGCAACAGGGGATTTTCACGATGTCGCAAGCGGCTGGCCTATGGCAATATGCGCAGATGCAAGCATTGCCCCATCTTTCCGCGGTCGACTGGATTTCCCTGGCCATTTTCTTTGCCAGCTGGGCCGGTTACGCCTGGTATTCCGAACACAGCCAGTCGGGCGCCAATGGGCTGATCCGGACCAGCCAGCGTTACCGTCTGCAATGGGCTTTCCGCATGCTCGAGCGCGATGTTCGGGTCACTGATTCGACACTCATCGGCAATCTGGTAACCAGCGTTTCCTTCTACGCCAACACGACGATCTACATCATCGCCGGCCTTGTCGCGGCGCTCGGCGCTTCCGACAAACTGCTCAGTTTCACCAGCGAACTGCCTTTCGGCGGCGCCGGCAACCGTGAGCTGCTCGAAGTCAAACTCATGCTGGTGCTCGGTTCGTTTGTCTTCGCCTATTTCAAATTCACCTGGTCGCTGCGCCAGTTCAACCTCCTCTCCATCCTCGTCGGTGCCGCCCCTCTGGGCAAACCCGGCGAACCGGGCATCGACATTTATGCCCAGCGCGTCGCCGGCGCCAACAACCTGGCCGGCGACGATTTCAACCGCGGCATCCGCGCCTACTACTTCGGCCTCGCCGCCTCCGGCTGGCTGCTCAACCCGGCCGTCCTTGGCGCCTTCGCCATGGTCGTGCTGGTCGTGCTCTTCCGCCGCGACTATCGTTCGCCGGCCCTGCAGCTCCTGCGCGACTGAACCGGTGCAGCCGAAAAGCCAATTGGCCGGCATCGGCTTCGGCCTGCTCGCCTACGGCATCTGGGGCTTCTTCCCGCTCTTCTTCCGCCAGCTGGCGCACGTTTCGCCGATGGACGTGCTGTCCAATCGAGCCGTCTGGGCCTTTGTCTTCGTCGGCCTCCTGCTCACCCTGCGCGGCAGCTGGGGCAAGGTGCTGGCCGTTTTCCGCACACCGCGCCAGGTCGCCATGCTGGCGCTGGCCGGCTTGCTGGTCGGCAGCAACTGGCTGGTGTTCCTGTGGGCCGTCGCCCACCAACAGGTCGTCGCCTCCAGCCTCGGCTATTTCCTGACGCCGCTGGTCAATGTCCTGCTTGGCCTCGTCGTGCTCAAGGAAAAACTCAACCGGCTGGAATGGATTTCGGTCGGCCTCGCCGTCGCCGGTCTGGCCAACGAGGTGATTTCGCTCGGCAGCCTGCCTTGGGTTTCGCTCTTTCTCGCTGTCACCTTCGGCACCTACGGCCTGGTCCGCAAGCAGGTGCCGGTCGATGCGCTGTCCGGCCTGTGGCTGGAAACCCTGGCCATGCTGCCGGTGTGCGGCATCTACGCGCTATGGATGGCGCAGAGCGGGCACCTGGTTTTTGCCGCCCAGGACACGTCGACCGCAGCATGGCTGATCGGCGCCGGCATCATCACCGCCCTGCCGCTCATGGCTTTCGCCGCGGCCACCCAGCGCCTCGATCTGGCCACCGTCGGCATGCTCATGTACATCAACCCGACCATGCAGTTCGCCACGGCCATCTGGATTTTCGGCGAACCGCTACAGACGGCGCGGCTGGTCAGTTTCGGGTTGATCTGGCTCGGGCTGGGTTTCTTCAGCTTCAGCATGTGGCAGAAGCTGCACCGGGCAGGCGCCGGCTGAGGCCAACTTACCCGGCCGACGGCGCGGACTTTTCCTTCTTCTTGCGCTCGCTGGCCTTGCGGGCCCGTTGCATGCGCGTCAGCCGCCGGTGAATTTCATCGGAATCCATCCACAGATCGGCCCCCTTGAGGATGTTGGTGATCTCCGTTTCCGTCAGGAAGGGCGAACAGAGCCGGCTCATGACCTTCTCGAACCAGTTGCCGAGGGCCAGCACTTCGGCCTGATGTTCGTTGCCCTTGCCGGCGAAAATCCCCGAATAGATGTGGAACATCAGCTGACAGTTGTCGTGCACCACGAGTTCGTCACCGGACAGGAAAATGAGGGCCGCCATCGAATAGGCCCGCGCCTCGAGGATGGTCACCACCCGGGCATTCGAGGCCCGCACGTTGTTGATGATCTGCAAGCCGGTATTGAAGTCACCGCCGGATGAATTGAGGTGGATATAGACCAGATCGGTCTCGGCGGCCGAGCGCAGGGTATAGAACAGCTCGGTGTAATACTGCGGCTCGTGGATGTCGCCGCACAGGTAGTACGACACCTGGCGAACCGGCAACTGCTGTTCGTAGCGGATCAAGCCGCGAAAGGATGTTCCCTCTTCAGTGATCATCTCGTCGTCTCGACCGGTCGGTTCTCGGTGCATGATCTCTCCTCGGCTGTTTCGGCTCATTATGAGCCAGTTTTTCACCTTCAGGATGGGTCGTCGCGACCGCTATCATGAGGGGGTTGAATCCAGCGTCCGGCACGACAGGGAGAAAACATGCGAATAGGCGTTCCCAGGGAAATCAAGAACCACGAATACCGGGTTGGTCTGACCCCGGGCAGCGTCCGCGAAGTCGTCGCCCACGGCCATCAGGTCATCGTCGAGAAGGGCGCCGGTCAGGCCATCGGGCTGAGCGACGAACTCTATCTGGCGGCCGGGGCGGAACTCGCCGATAGCGCCGCCGAGGTCTTTGCCCGGGCCGACCTGATCGTCAAGGTCAAGGAACCGCAAGCCGAAGAGTGTCGTCTGCTGCGCCCGGACCAGGCCCTGTTCACCTACCTGCACCTGGCGCCGGATCGTCGCCAGACCGAACTGCTCATGGCCTCCGGCGTGACCGCCATCGCCTACGAAACGGTCAGCGATGCCGCCGGTCGTCTGCCGCTGCTGGCGCCGATGAGCGAAGTCGCCGGCCGGATGTCGATCCAGGTCGGGGCGGCCTGCCTGGAAAAACCGAAAGGCGGCTCAGGCGTGCTGCTCGGTGGCGTGCCGGGCGTGGCCCCGGGCAAGGTGGTCATCCTCGGCGCCGGCGTGGTCGGCGCCAATGCGGCCATGATCGCCGTCGGCATGGGGGCCGAGGTGACCGTCATCAACCGCTCGCTCGACCGCCTGCGCTGGCTCGATCAGCATTTCGGCAACCGGATCAAGACGCTGCTGGCCACTGGCGAAGCCATCGAAACCAGCCTGCTCGAAGCCGACCTGATCATCGGCGCCGCGCTGATTCCCGGTGCCACGACGCCGCACCTGCTGCGCCGCGAACAGCTCCGCCAGCTCCGTCCCGGCTCGGTGCTGGTTGATGTCTCGATCGATCAGGGCGGCTGTTTCGAGAGCAGCCGTCCGACCACCCATGCCGAGCCGACCTACGTCGTCGACGACGTCGTCCATTACTGCGTCGCCAACATGCCCGGCGCCGTGCCGCGCAGCTCGACCTTCGCCCTGAACAACGCCACCCTGCCCTTCGTCCTGGCCATCGCCGACAAAGGCTGGCGGCAAGCCCTGCTCGACGACCGCCATTTGCGCGATGGCCTCAATGTCTACCAGGGGAAAGTCACCTGCGCCGCCGTCGCAGCCGGACACGGGTTTGCTACGGTCGCCCCGGAAAATGCGCTAAAAACGAAAGTCTGAACCGCCAGGCGGATGGCCCTGCTGGCCCGTCAAACAAGCACCCGAGCTCAAATTCGCATTTGACGGAAGGTGCACCGCAAGCGAACGGCAAAGGCGATAATTCCCTGACCGGATAAGCCGAGACACCGCATGCTCGAAAGTACCCTGATCATTCTGCTGCTGATCGCCGCCAGCGCCTTCTTCGCCACCTCCGAAATCGCCCTGGCCGCCGCCCGCCGGCTCAAGCTCGAACAACTGGCCGGCAACGGCGATACGCGGGCCAGGCAAGCCTTGTCGCTGCAGTCGCAACCCGGCCATTTCTTCACGACCATCCAGATCGGCCTCAACGCCGTCGCCATCCTCGCCGGCATTCTCGGCGAAGGCGCCTACGCACCCCACTTCGCCGCCCTGCTCGCCCCGCATTTCGCCAGCCCCGAGACCGCCGGGACACTGGCTACCGTGCTCTCCTTCCTGCTCGTCACCTCGGTTTTCATCCTCTTCGCCGACCTCGTGCCAAAGCGCATTGCCATCGTCGCCCCCGAGCGGATCGCGTTGCGCATTGCCGGGCCGATGACCCTGTGCATCCGCCTGCTGTCGCCGCTGATCTGGGCCTTCAACGGCATTGCCAGCCGCATCCTGGCGGCGCTCGGTCTGCCCCAGAAGCGCCCGGACGACGTCACCGCCGAAGACATCGTCGCCCTCGCCCAGGCCGGGGCCGATGCCGGCGTGGTCGCCGAGCAGGAGCAGCAGATGATCGAGAACGTGCTCGAACTCGACACGCGGACGGCGCCTTCGACCATGACCCCGCGCGACGGCATCGTCTGGCTCGATGTGGACGAGGAGGAGGCCAGCCTGCGCGCCAAGCTGGCGACGCATCCGCACTCGAAATACCCGGTCTGCCGCGACGAGATCGACCAGCCGCTCGGCTACGTCGACGCCAAGGATCTGCTCAGCCGCATCATCGCCGGCCAGCCGCTGGGACTCGACGCTGCGCTGGTCAATCCGGCCCTGATCCTGCCCGACACCCTGACGCTGTCGGAAATCCTCGGCCACTTCCGCACTGGCCGCGAGGATTTCGCGCTGATCATCAACGAGTACGCGCTGATCGTCGGCCTGATCACCCTCAACGACCTGACCAGCACGCTGGTCGGCGACCCGCTGATCGACAGCGACGAAGCCCAGATCGTCCGCCGCGATGCCGATTCGTGGCTGATCGACGGCCTGACGCCGATTGGCGATGTCGAGACCGAACTCGACCTGGCGCCTTTCCCGGACGACAGCCAGTACGAAACCGTCGCCGGTTTCATGATGTACATGCTGCGCAAGCTGCCCAAACGCACCGACAGCGTGGTGCACGACGGCTGCAAGTTCGAGGTCATCGACGTCGACCGCAACCGCATCGACCAGTTGCTCGTCACCCGCCTGCCGCCGGCCACCTGAACCGGACGGCGCAATTTCAAAATCAGCCTTTTTTCGGGTTGACCGTAGCAATGGCCTCAGCCTTGGGCGTCGCCGGGCAACGGCACTTTCGCTTGATCCAGCGCGACCGGCACGGCACGCCGGAGAACGCCGTTGCCGTGCCAGAAGAGCAGCGCCCATATCAGCGAGCCCAGGGGGAGGACAACGCCGACGCCGAACAGCCCGATCTTGACCGAGCGCCCGAGCGATGATCGGGCGGCGAACATCTTCCCCGTCGCCTGCGGCAACTGGCGCATCCAATGGACATAGGCGCGCAGCCAAGCTGCGGCATTTCGTGTCATGACAGGCATCCTCATCTGGTCGTGCCCGATTGTCGACGACGCGCATTGCCGCCAGATGACGATCAAGGAATTTTGCCCCCCGCCCGCAAGGCGACAAGGCGATTAGCGGCCGCTAATCCGGGCCTGCCGTGCCATCCTGCTTCCTGCCGCGCACCGGCAGCATGACGCGGAAGGTCGTGCCGACGCCGACTTCGCTGCTCACCTCGATCCGGCCGTCATGCTTCCTGACAATGTCGTAGGACAGCGAAAGCCCCAGCCCGGTGCCCTTGCCGACCGGCTTGGTGGTGTAGAACGGCTCGAAAATGCGCTTCATGACCGCCGGCGTCATGCCCTTGCCGGTATCGGCCACCTCGATCCACGCCCAGGTGTCATCGTGGCCGCTGCGGACCGTGATCGTGCCGTGGGTCTCGATGGCATGCACCGCATTGACCAGCAGATTCATCACCACCTGGTTGATCTGCGCCGCAACGCAGGGCACCGGCGGCAGGTCGCCCAGTTCGCGGACGACATCGGCCTTGTACTTGAGCTCGTTCCAGGCCACGTTGAGCGTACTTTCAATGCCGCTGTTGAGGTCGGCATCCTGCCAAGCCGACTCGTCGATGCGCGAATAATTCTTGAGATCGACGACGATCTTCTTGACCCGCTCCAGCCCGTCATGCGACTCGTCAAGCAAATCGCCCAGGTCGCCCTTCAGGTAATCGAAATCGATGGCGGCAAAATCGGCTTCGCCGGCCTGGCCGCTCCGACAACGCTCGAGCAGGGAGATCATCTGCTCGCTGTATTTCTTGAGCGCCCCAAGATTGGAATTGACGAAACCGACCGGATTGTTGATTTCATGCGCCACCCCGGCTGCCAACTGGCCAATCGAAGCCATCTTCTCCGACTGCAGCAACTGGCTCTGCGAGGCCTCCAGCTCATCCACCTTGCCGGCCAGATCAAACCAGCGACGCCGCAAAACCTCGAGCAGGAGCCAGCCGGCGACAAACACCAGGACAAAACCGATGCCGTGCGAAACCAGGGCCTTGCGCACACCGGCATGGACCACCGCCTCGATCGGCTCGTAGCGTTGTGAGACGCTGAGGCCGCCGCGAATGTCATCCACCTGATAACCCTGCTTGGCATGGCAATCCATGCAACTCCGCTTGACCGGCAACGGCGCCATGTAGCGCAGCATCGCCCCCTGCGGACCGCGCTCCACACCGGTTTGCTCCTTCTCGCCCTGTTCAAACGCCAGCAGCGCCTGGCGCTCCCACTCATCCGGCTCGTTCCCCGGGCGGATCGGGCGCAGGCTGCTCAGGCGAAAGATCGCCCCCGATGCAGATTCAGCCGTCTCGCCAATCAGGCGCGTCATGTAAGCCGGATTGATCATGGTCAGGGCCACACCGTCCGTCGTCATCAGATCGCGCCGCGGGTGTTCCAGATAGGGATTGGGCTGCGTCGTTTCCGTCACCGGCACGTACACGCCGCCATGACTGGAGTTCCAGTTGCGGGTCAGCAACACCATCCGGAACATGTTGCGGGCGCCTTCGATCGCCACCGCGGTGGCCTGCCGGCGCGCCTGCTCAATCTGCAAATTCAGCGAATAACCGACGGCGATGCCCCAGACAACAAGCAGGAACAACCACCAACGACGTTCGCGAACGATCCGCGGAATGGTGCGACCGGTAGCAGAGGCAACGAAGGCATCCAAATGCAGAACTCCTGAATACTCAGGGATTCACAATAACGCAATACGCCACCCAGTACACCAGACCTAAATCAACGAAATTCATCGACGAAACAGCAAGCCGAATCAACTCCGGCGGCGCAGCGCCATGTGCATCGTGATCATCCCCGGAATCCGCAGGTCGAGGTCCGAGCCCTTCTGGCAACCGAGCATGAGGTGGAGCAGGCCGCTGACGAAAGCCCAGGTGTCGCGCGCCATCGCTTCCGGATCGAGGCCCGGGCGCAAGGCGCCCTTGTCCGCCGCCATGCGGTAGAAGCGCTCCATTTTTTCGAGAAACTCGTAAGCCGGGCGGCCGGCCTCTTCCTGGACGGCGGCGAACTCATCGACGTATTCGCAACGTGAAATCATGATTTCGAAGACTTCGCGCACCACCGGGCAGTCGTCGAGCACACGGAAAAACTCCTTCAACGAGGCTTCGATGGCGTCGAGCGGGTTATCGTAGGCTTCGGAGAAAAGCAGGGAGTCGGTCCGTTCGACCATGGGTGCAAAAACATCTTCGCGCATGGCGAAGAACAACTCCGCCTTGTCTTTGAAATGCCAATAAATGGCGCCGCGGGTGACGCCGGCTTCCTTGGCAATCTTGTCCAGCGTCGACCGGCTGACGCCGCACTCGTGAAACACCGCGCGCGCCGATTCGATGATGTCCTGGCGGGTTTTTTCCGCATCTTCCTTGGTTTTTCTGACCACTTTGTTCTCTCCCGACCTGGCAACTTTCTGGCTTGGCCGTTGCCAATGTAAAGCCTTCAACTTCGACACCGAAAATAATTTACATACATTCGTGTTTGTATATAATAGCCCAAACTTTTCTAAAATTGGAGTCTTTCCCCATGATTTCCGGAAATCTGCTGCGGCGTACGACGCTTTCAACCCTTATCGGTGCAACGGTTCTTGGCACCGCCCTGCTCACCGGCTGCTCGGACAACAAGCCGGCTGGCGGCCCGCCGATGGGGCCAATGCCGGTCACCGTGCTGGAAGTTCAGCCGCAGAAGGTGCCCAGTTCCGTCGAGGTCATGGCGCAGACCGAAGGCGCCCGCGAAACCGAGGTACGCGCCCGCGTCTCGGGCATCCTCGTCAAGCGGCTGTATCAGGAAGGCGAGGCGGTCAAGGCCGGCCAGCCGCTGTTCCAGATCGACCGTTCGAGCTATGAAATTGCCCTGGCCGAAGCCAAGGCCAAGGCCGAGCAGACCAGCCGCGAACTGAATCGCCTGAAGAGCCTGATCGAGGCCAAGGCGATCAGCCAGAGGGAATACGACGACGCGGTCTCGGCCAATGCCATCGCCCAGGCTGTGCTGCGCCAGGCCGAGCTGAACCTGTCATGGACGACGGTTACCGCACCGGTTTCCGGCACCACCGGGCGCGCCGCCAAATCCGAAGGCAACCTGATTACGGCCGGCGCCGACAGCCTGCTCACCTCGATTTACCAGAGCAACCCGATCTGGGTCCGCTTCAGCCTCGGCGACAGCGATCTGGCCAAGCTGGCCGGCGGTCGCGTGACCAACAAGAATGTCAGCGGGGTCGAGCTGATCCTGGCCGACGGCACGGTCTATCCGAAAACCGGCAAGCTCAATTTCCTGGCCAGCAACATCGACACCACGCTCGGCACCCAGGCCCTGCGCGCCGAGTTCGACAACCACGACAACCAGTTGCTGCCCGGCCAGTTCGTCCGCATCCGCCTGCTCACCGGCGAGCGCGATGGTGTTTTCCTGGTGCCGCAGTCGGCCGTCGTGCAGACCGAGCAAGGCCCGCTCCTCATGCTTGCCGGCGAAGGCGACAAGGTCACGCCGCGTCCGGTGCAAGCCGGCGAATGGCGCGGCAAGGACTGGGTCATCCTGGGCGGCCTGAAAGCGGGCGACAAGGTCATTATCGACAACCTGATCAAACTGCGCCCCGGCGCCCCGGTCGCGCCGCACGGCCCCGGCGAAAAGCCGGGTGCGCCAGCCCCGGCCAAGGACGCCGCCGCGCCGGCGAAGGAAGCTGCCCCCGCCCCGGCGAAGCAGGGTTAAGGAGCAGCCATGTCCAAATTCTTCATCAACCGGCCGATTTTCGCGTCGGTCATCTCGATCATCATCGTCATCGCCGGCCTGGTTGCCTCGCGCGTCCTGCCCATTGCGCAGTACCCGGAAATCGCGCCGCCGACCGTGCTGATCACCGCCACTTATCCGGGCGCTTCGGCTGAAACGCTGGCCAAGACCGTCGCTGCGCCAATCGAGGAGCAGTTGAACGGCGTCGAGAACATGCTGTACTTCAATTCCTCGGCAACGGCCAACGGCACGGTGACCATCACCGCGACCTTCGAGGTCGGGACCAACGCCGACCTCGCCGCGGTCAATGTCAACAACCGGGTCAAGGCCGCCGAGGCGCGTTTGCCAACTGCCGTGCGGACCAACGGGGTGATCGTCCAGAAGCGCTCGAACGACATCCTGAATGTCGTCGCGCTGAAGTCGGACGGTGGCAAGTACAGCACGCTGTTCCTGTCCAACTACGCCAGCCTGAACATCGCCGACGAACTGAAGCGGATCAAGGGCGTCGGCGACGTGACCATCTTCGGCGCCCAGGACTATTCGATGCGCATCTGGCTGAAGCCGGACCGCATGGCCCAGCTCGGCGTGACGACCAGTGAGATCGCCGCCGCCATCGCTGCCCAGAACGCCCAGAACGCGGCCGGCAAGATCGGCCAGGAGCCGGCGCCGGACGACCAGCAGCTGATCTATACGGTGACCGCCAAGGGCCGCCTGCTCAGCGAGGAGGAGTTCGGCAACATCGTCATCCGTGCCAGCGGCGCCGGCGGCCTGTTGCGCCTCAGGGACATCGCCCGCATCGAGCTCGGCGCCTACAACTACGACCAACGCGTGACGCTCGATGGCCAGCCGACCATCGCCATGGGCATCTTCCTGCAGACCGGCGCCAACGCGCTGGACACGGCCGCCTCGATCCGCAGCAAGATGGACGAACTGAAGCTGCGTTTCCCGGCCGGCATGGACTACGTCATTCCCTACGATACGACGCACTTCGTCTCGGCCTCGATCAAGGAGGTCGTCAAGACGCTGGCCGAGGCCATGCTGCTCGTTCTCGCCGTCGTCTTCATCTTCCTGCAGAGCTGGCGCGCGACGCTGATCCCGATGATCGCCGTGCCGATCTCGCTGATCGGTTCCTTCGCCGGCCTCTGGCTGTTCGGCTTCTCGATCAACATGCTGACGCTGTTCGCCATGGTCCTGGCCATCGGCATCGTTGTCGACGACGCCATCGTCGTACTCGAGAACGTCGAGCGCCTGATGGCCGAAGAAAAGCTGTCGCCCAAGGACGCGGCGATCAAGGCCATGAAGCAGGTGACCGGGGCGCTGATCGCCATCGTCCTGGTCCTGGTCTCGGTGTTCATCCCGGTCGCCTTCCTCGGCGGCATCGCCGGCCAGTTGTACAAGCAGTTCGCCGTCACCGTCGCCGTTGCCGTCGTGCTCTCCGGCGTCGTCGCGCTGACCCTGACGCCGGCGCTGTGCGCCCTGCTGTTGAAGGCCCAGCACACCGAGAACAAGTGGTTCGCACCGTTCAACCGGCTGTTTGAGCGCTTTACCCGCTCCTACGTCAGCACGGTCAGCCTGACACTGAAGCACGGCATCATCGGCGCCATCATTTTCGTGCTGGTCGCCGCGTCGACCGTCGCCTACTTCCGCGTCATCCCCGGTGGTTTCGTGCCGGCCGAAGATCAGGGCTACCTGATCTCGGCGTTGATCCTGCCCGACGGCGCGACGCTGAAGCGCACCGAGAAGACCGGCGAAGGCATGCGTCAGATGTTTGCCAAGGACGAAGCGGTGGCCCACACCTTCATCGTTTCCGGCTTCGACCTGATCGGCGGCGGCAACAAGCCCAACGCCGGCACCATCTTCATCCCGCTCAAGGACTGGTCGGAGCGCCAGGGCAAGGCGCAGGACCTGGCCGGCAAGTTCATGGGCTTCGGCATGATGCAGCCGGACGGCCTCGGTCTGGTCTTCAATCCGCCGCCCATCCGCGGCCTCGGCACCGCCGGCGGCTTCGAGGTTTATGTCCAGAACCGCGTGGACGGCGATGTCCGCAAGCTCAACGAGGTCACCCAGCAGTTCATTGCCGATCTGCAGAAGCATCCGGAATTCACCCGCATCAACACCTTCTTCCGGCCGACCGTACCGCAACTGTTCGTCGAGGTCGACGAGCAGAAGGCGCTGGCGCTGGGCATCCCGATCGCCGACATCTACTCGACGCTGCAAAGCACGATGGGCGCCCTCTACGTCAATGACTTCAACAAGGGCGGCCGCGTTTACCGCGTGCAGTTGCAGGCTGAAGCGGCTTACCGCATGAAGCCCGACGATATTGGCAAGGTCTATGTGAAGAGCGCGACGACCGGCGCGATGATTCCGCTCTCCGCGGTGAGCCGGGTCAAGAACATCGTCGGTCCCGAGCAGATCGAACGCTACAACGGCTTCACCTCGGCCAAGGTCCTCGGCGACAGCAAGCCGGGCGTCAGCTCGGGCGACGCCATCAAGATCGTCGAGGAAGTCGCCGCCGCAACGCTGCCCGAAGGCTTCGGCATTGCCTGGACCGGCCAGGTCTTCCAGGAAAAGCGCAGTTCCGGCTCGTCGCTGCAGGCCTTCGGCTTCGCCATCGTCATGGTCTTCCTGATCCTCGCCGCCCAGTACGAGAAGTGGTCGCTGCCCATCGCCGTCGTCATGGCCGTGCCCTTCGCGCTGATGGGCGCGCTGACCGCGATCTGGCTGCGTGGCATGCCGAACGACATCTACTTCCAGATCGGTCTCGTCGTGCTGATCGGACTGGCCTCGAAAAACGCCATCCTGATCGTCGAATTCGCCGCCCAGAAATACGACGAAGGAATGAGTGTCGCCGAGGCGGCGGTCGAGGCGGCGCGCCTGCGCCTGCGGCCGATCATCATGACCTCGCTGGCCTTCGTGCTCGGCGTCTTCCCGCTGGTCAAGGCCACCGGCGCCGGCGCTGGCGCCCGCCAGTCGATGGGCACCGGCGTCTTCGGCGGGATGATAGCCGCCACCTTCATCGCCACTATTTTCATCCCGCTGTTCTTCAAGTGGGTGGAACACGGCAAGCAGCAAAAGCCGACCACCCCGACGGAGGAAAACTAAGATGCACGCCCACGCCCCGAATCATTTCAAATTTCGCCCTTTTTTCGGGTTGACCGTAGCAATCGCCCTGAGCGGCTGCGCCATCGGCCCGGACTACTTCCGCCCGGCGTCGACGCTGCCTGAACCGGCTGCAGCCGTCGCCACGGCGCAGGTACCGGTCAATCCGACGTGGTGGACGCTGTTCGGCGACGCCGAGCTCAACGCGCTGGTCGACCAGACGCTCGCCGCCAACCAGGACCTGCAAGCCGCCATCGCCCGCCTCGAAGCGGCCGAAGCGGCGAACCGCGAAGCCGGCGCCGACTACTTGCCACGCCTCGGTCTGGAAGCCAGCACCGGGCGCAGCAAGAGCAGCGGCGAAACCTACAACGGCCGGAAACAGGGTGGCGCCGAATATGACAGCAACCGCGTTGCCGCGACCCTGAGCTACGAGCTCGACCTCTGGGGCCGCATCCGGCGCAGCAACGAAGCCGCCCGGGCCGAAGCCCTGGCCAGCCGTTTCGGCCGCGACAGCCTGCGCCTGGCGCTGGTCGGCCAGGTCGCCAACGAGTACCTCAACCTGCGCAGCCTCGACGGCCAGCTCGACGTCACGGCGCAGACGCTCGACTCGCGCAAGCAAGCGCTCAAGATCGTCCAGGCCCGGCTCAATGCGGGCAGTGCCTCCGACCTCGAACTGGCCCAGGCCGAAAGCGCGCTGAACGGCGCCCAGGCCCAGTGGAGCCAGTTGCACCGGCTGCGCGCCCTGTCCGAAAGCCAGATCGGCCTGCTCAGCGGCCAGCCCGGCCTGAAGATCGGCGCTACCGGCCTCGACAAGCTGCCGTTGCCGCCGACCCCGCCGGCCGGCCTGCCCTCGGCCCTGCTTGAAGCCCGTCCGGACATCCGCCAGGCCGAGGAAAGACTGGTCGCCGCCAACGCCCGCATCGGCGTCGCCAAGGCCGCCTACTACCCGACGATCAGCCTGACCGGCCTGTTCGGCAGCGAAAGCATGGCACTGTCCAACCTGTTTACCGGCGGCGCCGGCATCTGGTCGGCGGCCGCCGGCCTCACCATGCCGATCTTCGACGCCGGCCGCACCGGCGCCCGGGTCGATCAGGCCAGCGCCCTGCAAAAAGAAGCCCTGGCCAATTACCGCAAAGCCGTGCAGACCGCCTTCAAGGAGGTCAACGACGCCATCGTCGGCCTGCGCGAATACAGCGAAGAAGAAGCCGCCTGGTCGGCCCAGGTCGGCGCCTCGCAACGCGCCCTCGATCTGGCGCAGAAGCGCTACGCGTCGGGCTATTCCGGCTACATGGATGTGCTCGACGCCCAGCGCACGCTGAACAACGCCCAACTGCTCCACCTGGCCAGCCGCAAGAGCCGGCTCGGGGCCGCGGTCGATCTGTTCAAGGCGCTGGGCGGCGGCTGGGTGGCTGGCTGACACCGCCGTCCCCGCGCCAACGGGGACGTTTCCGGCCCGGCTCGCATTGCTACGGTCAACCGGAAAAGACAGCAAAAATTGAAATCGCCGACGCTACCGCGCCGGCGCCTTTTGACACGGCCACAGCCATGGCGTAAGGTCTGCCCTCCAAAAGATCAGCCGATCACGAAGCTGGCGATACGTCCCCACGAGAACGCGCTTTTTTCCTCGCCCTGGAGAATATCCTTGGATTCCGGCAAGCCCACTTTTGGCAGCGACAACGGACACAGCATGGCGGTCCGCCTCATGCAGCACCTCGTCGTCCCCACCTTCGTGCTCGACGCCGAGCGTCGTGTGACCATCTGGAATCACGCCTGCGAACGCCTGACCGGCATTCCCGCCGCCGAAATGCTGGGGACCGGCGACCACTGGCGCGGCTTTTACGACGAATCCCGCCACTGCCTGGCCGACCTCATCGCCCTCGACCAGTATGACAAGCTGGCGGAACTTTATGCCGCCCACACCAGCCCCGGCGAATTCGGCTTCGGCCTGCGCGCCGAAAACTGGTGCGTCATGCCGGTCAAGGGCGAGCGCCGTTACCTTGCCGTCGATGCCGGGCCGATCTACGACGACCAGGGCAAGCTGATCGCCGTCGTCCAGACACTGCGCGACATGACCGACCAGAAGCTGGCCGAAATGGCGCTGCAAAACCTCGCCACGCGGGACAGCCTGACCGGCCTGGCCAATCGCCGTTCGCTCGACGACAAGCTGGAACTCGAATGGAAATGCGGCCAGCGCACCGGCGCATCGCTGGCCTTCATCCTTGGCGACGTTGACCACTTCAAGTGCTACAACGATCACTACGGCCACCCGAAAGGCGACGAATGCCTGCGTGCCGTGGCCGGCGCCATTGGTGCCGCCGTCTTCCGCCCGGCCGACATGACGGCACGCTACGGCGGTGAGGAATTCGCCATCGTCATGCCCAACACCGATCTGGCCGGTGCCCAAGCCGTGGCCGAACGCGTCTGCCGGATCGTTCGCGACCTGGCCATTCCCCACGTCGACTCGGCAACCGCCCCGCACGTCACGATCAGTCTGGGCGTTTCAGCCCTCGTACCGACTCCGGGAAACAGCCTGGATGCCCTGATCGCCACCGCCGATGCGGCTCTCTACCGGGCCAAGGATAGCGGCCGCAACTGCGCGGTCGCAGCCGAATCGACTTAGCCCAGGCGCCGCCGCGCCTCGAACAGGCAGACGCCGGCCGCCACGGAAACGTTGAGGCTTTCGACGCTGCCATGCATCGGAATCTTGACCAGCTGATCGCAATTCTCGCGCGTCAGGCGGCGCATCCCCTCGCCTTCGGCACCGAGCACCCAGGCCGTCGCCTTCGGCCATTCGGCGCTGTATAGATCGCTCTCCGCCTCGCCGGCCGTACCGACCACCCAGATCTCGCGTTCCTGCAACTCGCGCAGCGTCCGCGCCAGATTGGTCACCATCACATAGGGCACCGACTCGGCAGCACCGCAGGCCGTCTTGGCCGCTACATCGGTCAGGCCGACGGCGCGGTCCTTCGGGGCGATGACGGCATGAACCCCGGCCGCATCGGCGACGCGCAGACAGGCGCCGAGGTTGCGCGGATCAGTAATGCCGTCGAGGACGAGCAGGAAGGCCGGCTCTTCGAGCGTATCGAGCACATCGTCGAGATGGGCCAGCTTGCGGTCGCCCTCGATGCGGGCCAGAACCCCTTGATGCTTGGCGCCCGGCGCCATGCCGTCCAACCGCTTGCCGTCGGCGCCGATCACCTTGACCCCCTGCAGTTCAGCGTGCGCCAAAAGGTCACGGGCCCGCGCATCATGGCGGGTGGCATCGATGACGATCTCCTTGACCGACTCCGGGTCATGGCGAAGTTTGGCGGTAACGGCGTGAAAACCGTAGATCAGGCGGGAGGACATGGCTGCTTTCGAAAAACGGGATGGTGAATTTTACCGCGCCGGCGCCCACGGCCGGAGATTGAGCAGGCTTTTACCAATCCTTGAGCAGCGAATCCTCGCGGGCAACCCAGCGCGACAAGATCAAATCGTGCAACGCGATGTGATTGGTCTCCCAGCGGGCAAGCAGTGCATCCAGTTCGCGGATGCGCGAAACGACGTGTTCGGAATCGAGAGACGAGACAATCTTCTGTACGGTAGACGAAATCGCCGCATGGTCTTCCATGTGCGCCTCGCAAACATCACGGTCGACCATCAGCAACAGCGAATCCCGCATGACCATTTCTTCGGTCTTGAAATGGTCGAGAATGAAGGCAAAAACGTCACCGAGCATGGCCACCACCTCCATCTCGCAACGCGCCTGGCGATCATGACTGCATCCCGTGCAGTCCTTCAAATTGATGTGATCGATGCAAATCCGGCGCAGGTTGGCGATGGCGGAAATCAGGAAACGGTGCTCGGAATCGATCAGCTTGTGGCCGGTAATCAGCTCCGGCGGCAAATCGCCGTTCGACAGCCAATAGGCCGTGCTTTCGGACACGACATCGACAGGGGGGCCTGCCAAGTGAGGGTTGGAAACCACCCGCTGCTTCGTCATCCCTATTCCGAAAGTATTAGAAAAATGGCATTTTACCGCCTGACTCCGGGTTATTGATACGGTAATTTATAATTTTGGGAATAAAATCAGCCGCAAACCATTGAACCGACGAAGGGAACGTCTTGCTGACAGAACACCAGAAACATTGGGGCGTTGATCAGTGGGCAGCCTACCTGAGCAGCCAGGAATTGCCCTGCATGCCGCGCTCCAAAGCGCGCCTGCTCGAACTCGAAGCCGAGAAAGGCGAGCGGCTGGCGGCTTGCGACCTGGCCGACATCGCCGCCGCCGACCCCTTTCTGTGCCTGCGCCTGCTGCGCGAAGCGGAAAACCACCGCGCCCAGCGTCTCGGACACGAAACCACCAATCCGCTTGGTACCGTGATGCAACTGGGCACCGACGCCGTGCATAAACTGATGCTCGACTGTCCGGAAACGGACGAATCGAACCACGGCCTCGCCGAATGCGAAGCCCGCGCCCACCTGGCCAGCCGTCTGGCCCTGCGCTGGGGAGCGGCGCGCGCCGACATTTCGCCGGACGAAGTGGCGATGGCCGCCCTGCTTTCAGAAATCGGCGAACTGCTGCTCTGGTCCTTCGCCAGGGAATTGCCGCTGGCTGCGCTCGCGGCGCTGCGTTCCGGACGTTCGCCGCGCTCGCTGCAGGCTCAGGTTGACACCTGCGGCTTCCGCTTCAAGGACATGACGCTCAAATGCGCCCTGATCTGGCACCTGCCGTCACTGCTCACGCAGCTGATTCGGGGCATCGACAATACCCGCGCCAACCTCTCCCGTCTTTGTGTCGACACCGCCCGCCACATCAGCAGCGGCCCCGACGATCCCGCCCTTCCGGCCGACATCGCCGCCGCCAAGGAGCTCATCCCGGGCGCCTCGCTGGAATGGCTGGCCGAACAATTGCCGGGACTCGACGAGGAACACGTTGCCGCCATCGCGCTCAAGGCGGCGGATCTGCTCGACCCAACCCACCATTGAGCGCGACAGCGCCGGTCAGCGCTTTTTCGGTGCGGCTTTTTTTACCGGCTTGGCAGCCGCCGTCTTGCTGCGTGGCGCAGCCGATTTTTTGGCTACAGGCTTTTTGGCTACCGGTTTCGCGGCTTTTTTGGCGACTGACTTTTTGACAGCCGGCTTGGCGGCAGTTTTATCCGACTTCGCCGGCACCTTGGCCAGCACCGGCGCCCTGACCGCAACCGGCTTGGCCGCGGGCCGCTGACTCACCGGCTTGACGGTCGACTTCGGCAGCGTTCTTCTCCCGGCGTAGGATTTCTCGCTACCCGCCAGGACAAAATCGATGCGGTTCGACTCGAGGTCGGCCCGCACCAGCTTGACCCGTACCCGGTCGCCCAGACGGAAGCGCTCGCCGGTCCGCTCGCCCAGCATCTGGTGCTTGATGTTGTCGAACTGGAAGTAGTCGGCCCCCAACTCGGAAACGTGCACCAGGCCTTCGATGTAAACCGTATCGAGGGCCACGAAGATACCGAAGGCGGTGACCCCGGAAATCGTCCCGTCGAACTCCTCGCCGATGCGCTCCTTCATGAAGAAGGTTTTCAGCCAGTTCTCAACATCGCGCGTCGCCTCATCTGCCCGCCGCTCGGTGCTCGAACATTGCAAACCGATGTCGTCCCAGGAGCGGTCCGGCGTGTAGGTTTCGCCAGCCAGAACGGCCTTGATGGCACGATGCACGAGCAGATCCGGGTAGCGCCGGATCGGCGAGGTGAAGTGGGTGTAATGCTCGTAGGCCAGACCGAAGTGGCCGACATTGTCCGGGCTGTACATGGCCTGGCGCAGCGAGCGCAGCATCACCGTCTGCAGCAACTGGAAATCGGGGCGCTGCTTGACCTTTTCGAGCAGGATGGCGTAATCCTTGGCACGCGGATCGTCGCCACCGCCCAGCGCCAGGCCGAATTCGCCGAGGAAGGTACGCAGGTTGGCCAGCTTCTCCTCTGACGGCGCAGCGTGGATACGGTACAGGCAGGTCTGCTTGTGTTCGGCCAGGAAGGCAGACGCACAAACGTTGGCCGCCAGCATGCATTCCTCGATGATCCGGTGCGCATCGTTGCGCACGACCGGCACGATATTTTCGATCTTGCCCTGCTCGTTAAACAGCATTTGGGTTTCAGTCGTCTCGAAATCAATCGCCCCACGCTGGCCGCGGGCCTTGTGCAAGACTGCAAACAGCTTGTAGAGATCCTGTACATGCGGCAGAACGCTACGGTGAACATCGGTTTCCGGCACTTTTTCACCGGATAACCAAGACCAGACGAGGTTGTAGGTCAGTCGCGCGTGCGATTTGAAGACCGCCGGATAGAATTTGTATTTGCCGATCTTGCCGGTCGAGCTGATCTCCATGTCACACACCATGGCCATGCGCTCGACATCGGGATTCAGCGAACAGATGCCGTTCGACAGCTTCTCGGGCAACATCGGAATCACCCGGCGCGGGAAATAGACCGAATTGCCACGCTCCACGGCTTCCCGGTCAAGCGCCATGCCCGGCTTGACGTAATGCGACACGTCGGCAATCGCCACGATCAGCCGCCAGCCACGGCCCTTCTTCTCGCAATAGACCGCATCGTCGAAGTCGCGCGCCGTCTCGCCGTCGATGGTAACCAGCGCTACGTCGCGCAAATCGACGCGGCCTTTGAGGTCGGCCTTGGTCACCTTGTCCGGCAAAGACTTGTTCTCTTCCAGCGCGGCCTTCGAAAACTCGAAAGGCAGATCGTGCTTGCGCAATGCAATTTCGATCTCCATGCCCGGGTCGGCATAGTTACCCAGCACCTCGATAATCTTGCCAATCGGCTGCGAGAACTTGCTCGGTTGCTCGATGATCTCGACCATCACTACCTGCCCGGACTGCGGCTTGGTCTTTGCCTTTGGCTGCGGCGGCACCAGGATATCCTGCGAAATACGCTTGTTTTCCGGCGCCACGACAACGACACCATGCTCGACGAAAACCCGTCCGACAATTCGCGTATTGACCCGCTCGGTCACTTCGACAATGCCGCCCTCCGGACGCCCCTTACGGTCTATGCCGGTGACGCGGACCAGCGCCCGGTCGCCATGCAGCACTTTCCCCATCTGATGCTGATCGAGGAAGATGTCGGCACTGCCGTCATCGGGAATCAAAAAGCCATAACCATCCGGATGTCCCTGGATGCGTCCCGGTGTCAGGCTCGCCCGCTCGGGCAGGATGTAGGCGCCCTTGCGGTTGCGCATGAGCTGACCTTCACGCTCCATGGCCCCCAGGCGACGCTGGAACATCTCGCGTTCGGTATTGGTGATATCGAGCAAGTCAGCCAGCTCATTGAACTCGACAGGCCGACCTTCGTCAGCCAGGACCTGCGAGACATATTCGCGCGAAGGCAAGGGGAACTCGTAGCGCGCCAATTCACGCTCGAAGAAGGGATCGGCTCGACGAATTTTTGATAGTTTTTTTCTTGACATCAGTTCTTCTTTCTCTATAATGGCGGCTCTTCGCACCTGTGCCCAGGTGGCGGAATTGGTAGACGCACTAGTTTCAGGTACTAGCGGGTAACTCCGTGGGGGTTCGAGTCCCTTCCTGGGCACCAGCGATTTTGATAGAAGGCCTTGTTAAAACAAGGCCTTTTTTCATTTCTGCCGCCGGGCTTCGACAATCTGCCAACACGGCCGACTGCCAATCGCAAACGCATTGTCTCATAGCACATGCCTCGCCGCACTGCGGTAACAATTCCTAACACTTGAGTACATAGCGGCGGTCATCGCTCACCCATCTGGCGCGTTATTCGGCTTACCCAACGACAACTACGAGCCGAACCATGAAAAAAATCACCCCCCTGTTTATCGCCGCCATACTGGCCATGACCGCGACCACCTCCGCCCAGGCTGACTGGAGCCGCCATCGTGGAGGACACGGCCATGGCCACGGTTATCGCTCCGCCAACGGCTGGGTTGGCCCGGCGGCCGTGCTGGCCATCACCGGCCTGGCCATAGGCGCTGCCGTCGCCTCTCAGAACAGCTACGCACCTGCTCACGTCTATAGCGCCCCACCTCGCCCGATGCCAAGAGCCGACTACGGCACTTGGTACTACTGCGGTTCGTCTGGCCAATACTATCCGTACACCAACGCCTGCCCGGAAGGCTGGCAAGCTGTTCCGGCGCAATAAAAATGAAAACGGGCCCAAAAGGCCCGTTGACCGTAGCAATCCGGCTTTCGCTCAGTTATTGAACGGGTGCTGCTTGAGAATGGTTTCGTCACGCTCCGGGCCGGTCGACACGATGGCGATCGGCACCTCGCACAACACCTCCAGGCGATCGAGATAGGCACGCGCTTCGGCCGGCAGATCTTCCCAGCGCTTGACGCCGAAGGTCGTACCGCTCCAGCCCGGCATCGTTTCGTAGATCGGTTCGCAACGAGCGACCTCGTCGGCACCAATGGGCAGCAAGTCGATAACTTTGCCATCAAGCCTATAGCCAGTGCAGATGCTCAGCTCCTTGAGACCATCGAGCACGTCCAGCTTGGTAATGCACAGCCCGGTCAGGCCATTGATGCGACCCGAGCGACGCAGCGCTGCAGCATCGAACCAGCCGCAACGACGCTTGCGGCCCGTAACGGTACCGAATTCGCGACCAACCTGCGACATCTGGTAGCCCGGCACACCTTCAGTTTCAATATCAAGTTCGCTCGGGAAGGGACCACCGCCGACGCGGGTGCAATAAGCCTTGGTAATACCCAGCACGTAATGCAGCATGCCCGGGCCAATGCCCGAACCGGCAGCAGCCTGGCCGGCAACACAGTTCGACGACGTGACGAACGGATAGGTACCGTGGTCGATGTCGAGCAGCGTGCCCTGAGCGCCCTCGAAGAGCAGGTTGAAACCAGCCTTGTTGGCCGCGTAAAGCGCCGCCGAAACATCCGTCACCATCGGCCGAATCTGCTCGGCATCGGCCATCGCCTGATCGTAGATTTTCTGAAAATCGACCGCAGGGGCCTTGAAGTACTGGGTCAGCACGAAATTGTGGTACTCCAGCACTTCCTTCAGCTTCTCGGCAAAACGCTCAGGATGGAACAGGTCGTAGACGCGCAGGCCACGGCGCGAAACCTTGTCCTCATAGGTCGGACCAATACCCTTGCCAGTCGTGCCAATTTTCTTGTCTTCAGACTTGGCGCCTTCGCGAGCTTGGTCGATAGCCGAGTGGTAGGGCAGAATCAGCGGACATCCCGGACTGATCTTCAGGCGCGAACGAACATCAATGCCGCCTTTTTCCAGCTCGGCGATTTCCGACAGCAGGTGATGAATATCCAGCACGACGCCGTTGCCGATGTAGCACTCGACGCCATCACGCACGATGCCCGACGGAACGAGATTCAACTTGTAAACCTGTTCGCCGACAACCAGCGTATGACCAGCATTATGGCCCCCCTGGAAACGCACCACCCCCTTGGCATGGTCGGTCAGCCAGTCGACGATCTTGCCCTTACCTTCGTCGCCCCACTGGGTGCCCACCACGATGACATTCTTGGCCATTTCTTAGTCCTCTTGTATTGCTTCAATAATCCAGTGTTCGCCGACCAACGCCAGCTTCCGGTCACAAACCGGGCCTTCACAGGCCGTTTCGCCCGGCAACAACTGGACGACAATTTCGCCTTGATCGCGGAGCGCTTTGATATGAGCGGAGAGACGTCCATCGTGCCCGGCATGCGGTGCCAGAATCGCCCCGCCCGCCTTGCCGGCAGGCGCCAGCCGCGCCACCTCGCGCAAATCCATCGAAAATCCGGTAGCCGGTCGGGCGCGGCCGAAGGCCTTGCCAGCACCGTCATAACGCCCACCCAAGGCAATTGCCGCCGGGTAGTCCGGACAATAGGCCGCAAAGACAACGCCGTTGTGATAGTGGTAGCCGCGCAGATCGGAAAGATCAATCGAGAAAGGCAGTTCAGGGGCACCGGCCAGCACATGGCGCAACCCATCCAGCGCCAGCGAAATCGCCGGCAGGGCAGGCAATTCGGCCGCGGCACGCTCCAGGACTTCGGCGCCACCATAGAGCAGCGGCAAGCTTTGCATGGCCTCGCGATAGGGCGATGGAAAATCAGCGCATGCCTCCGCCAGCCCCGGCACATCCTTGGCCTGCAGGAGACTGAGGACAGTATCCTCTGCCTCCTTTGGCAAGCCTGCCGCCTCAGCCAGCGCCTGGAATATGCCAACGTGACCAAGATCGATTCGGCTGACCGGCAGCTTTATTTGCTCAAAAGCACCAGCCATCAAGCGAATAACGTCGAGATCAGCCTCGATTCCGGCAAATCCGTAGAGTTCAGCACCAATCTGAATCGGCTCTCGACCGGCAGAAATTGTCGCTGGCAGGGTATGCAAAACGCTGCCGCAATAACACAGGCGGGTTACCCCCTCATGGTTGAGCAAATGGGCATCGATACGCGCAGCCTGCGGCGTGATGTCGGCACGGACTCCCATGGTCCGACCAGAAAGCTGATCCACCAGCTTGAATGTCCGCAGTTTTAGATCCTGACCAGCGCCGGTAAGGAGCGACTCCAGGTATTCCAGCATCGGCGGCACAACCAGTTCGTAGCCTCGACCGCGAAAGTGGTCGAGGATAGTACGGCGCAAACGCTCGATGCGTGCGGCCTCGGCCGGCAGCGCATCGGCCAAGTATTCAGGTAACAGCCAGTTCATGAGAAAACGATCAGAAGGATAAGGCCAATCAGCATCGACGTCAGTCCGACGAAGCGGATTTGCCCATCCGAAAATTGAATTAGGCGACGGAAGGTTTCACGCCAGGCCGCCGGGGCGATGAAGGGCATGATCCCTTCGAGCACCAACATCAGCGCGAAGGCAAGAACGATGGTCGACGTCATTTACCCTTGTCATGGCCACGTCCGCCACTCTTCATATACTTGAAGAACTCCGAACTAGGTTCAAGAACCAACACGTCGCCCTTGCTCTTGAAGCTGCCCCGATACGCTTCAAGGCTACGATAGAAGGAGTAGAACTCAGGGTTCTGACCGAAAGCCTGGGCATAGGTGCTGGTTGCCTTGGCATCGCCTTCGCCCTTGATTTTCTGGGCGTCACGATAGGCTTCGGCGATAATGACTTCGCGCTGGCGATCAGCATCGGCGCGAATTTTTTCAGCCTCTGCTGAGCCTTCGGAACGCAACTCGTTGGCCACGCGCTTGCGCTCGGCTTCCATCCGGCGATAGACGGCTTCGCTTACTTCAGTCGGCAACTCGACGCGCTTCAAGCGGACATCCACAATCTGAACGCCGATCTTGCGGGCATCGGTATCTGCCTTGGCGCGCATCTGCTCCATGATTTGGTCGCGCTCACCGGAGACCACATCATGCACGGTCCGCTTGCCGAATTCCTCGCGCAATCCGGCGTTGACCGTCTGATTCAGACGCGTCTTGGCGCGCGACTCATCACCCCCTACCGAGATGTAATAGAGTTGCGGATCGACGATGCGCCACTTGATGTAGGAATCAACCAGCACATTCTTCTTTTCAGAAGTAATGAACCGTTCCGGATCGGAGTTATCGAGCGTAAGGATGCGCTTTTCGAAATAGCGCACGTTCTGAACCATGGGGAACTTGAAGTAGAGGCCAGGCTCAGTAATGGCGCGCTTCATCTCGCCCAACTGAAATACGACAGCAAACTGACGCTGGTCGACCGTAAAAATCGACATCGTCAACACCACTAGAACGGTGGCAACCATGGCCCCCAATACATTGACACGCGGACTCATCAACGCACCTCCCGATCACGCGAACGCAGCGAACCATCGCGCGAACTTGAAGAATACGAACCGCCACCGGCATTCAGCGCGCCTTCCACTTGCGGCGGCGCGTTTGAAGACAGAGGCGCAGAAGCCCTTGCCGACGATGGAGCAAGCGAAGCCTCCGGCGCTGCCTGCATGGCAGGCACCCCGCCAGCAGACTGCATCAACTTGTCGAGGGGCAGATAAAGCAGGTTGCCCTGGCCCTTGGCGTCGACCATAACCTTGCTGGTATTGGCGTAAATTTGTTGCATGGTTTCAAGGTACATACGCTGGCGTGTAACTTCGGGGGCCTTTGCGTACTCGGTGAGCACCTGCTTGAAGCGCGAAGCTTCACCATCTGCCGACGAAATGACGCGCTGCTTGTAACCATTGGCCTCTTCCAACAGGCGCGCTGCCGTACCCTTGGCCTTCGGGATCACATCATTGGCGTAGGCCTGACCTTCATTCTTCTGCCGTTCACGATCCTGTCCGGCCTTCACCGCGTCGTCGAAAGCAGCCTGCACCTGTTCGGGCGGTTGGGCATTCTGCATGGTCACCTTGGAAATCAGGATGCCGCTCTTGTAGCGATCGAGGATGCCCTGCATCAACTCTGCCGCCTCAGTGGCGATCTGCTCACGGCCTTCGTACAGCACGAAGTTCATCTTGCTCTTGCCGACGATTTCGCGAACGGCCGACTCGGCAGCCCCCATCACGGCTTCGTCCGGATAGCGGTTGTTGAATAGATATTCGACCGGATCCTTCAGGATGTACTGAACGGCGAACTGGATATTTACGATGTTCTCGTCATCGGTAAGCATCAGTGCTTCCTTGAGCACCTTGTTGCGCTCCGTGCCCCGATAGCCGATTTCGATGGTACGCACACCTGTCAGATTGACCAGTTCGTGCGACTGGATCGGGGCAGGTAAACGCCAGCGCAGGCCTGGCTCGGTAGCCTCCTTGAAGCTGCCGAACTGGAGAACAAGGCCACGCTGAGAGGCATCTACGATGTAAAAACCAGAAGCAAGCCAAACAACAGCTACCAACCCGATCAACAAACCAACGCCACCGCCGACAAATTTCGGATTGAAGTCGATGTTCGGCATACGCGGACCATCACCGCCGCCGTTACCGCCTCCGCCGCCTTTTTTGCCAAACATTCCAGTCAGTTTGCGATTGAAATCGCGCCAGAGCTCTTCCAGATCAGGCGGCCCGTCATTGGGTCGGCGCGGACCGTTGCCGTTGGGTTTGTCACCGTCGTTGCCACCACGGTTACCCCACTGCGGGTCGTTGATTGACATAAAAATACCTAGGGTCGGAATCATGGGTGTCGGGATTCAGTTGATGTAATCGTGTTGTGCTTCATATTCAGCCTCGGCAATCGCCTTCTGACGTGCTTCAGCTTTGGCTCGGGCATATTCGGCCAAGGATTGGCGCAGCAAATCCAATCCATCTCCTGTCCGCGCACTGACTCGAACGCGCGCGATATTACCATACTCACTCCGCTCGACGCCCGGCAGGGCCTCGGTCAGATCTATCTTGTTCCAAACAATCAATTGCCTGACGCGGTCAGCACCGATTTCCCTGAGCACCTTGTCAACTTCACCTATCTGTTCATCGCGAGCATGACTTGCACTATCTACAACATGCAGCAGCAGGTCGGCATGGGTTGCCACTTCCAGCGTTGCATGAAAAGCGTCGACCAAGGAGTGTGGCAGATCACGTATGAAGCCAACGGTATCGGAAATCACGATATTACCGGCACCTTCGACCCATAGTTTGCGGGAAGTCGTGTCGAGTGTGGCAAACAATTGATCGGCAGCAAAAACGCCGGCGTGTGTCAGTGCGTTGAATAAGGTTGATTTTCCGGCATTGGTATAGCCGACCAGCGAAACATTCAGGACATCACCACGCATCCGCGCCTTGCGCTGAACACCGCGTTGCCGCGAGAGTTTCCCAAGCCGGTCTTTCAACAGCTTGACGCGATTACCGAGGAGACGGCGGTCGGTTTCAAGTTGCTTCTCCCCCGGGCCGCGCATGCCGATACCGCCGCGTTGCCGCTCAAGGTGAGTCCAACCACGGACCAATCGCGTCGACAAATGTTCGAGTTGAGCCAACTCAACCTGCAACTTACCCTCAGCACTTGAAGCGCGCAGGGCGAATATATCAAGAATCAGACTGGTCCGATCGATCACCCTGCATTTGAGGATTCGTTCAAGATTACGTTCCTGCGCCGGAGATAGTTCATGATTAAAAATCACCAAGTCAGCCTCGCCGGCCAAAACCATCGCCGCGATCTCATCGACCTTTCCCTTGCCGACAAAGGTCTTGGGGTCAGGACTCTGGCGCCGGCCAAAAACTTCGCTGACTACAACGCCACCTGCCGACTCAGCCAGCAAACGTACCTCTCCCAACTGATCTTCGAGATCAGGCTGACCAAAATCAAGCTGAACGATCACTGCACGTTCACCGGCGGCAGGTCGTTCAATCATGGGTATTTCCGGGAAAGATGTACGCGAACCCACCATCCAGGCGGGTCGCTGGGCGGGAGTCGATTATTCCGCTGCCTGTTCCTGCTGGAGGTTAACCGGGCGGGCCGGAACCACCGTTGAGATAGCATGTTTGTAGACCATCTGGGTAACCGTGTTCTTGAGCAGCACGACGTACTGATCGAACGATTCAACCTGGCCCTGCAATTTGATCCCGTTCACCAGGTAAATTGAGACGGGAACATGCTCGCGACGGAGAGCGTTAAGGAAGGGGTCTTGTAAAAGTTGCCCTTTGTTACTCATGGTGTGGACTCCATGTAATTGTTATGAGGGTCCTAATGTACCCAAATTTATAAAGTGCTGCCAAAGATTTTGCAGATTATTTCTTGTCTTTGTCGGCAAACGGATTTTTCCCGGAAACACACTGGATGCGCAAAGGCGTTCCCTGCAATTTGAAGGCTTCACGGAATGTGTGCTCAAGGAAGCGTCGATAGCTGTCGGTTATCTTGTCAACCGCGTTGCCATGGATAACGATGATCGGCGGATTTGATCCGCCCTGGTGAGCATAGCGCGGCTTGGGACGAAACAACCCATGCTTGGCCGGCGCCTGCTTGGCGACCGCGTCGATCAGCACACGGGTCAGGCGCGGGGTGGTCATCTTGGCCATGGCTGCCGCATAAGCGGAGTCAACAGAACGGAACAATGATTCCAAACCAATGTTGTCGCGTGCGGAAATGAAATGAAACTTGGCGAAACTGAGAAATTGCAGCTTACGTTGCAATATCTGGCGCGTCTGCTCACGAACGTAGGAATCGAGGCCATCCCATTTGTTGACCGCAACGACCAGCGCTTTACCTGACTGAACGATGAAGTCGGCGATATGCGCATCCTGATCTGATACATCTGCCTGCGCGTCAACCATCAGGATGACGACGTTGGCGTCCTCGATCGCCTGCAGCGTCTTGACTACGGAAAATTTCTCTATCGACTCAAAAACTTTGCCGCGCTTGCGCATGCCAGCCGTGTCGATGAGCACGTACTTACGGCCAGCTTTTTCGAAATCGATCTCGATCGAGTCACGGGTTGTCCCCGGCGCATCAAAGGCAATGACTCGTTCCTCACCAAGCACAGTATTGATCAGAGTGGACTTGCCGACATTGGGCCGGCCGACAATCGCAACGCGGATGGCATCGGAATGCCACTCTTCGTCCTCGGGTTCAGGAAAATCTTCGAGTGCCAACTCGACCAAGCCACGCACACCCTCGCCATGGGCGGCCGAAATTGCATTGGGTTCGCCAAGACCGAGCTCATGAAACTCCGCCTCGACCATGCCGGTATTCATGCCTTCGGCCTTGTTGACCGCAACGATCACAGGACAATCGACGCGACGCAGCTTGTTGGCAATTTCCTTGTCGTGCGGCGTCAGACCGGTACGGCCATCGACCACAAAAATAATGGCGTCGGCTTCGGCAATAGCCTGTTCGGTCTGACGTGCCATTTCATGGAGAATCCCCTCCTTGACCAGCGGCTCGAAACCGCCGGTATCGACCACCAGATGGGGCTTTTTGCCAAGTTTTCCATGACCATAGTGACGATCCCGCGTCAGACCAGGCAGATCTGCCACGATGGCATCACGGGACTTGGTCAGGCGATTGAAAAGTGTGGATTTCCCGACATTGGGCCGGCCAACCAAAACGAGCGTAGGTTTCATTGAGCCTCGATTGCGCTCACGCTACCACCGGTGGTTTGCACCAGAACAGCATTACCGAGCATCTGAAGTGGCGCGCGAACCGGCGTACCATCGGTTTTTTGACGGGCAGCGAAGCTGCCATCATCACGTGAAAGGAAGTGAACAATACCCTCTGCATCTGCCACGGCAACCAATCCACGTTGCACAACGGGGGTCGAGAGGCGACGGTTCTTGAGTTTATCCTGCTTCCACAGGCTGCTGCCAGACTGACGGTCCAGCGCATGGACAACGCCCTTGTCATCTGCAACGAACAGGTAGCGGCTATCCATGGCCAAGCCGGTCACTGACGACAAGTCACGCGACCAGACCAACGCCCCGCCCTGCCCCATGTCAAAACAGGCAACGCGCCCCTGGAAGGCGACAGCACAGATCAGAGTGCCATCTATCACGGGCGACGCAACAATATCTGCCACCCGGTCAAGTTCGGTGGCCCCCTTGGGCAAGGCGACAGCCCCTTCCCAGACCGGCGCACCATTTTGTATCGCCAGAGCCACGAGCTTGCCGCCAGGGTATCCGACAAAGATATAGCGATCGGCAAACACTGGCGAACCAGCACTGCGCACGGATAACGAAGGCGTAGACCGTTGATAAATCCATTTTCGCCCACCATCCCCAGCATCAAGCAAATGAATCCGGTTGTCGCCGCTCTTCACTGCGACACCGTCATCGCCGACGACCGGCGCCGCCAGGACCTCGCTGGAGACCTTTGCCTGCCAGAGAGCCTTGCCATCATCGGCTGAAAAAGCGAGCACATCACCTTTTGATGTGCCAACGGCGACCAGGCGGCTGCTCGCCCCTACACCAGCCGAGAGCGGCTGACCAGTCTCGATTTTCCAGACGACCTTGCCATCCTCGAGGCGGGCGAGCATCCCGTTACGGCTCGCCACATAGGCTGCATTTCCTACCACGGCAGGAGTAAAGGTGTAATCCCCAGCCTTGCCGACACTGGCCGACCATATTGTCTTGACCTCGGCTGTCGGAGTTAGCTGCCCCAATGGGGTCATTTTGGGTCCGGCGCTGGCAAATGGATTAATCGAGTCAATCGCATCGGAGACAGTCGCGCAGCCT
Source organism: Gammaproteobacteria bacterium (assembly GCA_018828385.1). Classification (GTDB taxonomy): domain Bacteria; phylum Pseudomonadota; class Gammaproteobacteria; order Burkholderiales; family Rhodocyclaceae; genus Azonexus. The sequence continues at coordinate 58,123 of JAHJVE010000017.1, read as the reverse complement.
CCCAGAACGAGGCCGGAGGCGACAAGAAGGGCGGCTAGTTGACGTGACATCAGACTGCCTCGCCCAGATTATCGAGCTTCTGTTGAAGCAGTTCACGGCCCGCCCCCTGCTTGCCGGTCATCTTTCCCAAGGCTGCTTTGTAGGCCGAACGCGCTTCGGGCTTTTTCCCCTGAGCGGCAAAAACGTCACCTTTCAACTCCTGGAAACGCGCGTCGAAAGCTGGTGCATGGGCAGCATCGAGTTCTTTCAGCGCTTTTTCGTATGCTTGCTCGTCGATTTCGACTGCTACCAGGCGCAGGCGCGCCAGATCCCTCATCTCGTCCTGGCCGTTTTCCGCCACCCAGCCGAATTGGGACTTGGCAGTCTTGAGGTCGCCCGTTTCGAATGATTGCTTACCGGCCAGCAGGGCACCAAGAGACGCGTAACTGGTGCCACCAAACTTCTCAGCCAGCTCGCCCGCGGCTGACTTGACCTTCTGTGCATCGCCAATCGCGGCCGCCTGCTCCAGCACGGCATAAATAGCAGCGGCCTGGGTTGTCTGCCCGCGCTGATACCAGTTCCAGCCCTGCCAGCCGACCACACCCAGTGAAGCCGCAACGACCACGCTCGTCACAAGGTTGCCATACATCTTCCACCAGGTTTTCAGGGTATCAATCTGTTCCTGCTCTTCGAGGTCGTAATGCGCCATGCTGCTTATTCCTCTTCGTCCGAATCAATAATTTGGTCGATGATGGCCTCGGCCAACTCATCGACTTTCAGTTTACATTGTTCGATGCCGGCCTGACGCAGCGACTTCAATTGGACCTCGCCGGTCGACGCTTCGTCATCGCCAATAATCACTGCAAAGGTCGCACCGCTGCCATCGGCCTTCTTCATCTGCGACTTGAAACTGCCACCACCGCAGTGCTGCAGCACATCAATGCCCTGATCGCGCAGGCCTTCCGCGACGCGGAAGGCAAGGCGAGCCGCTTCTTCCCCCTGATGCACAAGATAGACATCAGGCACCGGTGCCGCCGGCTCACCACCCGAATCCTTGATCAAGGCAATCAAACGCTCGACGCCCATGGCAAAACCGCAGGCTGGCGTCGGCTTGCCGCCGAGCTGCTCGACCAGTCCATCGTAACGACCACCTGCACAGACCGTACCCTGTGCCCCCAGTTTGTCAGTGACCCACTCGAAAACGGTGAGATTGTAATAGTCCAGACCACGGACCAGGCGCGGATTGATCTTGAAGGTGATGCCTGCATCGCGCAAAACGCGCTGCACGCCTTCGAAGTGGGCCAGCGACTCAGCACCGAGGTAGTCGATCAGCTTCGGGGCATCAGCGCACAGATCCTGCATGGCTGGATTCTTCGTATCGAGAATGCGCAGCGGATTGGTATGCAGACGACGCCTGGAATCCTCGTCAAGCAACTCGGCGTTTTCCTCGAAATAGGTGACCAAGGCTGCCCGATGCTGGGCGCGCTCGGCTGGCTGGCCAAGACTGTTGAGTTGCAGTTCGATGCCGTCCAACCCAAGGTCGTTCCACAAACGGGCACCCATGAGGATCATTTCGGCATCGATATCCGGGCCGGCCATGCCGAACGATTCGACACCGACCTGATGAAACTGGCGGTAACGCCCCTTTTGCGGACGTTCATGGCGGAACATCTGGCCAATGTAGTAAAGACGCTGGGTCTGGCGGGCGGCCAGATTGTGTTCAATGACGGCCCGCACGCAACCAGCCGTACCCTCCGGACGCAAGGTCAGTGCTTCGCCATTGAGGCCGTCGATGAAGGAATACATTTCCTTTTCGACGATGTCGGTAACTTCGCCGATGGCGCGCTTGAAGAGCGGCGTCGGCTCGACGATGGGCATGCGGATCGGACGATAGCCGTAGCCTTTCAGCCACGACCGGATGGTGTCTTCGAAAAGTTCCCAGAATGCGGCTTCGTCGGGCAGGATGTCATTCATCCCGCGGACGGCTTGCAAGGTTTGACTCATGACTTCAGTTTCTTGGTGTAAGTGCGCTCGACGTAGCGCTCGATGATTTGCTTGAATTCGTTGGCGATGTTGTCGCCCTTGAGAGTGACGGTCTTCTGGCCATCCTCGTAAACTGGCGCCGATGGCGCCTCCCCCGTGCCCGGCAGGGAAATGCCGATGTTGGCGTGCTTCGATTCGCCGGGGCCATTGACGATGCAACCCATGACCGCCAGTGTCATGTTCTCTGCCCCGTCGTAGCGCAGTTTCCATTCCGGCATCTTGGCGCGCACGAAATCCTGAACTTCGCCAGCCAGTTCCTGAAACAGGGTGCTGGTCGTCCGGCCGCAGCCGGGGCACGCCGCAACCATCGGCGTAAAGGCGCGCAGTCCCATCGTCTGCAGGATCTCCTGGCCAACGATGACTTCCTGCGTGCGCGAACCACCGGGCTCCGGGGTCAGCGAAATGCGAATGGTGTCGCCGATGCCTTCCTGCAACAAAACGGACAGCGCAGCGGTCGATGCAACGATTCCCTTTGACCCCATGCCCGCCTCGGTCAAACCGAGATGAAGCGCGTAGTCGGCGCGCTTCGACAACTCGCGATAAATGGCGATCAGATCCTGAACGCTCGAGACCTTGCAGGACAGGATGATCTTGGCACCGTCGAGGCCAACTTCTTCGGCCTTGGCGGCTGACTCGAGCGCCGAGGTAACCATCGCGTGGCGCATGATCTCGGTCGCATCCAAAGGCTGCGGTCGACCGGAATTTTCGTCCATTATTCGAGCCAGCAATTCCTGATCGAGGCTGCCCCAATTGACGCCGATGCGCACCGGCTTATCGTACTTGCAGGCCAGTTCGACCATTTGCGCGAACTGCTCGTCCTTCTTCTTGCCGAAACCGACATTACCAGGATTGATCCGGTACTTGGCCAGTGCCTCGGCGCAGGCAGGATGTTCGGTCAGCAGACGATGGCCGTTGTAGTGAAAATCACCAATCAGCGGCACATTGCAGTTCATCCGGTCGAGGTGCTCGCGGATTTTCGGTACGGCGGCAGCGGCCTCCGGCGAATTCACCGTGATGCGCACCAACTCGGAACCAGCCCTGGCCAGCTCAGCCGTTTGCAGGGCGGTAGCCAGGTAGTCAGCGGTATCGGTATTGGTCATCGACTGGACAACCGTTGGGGCATCGCCCCCCAGCTTCACGTGCCCGACAAAACAGGAGCGGGTCCGGCGTTTGGCAACTGCGCTCACGACTTACTCCAGAACCAGACGGGCGACATCGCCACGCGTGTGCGGCGCCAGATCCACAGCCTCACCGTGCCAATAAACACGGACACCGGGCGCATAGCCAATCGTTACCGAGAATGGCCCCTGACCGGACAGAGCCTGCTCAGTACCGGCTGTCAGGCGCTGGGAAAAGACAACCTTGTTGTCACGATCCCGAACCTCAAGCCAAGAGTCTTTCTCAAACAGAAAACGCATTTTGGGCGCCTCAACCGGCGTCGTGGCGGGTTCGCGCTGATCCGGGTTAACTGCAGGCGCTGAAGGCAAGACTTGCGGAGTTTGCACTTCTATCGGCTCCAACACTTGCGGATTCATCACCTGCTGTGGCGTTGTACCCGGAGGGAAAACAGGTTCAGCAACAGTCGCAGCGGGTGCCGAAACGGAAACTTCGCTGTTCCCCCTGGCCAGTGAATCGAGCAGGGATTGCGTACTCTCCCGCAGAGATGACAGATCTCCGGGAATAAGGAAATACAGCAATGCGGCCAGGACGACCGAACCGGCCCCGATCAACACAACGAATTTGCTACGCCGGGAACCAACACTGCCGGAATGCGGCATGGTTGCGGGCGTCATGTCAGACACGCCAAGGCTGCTGACTGGCTTTTCGAGCACTTCATCGAGTTGCGCCATGAGTGGCGTCGGATCAATCTGGATCAGCCGCGCATAGTTGCGCACAAATCCACGAATGAAGGTATTGCCTGGCAGACCTTTCCAGTCGCCTGCCTCCAGCGACTCAACCTGCCGCGGGCCAAGCTTTAGCGTCTGGGCGATATCCGCCAGTTCCAATCCGCGCGCCTCGCGCGCCAGACGCAATTGCTCGCCGACCGACGGCCCGGCTTCCACGACTGCCTCTTCGGCAACAACGTCCTGGATATTCACCTGCTCACTCATTCAAAATTACCCTTTAGGAATTCCTGATACTCCGCTGACGTCGGATAACGGCCGCGCAGTTGCGAGGCGTAACCCGCTTCGGCTGCCCGGTTACCCTGCTTGCGCTCAAGGCGCAGACCGAGCCAGAGAGCATCAGCCGTTGGCGGCTCCATCATTTTCAGTGACTCGGTCAGATAAATTCGCGACTCTTCAAAGTTGCCACGCTGGTAAAAAATCCTGGCCAGTTGCAGACGTGCCAAAACGGCCCCATCTCGCGAAAGCTGCAAGGCCTTGAGCAGGTAATTCTGGGCCCCATCGAGATCACCCGCCTTGAAAGCACAGGTACCGGCGTTGGTATAAGCACGGTCTGGCGTCTCGTACAAGGGACTCTTCAGGGCGTTCAGGAAGTAGGCGATGGACTCCCTCTCCTTTCCTGTCTCGCAAAGGTACCAGCCGTAATTGTTATTGACCTCGGGATCGTTGGGCGCCATGTTCAAAGCCTGACGAAAGTCCTCTTCCGCCTTGCCGTATTCCTTCAGCGAAAGCCGAACCAGCCCACGAACGCTGTAGGCCTGGAAGTAACTGGAATCGGCACTCAGGGCAATGCGCAGCTCATCGAGCGCCACCCCGGGGTTTCCCGCCTGGAAATACATCGCCCCCAGCTCGGTATGTATCCTGGCCCGATTACTTGGATCAGGTCCGCCATTCGACTGACTGGTTGCCGAGGGGTTGAAGTCGTATTGCGCCTGAACGGAGAAGGCGCAGAAAACACCGAGAAAAATGCTCGCAACCCGGCTTTTCAGCGAAAAAACTTTCACGATCTTGCCTCCACTAAGGGAATCACTCGTCCGGCAGTCCGTCGGGTCTTGTCCTTGACCTGACCGGCCAACTGGCCACAGGCCGCGTCGATGTCATCGCCACGGGTCTTGCGCGTCGTCGTGACGATGCCGGCCTGCATCAGGATATCGGCAAAGCGACGCACACGCTCGGCCGACGAACGCCTGAATGGCGAGCCGGGGAAGGGGTTGAAGGGAATCAGGTTGAATTTGCAATGGACAGACTTGACCAGCGCCAGCAGTTCACGGGCATGGGCATCGCTGTCATTGATGCCGTCGAGCATGATGTACTCGAAGGTAATGAAATCACGTGGCGCCTTGTCCAGGTAACGCTGACAGGCGGCCATCAGCTCTTTGAGCGGATATTTCTGGTTGATCGGCACGATCTGGTCGCGCAGTTTGTCGTTCGGCGCATGCAGCGAGACCGCCAGTGCAACCGGGCACTCGTCGCCCAGACGATCCATGACCGGCACCAGGCCAGAGGTGGAAACGGTGACGCGACGACGGGAAAGACCGTAGGCGTTGTCGTCGAGCATCAGCTTCAAGGCGGCAACGGAATTGTCGAAATTGGCGAGGGGCTCGCCCATACCCATCAGGACGACATTGGAAATAACCCGTTCGTCGCCGTGGACCGCACCAAGTGCGTGATTGGCCTGCCATAGCTGGCCAATGATTTCCGCCACCGTCAGGTTGCGGTTGAAGCCCTGCTTGCCGGTCGAGCAGAAGGCGCAATCGAGCGCGCAACCGGCCTGCGTCGAGATGCACAGCGTGCCGCGGTCGTCTTCGGGAATGAACACCGTTTCGACGGCATTGCCGTTGCCGACGTCGATCAGGAACTTGCGCGTGCCGTCATCCGACAGTTTGTCGGAGACGACAGCAGGCGGTGCCACGACCGCCTTCGCCTTGAGCTTCTCCCGAAGGCTCTTGGCGATGTCGGTCATGGCATCGAAGTCCGCCACGCCGGAACGATGAATCCAGCGCAAGACCTGCTTGGCGCGGAAGGGCTTTTCGCCCTGTTCGGCAAACCAGGCAGTCAGGCTTTCGCCATCGAAATCCAGCAGATTGACGGTCATTCGGTTTTGATTAGCGACCGGCGTAGACGTTCAGGCCCGGGAAGAAGAAAGCAACTTCCACGGCAGCGGTTTCCGGAGCGTCAGAGCCGTGCACGGCGTTGGCATCGATCGATTCAGCGAAGTCGGCGCGGATGGTACCGGCCGCGGCTTCCTTCGGGTTGGTGGCGCCCATCAGTTCGCGGTTCTTGGCGATGGCGTTTTCGCCTTCGAGGACTTGCACCATGACCGGACCGGAGGTCATGAAGGAAACCAGATCCTTGAAGAACGGACGAGCCTTGTGCACAGCGTAGAACTGGCCGGCTTCCTGCTCGGACAACCAGACCATCTTGGAGGCAACGATCTTCAGACCGTTGGTTTCGAAACGGGAGTAAATCTTGCCGATAACGTTCTTGGCAACAGCGTCGGGTTTGATGATGGAGAGGGCGAGTTCGATAGCCATTTAATTGCTCCGCAAAAGCTAGTCAGTTGAAAAACGGGCGATTTTAGCAGATTCGGAACTTGAACGCCCGATTCACTGCGCTGGCGATTTCTCGCCTTCCGGCTTGTTGAGCGGCTCGCGCAAGTCGGCAAAACTGCGTGGCGCAACGTATTGCAGCAACTCCTTGCCATCGCCATCGACCACGACATCGAGGCCCTTCTCGGGGTAGAGCAGATGGGCGCGTTTCTCCGAAACGGCAAGGCGTTCGCCCGGCGGCCCAAAGCGCTGGATCACCGTCGCTTCGTCGAGATTGACCGTCGGAATGACACTGATCGCCTTCACCGGCATATTTTGAATCGCGGCGAGATCATCCGGATGCAGCGTAATTTTGCGCGTCGCACTTTCCATGTGTTTGGCCTTGAGAGCGCGGTCACGCATTTCTGAAATTAGCTCACTTTTCGCGTCGACCGTAACAATCACCTTGGCCAGCACGAAACCGAGTGCAACCTGCGAGTAATAGCCTTCCAGCATGCCCATTTCATTGGGCTCGGCGATGATCGCGACATCGATCCCGTCGCCCAGTTGCCGGCGCACATCGGCCAGCGTACTGACCCCGGGTTGCAACCCGAAAACCGTGCTGCCGCCCTGCCCGTCCAACGCAATCTGCCAGGGCAGGTTGGTGTTCGGATCGACGCCTGCCTGCTTGCCGGCATCAGGCAGGAAGAAGGGGAGAATCAGCGCGAGCAAAACAAGACCAACGAGGGAGAGGGCGAATTTCATGAAGTTCCAACCGACAGGCAAGGGGGCCGATTGTGCCATAGCCCGCGTTACCAGAAAAAAGAATGCCGCGCCCGGAACATCCAGGGCGCGGCATTTGTTGGCAGCAAAACGAGTTACATCATGCCCAGCGTTCGCGGCAACCAGAGCGAAATCTCCGGCACGTAGGTAATGAAGATCAGGAAGACCAGCATGGCGTACAGCCACGGCAGCACGGCCACGGTCATCTCCGACATGCCGGCGCGGGTGATGCCGCTGGCGACGAAGAGGTTGAGGCCGACCGGCGGCGTAATCATGCCGATTTCCATGTTGACCGTGATGACGATGCCGAAATGGACCGGATCGATTCCCAGGGCCACGGCAACCGGGAACAGGATGGGCGCCAGGATCAGGATGATCGACGACGGCTCCATGAAGTTGCCGGCGACCAGTAGCAGCAGGTTGACCATGACCAGGAAGCCGACCTGGCCCATGCCCATGCCGACGATCCAGTCCGCGATACCCTGAGGAATCTGCTCGGAGGTCAGGATGAAGGAGAACAGGATGGCGCTGGCGATGATAAAGAGCAGCATCGAGCTCATGTTGGCTGAGTCGAGCAGCACCTTCGGAATCTGCTTGAAGGTCAGATCCTTGTACACGAAAACCGCGATGAAGAAGGCGTAGACCGCAGACATCGCCGCCGCCTCAGTCGGAGTGAACATGCCGGAATAGATCCCGCCCATGACCACGACGATCAGCATCAGCCCCCAGAAGGCTTGCCGGAACGTGTAAAATCGCTCTTTCCAGCTCGCCTTGGGCAAGCGCGGGTAGTTACCCTTGCGCGCCTGCCACCAGGTCGTCACGCCGAGGGTCAGGGCCAGCAGAAAGCCGGGGATGACACCCGCCATGAACAGGGCGCCAACCGAAGAATTGGTGGTCACCGCATACATCACCATGACGATGGACGGCGGAATCAGGATGCCCAGACCGCCGGCCGAGGCAACCACCCCGGCGCCGAAGCGCAGCGGGAAGCCCTGCTTGATCATCGCCGGGATCAGGATCGAGCCGATGGCCACCACGGTCGCCGGCGAGGAGCCAGAAACCGCCGCGAACAACGCACAGGCAAGCACCGCCGACATACCCAGACCGCCGGTCAGATGGCCGACCATGGATGAAGCGAAATTGATCATGCGACGTGCTACACCACCATGGGTCAGGAAGTTCCCGGCCAGGATGAAGAACGGAATGGCCATGATTTCGAACTTCTCGATGCCGGTGAACATCTTGAGTGCAATCGAGGCAATCGGCGTCTCGGTAAAGGCAAACATGAAGCCGAGCACGGTCAGGCCAAGCGCCACGCCAACCGGCATGCCGACCACCATGAGCGTGAGCAGCAGACCAAAGATAATCAGTGCGCTCATCGCCTATTTCTCCTCTTTCTTGTCGTCGACCGTGGGATGTCCCTTCTCCCACTCCTTCTCACTCAAGCCGCCATGCGCGTGTTCCCGCTGCTCGGCAATTTCAATGGCTTCACCGACAACCAGCACTTCGCCTTCATCGAGACCTTCAACATGACCATGATCATGCGATGGCAACTCGCCGGTGTGGGCAAACTTGACCATCACTTGCACAAAGCGGAAGCACATCAGGAAGGAACCGAGCGGCACAGCGGAATAGACCATCCAGGTCGGCCATTCCAGATCGGGCGTGGTCGGCCCCTCGAAGTGATCGCCGACATCCATGCCGAGTGCATTAAGCGTCACATAGGCCATGCCGTTTTCCCAGACAAAGGTGGCACCAAATACGCCAATCACCAGGGTAAACAGCACACCGCAGGACAGACCAAGAAGAATCATCGCCGCCCGTCGCTTGTCCTTGAGCCGATTGATCAGCAGATCGACCCCGACGTGAATACCGGTACGCACCCCATACGCCGCACCGAATTTGGCCATCCAGACGAACAGGATGATCGCCAGTTCCTGCGACCAGCCCATGTCCTTCGACAGCAGCCAATCCTGGACAACCGGGATTTCAAAGCCGGAGGTGTAGCGGTGCACCACCGAAACGAAGACGATGATCGTCGCCACGGCCATCAATGAGCCGATGATTATTTCTTCCAGGCGGTCAATAATTTTCGCCATTTACCCTCTCCTCGCAAAAACGCCCGCCGCCACGATGGGCAACAGCGGGCGTTCCAGAACTAAAAGACCAGATTTTTCTTGCGAATCAGAGCTTGGCCGGATTGAAGCCGGTAGCTTTGTAGACTTCCTGAATGGTTTCCTTGCCGATCCGGCTTTCCATCTTTTCGTGCACCGGGACCAGGGCCTTCTTGAACGCACTACGCTCGGCGGCAGTCAGCACATGCACTTCCGTCTTGCCACTCTTCTTGACATTTTCCAGCGCCGTGTCGTTCTCAACCTTGGCGATCTGGTTGGCGTAGCGGGTCGATTGAACCATGGCCTCTTCCAGTTGCTTGCGGATGTCAGCCGGCAGGCCGTCCCAGAACTTCTTGTTGACGATGACGGCATAGCCCAGATAACCGTGCTCAGTCAGGCTCAGATGCTTCTGCACCTCATGCATCTTCTGGGTATAGAGGTTGGAAATAGGATTCTCGGTGCCATCGACCACCCCCGTCTGCAACGCCTGGTAAACCTCAGAGAACGCCATCATTTGCGGCAATGCACCCAGGGCACGCATCTGTTGCTCGAGCACCTTGGACGACTGAATGCGCAACTTCTTGCCCTTCAGGTCGCCCGGCAGATTGATCGGCGTATTGGCCGAGAGAGACTTGAAGCCGTTATCCCAGAAAGCCAGACCGCGGATACCCTTGGGTTCCAGCTTGGCAAGGAGCTTCTGACCGACCGGGCCGGTGGTAACCTTGTGCAGATCGTCATAGCCATCAAAGATGTAGGGCAGGTCGAACACCTCGAAGTCCTTGACCCCCAGCGGGCCGAACTTGGCCAGGGACGGGGCGAGCATCTGGACAGCACCGAGCTGCAGCGCCTCCATTTCTTCCTTGTCCTTGTACAGCGTCGAGTTGGCATAGACCTCAACCTTGACCTTGCCACCAGTCAACTCGCCAGCCTTCTTGGCAAAATAATCGGCCGCCTTGCCCTTGGGCGTGTCATTGGCGACAACGTGGCTGAACTTGATGACGATGGGTTGCTGAGCAAAGGCCGCCAGCGACAGCGAACCGGCAAACAGGGCAACCAGAAGCTTGGATACTTTCATTGTTCTCTCCTCCAGGAATGAATCGCAAATATAGGTAATTGCGACTGGGTGAAATTATTACGAAAGAGATAACCCCTGCGTATTGTGGATTTCCACATACCCGGATTGTCCCGGGCGACAGCCGGCACCTGTATTTGTCGCTGTAGCAACGGACCACAATTCGCCGCCTGAAAAAAACGTGGTGTACTATTTTGACGATGAATAATCCTCTGCAGAATTCCCAGGGTAGTTCGCGCCGGCTAGGCTGGTTGCTCGCCGTACCCAAGCTGGGCATCGTATTGTTGCTGGCCGCGCTGCTCTCGCTGCTCTGGCTGCTGCACCGCAACGAAGCGGAGGAGGAGCGCACATCACTGATCAAGGACGTGCTGTGGCTGGAGCAGAATCTGCGCTTCCACCTGAACGGCAACGAAGAGCAACTGCAGCAATTGGCCCTCGAAATTGCCGATCTACCGGCCGGCCAGAAACGCTTCCGGCTGCGTGCCGAACACATGCTCAAGAATTCGCCGGACATTGCGCAAATTCTCTGGCTGGATCGCAGCCGTCGGGTCGTCGACGCCCTGCCCACCGCCGGCAGCGAACCAGACAGCAACGCCTTCGGGCCTCCGGCTACGGCCAAGGCTTTTGACGTGGCCAGCAGGCTGGGCAAACGCCAGTACAGCGCCCCCTATTTCCTGGAAGGCGGGCGCGCCTTTGTCGAGCTGCACGTCCCCGTTTTTCACGAACGAAGGGTCTCGGGCATGCTGGTCGCCGCCTACCCGCTCGACACCCTGCTCGCCAATCAGGTGCCTTGGTGGTTTACCGAAAAATACAAGGTCGAAATCGTTGACGACAGTGATCGTCAATACGCTACGAAGACCCGCATAGAAGGCAATAGCGAGCAACGCTACGAAATCCCCTTCGACCCCCCCGGATCAGGCCTGCTGCTGCGCGTCACCAGTTATCACAGCCCGGACAACACCCTGCAACGCCTGCTCGTCGCCGCTATCATCCTCCTTGGCGCCGGCGTTTTCCTGAGCCTGTGGCTGGTTCGCGACCTGATGAAAAAACGCACCCAGGCAGAGGAAGCGCTACGTGCCGAACACGCCTTCCGCGCCGCCATGGAGGATTCGCTGACGGTCGGCATGCGCGCCCGCGATCTAGAAGGTCGCGTCATCTACGTTAACCCGGCGTTTTGCACAATGACTGGCTTCAGCGCCGGCGAACTCGTCGGCCACACCCCTCCGATGCCCTACTGGGCCCCCGAACAACTGGAAGAAACCTTTGCCATGCACCAGACCGTGCTGGCCGGAAAAGCACCGCTCGACGGCTTTGAAATCACTTTCATGCGCAAGAATGGCGAGCGTTTTCACGCCCTCGTTTACGAAGCAAAACTGATCGACGGGAATGGCAAGCACACCGGCTGGATGGCCTCGGTTCTCGACATCACCGAACGCAAGCATGCCGAGGAGCTGGCCCGCCAGCAGCAGGAGCAACTGCAATTCACTTCGCGCCTCGTCACCATGGGTGAAATGGCCTCGACCCTGGCCCACGAACTCAACCAGCCACTGGCCGCCATCGCCAGCTACAACACCGGCTGCCTGAATTTGCTGAGCAGCGGTCAGGCAGCCCCCCAGGACATTCTCCCCGCCCTGGAAAAAATCGCAGCACAAGCGCAGCGCGCCGGCAAGATCATCCGCCGCGTCCACGATTTTGTCCGCAAGAGCGAACCGAAGCGAGCGCCCTGCCAACTTGGCGAAGTCATCGAAGACTGCCTGGGCTTCATCGAAGCCGAAGCCCGCAAACACCAGGTTCGGGTCGAGTGCGACATCCCGACGCTACCGCCCATCCCGGCCGACCGGTTGATGCTGGAACAGGTGTTGCTCAACCTCATCCGCAACGGCATGGAAGCGATGGCCACCACCCCGGCCGCCAATCGCATGCTGCGCATCGCCGTCGAACTCGGCGCCAGCGAACTGCTGGTCAGCGTCAGTGACCAGGGCTGCGGCATCGCCGCCGATGTCCGCGAAAAGCTCTTTACTGCGTTCTTCACCACCAAACAGGAAGGCATGGGTATCGGGCTGTCCATCTGTCGCTCCATCATCGAATTCCATCGTGGCCAACTGTGGGCCGAGGAAAACACCCTTTCGCCTGACTCTAGCGGTACGATATTTCGCTTCACCCTGCCTCTGGAGGCCGCATGAGCACGCCCCTGGCCCATCTGGTCGACGACGACGAAGCCATCCGCGACGCCCTGACCTGGCTCCTTAAATCGCGAGGAATACCTTGTGCCGCCTACTCCTCGGCGGAAAGCTTTCTCGCGGCCTGGAGCAAGGAAATGAGCGGCTGCATCGTGCTCGACATGCGCATGTCCGGCCTGAGTGGGCTGGATTGCTTCGATCAGCTGACCGCTCGCGAATCGACGCTGCCGGTCATCTTCCTGACCGGCCATGGCGACGTCCCGCTGGCCGTCGCCACGCTCAAGAAAGGGGCCTTCGATTTTTTCGAGAAGCCATTCAACGACAACGACCTGGCCAGTCGCGTCGAAGAGGCCATCGCCCTCGACGCCCGGCAGCGCGCCGCCAATGCTACGGTCGACTCGGTAAACGCACGAATTTCGACACTGACCACCCGCGAGCGACAAATCATGGACCTGGTACTGGCTGGCAAATTCAACAAGGTCATCGCCGATGAACTGAACATCAGCATGCGCACCGTTGAAGTTCACCGCGCCAATCTATTCGACAAAATGCAGGTAAAAACAGCCGTCGAACTGGCCAACCTGCTGAAACCCGGACACTGATGCTTCCCTACCGCTTCTTTTTTCGCTAGCATCACGCAACATTCACGCGCCATCCAAGGCGCAATTCACCGATTCGTTTTACCCATCCCATGAGGCAACCATGAGCGAGCACATCCATTACGTAACCGACGACACTTTTGAAGCGGAAGTGCTGCAATCGCAGCAGCCCGTTCTCGTCGACTACTGGGCCGAATGGTGTGGCCCCTGCAAGATGATCGCTCCGATCCTCGACGAAGTGGCCACGGAGTATGCCGGCAAGCTCAAGGTCGCCAAGGTCAACATCGACGACAATCAGGCCACTCCGGCCAAGTTCGGCATCCGCGGCATCCCGACGCTGATGATTTTCAAGAACGGCAACATCGAAGCAACCAAGGTTGGCGCGCTGTCCAAGTCCCAACTCGCTGCCTTTATTGACAGCAACCTGTAATCTCCGTAGTCTCCCGGCCTGAAGGTGCGTCCTGCACTTTCAGGCAGATGCCCCCGGCCAAGCGCCCGGGCATCACTCCCCACCCAAAAGCTCCCAAGCTCTTGCGCCCCGGTTTCGGGCAGCAGCCCGGCCCATAATTGATTGGCGCCACACACTCCTACATGCAACTTTCCGAACTGAAAACACTACACGTCAGCAAACTGCTGGACATGGCCACCGAACTGGCCATCGAAAACGCCAACCGCATGCGCAAGATGGAGTTGATCTACGCCATCCTGAAAGCCAAGGCCAAGAACGGCGAAACCATCTACGGTGATGGCACACTGGAAGTCCTGTCGGATGGCTTCGGCTTTCTCCGCTCGGCCGACACCTCCTATCTCGCCAATCCGGACGACATCTACGTCTCCCCGTCGCAAGTCCGCCGTTTCAACCTGCGTACCGGCGATACCGTCGAAGGCGAAATCCGCACCCCGAAGGATGGCGAACGCTACGTTGCGTTGATCAAACTCGATCGCATCAATGGCTTCCCGCCGGAAGCCAACAAGAACAAGATCATGTTCGAGAATCTGACGCCGCTGCACCCGACGCGTCACCTCAAGCTCGAACGCGAAATCAAGTCCGAAGAAAACATCACCAGCCGCGTCATCGACATGATCGCCCCGATCGGCTGCGGCCAGCGCGGCCTGCTCGTCGCCCCGCCGAAGACTGGCAAGACCGTGATGTTGCAGAACATCGCCCACGCCATCACTGCCAACCACCCGGAAGTCGTGCTCATTGTGCTGCTCATCGACGAGCGCCCGGAAGAAGTCACCGAAATGACCCGTACCGTCAAGGGGGAGGTCGTCGCCTCGACCTTCGACGAACCGGCCACCCGCCACGTCGCGGTCGCCGAAATGGTCATCGAGAAGGCCAAGCGACTGGTCGAACACAAGAAGGATGTCGTCATCCTGCTCGACTCGATCACCCGCCTTGCCCGCGCCTACAACACCGTCCAGCCAGCTTCCGGCAAGGTACTGACCGGCGGCGTGGACGCCAACGCCCTGCAGAAGCCGAAGCGCTTCTTCGGTGCGGCGCGCAACATCGAGGAAGGTGGTTCGCTGACCATCCTCGCCACTGCGCTGATTGATACCGGCTCGCGCATGGACGAAGTCATCTATGAAGAATTCAAGGGCACCGGCAACTCGGAAATCCACCTCGACCGTCGCATGGCCGAGAAGCGGATGTACCCGGCAGTCAACGTCAACCGCTCAGGCACGCGACGCGAAGAACTGCTGCTCAAGCCCGACGTCTTGCAGAAAATGTGGGTGCTGCGCAAGCTCTGCTACCCGATGGACGATCTCGAAGCGATGGAATTCCTGCTCGACAAGGTCAAATCGACCAAGGGCAATCAGGAATTTTTTGACGCCATGCGCCGCGGCTAATAATAAATATTGCAAGCCGGTGATTATTCAACGATAATCTCCGGCTTCCCAGATCGGCCACATCCGCCGGTCGCTTGATTAAGGACTAAAGATGAAAGCCAATATCCATCCGGATTACAACGAAATTCAGGTGACCTGCTCCTGCGGCAGCACCTTCACGACCAAGTCGACCATGAAGAAGGCCCTTCATGTCGAAGTCTGCGCGCTTTGCCACCCGTTCTACACCGGCAAGCAGAAGATCGTCGACACCGCAGGTCGTGTTGAACGCTTCAACCAGAAGTTCGGCGCCATGCGCGGCAAGGCCGCTGCCTGATCTGGCCGAACTGCGGTATAAAAGGCAGCCTGATGGCTGCCTTTTTCATTTCTGGCCGACATGTCTGACTTTCTCACGCTAACTCGCGACACACTGCGTCGCGGCATTCGCCTGCCGCCGGCCGGCTGGGTGCTTGCTGCCATCCTGGCCTTCTACGTGCTGGCCGGCCTGTTCGGACGCGACCCCTGGAAGGGCGAGGACGCCATCCACATCGGCGCCGCCTGGCACATGCTGAACTTTGGCGACTGGCTATCGCCCGACCTGGCTGGCCGCCCCTTCCACGAACCGCCGCTCTATTACTGGAGTGCCGCGCTGACCGGCATGTTGTTCGGCTGGGTTCTGGCCGCGCACGAGGCCATGCGTCTGGCCTCCGGCCTGTGGGTCGCGCTGACCCTGATGGGGCTCTACTACGCCGGCCGCGAACTCTATGGCGAGGACAGCGCAGCCGCCAGCCCCCTGCTAATTGCCGGTTGCGTCGGCCTGCTTTTCCACGCCCACGATGCGCAGCCTATGCTCATCGCTCTTGCCGCCTACGCGGGCGGCCTCGGCGCACTCGCCACGATTGGCCGAAAACCCCGGCTGACCGGCATTTTTTACGGCCTGGCAGTGGCCGCCTGCCTGCTCGGCACCGGCATCGCTCCGACCCTGCCGCTGCTCGCCATCGCGCCCATCGCCTGGTGGCTGTCGCCGGACCGCCCGAAGGCGCTCCACACCTTGCTGATCGGCCTGGCCATTGCGGCTGTACTGATCCTGCCCTGGCCGCTGCTCTTGCTGACGCTGGAACCGACCCGTTTCCACGGCTGGCTGGCGACCGAATTGGCGCCGCTGAAAACACCATTCTCTTTCGCTGGCGGCACGCGTTTTCTCGCCATGCTGCCGTGGTTCGCCTTCCCGGCCTTTCCCCTGGCCGCCTGGACCCTGTGGATTCGGCGCAAGAATCTCAAGGCCCCCGAACTGTTGCTGCCTTTGGCCTTTCTGCTGATCACCTTGCTCTTGCTGGCTTGGGCCTACCGTCCGCGCCAAATTCCCGCGCTACTCCTGTTGCCGCCTCTGGCCCTGCTTGCCACGCCGGGCGCCCTCGCCCTGCGGCGCGGCTCGGCCAATGCCTTCGACTGGTTCGCGATGACCAGCTTCAGCGTGTTCATGGGCATTGTCTGGCTGGGCTGGTCGGCGATGGCCCTCGGCTGGCCGGCGCAAATGGCCAAAAGGGCCGTTGTCCTGCGTCCGGGCTTTGTTGGGGAATTCAACCCGCTGGCCTTGACCATCGGCCTGCTGGCCACGGCATGGTGGATCTGGCTGATCCTGACCGCGCCACGCTCGCCGTATCGCAGCCTGACGCACTGGACGCTCGGCTGCACGACCCTGTGGCTGCTGGCCACGACGCTGATCATGCCGTGGTTTGACTTCAACAAATCCTATCGCCCGGTCGCCCAGGCTATTGCCCAAGCCCTGCCGGCCGACCACGGCTGCCTGGCCGAACGCAGGCTGAACCAGACCCAGCTCGCCTCTCTCTCGTATTTTGTCGGCATCGAACCGGTAGCCGAAGACTCCAAGGCCGGCCAGGCCTGTGCCTGGCTCCTGGTGGTCGGTGAAACCCGGCGCAACCTGGCGGCGCCCAATGGCCAATGGACCAAGGTCTGGGAAGGCAACCGCCCCGGCGACCGCAAGGAAACCTTCCGTCTTTTCCGGCGCTGACGACAGCGCCGGCCAAGCGATTACCCTTTCAGGAAGTGTTCGCGGTAGTACTTCATTTCGTCGATCGACTCGTAAATGTCGGCCAGCGCCGTGTGCTTGCTCTTTTTCTTGAAGCCTTTGTAGATTTCCGGCTGCCAGCGCTTGCACAGTTCCTTGAGGGTGCTGACGTCGAGATTCCGGTAATGGAAGAAGGCTTCCAGGGTCGGCATGTAGCGGGCCATGAAACGACGGTCCTGGCCGATCGAGTTGCCGCACATCGGCGAGTGGCCGGCCAGCGAATATTTCTTCAAGAATTCCAGCGCCTCGGCCTCGACCGTCGCCTCGTTCATGGTCGACGCCTTGACCTTGTCGATCAGGCCGGAACGACCATGGGTTTTCTGGTTCCAATCATCCATGCCGGCAAGGATTTCGTCGGATTGATGGACGACCCAGGCGGGCGATTCGGCGACCATTTCCAGCTCGGAGTTGGTGACGACCATGGCCATTTCGATGATGCGGTCGCCATCCGGGTTCAAACCGGTCATTTCCATGTCCAGCCAGACGAGGTTGTTTGCAGTGCCTGCCATATAATTGCCCGAATCCTTGAAAACCGCGATTTTCGCACAGCTTTGGCCCCGTATCCGTGACCCCTGATTTCACTTTCGTTTTTCTGCTTTTTTTCGGGTTGACCGTAGCAGTCCGCCTCTGGCTCAAACTGCGCCACATCCGTTACGTGGCCAGCCATCGTAACGCCGTGCCGGCCGAATTCGCCGAACGCATTGCCCTGGCCGACCATCAAAAAGCGGCCGATTACACGGTCGACCGGAGTAAAGCGGCCATTTTGCATACCCTGATCGACGCCAGCGTGCTGCTCGCCTTCACCCTGGGTGGCGGACTGACGGCCTTGCACGAGGTCTGGTCGAGCCAACTCGACGGTCTTGCCTACGGTCTGGCGATGATCTTCAGCATCATGATCATTTCCGGACTGATCGACCTGCCGCTCTCGCTCTACAGCCAGTTCGTCATCGAGGCACGGCACGGCTTCAACCGCATGACGCTCGGTCTGTTCTTCACCGACCTGCTCAAGCAGACCGTGCTCGGCCTCGCCATCGGCGCTCCCGTCATCGCCGCCGTGCTCTGGCTCATGGGCGCCATGGGCGAATACTGGTGGCTTTACGTCTGGCTGTTCTGGAGCGGCTTCAACCTGCTCATCATGTTCATTTACCCGACCTGGATCGCGCCACTCTTCAACAAATTCTCGCCACTCGAAGACGGCGAAATGAAATCGCGCATCGAAGCCCTGCTCACCCGCTGCGGCTTCCGTTCCTCCGGCCTCTTCGTCATGGACGGCTCGAAGCGCTCCAGCCACGGCAACGCCTACTTCACGGGCTTTGGCAACAACAAGCGCATCGTCTTCTTCGACACCCTGCTCGCCCGCCTCCAGCCGGCCGAAGTCGAAGCCGTGCTGGCCCACGAACTCGGCCATTTCCGCAAGAAACACGTGGTCAAGCGCATGGTCCTCATGTTCGCCGGCTCGCTCGCGTTCCTCTGGCTGCTCGGCCAGCTCATCGACGCCCCATGGTTCTACGCCGGGCTCGGCGTCCCGGCCCAAAACACGACGCTGGCCCTGATCCTCTTCTTCCTCGTCATGCCGGTGTTCACCTTCCCGCTCGGTCCGCTCATGAGCCACCTCTCGCGTCGCCATGAATTCGAAGCCGACGCCTACGCCGCGCAACACGCCTCGGCCAGCGACCTCGTCCAGGCCCTCGTCAAGCTCTACCAGGACAACGCCTCGACCCTGACCCCCGACCCGCTGCACTCGCTGTTCCACGACTCCCACCCGCCGGCCGCCCAGCGCATCGCCCACCTGCAGGCGCAGGAAAAGACCGCCTGATGGAAGGCCGCGTCATTGCCGCCCATGGCCGCCAATACGTTGTCGAAATGGCCGATGGTTCGCGCCTGCCCTGCTTTCCGCGCGGCAAGAAGAGCGAGGTAGCCTGCGGCGATCGCGTCGACATCCAGCAGACCTCCGACGACCAGGGCGTCATCGACGCCATCCAGCCGCGCAGCAGCCTGCTCTACCGCTCCAATGAAGTCCGCCAGAAACTGATCGCCGCCAATGTCGATCAACTGGTCATCGTCGTCGCCACCGAACCGGCCTTTTCCGACGAACTGATCGCCCGAGCCTTGATCGCCGCCGAGAGCGAAGAAATCGCGCCGCTCATCGTGCTCAACAAATGCGACCTCGCCGACAAGCTGCCGGCGGCCCGCGCCCGGCTGGCCGTACTCACCGCCCTCGGCTACCGCGTCCTTGAACTCTCGGCCCTTGAACACGCCGAAGACCTGCGCCCCTACCTCGCCGACCAGACCAGCGTCCTCGTCGGCCAGTCCGGCATGGGCAAATCGACGCTGGTCAATGCGCTCATCCCCGAAGCCCGGGCCGCCACCCGCGAAATATCGCAAGCCCTCGACTCCGGCAAGCACACGACCACCCACGCCACCCTCTACCACCTCGACGCCGACAGCCATCTCATCGACTCGCCCGGCCTGCAGGAGTTCGGCCTCGGCCACCTCGACCGGTACGAAATTGAAAGCGCCTTCCCGGAATTTCGCCCGTATCTCGGAAAATGCCGTTTTCGCGACTGCCATCACAACAAGGAACCCGACTGTGCGCTGAACGCCGGAGTCGCTGACGGCGACATCGATAGCGCGCGCTTTGCCATTTATCACCGGATCGTCGGCACACAGCGCAACAGCTGAGCGATTCAGACTTTCCATTATTGCTACGGTCAACCGGAAATTTCGACCAAAAATGAAATCGGGTGCCCACCGGGGATAGGCACCCTAGCAATTTCCCGCTCACAAGGTGAAAATTCTGTGAAAATCGCCATAGTCGGCAACCGGAGAGAGAAATGGGCGCCAACCCGCCAACCATACTGATCGTAGACGACACGCCGGAGAACCTCAGTGTGCTCGGCGAACTGTTGCAACCGGTCTATCGGGTGCGCGCCGCAAACTCTGGCCGGCGGGCCCTGCAGATCGCCCAGGGCAGCCCGACGCCGGACCTCATCCTGCTCGACGTCATGATGCCGGAAATGGACGGCTACGATGTCCTCGCCGAATTGCGGGCCACCCCGGCCACCCGCGGCATCCCGGTCATCTTCGTCACGGCCATGGATGGCACCGAAGACGAAGAACGCGGCCTCGACAAAGGCGCCGTCGACTACATCACCAAGCCGATCCGCCCGAGCATCGTCCTCGCCCGCGTGCGAACCCAGCTCGAACTCAAAGAGGCGCGCGACATCCTGCGCAACCAGAACAGCTATCTCGAAGCCGAAGTCATCCGGCGCATGGGCGAAAACCAGCTGATCCAGGAAGTCAGCATCCACGCCCTGGCCCGCCTGGCCGAAACGCGCGACCCGGAAACCGGCAAGCACCTGCGCCGCACCCAGGAATACGTGCTCACTCTGGCCCGGGCCCTGCGCGACAACCCGCGCTTCTCCGGCTATCTCGACGAACGGACCATCAACGCCCTGGCCCAGTCCGCCCCCCTCCACGACATCGGCAAGGTCGGCATCCCCGACCACATTCTCCTCAAGCCCGGCAAACTGACGCCGGAAGAGTGGGAAATCATGAAAACCCACGCCGAACTCGGCAGCAATGCCATCGCCCAGGCCGAAGCCGACGCCGACAAACCGGTCGAGTTTCTCGCCATCGCCAAGCTCATCGCCCGTTCCCACCACGAGAAATGGAATGGCAGCGGCTACCCCGACGGGCTGGCCGGCGACAGCATCCCGATTGCCGCCCGCCTGATGGCGCTGGCCGACGTTTTCGATGCCCTGACCTGCAAGCGCGTCTACAAACCTGCTTTTGCCTTCGACGATGCCTACCGCATCATCATCGAAGGCCGCGGCAGCCATTTCGACCCCGACGTCGTCGACGCCTTCGTTCGAGAATATTCGACCTTCATGACCATCGCCAAGACCTACGCCGAGTAAGCAATGCCCGATCCTCGTCGCCGCAACCAGAAAAAGGAACTGCGCCGGGCTGTCGCCCAGGTCGTTGTTCCCTATGTGGTGCTGGCGGCGCTCTGGATCCTGGTTTCAGACCAGCTCCTGGTCGCCCTCATCGCCGACCAGGACACCCGCATCATCGCCAGCATGCTCAAAGGCTGGCTGTTCATCGTCGTCACGGCAGGCCTCGTCGCTACCCTGCTCCATCGTCTGCTGCGCGACAGCATGGCGCGCCGGGACGCGGCCGAAGAAGCCAAAGAGGCCCTGGAACACGAGCGCGGCCATCTGCGCACCCTGTTCGACACCATGCCCGATCTCATCTGGCTGAAAAATCCCGACGGCGTCTATCTGAGCTGCAACAAGCGCTTCGAACAATTCTTCGGGGCAGAAGAAGAGGCCATTCGTGGCAAAACCGACTTCGATTTCGTCTCCCCGGAACTGGCCAGATTCTTCCGCGCCAACGACCTCGCCGCGTTGCTGGCGAAAGGCCCCTGCCGCAACGACGAATGGGTCACCTTCGCCAGCGATGGCCATCGCGAACTGCTGGAAACGACCAAGGCCCCGATCCACGACAGCGCCGGGCATCTGATCGGTGTCCTCGGCATCGGTCGCGACATGACGCAACAGCACGAGTTGCAGGAACGCTTTGCCATCGCCTTCAACGGCAGCCCCGCAGCCATTTCCCTGAGCACCGTCGAAGACGGCATCTTCCTCGAGGTCAATCCCCGCTACCTTGAGCTTCTCGGCTGGAAGCGCGAAGAGATCATCGGCAAAAGCGCCCTCGACTTTCATCTGTGGCCGAGCCGCGAGGCCAGGACTGAATGGCGCGACAGGCTGACCGCCAGCGGCATCCTCCAGGACTACCAGACCGAATGGCGCAAACGCGACGGAACGCCCATCCAGATCAGTCTCTCGGCCGAAATCGTCCACATCGGCGACAAGCCGTATGTCGTCGCCTTCATCCTCGACATTTCCGAGCGCCTGCGGGCCGCCGCCCAAATCGCCCAGTTGCAGGAGCGCCTCGCCGTCGCCTTCCGCGCCGCGCCGGTCGCCGCCTGCATCACCCGTGTCGCCGACGGCAAAATGATCGACGTCAATGAGCGGCTGCTCAGCGAATACAGCGCGACACGCGACGATCTGATCGGCAAGACCACCATCGAAGCCGGACTCTGGCGGGGCGAGGACAGAGCCCGGATGATCGAGATTCTCCAACGCGACGGCTACGTCGTCGATTTCGAAAGCACCGGCACCGGACGCGATGGACGCCAGCGACGGATCAGCCTCTCCGCCGCCAGAATCGAGGTCAACGACGAACCGCATATCGTCGTCTACATCATCGACATTTCCGAACGCCGGGCGGCCGAACAGGCCTTGCTCGAACGCGAGGAAATCTATCGCAGCATCGTCGCCCATGCCAATGACGGCATCTGCCTGGTCGACCCCGAGACACTGGGCTTCATCGAAATCAACGACAAGGTCATCCACAACCTCGGTTATACACGCCGCGAATTTGCCGGCCTCAATCTGCTCGACCTGCAGGTCGAATCCACGGAATCCGAACTTCGCACCTTGCTGACCGAGATCATCAGCCAGGGCAATGCCACCTTCGAGCGCCAGCACCGCCGCCGCGACGGCAGCATCCAGATCGCCCGCATCGCCGCCTCGACGGTCAAAGTCGGCGAGGACACCAAGGTTTCGGCCATCTGGCAGGACATCACCGAAGCCAAGCGCACGGCGGCCGAACTGGCACAGCATCGCGAGCACCTCGAAGAACTCGTCGAAGCCCGAACCACCGAACTGGAGGCCGCCAAGGAAGCGGCCGAGCAGGCCAACCGGGCCAAGAGCGATTTCCTGGCCAACATGAGCCACGAAATCCGCACCCCGATGAATGCCATCATCGGCCTCACCCACCTCGCCGAGCACCACACACAGGACGCCGAACAACTGAGCCGCCTCAACAAGGTGGCGGATGCCGCCCACCACCTGCTGGCGATCATCAACCAGATCCTCGACATCTCGAAGATCGAAGCTGGCAAGCTCGAACTCGCCCCGGTCGATTTCCTCCTCTCCCAGGTTCTCGACAGCACCGCCGAACTCGTTCTTGACCGCCTGCAGTCGCGCAGACTCGGCTACTCCCAGCACATCGACCCGGCCCTGCCGCCCGTACTGCATGGCGACCCCCTGCGCGTTGGCCAGATTCTGCTCAACTACCTCGGCAACGCGGTCAAATTCACCGAAACCGGCAGCATTGCCGTCTCCGTCACCCTGCTCAAGGCCGAGGCCGATGAATTGCTCGTCCGTTTTGCCGTCACCGATACCGGCATCGGCATTCCCGAAGACCAGCAAGGACGGCTGTTCAAGGCCTTCGAGCAGGTCGACAACTCGCCGACCCGGCGCTTTGGCGGCACCGGCCTCGGCCTCGCCATCGCCCACCGCCTGGCCCGTCTCATGGGCGGCGAAACCGGGCTGACCAGCACGCCCGGGCAAGGCAGCACCTTCTGGTTTACCGCCCGCCTGAAAGCCGGCACGGCGGCCGCCGTTGTTTCCACCCCCCGCCTGTCCACCAACGAGGCGGAGCGCCTGATCCGCAGCGGCTACGCCCAGACCCGCATCCTGCTCGTCGAAGACAACCCGATCAACCAGGAAGTCGCGCTCGAGCTGCTGCGCGGCATCGGCCTGCAGGCCGATCTTGCGGTCAACGGCAAAAAAGCCGTAAAAATGGCCGCCGAGACAGCCTACGACCTCATCCTCATGGACATCCAGATGCCGGTCATGGACGGCCTGACTGCCACCCGCCTGATTCGCCAGAATGCCGGAATCCGTCAGATGCCCATTCTCGCCATGACCGCCAACGCCTTTGGCGAGGACCGCAAGCGCTGCCTCGACGCCGGCATGAACGACCACATCGCCAAGCCGGTCAATCCGGGCAGCCTCTACGCCACGCTGATCAAATGGCTGACCCCGGCCGTCATCGAGGCCGTCGCCAGCCCCCGCCCGCCAGCCCCCCGGCCAGCGCCGAGCGATGCGGCACAGACCACCATCGACGCACTCGAGCAGGTGCCCGGGCTGGACAGCGCCTACGGCCTCAAGGCCATGCGTGGCAAGCTCCCGAGCTATCTGCGCCTGCTCGGCATTTTCGTCGACAGCCATGGCGACGACGGCGCAAAGATCGCTGCCGCCCTCGACAACGGCGCCCCACAGGAAGCCGAGCGGATTGCCCATGGCCTCAAGGGGGTCTCTGGAACGCTCGGCCTGCAAGGCATCTACGAGGCGGCTCGGACCCTCAATGACGCCTTGCTGGCGCCGCCACCCCAACCCGAAATCGCCCACCTTGTCGCGGCACTGGGCGAGCGCCTGGCCGAAACCTGCACCCCACTGACAACGATCATCGCTGCCCAGCATACGGAACCCAAATGAGCGCCCCCCCCTCGACCACGCTCCACGAGATCATGACCAGCGCAGTGCGCAGCTTGCCACCGCACGCCACCCTGCGCGAAGCTGCCCGGCTGATGGCCGGGGAGCACATTTCCAGCCTGCTCGTCATGGTCGATGGCAAAGCCCTGGGCATCATCACCGAAAGCAATATCCTGCGCTCCCTGAACGAGCATCAGTCGGGCGACGTTCGTCTCGATGCCGTCATGTCGCGTCCGCTGATCACCGCCCCGGCCGATCTCGACCTGGCCAGCGCCCGGAACCTGGTCGAGAAACATGGCATCCGCCATCTCGTCGTCGTCGATGCCTCCGGCCTGGTTTGCGGCATCGTCAGCGAAACCGATTTCCGCCAGCGCCTGGGCAGCGAAGCCTTCCGTCACCTGCGCACGCTGGAAGGCATCATGGATCGCAACGTGCCGAGTTTGCCGCCAGCAGCCACGCTGGGCGACGCCCTGGCCAGCATGGTTCGGCAAGCCGCCGATTACCTCATTGTCATTGCCGACGGAAAAGCGCTCGGCATCATCACCGAACGCGACATTCCGCGCCTCATCACCACCCACCAAGAACCGCATGGCGTCACCCTGCTTCAGGCCATGAGCACCCCCCTGCGCAGCATTCATGTCGACGACACGGTGACCGCCGCCCTCGAAGCGATGAATCATTTCCGCCTCCGCCACATGGTTGTCCTGGCCGATGACGGACGGATTCTCGGCGTCATCAGTCAGCACCGGCTATTTGAGCAACTGGCCGTCGAGCGACTGGAAACGGCGATGGAGCAGGTGCAGCAGGAACGCGATCGCCTGCGCCTCGAAACCCATTTGCGCCTGGCCCTCGACGGCGCCTCGGCCGGCAGCTGGGAATACAGCCATCAGTCCGGCGCCCTGATCGCCAGCGACGGTCTCCTCGCCATGCTCGGCCACCGCCGCGCCGACGCGCCGCAAACGAAAGCCGAATGGATGGCCACCATCCATGCCGACGACCGGCATTTGCTGAGCACCGCAAGCTACGACAAGAAGGGCCAAAAGGACCACGCCCGGGTCATCGAATACCGGATCCGGCACCACGACGGACGCTGGCTGTGGGTCGACGATCGCAGCTGCGTCGTCGAGCGCCATGAAAACGGCAGCCCGAGCATCACGGCCGGCGTCGTCAGCGACATTACCGAACGCCAGATCACTCGCCAGCAAATTACCCGCCAGAACAGGGCCCTGCGCATGATGAGCGGCATCGCCCAGGCCCTGGTCCGCCACAACGACGAAAAACACATGCTGACCGAGGCCTGTTCGGTGGCTGTCGATATCGGCGGCTATCACATGGCCTGGGTCGGCGAGCTCGTCCACGACGAAAAAAAGCGCATTGTTCCGACCGCCTGTTCCGGGCTTTGCTCCCCCTATCTGGACGATCTGAAAATCAGCTGGGACGACACGCCAAGCGGCCGGGGGCCAAGCGGCCGGGCTGCCCGCAGCGGGGTACCGGCCATCGTCCGCGACATCGGGCAGGATCCATCCTTCGCGCCATGGCGCGTCGCCGCCCAGGCCCAGGGATTTTGCGCGACGATTGCCCTCCCGCTGCGCGTCGACGGCCGGATCATCGGCGTCCTCAGCCTCTATTCCGCTACGGTCGACCCGTTCGACGACGAGGAAATCGCCCTGCTCTGCGACCTCGCCAGCGAACTCGGGCTCGGCCTGAGCATGCAGCGCTCGCGGCAAACGCTGGCCCAGAGCGAGGCCATGCTGCTCCAGGCGCAGCGTCTGGCGCGGCTTGGCCACTTCACTTTCGAGGCTGCCACCAATACATTGACCGGCTCTCCGACGCACAACGAGATCTTCGGCATTGCACCGGGCGAATTGCTCGACACCGAAGGCTGGCGGCGGCTGATTCACCCCGAAGACCGGGGCCGCATGAGCGATTACTCGCGCGACCACGTCTTCCGCGGCGGCCAGCCCTTCGACGCCGAATACCGACTGATCCGCCGCAACGACGGGCAGGAACGCTGGATACACACCGTCGGCCAACTCGCCTTCGGCAACGATCGGCGGGTTAGCCGGCTGTTCGGCACGAGCCAGGACATCACTGAACGCAAATTGTTCGAACAGCGCCTGAGCCAGAGCGAGGCCGAGCTGAAAGAAGCCCAGGCCGTCGCCCACCTCGGCAGCTGGAGGCTCGACATCGTCGCTGACAAGCTGAACTGGAGCGCCGAGGTTTACCAGATTTTCGGGCTGACCGAGGACCATCCCTTGCATCTGGCCGACTTCGTCGACCGCATCCACCCCGACGACCGCGAGCGCGTCCTGGCCGACTGGCAGGCCGCCCTGCAGGGCGCCAGTTACGACAGCGAGCATCGCATCGTGGTCGGCCAGGACATCCGCTGGGTGCGCGAGCGGGCGCATGTCCGTTTTGCCCCGTCGGGCCAGGCCGTTTTTGCCGTCGGCACGGTGCAGGACGTGACCGAGCGCCATCTCGCCGAGGAGCAATTGAGCAAACTGTCGCTGGCCATCGAGCAGAGTCCGCACAGCATCGTCATTACCAACACCGATGCCGAGATCGAGTACGTCAACGACGCCTTCGTCAGCAACACCGGTTACGGGCGCGAAGAAGTCATTGGCATAAAACCGAGCCTCCTGCACTCCAAGCAGACACCCAACGAAACCTATATCGATCTGTGGGCTACCCTGGGCAAGGGCGAGACCTGGCGCGGCGAGTTCATCAACCAGCGCAAGGATGGATCGATCTTCACCGAATTCGCCATCATCTCGCCAGTGCGCCAGCAGGATGGGATGATCACCCACTATCTCGGCATCAAGGAAGACGTCACCGAGAAAAAGCGCACCCAGTCCGAACTCGAAAACTATCGCCTGCACCTCGAAACGCTGGTCGCCGACCGCACCGAGCAACTCATCCGGGCCAAGAACGAGGCGGAATCGGCGAGCCGGGCCAAGAGTGCCTTCCTGGCCAATATCAGTCACGAAATCCGCACGCCGATGAACGCCATCATCGGCCTCACCCACATTGCCCAACGCAGCGCCGGCAGCCCCGAGCAGCAGGATCGCCTGGGCAAGGTGGCCGATGCGGCCCAGCACCTGATGACCATCATCAACGACGTTCTCGACATTTCCAAGATCGAGGCCGGCAAGCTGCAGCTGGAAAACACCGGCTTCTCGCTCGACAGCATCTGCGCCAGCACCTGCGAGATGGTTGCCGTTCGGGCCCAGGCCCGGCATCTGCCGATCCATTGCGAGATCGACCCGGCCCTGCCGCCGACCCTGCTCGGCGATCCGCTGCGCATCCAGCAGATATTGCTCAATTTCCTGTCCAACGCCATCAAGTTCACCCACCACGGCAGGATAGCCGTCCGCATGCGCCTGCTCGAACGCAGCGAAGGCCGGGCCGTGATCCGCTGCGAAGTGGCCGACACCGGCATCGGGATTTCCCGCGAGGGGCTGGCCAAACTCTTCCTGCCCTTCGAACAGGGCGACACCTCGACCACGCGCCGCTACGGCGGGACCGGCCTCGGCCTGGCCATCAGCCGCCGGCTGGCCGAGGCCATGCATGGCGAAATCGGCGTCGACAGCGAACTCGGCAAGGGCAGCACCTTCTGGTTCACGGCCCGCCTCGGTATCGCCAATGCCGACCAGGCGGCGCCCGCCGGCGCCGTTGCCGGCCCGGCCCCCGGCCACCAGCGCGGCGCCCATGTCCTGATGGCCGAAGACAATGCCATCAATGCCGAGGTGGCCAGCGAATTGCTGCTCTCGGCCGGGCTCAAAGTCGACCATGCCGTCGATGGCGCCCAGGCGCTCGAGATGGCGCGCCGACGCCATTACGACCTGGTCCTCATGGACATGCAGATGCCGGTCATGGATGGCCTCGACGCCACCCGCCGGATTCGCGCCCTGCACGGCTGGCAAAACATTCCGATCATCGCCATGACGGCCAATGCCTTCGATGCGGACCGCGACACCTGCCTGGCCGCCGGCATGAACGATCACATTGCCAAACCGGTGGCGCCGAACATACTTTTTGCCGCCCTGGCCCGCTGGCTGCCCATCGTGTCGCCCATGTCGCCGCCCATGCCGCCGGTCAGCGTGACCGCTGCCGCCGACAGCAGCGAACTGGCACGGGTTGTCGGACTGGACAGCAATTTCGGCCTGCAGGCCGTGCGCGGCCGGATAGACAGCTATCTGCGACTGCTCGGCAAATTTACCGAAAACCACGGCGACGATTTTTTCCGCATCCGCAGCAACCTCGCCGCTGGCAACCGCGACGAGGCCCGCCGCCTGGCCCATTCGCTGAAAGGCGTCTCCGCCACGCTGGGCGCCATACATATCAACAAGACCTCGATGGACCTCGAAATAGCGATCAAGGAAGGGCGGGAAATGGCCATCGTCGAGCCGCTCATCGCCGCCACCGAGCAAGCCTACGCCTCATTGCGCAAACAGCTGGCCGCCTTCGCCCAGCCCGTGCCGGCCGGGGACGATGCCGGTGACGCCGCGGCAACCAGGACCCTGGTCGAGCGGCTCCGGCATGATTTGCAGCAGGGTGAAATGAGCGTTCAGGACACCGTCCGCCAGCAGGCCAAAACACTCATGACCGTGCTCGGCAAGGATTTCCCCAGATTCGAGGAAAGTGTCGCCTCGTTCGACTTCGAAGGGGCGCTGGCCCGCCTCGACAAGGCGGCCCCGGCCGGAAAGCCTTAAGCCTCGCCAGCCAGCCAGCGGCTGGCCCCAAGCCCGGCCGCCTGGCCGCTGGCCAGGCAGGCGGTGAGCAGGTAGCCGCCAGTCGGCGCCTCCCAGTCGAGCATTTCGCCGGCGCAGAAAAGGCCGGGCTGGCGGCGCACCATGAGGTTTTCGTCGAGGCCCTCGAAAGCCACTCCGCCGGCTGTGCTGATCGCTTCGTCGAGCGGCCGGGTGGCCGTCACGGCCAGCGGCAAGGCCTTGATCGCGGCGGCCAGAGGGCTCGGCATGTTGAGCGTCTCCGGCGAACAAAATTCGCGCAGCAAGCCGGCCTTGACGCCTTCGATGCCGGCATGCCGGCGCAGGTGATTGGACAGCGAATCGCGGCCGCGCGGCCGGGCGAGATCGGCGGTAAGCTTTTCCAGGCTGCGCCCGGGAGCCAGATCGAGGTTCAGCACGGCGCTGCCGTCGCGGTCCAGCGCATCGCGCAAGGGAGCCGAGACGGCGTAGATCAGGCCGCCTTCGATGCCCGTTGCGGTGATGTTGAATTCGCCCTTTTTTTCCGGTTGACCGTAGCAATGGGCGGTGACGGCCTTGACCGGGGCGCCGGCGAAGCGTTCGCGGAAATACGAGCTCCACGCTACGTCGAAACCGCAGTTGGCCGGCTTGAGCGGAGCCACCGCTATGCCGCGGTCGACCAGCGTCGGCACCCAAGCGCCATCCGAACCGAGCTTGGCCCAGCTGCCGCCACCGAGGGCCAGAATGACCGCATCGGCCTGCACCGCGATTTCGCCGGCCGGCGTCGCGAAACGCAGCCTGCCGTCGGCCGCCCAGCCCAGCCAGCGATGCCGCACGTGAAACGCCACGCCCTGCCCGCGCAGGCGATGCAGCCAGGCGCGGAGCAGCGGGGCGGCTTTCATGTCGGTCGGAAAGACCCGGCCCGAGGTGCCGACGAAGGTGGCGATGCCGAGGCCGTGAATCCACTCGCGCAGTTGGCTCGGTCCGAAGGCATCGAGCAGCGGGGCGATGTGCCCCGCCCGTTCGCCGTAGCGCCCGATGAAATCGACCAGCGGCTCGGAGTGCGTGATGTTCATGCCGCCCTTGCCGGCCATCAAAAACTTGCGGCCGACCGAGGGCATGGCTTCGAAAATCTCGATTTTTTTCGGGTTGACCGTAGGGTCGGCCGCCGCAAGCATTTCGGCCGCCATGAGGCCGGCCGGGCCGCCGCCGATGATGGCGACGCGCCGGGTCATTGGTCGTCCGCGGTGGATTCCGGCGGGTCGCCTGCCGGGTCGCGCAGTTCGCTCGGCAGCTCCTCCTCGTCGAGCGGGACGACCGTCACCGCGACGTCCGGCTCGGTGCCGCCACCGCCGAGAATGATGCCGCGCAGCGGGGAAATGTCGGAGAAATCGCGGCCGAAGGCGAGCGTGATGTGCTCGGTATTGGGCAGCAGATTATTGGTCGGATCGAAATCCACCCAGTCGTTTTCACCGTCCGGGGCATAGACGGAAACCCAGGCGTGCGAGGCGTCGGCGCCGATCAGCCGCGGCTTGCCAGGAGGCGGACGGGTCAGCAGGTAGCCGCTGACATAGCGGGCAGACAAGCCGAGCGCCCGCAGGCAGGCGATCATCAGATGGGCAAAATCCTGGCAGACGCCGCGCTTGTTCTCGAGCACCTCGAGGACCGGTGTGGACACCGTGGTCGCCTCCGGGTCGAAGGTGAATTCGCGGAAAATCTTGGCCATCAGGGCCTGCGCGCCAACCAGCACCGGGGTGTCGGGCGGGAAGCAGTCGGCGGCATAATCGGCCAGCTCGTGCTTGACGCGGACGTGCGGGCTTTCGAAAAGGAAGCGCGTCGCATCGAGATCGGCCGGCACCGGATCGGTCGAGTCGTAGGCCAGGCGGTCGCGCAGTTCCTCCCAAGGCAGCGAGGCCTCGAGATCCTTGGGCTGGTGGGGCATGACGGCCACGGTCATGACCGAGCGGATAAGCAGCGCGTCGTGCGGGGCGTGGAAGGCCATCCAGGTCACCGGATTGCCGAAAACGTCCTGGCCGTCGCGTCGCCAGGTCGGCACCGGTTCGATGTCGATGCGCTGTTCCTCGACCTGCTGCCATTCGAGGATGCGCGGCGACAGGTGCAACTGCTGCTGCGACAGCGAAACGTTGCTGCCATAGTCGTAGCGGGTTTCGTGCAGGACGCGGTAACGGACGGGTTGCATGCTCAGACCGCCATCGTCTGCCGGCTGACGTCGCCGACATGGGTGAAGTAGCGCATGCCGAGCGCTTCGGAAAGCTGAGTGGCGGCGCTATCGAGGCCGTGCAGGAGGTCGGCCAGCGCTTCGCAGTGCGAGTAGTCGCGGGCGCTGTCGAACTGGATGTTTTCCAGGCGGCGCAGGTCGAAGGCCTGCAGGTCGGCCAGCGCGGTGGACAGGCCGGCACCGAAATCATCGCCGAGTTCGCGCTTCATGCGCTCCAGGTAGTTGCCGAGCACGGTGGCCTGGAAGATCACGCCGTGCGGGTTGCTCTCGTCGAAAACGAGCAGGTCGACGACCGGCAACAGCTCCGGCTGACGCGAGTAGCGCGAGCGGTAGGTGATGATCGAGTCGGACAGTTCGAGCAGCCATTCGAGCGAGCCCTGGCTGCGCGCCGCCGGCATGCGCAGGAAATGAGCCAGCGTCAGGGCCAGGAAGGAAAGCCGTTCGAGCCGGCGACCGATGAACAGGAAACGCCAGCCATCGTCGCGCGTCATGTTGTCCATGGCGAAACCGGTCAGCGACGACGAGACGCCGAGCACGCGATCGAGGAAGGCGATCGCTTCGGTTAGCGTCGGGTGTATCTTGAGCGCCGCCTGCTGATCGCGCTGCAGGCGGTTGAGCGAGTGCCAGTGGTCGAGCGACAGTCGTTCGCGGACATGCGTTGCCGACCACATCAGCGAGCGGATATTACAGGCCAGGCTGCCCGGTTGCTCTGGGTCGTAAATCGCCTCGAGCAACTCGTGCTCGCCGCCCTCCTTGACCTCGGCATCCTCTTCCGGCTTGGGCAGCACGCCGAGCCGGCGGGCCAGTTCCATGACGGCGATGACTACCGGCGTTTTCTGCCCGCCGCCGCCGACGACGCGCGACAGGGCGACGCGCAACATGCGCGCGCTGTCGTCGAAGCGCTCCGAATAACGGCCGAGCCAGAACAGGTTTTCAACGACGCGCGAGGTCAGGTTGGACCCCGCCCGCACCAGGTCGCGCACGCCGACCGACGGCTTGAGCAGGGAAAACTGGCTGACCGGGCCGCTGGTCATCACCCACGCATCCTTCGAAGCGCCGCCGCGCTGCATCGAGATGATGCGCGTGCCGGCGGCCGTCGTCACCCGGGCCAGACCGCCCGGCATCACCGAATAACCGTCCGGCGTCGTCACCGCGTAGGCGCGCAGGCCGACTGGCCGGGCCAGCAGACGGCGTTCGTGCGAGCGACTCCAGGTCGGCGCCTGCGACAGGTTGACCATTTCCTGGGCGACGTAGGCGTGCGGCCGCGCTTCGATGCGGCGCAGCATTTCGGCCCGCGCCTCGCCCTTGAGTTCGTTGCCGAAAACCGGCTCCATGTTCTGCGTCGGGTAGGCCGGCTTGATGACCAGATCGTCGAAATTTTCCTTGACGTAATCAAGCGCCGGTTTCTCGCCGCACCACCAGGTCGCGACCGACGGCATGGCCAGCTTTTCGCCGAGCAGGTGACGGCAGATCGCGGGCAGGAAGCCCATTAGCGCGCCGGAAGCGAGCAGGCCGCTGCCCAGCGCATTGGCGATGACAACGCGGCCGGCGCGGGCCACGTTGAGCAGGCCGGGAATGCCGAGCGCCGACTCGCCGCGCAGTTCGAGCGGGTCGCAATAAGCGTCGTCCTGGCGACGCAGGATGACGTGCACGCGCTTCAAACCGCGCAGGGTCTTGAGATAAACCGTTTCGCCACGCACCGTCAGGTCCTGCCCCTCGACCAGCGGGAAGCCCAGGTAGCGCGCCAGGTAGGCGTGTTCGAAATAGGTTTCGTTGTACGGCCCGGGCGTCAGCAGGACCATATGCGGCTGCTCGTCGCCCTCGACCGGGGCCAGTGCAGTCAGGCCGTCGAGCTGGTCGCGGAAGAAGTCGGCGAGGTGCTGGATGTGCAGATCGCGGAACATTTCCGGGAAAACGCGCGAGACGATGAGCCGGTTTTCCAGCGCATACCCCGCCCCCGACGGCGCCTGCGTGCGGTCGGCGATGACCCACCAGCGGCCGTTCGGCGAACGCGCCACATCGACCGCGTAATGGTGCAGCCAGATGCCGCCCGGTGGTTTTACGCCGCGGCACGGCCACAGGTAGCCGTGCTGGCCATAGACTAGGGCCGGCGGCAAAAGACCTTCGGAAAGCAAGGTCTGCTCACCGTAGAGGTCGTCGAGGATGGCGTTGAGCAAGGTGGCGCGCTGGGCGACCGCGGCCGACAGCTCGGCCCACTCGTCGGGCGGAATGATGAGCGGCAGCGGATCGAGCGCCCACGGCCGGTCGGCGCCATTCGGATCGGCGTAGACGTTGTAGGTGACGCCGTTTTCCTGGATGCGCTGCTCGGAAAAATCGAGACGGCGACGCATCTCCTCCGGCGTCACCGCATCGAGATGGTCGAGGAACTGCTTCCAGTGCGGGCGCACGGAGCCGTCCGCGGCCAGCATTTCATCGTAGCGGCGAGGGCTGTGGGGGTAGATTGCGAGGAGGGTGCGAGCCATTTAATGTTTTTCTAGCGGAAACAGGCCGTTTCCGGCCTGTTTCCGCGGTCAACCCGAATTTTTGATTAAAACCTGCGCAAGTCTAGCGTAAACGGGTGCTCGGCGCTGATCGCCGGCGCCTCGACCTGCAGCTTGCCCGGCGTGTGGCCGAAGCGGAAGAAGCGGGCCAGACGCC
Source organism: Gammaproteobacteria bacterium (assembly GCA_018828385.1). Classification (GTDB taxonomy): domain Bacteria; phylum Pseudomonadota; class Gammaproteobacteria; order Burkholderiales; family Rhodocyclaceae; genus Azonexus. The sequence goes on along the minus strand of JAHJVE010000017.1, from coordinate 24,053 downwards.
GGCTTTCGGCCTCGAAGGCATTGACCGGGAAGGTGTCGAAACTGCGCCCGCCCGGATGCGCGACGTGATACTGGCAACCGCCCAGCGAACGCTGCATCCAGGTATCGACGATGTCGAAAATCAGCGGCGCATGGACGCCGATGGTCGGATGCAGGCAGGACGCCGGCTGCCAGGCGCGGTAGCGCACGCCGGCGACGAATTCGCCGTTGATGCCGGTGTTCTGCAGCGGCACCGGAACGCCGTTGCAGGTCAGCACGTAGCGGTCGGGCGCCATGCCCTTGATCTTGACCTGGACGCGTTCGACCGAGGAATCGACATAGCGCACCGTGGTCCCGGCACCGCCCTCCTCGCCCATGACGTGCCAGGGTTCGAGGGCGTGGCGCAACTCGAACTCCATGCCCTTGACGGCGAAATCGCCGTATTTCGGGAAGCGGAATTCGAAGTGCGGGGCGAACCATTCGGCCTTGAAGGCGAAACCGGCCTCGGCCATTTCCTGCATGACGTCCTTGAAATCCTGCTCGGCGTAGAACGGCAGCATGAAGCGGTCGTGCAGTTCGGTGCCCCAGCGGGCCAGGCGGGCCGGCTCGTAGGGCGTTTCCCAGAAGCGGGCGATCATGGCCCGGAGCAGCAGTTGCTGGGCGAGCGACATGCGGGCGTGCGGCGGCATTTCGAAGGCGCGCAGTTCGAGCAGGCCAAGGCGACCGGTCGGGCCATCCGGCGAGTAGAGCTTGTCGATGCAGAACTCGGAACGGTGCGTGTTGCCGGTCACATCGGTGAGCAGGTTGCGCAGGATGCGGTCGATCAGCCACGGCGGAACGACGCCGCCCGGCTGCGGAATCTGCTTGAAGGCGATTTCGAGCTCGTAGAGGCTGTCGTTGCGCGCTTCGTCGACGCGCGGCGCCTGGCTGGTCGGGCCGATGAACAGGCCGGAGAACAGGTAGGACAGGCTCGGATGATTGTGCCAGTAGGCGACCAGGCTCTTGAGCAGGTCCGGCCGACGCAGGAAGGGCGAATCGTTCGGCGTCGCGCCGCCGAGGACGAAGTGATTGCCACCGCCGGTGCCAGTGTGGCGACCATCGACCATGAATTTTTCGGTGGTCAGACGCGAGTAGTGGGCCGCCTCGTAGAGGTGGGTGGTTTGGTCGACCAGCTGGTCCCAGCTGCGCGCCGGATGGACATTGACCTCGATGACGCCGGGGTCAGGGGTGACGCTGAAATGCGTCAGGCGCGGGTCGGACGGCGGCGTATAGCCTTCCATGATGACCGGCATCTTCATCTCTTCGGCCGTTGCTTCGACGGCGGCAACGATTTCGAGATAGTCGTCGAGCTTTTCGGTCGGCGGCATGAAGACGTAGAGACGACCGTCGCGCGGCTCGGCGCACATCGCCAGGCGGGTGATCCAGCCGGCCGATTCCTTGAAGCGCGGCATCGTTTCGGTCGGTTTTTCCCATGGGCGGACCTTGCCGTCGCCGGTCGCCGAAGCGGCGGCTCCAGCGCCAGCAGCGCCTGAACTACCGGTGCGACTCTGCATCTGCGGTTCGCGAGCACCGGTTTCACCGCTCACGCGGTTACGCAGGGCGGCGTAGCTGGCCAGCGGATCGGTTGCCATTTCGGCATCGGGCACATTGACGTAGGGGTAGTCGCTGGTTTCGGTCCATGGCTGCGAGTCGTACGGCAGGCGGTAGCCCATGGCCGAATCACCGGGGAACAGGTAGCAACGCTCGGAGCGCAGAAACCACGGGCCGGTCTGCCACTGGTTCCAGACATTTTTCATGATCGGCAGGACGTGGCCGATGGTGTGGGTCAAGCCTTGCGTGAACACCTTCATGAGGCGTTCGCGCTCCATGGCGTCGTCGACGCGCGAATCGAAGGGATCGACGTTGCCCGGCAGGCGGCGTTCGCGCCACATGTAGTAGTAAACGTCCTCGAAGGCCGGGAAGACGTAGTCCGAGGTCATGCCCAGGCGTTCGGCGACGCGCTTGAGGAAGCGTTGGGCGTGTTCGGCCGTGGCGCCGTAATCGACGCTTTCGTTGGCGTACAGATCAGGGGCGTTCCAGATCGGCTCGCCGTCCTTGCGCCAGAAGCAGTTCAGGCTCCAGCGCGGCAGTTGTTCGCCGGGGTACCACTTGCCCTGGCCGAAGTGCATGAGGCCGTTCGGGGCGTATTTTTCGCGCAGGCGATGGAAGAGGTCGGCGGCGAAAATGCGCTTTGTCGGGCCGAGGGCGGCGGTGTTCCATTCGGCGCCATCGGGGTCGTCGACCGCAACGAAGGTCGGTTCGCCGCCTTGCGTCAGGCGGACGTCGAGTTTGCCCAGCGTGTCGTCGATCTGGTGGCCGAGGCCCTCGATTTCCGCCCACTGTTCATCGGTGTAGGGCTTGGTGACGCGCGGCGCTTCCCAGATGCGGGTGACCTGCATGTGGTGCGAAAACTCGGTTTCGCACTCGTCGAGGCCACCGGTGACCGGCGCGGCGGAACCCGGTTCCGGCGTGCAGGCGAGCGGGATGTGGCCTTCGCCAGCGAACAGCCCGGAAGTCGGGTCGAGGCCGATCCAGCCGGCGCCCGGCAGATAGACTTCGGCCCAGGCGTGCAGGTCGGTGAAGTCGGCTTCCGGGCCAGAAGGGCCGTCGAGCGACTTGACGTCGGCGGTCAACTGGATCAGATAGCCGGAAACGAAACGGGCAGCCAGGCCGAGGTGGCGCAGCACCTGGACGAGCAACCAGGCCGAGTCGCGGCAGGAACCGGAACGCTTGGTCAGCGTTTCTTCCGGCGTCTGGACGCCCGGTTCCATGCGGATGGTGTAGCTGATGGCCTTCTGCAGGTCGGCGTTCAGCGCCACGAGGAAATCGACGCTGCGCAGCGGCTCGCGCGAAATGCCGGCCATGTACTTCTTGAGTTCTGGCGTTTCCGGCAGCTTGTGCAGGTAGGGCGTCAGTTCGTGACGCTCCCAGGCCTCGTAGGCGAAGGGAATTTTCTCGGCATGGTCTTCGAGGAAGAAGTCGAAGGGGTTGATGACCGACATCTCGGCCACCATGTCGACCTCGATGCTGAATTCGCGGGTCTTTTCCGGGAAAACCAGGCGGGCCAGGTAGTTGCCTTGCGGATCCTGCTGCCAGTTCACGAAATGCTTGTCCGGGCCGATCTTCAGCGAGTAGGACAGGATGCGGGTCCGCGAATGCGGACAGGGGCGCAGGCGGACGACCTGCGGCCCGAGATTGATCAGGCGATCATAGTTGTAACGAGTAACGTGATTCAGCGCGACATGGATCGACACGAGCTTGCTCCAGGCAGAATGATTGCAAGCTTAAAAGCAAGACGCGAACCAGCTTGCAAGTCATTGTTTTTCAGTAACCCCGATCTTGGCACGCACCTCGTGAAAGCCTGATGACGCGAGGCGCGCGCCAAAGTGGTGCGTAAACATCCTCCCGCCCGGCGCTCAGGGCAATTTGACGAATCCCTGGTCGTCGAGCCCGATGAAGGGATTGAAACAGACCTCCCACAAAAAACCGTCCGGGTCGGCAAAATAACCGCGAAAACCGCCCCAGAAAACCTTGTCTGCCGGGCGCACCAGCGTCGCCCCAACCGCCACCGCCTCGTCCAGCGTGGCGATCACCGCCGCCTCGGATGGCACGTTGTGGGCCAGGGTAAAACCGGGAAAACCGCTACCGGCCGACGGCACCGCCGCATCCTCGGCCAGCGCCTCGCGCTGGAACAGGCCGAAGGCCACCGAGCCGGCCTGGAAGAAGGCTATCGCCTCCTGGCTGGCCGACGATTCCCGCCAGCCGAGTGCCTTGTAGAAAGCCCGGCTGCGGGCCAGGTCGGCAACGCCGAGGGTGATGAAGCTGATCGTCTGGTTCATGGCTTTGGCATTGGGGGTGGGCGAACGTTCATCATAAACACTTCGATTTCAATTTTCGCCATTTTTCCCGGTTGACCGTAGCAGTCGGTTGCCGGAAGAAACACGCCCCCGGCCGGGTACCGGCGTAAAATGGCCGTTGCCACCAAGCTCAATGGAGCGCGCCATGCTGCAAGCCATTCTCGACAATTACCTGCTGCTCGCGGCCCTCGTCCTGCTCTTCCTGGTCCTCGTCCCGACGCTGGTTTTGCGCGGCCGCGGGGTCAGGGAGCCGGGACACCCGGATCGACGCAGCCAGCCAAGACCGGGCACCGACCGCCGGGCCTGAACGGCATCGGCCGGCCGCGCGGGCCTTACTTTCCGCTGTCGGCCTGGGCTGATTGCCCGGGGTTTTCGCCGCCCGACTCGGCCGCCGCATAGTCGACCTGGCGCGGCAGGATGACCGTAAAACGCGTGCCCTTGCCGACTTCGCTGCTCACTTCGATGCGGCCATGGTGTTTCTTGACGATGCCGTAGGACAACGAAAGCCCCAGCCCGGTACCTTTGCCGACCGGCTTGGTGGTGAAGAAGGGCTCGAAGATGCGGCCGAGGTTTTCCGGCGGAATGCCGCGTCCGCTGTCTTCGATTTCGATGCGCACCTCGGCCTCGCTGCTCGTCGTCCGGATGCTGATCTGCCCCTGCCCTTCGATGGCCTGCGAGGCATTGACGAGCAGGTTCATGAAGACCTGGTTGAGTTGCGACGGCGCGCACATGATTTCCGGAATGCCGGCATATTCCTTGACCACCTTGGCCTTGTACTTGAGTTCGTTCCAGACCACGTTGAGGGTGCTGTCCAGCCCCATTTCGAGGTTGGCCAGGATGATTTCGGAACTGCTGACGTGGGAGAAATTCTTGAGGTCGCGAACGATGTCCTGAACGCGCTGGACACCGTCGTTGGTTTCGGTCAGCAGGACGTCGAGATCCTGCTGCAGATAGTCGAGTTCGAGATCCTTCTTCAACTGGCTGACGCTGGCCTGGGAGGCTTCGCCGAGTTCGTGCTCGATTTCGGCGTAGGCGCTCAGCACCTTGCTGAAGTCCGCGATGTAGCGTTGCAGCGTGCCGAGGTTGGATTTGATGAAGCCGACCGGGTTGTTGATTTCGTGCGCCACGCCAGCCGCCAACTGGCCGATGGAAGCCATTTTTTCGGACTGGATCAACTGGCTCTGCGCTTCTTCCAGACGGGCGATCAACGCCGCCTGCTGCTCGCGTTCGTCCTGCAGATTGCGGTTGGCCGACTGCAGTTCGGCAGTGCGCTGCTCGACGCGCCGCTCGAGTTCGTCGCGCGATTCACGCAGGGCGTCCTCGGCGGCAACCCGGCGGGTCACGTCGGCAAAGCTGAAAACGCGGCCGACGATGTGTTCGCCGAGATATTGCGGCCGCGACTTGCATTCGAAGACCCGGCCATCGGCCAGGCTGAAATGCTCGTCGCTCTCCTCGCTGTCCACGATCGCACTCAGCCTTTCCCGGCAGGCCGCCTGTTCCGTCACGAGGCTGGAGACATGGTCGATGACGGCATCGTCCCTGTGCTGTTCGAGCAGTTCATCGGGAATCGCCCACATCGCCGAGAACATGCGGTTCATGCTGACGATACGGCCATGCCAGTCGATGGCCAGAATGCCGTTACCGGTCGCCTCTAGCGTCGCCCGCAAGCGCGACAGCGTCTGCTCGAGCTGCTCTTCGGTCTTGCGTTCCTGGCGGATGTCGCGGGCCTGAACGAGGAGATAGGTTTTGTCTTCGTGCTGGATCAGCGAGATCGATTTCGACACTTCGATAAGTTCGCCGTCGGCCCCGCAGTACAGCCCTTCCTGCCATTCGATTTCGGTAAAGGTGCCGGCGGCGACCTCTTCCCAGTAGAAAACGTCCTGCAGCGAACTTTCGATATCGACGATCTTGTGCGACAGCAGTTCGTCCACCGTGTAACCGAGCACCTGCCCAGCCTGACGATTGGCCCGGACAATCTGCAGGCCATCGGTATCGACCAGCAGAATCATGCTGGCGCTGTGATCGAGCATCTTTTGCTCGAGAGAGGTCATTTCTTGGCCCCCTCTTGCCCCTGGCAGGCGTCAAAATAGTAGCTGACCCGCTTGCGGGGACTCAGGTAGTTGTAGATGTGGCGCGGCACCAGGGCCGGCTTGATGGCCTTGGCGATATTGAGGTCGGAATCCAGCGACAGGTCGATCAGGATCGCCTCGTCGCGGGGAACGGATTCGTCGTACACCACGAGGATGGGCTTCATCGGCTGGCTGGTATTGACCGTTGCCACCATGGCCATGGCGCCGTTGGACAACTGCACCACGGTGCCCGGCGGATAGACGCCGAGCCGGCGAATGAGCAGTTGCAACAACCGCGGGTCGAATTTGCCGCGCAACCTGGCGAACATCAGCGACAAGGCTTCGTGCGGCATCAGCGCATTGGCGATATTGACCGGATTGCACAGCTCGTCGTAGTAGTTGGCCAGCCCGACGATGCGTGCCAGCAGGTTGATGCCGTCGCCCTTGAGGTGTTGCGGATAGCCCGAACCATCGAACATTTCGTGATGCTGCTGAATGATGGCGAGCACGGCGGGCGAAAACCCGAGACGCTTGCCCAGCGTCACGCCGTAGTCGCAATGCTGTTCGTAGAGATGCTGTTCGGCCTGCGTCAAAGGCTCGACCTTGAGCAGGATGCGGCTGGGGATTTCGGCCCGCCCGAGGTCGTGGAACAAGGCGCCCATGCCGAGCGCGGTCACCGCCTCCTGCGGCACGCCGAGGTCGCGGGCGAGCATCAGCGAGAGCATGGTGACGTTGAGCGAATGAAAATACAGCTCCTCGCCGCCAGCCATGTCGCCCATGACGTGAATGGCCAGTTCCGGCGCGCTGAGGATCGATTCGGAAATCTGGCTGACCAGCTGATTGGCCGACTTCACCGTTTCGGCCGGCTTGGCCAGGACGTTTTTCTCGACCTCGCGGATGGTGCTGGCGGTCACGATGAAGGCGTTTTCGATACGAGCCGCCGCTTCACGCTGCTGGTGAATGCGCTCGATCATCGCCTTCTTGGCGGCCAGCGCCTGGGCGATGACCGGACTGAGCTCTTCCCTGGCCGGTTGCTCGGCAGGCACGGCCACCGCCTCCGGACTCTCCCGGTCGCTCAGTTCCGGGCTGTAACGCACGCGCTTGAGGCCCAGCCCGCGGATGGTCCGGATCTGCTCCTCGTTCTTGATCTTGAAGTGACCGAGGGCAAATGGATGCTCGAACCAGCGCAGATCGAGATAGACGTAGAGTCCTACCCGAAGGTCGCTGACATCAATGGTGGGATCGCTGTTCACGGTTTTCGCTGGCGGGTGGCTGACAGGCGCGGGATGGTCTTGACCATTCTATCCCTGTCCGGCATCAGGCCGGCAACCCGGCGGCGAGGTCGTTGATCGACGATCCCACGGTCAACCGGAAAAAATGGCCAAAATTGAAATGGCCGCTGGCGCTCAACGCGGGCCACCATAGTCGTCGGCCAGCCGGTCGTAATGGGCATGCGCCTCGGTTTCCAGGAGGGCGGCGGCATGCCATTCGAGCATCGCCGGGTGGGCCAGAACGGCGTCGCGGTAAGCGGCGGCGAGCGGCGGCAGCGGCACGTTGTAGACGTTGAAGCGGCAGACGATGGGCGCGTACATCGCATCGGCCACCGAAAAATCGCCGAACAGCCAGGGACCATTGCCGGAGGCGAACCGGCTGTGCGCCTCGCTCCAGATTTCGACGACGCGGTCGATGTCGCGCTGGACCTCCGGCGTCGCCGGCTTGCCCTTGAGTTTGAACTTGAGGTTCATCGGCATGGCGCTGCGCAGGTGGGTGAAGCCAGCGTGCATTTCAGCCGAAATGCTGCGCGCCCTGGCCCGCGCCTGGGCATCGGCCGGCCACATTTGCGAATAGCGTTCGGCCAGCGTTTCGGCGATGGCGATGCTTTCCCAGACCTGGAAACCGTCCTCATGCAGGCAAGGGACGCGGGCGTTACCGGCCAGCGGCTTGAGCGCCGCGTTGTAGTCGCGGCCAGCCACCGACACCATGTGCTCGGTGAAGGGAATGGCGAAATGCTTCATCAACAGCCACGGCCGCAAGGACCACGACGAGTAGTTTTTGTTGCCAATGTAGAGATCGAACATGGCGCGCTCCTCGGTTGATTGAATTCGCCGCACGGCCTTCCCGGCAAAATTTGGCGGCATCGGAACAACTGGCGAACTGTGATCTTAAACTTCGCCATTTCAAAATTGGCCAATTATTCCGGTTGACCGTAGCAGCCTGTTGTGAAGGCCGACAGCGCCTGCGGCCTGCCGCTGCATCGCGCAACCCTTTCAACCGGTCTGCGGTATTCTTCCGACCATGCTGCAGCGAGCTTATTTGACAATGGAACGAAGGTTCGGCCATGGAAAGCATTGAGGCGAAGGAAGCGTTGAACGGACCATTGGCTGAAAGTCAGCCTCGGCTGAAAACCATCCTTGACCACATCCCGTCCCTGATCGCCTATTGGGATCGCAATCTGAGGAATCGCTTCGCCAACCAGGCCTATCAAGCCTGGCTCGGCGTCGATCCCGAATCGATGCCGGGAAAACACCTGCGGGAAGTGATAGGCGAAGAGCGTTACGGTCTCAATCTCCCTTACATTGAAGGCGCCCTGCGCGGCGAAAAGCAGACCTTCGAACGGAGCATTCCCTCACCGGACGGCAGCCATGTCCGCCATTCGCTGGCTGAATACATCCCGGACATCGTCGCCGGCGAGGTTCAGGGCTTTTATGTCGTCGTCTCCGACATCACACCGATCAAACAGGCCGAACTGGCGCAACGGGCCAGCGAGGAGCGTTATCGCCAGGTCGTCGAGGACCAGACGGAATTGATCGGGCGCTCCAGGCCCGACGGCACGATGATTTTCGTCAACGAAGTCTATTGCCGCTTTTTCGGCAAGACCGGGACCGAACTCATCGGTCGGACCTGGCATCCCGTGGCTCACCCGGATGACATCCCGATGATCGAAAACAAGCTGTCCCTGCTATCCCCCGACAACCCCGTCGCCATCATCGAAAACAGGGTCTATGCGGCCGATGGCTGCGAACACTGGATGCAGTTCGTGAATCGCGCCTTTTATGACGACGACGGCAATCTCCAGGAAATCCAGTCGGTCGGCCGCGACATCTCGGCCCGCAAGCAGGCCGAACAGGACCTTGTTGCCTCCCGCGCCCAGTTGCACGCCCTGCTTGCCGCAAATGAACGAGGCCGTGAAGAACAGCGAAAGGAAATCGCCAGGGAAATTCACGATCAACTGGGCGCCCTGCTCACCGCCATCGGCTTTCGTGTCGATGCACTCAATCGTCTGCTTGGCGACACCCCGCAGGTTGCCGAAGAAGCCGCACTGATCAAGTCGCTGGCCTCACGGGCCAGCCTGGCCGCCCGCAATATCTGCGACCGTCTTCGGCCGCCGGCCCTGGACGACCTCGGCCTGATCCCGACCTGTCGCTGGTATTTGCAGGACTGGTCAGCACTGGTCGGCATTCCGGCCCGTGGGCGCTTTGGCCCGCTGCACAGCGAACCTTCGGATCAACTCCGCACTGACCTGTTCCGGATTTTCCAGGAATTGCTGACCAACGTCGCCAAACATTCCGGCGCCACTTTCGTCCGCGCCAGCATCTCCAGCACCGATCATGCGCTGCACTTGCGGGTCATCGACAACGGCGGCGGGTTCGACACCGGGCGCACAAGTCGCGGCTACGGCCTGCCCGGCATCCGGGAGCGGATGGCGCGCCATGGCGGCAAACTCGACATCACCTCAGTGCCTGGCGCCAGCTCGGCAACCGTCACCGTTCCGCTGGACGGTGCGCCATGAAGGCCCGCGTCATCATTGCCGACGACCATCAGGTCGTGCGCCAGGGGGTGCGCGAAATACTGTCGCGGACGCCTGACCTGGAGGTGGCCGGCGAAGCCGTCGACGGAGCCGAAGCCGACGCGCTGGCCCGGTCCGGCCGGGCCGATCTGCTGATCCTCGACATTGCGTTGCCGATCCGCCGTGGCATTCAAGTCCTCGAGTCGCTACGCGCCGACGGCATCAAATTGCCCGTCCTGTTTTTCTCGATGTATTCGGCCAGCCAGTATGTCGACTATGCCAGGCACGCCGGCGCCCAGGGCTTTGTCGGCAAGGATGCCGACGAAGCCGATCTGCTGCGTGCCATTCGGCGGATCCTGACCGGCGGCACCTGCTTCCCGGCGCGCCATCGGGTTGCACCGGATGCGGCAGCTGGCGACGATCCGTTCAAGTCACTATCCCGTCGCGAGTTTGAGGTCATGCAGGCGCTGGCCGGCGGCACCAGCCTTCAGGAAATAGCCGCCCGGCTCGGCGTCAGCCCGCAGAGCGTCACCACCTATCGCCGTCGACTGCTCGAAAAGCTCGAAGTCAGGAGCAATGCCGAACTGGTCGCCCTGGCAATATTTCACGGCCAGATCTGAATAGTTGCCGCTTGTAGTCGAACGCTGACAGACAAAGCGGACCACTCATCTCAATATCATATCGACGGCTGAATGGCGTGCCGGCACGAACGCCAGCAACCGCAGGGATTTTCCAAACCAACAATCGAGTTCGGCTCCGCGCCCAATGAAACCGGCCGCGGCATCGATCAATAGCTGGAAAACGCACGGCGTTACGCCCCCAAATGAAAACCGCCACTCCGTCCCCGGCCGAAACCCCGTCTGGCAAAACAGGTGGAATATCGCTGCATCGGTATCTGAGCCGCCTGATCTGGCTGTGCGTCCTTCCCTTGCTCGTTCTCGCCGTTTATCTGGCCATTGCCCACGTCAGGTTCATCCAGGCCGAACGCGACCTGACCATCAGGAACCTGGCCAATAATTTTGTCGCAGCCCTCGACCTTGAGCTGGAAGCCCGTGTCAACGGATTGCAAATGCTCGCCCTGTCGCCGCTGGTTGACGATGAGAAACGACGGGGCGATCTCTATCGCGAAGCGGAAGGATTCCAGAAAAGCTTCGGCAGCCACGTCGTATTTGCCGACATCGGCATGCAAATGCTGCTCAACACCCGCGTGCCCTTCGGTTCGAAGCTGCCAACACTGCCCCGGCCGAAAGGAAAATCGGCAGTAGTAACGGCGCTCGATACCGGCAAGCCCGCCATTGGCGACACCTTCCTCGGCCCGGTCATCAAGGAGAAATTGATTGCCATAGCCGTACCGATTTATCGAGCCGGACAGCCGCGTTACCTGCTCTTGACGACACTCAAGACGGCGCAATTCCAGCAGCGCCTGGAGCGCGTGGCGCTTCCCGCCGGGTCGGGAATGACGATCCTCGACAGCAGGAAGGAAGTTATCGCCAGGGTCGGCCCAGAAAACCTGAATATCGCCTCCGAAGAGAACACTGGCGGCCATTTCGTCGTCAAGTCCAAGGCTTCGCCGTGGTCAGTGGCGGTGGAAATCCCGCAAGAGACCTATCAGCTGCCGGTCTATGCGACCGGGATGCTGCTCGCCATTGGCTTGCTGGGGGCTGCGCTGATCAGCATTGTCGGTGGCAGACTGGCCAGCCGCCGCCTGGCCACAGCGGTGACGGCAATCATTCCGGCCCAGCACTCCGCAGTTGCCGGTGCGCCGCTCGACATCACCGAAATCACGGCGGCGCGCACCCTCCTCAATGAACTCATGAACGCCCGCCTCGCCGCCGTAACGGCCCTGAGCGAGAGCGAGGAACGATTGCAGCTGTTCATCTCGCATGCGCCGGCTGCGCTGGCCATGTTCGACCGCGATATGCGCTATCTGGCGGTCAGTCGCCGCTGGCTGGAGGACTACCACCTGGGTGACCGTGACATCCTGGGCCGTGCACACTATGAAGTTTTCCCGGAAATTTCCGAGGCGTGGAAGGCGATCCACCAACGCGCCTTGGCTGGCGAGGTTATCAGGAGCGATGAAGATCGCTTCGAGCGGGCTGACGGCACCGTCCAGTGGCTGAGCTGGGAGGTTCATCCATGGACCGGGCGGGGCGGCGAGGTTGGCGGCATCGTGGTGTTTTCCGAAGACATCACCGAACGCAAGAGTGCAGCCGATACGATCAGTTCGCTGAATGCCGATCTGTCTGCCACCCTGCAGGCGATGCCTGACCTGATGTTCGATGTGGACCGGACGGGCACCTATTGTGGGGTATGGGCGCAGGATCCCAGTTTCCTGGCGGACCACAAAGAGCGGCTGCTCGGCCATACGGTGAGCGAGATGTTGCCCGGCGAGGCGGCCGAAATCGTCATGTCGGTGATAGCCGAAGCCGACCGGAACGGCTCTTCGTTCGGCCAGATCATTCGCCTCGATTTCGCCGGGGGAGCCAGGTGGTTCGAGCTGTCGGCCGCCAAGAAAGTGACCCCAGCCGGCACTGAATCCCGTTTCATCGTCATTTCGCGTGACGTAACCGAACGCAGGCTGACCGAACAGGCCCTGCTCGACCGCGACTTCAAGCTGGGGGCCATTGTCGAAAACTCCCCTTCCGTTCTCTCGCTGAAGCATCCCGATGGGCGCTATGCCCTGGCCAATCCGAATTTCCAGCGTCTGCACCATTTGACCGAAGAGGAAATCATCGGCAAGACCGACTTCGATCTCTACCCGGTAGAAACGGCACGCCGGATCAGGGCCGACGACGAGCGTTTGTTGAAGTCGATGGCCCGGCAATCGGTCGAGGAGATCCTGCCGGTCGATGGCGAGCCCCGGGTTTTCATGGTGCATATGTTCCCGATTCTCAATGCCTCGGGTGCAGCCAGCTTCATCTGCCGGATTTCCTTCGATATCACGGTGGCCAAGCGGGATGCGACGGAACTCGAGCGGCATCGCCATCACCTGGAAGCACTGATCGAAACCCGGACGCGTGAACTGGGCGAGGCCAACGCCGAGTTGGCGCAGCACTCGACCAAGCTCGAGGTGCTTTATGACCAGGCCAAGTCGCTCGAGACGGCGCTGCGCAAGAGCGAGGTTTTGCTGCATGGCGTGCTGGACAATACACCGGCGATGATCGCTTACTGGACCCGCGACCTGACCAACGAGTTTGCCAATCACGCCTTCGAGGAGATGTATGGCATAACGCCTGAAAATATCCGCGGCCATCATGTGCGCGAGGTGATTGGCGAACAGGCATTTGCCGAGAGCCAGCCTTTCATCGACGGCGTCCTGCGCGGCGAACGGCAATCGTTCAACCGGGAACTCGTCGACATTCGGGGCAACCGCCGGTGGACGCAGGTGGAGTACATTCCCGACAGCCACGGCGACGAAGTCAAAGGCTATTTTGCGCTGGTCTCGGACGTCACCCAGCTCAAGGACAAGGAGCTGGAAATCGAGGCCCTGAACGCCGCGCTGGCCATCCGGGCCGACGAGGCTGAAGTCGCCAATCGGGCTAAAAGCGTGTTCCTGGCCAGCATGAGCCATGAAATCCGGACACCGATGAATGCCATCATCGGTCTCACCCATCTGATTCGACATGCCGGCGCGGAGCCCAGCCAGATCAAGCGGCTGGACAAGATCGACAATGCCGGCCGGCACCTGCTGTCGATCCTCAACGACATCCTGGACATTTCGAAAATCGAAGCGGGCCGGCTTCAGCTGGAAAGCGAGGATTTTCATCTTTCGGCCATCCTCGACAATGTCCAGTCCATCATCGGGGAAGCGGCACGGAACAAGGGGCTGAGCATCGAGCTTGATCGCGATTCGGTCCCGCTCTGGTTGCGTGGCGATCCGACGCGCCTTCGTCAGGCCTTGCTCAACTACGCCGGCAATGCGATCAAGTTCACCGAACAAGGCGGCATTGCCCTGCGCGCCCAACTGCTTGAGGAACATGATGATGAGTTGCTGGTGCGCTTTGAAGTCGAAGATAGCGGGATCGGCCTGAGCGAGGAACAAATCGGGCGACTTTTCCAGGCTTTCGAGCAAGCCGAAGCGTCAACCACGCGAACCTACGGCGGTACCGGGCTGGGTCTGGCCATCACCCGGCGGCTGGCGCGCCTGATGGGTGGTGATGCCGGCGTCGAGAGCCGGGTTGGCCATGGCAGCAGGTTCTGGTTTACGGCACGGCTCCAACGCGGCCACGGCATCATGCCCAGCGAGCCAACCCCGCTCGGGGTCAATGCCGAATCGCAGTTGCGCCTGAATCACCGTGGCGCCAGGCTGTTGCTGGCCGAAGACAACCCGATCAACCAGGAGGTGGCGCTGGAGTTGTTGCATGGAGCTGGCCTGGCGGTGGATACGGCGGCCGACGGCCGGGAAGCAGTCGAGATGGCAAGCAGCAATGCCTACGATCTGATCCTCATGGATATGCAGATGCCCAACATGGATGGCCTGGAGGCGACCCGAAAAATCCGCGCCCTGCCTGGCTGGACAAACAAGCCGATCCTGGCCATGACCGCCAACGCCTTCGACGATGACCGCCGCGCCTGCGAAGCGGCCGGCATGAACGACTTTGTCGCCAAGCCGGTCGATCCGGACTTGCTTTACACGATACTGCTCAAATGGCTACCGGCCGGAACGCAAACGTCGCGGCCGGAATCCACGCCAAGACAGGCCCAGGCCGCGGCAGAAAGCTGGTCGACACAACATGGGGCAAGTGCCGACGAAGCCTTGGCACGCCTGGCTGGAATACATGGACTGAATCTGCCCCAGGGGCTTTCGATGGTGCGCGGGAACATCATCAAGTATCTCGAACTGGTATCCCATTTCGTGGCCGGCCACGGCGATGACATGGCTCGCCTGAGCGAACTTCTGGCCAGGGGCGAGCACCAAGCGGCCGAGCGTCTGGTCCATACCCTCAAAGGCACGGCAGCGACATTGGGTGCAGAACGGATTTCCGGCATGGCGAGAGACCTGGAGCTGGCGCTGCGCCAGAGCCAGGATGACGAAAATGGTCGCCAGGAAATCGACATGCTGATCGACGCACTCAGCGTTGAACTCTCTTCCCTGGCGGCGGCACAAGCGTTTCGCCCGGAGGCGAACAAGGGCTCCTGGCCGGCGGCGTAAGCAGGCGAAACATCACTGCTACGGTCAACCGGAAAAATCGGCCAATTTTGAAGTCGCCCCGGGCCGTACCGGCGAACCCACCATGCCGCGCACTCCCCGTATAATTCGCGCTCCCGGGCCCCGCCCTGCTTCCGATCGCCAGCCATGTCCCAGCTTTTCAATTTTCGCGTTTTTTTCCTGTTGACCGTAGCAATGCTGGCCGGCTGCGGCGAGGTCGAGGACACGCGGCCGGGGCAGCCGGTCAAGCACCGTCAGGTCGCCTTCAAGGAAATCGTCAAGACTTTCGAGCCAATGGGCGTGATGCTGCGCAAGGAGGAATACAAAGCCGACAAATTCCTGACCATGGCCGAAGCCCTGCTTGCCAAGCGGGATGGTCCGTGGGCCTATTTCGGCGCCGATACCAACTACCCGCCGACCAAGGCGACGGCCGAGGTGTGGAAGCAGCCGGACGCTTTCGAGAAGGACAAGCAGGCCTTCATCGCCGCCACCGACGCCCTGCTCGTCGCCGCCCAGAGCAAGGACAAGGCGCAGGTCGAGAAGGCCTACGATGCCGTTCATGACGCCTGCAAGACCTGCCACAAGCAGTTCAAGGAACGCTGAGATTTCCGGATTACGCGCATGTTGAGACTGACCGAACTGAAGCTGCCGCTCGACCACGCCGCCGGTGCGTTGCGCCCGGCGCTTTGCCAGCGGCTGGGCATCGCCGATGGCGAGCTGATCGATTTCACGATTTTCAAGCGCAGCTACGATGCGCGCAAAAAATCGGCCATCACGTTGATCTACACGCTCGACTTCAATGTCCGCGACGAGCCGGCGCTGCTCAAGAAACTGGCCGATGACCGCAACGTCGGCCCCCGGCCGGATACCGACTACAAGTTCGTCGCCCAGGCGCCGGCCGAGCTGAAGAGCCGCCCGGTCGTCATCGGCACCGGCCCCTGTGGCCTGCTCGCCGGGCTGATCCTGGCCCAGATGGGCTTCAAGCCGATCATCCTCGAACGCGGCAAGGCCGTGCGCGAACGGACGAAAGACACCTGGGGCCTGTGGCGCAACAACAAGCTCAACCCGGAATCGAACGTCCAGTTCGGCGAAGGTGGCGCCGGCACCTTCTCCGACGGCAAGCTCTACAGCCAGATCAAGGACCCGCAACACCACGGCCGCAAGGTGCTCGAAGAGTTCGTCAAGGCCGGCGCCCCGGACGAGATCATGTACGTCAGCAAGCCGCACATCGGCACCTTCCGGCTGGTCAAGATGGTCGAGAACATCCGCGCCACGATCACCGAGCTGGGCGGCGAAATCCGCTTCGGCAGCAAGGTCGACCGGCTGGTCATCGAGGATCATCAAGTCCGCGGCGTCGTCATGGCTGACGGCACGACCATCGCCACCGACCACGTCGTCCTCGCCGTCGGCCACAGCGCCCGCGACACCTTCCAAGTGCTCCACGAGCAGGGCGTTTACATCGAGGCCAAGCCCTTCTCCATCGGCTTCCGCATCGAGCACCCGCAGGCGATGATCGACCACGCCCGTTTCGGCCCCAATGCCGGCAACGAAATCCTTGGCGCTGCCGACTACAAGCTGGTCCATCACTGCGGCAACGGCCGCGCCGCCTACAGTTTCTGCATGTGCCCAGGTGGCCAGGTCGTCGCCGCTACCTCGGAAGTAGGCCGCGTCGTGACCAACGGCATGAGCCAGTATTCGCGCGCTGAACGCAACGCCAACGCGGCGCTCGTCGTCGAAGTGAAGCCGGAAGACTTCCCGGGCGACTACCGGACCAACCCGCTGGCCGGCATCGAGTACCAGCGGCAATGGGAATCAGCCGCCTTCGTCGCCGGTGGCAGCAACTACGCCGCGCCGGCCCAGCGCGTCGGCGATTTCCTGGCCGGCCGGCCGTCCACTGCTTTGGGCGAAGTCGATCCGTCCTACCAGCCTGGCGTGCACATGACCGACCTCGCCAGTTGCGCCCCGGCTTACGTCATCGACGCCCTGCGCGAAGCCATCCCGGCCTTCGACAAGCAGATTCGCGGCTTCGCCATGGCCGACGCCATCCTGACCGGCGTCGAAACGCGCACCTCGTCACCGATCCGCATCAAGCGCGGCGCCGACTACCAGAGCATCAACACGCGCGGCCTCTACCCGGCCGGAGAAGGGGCTGGCTACGCTGGCGGCATCCTGTCGGCCGGGGTCGATGGCATCAAGGTTGCCGAGGCAGTGGCTATTTCAATAGCCGAACAACGCTAAATCAGGACGCGCTGCCCGACGGCCACAGCCGCCTGACATGGCGGCCCAGTTTTTCGCGGAAAGCCGGGCTGTGCAGGCAAAAGCCGCCGACCAGCCCGACCACTGAGCCGAGCACGGTGTCGACCAGACGCGCTTCAAGAATGACGGTCGACGCACCGTGGCCAAGTTGGGCGGCGTCGGCCAGCAGGATGGTCAGCGGCGTGATGAAAACCACGGCCAAGCCGTAGTGCCGGACGACCAGCGTTTCGATAATGAAGGCCAGGGCCATCATCATGAGCGAAACGCTCCACCTGTCGAGCGGCAACATGAGCAAGCCCCATGCGACGATCAGGCCGATGGCGGTGCCGGCAATACGGTGCACCTGCTTGCTCCAGACGGCGCGCAACGAAGCGCCCTGAATCACGGCGAGGCAACTGACTGGCACCCAATACGGACGATCCAGCGCAAAGAGTTGGGCGAGCACGAGCGAAATGCCGACGAACACGCCGATCACCAGCGAATCGAAAACAACAAAATCGACGTTGAGCGGCGGTAGCGGCGGGACCGGTTGCGCCGGCGCCAGGCGCAGCGCGTACAGGCTGTAGAGAAATCCGATCAGGCAGGCAAGCAGACTGCCCATGGTGAGCAAGCCAACGAAGGTCGGAATTTGCAGGAACTCGACCGGAGAATAGGCCCCAATGGCCGCCGCCATGACAAAGAACAGGCTGCCCGGCGGCGCCACCATGAAATAGCGGCAGAGCATCGACACCGCGATGGCGATGAAGGTCAGCACCGGCACGAACAGTAGCGGCATGAAGTGGGTCATCAGCCCGAGGATGTAGCAGGAACACAAACCGAAGGCCGAGGCCATGAGCGCCACCAGGCGGTGCGCCAGCGGCGTGGCGGGCATGTATAGAAAGGCCAGCCCGCCCATCGACGAGATCAGGCCGTAATCGAGATGATCGAACCAGGCGCCGACGAACAGCGGCAGGCCGATGGCCAGGGCACCGCAGAAAGGCACCGGCCAGCGCCGGTCGCTGGGGTTCAGCCGGGCCAGATGGTGCACTTCGCTGCGCAGCCGGGCGCGAAATTTTTCCCATCCTCGCCTGTCCATTACCACCTTGCCCCTCTTCTTTGCGCCATTGAACGAATGCCCATTTTACGTTGAAGCCTCGTCGATTCAGGCAAACTGCCCGGCGACCCAGCCCGACGACCACGCCCACTGGAAGTTGTAGCCGCCCAGCCAGCCGGTCACATCGACCACCTCGCCGATGAAATACAGGCCCGGCGCCACCTTGGCTTCCATGGTTTTCGACGACAGCGCATCGGTCGACACGCCGCCTAGCGTCACTTCCGCCTTGGCAAAACCCAGCGTGCCGGCCGGCATGAGCGGCCAGGCGTTGAGCTTGCCGGCGATCATCTCGAGATCACGGCGGCCTAGCTCGCCCATCGGCCGCGTCACCAGTTTTTCGCCGCCGAGCAGCGCACACCATTCGTGGGCAAAACGCCGGGGCAGCCGTTCGGCCAGCAGGTTGGGCAGATGAATTCGGCCCTGCCGGTGCTCGTCGAGCCAGGCGCCGGCATCGAGGCCGGGCAGCAGGTCGATCTCGACGGGATGCTTCTTGCCGCTGCGGTATTCCTGCATCTGCCAATAGCTCGAAATCTGCAGGATGGCCGGGCCGGACAGGCCGCGGTGGGTGATCAGGACGTTTTCGCGGAACTGCGCGCCGTCAAATTGGGCCACCGCGTCGAGCGTCGATCCGGCCAACGGCTTGATCGGTTCGAGCACTTCGGGCGCCAGGGCGAGCGGCACGAGGGCCGGCTTGGGCGCGACGACGGGAATGCCGAACTGCTCGGCCAACCGGTAGCCAAACGGGCTGGCGCCGATTTTAGGGATGGCCAGGCCGCCCGTGGCGACGACCAGCGAGTGGCATGAAAATCGGCCTTTTTCCGTGTCGACCGTGTAACGTCTGGCGGCTTCGCCCGGATGGCGTTCGATGTGCTGCACGGTACAAGGAAAGGCCCATTGGACGCCGACGTCGTCGCAGGCATCGCGCAGCATGTCGATTATTTGCTCGGCTGATTCGTCGCAGAAAAGCTGGCCGTGTTCGCGCTCGTGATAGGCGATGCGGCGCTTGTCCATCATGGCGATGAAATCGAATTGCGAGAAACGCGCCAGGGCCGAACGGCAGAAATGCGGGTTCTGCGACAGGTAGTTGTCGGCGCTGACCGTGCGATTGGTGAAATTGCAGCGCCCGCCCCCGGAGATGCGGATGCGCTCGCCAAGGGTCTCGGCGTGATCGACGATCAGCACGCGCCGGCCGCGCGCGCCGGCCTGGGCCGCACACATCATGCCGGCCGCGCCGGCGCCAATGACGATGATGTCGAAATGCATGAGGTCCGATCAGAAAAAGATAGCTTGCGCAGAAACGGGGCGGATTCTATCACCGGGGAAAAACCGACCAGCCGGCGCATCAAATCGACGCGAATATTTCCGCCCGAAAAATTTATTTGTTGTAAACGCAACAAGCAAAACAAATACTCCTATTGCATAATGCGCAAGTGCCGAATTGGCCAATACATTGTTTCTGGATGTGCACGAAATCGCGATGGCTGAGTGCTTTTCAGGCTTTGCCCCAGAGAAGTTGCCACAGTTGAAATCGCCTTTATGCAATATGTTTGAAACAGATGTTTGGCACACTGGCTAGAAACGTTTGACCAGGGCCATACCAACAACATTGCTGCAGTGCAGCATTTTGTCAAAAACATTGTTACAATGCGCAGGCACCAATCATTTACTTACCCAAATCAAGGAGCTTCCGATGTCCATCAATCCTGAGCAATTCGCCGCCGCCAACAAAGCCGCTGTCGATTCCCTGTTGTCCGTTGCCAACACCGCCCTGGCTTCCGCTGAACGCATCGCCAGCCTGAATCTTGAAACCGCCCGTTCCGTGCTGGAAGACTCCGTCTCCAATGCCAAGGCCATCATGGGCGCCAAGGATCCGCAGGAAGCCCTGTCCATCCAGGCTTCCCTGGCCCAGCCGAGCGTCGAGAAGGCTGTTGCCTACTCCAAGTCGGTTTACGAAATCTCCGCCGAGACCCAGGAACAACTGACCAAGATGGTTGAAGCCCAGTTCGGCGACTTCCAGAAGAATGTTGCTTCCATGCTCGAAAAGGCTGCCAAGTCTGCTCCGGCTGGTTCCGATGTTGCCGTTGCTGCCGTTCAGAGCGCCATCGCTGCCGCCAATTCGGCTTTCGACAACATGCGCAAGACCGCCAAGCAAGTGACCGACCTGGCCCAGACCAACATGGCTGCCGCGACCAGCGCCACCGCCAAGGCTGTCAAGAAAAGCACCGCCAAGTAATTTCAGCCCTCGCTGAAACTGAAGGGCCCGCCTAACAGCGGGCCTTTTGCTTTGGGGCGGCGAAAGCCGTCAGGCCGCCAGCAGGCGCCGCAAGCCGCGCATCAACGTGCCGATGGCCGGCAGTTTCATATACAACTCCTCGGCCGCATCCCAGTAGTCGCGGTGGTAGCAAACCTTGCCGTCGGCGTCGAATTTGAGGTGCGAGACACCGCGCATGACTTGCGCCTCGCCCTTGCCCCACAGCCTGACGCGGTAATAAAACGCCCAGACCAGCATCGCGCCGTTCTCGTCAGCGACCTTTTCAGTCACGACAAAACGGGGCTCGGCAACCTGTCCGAACATGTGGGTGAAGATGCGCTGGATGGCCGGCAGGCCGCGCACTTCGTTGAACGGATCCTTGAAATAAGCGTCGTCGCTGTAGAACTCGGGAAAGCGGGCGACGCTGGCCGGGGCGAATTCGTTGTAGAAGACGATCAGTTCGTCGAGGGTCATGTCAGCCTCCGGTGAAGCGGCGAATGAGCGGGAAATACCAGCAGTAAGGGAGCAGCGCAAAGAGCTTCATGAGGCGGGTAAAGCGCTTGGGAAAATGGATTTCGAAATTGGCCGATTTAAAGCCGTCGACCGTAGCAATCGCCGCCTGTTCCGGCGTCAGCAGGGCCGGCATGGTGAAATCGTTCTTGGCGGTCAGTTGGGTTGAAACGAAGCCCGGGTTGATCACCCAGACGCCGATGCCCTTGGGCGCCAGATCGAGATGCAGCACTTCGGCGAAGTGAATGAGCGCCGCCTTGCCCGGCCCGTAGGCCAGCGCCTTGGGCAGGCCGCGATAGCCGGCGACGCTGGCGACGAAGGCGATGCCGCCGCCTGGTTTGAGGTCGGACAAAACGGTGGCGGCAAGGCGCATGGCGGCGTTGAAATTGACGGTGACAACCTGTTCGGCGACGGCCAGATCGAAGTTATCGGCGCGCATTGGGACGTAGTCGCCGGCCAGGTAAACGACGAGGTCGACACCGCCCCAAACGGCCAGCAATTTTTCACGGGCGGCGCGCAGGCTGGCGACGTCGGTGGCATCGCAGGGCAGCAGCAAGGCATCGGCGATGGCCAGCTTTGCCAGCTTGTCGGCGTTGCGGGCCGACAGCGCCAGGCTTGCGCCGCGCCCGGCCAACTCGCGCGCGACCGCCGCGCCGATGCCGCTCGAGGCACCGACCAGCCAGACGCGCTTGCCCTTCCAGTCAGTAATTTTCGGATTCATCGTTTGACGAAGGTCAGCGTCACTTCGCCCAGATTGAAGCCCCATTTCGACATGTAGGAGCGGTTCATCATGACCTTGTCGTCCATGAGGAACATCCAGTCGTCGAAATCGACGTTGTAGACCTTGCCGTCGACCGGCAGCGCAAGGACGTAGCGCCAGCGCAGGGCATTGCCGGAAACTTCGCCGATCGCCTCGCCGATCACATCATCAGCCCGGCCGCGGAAAGTACCATCGGCCTGCTTGGTCAGCGTCCACACGCGACGCGAGGTGGTGCCGTCGGACCACTTGAAGTTCTCGTCGAGGACGCCGGTGTCGCCCGTCCACTTGGCGTCGATGACGACGTGGAAGCGTTTTTGCACCTCGCCGGAACGGTCCTGGAACATGCCCCAGGCGTCCAGCGTGCCGTTGAGGTAGGTCTTGAGGTCGAGGGCCGGCTGTTCGGTGCGGTATTGTTCGACACCGGTCGAGGCACAACCGGCCAGGCCGAGCGTGAAGGCAGCAGCGAGCAAAAATTTCATGGTTTAGATCTCCAGAGAATGGCGCCAGCGCCAGAGCAGCGCGCCGGCCAGCGCCTTGAAGGCGAGCGGCAACAAGGCGTAGGCAAAGGTCAACGCGGGCAGCCCGGCGCTACCGCCCGGCACATAGCCGAGCGCACCGAGCAGGGGTAGTGAAAGCCCGGCGGCGAGCGCCAGGTTGAGCTTGGCAACGAAATTCCAGACACCGAAACAGGCCCCGGCTTGCCCCTGACGTTCGCCAAGGTCGGCCGCAATGGCGGCCGGCAGCGCGAGGTCGGCGCCGAGGGCCAGCCCGGAAGCGATGCAGATGATGGCGAAGGCCCAGACGTCGCCCGCGCCGAGCAGGCTGGCGCCGGCGAAGGCGGCAATCGACACGCCCATCGCCAGCAACCAGGCAAAGACCCGCCCGCGCCGGGCCGAGAGCATGACCCAGAGCGGCAGCGAGGCGGCGCCGGCGATGAAGTAGAGGGCGAGCAGCGGGCCGCTGGCCGACTCGGCTTGCAGGACGTCGGCGACGAAGAACAGGAAGAGCGTGGCCGGCAAGGCGGCGGCGATGCCGTTGGCGACGAAGACGATAAGCAGGCGGCGGAAGGCTTGATCGGCAAAGACGCGGCGCAGGCTGGGCAGCAAGGGCTGGCTGGCGGCGAGTACCGGCTTGCCGACGCCGACGCGGCTGAAGGTCGTGAGCGCAGCGATCAGCAGCAGCGGCGGCAGGATCCAGCTCAGGCGTGCGATGCCCTCGCTCAGGCTGGCAGCAAGCACGGCCGGCAGCGCCGCGGCGAGAACGACGCCGAGCAGGCCGAAGCCTTCCCTTGCTGCGGTCAGCCGGGTTCTCAGGACCGATTCCTCGCCAATGTCCGCCCCCCAGGCCTGATAGGCCACGCTGGCGGCCGAGAAGCCGAGATAAGTCAGCGCCAGCGAGCCGAGCAGCCAGAGCGCGGCGTGTTCGGCTGGCGGATTGAGCAGCGCGACGAAGCCGATGGCGAATGGCAACAAGGCGAGCGCCACCATGCGCGGCCGGGAAACCCGGTCGGCCAGCCAGCCGAGCCAGGGGTCGATGCCGGCGTCGAGCAGGCGGGCGCCGAGGAGGATGAAGCCGAGAAGGGCCAGCTCCATGCCGGCGGTTTCGGCGTAGTAACGGGGGACGTGGACGTAGATCGGGAGGGCGGCGAAGGCCAGGGGGAGGCCGAGCAGGCCATAGGAGAGAATGCGACCGGTGGTCATGGCTGGCTGCCGGAAGCTTGCGGCTTCGATTGGCTGGGGGTTCCGCCTTGCTGGCGGGCATACTTTCTTTTGCTTCGCCAAAAGAAAGTAGCCAAAGAAAAGGCGACCCCTGGGTCGGTGCCCGCTGCGCGGGTTCCCTGCGCTACTCGGGACTGGCGGGGGCTGCGGAACTCGGGCTGCGCCCTCAAACAGTCCTCGCCCTTTATCCGCCAGACCCTGCGTTGCTCGGCACCTTCCAAGGGGCCCGGAAACCAACCCCCTCCCGGCCTCCCCCTTGTCAGGGGGAGGAGCGAGGCGTCCGGATTCAAACTGTGGATTTCATTTTTTGGCTTTTTTTTCGGTTGACCGTAGGAATCATTTTTTCCGGCAAACCGGTTGCCCGTGGACGCCTTTCGGGTCCCCATGAGAGGCGCTGAGCAACGCAGGGATGCCGGGGGCAGTCGGCTGGCGTTGTTTGAGCCGCAGGCGAGTTTAGCCAGCCGCCCGGCATTCCGAGTAGCGCAAGGTACCCGAAGGGCGCCGACCTTGGGGTCGCCTTTTCTTTGGCTACTTTCTTTTGGCGAAGCAAAAGAAAGTACGCCCGCCAGCAAGGCGGAACCCCAAG
>JAHJVE010000016.1 GCA_018828385.1 Gammaproteobacteria bacterium | reverse complement strand
TGCTGGGTGAGGTACGCCCGTGAAACGGGAAATGCCGGGGAAAACCTCGGAATTTCGCGGTCGACGGTCGAAAATCGCCTGTTTTTCATCTTTTTTATGACAGCTGGCGCGAAAATGGCCGGTTGTTCAGAGAATCCCTAGCGTGTTGCCGGTGCCGGGCACCGTAATTGGGATTGAATAGGGTTGCGCAGGCGAGCCAGGAGGCGGGTGCTTTCGACCTGGACGTACGATGCCAACTTGGGGAAGCGTCCGTTCAATTGGCGCCACTCCGATTGGTACCGACCGCGCAGACGAAGGAATTCCGCTTCGCTTTCGGCCGCCTCGAGGGTGCTCATCTGGCTGCGCACGATGCTTTCCGCGCGGCGATGGGCCTCCGATTCAATCCTGGGGTAAGAGGGAGCCATACGCCGAATACTCCTCACGACAGCGGGCACCGGGACGCTCATGCCCAGCACGACCTCGCGGATGCTCTTGCTGTTGCGGATCTGGCCGAGTGCCACATGGGCAACACTCTCCAGTTGGCGCAGCTCGTTGTGGATGTAGTGGTTCGCGTTCATGGCTGCCAGATTAGAAAATCAGGCGGCCTGCGTTTGGGAAAAGTAGGGGACGAGCCGGTTTCCGGCCCTGGCGATCCACAAGGGACCGCTTAAAAGATCAAGCGGCGCGTTTCAGAACAACAGCCGGGGAATTGGCCAGGGCAGGTTCGATCGCTTCCCGCAGTTCCTTGCCAGCTCGGAAATGAGGGACGTGCTTGCCGGGTACCGCTACCAGGGCGCCTGTCTTCGGGTTACGTCCAGTGCGCGGGGGGCGGTAATTGAGGTGGAAAGTGCCGAAGCCACGGATCTCGATGCGATCGCCGGCGACGAGGGCCTGATGCATGGCGCCAAGCATCTCCTTTACGGAGAACTCGACGTCAGCATGTGACAGTTGGGGGAATCGCTCGGATATCGCCCTGATCATCTCGGCTCTGGTCATGATGCAATTTTAGCTGAGGCAACGCCATCTGGATGGGGGTTGCCAAACGGGTAATTTATAGATAGCATCACCGGTAACGGGCTGAGTACCGCCCAACAGGTTTCTGTTCCGGTGCATTCTCACTGGCGTTTTACGGGTTGTCGATATTCAACCTGCTCTTTCGGTTTGACAGCTTCTTCTGAAGCTTCCGTCTTCCGGACTCTGGCCTGCGGTTGCCGGCCTGTAATTTGACCTGTCCTTGGCATGGACTTTATCCAGGTCGATTCTCTGATACCTCGGTATCGGATTTTTTCGATGCGGCTGCATCGGACTCCCCAAAGTTTCTCTATTTGGCTATTTCCTGCTTAGGAATAGGTTCGCTAGACGTTCGTTCGCGTTCGTCTTGAAGATATGTGCTGTGCATATCAAGAATGGATTGATCTTCACTACAGATGAAGATCTCCGCTGGACCAAAGCGTGAATAACCCCCCGGGGTTATTCCGCTCCAGCGTTCATCAACCCTTTCGGGACACCATCCCGACAGGGATCACGGTGTCCATCCTTTTTGGAGACACTGTGATGAAAGTTATGATGATCGTATGGATTGCAGCCTTGAGCATCGCTTATCTAGTTGCCGGCCGTTCTTTTGAACAGGCTCTGTTAGCTGGAAAAATCGTCCTCATTGGCTTCGTCCTCGGATTTGTCGGTTCCAAGCTTTGCGCTGCGCTACATGCGTTTCGCGATGCAAAAACCGCCCTTTCCAACCATCGTCGTTAACCTGCAGCACCCAGACCCTCTCGATTCGTCGAAGGGTCTTCTTTATGGGGCCGCCTGGCTTCATAAACAAGACCCTTTACTTGGCTGAGTTTTCAGCTCGTCCCTTACGGATTCGGACGTGATCGAAGCCGCTACCCATATCGCCACCCGGCGATTTATCCCTGATCGGGGCACCTCCCCGACAGGGGCCATGGTGCCCCTTCTTTTTGAAGGAGTTTCACCATGAAAGCACGTATCACCCTGTCCCTCCTGTTCGCTCTGCTCGTCGCCAGCACTCCAGCTCGCGCGGACATGCTGACCGGTCTTCTGATTGACGCTACCCGCGCCGTTCTGACCAAGGCCACGCATGTCGTTGTCGATACTGCCAAGGAAACCTTCGCCACGAAGGAATCTGAAGAGGATCGCAAGGCCCGCGAGAATGAAGAGATCGAAAAGGCTGCTGACCAGATCCTGGCTCAGTATCCCGAAGATCAACGCGAAGCGAAGAAGCCGGACGTCATGATGCGCCTCACCAAGGTCTATGCGCAGTACAAGACCCTGGATGCGCGTCAGGCCGCCGTCCGTGCCGAACAGAACAGCGTTGGCAACGTCGTCATCGAATCGGTCGCAGGCTCTGCCTCCGGCTTTCTCAACAACCGCATGGCTCTCGATAACGCAGCCCGCTCTGCGTTCGCGCGCTGGCGGTAACGATGATCCGCCCGCTGTACCTGGCAGTCCCTTCTCCCTGACCACTGGTTGGGGAGCTTTTCAGAGAGGCTTCGGTGAGGCCTCTGCGAAAAGTTGTCCGGTTTTTCGGGTGACCGAGAACGCCTACGGCTTTGCGTTATAAGCCGCTACCTCCAGCTTTGCTGGTTTCCTCATCCGCCCAGGGGGTACCGCCTCCGGCGGTGATCCTTATGGCCATTTTTAGGAGCAATCCATGTCTATTCGTTACATGCGCCAAGTCATCGCAGAACGCGGTATCTACGATGGTGCGAAATTCCTCAAAGAGCAGGGTGCAACGCTCGACGAGGTGTATCTGGCAGCTTTCAAACGGAATCCGCCCGCCAAAACGGCATAAAGCCGTTTTGCCCTTTCCCATGGGAGAGGGTTTTTCAGCGCCTCTGATCAGTCGGCGGCGATGAAAAAGCAAGTTTTCCCGAGTGATCGGAAACGCTTACTGCTCTGCGTTATGAGCTGCTGCCCTCACTGCTGTCTGGTGAGGTTCCCCTAGTCGGGCCCATCTCCCGACAGGGGGCATGGTGCCCTTTTTATGAGGTGTGCCATGTCCATTCGTTTTGCGGATATTGACAAGAAGGAAGTGAAGGCCAAGGCCAATGGCATCTGGGATCGAATCGCCTCGCAGTTGGCGCCATCGATTCTCCCTGCCATTGATCATCCTGGTCTGGTGCATATCGACTGCATGATGCATGGTGGTAACGGTGACTTTCGGGTCTATCGTGACTTCCTGGACTCGGGCGGCGGTGTCTGCACTTGTGGCAACTGGCCCGACGGTATCGCACTGATCGGCGCGGTCAACGACTGGACGTTCAAAGACGCCCTGTCCGAGATCGGGCGTCTTGTCCTCGGTGACAAGCCCCAGTTACAGCCTGTCCGTCGCGAAGCACGTCGTCGTGACACAGCAAAAGAAGACGCAGCCATCCGGCAGCGCCTGACTGCGTTGTGGAGCAACGGCATCTCCTTCCGGAGTGCTGAAGCGAAGGCAGCCTGGATGTACCTGGTCGGCCGCGGCTTGAAGATTCCCAGGAATCTCCAGTCCGTGCGTTTTCATCCTTCGATGGCCTTCTATGAGAAGGGTCAGCTTGTCGGGCATTTCCCCGGCCTGATGGCTTGCGTTTCGGCTCCGGATGGTTCCCCCGTGACCATCCACCGGACGTTCCTCACGGAAGACGGCCACAAAGCTCCTGTCGAGTCACCGAAGAAGCTGTGCCCCCATGCGAGCAACCGCCCGCTGCAAGGTGCTGCAATTCGACTGTTCCCGGCAACGGACACCCTCGCGGTGGCCGAAGGGATCGAGACTGCGTTGGCTGTTACGGAAATGACTGGCATTCCTTGCTGGGCTACCGTCACTGCCGGCCTGATGGCGGAATTCGTTCCTCCGCCGGGCATCAAGCGCGTCACGATCTACGCTGACAAAGACAGTCCGAGCAAATTCCACCCGAAAGGACACGGGCAGGAAGCTGCGACGATGTTGGCTGAGCGTCTGTGGAAAAGCGGTATCCAGGCTGGCGTTGAGTTGCCTCCGATCGACATCCCCGAGGGTAAGAAGGGGATCGACTGGCTGGACATTCACGTTGGTGTAAGCGCGCTGCAGAAGGCAGCTGCTTGAGAAGAACCCTGTTTCACCTTTCTCCCCGCTTGCCGGGGAGTTTTCCAGATGGCCCGATCGTCGGACCATCCGGAAAGCTGATGCATTGCTTACTTCTTGCCCTTCTTGGGTGCGGCGACGGCGGTCTTGAAGCTGGCGCCGGCCGTGAACTTCGGCACGGTGGTAGCGGCGATCTTGATTTTCTCGCCGGTCTTCGGGTTCTTGCCTTCGCGCGCCGCACGGGCGGACGCCTTGAAGGTACCGAAACCCACCAGGGTCACGGAGTCGCCTTCGGCAACCGCTTTGGTGATCGTTTCGACAGCGGTATCCAGGGCGCGGGCGGCCGCGGCCTTGGTGATATCGGCGCCGGCGGCGATGGCATCGACGAGTTCGGATTTATTCATTGGTCAATACTCCAGATAGTTGAAATTGAGGGGGAAAAAGTCCTCAACGGCCAATAATACCCCGCAGGCATGGGGGTTTCAGGTTTTCTCGGGTGACCGAAAACGCTTACTGGTCTGCGTTATGACCAGCTTTTGGCGAGTTGCACTATCGCTTTTCCCTTGTGGGGCCACATTCCCCACTGGGGAGCATGGGCCCCAGTAAATCGGAGGTGTCCCATGTTTGGTAACAAAGCAGCAGTTCTCAAAAACATCCTGCGTCCGGAAACGGTCGTTGCGTTGGAAAACGTCTCTTTCACCATGCGCGCGCAAGCGTTGCCCGGTGTTCTGGAGGCGTCGGAAAGCATTGATGAGGTGCTTCTGACGGGCGATAACCCGGATGAAGAAACCATTGATGTTGGCCGAGTCATGCGCTGCACCCCGGACACGGAGGAGCGCATGATTGTGCTGGAGCGGTACATCGTCTGCGGTGGCTTGGTCTACGATCAGGATTCGGAGCATTTGAATCCTTGTGAGCCAGGGTCTGCCAACGGCAACATCTATCACGTCAGCTCTCGTCGTGGTGATGCAGACGAACAGAGCAGCTATTACGCTGCCTTGGGTCTGGATGGAGATGGCAATAAGGATTTCACTTGCCAGCCTGTCTGTGACCGTATCGTGAAGCGTGTGATGAAGGGAGTCGGTAACGATCTCTCGATACTCACCCGCTTGCTTCACCGGCTTCGTGCCACCGGCCGTCCTGTATCGAAGGCCTCCCTGGAAAGCGTGATTCAGTTCGCGATTGACCAAGAGGGGCTGGAATATGCACTCGATTACCTGGCCGACTCCCTCTGGGGTGTCGCCTACTGGAATCGAATGGACAGCAAGCTGCAGGACACCCTTCAGCCCTTGGCAGACCTCTTTTCCGAATCGGAAGCTGAGGAATGCTGGGATGAAGCCTTGGCAGCTGGCGAAGTGGGCAATCCCTTGGCCATTCCCCTCGACATCTATGAGCACGGCGGCGTCGCCTACTCTGTGACCGGGACCGGAATGAACTGCCGTTGGGACACGTCCCGTGCCGCCGCGGTGTGGGTGCCTGATGAGGATGCCATCGACAATATCCGGTCGAATGTGCTGTCCGAACTTGGCATCGGCCAGGTCGCCTGGTTTGGCGCCCTCGGCAGCGAAACCGATCCGCTGCACGCCCGCTACACACTCGATGGCTCGTCCTGGGTGGGTGAAGGCGAAGGCTGGAAGTGGCGTGAAGCTCTGGACAAACTCGTTTCGGCGAGCACCAAAGTCATCGATCGCAAAGAGCTGGACTCCCTGATGTACGCCAAGGCAGTTGAATACTGCAAGGGTGTCCTCGAGGAGTACAACGACTGGCGAAACGGCAACGTCTATGGCGTCGTCTGCTACGTCATCGATCGCTCCACCGGCCGGGTCATCAAGGATGAGGAAGACGAATGCTGGGGTTACCTCGGCAGCCAGTACGCTGAAGAAGAGCTCGACGCGCTTGTGCTCTCCAAGGCCCTGGAATACGGTCAGACCGTCCATTAAGGACTCGTTCCTTACCCATCTTCGGATGGGTTTTCTTGAGCGCCCTGGGCTACCAGGACGGTGAAGAAAACCCAAGGTTTTGTCTCGTGAGAGACCAACGCCAACGATCCTGCGTTATGGATCGCTCCATCTCCTGGCCGACGGGCCTTGAGGTAATCCAACCCTGCGGGGGTACGCTCCCGACAGGGACGTGCTGCCCGCAAAATCCCTTGCAAGGAGTTTTGCCATGAATCAAGCAGCACAATTGGAAGAAAGCATCGTCAGCAGCGTCAATGAGAGCCGTTTCCTCGAACATCTGAGGACGCTGTTCTCGACCTCGACGACCGTTCTTGCGGAAGCTTTGCAGAACGGCCGGCGGGCTGGTGCAAGCCAGATTGACTTCGACTACGACGTCTCGACTTCCACCCTGACCATCACGGACAACGGCTGCGGTATCGCCGACTTCCGTGCCCTGATCACGGTGGCTGAGAGCGGCTGGTCTGAGGAGACGTTCGCCAGCGAAAAGCCCTTCGGCATTGGTTTCTTCAGCGTCAGCTTTGCCGCCGAAACCATCGTCGTTGAAAGCCGCGGCCGTCAGATCTCGTTCTCCTCCGAGGACCTGATCGCCAAGCGTCAAATCGCAGTACAACCCTCCAGCTTCATCGGAGGCACCAGGATCTCTCTGATCAAGTGCAAACTCGATCAGCAGAAGATCCGCAACGCGTTGGGCAATTATGCAAAAGGCTTTGCCACCCCAGTCTTCTGGATGGGCGAGGAACTGGAGCGGCCCCACGCACAGGCCAACCTGAAGGGAGCATCGACGCCGATCGGCTTCGTGCATGTTCCCGGCATCCACAGCGACGCACCCATCGCCTTCGAAGGTCTTGGCGTGGTGTATTGCCAGGGGCTGCCGGTAACCGTTCAGGGATTCACACAGCACTATCACGGTGACAAGAAGCAACACACCATTGTGCATGTGGATCACCTGGTCTATACGCCCCGGATGCCGGACAGGGATTCTCTGATCGACTCCGAGAAGGCTGCCAAGGACTTCTATGCTGTTCTGAAGGGTCTTTGGAGGGAGCACATTCTTGCCAAAAAAGCCGAGATGTCCGCCGTTGATTTCGTGGAGACCTACTGGGACGCCGCGAAAAAAGCAGACTTCCTGACTGTCATGGGAGATGTCCCCGTCCTGCCAAAGCGCATGGTGCAGTACGTGTCCGAAACACCGGTCCTGCTGCGCGATGGTGACTGCTACATGTACCGCTACAAGGATCATGTGACGCTGGAGCAGGTACAGTCGGGGGAGGTGCAGTTGTGCAAAGACTTCGACGAAGAAGGCGTCGGTACTGACTTCGCCAAGCTGATGTTCGCATTGAAGGCCAACCTGCTGTTTGTCCAGTACGGACTGCCGGATAACCACTGGGCTCGTCCCTTCCTTCGTGATATCGCGGAAGAAGAGGTCAAGGTCAGCGGGAAGGTCGTCGCCAGTGAACACTTCAGCGGTGGTTGGTGTGAAGGCAGCGCCAAGTTGGTGAAGGATCTGGCAGTAACGATGGGCGGTAAGACCGTGCTCCTGGACGAACCGGTGTGCCTTGGTTCGGATGCTTGGAGCGGTACTGCTGCTTTTCTGGTCCCGCTGCATGTCGCCAAGAACGGTGGAAGCGCCGGTTACGTGTTGCGTCAACTCTCGACCTATGTCGATGGCAATGACTACTACTGCGAAACGGACTTCAACCTCGACAGCGATCGCTTTGACGACCTGGTTGCGATCCTTGCTGGTGAGCCCGGTACCGAGACCATTGAAAAATGCCTCTACACCGCCGGCGCCCGTCGCAAGACCAACCTGCGAAACAAGTCGTTCCTCGTGACGTTCGACGGGGAAGGCAACATCGTGGTTACCGAAGCTCAACCGCAAGCCTAAGCCCGGACCACTTCTGACTTCCCTCCGGGGAAGTCTTTCTTGAGCGTCCTGAAAAGACAGGCTGCTCAAGAAAGATTCGGTTTCTCCCGTGTGGGAAAACGCCTACGAGTCTGCGTTATGACTCGCTTCACTCCAGTCATCCGACTGGTTCTTCAATCGTCCCGGGGGCCGCCTCCGGCGGTGATCTCCGTGGGCAATTCAAAGGAGTATCACCATGGCTTTTGAAGTCGCAATCACCGACCCTTCTGTGCAGGCATCGATTATTTCCGCACTCGGCGGCATCGTCGCGGCAGCCATTGCTGCGATCGCGGCAGCCGTGATCGGTAAGCAGATCTCCGGCAGGAAGAAGCTTCAGGTCGCGCTTCTCGATGCAGTCGATGACATCGAGTTCCTTTTGGCCGTTGAGCAAGAGCACTGCAACCTCCACAAGGAGGTGAGCGAGGAATCGTTCAAGCAGCGCGTTCGTCAGTCGGTCCGTGATCAGGGGCTTGAGTGGTCCGGGCGCTTCACTCCGGGCCGCGTTCGTTCGATGTCCATCATCAAGGGGAAGTGAGATGAGCTACGAGAAATGTGTGTCCACGTACCGGAAGCTGTGCGACGAGCATCAGCACGATGCCGGCGCACTGAAACTGGTGCACGTGTTCGGTCAGGAGATCACGCACATGCGTCTCAGCGACCTGTTTTCCGCTTCCCTTGAGGCCTACCTGGCGGTCGAGAAAGCGAGGCAGTCATCGCTGGGGTGCGTGTAGCGCCCTCCTTGTCCCTTACTCATTGAGTAGGGGGCTTTTTCAAGTGTTTGGCTTCGAGCCCTTGAACAAGCACCACCGATTTCGTTCCGTGAGGAGCAAACGTCCGCAGCCAAACGATAGAGGCTGATTTTCATCATGTGCCGTAAGGTGCATGGTCTCTCCAACCCTGTCAGGGGATAACCCTGCCGGGTTGTTCTTTGGCCCGATCCATGAAAGGAGCCTACTCATGATCGGAAAACTCGCCGCCTCGTGCGGTTTCCAGTTGCCGTTACAGGTCTTGCAGTCCGCTGCAGGGTTCTATCTGGGTACGTCAGAACTTGGTATGCCCATCAGTAGAGAGTCAGTTGAATACTGGCCTTCTGCCGACGCTGCCGCCGACGCACTCAGCAACGGTAAATGGACCCAGAAAGAGGATCTGTAGTCATGCAGACGGATTACAACCGTCAGCAGAAGCGACAGCGCCTCGTTCGAGAGATCGAACACTTTGAAGGTCAACTTCGGGTGTTTGAAGATCGGGCCGACTCGCAGCGGAAACGCAGCTACACCATCGCCAAGCGCTGCCTAAAGCGGCGCCGTGATGACTTGGCGAAGCTCGATAACCGAGCCTAGCTGTTTCAACTAACCGCCCGTGTGGGGAATGCCGACATCCCCACCGGGGGTGCATGTGCACTTCTCCCGCGGGTTTTTTTAACCCCAAAGGAGAACGCATATGCAAAACCAAAAAGCAAAACCAAAGCAACAGCCAGCAACACAAGAAGAGCATCTGGACCCCTGTGGTTCATTTTGCAGCTCACACTTTCGTGGGCAGCCTCTTGTTTGTAATTGTCGGTGCCCCGGCTGTTGGTCTTTCTATGTTGGTGCATGCTCTTGAAGCAGCCCACCTCGATGGCTTCACCCTCGAAGTGCTGGCGTTCCTTGAACATGCTATCCTGCTCGCCGACGCAGGGCTGTTTCTGACCTACTTGGTCGTCACTGCCATCAAGTCCGTGAAGGAGATGTGGAAATGAAAATGGCTGGTTTCGTGAACGAGTTTCTAAGTGCTGCCAGTGAAGGTCCGCGGATTTATTTCGCACCGATCGTTGGCGCCTTACGAGCTGTCAGGTCTGAGTTAAATCCCTCGGGAACTCGGGCGTTCATGAAGTCGAGCGTTGAGATTTCCGTCACGCCAGCAAGGAAGCGGAAGCGCTAAGGTTACCTACCTGAAAAAGGCCTCAATCGAGGCCTTTTTTTTCGTCCAAAATTTCCTGTTTATGGCCTTTTGGCCTTACTCAAGCTTGCCATGACGACAAGCATTTCCTTCTTCAATTCGACTGCCCTGGCTGGGTCTGAAGGCTCGGGTACGTCGCTTCCCGGCTTGAAGACGGACTGCATGGCAAGAGACTCTTCCATCAACTCCGCCATGCGGATCGTGGCGTTGAGAACTGGTAGCCGCGGGTCGCTGGGTGCCAAGTAGCCGGCGCGAAGCGTCTTCAACACTTCTGCCATTCTGGGGGCGAATACGCTCCGACTCCGATCATCGCTCTCTCGGATGGAAATCTTGCCTGCGGCGACGTCTTTCTCTTCCTGCTCGAGGGCAGCCATCACAGCAGCGAACTGATTCATCCCGGCCGCAACAGTCGCGGAGCCATGGATCGTGCGACCCACGTCGACCTTGGCGGCCGGTGCCAACTGGACGAGGCCGAACGCGGTAAGCGTGGTCAGCAGGACGCCGATAACGCCACGCTGGAAGCGGAGTTTGCTGAAGGCCTCCATATTCAGCCGCTCAGGAAGGATGAATGCCAGCATCGAGCCGGCAACCAGGCCGCCGATGTGCGCGGCCGTGTCGATCCCGTCCTTTGTGAAGCTCTGAACCAGCGAGTAGGTGATGAAGAAGCTCAGGCTGGCGATAATCTGCTTGCTGAATGACTTCGGCAGACTCTTCCGGTGCTGGAAAATGGCCACGAACAAGGCGCCGGTAACACCAAAGATCGCGCCGGACGCCCCGACTGCCACGGTGGTTTGCGAGGCGAAGTGGAGACTGAGTGCGCTCCCGACAATCCCAGATCCGAAGTAGATAAGGCCGAAGAGCCGGTGGCCATAGATTCGTTCGACAATCAGGCCCGCACTGATCAGGGCGGCCATATTGATGACCAGGTGGAAAACGTTTCCGTGGAGGAACACCGACGACAACAAGCGCCAAGCCTGTCCCTCCTGGACAGCAGAAGTAGCGTTTGCACCCCATTCGTAGAGCATGGGAATCGGTGAGCCAAGGATTTTGGCGCCGGCGGCTACCATTGCGATCCAGACGATCACATTGGTAACAACCAAGAAGGAGGTCACCCACGGCATCGGTGCAAGCACCCGGACGCTCTCCATGAATTCGCGCGCTTCCCGGACGGGGTTTCTGATATCGATCCCGGCGAGCTCGTCATGGTCGCGGAGGAACTGGCTTATCGACGTGGCCAGCTGGTCCTGCGCCGCTGCATCGAGGCCGGCAAGGGAGATAGTCGGCCGAGAAGGATTGGTGCCGGTGAGGAAGTGCTTCTTGTTGGGCAGTCCGAGATCAGGAGACAGCTCAAAGACCAGGTAAGACTGGTCGTGTATCGCCTGAATTGAAATGCCCTTGATAGAGATCCAGGGTAACTTCTTGGTCGAGCCGGAAATCATCGGCGATTCGACCCCTTCTTCGGTCAGTTTGACCACCAACTGGCCAGGGCGGAACTGGCGCAGTAGGAAGTAATCGACCAGGCCGACGATGACCAGGAAGAAGGTCGCCATGACTGCGATGCTGACACCGCCATGAGGCGCCCTTAGCGCGGAGACCGTGAAGCCAATCAGGGAAAAACCCCAGAGCAGCATACGAGACTTGTAGGCCTCGCCTCGATTAGACGAATAGAAGGATTCGACCCCGAATTGGATCGCTTGCGTTTGGCTGTCCACTGAAACTCCTCATAGGCCGATAGTCGACACGCCCAAATCAAGGGCGTATCCGCCATTTTCAGGGGCGGCAATGGGCCCGGCAATCGTGAAAAGACGCCGAAAAAGGGGGTTTGGACGTAGAAATGGACAACGAACCCACCTAATAGGGGGTTAAATGGCCGCTGCAGGCAAACTACCCCGCCGGCGGGCGCCACGGCGCTCAGCAATCAGGTCACGCAAGGCCTTGCTATGGAAGGCCATCAGAACAACTCGCTGGCGATCCGTGAGCTCGGGGTCGCTGCACATGGCTTCAAGCAGGCGTGCCTGAACCCAGATCAGGCGCTTGGCCTGGGTGTCGGCAGTGATCACTTTCCCTTCGCCTGGCATTTTGGCCGTTATCTCTAGGGCATCGCGCCGTAGCTTGTAGCAAAGAGAGAATTCAAGGGGCACCCTTGCTGATTGGTTGGCACCGTTGGCAGCCCCCGGCACCCCGTTTCCGGTGAGTTTGCGAAAATAAGTTTTCAGCATGGTTTACCTGCCGTCACCCCGCCTGTCGAGTTCCAGTGCATGAGGGGTAGCGAGAGCAACCCCAGAACTGTGAGCCGGCCATTGCTCCACGCGTGGCAGAGCGCAACACCATCTCAGACCCGCAGGAGGGGCAGGAGGGCGTACCGCGCGATTCGTAAGCATCCTCATTGTCGGAGAGGGTCTGCTGCACAAGGCGCAGCATGAGATCGGTCGACACCAGTTCGATCGAGCGACCTTCAGCAAATTTTTGGGCGTCCTTTGTGAATTCGCCAGATGCGACCACAAAACCGCCGGCGGCGCCTTCAGCCGACATCACCCCGAACAATTCCCGCACGACGTTAACACCCACCTTGGTTGATTTCCACTGCTTGCACTGGACAAGGTATTTGTCCTTCCCTTGCCACATCTGAAGGTCAACGCCGCCATCGGCTCCATTGCCGCCACGTCGCTCCACGTTGAACCCTTTCCGGCGGAACACCTCGGATGTCAGGATCTCGAAGTCGCTCCATGAGATCGACTCCAGCGCAGAACGATCGCCTCCTCCGGCAACCTCGGCGTGCAGTTTCATCTGTCGGCGCTGGCGCAGGAACCCGAAGAAAGCGCCAAGCACGAAAATCCCGGGTACGATGAATTGCATGAACATGCCGATCACTTTCACGAGCTGGCGCCCAGTGTGGTTGGCAAGATCATTCACCGAACCGGGTTCGATTACCGGCATGTTGGCGAGATAGTGGAAACCGAAATAGGCAACGACAGCTATGCCCAGGCTTGCCTTCCAGGGCAGAGTTGCAGCAAGGTCAAGCATGTCGTCGAGGATACCGTTGCGGGCCATGATGAAATTGTCCTTATGTCAGAGGCGTGCATATTGGGAGCTGTCGCGCTGGGGAACAAGCCACTGCGCGGTCAGCCAGGCGATGATCAAAGCAAGAATGCAGGGAATGATGGAAGTCGGTTCGCGCATCACATACTTCATGAAGCGAGGCAAATACATGGTCGGTACCGCCGCGTGCTGAATCCACAGTAGGAAGCCGGTAGCACCAGCGAGGCAACCCTGGCCGATGGCGGGAAGCCAATCGCGCCGAAGCAGGGCAGTAAAAGCCCGCAGGTCAAAGAGGACGGTAAGTAGCACTAGATAGGCCACCAGCAGAAACGGCAATCCGTCCTTGATGAATGACGAACCGATCTTGGCCGTATCAAACCAGCGCGGCAATCCGGAAATTGGCTCGAGCAGCTTCTGCAGTTCGCTACGGGCATCCTCGCGGGCCTCGGAAAGCACTGACCCCTTCGCCTCTGGCTTTCGGACGGCATCAACCTTGCCTGGGTGGATCGTCTTGCTGACCAGTAGCTCGAAATCCCACGGCTCATCCTTGCTGGCAGGGTAGATGACCCCCAACGTCTTGCTCGAGTAGGGCTTCAGTTCAAAGTTGATCGGCCACCTATGGTCTGATCCGACGTTGATCTGGCGAGTGAGATCGACCGAGGCAGAGACCGTAAGCGGTCCGTCATTTACAGCGAGAATGCCAGCGCCACCGTCGAGTTGGATTCGCTCCACCGAGAACGGATATTCGCCGGCCTGCGCGAGCAGAGGGGCCAGGGCCAGGAAAAGCGCGGGGAGAAGGCGCAACAGGTTCATTTCTTCGTCCAGACTTCCACAAATTTGCGCTCGAAAATCTTCGACACGAGCCAGGCGACGTTGCCGGCGATCACAACCGCAACAGACAGTCCCAGCAGTTTCCAGCCGTTTTCATGCTGCAACACGACCAGCCACCCGCCTTCCAGATCAACCGCGTAAAAGAATTTCAGGAGCATCGGCAGGTTGCCAGCAAGGAGCATGAAGTAGAGGAGCCAGCAGCAGGCAAAGCCAAGTGCGGCAATGGAGGCTTGATAGAATTTTCCGGTCAGTTGCATTGATCAGTTTCTCTCGTCGGTATCGAGCCTCAGCCGGCGGGCCAGGAGAATGCAGACCAGTAGCCCGATTACGATCAGGATGCCAGGCCCCGCCTCTTCTGCGTTGTAGGGCAGGTAGCCCTCGAAGGCCTGCGCTGGGAGGCCTAAGAAGTTGAGGAAGATGAAGGGAAGCACGCGGGCGAACATGGCGACCCTACTGGATCACGTAGGCAGGGTGCGCGACCTCACCAGAAATTCGGTCCTTGCCGACCAAGGTGGGTTGAATCCACACCGGGCGACGAAGTGAGTGCTGTGGGCCATAGGCCTGCGCACGGAAATGGCCGCGGCGGACATGGGGGCGGACGCCACCACTGCCACAGCCGTCCCCGCCTGCCAGGTCTTCCGGTAGCTCGGCCGGGCCGACCACGATTCGGTCATATAGCCTTGCCGCTTGCCGTTGAGCTTTCTCCCGCTTCGCCGGCGACTTCAAAGCATTAATGCGGCGCCGGGCTTCTGAACCCTCAGCGACCTGATGCTGCCGCGCGTCTTTCGTGCCCAGATACACCAGCACCTTCGCGACATGCTCCACAACTGGACGGAAAGCGTGCTTGTTCGGAAAGTCTCCTTGTGACGCGTAGAAGTCCACCACGTCCTGAACGACGTCGGAAATTGGCTTCTCCTCGTCGTTGATAGGCAGGCCCATGTGGATAAAACAGTCGTCTAGGGCTGTCCGTTTCCCCACTGGACTTCCGAAGATGATCAAGTCGAATCCACGAACAAGAGGCCTGCCGGGCTTGCCAAGAGACAAGCCGCTCATGACGTATGCACCCTCGATAATGTGTTCCCCAGACTCCGAGTCATTAATAGTTATCGGGAACCCGCGATGCTCGCCAAATTCGATAAAGATTTCCTCAAACGGAAGTCTGAACCAGGCTGCAGGAACATCACCACCAAAATCCGTCTCCATAAGCATCTGTTCAAGCGCATCAGTAGTCTGAAACGTACGGATGCGGCCGTAATGCACCATCAAGCGCAGGGCCAGGTCCCAGAGAACGTCTGCACGGTCAAGATAGAAAGATTTCGACAGAAGAGGGTAGTGAGTTTGCAACGTAGTTGCGATTTCATGCCGCGTGCTGCCAGGGGTTTTGACGAGATCGACCACAGTGGGGGCGAATTCCTCCAGAAAGGCCGCTTCATGCTTGAGCATGTCGTGGAGAGCAATCCGCTGGTGATGAGGGAGGGCCTTGAGACGTTCGTCGCCACTCGTCAGGATGGCATCATTGGCAGACGCCCGGCTACGAATAAAGTTGTAGCACTTCCGGTGCTGAGCAGGGTTAAGGGAGTCAAAGAAGGCGGAATCTATCATCACGCACCAATTTTCAAGGGAGCCGAAAGCACCGGCAACACAGGAACACCGCTCAAAACACCACCTATCGCGGAGGAATGGTTGATTTGTGGGAGTTTTTTGGGGGTTTTGTCTTTCACGGCCAGCTTTTTCCACCCGGCCGGGATGATGCTGCATACCAAGACGGTCGATCCGTTATGGATGACGTACATCTGATCGGCAAGCGCCCTCTCCGCTACGTCGTACAGGCGGTCTTCTTCGCTCGGGATGATGACCCGAATAGTCGGGTCGCGTACCTCAACGGGCAACATAACGGCCCTCCTCGTTGCGAATCATTCGCTGACTTTCCATGGCACCCAAAGTGCGCTGGAGCATCCGGCGTGGCCAGCCGGTGGCCTGTTCGATTTCACGCATACTCATCCCCCAGTTGTCCCTGATTAGCTCGCGGAGGTGGTTGTTGATTTCCTCGGTCATGCGACAGGAACCTCCTTGACCCAGAGGCCCCCATAGGCACAGTGAAGATCGGGGTATCCCGGATGCTTGTTGGCGCTGGCACGGACTTCTGCTGGGGTAGCCTTGCGGAACCCCGTGGCCTTCACTTTTTTCTCGATGGCCGGATACCGTGGGTCGCTGGTGTAGGCCGTATGGTTCTCGTCAAATTGGTCCATTGGACTCGGACTGTTGTTGTGGATGACGGGAACCAGTTTGCCTAGCGGGAAGTCATTTTTTTGGAATAAGTTCTAGCGAAATGCGAATACCCAGCTTGTCCGCAAAGGACCGCCGGGTAAGGGTTTCAACGGGAAGGGGGCTACTTTTTCAACCCGAAGCTACCGCCGGAGACGATGCGCGGGGAGTCGGTGACGACCAGCTTGGAACGCTCCTTCAGAGCGGCGGTTGCCGTGGGGAGGTCCCGTTTGTCCGTTCTGGTGGCTTTGTAGTCAAGCTGACCAGATTTCAGAGCGTCGGCAATCTGGGCCTCGAAATCCTGGAGGCTCAAGTCTTCATGGTGCTTGTTGCGGTGCTTGACCGCACGGGACAGCGAAAATCGGTTGCCACAGAGAGGGCAGGTAATGCGGACGATGAGCCCGTCATCCTTGCGGCGGTGCGGGGTTTGGCGCGATTTCATAGAATCAGTCTGCCGGGGCGTATCCGGAACTCAAGGTTTGAACCAAGTGAATCAGGGCTTCCTTGACCTGGCCTTCGTCGCAGCCCATCAGAACGGCATCCTCAAGCGCGTCCTGGGCGATCTGTCGCAGTTCCTCGAGGTTTTCCCGCATGGTTTTCAGCTTCTCTGTGCAGGCGATCACCGTGCCGTCAGGCCGCACCCAGGGCTTCGCCGGCGTACCGTACAGGTGCTCGGTAAGGGTCTGTTCGCTCATGGACGCAATGCTACCTTATCTGGCTGGGCCAACGGCCGGCTAGGCCGCCAACACCAGTTCGAGCTGGTCGTTCCGCCGGGGGGCAGGTTTGGCTCCCCAGTCCTCATCCTCTTCCAATGCCCGGCGAACGGCCTCCACACGCGGATGGTCAATCAGCAGCACCGGAGGTAGCGCCCGGGCCAATGCCGCCGCACTGCGAAGCTCGCGCTCGGCTTCGGTGCCCTTGCGAACTGTGTCCATACGGCTACGCAGCCAGTTCGCATCGGCATTGATCTGTGCGCAGGGATTGCCTTCCCGAAGGGCGTAGATCCGCTCGATCTGCTCCTCGTCAGCCTGGACCCGGCCCAGGATGTGGAAGGCGGCATGCCGGAGCGTCCGGCATTCTTCGATGGACATTGCAGCCCGGTTTGAAGGGACGCCCACGATGAACTTGCGGGTTCCAAGCAGGGCGGCCGCGCGCTCGATCATCTCTTGCCCAGGGAGACTCCCCGCCTGGATCGGGACGATGACTTGGCAGCCTTCGTCGACCAACGCACGGACCTTTGGGGCCCAGGCCTCAAGGACCGCCATGGTGCCGGCCTGGTCCCCCACCTTGTCCGGAGCGACGACATACAGGTTTTCGGGGTGATCGGTCATGTTGGCCAGCGTCTGGTACCGGGACATGATCTCGCGCCAGTCCATGTCCTCGCCGCTCAAGAAGGCCCCGAAGGCCCCCGAGTCGACAAAGACCTTCCCACCCCGGTCGAGGTAGCGCGGGATCACCATCACCATGGCCGAAGTGGTCAACAGGCCGGCGACGACTCCCACCGGGACGCCGGCTTCGATAGCCCCGCGAAGGTCGGATTTGCTGGACATGCCAGAGCGGAACGGGAGATCGAGCCAAGTCATTTTAGGTTCCAAGAGAAGGCCAGGTTCCCGGGGTGTTTTTTTCGCCGCAAGAATCCGGTGTCGATGAGCCAGCGAACGTAATCGGCACCGGACTCGCTCAGGCGACGTGCCTCAGCCCCCATCGAGCGCAGCATGACCTCCACGTAGTTCGCGCCGGACTCGCCATTGCGCAGCTTGGATAGAGCGCGTTCGTTGGCCACCGACCCATCGGGGGCGAGGAGCAATGTCCGGGGCTTGGAGCGGCCGCGCGGGGTCGCGTTGTGGGCACGGTAGATCGTCCCGACGTGGCCTTTCTTCACCAGCTCACCGGTCTTGGAGTAGCGGGGCTCGGGGTCGCAGTAGCTGACCACGCCGCGGATCGCCGGCAGAGCCTCGCGCAGCACCTTGAAGGCCCGGGCCAAGGTCCAGGTCTCCCCGTTTGCCTCGACCTCATCAAGCAGCACAAAGCGGCCCAGTTCGACGCCCAGAGACGGCTGCAGTCCATCTAGGAGCGCTGGTACTACTGCTTGGGTCATGGGCACGCTGAAGGTGGCGCACCCGGCCAGTATCTCTTTCTGGAACGGCTTCTTCACGAAGAGACCGGCATTGACCCGGGAAGCCGGAAAAGAGTGCGAGTAGTGGTGATCCTGGACGAAAGCCTTGGCCGTAGCCGTGTCGATCCGCTGCACACTGGCATAGCGCGGATTGAAGAGTTCACCGGCAGGACGCCAACGCTCGCAACCATTGCGCCAACGCTGGCATTGGCTGAAGTCGAGAGGGAGAGTTCCTTGCAACATGATCAAGCGCGGTTGGTCGTACGTCGATCAAGCTCCGGAACCAAGCGGTACGGGGTGAAGCGGGTCGCGCCCGTAGCCGTGTTGATCTGAACGACACCGCCCTTGGTGTAATGCATCTGAACGACCTGTTCGCTCGCATAAGGCACCGGAGCCGGCGCCGGGACAGGAGGCACAGTAAGGAAGGACAGCGGCGTCAGGAACAGGATGGCAGCCAACAGCAGGGGAAAGAGCAGAACTGGCATGGTTTCTCCTCGGGTTAAAGTTTGGTGATGAAGTAATCGTCGAAAACCTCGCTGCCCAGCTTGCGGAGCTGGGCCTTCATGGAGGCGTTCGTCGGTCGCCGGCTGGCGTACATGACCACTTGGTAGTCATCGCCGGTGGCGGCGGGGTGGATGCGCGCATTGATGCGGTGGGTGTAGCCCTGCGCCTTCATCTTTGCGTCCTCCTTCTGCTGCTTTTCCTCGGCCTTCTTCTTGGCAACCTCGTACTGCTCGTTGAGGTCAGCGAGGATGCACTTGGAGCAAAGCTTGTCCGGGTTGTGGGCCTCGTTGCCGGTCCGCTCGAACATCGGCGATTGACAACGTGGGCAGCGCACGATCGACAGGGATGCGACCAGTTCATCTACATCGGCCTCGGTGGCGTCCGCAAAGGACAGCCCCTTCTTGCTGGTGATGGTGTGATCGCCTGTCTCGGCAATATGCACCTGAATCTGGAACGGGTAGTTCGGGTACATCCAGCAGCAGGGGGAGATCGCCACGGTCAGGGAGGTCTCGGCGTCGTGGACGACCGTTTTCGCAAAGTCTTTGGCAAGCATGAGAGGTCCTGTAAATCGGGGTTCAGTAGCGGCGGGGGCGCCACTCGAGGAGTTCGTAATCACCGTCCGGCTGATAGGAAGGCCAGAGGCCGGATTCGCGGCAGCGTTTGAGTTCCTTCAGGGCGCGCCGGAACTGGCGCTGTCCGTCTTGCAGCATCTCGTCGGGAGCGCCATAAAGCGCGCATCCGTAGGGAGCGTCTTCCTCAACGGCAAGGAACACGAAATCGAAGTCGCGCTTGAAGACTTGGCGCAACCCTTCCAAATAGGCGGCAGCCTGAATGTCGTAGAGATAGCGTTCGCACGACAGCCTGAAAGCCCTGCGGGAAGCATCCGTGGTCTTCTTCACGTCGAGGCAAATGCCAGTGTCGAAATCGACGCAAAGGCAATCTGGCCGGATCTTTACCCAAATGCCGGTTTCCTCGTCTTGCCAAATGATGGTGTGCTCGACAAGGCCAGCGCGAAGCAGGGTGGTTGCCGAGGTATGACGCGCGACACTCTGGGCAATTCCTTCAATCACGATCATCTGGTCCGGCGTGAGGATCTTCTTGTTGGCGTTCGCCACCTCGAATTCCTTGTATTCCTTCAGCCGCTTGTCAGAGATCGGCGCCACCACATATTCCGTGTCATACAGATGGGGCTCGAGGAGGCGGGTATGAACTGCCGTGCCAAGGAACATGGCCGGCGTTTCCTTCCGGCTGGCGCCCTGCAAATAGGCTTGGAAATGATCCGGCGAGCGCAGAATTTCTTTCAGCCCGGAGACGGATACACAAGAGCGGTCGGCGTGGTAAACGTGGTTGGGAACATCAGGCCGGCAATGCAGCGAGCCGAACAACTCCAGCAAGCTGGGCAGCGGTTCGTCGCTGACAGCGGCAAGGGCAAGGGCTTCGGTTTCTGGTGCTGTTGCGGCGTTCATGACGGCCTCCTGATTTCTCATCTGCCACCAGTTTGCCAACCTGA
Source organism: Gammaproteobacteria bacterium (assembly GCA_018828385.1). Lineage (GTDB taxonomy): Bacteria > Pseudomonadota > Gammaproteobacteria > Burkholderiales > Rhodocyclaceae > Azonexus. The sequence goes on along the minus strand of JAHJVE010000016.1, from coordinate 47,741 downwards.
GCTATGCACGTTTGGAATAAGTGCGCCTGACCATTCCTGACGCTGGACCACCTTTTTTGGCGCAGTTTTCGCCTTCCGTTACGGACTGGATTCAACAAAAATCTGCGGCTTGTTGGGATGCCGTGTGAATCCGGCGGCGATGACAAATGGTCATTGGCCATGACGGGCCGTTACAGCAAACCGGGTAGCCCGTCCCTACACTCCCAGCATCAGGAGAAGTCCGTAAATGCCCCAGATCGCCATTCAAACTGCCAGCTACCTCATCGCTGCCGTCCTGCTGTTCCTGACCCTACATCTCCATTTGGTACCGGCCCTGTTTGCTGGCCTGCTGGTCTTCGTCATCATCGATAAGATGTCGCCGTGGCTTTACCGCCTCAGCAAAGGACGAGCATCGCACCTCGCGGCATCGATCATTGTGGCAGCCGTCGCCGTCCTCCTGGTGAGTCTGGGGGCCGTTGCCCTGATCGGGCTGCTGAAGAACGGGAACACGTCGGGCCTACCCGAGCTATGGGAGCACCTGGCGGACATCATCGACGACGCCAACGACATCCTTCCGCCTTGGATCGTGGAACGCCTGCCATCCTCTGCGGACAGCTTGAGAACCTTGGTCGTAGGCTGGCTGCACGAGCATACGGCCGAACTTCAGGGCATCGGAAAGGAACTGGCGATCTCCCTGGTCCATGTCCTGGTTGGGGGAATCCTTGGCGCCCTGATCGCGGTCACTCGTCGGTGCGATCCATCAGAAGGGGCCTTGGCCGTGGCCTTGCGCCAGCGCGTTGCCACCTTCGAACGATCCTTTGAACAAGTATTCATCGGCCAAGGCAAGATTTCCTGTGTGAATACCTTCTTCACGGGGATCTATCTGGCTGTCGTGCTACCGCTGTGCGGCATTCATCTGCCGTTCGTGAAGACGATGCTGGTGATCACCCTCATCGTGTGCTGCCTGCCGGTGATCGGGAACCTGACCTCGAACACAATCATCTTTGTGGTCAGCGCATCGGTCTCCTTCCCTGCCGCTTTGGCGTCTCTGGCCTTCCTGGTCGCTCTGCACAAGGTTGAATTCTTCCTGTCGGGCCGGATTCTGGGCCATCAGATCAGTGCCAAGACCTGGGAGCTGCTGCTGGCGATGCTGGTCATGGAAACAGCCTTTGGGTTGCCCGGAATTGCCTGCGGACCACTCTTTTACGCATACATGAAGTCCGAACTGCGAGCAGCCCAGCTCGTTTAGAGACAAAAACCAGATTTGCCCGGTCCGGTCTGATAACTTCGGCGTGAAAGGACGCATCATGGACATCGAAAAGACCCTGCAGCGGTACGAGAAGGCCTTCCAGAAACTTGGGATCGCCTTCTGCCCGAACTGCGAAGAACCACACAACACCCGGTCGAATCTCCACACGGACATCGACGGGTACATCCCCTTCACCCTCGCCAACGATGAATCGGCCTTCGTCTGTCCGGGTTGTGCCCTTGCTTGGGCAAAAAAACGGAAGCGACTGGTCAGCAACCGCAAGTTCGGCTTCGCCCTTGCGTCTTGGATACTTGAGCAACGGGTCTATGAGGCAAGCCACCCTCATCACGAGAATGCGGTCGAACTGTGCGAGGCCTACGACATTCGATTCGACCTCCTGCTGTGGCGGCGAGCCAAGGCCGCTGGCTTGGTCCTGCATGGACGCACGGAGGAGCGGTTACTGGCCGCCCTCGGTTACGCCTGGGACCTGAAGGCACGCCAGATCAACACCCATGTCCTCGACTACATCGACTTTGTTCGCGCCGGCGGCAAGGTCGACGAGGATACCTGGCCACCCAAATTCAAGAAGGAGGCTGCCTGATGAACGCGCCGCTACCTGCCACAAGTCAATTTGCCGACGTCTCCCCCGGCACCCTTCAGCAATTCACGACCCTCCTTCTGGAGCGACTTGCGGCCAGCGAACTGCCCGAACTGGGCGGCATGATCCGCCTGCATGGACGTTGGACAGATCCCGGTCGGGCGAGCGGCAAGAGCTACTACGGTGCAAAGATCGTCGATGACGGCGGCTCCCAAGCCAAGGTTGAGATCCTGGCCTCGCTGGTGGCAAGCCGTGGTGTTCTACCTGGACACCTTGTCATTGCGACGGGGCGGCTTGCGGTGCGCTCCACGAATTACGGTCTTGAGGTGCGCCTGGTGGCCACCGACATCGAACTGGGCGACCAGGAGCAGGCGGCCAAGACGGAAGTTGCCCAGCAGGGCCGGATGACCATCGAGCGCCTACGGTCGATCCCGATGCGCCGGGTGCCCTTCCCGGACCGGGATTCCGTGTCCGTAACGCTCATCCATTCCAACTCCGCCGCAGCCCAGGTGACACAGGACTGCATGGCCGAGCTATCCAAGCTGGGCGATTCGGTCGGGGTATTCCCGGTGAAGGTGAACATGCTTGACCCCGTGGCGATCGCTACCGCGATCCGGGATGCCAACTCGGACGATATCGTGATGATCATTCGAGGGGGCGGCGACGCCGCGGACTTCGAGGTTTTCGACGATCCGCGCGTGGTGACCGCATTGTCCAGTCAGCAAGCGCATCGGGTTGTCGGCCTTGGCCATACTGGAAATGCTACCCTCCTCGATCTCTTCTGCGACTTTTCGGCCAATACGCCGGCCCAAGCAGGCGCTTACGTCAGGGAGCGAGTCCAGCAGAGACAGCGTTTGCTCGGTGACGCCGGCAAGGACCTCAGACTGGCCAAGGAACGCATGGAGGCACTGGAGAAGGAGCGGAACACGGCACAGGCCCAACTTCAGACAGCAAGCGAGTTGCTGGCCAAGGCCAAAGGGGGCGTGCCTGCCTGGGCGGTTGCTGTCGCCTTTGCGGTCGGCGCGACCCTCGCTTATCTGATCCGCGGATAATGACCCGATGGCGGCACGGTCTCAGAGGAGATCGTACGCCACCGGTGACACCGCATAGCTCACGTAGAGAGGGTGTTTCGGGCTGCCATCAGCATTCTGGCCGAGGCACTGCGGGCTGACCCCGGCGGACTTCAGTAGCTCCACAACCTCCCGCGCACGATTCACATGCTCGCCATGCGTGCCCCAGGCACAAACAACCATCCCTGCATCTTTCACCGCTTCCAGGATGGCTTCGTTGTTCTCCGGCCCCACCGGGTCATCGCAGGTATAGAGCCCCTGTGGATCCGTTGAAACAAGCCTGAAGATATTAACCACCTGGAGCCCTCCGAAACCCATCGACATGGCTCGCCGTTGGCAGCGTTCTACAGTCGGGTCGTTCTGATTCTCGTCCGCAATGGACGGGTTGAGCATCAGAAATACGATGGGCTTTCTCGAAGCGTCCCATGTCCGCCACAGTCGGTATCGGTAGGTCTTGCAGGGCGAAAAAACAGCCCCTGTTTTGGTGAATAAATCTGCGAGCATGAAAATCGACTATAGGCGAGATGTTGATTGGCCGGGCACCTGTTGTCCTGGGAACAGCCGTGTTAGCGTTTAGGCTTCTTCAGGAAAATGGTCATCCATGGAGCCCTTCTACACACGATTCCCGTCCGTTGCAATGGCTGAAACCTTGTCACTCATTTCTCCGCCTGGCAGCGAGGTGAAACTGTGACAGGAACGGCCAGCAATTACGTGGTTTTCGTCGACGAGAGCGGTGACCATAGCCTGGAATCGATCAATCAAGACTGGCCGTTGTTCGTTCTGTCGTTTTGTGTATTCCCGATCGGCGCCTATGTGCACCAGGTGACGCCGGCTATCAGGCAGTTGAAATTTGATTTCTTTGGCCACGATTTGGTGATCCTGCACGAGCACGACATCAGGAAGAAGAAGGCGGGATTTGCCCAACTCAACAAAGAGGCGCGGGATGCGTTCTTGAATCGTCTGACCGATGTAATTGCCGAGACCGACATGACCATGATTGCCGTGGTGATCGACAAGAATCGCCACAAGGCAAAGTATTCAAAGCCGGAACATCCTTACCATTTGGCGATGCAGTTTGGCCTCGAGCGAGTAGCTGCGTTCATGGCCATCCAGGGCCAACGAGATCGTGAAACCAGGATTGTCTTCGAGGCTCGTGGCGCCAAGGAGGATGCAGCGCTCGAGCTAGAGTTTCGTCGCGTTTGCGATGGCGAGAATCGGAGCGGGAAACCATATCCGTTCAGTATTCTGATCGCCGACAAAAAGACCAATTCAGAAGGACTGCAGCTTGCCGATCTGACGGCCCGGCCGTGCGGACTTCATGTACTTCGGCCCGAGCAAGAAAACCGTGCTTGGGATGTGATCAAGGGAAAATTGTATGGCGGCCGGCACGACTGCATTTCAGGCAATGGCCTGAAAGTCTTTCCCTGAAAAGCAGAAGGGCCTCCCGGTAGTCCGAGAAGCCCAGCGCCGGTCGAGTAGTCCCAACCCATTTATAGACAGTGTAGCAGGCGCTAGTGCGTAGTGACAACCAGGACAGCGAAGCCAACTCCAGTAGCGATTCCGTTTCCTTCTGCGGGCCTAAAGGCCAAATAGTTCGGCAATGTGGTCCTCGACAGTCTTTGCTGGCCGGAAAGCAGCAGCCGACCGCGCCAGCTTGGCTGCACGAGCATTCGCCCAAGTCATGGCGGCCTCGAGGGGGAGGGGGGTCATCATGCACGGGCCGGGCTTTGGATAGCAGCCGTCGATGCGATGAGTCGCCTTGACACAATACCCGGCCCCCTGGGGCGCGACGTGGAACTCAATTTCTTGGGCCACGCCGCGGGTACTGCGTAGGAGCAAGCGTTGCGATTCCACGCCTCACCCCAGATCAGGCGGCAAGGAGATCCTGTTGCTGGGCGACAGGCTCCCCGCCGGCGCCACCCACCACACCATCACCACCATCAGCAGCGGGTTCGCCCTGGGATGCTTCACTCGGGGCGTTCTCGGGGGCGGCTTCCTGCCCTGCACCGGCATTTTGCGCATTGAGCTGCGCGAGCTTTTCGGTGAGGTTGTCCATGCCCTTCAGGCCGCCCTTACGCACAGCCTGTTCGCCGACGGCAGCAATCAAGGCATCATCGGAGATCCATTCGTCCATGTCCTCGATTTCATCGGCAAAGTCGCTGTTGGCCAGCCCAGCCCGAAGCTGTTCCTCCATCCCCTCGATGGACAGGCCAGCGTCGGCCATGGCCTTCTGGTACTCATTCGCCTTCTGGATCGCTTCGATCAACTTCATGCCCGGGCGAGTCACCAGATCGGCGAAGTAAATCGGGGTGCGGCAGGACTGGGTGGTCGTCTTGGATTCCATCACCAGCATCATCGGCATGCCGGCGAGACGGCCGCCGGTCAGGCCCGCCAACTGCGCCAGGCGCGTGCCCAGGTAGTTAAGGGAGTTGAAGGAGGTGGTGCGCAGAATGAACACGCCCAGCTCATCCTCTTGGCCCTCGATCTGGAAGTAGGCACGGCTCATATTCTTGCAGCGTTGGCGGACACCGTATTCGCAGGCCTCCGGACGCGGGCAGTCGATTTCCTTGACGCCCTCTTCAGTAACGCGGCGAGCGGTAACGCCATTACCGCAGCAAAGGATACGGCCCTTTTGGGAATCCCAGGCGCTGAAGCTGTTGTGCAGGGTCAGGTTCGGGTCGTTATAGGCGATCCGGACCGGAATGGCACGCAGCTTTTCCTTGGCGTCGCCTTTCTCTTTGTCCTTCTTCTTGCCAACGATCTCCTTCTGCAAGGGATGTTCGTTCCAGGCCCGGGTCGCACCATCCTGAACCAAAGTGGTCAGGCTGAAATGGTCGTCCTTCACCGGCAGGGCCTTCCCTTCACCACGAATGACGGTGTGGCCCATCGTGATACGGCCGATCACGGGCTGGGTGAGTGTGATGCCCTTGTTGATGTTGAGTTTCGGGGCGGAGGGGACGGTTGCGGTATCCATGGTGAGACTCCTCAAAAAATAGTGGTCAGGGCGGCGCGACTGGCCGGTGAAAGGGTTTCAGCAGAGACCCGCGCGCGCGGAGGCGGGGGAGGCGGTGGAGGCGGGGTCGGTTTGGTCGGCTGGGCCAGCATCCGGTCGGAGACGACCTGATAGACGTCGGACTGGTTGCGCTTGTCGTCGCGTAGCTTCTCGGCCATCGTTTCAGCGGCGCTGTACGAGACGACGTTCTTGGTCTTTTCCTGACCTTGATTCAGATTCCCGGCCGGGCCGTATTCGGCATAGACCCGGTACTTACCCGGGCTCTCTTCCGAAATGGTTATGCGGTAATCCTTGTTCTTGCCAGCGCTCGAATGATGCATATCGATGCGCCGGATTTGGGTGCCAACAATGGTCGGGCGGGGCATGGTTCATCTCCTGTCCTGATGTACCCATAATGCCAACCTGACCCCTGCCTTTCTGGAAAAAGATTTTCCGCCGAATCCCTTGCCCGGCGGCCTTTTCAATACGATCCATCGAGTCCGTAATAGACGCGCACCTGATCTACAACTGCAGGCGGATAAAAACTGGCGTAGAGGGACAAGTTGCAGCGAGCCAACCGGATTCCGTCCTCGAGCGACCGACAACAGCTTGGGTTGGCCTGCTGCAATTTCTCCCCAAGTTGCTCGAGGAGTTTCTGGCCGTGCGGCGAATTGGCTCGCGCTGCCTCGATGAGTGGGTCATAGACCTGGTTGATCATGGTTACACCGCTATGCCGCGAAGAGATCGAGCTGCATCACGTCTGGATGGGACTGAGCGGCCGCCGCCAGTGCTGCCAGGCGTCCGCCATCGAGAGCGGCCGGCTCTTTGGCTACGCTGGGGGCGGTTGCGTGGATGATCACTTCCAGGTCGTCCCAGGGGCCAAGGGAATTTCCGCGGTACACGAGGACTTCCCCCATCTTGAGGTTGTGAATGTTGCATGTGGCTACCGCCTGTATGGCAAACATGCGCGCGCAATAGGCGTCGAGGTCGCAGCCGGTCACCGAGAGACGGAGCAGCCCTTCCGGACCCTGACTACTCAGGATCTCGTTCGCGAAGGCAAGCATCATTACTCCGGACCCACAGGCCGGGTCACAGGACCGCACCAGGCCATGGTCTTCCGGCATGGGCCGGCCGACGCTGATCTTCGCCATCATCTCCGCAATGGGCCATGGGGTGAAGTATTGGCCCAGCTGGGCCCGACCGCCGCGGCTTGCCAGGTCCATGTACACCGGGCCGAGCACGTCCATAAAGGGCGGCTGCGCTGCCACGATGTCGGCGTAGGCATCGATCGCCTTCCCGATCTGGGGTTGGACATCCTCGGGGACGGCCTGCCATTCAGGCAGACCCCAGAGGGACATGGTGGCGCTCAGGAAATAGCCAAACATCTCATGTGGTCGATGGCGGTACCCATCGTCGAGCGCCGAGATGAGTGGCTTCAGGTCTTTGGTATCCATGTCGCCAGGTTAAGAAATTCACCATGGCCAGTTTGGAATTGTTCCCCGTCCACTAGAGCAGCCAGAATCCCCGGTCCTGTACGGACGCGCTTGACCGGCTACGGCCGGATTCGGATAATGGGATCAAGCCGACCGGCTGAGCTTCGAGCAACTCGAAAAAGTCGATTTACCCGCAGTACCCGCAACACCTCGTTATCGAACCATGCGCATTGGGCGCGCGGTCGCGATAAATGCTCGAGTGACCGTGCAATCGCTATCAGCGAGAAAGATCCAATACCATGGCCAATCTATCCGCCATTTCGTTTCACGCCCGCAAGGGTTTCACCGCCGCCGGCGTTACCGCCAAGCTGAGTCACGTCCAGGAACTGGTCGCTGCCGCTCTGGGCCACAACACGCTGGCCTCCTATCAGACCGCAAGCGAGGATGCCGCCCTGGCAGGGGCAACCCACGTTGTTCTGGACGCTGACCTCCTGGAGGAGCGTGCCAGCAAACTGGGGCTGTCCGTTACGTCCACGCAGCTTCTTGATGTCGTCGGCGCGGCTGCCAAGCTTGCCTGCCCGTCCGCCCAGATACACGAGTCCGTAACGGACTTCGGGGATGCGCTGCAGGCCGAGCTCGAGGAAGGGGTTGAGTCGGATGACAACGTGTCATCCGAAATGGCTTCCTGCAATCACGATGGCGTCCGCGACATCAGCATGCCGATCGATCCGACCGTATTCACGGAACTCGCCCAGGTGGGGCAGACTTTCGCTGCCTCGTCCAAGGGCCTGGTCACCATGCACATGGATCAGGAGCGCCCCTATTCGGGTCACCAGATCCGCGTGCGGGCGAAGTTGTCCTTGACGCGCTTGGGCCGCCGCTGCTTCGACGAAGCCAGCATCGAAGTGACGTCCGCAATGATCATGGGTGACGAACCCGAGGCGGTTTCTGTACCGCAGGCGCTGGCGGACTTCACCGGTCTCGATATTGCGACGGCAGAGGCGCTGTCCGAACTCGATCCGGTTTTGGAGTCCAGTGCAGACGGCATGCCCTACAACTACTTCTTCAACTGTGAAGGCCAACTCCAGCCGGCGGCTGAAGCGGCGGTCCGTGAGCATTACCCCGACCTGGTGGTGATGGTCCCGGCCTGGGTGGTGGACAACGCCTCGTCGCTGTAAGCACAAAAGGAAACTGCCGGTCCCGCGAAAACGGGCCGGCAGTTCTTGGGGGCGGCGAAAATCAGGCGCAGGCGAGGGACATCGGCGGGCAAGTGGAGCTATCGGTTGTGATTGTCAGGGTTCGCGGCTTGTGATTAAGGATCATTGTATCCACACCCCCATCCTGTTCTATAGCATGCAACCTTCGGTCAAAAGTCGCGCCAGTGCTGGCTTCTTGGCAAATTGTCAATACCGTTTTGAAGGTGTTTGCTCAAAAATTGGGCGGCACCGTTTGCAGCTAGGCGTGGTCTACCAACTTTCAGTAAAAGGGAGATTTCCCCACAGCGTTATCCACAGGTTCTGGGGATAGTTATGTTGGGATGCTATGCCAGCAGACGAAAATGATCTGCTGGTAGTGCATGCACCTGGGGCATTTAGATGCACCCTCCCTGGTGATAGGGAGGGCCGCACGTCCTTCAAGAACCACCTTGGCGATTCCCCAAACTCATTCAAGCTGCCTTGAGCATGGGCTGGAGGGGTTCGGGGCGGATAGCGTCCCACGCGGACTTGCTGACAGGGATCGAGGTCACGCGGCCAGAATCGAGGGAGAAGAAGATGCCCGACCACGATACCTGACCGTGCCGCAGGGCCTCGGCCAGCCACGCATAAATCCACGTTGCCGCCATGCTGTTCGTCGCCAAGCCTTGTTTCAGGATGCTCTCGCGGGCGGAACAGGAGGGGGCGTTGTTGTCCTCGCCTTCGATGATCTCCGGGTAGAGTTCGGTGACCAGCGGCAGGCGCATGGGATCGTCCGCGATCCGCTTTCCGTACTGGCCGACAATCACTTGTCCGGTGGTGGCTTCGTTCCCTGCGTCGATCCAGTAGATCGTTTGATAGCTCTCGCGCACGAATGCGTCGATCTCGGCCCGAGCCTTCTTGCTATCGACGCAACCAATGATGAAATCGACGCCGCCCGAGCGCATGGATTCGCGGGTGAAGCGGGTCGGCTGATCCTTCCAGCGCAAGCCGTGGGCCATGTTGCAGCGATTGACCATGACCGAGGCTTTGCTGTGGCCCACATCCGGCAGGAAGAAATTCTGGCGCAGGCAGTTGTGTTCGCTCACCGTGTCGTCATCCCACACCGTCACGTCGAGGCCGTGGGGGTGGCCCAAGGCAACCATGCACTTCGACAGTTGGGCAAGTCGCGGCAGAAGCTGCGACCCGGTGCCGCCGCAGCCGATCACATGGACGACGACAGGTCGGTGCAGGATTGAGTCAGGCAGGATATGTACGTTTTCAGTGGTCATTCTCGGCTCCCATTTCGGTGTTACTCGCTACACCGTCATTATGCAAAATGGAAGCTATCCATTCTGAAATATCAAGGGTCAGGCCGAACCCAACGAAGCGCATGGTCACCGTGACCTCGGCCTTGTCGAGATTGCCCACGACGAAGGCCAGCTTGGCATCATCGGTACGGTCATCCCGTTCGTCGGTGCCGCTGAAAAAGGCAGGCAGCATGCCGTGGCTATGCGCGTCCACAACGGGCAGGCAGCGGGGCGTGGCGTCCGGGCGGTGATACTGAATATGCCCCTCGCTGCGGCTGATGATTTCCGGCTCGATGTAGCCAACCGCGCCTTCCACCGGGTCGTAAGTGAGCCATGCGGCGTGTTCAAGAGGCGAAACCTCCCGCGCCCGCCGGATAAAGTGCTGCAAACCGCCCACCAAGGCGCGGCGGTGAAGATTGATGTTGAAGAGGCGAGGGGCAGGCCCGTATGGCAGCGGGATCGGGCTGTCCGTGACCTTGAGGATCGCGTGAATCCAAGGGCGACGAACCTCGGCATAGAGGCCGTCGCCAGCGATCAGGAAGCGGTGGCTGTCGTCGTTGAGCAGTGGCAATTCCTCGTAGCGAGGAACCATCACCGTGGGGCAGGCAGCTTGCAGGGTGGCGTCGAGCGGGTTCATGGTGTCACTTGATCCCGTCGAAGTGGTCAATGACCGCACCAAGGGTCAGCCCCTTGATCGGGCGCAGAACGCGCTCGGGGTACTTGTCCTTGAACTTGCCGTCGAGCAAGTCGATGCAGAACTGGTGAATGCCGCCCTTGTAGTTGAGGGGTTTCGGGTGGTTTGGGTGGCTGAAATTGGATTCCCAGAAGGATTTCTCCCACTTCACCACCGACTCGGCCAAGGTGGCATCAGGGAGGGGCATCGAGCCAAGGCAGACCTTCGAGTTGTCCCACACGTTCATAAACGGCGCATGGAAGAGCGGCGTATCCAGCGTCGGGCGTGCATCGCCTTTGACCGCATAGACCCACAGGCTTTGCTCCTTGGCGACAAAGATGAGGCCGGGGGCCGGGGCGGTGCCGCCGCGCTTGCCAACGCTCACCACACCTTCGGCCTCACGGCAGTTGAAGAAGTAGGTGCGCTTTCCGGGGCGGCTCCACCACACCACATGCTCCAGACCGATAGACAGGACGTTATCGGCAAGGAGGCCGGAGCGGATACGGGCGGACGAAATCAGGCTGGCGCAGACTTCCTTGAGCGAAGTGCTGTCAGCAGGACGTCCAGCGCGGATTACCGGAGAGGCGTCGGCGGACGGAACATCGACGGGGTGGATCGTGGCATAGCTGAGATTGCCGTGGTCGCTCCCGTACAGGAGGATGGCGGTCTGCAAACGGACGCTATTGGCGGCGCAATCTTGAACTTCAAAACTCATGGCTGAAAATTCCTTATCTCGTTGAGCGCCGTATCGAGGGCACTCAGGACAGAGCCAGTATGACGAATGGAGGGGAGCGCGTTTGCAATTCCTTCTTCCGTGCATGCGAACTTCACGCAACCGACCCAAGGCGGCTCCTCGCCCGACTCGCAGTAGTAGCGATAGTTATCATCGAATATCGCGTCGAAATCCTGCTCGGTGTCCCAGCCACAGACGATTGGCGGCTCATTCGACCACCCGTAGCCGTCATGGGCCGGGGCGAACAGATCACTTTCCGCTTCGATGGTGAGCAGCCTCGACAGGGCTGAAAGCAGCTTCCCGGCTGGATGGGCTGCGTACTGGACGGCGAGAGCGTGGAACTCCTCGTCAGCGATGGGGTGCTGTCCCTCCAAATGGGTCAGATAGGCCCACTCAGGAATCCCATCGAACATTACGGCGCGGCGCGGAATATCGGCATCGTCAGCCTCGTCGCCCCATTCTTCAAGGGCCGTGGTTTCGTCCTCCTCTCCCTGCCAATATAATTGCTGGCAAAGTTCAAAGGCACCACCCGGCGTGTGCGGCATACCGAAGTGGCACAGAGGGGATTCTAGGACTTTGAGCGCCTTGCGACCCAAGCCGGGGTGCAATTCCTCGATGGCCTTGAAAACCGGCCCAATCGTCATCCATTCAGGCTGTCCAGCATTGATCGCCACGCCAACAAGCGGCGTACCATCCTCGCTGATGAACTCCTGCGCGTCATCTTCGCTGGGCAGGATCAGTCGGGCATAGGCCGAGAGCAACTTGTATTCGTAGTCACCACTGACGGCGCGTTGCCAACCCTTCTCGATCAACACCCGAATGGCGTTGGCGCTCATGCGGGTCCGGCGCAGACTGGCCAGGTCTTCGTCCAGAATCATGCCCATGCGGCTCATGGCAAGGACGAGGCGAAGGTGCCGTTCCCCGGCAGGGGAGAACTCAATGACTGCCGGGACTTCGGGGGCGAGGACAGGGAGGCTCAGAAGCATGGCGGGACCAGTTCAGGAACGGGGGCGACAAGCGGCTTATTGATACGGGGGTTCGCCGCAGCGAGTCGGGAAACGGCGTTGGCCACGGTGCGCTCGGCCTCACCGTAAATGAGGCCACCGATACCTCGCTTCTTGGCATGTTCCTTCTTGATGGGGCGCTCCACCATGTCGGTGGTCATGTCCAGCAGGACGCCCTCGACCATTGCCTCGAAATCGCTGCGCTTCATGGTTTTCAGCCTTTGGTGCCGACGCCGCGCTTGAACTCGTAGATGACCTGATCGCCCTCGAAGCGCGGCCCTTCGACGGCAGCGTTGAGCAGGTCCGGGTGGATCGCGGAGTAGAACTGCTTCACCTGATCCGGGGTCATGGGGGTGTCGGACGGCGGGGCTTGCAGGGTGCGCCCGTTGTAGAGATAAACCGTTGTGACGGCGGTGGCGGTGAGACTCATGGTTTCAGGCTCCTATAGTTGAGTGCAAAGCCTGTCCTGACGATCAGAACAGTTCGGCGGTGACGGGTTCGGACGAGACAACCGCAGCGGGGGCGGGGGGCGGCTCGACAGGGGCAGGGGCAACGACGGGGGCTTCCGGGGCAGCAGCGACCGGCGCAGGGGCTTCGGCTACCGGAGCCGCCACGACAGCAGCTTCGGCGGTGGCGACGGTAGTCGCGCTTGCCGCAGCAACCTCAAGGGCCGGGGCATCTGCCGGGGCGGTGTTCTCACCACCTTCTTCATCCTCGTCATCCTCGCCGCCAGCAGCCGGGGCGTCGAGCAGGGAGGGTGTAACCGGGGTGGCGGGTGCAGCCTTGCCGGGGACGGCCTTGGTCGGGGTGGCGGTCTTGGAAGTGGTAGCCGGGGTAGGCTTCTTGTTCTTGTCCGCAGCCTTCTTCTTCGCTTCGTCGGCAGCAGCCTTGGTCTGCGCTTCGGCAGCAGCCAGCGCCTCGGACAGAGAAGTCGTGATGGCGGTGCGGGAAGCCAGCCATTGCGTCAGGACGCCCGACAGTTCGTTATCCAGTTCTTCCGCAGTACCTTCGCAGCGGAAGGGGGTCACAAAGGCGGCATCTTCCTTGTCGTCCTTCTTGACCGGGGAGACATAAACGCCGATCTTGCCATCCTTGTTGGCCGACAGGAGGATATGGATGCTGCGCTCTTGCAGCAGGGGTTGAAGTGCCTTGAACATTTGGTCAATCTCCTTGATTGGTGCGGGTTACAGACGTAATTCTGCCAACCCGAACCATGTGTTTCTGGGATATTTCTATTCGGAATAGAAGCCGGTCAGACGCGCAGAGGCATGACCACGGAAAGCGGATATTCCTTGTCCTTCGGGCGCATCGTGATCGCCGTCGCGGTGGCGGAATAGCTGATGACGGCCTCGTCGCAGACGGACCGCATGGTGCTGATGGCATCCATCAGGTAGTGGATATTGAATGCCAACTCGAAGGGCTTGTCCGTCGAGGACTCGGACTCCAGTTCGCACAGGCCCGATTCGCCACGGCGCAGGGTCGTGATGGTCTTGGTGAAGTTCATTTCCACCTTGGTTTTCATCGCGTCCGCTTTTTCCTTGTCGTCGGAAGTCGCGGCCAGCATTTGCAGCGCATTGGCGAAGCGGTCGGTGGATACCGACACCTTCTCGTTCGTGGATGGGAGGACGCTACGCCAGTTCGGATAGGTACCGTCAATGGCCGTGCCGAGCAGCACTGCACCATTGTCGAAGGTGAATTGAATGTTCTTTGGGCCGAGGGTCAGCGTCACATTACCGCCTTGGCCCAACAGCTTCTTCGCCAGCAGGACGGTCTTGCGCTGGACGATGACGTTGCGCGGCTCAAGGGTGTCGGCCCCAAGGATCGGTTCGTGGCTGACGTTCATGCGGTGACCGTCCGTGCTGACGATCCACAGGCCCACCTTGTCCAGCGTGAACAGCGCACCATTCAGGAAGGGGCGAAGATCGGCGTCCGCCATAGACGAGGTAATGTCGGAGATCATGTCGGCAAGGCGACGGGCGTTCATCGTCACGCTGATGCGGCCTTCACGATCCGGTGTCATGCGCGGATAGTCGGCGGCGGCGAGGGTCGGTAGGCGGAAGCGGCTGCGGCCCGACTTGACCAGCAGGGTGCCTTTTTCTTCCAGACTGATCTCGATGGGCTGCTTTTCCGGTACGGCTTTGACGAGATCGAAGAAGCGGCGCACATCAACGGCCAGTTCCCCGGCCTTCTTGACCTCGACGGGCGTAAGGGTCCGGGCCAACATGCCGGTGTCAGAGCAGAGCATCGAGAGTTGCCCTTCTTCGGTAGCTTTGAGCAGTACGGTGCCGAGCATCGGGACGGTCCCGCGCGTGTCGGCGGCACCAGCAACGAGGGCGAGGGGGGAAGCGAGGCTTTCCTTGGTGGTCGAAATAATCATGGTCGGTATCTCCTGAGTTGATGGTGGGTACGGCTTTCGCCGCATCGCCATAACCGTCAGACTACCGATCCAAAGCGGGTAAATTTGGAATAAGTTCTCAGGAAAATAGAACAAAAAAGCCGTCCATAACGGACGGCTTGCAAGGTGTTTAACAGGCTATTTTCTGGCAATTACCTACTGTGGTTCCAAATCCCTTTCTTGCTGCGAGGTGAGGCCAGCACCTTGATTGCTTCTTTGGCATTTGCCTGGAACGCACCTGGCTGCTTTTTGAAAGCCTCACCAAAATCATCCCGAGGATAAGCAGCAAAGAACCGCCCAACACCGCTGTAGAAAATATCCGATACTTCTTTTAAGAGGAATTTTTCCTCGTCCTTTGAAACGCCCGCTGCGATTCTGCTGTGAGCATCTTCAATCGCACCTGAATCCTGCGCGTAGATAGTCCCAAAACGTTCAGCAATAAGGTAACCAACCCCCATCGCCATCATCCAATCAATGGTGTGAGCGTAGTGGAAGCACAACTCCCCCCAATACGCACCAAATTTCATCAAGGAAATTTGGCTATCAGGGTCAAGCTCGAAGCGAGATAGCGCCTCTGCAACACCTGGCTGGTAGGGGATATTGCGTTTCCACCATCGCCCCAAGGATAACGGAAGCTCCTTAATCTGCTCGGCATCATAGAGCGTCATGAACTTGGCAAACGTCACTGCTGGCGGAACCTTTGCCGTTGTAGGCTGAAGCTCAAGTACCGCAACAATAGAAAACAGAACGTGCCAACGGGCAAAGGCACGCTCAAAGCGCATCATTTTCTGACCTTCGCGTGCAGCCATGTAAGTTGCAAACTCGGACTCTGACATGGCCTCTTTGTGAGGCGGGTCCGCTGGCGACTCGTAATTTCCGTATGGGTCAATGCCTCCCAAGTCGCGGCACAGAATGTCCGCTTGAAGAGTCCGGCGTGTTGCCAAGTCTTCCTCGGAAAGTTCTTCATCAAAAGGTGCTGAAGCCAGCCGCTTTTCGATGGCCTGTTCAAGCGCATGCCAATCCTTATGGCCGAACAGTTTTGCTGTCGCGGCTTGGCAGTTGGATAGCTGCTGATTGGGGTATGCGGATTTAAGCTGCTTCGCAATACGCTTCGCGCGTGACGAATTAGCAGGTACAACAGGGGCAATAGTCCGTTCCATCTTCCTTCTCCTGGAAATATTGACGTGTGCTTCCCGCTTGCACACATCGACCAAGAAAAAGGAAACGGCGGGTGTGTGTGGTACTGCTTCGATGCCAGTTCGGCTTTGCCATGCGGGTGGCGCGGTTTCGATAACCACACGGAAAGGTTACCGAAAGAGAAGTCAGATTTCAAGAAAGGGAATTACTTCGCCAGAACAGAAGGCAAGTCAGCCCATGAGGTCGTGTAGCGCGGGGACATCCGATCCCTCCGCATCTGCCACGGATGGTGCCGCCGCTCTGCGGCCAGCCGGATCGCACCCCGGCCCCACTTCTGGTTGATCCCGTCCATCAGCGCCATGAGGGTGCCTGCCTTGGCATCCGTACTGGACGGGGAATCGAAAAGCGACCCTTGGGACACGCCAGCAGGCTGGATGCAGGAGAGCATGACGCCGGCCTTCTTGTAAGCGTAGCCGCGCCGGTAGAGCCGCGTGGCAACCCGCTGCGCCCACTGCACCAGGACGCGCGTGTCAGCAGTTGGGTCGGGGAGCGGGACCGTCATGGACGGGTGATATTGCGGCTCATCGGGCTTGAATGGATTGGTCTGAAGGAAGACCATGAGGGCAGTGGCCTCGCCCTGCTGGCCCCGCAGCTTTTCGGCGGCCCTGCTCATGTAGGTGGCCACCGCATCGAGGAGATCGTCCAGTTCATACACCGGCTCCCCAAAAGAACGGCTGCACATGATCTGCTGCTTGTCCGGCGCGACTTCTTCCAGCGACAAGCAGGACACCCCGTTCAGTTCCCGCACGGTGCGCTCCAGAACCACTGAGAAGCGCGTGCGGATCATCGCTGGATCGGCATCTCGCAAGTCCCTTACGGACGCAATGCCCATCTCACGCAGACGTGCATCGATCTTCCTACCGACGCCCCACACCTCACCTACCTCGATGCGGCCGAACAGCTCGTCCAGTTCGCCGGCGCTCAAAGCCAGGAGGTTGCAGACGCCATCACTGCCTGCCAGGGACTTTTTCGCGCAGTGATTGGCCAGCTTGGCCAAGGTCTTGGAGGGGCCGATACCAACGCACCCGGGCAGGCCGACCCATTGCAACACCCGCTCCCGAATCTGACGCCCGTATTCCTCCAGGTCTATGTGGCCGAAGCCGTCGAGCGACAGAAAGCTCTCGTCGATGGAATAGACCTCGAGATTGGGGGAGAACTGGCGCAGGACCTGGACTACCCGATCAGAGAGGTCGGCATAGAGTTCGTAGTTGCTGCTGAAGGCAACGATCCCGTGCTGGCGTGCCTGCTCCTGCAACTTGAACCACGGCTCTCCCATTGGGATGCCCAGCGCCTTCGCCTCGGCGCTCCTGGCCACCACGCACCCATCGTTGTTGGAGAGCACGACGACGGGCCTGTCCTTCAGTCGCGGGGCGAACAGCTTCTCGCAGCTGGCGTAAAAGTTGTTGTTATCGAAAAGTCCGAATATCGCCATGTCACACCGAGAAACGCTTGAATTTGCCGGTGACGACGCCCCAGATGACCAACTCGGTCCCTTCGCGGATCTCGAGGACAGGGTAGGCTGGATTCTCAGCCAGCAGCGCACATCGTCCATCGCGGACGTGCAGCCGCTTCACCAGGCGGTCGCCGTTCACGAAGGCGACGACGATGTGTCTGTGCCGGGGCTTGATCGCCCGGTCGACCACCAGGATGTCCCCGTCGAAGATCTCGGCACCCTGCATGGAGTCGCCCTGGACAGGAAAGAAAAAGGTAGAGACCGGATTGGGGACCAGATATTCGTTGATGTCGAGTCGGCGTTCCTCGTAGTCGGCCGCAGGCGAGGGGAAGCCGGCCGATACCTTCACAGTATCGATCGGGAGAGCTTGCGGCGGGGCAAGAACATCAGCTTGTGGGTATTCTTGCCAGGCATTGGCCTGGTTGGAGCAGTGAGGCATGATCGACCGGGTGATTGTTTTCTACTGTAAGTATATCCAGTCATCCCGGATTGCCCTAGCGACACTAGGGCGAGTCGTGCCTTCAGCGGCCTTCTGAAACGATCTGGCGACGGGGGGCGGTCAGCGGTTCTGCGAACAACATCACAGCGAGCAATACGAGGGCGCCGAGGCAGGCGGAAAGCAACGAAAACTCGCCCAAGGACGGTTGCACCACCAGGACGCCGACCAAAAAGGCACCCACCAAGGCGATCAGCCCCAACTTCCAAGGCCGTTTAAGGCGAACATCGCGCAGGTCGATGAAGGACGCAGAAACTGCTTCCGCCGCCCGTTCCTCCCGGGCCAGGAGCGTTGCGAGGGACACCGGAGGCAAAGCAAGGCTGCGGGGCCCTTGGTAGCGTCCCCGGTAGGCTATTTCTTCCTTCACAGCAGCGTAGGAGGGAAATGCTGTCGGCCATCCGTGAACGGTGCGGACCCCGTAGGCCGTCAAGACGGGCTGCACCCAGCCGGGGTAGTGCAGCGGTTCGATCGCGTCATGGTCGAGCACAGCCCACCATTCATCGCCATGTGGACCGGATGCTTGGATGAGCTGCAATCGACCGGCCGCAGGGTAGTCGTAAGGCGTGGTGAAGGCAGGGTAGTGTGTGGCGCCTTCGGAGCGGAGGAAGGCGACTCGGTTCTTCCCCTCATGGGCCAGGAAAAGCCCTAGAGGGACGATCCAACAGACCTCTGCTCGCTCCAGCCCGTCCGTGCACGACAGGAGCCTTTCGACCAGCGAGGCACGGTCTTGCGGATCAACGTGCTCCGGTTGCCAGCGCCAGCTATGCCCGACAGTCAGTTCGAGTGGAACGCGCCGAATAGCGGAAGAACCTGAAGGTTCCCAGTGGCCGCAAAACGGGAAAATTTCCCGGAAAAAGGAGGTCCCATCTTCGCCGTGGGGGAGATCACATTTTCTGGCCAGATCACGTTCTACCCGGTTGCCCTGGGCCAACTGGTCCGCCAGTTCCTTCGCCGAGACCAGCGAGACAACGGCCTGACGTAATTCCTGCGGTACTTCTGCGTCGACCGCGGCCTCGATAGGCTGGTCAGTGCTCTGCATTGGCGACCGTGGCTTGGATCACGCCAGCCAGCTCGGTGCTTTCTCCATCCTCATAGGCTGGCCAGGGAATAATGGGGCGCTGGAGCGAGAAAGCTCCGAAAATGATCCCAGTGGTCGAGCAGCGATACCGGGCGACTGGCGTGTCCATGCGGACGGCCACGGGGCCGGGGCAAGAAACTCCAGCCTGGCGCATTAGGCCATCGTCGAAAAGGATGCCGACCTTGCTATCAGGGGCATCGCCCCAGAACATCCAGTTATGCACAACGACCACGCCCGCGTAGGCTGCAACAACCAGGAGGTGGGCCGCGAATAAGCGGCGTATCGTTTTCATCGTGGGCGTCTTCGCTGCAAGCATTCTCAGGCTGCCACTTTCATCTCGTCCTTGGTGACGTAGGTGGTGCGCTTTGTACCCGGAACCATAATGGACAGCTTGCCTTTGTTCGGCCCACGTTGGGCTACGCGAAACTGTGCGCCAGAGACTTCCATTACCGTAAATTCCTCTGGCTTCTTGCCCAGCCATCCAGCGTAAAAGAGCCGGAAATTTTCGGGGACAGGCGCCATCTTCTGGAGCGCCAATTTCCCATACGGCTGTTCAGCAAAAATGTCTTGTTCCATATCCATGTTGATCGCCTTGTCAGTTTGCGAGGTGTTGGGCCAGCACGATCCACCAAAGGATTGTGCCCATCCCAAACATCCACCCGAGGGTTACCCAATACATCGTTTTCATTTGGAATTAGCCGACCGTGACGCTGATGCGACTGTTGGCGCTCTTGAGGATCTGATCCGCTTGTTGCCGCGACCGGGCCATGGCCAGCTTCTCAGGATCGGCTTCATTGATGATGGCCACCGACACGCCCCACTTGCGGCCCTGGTCGCGGTAGAAATTCAGTAGAGCCTCTTCATTCGGTGACAGCATCGCAAAGATGCGGCCATCGAGAGCTTTCACAGCGTCGATGCACTTCGGGTCGCCACCATACAGTTGACCAAGTGCTTCAATCGCCGCCGGCGACAGATCGCTCAGGGTTTGTTGGGTCTCGAAGGTATTGCGGTGAGGATTGGTTGGTTCCACGGGTGGATGCCCCTTTCAAATGCTCTTTGAACTCAAGTTTCTCAAATAATGCGGGAGATGCAAGGGTCTTTCTGGAAAACCATTGTCATCCTCGATTGCACGCACAGCGACAAGGCCTAAACGAAAAAGGAATTGAACCAACCCATGATGCTTGGCGACCCACGCTGCGAAGTCGGTTTCGGCAATGCCTTGATCGACCCCGCCAATGGCATTGGCTGGCTGGCCGCGGCATAGAGGCGTTGTAGGACATCCAGAAACGCGCCGGGCAGATAGGGTTGGCTCTCCTCGACCAAATGGGCTGGTATGCCGTACAGCGCCTCGGCAAGGCCTCCAGCGATGCAGGCGATGGTGTCGGTGTCGCCACCGATGTAGATCGCGTTTCGGATGGCCTCTTCGAAGCAGGATGCCTTCAGCGCACAGATCAGGGCTACCGGTACCGTGTCCTGACAGCTCTCTGAGTAGCTGTCCTGGTCGTGGAGGTCTTGAATGGAGGCGGACAGTTGGTAGCCATACCGCTCGTGTATCTCCGCACCTATTGCGCGCTTCTCCAACCCACTCAAAGCGAGGCGAATGCTTGCCGCAACGGCACCGGCACCACGCCGGGCTTCTGGATGATCGTGCGAAACATCGGTCACCATGGCTGTGAGCCGTGTCACCGCCTGGGAGTCTGCTGCCAGGAGCCCAACGGGTGCGATGCGCATGGCTGCGCCATTGCCATAGCTGTGTCGGTCGGCAGTCTCGGGCATATAGATCCACTGCCTGAATCGGCTGCCATAGCCACGGTCAGGATATCGCTTGCACCAGGAGCGCAGGGTTTCCTCCACCGGCTGGTTGTTGAGCAGGGCTTCCGCCACCGCGATGGTGCAGATGGAGTCGTCCGTAAAAGTCGTCTGATGGCGAACAAAGAGGGGGACGTCCTTTGGATTTTGGGAGCACCCTTCGAAGCGGGAGCCGGCGAGGTCGCCAATGATGCAGCCGAGCATGATCAGGGATAGGGAGTGAAGAAAAGTCGGGACCACAGCTTGCCGCCGACGACAGGCACGTCATCCAGGGTGGGCGTAGCGATGATCTGAGGAAGGGAAGAAAGGGGCGCTCGCCCCTTGTCGGCGTCGGATAGCTCCGGGTGCGGCTTCAAGAAGTGCTCACCCTGCAGCGCCGCGCAATGGGGGCAGTGCAAGCCCCAGTAGGCCGCTCCGTACCGATCCGAGTGGGCGAATGCCAGGGATGCTGGGGGAGCGGCAAGCCGATCGGTGATTTCCGGAATCTGGAGCATCCGGCGCCAGGTGGCGGCCAACACCCTATCCAGGTACTCGATGCCATAGGGCATGAGCGCCAAAGGTTTGCCGACACCGGCATAGGCCACTTCGGCATCGATGACGCCCACCGTTTCCGGCCCCTCGCGCCCGAGGCCGGCACCAATGCCATAGGTCTCGACACAACGGACGTTCTTGCTGACCAGGCTGTGAGCAACGAACTGCCCCTGGCATTTCCAGCAAGATGCCGGGGCCCAGAAGGCGATATCGCACGAATTTAGGTGGTGAGGTTGTACCGTGGCGAACAGCAGCAGCTCGAAAGTCTTGCGTTGCTCGGCCGCCAGGTGGCGCAGCCCGTCGAAGGTGATCAAGGTCCTTGGAGGACGCGAACAATAGGCGGTGAATCCGAGATCGGGAAGATGGCCGGGTTCGGGCGGCTTGCCTTTAAATTCTTCGAACCAACCATCCGCCTCAACCAACACATGAAATGTATCGGTAATCACGAACCTTTTTTTCCGGCAATTTCATCTTTGTGCTTATAAGTTCCATGCACCGGCGGGACCACTACAAGCTGGCTTACATCGGACATGGGCCCCGAATTGCCTCCGTCCATAACCGGCACCAGCCCGACAACTTTATCTTTCCCGTCTTGATCTTCCATTACAGCCCATCCAGCAAGCCGGTAGTTGATAGTCTTACCTGTGTTGTCCTCGAATACAAAGAACCAATCAGAACATGGAGAGAATGATTTAATTGACATAGGTTGCTCCATTTAGCGCGGGCATAGTTTGAATCCGGCAGATACAAGCATTCCGGCCGGTCGAGGAAGTCGCTGCCCGCGAACGGCTTCCAGTGTTTCCAGTACGAGCGAGTTGAAACCGTCGATACGACGCTCCTTGGCCATCTCGCCACCGTAGGAAAGGGCGTACCAGGCAATGGCACCGGAGCGGGAGCGCCCCATTTCACAATGGACGATGACACCCTGGAGGCCGGCATCACGATCCACCGCGTCCAGGAATGACACAACCCGTTCCGCATCCCCGTGGGCAAATACCCGGCCGGTAGATCCGGATGCCAGGCTGTCGGCATCGAGGTCATCGAATTTCATTCGCAGCACAGGCCCGAACGCTGGCGATATGCGCGTGTCAGACGAGCCGGGATCGGTGATGGAGATCACCGCCAGGGCCGTGTCGCCAGGCATGGCTTCAATTCGGGTGGAGGAGACAAAATCGACGGAGTTGATCATGGACGCTCCTTCAGGACGAATGACTAAAACCAATGAATGATGCCAAACGCAGCAGGAGATTGGGTTTTCTGGCCGGGTATCGGGCCAGTGCTGCGTCAAAGACGGTTGGCTCCTCGAGTAGCCGAAACAAGGCCTCGTTGTGGCGGGCGTAGTCAGCGGGAAACGGCAGGCCGTAGCGCGCGGCCGCATACTTCGCCACGGCCCCGGAACGACTGACGCCAGCACCGCAATGGATGATCAGAGACTCGATGCTTGGGGGAAGCTGGTCGAGGAACGCCCGGATCGCTTCAGCATGTGCCTTGGTTGGGAAGCCCCGTGATGAAAGCGGCCACATGCGCCCGTACGACTCGATGGTCTGCTCGTCATAGGATGCATCTGCCACGCCCACGCGAAGCAACTGCTCCCAACCTTCGATGAGCGGGGCAAGCTCGCCGGGATTGGTGATCGAGATGATGGCGGTACCGGGCAGCGGTTTCAGGCCAATGGCGGTGGCTTCGCTGATGAAGTTGATGGAGCGAATGGTCATTGTTGGGGGGCGGGGGCAGCGGGCAAAACAACGTGGGGATGAAGCACAACCTCTCCCTCGGCCGCGACTCGAAGCTTGCGGCGGAGATGGCGGGTAGTGGCCTGCGCAAAAACGTTGGTGAAGCCGGGGACGTGGCCACGCGCGACAGCCTGGACAAGCAGTGCGAGGAACCAGACTTGAATCAGCAGCCCCATGTACCTGCTTGCAAAGTCTCGAATCGCTTCCGGCCCATTTTGAATGGTCGTCAGAATTTCGCCGTAGGTCTCGGGAGCGAAATAGGCGAGGGCGATCAACCCCCAGAAGGCGAGCATGGGGATGCCAAGAAAGAAGGTATCAAGGGCCTTGAACCCTACCCACCCGAGATTCAGCACCTGAGCGAAATACAGCCGGGGGTCGCGCAGCACCTGACGCTTGATCGCGGAATAGTCGGGGTCGCTCAGCTCGCCGACAAAGACTTCGTTGACGTAGGCATCGTAGGTGACCGAAGAAGGCGTCTGCAAATCCCGATCCAGTTTCTTCCAGGCTAGGTAAGGCCATGCAAGGCTGGCAAAGAGGGATGCCTTCACGTCATCAAAGGACGTCAGAGGTCCGAGGGGACCATACTTGGCCTTGCCGAAGTACAGATAGGACAGCAGGAACCCCGTCAGGACGGGCGAAAATCCGCCAGTCACAAGATAGGCGATGACTCCCGCCGCCACGCCGCCGGTGACGAGATCCAGTAGCCGCAGCCAAAAGGGATTTTGCTGATAGGTTTCCATGTGCGCTCCTAAAACGAAGAGGCCATGTCCGGGCAAGGGATCATGGCCAAGAACTATGATTGGGCCAGGGCAGCCTCTCGGTGCTCGACGGCCCGCTTGAGCAGGCGATCCACCCAGGACATTCGGGATTCGCGTCGCTGTTGAAATACCTCTCGCGCGTTCCGGAAGCGTTCGCTCCACTCGCCGCGGTCAAAGGCGTTCCACTCTGCAAATCCAGATAGGAAAGCAATCAGCTGCTCGCCCTTCTCAAGCCCGCGCTCGTCATGTGCTTCGGAACACTGAACGTAGCAATCCCGCAGGAAGCGATCGGCAACTTCGAACAGTCGACCAATCGATTCGTTGGGGAACAGCGTATCGACATAGAGTGCGCTGCGTGGCATGTCCCGCAAAAGCTCTTCACGCGCTTCCGGTGGGATAGGGGTGCCAAACTCGCTTTCGAGGGCATCGAGGAGCCATGCTGCGCCCTTGGCAAGCCCCTCATCGGTAGAGTCCCTGCCCCGCACAAAACCAAACCCGGCAGGACGCAACATTCGAAGCAGACTCAAAACGAAGGATGAGAAGCGCCCCTTAAACCACTGGTCGAGGTAGCGATACGCGCCGGCGGTAATGATCGACCGAACCATCTGGTCGGCGACCTCTTCGGTGTTGCCGGTGAGCTTGGCCACCACGAACTGCTCGAAACTCGGGGCTGGGGCGGTGGGTAGTGCATTTTTCATCAGCCCACAGAAGCGGTCATAGTCGCGCCGAAGGGCTGTTTCCTGCTCGGGCTGCAATGTGATGATCAGGTCCGGCATGGTCAGTGTCCCTTGTCGAATTGGATCTTGGTATTGCAGTTGGCCAGCGCCACTTCGGCCTGGGACAGTGAGGTGCCAATCAGGGCGCTCAGATGCCGATACTCTGCAGGCAGGAGCGACGCATCTGTGATGATCCCGCGACCCATCAAGGCAACGAGGTGCGCAGAGACGGCAGGGCCAACGCCCTCACTTGGCGCCGCAGCCTTGGCGGCATCGATCGATGCCTGATCGAATGGGTTGATCAGTAGCTCTTCGCCGGCCCGGGTGCGGAAGGTCAGCACAACTTCCTGGAGTAAGGCGTTGCCCAAAGTCTGGAAGGCCGCGTTGATGCTGTCACGAAGCGTGTTTGCCACCTTCTTGGCCAACTGCGAGCTGTCGGTGGCATCCTTCCACAACAGCTGGTTGTGCAGTACCGACATGCCAGCGCGCGGAGGGGCGGACAGGAATGTTTCACTGGATTGCCCAACGTCGACCACAACGAGCTTCGCTCCAGGTACGTCTGCGAGAGCGTTGGAAAGAATAGACATGCCCGAGCCGGCTTGGGCGACTACGGGCTTGTTCCAATCAGACATGGATGGCCTCCAAAGTGGGGAGAGAAGGGGATGTGCCGTCGAACCAATCGCGACACCATCCGATGCTGGTGATGCTCAATTGGCCCAGGATGTGGATCACGAAAGCGTTGTAGAACTCTTCAACGGTATACGTGGTGTCGAGGGTCCGCGGCCCAGCGAGGTCGATGGAGTGGTAACCCTTGATCGGAGCCAGCAGCAGTTCCTCTGAGGCCTTGCCGCCGCAGCCGACCGCGAAGCGAGGCTCGCACAGAACTTCCGAGTAGGCGGCGACCAGGTGATGGATCACATCCGCGAGGCGCATTTCGGGGTGGTAAAGGGCGCCCAGGGCTTGCGCGACATCGCGCCAGGTTGATCCGGAACGCTCGCTCTTGGCGAAGCGCAATAGGGTCAGCAGGCGCTCATTCAGGACGGGTTCGCTCATTGCTTCATCATCCGGGAAAGAACGATATGGTCGTTTTCCGACTTGACCAGAATGGCGGGGGCAACTTGGCCTGCCAGTCGGTCGCGGATCTTTCCGCACCGGCCGCTTTCAGGGGCGGCGAGGAAAAGGACGGAATGGTCGATCTTGGCGGCCTTGATGAACTTCTGGGCAGCGGGGCGGATCTTGCAATCGCCGTCAAACAGTTCGTTTTCCGGCACGTCGATGGCAAAAGGGCCGGTCCTTGCCTTGGGGTCGGCGGCGGGGGCGGCCTGCGCGGGTACAGTAGTTCCAGAGGCCACTGCCGGTGCCACTGCGGCAGCTGAGGGGGGCGTGGTGGCCTTGGTCGAGGAAGGGGCGGCATGGCTTGCGCTCGGAGCCATCATGTAGCCGAGGACGAACGGGGTCCAGAACGAGCCCGACGAAGATTCTTGACGGACCGGTGCCGAAGCCCCTGACACGGATGCCACTGCTGCTTGGGGGCGGGTGGCACCAGTTGCGGCCGCCGGCGCGGAGGTCGATGGCCGGGTAGTGGAGCTGGGCTTGGCAGCGGCCCCCGAATAGGAGGGCCTGGCCGGACTGTAGCTGATGGACCGGCTGATACTGACTGAGCGGCCACCGCTCACCTTGCCAGCGAAAGATGGAGTGGGAAGCACCAGGAGGGCTACTGCCGCTGCGAGGAGGGGACGAACGATATGGCGAACCATGTTATTCGCACCCCACGCTGCCACAATCGCCACCAGAAACGCAGGGACTT
The DNA here is from genome assembly GCA_018828385.1 of Gammaproteobacteria bacterium. Lineage (GTDB taxonomy): Bacteria > Pseudomonadota > Gammaproteobacteria > Burkholderiales > Rhodocyclaceae > Azonexus. Next base: position 21,555 of record JAHJVE010000016.1, on the reverse strand, counting down.
GAGTCGGCAACTGGCGAGTCAATCGGCGTGCAGTAGGCGGGGGAACTGTCGCGGGTGCTTCGGGAAGGGCGGTCATCATCCAGGATTGCCGAGGCAACCATGCCGGCAGCGGCACCCACCAGAACCCCCTCCATCATGGATGGTCCGCTGCTTTCTGTCGCAGACGACGCGGGCACCGGGACCGATTCGGGGCGTTGAACGGGGCGCTGCCAGGCGGGTGTCCAGCCCGGACTCTGGTGTTCGAGGGCCTTGCTGCGTGCGGCTTCAAGTTCCTCGCGCTGTTTCAGGCCGAAGAAAGTGGCGGCACCGTCGACAAGAGCGTTGCCTTTCCCTTCCTTTGCGGCAATACCCAGCATCGCCTCAAGGCGGCGGGCACGGCGAATCAGCATCATGCCGAAGCCGAATAGGCCACCACCGATAAGCCCGGCGACTATCGCGATAGCACCGCTGCTGCCATAGATTTTCTGGCGCGTTTCCATGCTGCTACGAACATCGTCAGCGAAAGCCACAGTTCCCTTGATCTTGGGGCTGCCAAAGCCCGTCGTTTCGAGAACGTTCATGCGTTCCCAATTCGGGGACCATTTTTCGAGCTTGCTACCAGCCAGAGTTCCCAACTCAACCTTGAGGGAATCGCCATCCTTGGACAAATAGGCGATCTGGGCTTTAACGTAAGCAGCTTGTTCTGCCGGCATCAAGTCGCCGACCGCCCCGGACAAATCCTTGTACCGCTTCTCATCGGCCAATTGTCGGAGGAAGCTATTAGGCCCAGTGGGAGCGAAGCTGAGATTTCACGACATATAAGATACGACTAATAGACCCTGCCAATTATCTCCCCGGCGGGCTCCTGCATTTCTATAATTCGGCTTCCTTGATCCTTGCTAGGCCTTGCCGTGCCCCATTCATGGAACGATCCAGAAACTCAGGACTTGTGGAGCTTGTCCACCGACGAGTCCGCCTTGTTGCCAGGCATGACTGACAAAGGTCGGCTCGGTTTCGCAATCCAGCTCAAGTTCATGCAGTTGCACGGGCGGTTTCCCGAGCGACATGACGAAATCGATCCTAACGCAACGCAATGGCTGGCTGCGCAACTCGGCACAACGACAGAAGCGCTGTCTTCGTATGCGCTAAATGGCCGTCAAGGACAGCGGCACCAGCGGACTATTCGAGTATTTCTTGGCTACCGTCCGGCTACTGGGGATGACTTGAAACAGCTCAATCATTGGCTATGCAGCGAGGCACTCCCGTTCGATCCGCAAGCCCGCCATGGCCGAGACCTTGCGCTGGACTGGTGTCGTATTCATCACTTGGAGCCGCCCGCGAGCGATGAACTCAACCGCACCATCCGTTCGGCAGTACGTAGTTATGAGGCTCAGCAACAAGCGGTCATTGACTCGCGCTTGAGCACAAGCAGCAAAGCCGCGATCAACCGATTACTGGGCGAAGACGATACCGATCCCGACGAAGCTGACAACGAAAACGCCAAGAGCATCTCCTTCAGCAGCCTCAAGACCGATCCAGGCAAAGCCAGTCTGGACAGCCTGCTGGTCGCCATTGCCAAACTCAAATGTATCGACGAGATTGGTTTGGCGCCGGAGGTTTTTACTGATGTTCCCGCCAAATTCATAGACCAGTTCCGGCAACGCTGCTCGACTGAATCCATCCGAGAACTACGGCGTCACCCCGTTGCAATCCGCTACAGCATGGTGGCCATGTTTTGCTGGCGACGCCAGCAACAGCTCACCGATTCGCTGATCGACTTGCTCTTGCAAGTGATTCACAACCTGGGCACCCGTGCAGAGAAGAAGATCGACAAGAAACAGTTCGTCGCCTTCAAGAAAATTCGCGGCAAGGCCCGTCTCCTGTTCAAGCTGGCCGAGGCCACCGTCGATCAGCCGGAAGGAATCATCAAAGAGGTCGTCTATCCGGTGGTGTCCAAGAAAACCTTGGAAGAGCTGGTCGCCGAATTCAAAACCATGGGCTTTGACTTCGAACGGGAAGTACAGGAGTCCATGCGGTCTTCCTATGGCCATCACTACCGGAGCATGCTGATGCCGGTGCTGGATGCGCTGATCTTTCAGTCCAACAACACCGTCCATCGCCCGGTCATTGAAGCCCTGGCTGTCCTCAAGGCCAACCGGGATAGCCGACAGCAGTATTACAGCGCCGCCGACGTGCCGCTCGAAGGCATTGTGTCGACGAAATTGCGCGATGTCGTGGTGGAACAGGACAAAAACGGCAAAGACCGGGTCAATCGCATCAACTATGAAATCTGTGTCCTGCGCGCCTTGCGGAAACGCCTGCGCACCAAGGAAATCTGGGTCGATGGTGCGGATCGCTATCGCAATCCAGAACAGGATCTACCGGCCGATTTTGCCGACAAGCGCGACAACTATTATGCGATGCTGGACGTACCCAAGGACGTGGCGGTCTTCATTGAGCAGATCCAGTCCACCCTGCGGCAAGGCCTGAAAACACTGAACGACGGCCTTCCGGACAACCCGAAGGTGCGCCTGCGGCAACAAGGCGAGAACTTGATCCACCTCTCGCCGCTGGAGGCGCAGACGGAGCCTCCCAATACCGCCGCGCTCAAGCGCGAGATCGGCCAACGCTGGTCAGACGTCGAGCTGATCGACATCGTCAAGGAAGTCGACTTGCGGGTCAACTTCACCGCCGCGTTCCGTACCACCGCCAGCCGCGAAGCGCTCGACCCAGCCCTATTGCAGCGCCGCCTGCTGCTCTGCCTGTTTGGCATCGGCACCAATGTGGGCTTAAAACGGGTGGCCAGCCAACAACCGAGCGTCAGCTTCGAGGAATTACGCTACGTCAAACGCCGCTTCGTGCAGAAAGAGGCGTTACGTGCCGCAATCGGCGAAGTCGTCAATGGGATCTTCCAGATCCGTAACCCAGCGATCTGGGGCAGCGCAACCACCGCCTGCGCGGCTGATTCCAAAAAGTTCGGCGCTTACGATCAGAATCTGATGACCGAATGGCACGCCCGCTATGGTGGGCGCGGCGTCATGATCTACTGGCACGTGGACACCAATTCGACCTGCATCTACTCACAATTGCGCCGTTGCTCGTCGTCGGAAGTAGCCGCCATGATGGAAGGCGTGCTGCGCCATTGCACGGACATGGAGATTGAGCGCCAGTACGTCGATAGCCACGGGCAGAGCGAGATCGCCTTTGCCTTCAGCTACATCCTGGGCTTCGACCTGCTGCCTCGACTCAAAGCGATCGCCCGACAAAAGCTCAGTCTGGCGGCAAGTACGGATGCCGCACAATACCCCAACCTTGAACCGATCCTGACGCGGTCCATCAATTGGGAGCTGATTCGGCAGCAGTACGACGAAATCATCAAGTACACCACCGCGCTGAAGCTGGGCACGGCCGAGCCGGAAGCCATCCTGCGCCGCTTTACCCGTGGCGGGGCGGCGCATCCGACCTACAAGGCACTGACGGAATTGGGCAAGGCGATCAAGACCATTTTCTTGTGCCGTTACTTGCACGAAGAGTCGCTGCGGCGCGAAATCCACGAGGGGCTCAATGTGGTTGAAAACTGGAACAGCGCCAACAACTTTATCTTCTACGGCGAGCGCGGCGAGTTCGCCACCAATCGTGTGGCCGATCAGGAGCTGGCGGTTTTGTCGCTCCATTTGCTGCAAGTCTGTCTGGTGTACGTCAATACGCTGTTCATTCAGGAAGTGCTGACGGAACCGGCGTGGCGTGATCGCATGACGGTTGATGATTGGCGCGGACTCACGCCGCTGATCTATCACCACGTGAATCCGTACGGCCGCATTGAGCTGGACATGGGGCGACGCCTTTTGCTTGCCGCCTGATGGCGCCTCAGTTTTGCTTGGCAATGACCCGGCGATGAAGGTGATCAATGCGCTGAGCCATGGGCTCAAAAATGCGATTCAGTATCCCGCAGGCTTCCTCGGGAATATTGGCCGCCAGAAAATCACCAGACAAGCCGGCCAGTTGCACCGTCCATTCCTGATGCTGACCTTCCAGTATTTCCATTTCCACCCACATGTCTTGCGGCCCGCGCGCATCGAGAACCGTTTGAAGCCCGCGCTCAAGCGCTGCACCCTTCGTGAGCAGTTGGGCGACCGGTGCTTTGAGCGACACGGGCAGCTCTGGCAAGTGACCGTAGGCGGTTGTTGCCTTCTTGCTTTCGGCTTCTGCCGCTTCCTCCATCAGCATGCCGTAGCGGTACAGGCCAGGGTACTCGCGGCAGAGAAACGCGAGCGTTTCATCGGAGGTTGTGCTCCATAGCCGTTGCAGGTCCAGGACATGCCCGACCATGTGTTCCAGCAAGGCCTCGCCACCCATGCCCTGCGCTTCCAGCTGACGCACCCGCAGATCGATCGCGGCAGCGAGACGGTGTTCGTCGTTGATCGTCCGTCCGCCGGGAACCTTGACTTTACCGGCGGCAATACCCGACGCGAGCGTCTCCAGGATTTTGGCGAAGCGGTAGAAACCCGTAAATTCAGCACACAACGTGTCCATCTCCGGACCCGGCGCCGTCACCATCAGATGGTGGAAATCTGGCATGTGCTCGGCCATGGCGCGGAGAATCTCGACTTCGAGCAGCCCCCGTGCTTCAAGCTGTTTGATCTTGGCGTCGATGCGGCTGGCTACGCGCCGATGTGCTTCTGTTTCGGGCATAGAGAGACGCGCTCTGCGTCTTGCTTCTCCCATGTCACTCGCCTGAAATAGCCTCGGCCAGGGCTTTGCCTGGCTTGAATTTAACGACCTTCTTGGCGGCGATTCTCAGGGCAGCGCCCGTGGCTGGGTTTCGACCTTCACGGGCCGCGCGTTCGGTGACCTCGAATGCACCGAAACCAATCAGTTGCACGGACTCGTTTTTGACCAGAGTTTCCTTGACGGTTTCAATGAAACCATCGAGCAGCGCAGCGGTGGCCGCTTTGGTTTGGCCTGTCTTGGCGGCCACGGCATCAATCAATTCGGTTTTGTTCATGTCAATTCCTCTGGGTCTGGGTTGTTTCAACGCCGGCGTCGAAAGTGAAACGACTATTGTGCATCAAGGGATCGCCCACAACCAGCTTGGACTAGCGGGCTAGCTTTTCTTCATTCAGGCGCTCGCGTAGATCGCACTGCGTCGGCCGGAAACACACCCTGAACCGATCAACATGAATGGCTGCTGTGCATTCGTCACCGGCCGTTCGGGCTTAGAGTGCCAATGGGAACTACCGGCCAGGAGCGGAAGTTCGGCCTAGCCAGATAGCTGACCGTCGAAGGGCCGCTCAACTCTGAAACCTGCCGTACGTCCAACGGAAGCACGTCGGCCTTAGCCGCCGGTCACCACTGAGGCGAGCAACGGCTGGTTTACACAGAAGCCCGGACACTCCCAAAACTGTATTGGCTGATGCCCAACATCTCTGGCTGTTTTTCACGATAACGTCAGTTATCGTGAGTAACTTTCGAGCGACCGTTGTTCGAAAAGCTGTCTTTGAGCCGCGAGTCTGGATCAGTATGCAATGTGTCAGTTACACCCGTTACAACCACGTCCGGAAGAGTTGTTTAGTGCCACCCCGCTACTGTGGCAGATTTTGCGCGCATGCCCCAACGTGAAGGTTGTTATTTCCAGTTCATGGCGCACAACGCGGAATCTCGCCGAGTTGCGTTATTTGGTCACTGCCGGTGGCGGTGAAGACCTCGCGGAACGCATTATTGGCGTCACCCCATTCATCTCCCGTGATCCCGATGATCACAATCGGTGCAGGGAGATCGAAATTCTTCAATGGCTTGGGGCTAATGAGACCCTTTGGCACATCTCGGCAAGACCCGTCCGATGGCTAGTTCTGGACGATCTGGCTTACTGGTTTTCAATACCATGCTGGTCACTCTATTTGGTTGATTACCGCACAGGTCTACTTCCCGCAGACGTTCCCCGAGTCATCGCTCGGTGCAGACTTCTTAATTTCGCTCCGTTCAGACTCAGTGCAGCGTCACAGTTGTCACAGTAAGCACCTGGCAATCCTGACCAAGGGGTATACGTACCCACAGTACCCACCATCAAGCGTATTGGACACTATTGAAGTCGCCATCAAGCGGGGTCGTGTGATTCAGCCTGTTCATTAGAATATGCTTCTGGATAATACATTTTCACAATAACACCGTCTGAGCGCAACGCATGACAACCATCGAAGGGCAATTTGCTGCTCTCATCTGCACGTAGTTCACTCCCATCAACGTTCGCAGGCTCGCCCCAGAGTGCTTGAAACGCGGTGGTTGAAATTGACGGCAACAATTCAGTCAAGTGAGTACACCCTGACGTTCCGCGAAAATTACGTTTTGCGCTCTTAATGAAACCTGGGCCTATCTGCTGGCCGATCAGTAGTAATTTGTAGTGTTCAGTGATTGCACCGCAAATGGAAAATGGGCTATGAACCGTTTCCGCCACGACATCGTGAATCTGCAAACCCCGGTCGACAGTTAATCTCAACGTCATTTCATGTACCGGTTCATCAGGTCCAATGCCACCACGCTCCTGAAGAAATATCCCTTCGGGCTTGGTATCCACCAGCGTTCCCTCTATATCTATAAGGCCATCAGTACGCTGGTAGGCTACGCAAGTTATCTCTCGCACATGAATCGTTTTCCGGGAAACAAAAGCCTTATCTTTGATTGTATTAATCATCATTTCTAAACCTCGTGAATATCGACGAACCTTAATCCCAATCTGATCTTCCTCGATTTATCTGCGGATTTACTGACCAGCAGAATTTGAGAGGAAGTCTTCCTGTTTAACCCTACATCACGTCCAGGGGCGCATAGCAAACTCAACTATGGCCCGCATACGAACAGAAAATCACGATAGGGCCACAGCCAGCTGCGGCACTGCCTCAAATAGATCGCCGACCAGGCCGTAGTCGGCAACCTGGAAGATCGGCGCATCGGGATCCTTGTTGATCGCGACGATCACCTTCGAATCCTTCATCCCTGCCAAGTGCTGGATCGCGCCCGAAATACCGACCGCGATGTAGAGCTGAGGCGCAACAACCTTGCCGGTCTGGCCGACCTGGTAATCGTTGGGCACGAAGCCGGCATCGACCGCGGCGCGGCTGGCGCCAAGCGCGGCCCCGAGCTTGTCAGCAAGCGGATCCAACAGCTGGTGATAGGCCTCGCCACTCCCCAGGCCGCGGCCGCCAGAAACGATGATCTTGGCGGCGCCGAGTTCGGGACGGGCGGACTTGGTGAGTTCACGGTTAATCAGCGCGCACTGGGCAGTGTCGGCCGCTGCGACGTTCGTCTCGATTTCGGCGTTGTTGCCGGCGTCCACCGCGTCGAAGGCGGTCGTGCGCACGGTGATGACCTTGACAGGGTCGATGCTCTGGACCGTAGCCAGCGCATTGCCAGCGTAGATCGGCCGGACGAAGGTGTCGGCCGCTTCGACGCCGACGATCTCGGAAATCTGTGCGACATCGAGTAACGCTGCTACCCGCGGCAACAGGTTCTTGCCGAAGGTGGTGGCCGGGGCCAGCACATGGCAGTAGCCGGTAGCCGCATTTTTCACCAAGTCGACAACCAGAGCAGTGAGGTTCTCAGCAGTCTGGCCAACGTAGTGTCCGGCGTCGACCACCTTGACCTTAGCCACGCCTTGCAGCGTCGCGGCTTGCTGGGCGGCTGCCGAGCAGGCACTTCCGGCGACCAGCAGGTGGATTTCGCCACCGATCTTCTGCGCGGCAGCGACGGTGTTGAGGGTGGCGGCCTTGAGGCTGCCGTGATCGTGTTCGGCGATGACGAGGATAGTCATTTAGATCACCTTCGCTTCAGTCTTAAGTTTGTTTACCAGTTCGGCGACATCGGCGACCAGGACGCCGGCCAAGCGCTTGGCCGGTTCGACGACCTTCAGCGTGATCAGCCGCGGGCCCACGTCGACGCCGAGGTCGGCCGGCTTGACAGTGTCGAACGGTTTCTTCTTGGCCTTCATAATGTTGGGTAGGGTCGCGTAGCGCGGCTCGTTCAAGCGCAGATCGGTGGTGACCACAGCCGGCAGGCTGATCGCCAGGGTTTCCAAGCCGCCGTCGATTTCGCGGGTTACGGTGGCCTTGCCGTCGGCTATGACGACCTTGGAGGCGAATGTCGCCTGCGGCCAGCCGGCCAAGGCGGCGAGCATCTGGCCGGTCTGGTTGGAATCGTCGTCGATCGCTTGCTTACCGCAGATCACCAGTTGCGGACCTTCTTTATCGCAGAGCGCCTTCAGCAGCTTGGCGACGGCCAGCGGCTGCAGATCGGCATCGGACTCGACCAGAATCGCACGGTCGGCGCCGATTGCCAGCGCCGTGCGCAGCGTCTCCTGGCTGGAGGGTACGCCGCAGGAGACAGCGATCACTTCTGTCGCTATGCCTGCTTCCTTCAGGCGTACCGCTTCCTCAACGGCGATTTCGTCGAAGGGATTCATGGACATCTTTACGTTGGCTAGATTCACACCAGAGCCATCGCTTTTCACCTGAACTTTGACGTTGTAATCCACAACCCTTTTCACAGGGACTAAAACTTTCAATTTAATCTCCTTGATTATCTCGAAGACAAACTAGCCGCAACTATCACAGTTACCTGCCATCGCCACCGGAGTCGCCACGATCGGCGCAGGTATTAGCATGCTGACTGGCTAATACCCTGTGGCGCGCCGATTTTTCAATGGTTGTTAGAACGCGAAGTTCACGCCAGCAACAACTCCTGAGGGGTCAAAGCCCGGCTTCGTTACATTTCCGACTAAGTTGCCGCCGTCAGCGAGGCTATACGTTGCATTCGCGTTGTTCTGCATCTTCCCATATGACACATACAGCTTTGCGTCCTTGAGAAGGTCGTACCAATAGCTCACGCCAACGAGATTCGCACTCTTGTTGAGAATAGACTCGTCGACTAGCTTGGTATAAGTTGCTGAGAAGTTGTGCTTTCCGAAAGGGATGAGGAAGCTCAGACTCCCCGCATGAGCGCTGGAGAGTGTTTTTGATACATTTTCATAGTTGCCGCCAGAGATCGTTCCAGAAACCACGTTTCCATACAATCGTATGACACCAAAGTCATAGTTGGCTGCAAATTGCCACCCGGTCTTGTTTGCCAAACCGGATTCGCCTGCGCTCGCCCATGAAGCGTTATTCAGATTCCAAGTGGTCAGCGCTGCGTTAAATGCGTTATTTGTGTAAAAAATCCCCAGATCATAGCCCCTGCCCGCCTTGTCTGTCGTGGTAGCGGTACCCACTGCAGTCGGCGCATTGACGTTATTCTCGCTGCCCGAGGTTCCGGTGAAGTATCCATAGAAACCTTTGACCTTCGGAGTAATGTAAACAATCGAGTTGTTCAAGCGAGTCGGCATGCCTCCAATTAGAGGCGTAATGGAGCCCGAATAGCCGAAAAGGCCATCCCCCTTTGCCGCACCGGTTGCAACAGCTGCAAGGTACGACCCCGTGTATTGGCGGCCGATTGTGGCTGTACCAAAGTTTCCGCTGAGACCTGCGTACATCTGACGAGAGAAAAGCTGCGGTCCAGTGCCAGCCTGGCCACCGGACGAAGGAGAGGTATTGTTTATGCCATTCGTCACAGATGCATTGCCTGCAGTCCCAGTGTCATAGAGAAGTCCAGCTTCACCCAGAGCAACTGCCTTCAGGTCGTCATTGATTGGCTTACTAATGGTGAAGCCTAGACGCGACGATGAAAAGCCGCCTGAACCGTACGTAACCTTGCTCCCGAACCCACTGTTCATGCTTGTGACGTTCACATCAGCGATCCCGTAGAATCCGAAAGTAACGCCGCTTGCCGTCACCATAGACGAGGGCTTACCAGCAGCAGCTACCTGCGACTCCACTTTTGAGTTAATCTGCTTTTGCGATTCCTGTCCCGCCAACAATTTGTCGATTAGTTGGCGTTGTGCTGCCAACTCACGCTTAAGATCTTCTACCTCAGTTTCAGCTGACGCTGACGCCATCGCGGTAAGCCCAAATGTGGCGGATACAGCACATACAACAACGCGTCGATTCAGCAGATTTTTGCTAGATTTTTTCAATGGTCTTCCTCCATGTTGCTCATGACTTAGACGGTTTGCAGCGATGTCAAGAACCGGCGATCGCTTTAACTAGACGTGTTCTCAGATGGCACGCCCTTATCGTTCGTACCATTCGATGCTCACGTCGATTTGCTTCACCCGCTGATTCAGCTTGTGCAGTGTGAAGTTCTTGGCGCGGCTGTCGCCGCGACATCACTTAGGTAACGCAGCCTCTTGAAGAAGCTGCGCACCATTCAGCGCGGTGCCATGCGGATAGCGCCATCCACCCGGATGGCCTCGGCATTCATGTAGCCGCAAGTTGCAAGAAACTCGACGGCCTGCGCAAATTCATCGGGATCGCCCAAACGCTTGGGAAAGGGCACGGTAGCCGCCAAGGCCTGCTTGACGTTGTCTGGCAACCCCTGCAGCAACGGCGTACCGAACAAGCCCGGCATGATCGTATTGACACGAATTCCTTCGTCCATGAGATCGCGCGAGATCGGCAATGCCATGCCCACGATGGCAGCCTTGCTAGCAGCATAACTAGCCTGGCCGACCTGACCGTCCTGTGCGGCTGCCGAAGCGGTGTTGACGACAATACCGCGGTCGCCATCGGCTAACGGTGCGAGCGTCAACATGCCTGCTACCGACTTGGCGATGCAGCGGAAGGTGCCCACCAGGTTGATCTGAATAATGCGATTGAAGCGATCCGCCGCACACTGGCGGATTTCACCTGTGTTCTTGTCGCGGCTGGCAGTCTTGACTGCATCGGCAGTACCAGCGCAGTTGACCAGAATACGTTCCTGCCCAACGCTAGCACGGGCCTTGGCAAAGGCCTCGTCCACCTGCTCGTCGGATGTCACATCCACGTTGCAGTAGACGCCGCCTAGTTCAAGCGCCAGCGTTTGGCCGGCTTCTTCATTCATGTCGAAGATGGCGACCTTGACACCACGACTGGCCAGGCGCCGGGCCGTGGCGGCGCCTAGGCCAGAAGCCCCGCCAGTAATGATCGCGGCGATGTCGGAATTTAATTGCATGGCTTTTCCTTTATTGAGGATTGGTGGCCCTTACTGGCCAGTGAACTTCGGAGCGCGCTTGCTCAAGAACGCCTCCTGCCCTTCATGGTTGTCGGCCGAACGCATGGCGACAAAGAAGTTGCGCTTCTCGTGCTCTAGTCCGCTCGCGAGCGGGGTCTCGAAGCTGCACAGAGCTGCATCTTTCGCCAGCGCCACCGCCAGCGGCGAATTTGCTGCAATCCGGTCGGCCATCGCCAAGGCAGCCACCAGAGCCTGACCGTCTGCCGTCACTTCGGCGACGATGCCTGCATCGCAAGCCTTACGAGCATCGATGAAGTCGCCGGCCAACAGCATCACCATTGCCTTAGATTTGCCGATAGCTCGGATCAGGTGCTGTGTGCCCCCGGCACCGGGGATAGCGCCCAGCTTTACTTCAGGCAAGCCGAACTTGGTCGACTCGCCTGCAATCACGATGTCGCAGGCCAGTGCCAGTTCCATGCCGCCACCCAGCGCTAGCCTTTCCACTGCCGCAATTACGGGTTTGGGAAAGCTCCCCAATTCCGACCAGAAGCCGCCACCTGCCGCCGCACGTTCGCCCAACAACGATTCAGCGCGGATAGCTTCAAAGGCCGTGATGTCGGCGCCGGCGCAGAACACGCCCTCGGTGCCGGTCACGATGACTGCGCGCACTGCATCGTCGTGACGTAGTTGCGCCAGTTGGGCACGTAAGCCATCGAAGACGGCTCGGTTCAGGCTGTTTTTTGCGCGTGGGCGGTTGATGGTCAAGGTGACGATGGCACCTTCGCGGCTGACGAGCACTTCACTCTCTTCGTGCATAGCTTTCTCGCTCATCCCAGTCGTTCGATGATGGTGGTATTGGCCGTACCCGATGCCTCGCAGATGGTCTGAAGGCCATAGCGGCCACCTCGACGTTCGAGCTCGCATAGCAAGTCGGTGAGCATGCGCGCGCCGGTGGAACCTAGCGGATGGCCGATCGCTACCGAGCCGCCATTGACGTTAAGGCGCTCGTCTGGGATTCCGAATTCCTGCTGAAACATGAGCGGAACGCCGCCGAACGCCTCGTTGACTTCGAACAGATCAATGTCGTCGAGGGTCAGGCCCGATTCCTGAAGCGCCTTGCGGGTGGCGTCGAGGACGGCGGTGAACTGGATCACCGGATCGGCAGCCGCCACGGCGGTACTGACAAAGCGCGCGCGGGGCTTCAGACCGTGCTGCTCGGCATACGCACGGCTGGCGATCAGCAGTGCTGCGGCACCGTCGCTGATCTGCGACGAGTTGGCGGCAGTGGTAGCACCGTCTTCGGAAAAGACGGGCTTGAGCGCAGCCATCTTCCCGGGGTTGGGATCCGCACGCACGCCTTCGTCGGCGGCAACGACGGGGCTGTCCGGATCCAATGGGTCCATGGTAAGCCGCACCAGTTGATCATTGAAGCGGCCGGCCTGTATGGCCTCAGTGGCCCGCTGATGGCTACGCACAGCAAAGGCATCCAGAGCCTCACGCGTAAGACCGAAGCGCTTATTCATTAACTCCGAAGAGGCGCCTTGCGGCAGTAGCGGAGGATCTTGGTACCGCGCCAACTCACGCGGGCTGTACTGCGCCCCAAGTGGCGCACCGAGCTTGAACGATGGCGGCATCGGTGCCTGCGACATCGACTCCACCCCGGCACCAATAACCAGCTTGTAGGCTCCCGCCTGAATGCCATGCGCAGCAAAACTCACCGCCTGCTGGCCAGACCCGCATTGCCGATCTATCGTCACAGCCGGGACGGATTCGGGCAAGCCAGCCGCCAATACGGCGTGCCGACCCAGGTTTCCGTGCTGCTGGTCCCATTGCAACACACAGCCTACGATCACATCGTCTAGGTCGAGAGGATCAATTCCTGTGCGCTCGACTAGTTGACGCATCGTCTCGCCAAGCAGATCAACGGGGTGCCATTTCTGTAGGCATCCGCCGCGCTTCCCCACCGGGGTGCGCACCGCGCCGACGATGACTGGTTCATTGTTATTCATGCTGTTCTCCTTAGATGAATCTTGTGTTACTCGGCGTAGCGCTCTGCTTGCTCGACACGTATGCGTTTCTTGTCGAGCTTGCCGACACTGGTCTTGGGAATGTCTTCGACGAACAAGATCTGATCGGGCAACTGCCACTTGGCAAAGGCGCTGCTCAAGCGGGCATAGAGTTGTTCCTGAGTGACCTCTTGGCCGGGTTTCAATACAACCAAGGCCAGCGGCCGTTCCTGCCACTTTGCGTGCGGAATCCCAACTACCGCAGCTTCGCGCACAGCTGGATGACCCATGAGTAGGTTCTCCATGTCGATGGACGAGATCCATTCACCACCGCTCTTAATCACGTCCTTCAAACGGTCGGTGACCTTGAGGTAACCGTTCTCGTCCAGTGTGCCGATGTCGCCGGACCGCCACCAACCATCCAGGAACCGGTCCGCCGAATCAGGCATGTCGTGGTAGGCGGCGGTAATCCAGGGACCGCGCAGCAAAATTTCTCCCGCTGAGCTGCCGTCGTGCGGCAACTCCTTTCCATCCAAGTCAACGATGCGGATATCCACTCCGGTCACGATCAAACCCTGCTTGCGCTTCAGATCCCACTGTTGATCTTTGGAAAGACTCTTCTTCAGCGTAGGCTTAAGGCGGTTGACCGCTACCAGCGGCGTAGTCTCGGTAGCACCGTAGGCGTGCACCACCTCGGCACCAGTGAGCTCATGGAAACCGATCATCATCGAAAGCGGCGGTTCGGTAGCGCCGGAGAGCATACGCAAGCGGCTGAAGTCCGGCTTGTCGGGTAGTGTTTCGATGTACTGCAGCATAGGCAGGAAGATGGCCGGCGCGCCATTGGTGATAGTTACGCCCTCGGCGATCATTACGTCGGTCAGCGGCCGGGTGTCCTCGGCGACATAGCGGCCTGGAAGAACGATTTTGTTGGCCAACATGGTGGCAGCCTGCGGCAGACCCCAGCTCTGGCCGTGGAACATTGGCGTGATGAGCATAGTGCAATCGTCCAACGTCATGCCCAGGTTGGTTGCCATGACCGTAGAGTGCAGGTAGATGGCACGATGTGAGTAGTACACACCCTTGGGTCTGCCGGTGGTGCCGGTGGTATAGCAGGCGCTGTAGGCCGAGTGTTCTTCAATCTCCGGCCAGTCTATCTTCGCGTCGGCTGCTGCCAGCAGGTCTTCGTAGTGCAGCAGAGGGGTGAGCGTCGTCTTGATTTGATTCAGCGGCTTGTCGGTCATAACGATCCAGCCCTTAATCTGCGGCGCATTCGCGGCAATAGACTCGGCAACGGAAAGCAATGATTCGTCCACGCAAACGTAGGAGACATTGCTATGACCGACCACGTAGCCGAGATCCTCATGGCCCAGTCGCAGGTTCATCTGCAGCATCACCGCACCCAGGCCCGGGATGGCCCAGTACAGCTCGAAGTGACGCCGACTGTTCCAATCCAGGATACCGACGCGGTCGCCCGGCGCCACACCCAGCGCACGCAGCGCATTGGCGCTTCGACAGACGCGTGTGTAGCAGTCGGCATACGTGTAACGGCCCCAGCCGCCATCTTGTGTGCGGTAGACGATTTCCTGGTCCGAGTGGGTGCGCGCGGCGTGCCGGATCAGCGTCGTAGTATTGAGTTGGCGCGCGTCACCCATGGTAGAGGGGCAACCGCGTACAGGTTGGGCGATATCTGTCATTTGTTTGTCTCCTAGATTGTTGTATTGAGTGCTTGGAACCGCGGGGCTGGGGCTACGTCGATAGCTCCCGTGGAGGTGGACTGGTAGATTCGTCGCGCAGCGTTGTGCGGGTGTTGCAGAGCTTCGGCTAAGCTAAGCACTGGCGCGAAGCAGGCGTCGGTGCCCTCGATCAGATCGCACCAGTGCGCTCGAGATTGGCTGCCGATCAGGGTCGCGATGCGCTCCTTCAGCGCAGGCCATTGAGCTTGGTTATATTGCTCGGTTGAGTTCACGTCCTCTAAACCCAATTTCGACAGCAGCTGTGCGTAGAATTCAGGTTCCACGGCGGCGAGGCTGATGAAGCCGCCATCGGCGCAGGCATACACGTCATAAAACGGTGAATCGTGAAATGGACTCGGCCGCGCACTGTCGATCTGACCGTTGGCGCGAATCCATTGCACCAGAGTGCCCAGCATGGCCACGATATCGACGATTGCCGCGTCGACGACCCGGCCATGGCCACTGGCGCGAGCATCGACTAGCGCGCAGGCCACGCCGAACGCCATGCCCAGCGCTCCGGCTGCATCCCCGATCACGGTGGGGGGCACGATCGGTGCATCTCCCTTGCGGGCCGACAGCGATAGCAGACCCGTTAGCGCGACGTAGTTCAGGTCGTGGCCGGCGGCCTGGGCGAGCGGGCCGTCCTGCCCCCAGCCCGTCATCCGGCCGTAGACCAGCCTAGGATTGTGCGTTGCGCAATCGGCGGGGCCAAGCCCCAGGCGCTCCATCACGCCCGGGCGATAGCCTTCGATTAGAGCATCGGCCTGAATGATTAGGTCCAGCGCACGCGCTTTTCCTTCAGGCGACTTCAAGTTGACGACCTCAATTTGCTTGCCGCGGCGTAGTGGATTTTCTACCGCCCCACCGAGCCGCTGGGCTGCAGGCGCCGGTTCGACACGCGTCAACGTGATCACTTCGGCGCCCATATCGGCCAGCATCCTTGCGGCCAGCGGACCCGGTCCAATGCCCTCGAACTCCACCACACGGATGCCGTGCAGTGGCATTTGCAGCGTGTTCGGCATGTTCACAGCTTCCTCGACACTAGGTCTTTCAAGACCTCGTTGGCGCCGCCATAGATTTTTTGCACACGAGAAGCGGCATACATACGCGCAATTGGGTACTCGGCCATGTAGCCGTAGCCGCCGAACAGTTGCAGGCACTCGTCTACTACCCGGCACTGCTGCTCGGTGCACCACCACTTGGCCATGTAGGCCGCCTCGTTGTCGAGCGTGCCGTCCAGAAGGCGCTGAGTGCAGTCATTCACAAAAGTGCGCACCACATGAGCGATGGTGGCCACCTCGGCTAGCTTCTGGCGCGTAAGCTGCATGTCGAACAGCGGGGCGCCGAATGCTTTACGCTGCTTTGTGTATTCCACCGTAACGGCCAGTGCCTGCTCGATGGTAGCCGCTGCCGGCACCGCAATGAGCATTCGCTCGTAAGGTAATGCTCCCATCAGTTGCCCGAAGCCTTTGCCTTCGACGCCTCCCAACAGTTGGTCGGCCGGCACGCGCACGCTGTCGAAGAACAACTCGGCGGTGTCCGAGGCCTGCATACCGATTTTCTCCAGCAGGCGCCCCACATGAAATCCAGGCAGGTTCTCGGTTTCGAGTACGAACAGCGACACCCCTTTGCTGCCCTCGCCACTGGTGCGCGCCGCTACGATCAGAAGGTTCCCGGTGAAACCGTTGGTTATGAAGGTCTTGGCACCGTCGATCACGTAGTAGTCGCCATCACGGCGAGCCCGAGTCGAAATGGCCTTCAAGTCCGAGCCGCAACCGGGCTCGGTCATTGCAATAGCAGCCAGCATTTCTCCGTTCGTCACTTTGGGTAGCCAGCGCTGTTTCTGTGTTTCTGTGCCGAAATCCAAGATGTAGTGTGAAGCGATGGTATGAACCGCGATGTTGACCGGCATTTCTGCCTTTGCCAGTTCGTCCTGCACCACCAGTTGGTAGGCCAGACTGGCACCAGCGCCGCCATAGGTCTCGGGCATTTCGGGCAACAGGAAGCCCAATTCGCCAAACGGGCGCCAGACCTCACGCGGGATATAGCCCTGGCGACGCCATTCGTCCAACTTAGGTGCGAATTCTGCAGCGATGTAGCGCCGCACTTGTTCGCGAAAGGCCTCGATCTCTTCGTCCATCCAAGCATGGCAATGTAATTGTGGAAGCATGACTTACCCCATCAGACAATGACTAAGCTACAGCCCTGCACGTTCATGGGCATATGGGAGTGAGGCTCAATAGCTCTCTGCTTTTTGACTTGAATCATGTGGTTGTCTCCTCTTTTGGCTGGGGTCGATTCGGCTTCAATGCGTCGTACGGTATGATTCAGTCGCACGCACTCATGGCCTAGATATGATCGTAGTAGTCAGGCCCTCAAGTAGCGCTACCAAACGACCTCTATAAGCTAACAAACGACCTCAATTTATTTGCTCCAGCCATAGCTGTGCCTTTAACCACCGTGAGATCCGTCACCACAGTTCCTATCTTTGCCGTGCATGGGTTGCTCGACGGTGCGCGCGGCAAGGGGCTGGCCACTGAATCCTGGCTTATCAGCGTTCTAGAGCAGGCCTGTATAGCCGAGCCGTTGCTGCATCTGGAGCAGTCACGGGTAACTGTCGAGCAATACATTGCGCTCTTTAGTGCCGTGAAGGACAGCCTTGATGATGAATGCTTGGGCTACCTGCGCGGCAGGCCGTTTCGCTGCGGCAGCTTCGCACTGATGGCTCGCTCCACGCTCGGGGCGCGAACGCTGGCAGCAGCTTTGCAACGCGTCTGCGAATCCTTTGCCCTACTCCAGGATGATGCCCTGCTTGTACCTGTCTCCGATGGCTCGCTGTTTGGCGCCAGTCTGGAGATGCGAGGGGGGCCGGGTGCGCACGCAGACTTTCTGCATGGTCTCCTGCTACGCGTCTTTTGGCGCCTACTAGTGTGGCTGCATGGAGGCCGTTTGGTACCTAAGGGTTTCGACTTCGCGTTCGAACAGCCTGTGCATGCTGATAACTATCCACGAATCTTCTCTGGTACCTTGCGTTTCGGGAAATCGTGTTCAGCTGTCTGGTTCAACGCCTCCGAAATAGCGAAGCCAATGCACCGAGACGTGATTGCGCTGCAATCTTTCCTGCGCGCAACTCCGGGAAATCTGGTGGGCCCCAACCTGAACGAGCGCACGTATAGTGCACGGGTACGTACTCTCTTGCAGCAAACGTGTCCAGAATGGCCGGATTTGGCTAGCTCTGCTCAGCGCCTGCATATGTCGGTCAGTGCCCTGCAGCGGCACTTGGCAATTGAAGGAAAGTCGTTCCAGATGTTAAAGGACGAGCTACGGCGCGATATGGCCATCTCTCGATTAGCAAGCACCAGAATCTCCCTGAGCGACATTGCCGAGGAGCTAGGATTCACGGGTAGCACTGCATTTCAGCGGGCTTTCAAGTCATGGACAGGTAGCGCACCCGGTGCCTATCGATCACATTCCCTCAGCGCATAGTTGTATTCGTTTGACTAAGCATATTGGGCGAGAGTCCTGAGTTGGAAATTCTCAGACAAACCCTTTGATGCTGGCGCGACCATCATTTGCCTATTAACCAGACGAGCGGTTTGGAATTAGCGTTGTAGTTATCGAGTTAAGCGTGGATGGCTTGTTCAAGCAATCTGGTCGAGCGACGGGTACCACGCTGGATTTGCTTTTCAGCAAGCATGGCTCCCGTCGCTCAATTTGGTTCCCCACGAAGCCGACATCGAAGTCAAATGCGCTGAAAGCAAGGGAGCAAACCATTTCCTGGCTGGGCTTCCCTATTTGTCGACACGCCTTAATACAAATTTTCTTCCTCGTGCTAGCACGGTATGTTGAGAATTGGCGTGTTCGAGATTCTGGACAAGACGATAGAACTCCTTCTGGTAATCGGCACGACTGATCTCACCAAAAAGAAAACGGATCGCTAGACACTTCAAATCATGTGCCATTTCAATTGCCGGTTGTTTAGCCAATCTACTCACGAAAAGTTCCTGCCAAATTCTTCTCAAACCTGCCCACGGGCGAAAAAAACCGGGAGGCGATTAACCTCCCGGCAAGGACAAGCAGATCATTCCGATGCTGCCTGCAGAGGAGACTATGATTTGCCTCATCGACTTCCGATGCTGGATGATTTCCCCGGACGCGCCAGCGAAAAGTACGATGTCTAGCTCGATGACGCGGCGTGGTTTGACATGTCGAATTCCCGTGGTGGTGACAATCAGGCGTTTTGTGGAATCGGCTGCGACGCCAAGCCGCCGTGGCTGATGAGGGCTAGGGCGACAGCACCGATAACTCCGAAAGCCCCGATCACCAGGAAGTTCTGCTCCAGAGGCAGCTCCAGCGCGACGATCTGACCGATCAGCAGCGGCGCCGCGATCGCGCCCAGGCGCCCCACGCCTGAGGCCATACCGATCCCAGTCGAGCGAATCGACATCGGGTAGAACTGCCCGCAGTAGGCATAGGCAAGTAGTTGCGCGCCAGTAGTGCAAGCGCCGACAGCGCCGATGACCAGATAGCGCACCTCGGTCGAGGCCTGGAGCGTCATCATGTAAAGCAGCACACCACCCAGCGCATACATTGCGACCAGCACCCACTTAATGCGGAATTTGTCGGCGAGCCACCCCCCCCCTACTGCACCAATGATGGCACCAACGTTCAGCGCGATCACAAAGCTGAGCGCAGACCCCAGGCTGTAGCCTGACAACGCCATCAGCTTGGTCAGCCAGCTGCTGAGCGCATAGACCATGAACAGGCCCGAGAAGAAGGCGATCCAGAACAGCACTGTACTCAGCCCTCGACCATCCTGGAACAGCCGGGTGACCGGCGCACCCGCCACGTGATCGGTGGTGGACACGACGAACTGAGCGTCCGAGGGTTGCTTGACCTCCGGCTGGAGATGACGAGCCACTTCGGCCAGTTCGCCGCTCCGCCGGTGCGAGATCAGGTAGGTCATCGATTCCGGCATCAGCTTCAGGATGAACGGAATCAGCAGGACCGGCACTCCCGCAGCGATGAACACGACCTGCCATCCATATTCGCCGATCAGTTGCTTGCCCAGCACTGCAGCCAGGATGCCGCCCAGCGCGTAGCCCGAGGCCATTAGCGCCGTCATCAAGCTACGAATCTTCTTGGGCGAATACTCGACCATCTGCGCGACGATGACCGGCAGCACGCCACCGATCCCCAGGCCAGCGATGAAGCGCACCACGCTGAAGCTGACGGGATCCTTAGTGAAGCCGGCAGCCGCGGTGAACACGCTGAACAACATGACCCCGATGGAGAGGGCCCAGCGTCGGCCGATCCGGTCGGATAGTGTGCCTAGGGCCATGGCGCCGAACATCATCCCGAACAGGGCTGAGCTGGCCATGATGCCTGCGGTGGAGGCATTCGCGTCCATCTGCTTCATGATGGCTGGCAGCGCGATGCCGACGACGGCGATGTCATAGCCGTCGATGACCAGAATTAGTAGGCACCACAGAAGCACCTTGGCGTGAAAGCGGTTGAAGCTGGCCTCATCGGCGAGCTTCTGCATGTTGATTTGGTACATGTTTGTCTCCATTTTGGTTGGCTCTGGATCGCAGATGCCATTGTCATTTTGGCGCTGTTTCATGCCGCCTGCAGCACCTAAGAAATTGTATGGACCGGCGCCGCGAACCACGATGACAAAGCGCCCTAATCGAATGACAAAAGACCCATTTCTGAGGATGTAAACACCTCTCACCAGACCCTCGCCTTGACTTCCGTACGGATGCTAGGGTCGCAGTAGAAAAGGGGATTGGTCCCTGCACCATGAACACTCATCTCTGACTAGATAACAAAAAAGCCAACCTGTCTCGGTTGGCTTTTTTGTCAGCTCTGTGCAGCTAATCAAGTAAGTAATCACGCATAACGAATATAGAACTTGGTGCCGAATCTCGCCAGAAGCGTCCGAACCTCCTGAGCCAAAGAGTCCCTGGTCCAGGACGTGAAGTGCGCCAATGGTATTTGGCATGCTTCCAGAGGATTTCGATGAGATTGAGCTCGGGACTGTAGGGCGGCAGATACAACGGCAAAAAGCGATGCTGAGTCAGCCAGCGGTCGGTGATGGCCGGATCGATGTGGTGATGCATCGAAGCATTGTCCATGACCAGGAAGGCCCACTTGTCGGCGGGGACGACTGCGCCAAGTGATAGAGAAAGCGGATGACGTCCTCGCGGCGAACGGTGTGGTCGCAGACATCGAAGTGCAGTTGGCCCCGGACATAATCCAGGGCGCCCATGACGTTGGCCCGCTTTTGCCGGCTCCGATAGTAGCGCTCTAACTTACTCCCGATAACCTCGATTATCGGGAGTAACTATAGAGCATAGTGGCCGTAGTTCAGTAATCCGCCGTCGGCACGCCTGAGATACGAAGGTCGGCTCAGGGTCGGGGGCCGTCCATCGCCTGTAACGAAAGCGACTATTGATTACCGCCAGTAGCTGAGTGGCAGGTAACAGGCGCATTGCCGCCTGATTTCGGTCAGAGGCCCAAGGTCGGCTTTGGCCGAGGATTTGTCATTGAGCAGTCGCCTGGAGCGGCCGCTGTACTTTGTAACCTGCCACTCAACCAGTGATAGCGCGAAGGTCAGCATTGGGCACCCTGCTGCCGGACGGCCTGGAAACCTGAATGGCAGCAAACCGGCGGAAAGCTGACTGTGGCCGTGGTGACGAACACGTTTTGCTGCCGGCGGCGGGTTTAGGCTGATACCGGACTGCTGACAAATGCATAGCCAG
>JAHJVE010000015.1 GCA_018828385.1 Gammaproteobacteria bacterium | reverse complement strand
GTCTTTGGCGAGGTCGACGAGGTGGCGGTAGCGCAGGACGTCGAGGTAGGCGCGGCCGGCTTCGAGGGCGGTGGTTTCGGAGGCGTCGAGGAGTTCGTAGTAGCGGACCAGCCGGGCTTTGTCGAGACGGCGGACTTCGTTGCGCGTGGCGAAGCCGTCGAAGAGCATCTGGTTGAGGCTGAGCATGACGCCGCTGCGGGTGTAGTCGCGGTCGGCGGTGGTGGGTTGGCTCAGGCTTTCGCGACCGGCACCGGCGGTGAGGTCGACGCGCGGGTAGTAGCCGCCGCGGGCAACGCCGGTTTCTTCGTCAGCCGCCCGGTAGGCATGCCATTTCGAGGTGACTTCCGGGCTGTTGAGGATGGCGCGCTGGGTTATTTCTTTGAGGGTGGCGGGGGCAGGAGCGCCGCTCGGGAGCATGTCCGCCGCGCAGACAAGCACAGGAAATGCTGCAGTCAACAGCAAGGAAAGGACTTTTTTGGTTGCCATGGGGGATAATCCAGAAAGGTTTTGGCCGGATTATAGAGATTCGCCTCCCGGCGACTGTGAAATATCCGACGTTTCCCACCCGAATATTCAACGACTTGACGCATCCATTGCCTTTAAAAGCTCCGCTGCTTCGCTTCCTGGCCATAGTCGTCGCCTTCAGCACGCTTTCGTTGGGCGGACTGCAGTTTGCCCGTGGGGTGGACTTCGACCGGCTGGAACAGGCTCTGATCAGTCGTTTTGGTGCCGGCCGCCTGCCCTTGTTGCGCGACTGGCAGCAGATGCTGGGCGAGGGGCGCCAGGCCAAGGAAGCCGAGCGGCTGCGACGGGTCAATGATTTCATCAATCAACGCATTGCCTTCGACGACGACAGGTCGGTGTGGGGTCAGAGCGATTACTGGGCAACGCCGAGCGAAACCATCGGCCAGGCTCGCGGCGACTGCGAGGACCTTTCGATTGCCAAGTATTACTCCTTGATCGACCTCGGCATTCCGGTCGACAAGCTGCGTCTGGTTTACGTCAAGGCCGCGCTGACCGGCCCGGCGGGCACCTTCCTCCAGGCCCACATGGTGCTGGCTTATTACGCCACGCCGACGGCGGATCCGCTTGTTCTCGACAACCTGAATCCCCAGATCCTGCCCGCTTCCCGGCGCAGCGATCTTTCACCCATTTTCAGTTTCAACAGCGCGGGGCTGTGGCAGGGCACCGGCAACAACGCCAGCAAGAGCAATCTTTCGCGCTGGCAGGATTTGCTGGCCCGGGCGCGCGCTGAAGGCTTCCAGTGAGGTAATCGACATGTCTTTATTCCGACAACTCTGGCTCGCGGTCATCGCCAGCACTGTTATCGCTTTTGCCGGCAGTTTCATCGTCAGCACCCTGACGGCTCGTCACTATCTGGAGCGCCAACTGGCCATCAAGAACAATGACAACGCGGCCACCCTGGCGCTCGCCATGTCGCAACTAGACAAGGATCCGGTGACGATTGAGCTGCAGGTCGCTGCCGTATTCGACAGCGGCCAGTATGCGAATGTCCGCCTGATCGACCCGAACGGCCAGACGATGATCGAAAAGGCCAGCCCGCTCGATGCGGGCACTGTGCCCAACTGGTTCATCCGCCTTTTTCCGATTGATTCGCAGCCCGGGCAGGCCCAGGTTTCTTCCGGCTGGAACCAGTTCGCTACCATTGAACTGGTCAGCCACAGCCATTTTGCCTACGACGAGTTGTGGCATGGCGCCCTCAAGCTGCTCGGCTGGTTTGCCATTGGCGGCGGCCTGATGGGTTTGCTCGGCATGCAGTTCCTGCGCGGCATTCGCCGCCCGCTCGATGCGGTAGTCGGGCAGGCGCAAGCTATCAGCGAACGGCGATTTACCACGATCAGCGAGCCGTCCACGCCCGAGCTGAAAAGTCTGGCCAGCGCGATGAATGCCATGGTCGGTCGCCTCAAGGCGATGTTTGCCGAAGAAGCTGCCCGTCTCGAACAGGTGCGCCGGGAAGCGAACCTCGACAGCCTGACCGGCCTGGCCAACCGCGACTATTTCATGAACCAGCTCGCCGCTGCGCTCAGCGACGATGATGCGCCCACCTCGGGCTCGCTGATCCTGCTCCGCCTGGCCGACCTGGCCGGCATCAATAAAAGGGCCGGACGCGAAACGGCTGACGAGGTGTTGCGCCGCATCGGCAGCACGCTGAACGGGCTGACCGAAGAAAAGCCGAATGCCGCAGCCGCCCGCCTCAACGGTGCGGATTTCGCGCTGCTCCTGCCCGGCGTCCACGATCCGGCGCCCTATGCCGAGATCCTGCTGCATGCACTCAGCGACCTGGTTGCCGCCGGGCAAATCGAGGGCGAGCGCACCGGCTACGTGGCAAGCGGCATCTATCTGCACGGCCAGGGGATGGCCAACGTCCTCGCCCGCGTCGACACTGCGCTGGCCTCGGCGGAAGCGCAGAGCGGGCTGGCCTGGTGCCGCGCCGAGAGCGCCAGCGAGGAACACGCCACCTCGAATGCCGACTGGAAAAAGCTGCTCGACGGCGCCATCCAGACCCAGCGCCTGCGCCTGATCGACTTCCCGGTTGCCGGTAACGCCGGACAGTTGCTCCACTTCGAATGTCCGCTTCGCCTGCAGGCCACCGAGAACGGCGAATGGCTGGCGGCCGGCAGCTTCATGCCCATGGCCTCGCGCCTGTCGATGACCACCGAACTCGACCTGGCCGCCGCCCGCCTGGCGCTGGAGCGCGTTGCCGCCGGCGCACCAGCCGTTGCGGTCAACCTGTCCGGAGAGTCAATTATGGACGCCACCTTCCGCGCCCGACTGTTCGCTCAAATCGCCGCCCGCAAGGAGCTGGCCCCGCGCCTTTGGCTGGAAGTATCGGAAATCGGCGTCTTCCAGCATTTCGATGCCTTCCACGCCTTCTGTGACGCGCTGCGTCCGCTCGGTTGCCGCCTCGGGATCGAACATTTTGGCCGCCAGTTCAGTGAAATCGGCCGCCTGCACGGCATCGGCCTCGACTATCTCAAGGTCGATGGCAGCTTCATCCGCGCCATCGATACCCAGACCGGCAACCAGGCTTTCGTCAAAGGGCTGTGCAGCATCGCGCACAATATCGGGCTGACCGTCATCGCCGAAAGCGTCCAGACCGCCGAGGAACTGGCCATCCTGCCCGAACTTGGCTTTGACGGCGCAACCGGCCCCGCTATCCCGAGGAATTGAACGATGAGCATCGAGATCGAACTCAAGCTTCAACTCAGCCCGAAAGCCGTGCGCAAACTGGTTGATCATCCGCTGCTCGCCAACATCCAGGCGCAAAAGCTGCATTTGCTCAACACCTATTTCGACACTCCGACACTGGAGCTTCACGCCCGGCGCGTCGCCCTGCGTTTCCGCAAAAAGGGCTGGCAATGGCTGTGCACCGTCAAATCGGCCGAACCGGCCAGCGGCGGACTGGCCATGCGCAGCGAATGGGAAGCGCCGGCCACACCGGGCATCTTCGACTTCAGCCATGTCGATGCCGACGATTTTCGCGACTTTCTCGAGCAGCGCGTCCATCAGTTCGAGCCCATTTTCACCACCGACTTTCGCCGTCAAGTCTGGAACGTGCCGTTTGGCGAATCGCTCATCGAACTCGCCATCGACCGCGGCCAGATCGAAAGCCGCGGGCAACGGACACCAATCTGCGAAATCGAGCTAGAACTGCTCTCCGGCAAGGTCGATGACATCTTTAACCTCACCCGCCAGCTTCAGAAAGACCTCGATCTCTACCCCGCCATCGCCAGCAAGGCCGAACGCGGCTACGCCCTGTTTCTCAACGAACCGCTCCGCCCATTCAAAAGCAAACCGGTGCCGATCAACGAGCAGCAGACACCCATCGAAGCCTTTCGCAGCATTGCGCTGGGCTGCCTTGAGCATTTCCAGCGCAACGAAAAAGGCCTGCTGACGGGTGGCGAGGCGGAATTCATCCACCAGGCGCGCGTTGCGCTGCGCCGCCTGCGCTCGGCGATCAAGCTCTTCGCTCCCGTGCTCCCCCCCGAATTCGTCGGCGCCTATGGCCAAACCTGGCAAACGCTGGCCGGCGCCCTCGGCGACACGCGCAACTGGGACGTCTTCCTCGAAGAAACCCTGCCGCCCATCGCCGCCGCCTTCCCCGAAAACCGCGACATCAAACGCTTGCGCAAAGCCGCACAACGCCGCGCCAGTAGTGCCCGAAAATCCGTCATCGGCCTGCTCGCCGTCAAGGAATACCCGCGCCTGCTGCTCGAATTCACCGCCGCTGTTTACACGCTGGGCGACACGCTACCGCTGCCGATCAAGGATTTCGCCCAACAGCAAATCCGCAGCCACGCCCGCAAAGCTCGTCGCATGGCGCAAAGGCATGCCGAACTCAGCCCGGAGGAACGCCACAAAATGCGCATCGCCTTCAAGAAGCTGCGCTACACGCTGGAGTTCTTCGCCCCCCTGCTCCCCCCGCGAAAACTCAAACCCTATCTGGCCGCGCTATCGCAACTACAGGACGAACTCGGCCTCATCAACGACCACGTCACCGCCGAAATGCTCATCACCGAAGCCCTGGACGGACGCCCCATCGGCCCGATCCACGGCTGGATATCGGGCCGGCACGCGCTGCTGGTAAATGAATTGCCTGAAGTGCTGCAAACCTGGCTGGCGCAAAGGGCACCGTAAATCGAGCATCGCCGAGCATGAAAACCAAATGAATTTCGCGCTGCAGCCCACACGGTTTCAAATTTGGTCGATTTTTCCGGTTGACCGTAGCAAAGACAATTGCAGGACTATATTCGACCGTTACACCAGAAACGAGGCCCGCCACCGCAATATTCAGGCGCCCCGACAAGGCTTGGGTAACTCGTAACCACTACAGCAACCAGCAATGCGTTAGCCGCCCCCCAAAGTGCAAGAGGAACCCAGCCAGGAACTCTCGTCGTTTCCCCCTTAAATACGGGAAGGCACCGAGCGGAACACCAGCCAACCACAATCGCCAGCCATAGCTGCGTATAGGGCATTACCAGAACGCCATCGACCATGCTTTGGACCATGGACGCCAACACAGCGAACAGCAGCGCCCACCTGAGATCACTACCGGCCTTGGTATCACCAAACCTGACTTCGGCAAAGACTTTGAATACCCAGATCGCAACAGTAGCCGTGACCATGAAAAACACGGGCAGCCCCCACTCACTGGCGATTTGCAACAGCGACTGATGAGGGTGGGCCGCGACACGATTCCCCAACGATGCAAAATGCATCGGTCCGACGCCCAGCCAAGGGAATTCCACGATCTTGTCCCAAGCTTGTTGCCAAAGAATTTCTCGTGCCGACAAACCAAACACCTGATCGCCGGAAAAGCGGTATTCCGCAGGTTGACCGGTCACCCCTGAAACCGAGAACAACACCAGCCAAGCGAGCACAAAGCCCATCGCCAATACCAAGAACATGCGGTTTGCAGTATTTCTCGCCCGCCCAGTCAAACACCAGAATATTATTGAGGCGGCAAGCCAGGCAGCGATCGTTCCACGAGTGCCAGCCACGAATACCATACTCGCCAGAGAAACCATCAGAAATTTATCCAACCAACGCGGGTAACGAAGACTACTGTCGTTCGGAATAAACAGAGTAGCCCCCAACAATGGCACCACAATAGTCAGAAATTGCCCTTCGAAACGCATGTTGGAAAAACCGTAAAGCAGACTCCAAGGGGTGAAGAACAGCTCGGCGTGAGCCATCGCCGAGAAAACTGAGACATAAAACTGGAGAACCATGCCGGCCAGCAACAGACGCGTAATGCCGCCCAAAACCAAGTCCGCCCTATCTCCGAATTCGCGCATGAGGTAAAAAACAAAAGCGCTTATTCCAATACCAGCCACCAGCAAAGCGTACTCGGCTACCGCCCAAAAAGGATGCAAAGCCAAAGAGGCAGACAAGACACCGATCACCAGAATGCCCACAGCAGGCCATACCCAAACTCGATTTACACGAACAACAGCAGGGACCC
The DNA here is from genome assembly GCA_018828385.1 of Gammaproteobacteria bacterium. Lineage (GTDB taxonomy): Bacteria > Pseudomonadota > Gammaproteobacteria > Burkholderiales > Rhodocyclaceae > Azonexus. Next base: position 263,157 of record JAHJVE010000015.1, on the reverse strand, counting down.
CGAGCAATGAAATGCCGACAAATGCCCCGATCGATATACAAACCTGCCCGAGTCGCTGCTGGTCATGCCATGTAAAGTCAGGATGGGCAAAAAAAATCACGGAGCCGGCAATCACAGCCAAAAAGGCAACTATGGCCGACAGTACTTTCGACTGCATAAACGCGCTCATGGCTTCATCACTTCACCACAAATCATCTCGTGTAAATACAAAACGGGTCTTTTTTACAACAGCCCCTCAAGATATGCACCCTAACCCTATGCCCCTTAATACTCCGAGTCACAACATCATTTATCTTGGCTTGGAACAAGCGGCCCAGTCGACCGCTGCATAGAACGTCTCAGTATATCGAAGCACGCGCCATTCACCTTCAAGTCGTTGGGCCACCTCACTGGGAGCCATTTTGCACATTGTGTTCAGCCAATAACGTGCCTCCATCTGTTGACCATTGGCTGCATAATTCTGAGCCAGATTGAGCGCGTATGCTGGGTCGGGAGTTGTTACCAGTACACTCCAAATCCATTGACGATTCGCACCATTTTCAATCTCAGGGCGAAACATGTTTGCCAATTGCAGGCGCTCCTGCCATTGATCCAACACATACAACACCGGTAGCTCATTAATGGGTACTTCCATATTTCGCTTCGAATAATTGATGGAGAAATAGGTCCGCTCGGCCTCCAGGCAGTCGTGAATGGTGATCATCAATGCACCACCTAGCACCAACAGAGCCGCGACAAGACCCCGTCTGGACAAGCCCCCCATTTCCCGCACATTCGAATGAAAACACAAACTTCCCACGAATATCCCGAAGGGCAGCAGGAAGTAACCATAGTGCAGCGGATACTCAAGCATGGCATGTACTAGCAGCACTGCCGTGGAGGCAAAGGGGATCGTCGCCTCTGGATGCTGAATGTGTTTTAGAAAAGATATGAAAATGTAAATTATCCCGGCCGATATCAATCCGCCGATCAATAGACCGTTGTAGACCATCAAATCGAGAAAAAGATTATGGGCGTAAGACATCACCGATTGGTTGGGGTAGTTCGGACTCACCAACGCAGCTGAAATTGATTGACCCCAGCCATAGCCAAAGAAAGGACCGTTGATGACAGCATTGGAGAAAATCCGCCAGATCATCAAACGGAGCGGATCGGAGGCATCGCGCAGCGCCGCCCCCCCTCCAAACAACCAATGATTCAGGATTGGCAATGAAAGGCTGAGCGCAAAAAAATATCCTGCAAGCGCAATCAAGGAAAATCGTAGATGCGTGGGCCTTCTTTCTTGCCAGAACATCGGCAGGAATACTGCCAATCCTGCCACGTTTAGCCATGCCGTTCTGGACCCGGTAAGCGCGACGCCAGTCAGCAAATAAACCAACAACACAACCGAAACAGAAGCCCTCAGGAAACCGCGAGCGTAACCCCAAGCTACACCGCAAGCTCCCAGCAGGAGCAGCGAGGCCAACTGGTTGGGTTGCCCCAGATTGGCGTCAAAGCGCTCTCTTCCCGGTTGCAGAACCAATATCGAACCGATATCCAACGCCATCCACTGAATGAGTTGCATGGCGACAGAAAGGATGGCAGCCATGACAATGGCTAAAAACAGGAAATCGAGACACTCACCTTCAGCCGTTCTTTCCCAGTCGTAGCCTACGAGTACTGCAACGGCAAACCCCAGCAGATAAAGTGAGTGAATCCACGCTGTGCCGAAGAAATAGATTTCACCTGTCCCAAACTGCAACCAAGGAAGCAGCGCTACGGCGAAACACCACAAGAACAAAACGGGCACGGAAACGGTTTTTCCTCGCCTGGCCAGCACAACCAGCGATACGACCCAAAGCACAAGTGCGGCCAATGCATCCGAATAAAACGCTGGCCAAGGCATTGGATGATTGACGATCAACCAACTCAAGGCAAGCGATACCGCCAAAAGAACACGCACGATGGAAGGAAGTAGAACTGTGCTACGAGACACAAATGACGAACCTTTCATAGGCGAAAAATAGAATTTCCGCCAAAAAAAACCGGGGCATTTGCCCCGGTTCACTACCCAACCCAACAGGTTCAATATTCAGTCTATTCTATTAGCTAAGTCCGCAAGTACCGGTGGTGTAATTGCAATTGATAACCTTACCGGTGCCACGACTGGCAGCCACATTAAACGTTACCGATGTCGACGTCCAAGTTGAAGAATCTGGCAGAGTACCGGTACAGGCGCTAAACTGGGTGGTAGGAAGCAGGGCAGCATCGTTATTTGCGGCGGCAGCAGCAGCGCCACGGGCAATGGCAGTTGCTTCAGCCAAGCAGGCCGAATCCGCCGATTTCTGGGTATAGCTACGATATTGCGGCAACGCGACTGCAGCCAGAATGCCGATGATGGCAACAACGATCATCAGTTCGATCAGGGTGAAACCTTTTTGAACATTCTTCATTTGAATCTCCTTTAGGGAAAAGGCGGAAAAGCCGCTGGGTTACCTAAAACAGTTTCCGTGCCAGGTTTTGGGAACGCGGCATGGATGCCGCCCGATATATCGCAAACCCCTTGTCATTCATGGCCTTGGCGACTTTTGTAGCTGGCTGTAATGAAACGTAGCTTCCGAACACCCTGAACGACATGACAATTTGCGTCACCCTAGGGAGCCGCAATGCGGCAGGCATTGTGATTACAGGCGGTGAAATATGGCAAATACAACATTCCCCAGATAGTCCGGCGAAGAGTCAGCAGTCAACCTGATTGGTTTTCAGGAAGGCGCTGGCGTACCGGTGGAACACCTCGCTGCAGATGAAAACTTCATGCAAGGCCGGGTCGATGTGGCCATTGAGACTGAAGCGTTCGAGGATGGCCAGCGCTTCCGAGAGTTTCATGCCTTCCTTGTACGGCCGGTCCTTGGCGGTAAGTGCTTCGAAGATGTCGGCGATGCCCATGATCCTGGCCTGCCAGCTCATGTCTTCGCGCTTGAGGCCTTTGGGATAGCCTTTGCCGTCCATCCGTTCGTGGTGGCCGCCGGCGTATTCGGGGACGTTTTTGAGGTGTCGCGGCCACGGTAGCTGTTCGAGCATTTTGATGGTGGCGACAATGTGGTGGTTGATGATGTCGCGCTCGGCGCCGGTCAGGGTGCCGGAGCGGATGGTCAGGTTTTCGAGTTCGTCGGCGCTGAGGAATGGGACCTCCTCGCCGTTGGCGTTGCGCCAGCGATATTCGGTGGCGATGCGCCGGACGTGTGCGATGTCTTCGTCGGACATTTTTTCGCAGCCGATGTTGGCGCGATGCAGAATCTCACGGTCAACCAGGATTTTTTGGCAAAAATCAAAACTCTCGCGCTCGGCTTCGGCGGGGTCTGCGCCGTCGGCGATGCTTTTCCATTTGCGAATTTCGGCGTCGCGCTTGACCACTTCAAAACGCGTGTCGATGAGATCGATGCGGTCGTAGATGGTTTGCAGCTTGGTGGCCTTGTCGACGATGTGCACCGGCGTCGTGACCTTGCCGCAATCATGGAGCAGCGCGGCGATGCGCAGTTCGTAGCGATCCTTGTCGGTCAGTTTGAAATCGGCGAGCGGGCCTTCGCGGGTGGCGTCGGCGGCCTCGGCGAGCATCATGGTCAGTTCCGGCACGCGCTGGCAGTGGCCGCCGGTGTAGGGCGATTTTTCGTCGATGGCGAGGTTGATGAGTTTGACGAAGGATTCGAAGAGCGCTTCGAGCTGCTCGACGAGTTGCCGGTTGCTGAGCGCGATGGCGGCCTGCGAGGCAAGCGATTCGGCAAGGCGTTGGTCGGCCGGGGAAAATTCGCTGACCGCCCCGTCTGTCGGGCTGAGCGCATTGATCAGTTGCAGCACGCCGATTATCTCGCCTTCGTGGTCCTTCATCGGCACGGTCAGGAAGGATTGCGAGCGGTAGCCGGTGCGCGCGTCGAATTGGCGTGTGCCGGAAAAATCGAAGCCGGCGGCGCTGTAGGCGTCGGCAATATTGACCGTCTTGCCCGTAATCGCGGCATAGGCGGCAACCATGCGGTCATTGGGGGCGCCATCGTCGCGATAAAGCGGCAGGTCAGGGAACTTGCCCGAGGTCGGCTGATCGCTGGAGCCGCCAAAGGCGAGGTTCAGCGAGTTGGTGCGGACAATTTCGAAATGCAGGTGGCGCTTGTCGTCCGACAACAGATAGAGCGTGCCGCCGTCAGCCCGGGTGATCTGCTTGGCGGCGAGGACAATCTTTTCGAGGAGAAGCTTGATGTTGCGCTCGCTGGACAACGAGGCGCCGATGTCGTTGAGCTGCTCCAGGCGGAGAAAGAGGTCGTCCTGGGTAGGCATGGTCTGGCGTCAGAAGGCGAGGACCTGGTCGTTGCGGAGCATGCCCGGCGAGAAAGCCTTGAGACAGCGGTCGATTTCCTGCATGGTGGTTTCGACCTGCCCCGGCTTGAGGTGCGAGATATGGATCTGGCACGGGCGGGTCAATTTGCTCAGTTGATCAGCCAGCCCATCCGGCCAGTAATGCTTGGATAGCTCGGCCAGTTGCCGCTCATGGTTGGGGAAAGCGCATTCCACAATCAGGTGACGCAGATTCGGAATCGCATTGACGGCCAGCCAGAAAGCCTCACACGGGCCGGTATCGCCCGAAAAGACCAGGCTGGCTTTACCGGAGTCGAGGCGATAGCCGACGGCAGGGACGGTGTGATCGGCCGGCAAGGCAGAAATCTGCCGGCTGTCCAGCGTGACCGTCTCGGCCAGATCGATCTGGCGATAGCGCATGAAGGGCTGCTCGGCCGACGGCACGACTGAAAAATCCGGCCAGATCGCCCAGTTGAAAATATGCTGGCGCAGGCTGTCGAGCACGGCTTTGGTGGCATAGACAGTCAGCGGCCGGTCGCGGCCATCGGCGACGCTATCGATCATCATCGGCAAGGCGGCGATGTGGTCGAGGTGAGCGTGGGTCAGGAACACGTGGTCGATGGCGGCCAGTTCGGCAATCGACAATTCGCCGACGCCGGTGCCGGCATCGATCAGGATGTCGTGATCGATGAGAAACGAGGTGGTTCTCTGGTGCCTGCCACCGATGCCACCACTGCAGCCGAGTACGCGAAGCTTCATGCTTGTTGGGCCTGCCGATAAGTTGGGCCGCCTTCGGATCCGCCGGTGGCTGGCCGCTAGGGATTGTAACCTTCCGCTTCCGAAACAACCCGACTGGCGGCCAAAAAACAGATGTTTTCAGTGCCTCAGGAAAAACTCCATCTTGATTCCAGCAATCTCGATGACATCATGGTCGCCCAGCGGAACGGCCTGTGCATCGAGCGCCTTGCCGTTGACGATGGGAAACTGGCGCCCTTCGACATGGGTGATGAAATAGCCATGCGGCCGTTTGGCGATGACGGCCACCTGCAGACCGGGCTTGCCGAGTGTCGTCAGGGTCTTGCTCAACTCCAGCTCCTTGCCGGCATTCGGGCCGTTGAGAAGCTGGATGGCTGCCGCCATGCCCGGCACCGGCGGCTTGGGCTGGGAGGCCATGCCGATACTCGAGCGCGTCGCGCTCTCGGTGGGCGCCAGTTGCAGTTCGGAGGGCAGTTTCAGCACGCCCGAACGGATGGCCGAGCTCTTTTCGAAATCGCTGGCGGCGGCGCCGGCCTGCAGATCGGCCATGTACTTCAGCTTGTATTTTCCGAGTTCGATGATGTCGTTGTTGCGCAGAAAGTGCTTCTTGATCGGCTGGCCATTGACCAGCGTACCGTTGGTGCTGTTCAGGTCTTCAAGAAAGGAATCGGCGAGTATGGTCACGACGACTGCATGCTCACCCGAGATCGCCAGGTTGTCGATCTGGATGTCATTCTGCGGCTTGCGACCGATGGTCAGGCGCTCCTGATTGAGCTGAATTTCCTTGAGCACCAAGCCATCCATCGAGAGGATCAGTTTTGCCATCTTGCCTTCCCCATATCACTGCAAACGGGTCAGTAGCCGCTGCCACCAACCCTTTGGCGATGCGAAATCGCCGACAACCTTGATCAGAATGACCGACACATTGTCCCGCCCGCCATGGGCGTTGGACATGTGCACCAGATGATCCGCCGCCAACGCCAGATTACCGCTCAGCGTCATCAGCGTTATTGCAATTTCGTGATCCTCGATCATGTCGTTCAATCCATCGGAGCAAAGCAACACGATATCCCCCGGACAAACGTCGTAATCGTGAACTTCAACCTTGACCTCGGGATCGACTCCGAGAGCTCGCGTCACCAGATTCCGGTTCTCCGCATAGCGTGCCTGTTCGGCGCTAATCATGCCACTATCAAGCTGTTCCTGTAAGAGGGAATGATCCCGCGTCAGTTGCTCGAAACATTCGCCGCGCAAGCGATAGAGGCGCGAATCGCCGACGTGCGCAACACTCATCCGGTTGTTGTAAAACCACGCCATGACCAGCGTCGTCCCCATCCCGGTATATTGCGTGCAGCTTTGCGCCGCATTGAAGATCGCCAGATTGGCCGCCTTCACCTCATTGACGATATGCGCCTCGACGACAGCCGCATCGTGCAGCCCGCGCGCCAGAACAGAGGGGGAATTGATGACCCCGGCGACATCCTCGGCCAGGCGTGTCGTGGCCAGGCCGCTGGCCACTTCGCCCGCGTTGTAGCCCCCCATGCCATCGGCCAGGATGGCCACGCCAAGACCGGCATCGGCGTAGATGGCATCTTCGTTGTGCGAACGGATCATGCCCGGATCGGTACGCAACACAATTTCCAGGGCGTCGGCCAGCCTCATTGAGCCAGCCCGGACAAGCAGCCCGCCGACAACAGCTGTTCTTCAGCGCACGGCAGCAGCGAAGCAATTCGCCCCGCCAGACTCGGTCCTGCCGTATTCAACGCTGCCCCGAACATTCATCCTCCGCCGATGGCTGCGCCCCAATCGATTTGGGGACACAAAACCGTGACATTCTTACCTTTCGCACGCTTTCGGTCAAACCTCATTCCAGCGGAATCACCTGCCCCAGGCCGCTTGCCTCGGCCGCTGCCAGGACCCGCAAGGCCACGGCAAGATCCTGAATGGCCATACCCTGCGACTCGAAGAGGGTGATCTGCTCTGCGGCCACCCGCCCGGCATGGCGGCCGACGATCACCTCGCCCAGCTCGATGAATTGACGGGGGTGCAGGCGGCCCTTCTCCAGCAAGGGGAGCAAGTCGCCGGCTTCGGCCAGTGCGGTGGGCATGGCATCGACGGCAACCAAATCACAGCGCCGGATCGCCGCCTCCGACAACTCTTGGCGAATCAACGAATTGGAACCCGCCGCATTGATGTGCACGCCGGGTTCCAGCCAGGCCGCATCGAACAGCGGCAGCGCCGCCGTTGTCACCGTCCCGACGAGATCGCTGCCACGCACGGCTTCTTCCGCGCTCCCGGCTGGCACTACCGAGACATCTGTCGTTTCGCTCAGGCGCTTGCAAAAATCCTGCAGCTTGTCGGCTTTGCGGCTGAATACCTTGACCCGCTCCAAGGGCAAGGCGGCGCATATCGCCCGGACATGCCCCTCGGCCTGCCAGCCGGAGCCGAACACGCCAGCCACCGACGCGTCGGGGCGCGCCAGCCAGCGGGCCGCCACACCACTCGCCGCACCGGTGCGGATCATGCCCAGATAGTTGGCCTCGATGACGGCCTTGAGGCGCCCCGTTGCGGCATCGAACAGATGGACCAGAAAACGGTTGCCGCTCTTGTTGCTGGTATAGGCCTTGTAGCCAATCACCCCCTGCGCCGGGAGTGCGCCCTGGAGGATATGCAGCACCGTCTGCGGCAGGCGACTGCGCACCCGCGGGGTATCGATGGCCAGGCCGTTGGCCAGGTCGCGATGCGCCGATTCGACGCCTTCGAGCGCCATTTCCACGGTCAACAGGTTTTTTACGTCATTTTCCGAAAGAAACAAGGCCACGATTTTCCCCTAAACGATGGTGACGTCCTGCCGGGCGAGAATCCGTTTTTCCAGCCAGCGACCGACGATAACAACCAGTAGCGCGCCGACGATTCCGGCTACCTTGGCCGACCAATCCGGCAGTTGCGGCAGGATGGCTGTGACGCCGGGATCGGAAAAAATCATTTGCCCGGCAACGTAGCCGAGCAATGCGGCACCAAACAGGACGATGGACGGAAAACGCTCCATCCAGTGCAGGATCAGTTGGCTCGACCAGACGATGAGCGGAATGCTGACGGCCAGCCCGAAAAGCAACAGGGCCAGACTGCCGTGGGCGGCGCCGGCAACGGCGATGACGTTGTCCAGACTCATGACAAAATCGGCAACGACGATGGTTTTCACCGCCCCCCAGAGATTCGCCGAAGACTCGATGTCATGCCCCTCCTCGTCCTCTGGCAGCATGAGCTTGACGGCAATCCACACCAGCAGCAGTCCTCCCGCGAGCTTGAGCCATGGCAGGTTCATGACCAGCGCGGCGAACACCGTGAGCACGACACGCAGGCTGACGGCACCGGCAACACCCCAGAAAATTCCGGTGCGGCGCTGTTCGGGGGAAAGATTGCGGCAGGCCAGGGCGATGACCACGGCGTTATCGCCGGAAAGCACGATGTCGATCAGGATGATCTGGCCAACGGCGATCCAGAAAACGGCGGAGGTTAAATCTATTTCCATAAAAACCAAGGCGAAAAAAAGGCGGACCCGCGGCCCGCCTTTTCGGTTGAGCTAGGCTCGAATTTTACAGCAAGGCCTTGAGCAGCTTGGCCATTTCGGACGGGTTGCGCGTCACGGTGAAACCACACTCTTCCATGATGGCGAGCTTGGCATCAGCCGTGTCGGCACCGCCGGAAATCAACGCACCGGCATGACCCATGCGCTTGCCGGCCGGTGCGGTAACACCAGCGATGAAGCCGACGATCGGCTTCTTCATGTTGGCCTTGCACCACTGGGCTGCTTCAGCTTCGTCCGGACCGCCAATTTCGCCGATCATGATGACGGCGTCGGTATCCGGATCGTCGTTGAAAGCCTTCATGACGTCGATATGCTTCAGACCGTTGATCGGGTCACCGCCAATACCGACGGCCGACGACTGACCGAGACCGATTTCGGTCAATTGGCCAACAGCTTCGTAGGTCAGGGTGCCGGAGCGCGAAACGACGCCGATGCGACCCTTGCGGTGGATGTGACCCGGCATGATGCCGATCTTCACTTCGTCCGGGGTGATCAGGCCGGGGCAGTTCGGGCCGAGCAGCAGGGTCTTCTTGCCGCCCTTGGCTTCCTTTTCCTTCATCTTGTTGCGCAGGATGAGCATGTCGCGAACAGGGATGCCTTCGGTGATGCAGATGGCCAGATCCAGATCGGCTTCAACGGCTTCCCAGATCGCAGCGGCAGCACCCGGGGGCGGCACGTAGATGACGGAAACGGTGGCACCGGTTTCGGCAGCGGCTTCCTTGACGGAACCGAAGATGGGAATGTTGAAGATGGACTCGCCGGCCTTCTTCGGGTTCACACCGGCAACGAAGCATTCCTTGCCGTTGGCGTATTCCTGGCACTTTTCCGTATGGAACTGGCCGGTCTTGCCGGTGATGCCCTGGGTGATGATGCGGGTGTTTTTATTGATGAAAATGGACATTCAATAGCTCCTTACTTGACCGCAGCAACGATCTTGGTGGCGGCTTCGGCCATGGAATCGGCAGAGATGATCGGCAGACCGGAATCCTTGAGGATCTGCTTGCCCATATCTTCGTTGGTACCCTTCATGCGCACGACGAGCGGCACGGACAGATGGGTTTCCTTGGCTGCTGCGACAACGCCGGTAGCGATGGTGTCGCACTTCATGATGCCACCGAAGATGTTGACCAGGATGCCCTTGACCTTGGGGTTCTTGAGCATGATCTTGAAGGCTTCGGTGACCTTCTCGGTCGTCGCGCCGCCGCCGACGTCGAGGAAGTTGGCCGGCTCGGCGCCGAACAACTTGATGGTGTCCATGGTGGCCATGGCCAGACCGGCACCGTTCACCAGGCAGCCGATGTTGCCGTCAAGGGAGATGTAGGCCAGATCGAACTTGGAGGCTTCGATTTCGTCAGCATCTTCTTCGTCCAGATCGCGCATGGCGACGATTTCTTCCTGACGGTAGAGGGCGTTCGAGTCGAAATTGAACTTGGCGTCGATAGCCTTGACGGTGCCGTCGCCTTCGTGGATCAGCGGATTGATTTCGGCCAGCGAAGCATCGGTTTCCATGTAGCAGGTGTAGAGCTTCTTGAGCGTGTCGATACACTGCGGAATCGAGGCTTCGTTCATGCCCATGCCCTTGGCCAGGGTCAGGGCTTGCTCGTCAGTCAGGCCGACCAGTGGATTGACGAAAACCTTGACGATCTTTTCCGGGGTCTTGTGGGCAACTTCTTCAATGTCCATGCCGCCTTCGTAGGAGGCCATGATGGCGACGGACTGCGTGGCGCGATCAGTCAGCGCAGCAACGTAGTACTCGTGCTGGATGTCGGCGCCTTCTTCGATCAGCAGGTGACGAACCTTCTGGCCTTCCGGACCGGTCTGGTGCGTGACCAGTTGCATGCCGAGGATCTGGTTGGCGTACTCGCGCACTTTTTCGAGCGACGTTGCGACCTTGACGCCACCGCCCTTGCCACGGCCACCGGCGTGGATCTGGGCCTTGACGACCCAGACCTTGCCGCCCAGGGTTTCAGCTGCCTTGACTGCGTCATCGACGGTCGTGCAGTGAATCCCGCGCGGAACCGTAACGCCGAATTTTTTCAGGAGTTGTTTGCCCTGATATTCGTGAATTTTCATGCGCTTTCCTTGCGTTTAGTTGAGTTGCGAGCAATGAACGGTGGCCGAAAAATCCCCTGACCCCGCCCGGTTTTACGAACTTGAGCGCAAAATCTTACCACAGACGCAAACATTCGCGGCGTGCCGAAATTCATAATTACAGACTTGATTCGGTAGCCTGTATCACCTTGCGCAACAGTGGAAGCAGCATTGCCGCGGCGAGCAGCAGACTGAGCGCGGCGGCCAGCCAGAAGCCGGCGACGCCGAGCGGCGTTGACCAGCGATAGCAGAGCCAGGCGCCGCCGAGCAGACCGATGCCCCAGAAGCAGAAAATCTGCACCAGCATCGGCACGAAAGTCACCCGGTAGGCGCGCAAAACGTGGCCGGCGATGGTCTGCAGCGCGTCGAAAAACTGATAGATGGCGACGTAGATGATCAGGCTCAGGGCCACGGCGCGCACGGCGGGATCGTCGGTATAGGCGGCGACCAGCGGCTCGGCGCTGAGCCAGAGCAAAAGTCCGACGACCGACGACGAGGCGCCGGCCAGGATCAGCCCGGCCCGGATGGTCGCCTGCGCCCGCGCCGCATCGTGGGCGCCGACCGCCTGACCGACGGCGGCCATGGTGGCGATGCCGAGCGACAGCGGCATCATGTAGATCAGCGCCGACAGGTTGGCGACGATGCGATGGCCAGCCACCACCGTCGCCCCGAGCGAGGCGACGAACAGGGCGATCAGCGTGAACGAGGTGATTTCGACCAGATTCGACAAACCCATCGGCACGCCGATGCGCAGCAGTTCGCGCCAAGTGGCCCAGTGCGGCGCTTGCCAGTTGGAGAACGGCCGATAACGCCGGCCGAGCGGCCCGAAGGCGAGATAGGCAGCGGCGCTGACGCAGGCCAGCCAGCCGATGAGGATATTGGACAGGGCACAGCCGGCCACGCCGAGTGGTGCGCCGAGCCAGCCCTGCAGGGCGAAGCCCCAGGCCAGCAGGGCGTGCAGAGCCAGACTGAACAGGCCGATGCCCATGAGCACGCGCGGCTTGCCGAGCGCATTGCAAAAAGCCCAGAAGGTCCGGTAAAACAGGGCCGCCGGCAGGCTCCAGGCGAGCAGGGCGAGGTATTCGCGAACCTTGGCGTCGACCTCTGCATCCATGTCGGCCATGCCGAGCACGGCGCCGGGATGGGTCAGGAACACGATGCCCGGCACGGCGAGCAGCATGGCCAGCCAGAAACCCTGCTGAAGAACGCCAGCCACCTCGTCATCGCGCCCGGCGCCATGCAGGTGGGCAACAACCGGCGACACGGCCTGCAGAATGCCGACCAGGGCGAAGACGACCGAAACATGGATGCCGCCGCCGATTGCCACGGCGGCCAGATCGAGTGAGCTGACATGGCCGAGCACGGCGGTATCGACCACCATCATGCCGATGGAGGACAACTGGGCGATCAGGATGGGGAGAGCGTGGGCCACCAGGCCACGCGCGGCGGCGCGAAACATGGGACGGGATTGTCGCACAAGGCGGCCGACCGGCCGGCTTGCCCATCCCCTGGCTCAACCGGGCTTGCTACGGTCGACCGGAAAAAAGGGCCAAAATCAAAAACGGGCGCAGTTGATCTGCCTCAACCGCCTTCCCCGGCTGCCGCTTCAGAATTCGCCCTTCCGGAGGGAGAGAACCATGATCCTGGGCCTGCACGCCATCGAAAACGCCAGCCGCGACGAAATCGTCGCCCTGCAAACCGAGCGCCTGAAGTGGACGCTGAACCACGTTTACCAGAACGTGCCGCATTACAAAGCGAAGTTCGACGCCGCCGGCGTCCATCCGGACGACTTCAAGTCGCTGGCCGACCTCGCCAAGTTTCCGTTCACCACCAAGCAGGATCTGCGCGACAACTATCCGTACAACATGTTCGCCGTGCCGCGCGAGAAGGTGGCGCGGATTCACGCCTCGAGCGGCACGACCGGCAAACCGACCGTCGTCGGCTACACGCAGAAGGACATCGACACCTGGGCCGACCTCATCGCCCGCTCGATCTACGCTTCGGGCGGCCGGCCTGGCGACATCGTCCATGTCGCCTACGGCTACGGCCTGTTCACCGGCGGCCTGGGCGCCCACTACGGCGCCGAACGGCTCGGCTGCACGGTGATTCCGATGTCGGGCGGGCAGACCGAAAAGCAGGTCCAGCTGATCTGCGATTTCAAGCCGAACATCATCATGGTCACGCCGTCGTACATGCTCAACATCGCCGACGAATTCCGTCGCCAGGGCATCGACCCGCGCAGCACCGAGCTGCGCATCGGCATCCACGGCGCCGAGCCATGGACCGACGCCATGCGTGGTGAAATCGAAAAAGCCTTCGACATCGACGCCATCGACATCTACGGGCTGTCCGAAGTCATCGGCCCGGGCGTCGCCAACGAATGCGCCGAAAGCAAGGATGGCCCGGTCATCTGGGAAGACCATTTCTTCCCGGAAATCATCGATCCGATCACCGGCGAAGTGCTGCCCGAAGGCAGCCAGGGCGAACTGGTGTTCACCTCGCTGACCAAGGAAGCGATGCCGGTCATCCGCTACCGGACGCGCGACCTGACCCGCCTGCTGCCGCCGACCTCGCGTTCGATGCGGCGCATCGGCAAGATCACCGGCCGCTCGGACGACATGCTGATCATCCGCGGCGTCAATGTCTTCCCGTCGCAGATCGAGGAACTGATCCTCAAGCAGCCCAAGCTGTCGCCGCACTACGTGCTGGAAGTCAGCCGCGACGGTCACCTCGACTCGCTCAAGGTCGATGTCGAACTGAAACCCGAGTTCCAGTTTGCCAGCGGTGCCGAAAAGGAATTCGTGGCGCACGACCTGCAGCACCACATCAAGTCCTACATCGGCATCTCGGCCAGGATCGACATCGTCGAGGCAGGCGGCGTCGAGCGCTCGATCGGCAAGGCCAAACGGGTCATCGACAAGCGGCCGAAGTAGCGCCTAGACGATGCGGGCGTGCAGCGTGCCGACGCCGTCCACGCCGCCTTCCAGCCCATCGCCGCGAACGAGCGGCCCGACGCCGGCCGGCGTGCCGGTGTAGATCAGGTCGCCAGCCTCCAGACGAACCAGCGTCGACAGGTTGGCGATGATTTCGGCGACCTTCCACAGCATCGCCGACAAGTCGCCTTCCTGCCTTGCCTGGCCATTGACCTTCAGCCAGATCCGCCCGCCAGCCGGATGTCCGCTCACCGCCACCGGGCAGATCGCCCCGGCCACCGCCGACTGGTCGAAGCCCTTGCTCATGTCCCACGGATGGGCTTTTTCCTTGGCCTTCGCCTGCATGTCGCGGCGCGTCAGATCAAGGCCGACGGCGTAGCCGAAAATCAGGGCATTTGCCGCGTCGACCGTAACATTCGCGCCGCCAGCCCCAAGCGCCACGACCAACTCGACTTCATGGTGCAAATTGGCTGTCAGCGGCGGATACGCCACGCCGATTTCGCCCTCGCCACTGACCACGGCATCGCCCGGCTTGCTGAAGAAAAACGGCGGCTCGCGACCCTCGGCCTGATCGATGGCCCCCATCTCGCGGGCGTGCTCGGCATAATTGCGGCCGACGCAAAAAATCCGCCGGACAGGAAAGCGCTGCTCGCTCCCGGCAATCGGCAGGGTGGCAACGGAATGCGGCGGAAAAACGAGATTCATGGCGAGGCCCACAGTCGATGATCAAGACCCAAAGTGTGCAACATTTCATCCTCCGCGGGCCAGCCCGATGTTACAGTTTCCCACCCGAAAACCCATTGACATAGAACACCGGATGATCGTTTCACGCCTGCTGCGCCCCATTCTGCTCAGCGCAGCAATTCTCCCGGGGGCCGCCAGCGCCGTCGGACTCGGCGAAATCAACCTCCATTCGCACATCGGCGAGGCGCTGCGCGCCGACATCTCGATCATCGCCGGCGGTGAAAACCTCGATGCCGCCTGTTTTTCCCTCGACCCCGTTCCCGAGGCCGACTTTCCGGTCATCAGAGCCGCCCGTCCGCGGCTGGTGCGCAATGGCCAGGATGTCCGCCTGATCCTCACCGGCAGCCGGCCCATCAGCGAACCGGTGGTCCTCATCCGACTACGCGCCGCCTGCGGTATGGACATCAAGCGCGACTACGTGCTGCTACCCGCACCGCCGCTCGTCCACAGCAGCGACATCGAGCCGCCGCCAACCCGTGCTGAGCCTGACAGAACCCGGCGCACCGAAGCGGCCGGCAACGCCCGGGCCAGCGTCGGCAACACCGACCTCCAGCCGACCGAAAAACCCCGCCGACCACGCGCCGCACCGCGCCCGCCCCCCCAGCCAAGAAAACCGCTGCCCCGCGAAACGCTGGCCAGCCTCGCCGACGGCCAGGACCGCATCGTCCTCGGCGCCGCGCCGCCCCGCGGCACCAGCGACCCGCTCGCCCCCCTCCACGAACTCGATGAGCGCCTGCTGAAAATGGAAACGACGCTGCACATCCTCAACGAGGAAGTCGACAAACTGGCCAAGGTCGCCGCCCTCGGCGCCGAATCCCGCGCCATGCGGGAAAAGTTGCAGGAATTTCAAGCGCAGCAGGCAGCGCCGACCACTCTCCCCGCTGCCCCGGCCGCCGTCCCGCCAACCCCGGCCGACACCCGGTCGAGCGCCAACGCCTGGCTCGAACTGCTCTTCGGGCTCCTGCTCGGCGGCAGCGTGTCAGCCGGCGTCGCCCATCTGGTCAGCCGCCATCAGGACAACGCGCGCCGCGCCAAACATCGCAGTCAGTCGTGATTGCTACGGTCAACCGGAGATTTTGGCCAAAATTGAAATCGGACGTTGCCGTCTACCCAGCAATACCTGGAACCCGCTAGACCGGGTTGTCCACATCGACGAATTCGCAGGCAATGCCGAACTGCTGCGCCAGATGCCCGGCCAGCGCCTGCACCCCGTAGCGCTCGGTGGCATGGTGGCCGGCGGCCAGATAGGCCACACCACTCTCGCGAGCCAGGTGCACGGTTTGCTCTGAAATTTCACCGGACATGAAGGCATCGACGCCGAGCGCGATGGCCTGTTCGAAATAGCCCTGCGCGCCGCCTGAGCACCAGCCGATCCGCCGAATCGGTCGGGCTCCATCGCCGATGACCATCGGTTCCCGCCCGAGAACAACCGCCACTTTCGCCGCCAGCACCGTCAAATCACAAGGTTCGGCCAAGGTTCCCAGCCAGGCGATATCCTGCTCGCCAAAACGCCCGTCAGCGACCCAGCCTAGCCGGCTCGCCAACTGGGCGTTGTTGCCGAGTTCCGGATGGGCATCGAGCGGCAGGTGATAGGCCAGCAGGCTGATGTCACTGGCCAGCAGCGTCGCCAAGCGCTTGCGCCGGATACCGGTAACCCGGCCGTCCTCGCCTTTCCAGAAATAGCCGTGGTGCACGAGGATGGCATCGGCTTCGCGCGCAACCGCCGCATCAAGCAGCG
Organism: Gammaproteobacteria bacterium; assembly: GCA_018828385.1. Classification (GTDB taxonomy): domain Bacteria; phylum Pseudomonadota; class Gammaproteobacteria; order Burkholderiales; family Rhodocyclaceae; genus Azonexus. The sequence goes on along the minus strand of JAHJVE010000015.1, from coordinate 246,983 downwards.
CCTGGCTGGCGGTCACCCCGGCCACAATGCGGCCGATCTCGGATCTGCCTTCCACTTGCAGGCCGTTTGGGCAATAATCCCGGAACTTTCCGGGCATCAACAGCCCGTCCAGATAGTTCACCAATTCTTCACGCTTCATCGAGACAATTCCATGCAGAGGTTGTGGCTGATTTTTGCACAAACGGTCACCATTGCGCTGGCCATTCTGTTCGTCGTCTCCACGCTCAAACCGGAGTGGCTGCCCCATCGGCAACCGGTCCTGGCCGTCCAGGAAGCGCCGGCCAGCAGCGACGACGGCAAGATCCCGCCAGCCGGCTCGTATCGCGAGGCTGCCCGCGCCGCCCTGCCCGCCGTCGTGCACATCTACACCACCCAGGAAATCAAGCAGCAACGCCATCCGCTGTTCGACGACCCGATTTTCCGCCACTTTTTCGGCGAGCGCCCGGAAGGTCAGCCGCAGCGCAATTCCGGTCTCGGCTCCGGCGTCATCGTCAGCCCTAACGGCTACATCCTGACCAATTACCACGTCATCGACGGCGCCGACGACATCCAGGTTTCGCTCAACGACAGCAAGACCTACAAGGCGAAGATCGTCGGCAGCGACCCGGAATCCGATCTCGCCATCCTGCAGATCAAGGCCGACAACCTGCCGGCCATCACCTTCGGTCAGCTCGACAACCTGCGCGTCGGCGACGTCGTGCTCGCCATCGGCAATCCCTTCGGCGTCGGCCAGACGGTGACCATGGGTATCGTTTCGGCCCTCGGCCGCTCGCATCTCGGCATCAACACCTTCGAGAACTTCATCCAGACCGACGCCGCAATCAATCCCGGCAATTCCGGTGGCGCGCTGATCGACGTCAATGGCAACCTGGTCGGCATCAACTCCGCCATCTACTCGCGCACTGGCGGATCGCTCGGCATCGGCTTCGCCATCCCGGTTTCCAGCGCGCGCAGCATCATGGAACAGATCATTCGGACCGGCGCCGTGACGCGCGGCTGGATCGGCGTCGAAGCCCAGGAAATCACGCCCGAACTGGCCGAGTCATTCGGCCTGCCGGACAACGAAGGCGCCCTGATCGCCGGCGTCGTGCGCGGCAGCCCGGCCGACAGCGCCGGCATCCGTCCGGGCGATGTCCTGCTCTCGGTTGGCGGCAAGGCGGTCAAGGATCCGCAGGTCATGCTCGATCTGATTGCCGCCCTGACCCCGGACGACCGTTCGGCTTTCCGCCTGCGTCGCGACAAGACCATCGTCGAAGTCCAGGTCAAGATCGGCAAACGCCCGGCCATGCGCGCCGAAAAAGAATAAGCCATGTGCCAGCTGCTCGGCATGAACTGCAACGTGCCGACCGACATCTGCTTCTCCTTCAGCGGCTTCCAGGCCCGGGGCGGCGCCACGGATGTGCACTCGGACGGCTGGGGCATCGCCTTTTTTGAAGGCAAGGGCACCCGCCTGTTCCTCGACCCGCAGCCGTCGAGCACTTCGCCGGTGGCCGAACTGGTCCGCCACTACCCGATTCGCTCAAAGAACGTCATTGCCCATATTCGCAAGGCGACGCAGGGTGCCGTCGGTCTCGAAAACACCCATCCGTTCATGCGCGAACTGTGGGGCCGCTACTGGATTTTCGCCCACAACGGCAACCTTTTCGATTTCATGCCGCAACTCGATGGCAGCTTCGTTCCGGTCGGCCTGACCGACAGCGAACGCGCTTTCTGCTGGCTGCTGCAGGAATTACGCCGTCGCTTCGGCAACCATGTACCGGAGCGCAGCGCGCTGTTCGATGCGGTGCATGAACTGACGCTGCAAATTGCCCAACATGGCGAATTCAATTTCCTGCTCTCGAATGGCGACTGCCTGTTCGCCCACGCCTCGACCAAACTGAGCCACATCATGCGCAAGGCGCCATTCGCCCAGGCACATCTGAAAGACCAGGACATCACGGTCGATTTCAGCGACGTCACCTCGCCGAATGATCGCGTCGCCGTCATCGCCACGCTACCGCTGACCGACAACGAGGCGTGGACCGAGATGCCGCCGGGGACGCTGTGGTGGTTCGAGGAAGGTGCGCCGGTCAAGACCCTGCCGACGCGGCCGGGCCCCGTCAAATCAAACTGCTGACCAGCGTCGGGAGCGGGCGCGGAACGCGTGCTTGCGCCCCATTCCCGATTTCAATTTTGGCTAATTTTCCGGGTTGACCGTAGCACTGTCTTCGGCCGGGACCGGCCGCGACACCAGCCGTGAGGCCACGATGCCCAGTTCGTAGAGCAGGCACATCGGGATCGCCAGCGAGAGCTGGGAAACGACATCCGGCGGCGTCACCACAGCCGCCACGACGAAGGCGCCAACAATGAAGTAGGAACGCCATTCCTTGAGTTTTTCAACCGTCACCACGCCCAGTTTGACCAGCATGACGAGCGCCACCGGCACCTCGAAAGCGATGCCGAAGGCGAGGAACATGGTCATCACGAAAGAAAGGTAGGCCTCGATGTCAGGTGCCGGCGTGATGCTCTTGGGCGCAAAACTGGAAATGAAACTGAACACCTGCCCGAACACGAAGAAGTAGCAGAAGGCCATGCCCGACACGAACAGCAAGGTGCTGGAAATGATTAGCGGGATGCCCAGACGTTTTTCGTGGGCGTACAAACCCGGCGCCACGAAAGACCACACCTGATAAAGAATGAAAGGCAGGGCCAGCACGAAAGCGACCATGGCCGTCACCTTGAGCGGCACCATGAACGGCGTGATAACGCCGATGGCGACCATCTTGGTGCCTTCCGGCAAGGCCTTGGTCAGCGGCGCCGCCAGGATGTCGTAGATTTCGCCGGGCCCCGGATAGAGGCAGAGGATGCCGAGCAGGACCGCGATGGCGATCAGGCTGCGGATCAGGCGATCCCGCAACTCGATCAGATGCGAGATAAAAGAATCTTCGTGGGCTTCGCTCATGCCACCGGCTTGCCTTTGGTTTCAGCGGCAGACAGGGTTTCCGACAGCTGGGCAGTCGTCGACTGCAGATCGGCCACGGCTTCCTGAGCCGGCACCTCGATCGCACTGCGCGCCGATTCATATTCGGCGCGCACCGAGCTTTCCAGCTCACGGGCCGAATCGGTCACCTGGGATTGCAGTTTCTTCAACTCGTCGAGCTGCACTTCGCGACTGATGTCGGACTTCACATCATTGACGTAACGCTGCGCGCGGCCGAGCAGGTGGCCGAGCGTGCGGGCCACTTTGGGCAGCCGCTCGGGGCCGATGACAATCAGCGCCACAATGCCGATCAACATCAATTCGGAAAAGCCGATATCGAACATACTGTTAGTTGTTAGTTGCTAGTTACCAGTCTTTAGCTAAAAGCTAACGACTAGCGACTCGCGACTAGCCTTTCGTCTTTTCCTTGACTTCGACGTCGATGGTCTGGCCGCCAACCTGCTGGGTTGGTTGCGCCGCATCGGCCGGCTTGTCGGTAGCCGTGGCTTCCTTCATGCCATCCTTGAAACCCTTGACGGCACCGCCGAGATCCTGCCCGACATTGCGCAACTTCTTGGTACCGAAAACGAGCAAGACGATGACCAGAACGATCAACCAGTGCCAAATGGAAAAACTGCCCATGATGTGTCTCCTAGATGCGTTTAAGCATGGGGCCGACCGGGTCAGGTCCGCCCACGATATGCGCGTGCAGGTGCGGCACTTCCTGCTGCCCCACACGTCCTGTATTGATAATCACCCGAAAACCATCCGGGCTGCCTTGCGCTACTGCAATTTCGTTGGCCTTGGCCAGCATCGCGCCGAGTATCGGCGCATCTTCAACGGCGGCAGTGGCCAGCGAGGTGATGTGCTTCTTCGGAATGACCAGCACATGCACCGGGCGAGCCGGATTGATGTCCTTGAAGGCGAGAATGTCCTCGTCCTCGTAGACCTTGGCTGCCGGAATCTTACCGTCAACGATCTTGCAGAAAATGCAGTCGCTCACTTTGCCCCCCGCGCCGCCTTTTCGTCAATCCCGGAAATACCCTCACGCCGCCGCATTTCCTGCGACACGTCCTCGATGCTCAGGCCGTAGAAGGCGAGCAGGACCATCACGTGGTAAATGACGTCGGTCGACTCCCAGACGATATTGAGTTTCTTGCCATCCTTGGCGGCCATGATCAGTTCGGCGCACTCTTCGCCGATCTTCTTGAGGATCGAGTCCGGCCCCTCGGCGAACAGCTTGGCGGTGTAGGACTTTTCCGGATCGGCATGGCGACGGGAAGCCAGCGTCTCGGAGAGACGGTGCAGCATGTCATGGGTGCTCATTTGTAGATTTCCTTCGGGTCTTTCAGAACCGGATCAGCGGGAACCCAGCGGCCCCCGTTCAACTCATTGAAAAAACAGCTTTCGCGGCCGGTATGACAGGCAATGCCGCCCACTTGTTCAATGCTCAAGAGCAGCACGTCGCCGTCGCAATCGGTGCGAATCGAGCGGATTTTCTGGAAATGGCCGGACTCCTCGCCCTTGCGCCACAGACGCTTTCTCGAACGCGACCAGTATACCGCGTTGCCGCAGCGCAACGTTTCCTGCAGCGACTCGCGGTTCATGTAGGCGAACATCACGACACGCCCATTCTCATCCTGGGCGATGGCCGGGATCATGCCGTCGGCGTCCCACTTCAACGCTTCCAGCCAACTCAGGGAGTTATCGAGATCAGCCATTTCGATTTTGGGCGCTTTTTCCGGTTGACCGTCAGAGTCGCACTTCGATGCCACGTGCCGCCATGTATTCCTTGGCCTGACGCACGGTGTATTCGCCGAAATGGAAGATCGAGGCGGCGAGCACGGCATCGGCACGTCCTTCGCTGACACCATCGGCTAGATGCTGCAGGTTGCCGACGCCGCCCGAGGCGATAACCGGAATACTCACTGCATCCGATACGGCACGAGTCAGCGCCAGGTCGAAACCATTCTTGGTACCGTCGCGATCCATGCTGGTCAGCAGGATTTCGCCAGCGCCCAGCGCCGCCACTTTTTTCGCCCATTCAATCGCATCGAGGCCGGTATCGTTGCGGCCGCCATGCGTAAAGACATGCCACTGCCCGGGAGCCACCTGCTTGGCGTCGATGGCGACAACGATGCACTGCGAACCAACCTTGCTCGAAGCGTCGAAAACGAGATCAGGATTCTGCACCGCAGCCGTGTTCATCGACACCTTGTCGGCACCGGCGTTGAGCAGGCGGCGGACATCCTCAACCTTGCGCACGCCACCGCCGACGGTCAGCGGAATGAAAACCTGCTCGGCGCAGGCTTCGACGATGTGCAGGATGATGTCGCGCTGGTCGCTGGATGCCGTGATATCGAGGAAAGTAACCTCGTCGGCGCCCTGCTCGTTGTAGCGGCGGGCGATCTCGATCGGATCGCCGGCATCGCGCAGGCCGACAAAATTGGTGCCCTTGACGACGCGGCCGGCCGTGACGTCAAGGCAAGGGATGATGCGTTTGGCGAGCATCAGGCGCCCAACTGATCAGCGAGTTCCTGCGCCGCCTTGAAGTCGAGCGAGCCGTCATAAACTGCACGGCCGGCAATGGTACCGACAACACCTTCACCTTCGACGGCGCACAGGGCGCGAATGTCGTCAAAGCCGGTGAGGCCGCCAGAAGCGATGACCGGAATGGTCAGCGCCTGGGCCAAGCGGACGGTGGCTTCGATGTTGAGGCCGGAGAGCATGCCGTCGCGACCGATGTCGGTGTAGATAATCGACTCGACGCCGTAGTCTTCGTATTTCTTGGCCAGATCGACGACATCGTGACCGGTCAGCTTGGACCAACCATCGGTCGCCACCTTGCCGTCTTTGGCATCGAGGCCGACGATGATGTGACCGGGGAAGGCAACGCAGGCGTCGTGCAGGAAGCCGGGGTTCTTGACCGCTGCCGTGCCGATGATGACGTAGGACAAACCGCCGTCAATGCAGGCTTCGATGGTGTCGAGGTCGCGGATGCCACCGCCGAGCTGGACCGGAATTTCGTCGCCAACTTCGGCCAGGATGGCCTTGATCGCCGCAGCGTTCTTCGGCTTGCCGGCAAAGGCACCATTCAGGTCGACCAGGTGCAGGCGACGGGCACCTTGGGCCAGCCAGTGGCGAGCCTGTTCGGCCGGGCTATCGGAAAAGACAGTGGCCTGTTCCATCAGGCCCTGCTTGAGACGGACGCATTGGCCGTCCTTGAGATCAATCGCGGGAATAATCAGCATGGGATTCTAGGAGATTAAATTCGACAGATGCGAATCAGGGGTGCCACTCGACGAAGTTTTTCAGGAGTTGCAGGCCGTCACGAGCACTTTTCTCGGGGTGGAACTGAACCGCGAAGATATTATCCCGCCCCACCGCACAGGTAAAGGGGACGCCATATTCGCAACTCCCCGTGACCAGCGCCGGATCGGCCGGTTCGACAAAGTAGCTGTGCACGAAATAGAAGCGCGATCCATCGGCGATGCCATTCCACAGCGCGTGCGGTTTCTGGCGCACCTCGTTCCAGCCCATGTGCGGGACTTTCAGGCGCTCGCCGGTCGGCAGATACATCTTGTCATCCGGGAAACGTTTGACGTTGCCGGGGAATACGCCGAGGGCCGGGACGTCGCCTTCGTCGCTGTGTTCGAAAAGCATCTGCTCACCGACACAGATACCGAGGAAAGGTTTGTCCTTGGCCGCTGCCAGCACCGCGGCGCGCAGGCCGCGGGCATCGAGCTCATTCATGCAGTCGGGCATGGCGCCCTGGCCGGGAAAGACAACGCGCTCAGCCGCGGCGACGACTGCCGGATCGGCCGTGACGACCACCGTCTTGCCGCCGGCGACATGCTCGAGCGCCTTCGACACCGAACGCAGGTTGCCCATGCCGTAGTCGATGACTGCAATGGCGCCGTTGCCCCCGCTACCAGCGCTCACAGCGACCCCTTGGTCGACGGCATGGTGCCGGCCATGCGCGGATCGGGCGTCACCGCCATGCGCAGGGCGCGGCCGAAGGCCTTGAAGATGGTTTCAGCCTGATGGTGTGCGTTCTTGCCGCGCAGGTTGTCGATGTGCAGCGTGACACCGGCGTGGTTGACCAGGCCGTGGAAGAATTCGCTGACCAGATCGACATCGAAAGACCCGATGACAGCACGCGAAAACTCGACATTGAGCTCCAGCCCCGGACGACCGGAGAGGTCGATGACAACACGCGACAGCGCCTCATCAAGCGGCACGTAGCTGTGGCCGTAACGGGTCAGGCCCTTCTTGTCGCCCCACGCCCTGGCCAGCGCCTGGCCGAAGGTGATGCCGATGTCTTCGACAGTGTGATGGGCGTCGATGTGCAGGTCGCCGACAGCCTCGATATCGAGGTCGATCAGGCCATGGCGGGCAATCTGGTCGAGCATGTGGTCGAGAAAGGGGACGCCGGTGGCAAATTTGCCCTGACCGGTGCCATCGAGGTTGAGACGCACGGTGATCTGCGTCTCCAGCGTATTGCGAGTAATTTCGGCTTGCCGCATGGTTGAAGGCTGCAAAAGGCTTTTATCGGAGGGCCATGATACCATTTCGGCCTACTTTTACGCCTTTCGTGAAAACCCCATGAGTCGCTTCTGGAGCCAGGTCGTCCGCGACCTTACCCCCTACGTCCCGGGCGAGCAGCCCAAGATCGCCAAGCTGATCAAGCTCAACACCAACGAGAACCCGTTCCCGCCCTCGCCCAAGGTGCTGGCGGCGATCCAGGCCGAACTTGGCGACGACGCGGCCCGTCTGCGCCTTTACCCGGACCCGAATGCCGATCTGCTCAAGGCAGCGATTGCCAAACGCCACGCCGTGACCGCGCAACAGGTCTTCATCGGCAACGGTTCGGACGAGGTGCTGGCCCATGTGTTCATGGCGCTGCTCAAGCACGAGGCGCCGATCCTGTTTCCGGACATCACCTACAGCTTCTACCCGGTGTATTGCGGCCTTTACGGCATCGATTACCGCACCGTGCCGCTGGCCGACGACTTTTCAATCAATCCGGGCGATTACTACGGTCAACCGGAAAAAACGGCCAAAAATGAAATCGGCGGCATCATCTTTCCCAACCCGAATGCGCCGACCGGCCGCCTGCTGGGGCTGGCCGCCATCGAGCAGATCCTCAAGGCCAACCCGGATGTCGTCGTGGTCGTCGATGAAGCCTACGTCGATTTCGGTGGCGAGACTGCCATCCCGCTCGTCGCGCGCTACGACAACCTGCTGGTCATCCACACGCTATCCAAATCGCGGTCACTGGCCGGCCTGCGCGTCGGTTTCGCGGTCGGCCATCCGGCGCTGATCGAGGCCCTCGAACGCGTCAAGAACAGCTTCAACTCCTATCCGCTGGACCGCCTGGCCATTGTCGGCGCCGTCGCGGCCATGGAAGACGAGGCGTATTTCGAACAATGCTGCCAAGCCGTGATCGCCACGCGCGACACGCTGACCGCCGACCTGCGCAACCTCGGCTTCGAAGTGCTGCCCTCCGCCGCCAACTTCATCTTCGCCCGCCACCCGCTGCGCGACGCGGCCGAACTGGCGAAGGCGCTGCGCGACCAGAGCATCATCGTCCGCCACTTCAAGCTGCCTCGTATCGACCAGTTCCTGCGTATCACCGTCGGCACCGATGCCGAATGCCAGGCGCTGAAGCAAACGCTTCAAGGCATACTGGCTTAGGAAAGGGCACACGATGCAAGGTATCGATTTCGACGAAGCCATCCGCCTGCACAACACCTGGCGCCGGCAGTTCATGAACGCCTTCGCCCGCGGCAGCTACGCCGACATGCCGCTGTCCGACCATCAGGGCTGCATGTTCGGCTACGCCATTGCCGCTGCCGACGATGCCTCGCGCGCCCTCCCGCAATTCCAGGCGCTGATCAAGGCCCACACCCGCTTTCACGCCTTGGCCAGCGAAATTCAGGAATTGAGCAGTAACGGCATGGCGGAAGATGCCGACCTCATGCTCCCCGAACTCTCCGACGCATCGCACCGCCTGGCCAACCTCTTTGACGAGCTGCGCGCCCTGCAGCGAGATAAACGCGGCTAGACCCAGCCAAGCAAACCCAGCCCGGCGCCAACGCCGATAAACCACAGCGGATGCAGCTTGGTCCGCAGGTTGGCCACCACAGTCGCCGCCACCAGCAGCCAGGTCGTCCAGCCGAAAGCCGCCGCCTGCGCGATCAACGTCGCCCCGGAGAAGATCAGCCCGACCGCCAGCGGTGCCACACCGAGGCTGACGGCCTTTTGCCAGCGCTTGCCGGCAAAACTTTCCCAGCGGTCAATCAGCAAATAAATCAGCACGCTCATCGGCAGACACATGGCCACCGTCGACGCCAGCGCGCCGAGCAGGCCGCCTATTTCCCAGCCGATCAGCGTCACGACCAGCACGTTCGGGCCGGGCGCCGCCTGGGCGATGGCATAGAGATGCGTGAAGGTCTGGTCGTCGAGCCAGTGGTGGTTTTCGACGACGACGCGATGCATTTCCGGCAGCAGCGCCGTCGCCCCACCGAACGCAACGAAGGAGAGCAGCGCGAATTCGAGGAAGAGCTCGACGACGATCATTTACGCCCCAGCTGCCAGTAGGCGACGCCGCCGGACAGGACTAACCCGGCGACCATGACGCTGGGCATCGGCCAGCGCAGGCCAGCAATGGCGGCAACGGTCAGCGCCGTGAAGGGCAGGAAAAACGGCTTGTCCTTGATCGCCGAACCCATGCGCCAGGCCATGGCAAAAAGCAGGCCGCAACCGACGGCGGCGATGCCGCGCAGCATCGACTGGGCCAGCGGCAGGCTTCCATAGCGGTCATAGAGCAGCGCCAGGAGCAGGACGACGGCGAACGGCCCGGCGAGCAGGCCAACCGGCGCAACGATGGCGCCGGCCAGACCGCAATAGCGCTTGCCGACGACGACGGCCAGATTGACCACATTCGGCCCGGGCAGAAACTGGCAGAGGCCAAGCTGGGCGTTGAACTCCTCGGCCGTCATCCAGCGCCGCTCGTCGACCAGCATGCGGCGGGCAAAAGGCAAGACGCCGCCGAAGCCGGATATGCCGACTGACGAGAAGCCCAAAAAAAGCGCCCGGAGGTCCGGGCGGCTTGGCGACTCAAGGTTCAGTTGCGTACCTTCCACGGTCAACCGGAAATTTCGCTCAATTTTCGAGCCGGAATTCGGCCGACTTGGCGTGCGCCGGCAAACCTTCGCCGTGCGCCAGCGTCGAGGCGATGCGCCCCAGCGTCTGCGCGCCGGCCTGCGACACCTTGATCAGGCTGGTCCGCTTCTGGAAATCATAGACACCAAGCGGCGACGAGAAGCGCGCACTGCCGGAAGTCGGCAACACGTGGTTCGGGCCGGCACAGTAGTCGCCCAACGACTCCGAGGTGTAGTGACCGATGAAGATGGCACCGGCGTGGTGAATCTTGCTGACCCAAGGATCGGGATTGGCCAGCGACAGCTCGAGGTGTTCCGGCGCCACGCGATTGGCTATGGCCACGGCCTCCTCCAGATCGCGCACGAGGATGAAAGCGCCGCGATTGGTCAGCGACGTTTCGATCACTTCACGGCGCGGCATGGTCGGCAGCAACTTTTCGATGCTCGCCTGAACCTGTTCGATATAGCCCGCATCGGTACAAATCAGGATCGACTGCGCCAGTTCGTCGTGCTCGGCCTGCGAGAACAAATCCATTGCCACCCAGTCCGGATTTCCCGAGCCATCCGCGACCACGAGGATTTCCGAGGGGCCGGCGATCATGTCGATGCCCACAATGCCGAATACCCGACGCTTGGCGCAAGCAACATATGCGTTACCGGGACCGACGATCTTGTCGACCTGCGGAATGCTCGCCGTGCCGTAAGCCAGCGCGCCCACCGCCTGCGCACCGCCGATGGTGAACACGCGGTCAACGCCGGCCAGACAGGCCGCTGCGAGAACCAGCTGATTGTGCTCACCACCCGGCGTCGGGACGACCATGATCAGTTCCTTGACCCCGGCGACTTTGGCCGGAATCGCGTTCATCAGCACCGAAGACGGATAGGCCGCCTTGCCACCCGGCACGTAGAGGCCGACGCGATCGAGCGGCGTGATCATCTGGCCGAGCATGGTGCCGCGCATTTCTTCCGACTCTTCGGTGTAGGACCAGCCTTCCAGCCGCTGCTTCTCGTGATAGACACGAACGCGCTGCGCAGCCGCCTCCAGCGCCTGGCGCTGTTCGGCCGGCAGACCGTCGAGCGCCTTCTGCATCTCGGCCTTCGACAGTTCCAAATCAGCCATGCTGCTCACTGATAGCCGATCGAACTTGTTGCTGTACTCGACGACCGCCGCATCGCCGCGCGCCTTCACATCGGCCAGGATGCCGATGACCGTGCGTTCGACGCCCTCATCCTGCGCCGCCTCGAAAGCCAGCAGCGCATCCATTTTTGCCTTGAAATCGGTGTCGACCGTAGCAAGCCGTTTGATCGCGACCATTTATTTCTCCACTGCCTGCGCGAAGGCGTCGATGATCGGTTGCAAGGTTTCGCGCTTGACCTTGAGCGAGGCTTGATTAACGACCAGGCGCGAGGAGATGTCCACGATGTGCTCGACAGCCACCAACTTGTTGGCCTTCAGCGTGCCGCCCGTCGACACGATGTCGACAATCGCGTCGGCCAGCCCGGCCAGCGGCGCCAGTTCCATCGAGCCGTAGAGCTTGATCAGGTCGATATGGACACCCTTGCCGGCGAAATGTTCGCGCGCAATCTTGGTGTATTTGGAAGCGACCTTGAGGCGATTGCCCTGGCGCACCGCACTGGCGTAATCAAAGCCCTCGCGCACGGCAACCATCATCTGGCACTTGGCGATTTTCAGATCAAGCGGCGAGTAGAGGCCGTCGCCGCCATGCTCGATGAGGATGTCCTTGCCGGCCACGCCGATATCGGCCGCACCGTACTGGACATAGGTCGGCACGTCGGAAGCGCGAACGATGACGACGCGCACATCCGGCTTGTTCGTATCGATAATCAGCTTGCGGGAAGTTTCCGGGTTTTCGCTCGGGACGATGCCGGCGGCGGCAAGTAGCGGCAGGGTTTCGTCGAAAATGCGGCCCTTGGAGAGTGCAATGGTGATGCCGGTCACGGTTTTTCTCGTGGCAAAAGAATGATTTTACCGCAAAGCCGCAAAACGGCCGGCCACAAAAGCAAAAAGCCCGGCAAGCCGGGCTTTCTTTGAGTCAGGCGACTCCGCGGACTTATTCAGCCGGGCGGATGTTTGCAGCCTGCTTGCCCTTCGGGCCGTTCACGACGTCGAAGGTCACTTTCTGGTTTTCGGCCAGGGTCTTGAAACCGTTGCCTTGAATTGCAGAGAAGTGAGCGAAGAGGTCTTCACCACCTTCGGACGGGGAGATGAAACCAAAACCCTTGGAGTCGTTGAACCACTTAACGGTACCGTTTGCCATTTGATAGCTTCCTAAAATAAAAATACGGGCTTGCGCCACAAAAACACGAGAACCAAGACCGAGGAGAGCTGACAAACCGTGGTACGGCGCAGGAACAAAACACTGCCTGGAAATCCCGAGGCTCGGAGTATGGGCCAGCATTTGGAATACGCCAAGCTTTTTTTGCCTTTTTCTACGGTCAACCGGAGAAAAAGGCAAATTTGATCAGCGCAGCAATGTTCGCTTAGCGAACGCGCCGAACGGAAGCGCCCAGTTTGGCGAGTTTCTCTTCGATCCGCTCATAGCCGCGATCGAGATGGTAGATCCGGTCGATCACCGTTTCGCCCTGGGCGACAAGGCCAGCGATGACCAGCGACGCCGAGGCGCGCAGATCGGTGGCCATGACCGTGGCGCCCTCGAGACGCTCGACACCACGGACGATGGCATTGTTGCCTTCGATCTGGATGTTGGCACCGAGACGCATCAGCTCGTTCACGTGCATGAAGCGGTTTTCGAAGATGGTTTCGCGAATGGTCGCCACGCCGTCGGCAATGCAGTTGATGGCCATGAACTGCGCCTGCATGTCGGTCGGGAAAGCCGGGTACGGTGCGGTGCGCAAGCTCACCGCTTTCAGGCGCAGGGGGGCAACGAGACGGATGGCATCGCGTTCGACGGTGATTTCGCAGCCCGCGTCCATGAGTTTGTCGACCACGGTGTCGAGATAGGCCGCCGAGGTCTTGAGCAGGCGGATATCGCCACCGGTGGCGGCGGCGGCACACAGGTAGGTGCCAGTTTCGATGCGGTCCGGCATGATGGCATGCGTCGCCCCGTGCAGTTTTTCGACGCCCTGGATGCGAATGACGTCGGTGCCGGCACCGGAAATACGAGCCCCCATCGACACCAGGCAGTTGGCCAGATCGACCACTTCCGGCTCGCGGGCGGCGTTTTCGATGATCGTCTCACCATCGGCCAGACAGGCCGCCATCATGAGGTTTTCGGTCCCGGTCACGGTGACCATGTCGGTGCAGATGCGGGCCCCCTTGAGGCGGCTTGCCTTGGCATGGACGTAGCCCTGCTCGACCTTGACCTCGGCGCCCATGGCCTGCAGGCCCTTGATGTGCTGATCAACCGGCCGGGCACCGATGGCGCAGCCGCCGGGCAGCGAGACACGCGCTTCGCCACAGCGGGCGACGAGCGGGCCGAGCACGAGAATCGAGGCACGCATGGTCTTGACCATCTCGTAGGAGGCCACCGCATTGTTCAGGCCGCCGCCGTCGAGCTCCATGCCATCGACGCCATCCATCGTCACGCCGACGCCCATGTCGCCGAGCAGGCGCAGCATCGTCGAAATGTCGTTGAGATGCGGCACATTGGTCAGATGCAACGGGTCGGCGGTGAGCAGCGAGGCGCACAGAATCGGCAAAGCGGCATTCTTGGCACCCGACATCGCCACTTCGCCGGAGAGGACCCGGCCTCCCTCAATCAACAACTTATCCACGCTGCGCGCTCCATTCTTCCGGGGTCAATGTTTTGAAGGAAAGGGCATGCAACTCACCCGAGTCGAATTTTTCCTTCAGTATCTTGTTCACATGCTGCTGGCGCTGCACGCGACTCTTGCCGGCAAACTCGTTGCTCACCACAGTCGCTTGAAAATGCTGGCCGTCGCCGTCGAGTTCAAGGTGTTCGCAGGCCATGCCGGCGAGAATGAGCTGCTTGATTTGTTCAGGATGCATCATGTTCAGCCTCTAAGCTTCCAGCCACGCTTGAGCAGGCGCAGGGTCAGCATGGACACGGCCGCAAAGCAGGCAACGACGACGGCCAGACTGGTTTCCGGCGCCACGTCGGAGACGCCGAAAAAGCCATAACGGAAGCCATCGATCATGTAAAAGACGGGATTGTAATGCGACAGCCCCTGCCAGAATGTGGGGAGTGTGTAAATCGAGTAGAAAACGCCGGACAACATGGTCAGCGGCATGATCAGGAAATTCTGGAAAGCCGCCAACTGGTCGAACTTCTCGGACCAGATGCCGGCAATCATGCCGAGCACTGCGAACAAACCACCGCCAAACAGCGCGAAGACCAGCGTCCACCAAGGTGCGACGACCTTCAACTCGGCAAACCACACGGTTGCCAGCAAGACACCGACGCCAACCAGCAAGCCACGCGCCACCGCTGCCAGCACATAGGCCAAAAAGAAGGCGCCATAGGGAATCGGCGGCAACAGGACAAAAACGATGGAGCCGGTAATCTTGGCCTGGATCAGACTCGACGAAGAATTGGCGAAGGCGTTTTGCAACACCTGCATCATGACCAGGCCGGGCACCAGGAAGCTGATGTAGCGCACCCCATGGACCTGCACATGCTCATCGAGCACGTGGCCAAAAATCAGCAGATAGAGCAAGGCGGTCAGCACTGGCGCGGCCACCGTCTGGAAACTAACTTTCCAGAAACGCAGGAACTCTTTTTCGAACAGGGTCAGGAAACCGATCATTGCTGCATCGTCCGCACAAAAACCTGCTCCAGAGAAGCGCCCGGATGCGCCGCCATGAGGTTGGCTGTCGTATCCAGCGCAATGACCCGCCCCTGCTTCATGAGCGCAATGCGGTTGCACAAGGCTTCGGCTTCTTCAAGGTAATGCGTGGTCAGGATGATCGTATGTCCCTCGCCGTTCAAGCGGCGAATGAACTGCCACAGCCCCTGGCGCAGTTCGACGTCGACACCGGCGGTGGGTTCGTCCAACACGATCACCGGCGGCCGGTGCACCAAGGCCTGCGCCACCAGCACGCGCCGCTTCATGCCGCCGGACAACCGACGCATATTGACGTCGGCCTTGCTCGCCAGATCGAGATGTTCGAGGATTTCGTCGATCCAGTCATCGTTCTTGCGAATGCCGAAATAGCCGGACTGGATACGCAGCGTTTCACGGACATTGAAGAAGGGATCGAAAACCAGCTCCTGCGGCACGACACCAAGCAGGCGACGCGCCTCGCGAAATCCACTGATAACGTCGTGGCCCATCACCTTGATCGTCCCGGAATCCGGACGAATCAGCCCGGCCAGCGAGGAAATCAGCGTCGTCTTGCCGGCACCATTCGGGCCAAGCAAGCCAAAGAACTCGCCCTGCTCGATATCGAGCGACACCCCGGCCAGCGCTTGCAGCGAGCCAAAATGCTTGACGACGTCAACGATGGAAACAGCAGGAATCATGGAAGCCTCCTCAGGCGAGGGGCAGCAGTTCGGTCACGCCGTACAACTCAGCCAGCGACACAACGCCATTTGGAATATGGGCAAATTTTACGGTTGACCGTGAGAGTGTGGCCGCGCGCAACCAACCGAGCATCACGGCGAGCGCCGAAGAGTCGGCCTCGGTCACTTCCGAAAAATCGAACACCTGCTCACCGGGCTGCAAAGCAGAACGGCCTGCTTCGAGCAGGCCGCGCGCATTGGCCATCACCAGCGGCACCTTGACGACAAGGCGCCCCGCGTCAAGTTCGATCATTTCTTGGAATTCGCTTCCAGGGACTTGTTCTTGGCAGAGACAGAAGCGATCAGGCCATCGACACCGCCATTGCGCACTTCTTGTGCGAACTGGTCGCGGTAGTTGGTGACCAGGCTGATACCGGCCACCACCACATCGTAGACCTTCCAGCCCGACTCCAGTTTTTCGAGGCCGTAATCCAGCTGAACGGGCTTGCTGCCGGGCTGCAGCACCTCGGTGCGAACCAGGACGTCGGTGTCGGTCGGCGCCATCTTGAGCGGCTTGTAGACCACGCGCTGATTCTTGTAGCCAGTCAAGGCGTTAGCGTAAGTCCGAACCAGCAAGATCTTGAATTCGGCCGTCAATTGCTGCTGCTGCTGCGGCGTGGCCTTGCGCCAATCCTTGCCGAGCGCCAACGCGGTCATGTGGGTAAAGTTGAAATGCGGCAGCACCTTCTTGTCGACCAGATCGATCACCTTGTGCGTATCGCCGTTCTGAATATCCCTGTCCTTGCGAATGATCTCCAGAACGTCATCAGTGACACGCTTCACGAGCACATCCGGCGCCTCCTGGGCAAAGGCGGCGCTAGCAACGAATCCGGCAAAAAACAGGGCAATTAGCTTTTTCATCATTTCTTGAGTCAGGAATCAATCATCCAGCCGCGGCGGGCGGCCATCGAAAATCTGGTTGCGGCGGCGCTGCAGATAAGCGTCGCGAATATACGCATACTTGTCGAGCGCAGCTTCCTCGACAACCTTGTCAGAAGGCAACAAACTGGCCCGGACGTCGACAAAACGCAGCGCCGCCATGCTGTTGCGCACCGAAACCGGGCGTACATACATCACTGGATCAGCGTAGGTGCCAACCGCAAAACCAACCGTATCGCGCACATTGCGCGGGCCGATCACTGGCCAGTACAGGTAACCGCCGCCATCCACACCCCAGACGGCCAGGGTCTGACCGAAATCTTCGTCATGCCGCTCGAGTCCCAATTCGCTGGCGACGTCGAAAAGGCCGAAGATGCCGACCGTCGAATTGATCAGCAGGCGCCCCAGATCGACACCGGCATCGCCAAACTTTCCCTGTAGCGCGCTGTTGACGCCAACCCAGAGGTCGCCGACATTGCCGAAGAAATTGCCAGCACTGGCCTTGACCGGCAAGGGCGCCACGTTGTCATAGACTTGAGCAACCGGCTTGGCGGCATATTTGTCGATGACCTCATTGACAGCGAACATCGAACGATTGAAACCCTCGTAGGGATCCCTTGGATTCTCGTCGGCCCAGGCGCCGGAGCAGGCCAATGCGACCAATGCCCCGAGAACCAATCGGTGAGCCCGACGCAATCCCGATGCGCAAAAGTAATCCGTCATTTCTTGTCCTGTCCGTCCGCTGCCTTGCTGAATAGAAACTGGCTTATCAATTTTTCGAGAACGATTGCCGACTGCGT
This sequence comes from Gammaproteobacteria bacterium, assembly GCA_018828385.1. GTDB lineage: Bacteria > Pseudomonadota > Gammaproteobacteria > Burkholderiales > Rhodocyclaceae > Azonexus. The sequence goes on along the minus strand of JAHJVE010000015.1, from coordinate 229,675 downwards.
CTTGGCAATCGTATCACCGGCCGACAACATTTTTTCCTCGCCCCCAGCGTCGAATCCGATGTACTGCTCACCGAGCAGACCCGCCGTATTGACCGAGGCAAAAGTGTCTTTCGGAAAGCGGTAGCGACCATCGATGGTCATACTGACCACCGCCTCGTAGGTCGCCGAATCGAACTGGATATCAACAATCCGCCCAACCACCACACCGGCGCTCTTGACCGGACCGCGCACCTTGAGCCCGCCAATATTATCAAACTTGGCCTTCAAAACGTATGATTCTGACAAATGTGACGACGACAGGTTCCCCACCTTGAGCGACAGAAAAAGCAGCGCAGCGAGGCCGAGTGCCACAAAAAAACCGACCCACAGGTCGAGAACGGTACGATTCATCAGGCTCCCCGGAACATGAACGAGGTTAGAACAAAGTCCAGCGCCAGAACGGTCAGCACTGAAGTCACCACGGTACGCGTAATGGCACGCGAGACGCCCTCGGCCGTCGGCACCGAGTCATAACCTTCAAAAACGGCAATCAGCGAGACAGCAATCCCGAAGACAAAGCTTTTCACCACACCATTCCAGATGTCGTAGCGAAAATCGACGCTGGCCTGCATCTGCGACCAGTAGGAGCCGTCATCGACGCCAATGACAACAACCCCGATCAACCAGCCGCCAAGAACGCCCATGGCGGAAAAAATTGCTGCCAGCAGCGGCATCGAGATGACCCCGCCCCAGAAACGCGGCGCCACGACACGGGCGATCGGATTGACGGCCATCATGTCCATCGCCTTGAGCTGTTCGGTTGCTTTCATCAGGCCGATTTCGGCGGTGACCGACGACCCCGCCCGCGAGGCAAAAAAGATGGCCGCCAGAACCGGCCCCAATTCGCGGGTCAGTGAGAGAGCCACCAGCGTGCCAAGCGCCTCCGTGGAGCCGAAGCGCTGCAGGATCTCATAGCCCTGCAGGCCGAGCACCAGGCCAACAAACAGACCGGAAACCATGATGATGAGCAGCGACAGGACGCCGCTGAAATAGATTTCGCGCAAAGTCAGGGGCAAGCGACGGAAAGAAGACCCTGAGTGCATCAGCACGGCCCAAAGGAACCGGGTGGCAAAACCCAGGCGCCAGACACGGTCCACCGTCGCGTGGCCGAGCCGCCGAATGATGGAAGCCGGGTCAAACATGCGAAACCGTACCTAGAAACTGATCGCGCAGCGATTGAGCGGGATAATCAAAATGAACGGGGCCATCCGCTTCGGCATGAACAAACTGGTGCACAAAAGGATGATCGGAAGAGCGAATCTCGTCCGGCGTACCTTCGGCAACGACGCGCCCGCCATTCATGAAGTAGATGTAATCGACGATCTGCAGGGATTCCTGAATATCGTGGGTCACCATGATCGACGTGGCGCCCAGCGCATCGTTCAACTTGCGGATCAACTGGCCAATAACGCCCAGCGCGATAGGGTCGAGCCCGGTAAACGGCTCGTCGTACATCACCAGCATCGGGTCCAGTGCCAGGGCGCGGGCCAGCGCCACCCGCCGGGCCATACCCCCCGACAACTCACCCGGCATCAAATTGGCGGCGCCGCGCAAACCGACGGCCTCAAGCTTCATAAGCACCAGATCGCGAATCATTTCATCCGACATATCGGTGTGTTCGCGCATGGGAAAAGCGACGTTCTCGAAAACCGACATATCGGTAAACAGTGCTCCGAACTGGAAAAGCATGCCCATCCGGCGGCGCAAGCGATACAGATCGGCCTCGGCCATGCCGCAAACCTGGTGTTTTTCGAGGCGAACGCGACCGCCGGTCGGCCGCAATTGGCCACCGATACAACGCAACAGCGTCGTTTTGCCACAGCCGGAACCGCCCATGATGGCCACCACCTTGCCGCGCGGAATCCTCATGTTGATTCCCGCCAGCACCGGCTTGCCATCGTAGGCAAATTGAAGTTCCTCGATATCGACCAGGATGTCGTCGGACAAAGCCAATCCCCAGAAAAAAGTCGGCCGATTTTAGCAGAAACCCCCACGGTCACCGGGAAACGACAAGGCTATAATCGGTAAAATTTCACACAGGATGTTGTGCTCTTGTCATTTGCCAAGCCATTGCTGTTGATAGTCGATGACGATTCGCTGATCAGCGAATCGCTCAGCTTCGCCTTGGCGCAGGAATATGACGTCCTCACCAGCCACTCCAGGACGCATGCCCTGGCCCTGCTTCGGCAACTCAGGCAACCACCGCAACTGGCCCTGGTCGACCTCGGCCTCCCGCCGCTTCCCCACCGTCCTGACGAGGGTTTTGCCCTGATTGGCGACCTGCTGGCCCTGTCGCCCGACATGAAAATTATCGTCCTCTCCGGCCAGAGCGACGAAAGCAATGCCCGCCATGCCCGGACGCTGGGCGCAGTCGATTTCGTCGCCAAGCCCTGCGACCCCAGTCGTCTGACCGAGCTTTTCCGCCAGGCCCTACGTTTTGGCAACGACACGCCATCAACGCCAGCCGGCGGACTGATCGGCGAAAGCCTGCCCATGCAGCGCCTCCGCCTGCAACTCGGGCAATACGCCAATCTGGCCTACCCGGTCTTGATCGAAGGGGAGTCAGGCAGCGGCAAGGACATCGTCGCCAGCCACTACCTGCACCGCCTCACCGAGCGCCAGGACAAACCTTTCCTCGCCCTGAACTGCGCGGCCATTTCGCCGACACTGCTGGAGCCGACGCTTTTCGGTTACGCCAAGGGGGCGTTTACCGGCGCCAACAGCGCCAAATCCGGTTATTTCGAAGATGCCGACAGCGGCACCCTCTTTCTCGACGAAATCGGCGAGCTACCGCTCGATTTGCAACCTAAGCTCCTGCGCGTCCTTGAAAACGGCGAATACCAGCGCGTCGGAGAAACGCAGACCCGGGTCTCCACGGCGCGCATCGTGGCTGCCACCAACCGCGACCTGCGCCAGGAAATGCGTGCCGGCCGATTCCGGGCGGACCTTTTTCATCGAATTTCCGTGTTCACCGTAGCAGTACCGCCGCTCCGCGAAACCGGCCTCGACCGCCTGCTGCTGCTCGAATACTTCCGGAAGAGCTACGCCGCCAACACCCACGCCGAGCCGTTTCAGCTTGCCCCGGCCGCCCAGTCGCTGTGGCTGGACTATGGTTTTCCCGGCAATGTGCGTGAACTGCGCAATATCGTCATCCGCCTGACCGCCCGCTACCCCGGCCAGATAATTTCCGCCGAGCAATTGCGCGCCGAGCTCGACCACTTTGACCCCGCGGAGTCCCCTGCCGGAACAGCCGGGCTTTCCGCCGGCGACCTGGACGAAGCCAAACAAGCGGCTCGCCAGCATCTCGACAAAACCGCCCGGCTCAATCTCGATGCCACCCTCGAACTCTGGCAACGCGGCTACATCGAAGCGGCCATCGAACTGAGTGGTGGCAACATGAGCGAAGCCGCCCGCCGCCTCGGCATCAACCGGACGACACTCTACAACCGCATGGAAAGCTGGACCCGCCGATGAGTCTATATCTCGAACATTTCGGTCTGCGCGAGCCACCGTTTCGCATTACGCCGCACACCGACTTTTTCTTTACCGGTGCCAACCGCGGGCCCACCCTCGACGCCCTGATCTACGCCATCACGCAGGATGAAGGCATCGTCAAGGTCACCGGCGAGGTGGGCAGCGGCAAGACCATGCTTTGCCGGATGCTGCTCGAGCGCCTGCCGGAGAACGTTGAAACGCTCTATCTGGCGAATCCGTCACTCTCCCGACAGGAAATTCTCGGCGCCATTGCCGACGAACTTGGCATTCCCACCGACGGCAAGGCCACGCACTCGCTGACCCGGGCCCTGCAGGACGCCTTGATCACCCGTTACGGCCAAGGCAAGCGGGTCGTGTTGCTGATCGACGAGGCGCATGCCATGCCGGCCGAGTCGCTTGAAGAAATCCGCCTGCTCTCCAACCTCGAATCGAAAGCCACGAAGCTGCTGCAGATCGCCCTCTTCGCCCAGCCCGAACTCGACGATCGCCTGGCCGCCACCGACATGCGCCAGCTACGCGAGCGCATCACCCAGCATTTCAACCTGACACCGCTCAAGCAGGACGACGTTGCAGCCTACATCGAGTTCCGCCTGCGCGCTGCCGGCTATCGCGGCCCCAATCCGTTCACCGCCGAAGCCGTAACGACGATTGCCAAGGTTTCCGAAGGCCTGTCGCGACGCATCAATATCGTTGCCGACAAGGCACTGCTCGCTGCCTATTCAAGCGGCACTCATCAGGTGGGCGGCGCCGAGATCAAACTGGCGGCGCTGGATGCGCGGTTCTCTCCTTTGCAGCCAAAAACGCCTTTCAACCTCAAGCCCCTGATTTGGGGAGCAGGCGGCGCCGGCATAGGCTCACTACTGATCGCGCTGACCATAGCCGCACAGTCGCGCCCCCTGCCCAGCCCGGCAACACCCTCCAAAACCTCGCAAACCGCCCTCGCCCAGCCCTTCCCGCCAAGCGAACCCGTCAAGCAAACGCAACCGGCAAGCTTGCGTCCGGATACGCAAAGTCCAGCCGCCGCCCTGGACAAAATTCGCTTCGCCACCATGACTCGCCAGCACTTTGGGCAATACGAGCAGTGGATTGAAACCGTTCCGAGCAGTCATTACTTCATTCAACTGCTCGCCACCGACGCCTTCCATACCGGCGAAATAGAAAGTTTCCTGGCCCGGGCGACCGAGGCGCTCGAACCATCGCAAATACGCGCCTACCGCTCCAGCCTGTCCGGACGCGACCGGGTCGGGGTAATTTACGGTGATTTCGCCAGCCGGAAAGAAGCCATCGAAGCCATGCAGATACTGCCTGAGTCGATCAAGGCGGCACAGCCTTTCCCGCGGCAGGTCAGCAAGTTACGTTAGTGTTGCCGCGCCAATTTACGTGCTAGCATCATAGCGATATACCGCGTAACCCATGACTATCCAGCTCAGACAAGGCAAAAACCCGATGAAAATCGGTTTCATCAGCGCAACGTTTATTTCTCTCCTCCTGGCCGCCTGCGCAGCGCCCACCCCGCGCGAACCACTCAAGGGCCATCTGAATACGGCAAGCATGCCCCCGACAGTCTCCGCCGCAAACATCCCCGCCCCAGTCCAGCAAACCCTCGCCCTGCCCAAGCCAAGCGCCAGCCGCAAGGCTGAAACCTACAGCGTCGTCGTCAACAACGTCCCCGTGCGCGACCTGCTCTTCGCCTTGGCTCGCGACGCCAAGGTCAATGTTGACATCCATCCCGGCATCACCGGCACTGTCACGCTGAATGCCATCGACCAGACCTTGCCGCAACTGCTGACCCGAATTTCCAAACAGGTCGACATGCGCTTCGAACTCGATGGCCCCAACCTCGCCGTCATGCCCGACTCGCCCTTCCTCAAGCATTACAAGGTCGATTACGTGAACATGGCGCGGAATGTCACGGGCACGGTTTCGACCAACACCCAGATTGCCACCGGCACCTCTGGCGGCACGGGCAATAGCAGCGCCCCCTCAAGCGGCGGCGGGAACATTTCCAACACGCGCATTGAAAACACCTCCCGCAATCAGTTCTGGGACTCGCTGGAAAAGAACATCAAGGACATCCTGCGCGAAACCGACAAGGTATTCCCCGAAGGGTCGAGCGAGACGGTTATCGAAAAATCAACGGCGCAGACATCGACCGGCGCCGCCGCCCTGCCCCAGAGCGCAGGGCAACGCGCAGCCCAGGCCATTGCCAATGCGCTGCAAAGCAACCCCAACCCGAACTCGGCCAGCCAGGCGACCGGCACCTCCATCGAACGCCGCAGCACCTTCCGGGAAGCCGCATCGGTCATCATGAACGCCGAAAGCGGCGTCATCACGGTGCGCGCCACCCAACGCCAGCATGAGCGAATTCAGGAGTTTGTGGACCGGGTCACCAACTCGGCTCAGCGACAAGTGCTGATCGAGGCGACCATCGTCGAAGTCACTTTGAAAGATGGTTACCAGCAAGGCATCAACTGGACGCAATTGGCCGGCGGAGGCTCGCTTAACTTCATTGGCGACGTCCTCACAAAGAATGCCTACAACCTCAGTTACGACAGGGGTGGCAATCCGGATGCACTGATCACGATGCTCAATACCTTCGGGACCACCAAGGTGCTCTCCAGCCCTCGGGTCTCGGTCATGAACAACCAGACGGCGCTGTTGAAGGTTGTTGAAAACTATGTTTATTTCAGCGTCAAGGCCGATACGACGACAACTGCCAACGTCGGCACGACCACGGTCTACACAACAACACCACAATCCGTTTCAGTCGGCCTTGTGGTCAGCGTGACGCCCCAGATCAGCGATGGCAACGCGGTAACACTGAATGTGCGGCCGACGATCACCACCGTCGCCCGGGAAGTCCCTGACCCCAACCCTGACCTCAAGAAAAACAACATCAACAATCTCGTTCCCGTTATCCGGACCCGCGAAATTGAATCGGTGATGCGGGTTGCCAGCGGCAATATCGCCATTCTTGGCGGCTTGATGGAAGACAAGATCGACTATCAAAACCAGCGCGTCCCATTGCTTGGTCAAATCCCGCTGGCTGGCGAACTGGTCAACAACCGGAACAATGTTGCCCAGAAGACCGAGCTCGTGATTTTCCTTCGCCCCGTGGTCATCAAGGATGCCAGCCTTGACGGCGATTTCGCGGCCTTGCGCGACCATCTTCCCGGGCAGAACTTTTTCGCCCAGCCGAATGAAGCCCAGCCTTTCAACGTCACTCCGAGCCGCTGAGGGCTGCGCGTGAGCCTGCTCATGGATGCCCTCAAGCGGGCGGAAAATGCCAAGCAGGAATCGGCCCGCAACCCGCAAGGGGGAACCTTGCCGACGGCCAGCGACCTGCTCAGTTTGGAGCCGTATGCACCGGAGCCGGCCAAGGGCGCGACCAATCCGCTGCCGGACCTAGCGTCTCACCTCGCGGCAGTGGACGCGGAGCTGGCCAGTTCGACGCTTCCCGATCCTCAGCGGACGGCACCCCAACCCGGCAAGCCACCCGCCAAGCCGGCCGAAACCCGCGAAGCGGTACGCAACGCCTTTGCCGCCAAGCTGACCCCGGCCGCGCCATCACGGCTCCCCCTGTGGTTGGCGCTCGGCACGCTGGCCATCGCCGGCATCGCCATCGGTGGCTACGTCTGGTATCAAATGAATGCGATGAGCCGCGGATCGCTGGCGGTCAGCGCAACAGCGCCGCTGGCCCAGCCGGCGCCGTCGTCTGCACCGCGGGTGGTGCCGGCCGTTCCGCTCGCGCCACCTTCCGATTTTGCGCCTTTTTCCCGGTCGACCGTGGAAGTCGCCGACGAGCCGCCGGCGCGCCCCCTTTTCCCGCGTCGTGAAGCCCTTGCGCTGGCCATGCCGGCGCCTGAGGACGAAAGTTCAGGTCAGACGCCCATCCGCCTGACCCGCACCCAGCCGGAACCCGACCTCAACCTGACACGCGGCTACGCCAGCCTGCAACGTGGCGACATCGACCTGTCGCGCCGTGAGTTCGAGCAGGCCATTCAGCGCGACCCGAACAACACCGATGCGCTGCTCGCCCTGGCCGCCATTGCCCAGCGCCAAGGCCGCACGGCGGATGCCGACGGCCTGCGCCAGCGGGCGCTGGTCGCCAACCCGAGCGATCCGGCCACCCAGGCCGCCGTCCTCAACAACCTCTCGGCCAATGCCGACCCCACCGCCGTAGAAAGCCGCCTGAAGTCGCTGCTTTCCAGCCAGCCGGAATCGGCGCCGCTCAATTTTGCGCTGGGCAACCTCTATTCCCGCCAGGGTCGCTGGTCCGAGGCGCAGCAGGTCTATTTCAATGCCGTCGCGGCCGAGAGCGACAACCCGGACTACCTGTTCAATCTGGCGGTCAGCCTCGACCACTTGCGCCAAGCCCGCCTCGCTGCCCAGCACTACCGGCTGGCGCTCGAGGCTGCGACCAAGCGCCCGGCCGGTTTCGCGCCCGAGAAGCTCCAGCGGCGCCTGAGCGAGCTGCACGCCGAGCGCCAGCCGTAACGCCCATGAACACGTCCGACCTCCAACACCGCCCGCTCGGCCAGATCCTGATTTCCGAAGGCATCCTGTCGGAAGATCAACTGCGCATCGCCCTGCTCGAGCAGATGAAGCAGAACCAGCCGATCGGCAAATTGCTGGTTTCGCTGGGTTTCGTCACCGAGGCCACGCTGCGCCAGGCGCTTTCCGAAAACCTCGGCAAGCAGAGCATCGACCTGTCGCGCGCCGTTATCGATCCGCAGGCGCTCAAGCTGGTGCCGCGCGAACTGGCCAAACGCCACCACCTGCTGCCGCTCGACTACGACCGCCCGAACCGCCGCCTGACGCTGGCCATTTCGGACATCAACGACATCGTTGGCCTCGACCGAGTCCGCGGTCAACTCGACGAAGGCACCGAAATTGAAACGCTGCTCGGCGGCGAATCGGAAATCGATCACGCCATCGACCAGTACTACGGCCATGAGTTGTCGATTGACGGCATCCTGCACGAGATCGAAACCGGCGAAATCGACTGGCAGAGCCTGGCGACGACCGACGACGAATACAGTCAGCCGGTCGTTCGCCTGATCGACTCGATCCTGACCGACGCGGTCAAGCGCGAGGCCTCGGACATTCACTTCGAACCGGAAGCCAATTTCCTGCGCATCCGCTATCGCATCGACGGCATGCTGCGCCAGATCCGCGCCCTGCATAAGTCCTACTGGCCGGCCATGACGGTGCGCATCAAGGTGCTGTCCGGCATGAATATCGCCGAAATGCGGGCGCCGCAGGATGGCCGGATCAGCCTCACCGTTTCCGGCCGGCCGATTGATTTTCGCGTCGCCAGCCAGCCGACCATCCACGGCGAAAACATCGTCCTGCGCATTCTCGACCGGCAAAAGGGCATCGTCCCGCTCGAAGGACTGGGCCTGGCCGAGGAGCATCTGCATCAGCTCAAACTGATGATTTCGCGCCCGGAAGGCATCATTCTCGTCACCGGCCCGACCGGCAGCGGCAAGACGACAACGCTGTACTCCGTGCTCAACCACATCAATTCCGAGGGCATCCACATCATGACCCTCGAAGACCCGGTCGAATACCCGATGGCCATGGTTCGCCAGACCTCGGTCTCGGAAACGGCCAAACTCGATTTCGCCAACGGCATCCGCTCGATGATGCGCCAGGACCCTGACGTCATCCTGGTTGGCGAGGTGCGCGATGCCGAAACCGCTGAAATGGCCTTCCGCGCAGCAATGACCGGGCATCAGGTATTCACCACCCTGCACACTAATTCAGCCATCGGCGCGGTGCCCCGCCTGCTCGACATCGGCGTGCTGCCCGACGTCATGGCTGGCAACATAATCGGCATCGTCGCCCAGCGTCTGATCCGTCGCCTGTGCGATCACTGCAAGTCGCCGTACCATGCCGAGCCGCACGAAATACGCCTGCTCGCCGACCTCGGCGAGGGGCCGCGCCCGGTGCTCTTCCGGCCCACCGGCTGCGAGCTGTGCGACTTCCAGGGCTACCGCGGGCGCATCGCCATCATGGAGCTGCTGCGCATCGACGCCGGCATCGATGAACTGATCGCCCGCCGCGCGACCACCCACGAAATCCGCTCGCGGGCGCTGCTCCAGGGCTTCACTACGCTGGCCGACGACGGCATGCACCGCGTGCTCAACGGCACGACCTCGCTTGAAGAACTGGCCCGCGTCGTCGACCTGACAGATCGGATGTAGCCGTGTTGTTTGACTACAAGGCGGTCAGCGTCGAAGGTCGGATGACCTACGGACGCCTCGATGCGATCAATCTGGTCGACCTCGAAATGCGCCTCAAGCGGATGAATCTCGATCTGATCACCGGCTCGCCGATCCAGCATCGTGCCCTGTTCGGCGCCCAGCGCGTGCCGCGCCCCGAGCTGATCAATTTCTGCTTCCACCTCGAACACCTGACCCGGGCCGGCGTGCCCATCCTCGAAGGGCTGACCGACCTGCGCGATTCGGTCGACCATCCGCGCTTCCGCGAGGTGATGGCCGGGCTCATCGAAAGCATCGAAGGCGGCCAGACCCTGTCGCAGGCGATGAGTGCCCACCCGGAAATCTTCAGCCATGTGTTCTGCAACCTGATTCGCGCCGGCGAGGCGAGCGGCCAGTTGCCTGACGTGCTGGCCAGTCTGTCGGAATCCCTGAAATGGGAAGACGAGCTGGCCTCACACACGAAAAAGCTGCTGATGTACCCGGCCTTCGTGGCGACCATCGTGCTCTCCGCCACCTTTTTCCTGATGATCTACATGGTCCCGCAGCTCAAGCTGTTCGTGAAGAACATGGGGCAGGTGCTGCCGCCGCACACCAAGCTGCTCTTTTTTATCTCCGACCTGCTCGTCAACTACTGGTACGTCTTTCTCGCGCTACCGATTATCGCCGTCCTTGTCCTGCAGGCGCTGCTGCGCACCAACCCGCTGGCCCGCTTTCGTCTCGACGGCATCAAGCTGCGCCTGCCAATCATCGGCCCCATCCTCAAAAAGATCATTCTTTCGCGCTTCGCCAATACCTTCGCCATGCTCTACGCCTCGGGCATTCCGGTCCTTGAGTCGATCCGCACGACGCAGGCCATCGTCGGCAACCGCGTCGTGCGCAAGGCACTGGAGCGCGTCGAACAATCGATCCGCGAAGGCCAGAATGTCGCCGGCGCCTTCCGCGATGTCGGCCTCTTTCCGCCGCTCGTCGTGCGCATGCTGCGCATCGGCGAGAGCACCGGCGGGCTGGACAAGGCGCTGCTCAATGTCAGCTACTTTTACAACCGAGACGTCAAGGAATCGGTCGGCAAGGCGCAGGCGCTCATCGAACCGATGCTCACCCTTTTCATGGGCGCCCTGCTCGGCTGGATTATGCTGTCGGTCATCGGCCCCATTTACGACGTCATCAGCAAGATCAAAACGTGAGCTGCCGCCTCCTCTACCTCAACACCCATCGCCTGTCGGCTTATCTCTGGCAGCAGGGGAAGCTTCGCTGCGAGGGCGTCTTCGACCACAACGACGAGGGCTTTCGCCTGTTTGCCGACTACCTCGCCGGGCACGGCAGCAGCCAGTTCTCCCTGCTTGCCAACGTCGCCGAGGAAGGTCATGTCCTGGAGACCATTCCCTTCCTGCAGGGCGCCGACCGGCAAACGCTGATCACCCGCAAGATCGGCCAGCATTTTCTTGGCACGTCGCTCGCCGCGGCCATTTCACTGGGCTACGAAAAGCGGCAGCGCAAAAACGAAAGGCTGCTCCTCTCCGCCCTGACCAACCCGGCCCATTTCGAGCCGTGGCTGAACAAGCTCGACGAATCCGAAGTGGCGCTCGTCGGCATCTACAGCGTCGCCCAACTGGGCGGCCTGTTGCTCAAAAAGCTGGGCCAGGACTGCAGCCGCTGCCTGCTGCTCACCCTGCAGGATCACTCGATCCGCGAAACCTACGTCGTCGACGGCCATGCCCATTTTTCGCGCATGGCGCCGCTCACCGACAGCAGCATCGCCGGCATCGCCAGCGCCTTTGCCGCCGAAGCCGGCAAATTGCACCAGTACCTGATCGGCCAGCGCCTGATCGGCCGTGACGAAAGCCTGCCCACCTACATCGTCGCCCATCCGCTGACCGTTCCGGCCATCGACAAGGCCTGTCCGGAACGCGGCCCGCTGAACTTCACGCTCATCGACAGCCATGTCGCCGCCGGCAAGCTCAATCTGCACACGCCGCCCGAGGACAATCGCAGCGACCTGCTCTTCCTCCACCTGCTGGCCACGGCTCCGCCGGCCCAACAATTCGCCGGCGAAACGCATCGCCACCATTTCCGCCTCGCCCAGAGTCGCCACGGCCTCATCGCGGCCGGCATCATCACCCTGCTCGGCGGCGTCCTGTTCGCCGCCAAGGGAACCTACGACGCCAGCGCGCTGCGCAATGAAGCCGACGCCCTGACGGCCAGCCAAGCCGATCTCAACCGGCGCTACCAGGAAATCTCCGCCACCTTCCCGCAACTCGGCATGGACCACGAGACGTTGCGCCGCCTGACCGGCCGCTACGGCGAACTGGTCGCCCAGCAGCGCCAGCCAACCTCAAGCTACATCATGGTCAGCCAGGTTCTCGACCGCATGCCGGCCATCGTCCTCGACAGCATCGATTGGAAAAATGGGCAAAATTTCCGGTTGACCGTAGGAATGCCCGCCAACGAGCCGGAAATCGTCACCGTTCGCGGCACCATCCAGCTTGAGCGGGCCAGCGTCCGCCAGACGCTGGCCGTCTTCGACCAGTTTGTCGCCGCACTCGGCGCCGACGCCGCGACCAGCGTCAAGGTATTGCAACGACCGTTCGACATCGAATCCGGCCGCGCCCTGCGCGGTGGCGACGGACTCAATGAAGAAGCCCAGCCCCGGCAGTTTGCCGTTGAAGTCGTCCGGAGCAAGGCGCCATGACCCTGAGCGGCCGCGACCTCAAAAAACTCTGGCTCCCCCTGCTCGCCACGCTGGCCATGATCAGCGTCGCCGGCCTGCTCGGCTGGGCCAGCACCCTTGAAAAAAGCAAGGCCGAGCAGGAACGCAACACCGCGCTGAGCGCCCGCGACCAGATCGACCAACGCCTGCGCCAGGTCCGCACCGAAGAACAGGAAATCCGGGAGCGCACCGCGCTACTCCAGCAGCTCAAAAACGCCGGTATCACCGGCCCGGAAAGACGGCTCGACTGGATGGAACAGCTCCGCGACACCCAGCGCGAACTGCGCATTCCCGGCATGAAGTACGAATTCGGTGCCCAAACCAGCCTGGAAAACGGCAACGACCCCAGCTACACCTGGTTCGCCAGCCCCCTGCACCTGCAACTCCGCCTGCTGCACGAAGAAGACTTGCTCAACTTCCTCGCTGCCGTCCAGAAAAACGCCAAGGCCCTCGTCATCGTGCGTGGCTGCAAACTTTCGCCCCTGCCGGGCCAGGCAGACGCCCGCGAAGCCCTGGCCCAACTCGGCGCCGAATGCGACATGCAGTGGATCACCATCAACCCGGCCAAGGACGGCAAATGAGTCCGCCCCGCTTGCTCGCCCGTTTACTCGCCCTCCTCCTTCTTGCGTCGGCCATCGCCCCCAGCCTCGCCGACCAGCCCGCCCTCGGCCGCCTTTTCCTCGACCCGCAGCAACGCGCCAGACTTGACGCCCAGCGCCAGCACAACACCGGCTTCCAGCCCGATGCCGGCGACCAAGCCAGCCAGACCATCAACGGCGAAGTCCGCAGCAGCAACGGCCGCCGCATCCGCTGGATCAACGGCGAAGCAAATTGGGACCAACCCGCCGCCCCCGGCGTACCGGTTGGCGATACCTTCAACCCGTCAACCGGCGAGCGCGAAAGCCTGCTTCGCGACGGCCACATCCTGATCAAGCGGGGCAGCCCGAGCAAATGAAGCGACACGCCCCCCGGTCCGCACAAAGGGGCGTTGCACTGTGGATGCTCCTGATTCTGGTCGCCATGGCCGGCGGCTACGCCTTCTATCGCAGCGCCAACAGTCAGTTCAACCGGAGCGAATCAGATGCCAGACTTGCCATTTCGCTCGCCCGGGCCAAGGAAGCCGTCATCGCCTATGCGGTACTGGACGACCAGCGACCGGGCCGGCTGCTCTGCCCCGACCTCATCGGCGACGGCATTTCTCCTTTGTTGTCGCGCGACGACTGCGATTCGTACATAGGCAACCTGCCGTGGAAGACGCTCGATGTCCGTGACTTTCAGGATGATCGCGGCATGCCCTTGCAGCTTGCCGTCTACCGCCTGTTTGGCGGCGACCGCCCAACGCCGCCGATCAACAGCGACACGCCAACGGCGATGCGCCTCACTGCAGCCGATGGCTCAGTCAACAACGATGTGGTGGCTGCGATCATCGCCCCCCGCGGCGCACTCGACCCAGCCAACAGCGACGGCGATGACCATTTTCAGGTCGGCCGATCCGTCACTGATGGCGACAACGATGTCATCGCCGTCATCACTCGCCAGGAGTTAATGGCGGCTGCCGAAAAACGGGTAGCCAACGAAGTCAGAAGTTGCCTGGATCGCCATGCCGCCTCATCGACCAACACCGATCATCGCTATCCCTGGCCGGCGCCGCTGTCGGTCACCAACTATCAAGGCAAGGCCAACAGCCTGTTCGGCCGGGTTCCCACCACACAACCGACCGCCGGGCCAGAAGCCGCGCTGAAATCGACGATTGCGAAACTGACCCGGAGCGTGAACCAGCTATCGTTGGCACCCGACGCCAGCCAGCAGATGAGCGCCCTCTATGCCTTGAGCGACGGGCTGCTCCAGGCCAGAAACCTGTTCGACGCGATATTCCTGAAAGCCAATCAACTCAAGCAACTGGCTGACGACGCCTACAACCAACTGCACGGTGTTGAACTGGCCGTGGCCAGCGCGGCGACCAATGGGCGCATCAGCCGCCGCGAAGGAACGACGATTCGTAGCCTGTCTGCCACGCCCGATTCGCCACTGAATGCCTTGGCTGAGGAAATATCCCAGCTCGGCGTCGATGTCCTTCCGTGGCAAGTCAGCCAGTACTCGACGAAACTTGGCCAAGCCAGCACCGCTGCCGACTTTGCCAGCCTGACTCTCGACGTTCGCAAGCTTTTATACGCAACCACAACTTCTCGGCCAGACATATCACCCTCGCTCATCGCCGCACAGACAAGCGCCAGTCTGGCCTGCGATCCGACCAACCCGATCGCCCCCGCATGCGACGGCAGCCTGGCCATGGCTGCCGCCGGCGATCTGATCAACGCCCTCAACACACTGCAAAACAGCGTCGAAAATAGCCGGGTTAGCGTCCTCGCCAGCGATGTCAGCGCCTACTCGACGCCTCTGGGCAGCCTCAACAGTGCGCTCGGCGCAGCCCCTACCAACGAAAACCTGAACGCCTTGCTGACAACGCTCAACAGTACACGAGCAGCCATTTCGGACATCACCACCGGCGTCCCCGACGTGATGTCCACCAGGGACTCGGCCCGCGCTACCTTCGATAATGCCATTGCTGCGATCCAGTCCAGCCCCCCGAACTACGCCGCCATCGACACCAGCATCAGCGCCGCTATCGCCAGCGTGACTACCCTCGCCTCCAGCATTGCCAGCAACGAACAAATCGACAACAACGTCACCCACACCAGCCTGCGAGCTGCCATCACGATCTACGAAAACAATCGGACAGCATTCACGCAACGGGACACCGCCACCCCGCGTCCTGTCCAGGCAACCATCACGCCTTTTGCCCTGGCGCTGGGCGATGCTACGGTCAACCTCGAAATATGGGCAAAATCCATTTCCGACAATGCCTCCCTGGTGGCGCCACTGGCCAAGGCCAACCCGGTTGCCACCGGGCACGACCCCGGCTCGGCCAGCGTTCTTGACACCTCGGCCTACAAGATCGCCAACGATGCGCTGACCAGCATCACCGGAAAAAATGAATCTGTCGCGTTATTGCAGGCATATATCGACAACCCCAACGCCACGACCGGCGCCAGCGCCATAGCCGCCCTGGGCGAAACCACTGCGCTGGTCAATAGTTTGCTGAACGCCGCCAACTTGCTCGACAACTCCTTAACCAGCACCAGCGCCAGCGCCTTTCCCATGGTCTGGCAATCCAGCCGCTGCGATTTTCTTCTGCCGACCGCCAACTCGTGGTGGACCAAAAACGAGTGGGCCAACACGTTGTTTTACCAGATCAGCAACATCTCGATGAGCGCCCCCGGGAAACTTCGGGTCAATGCCACCGGAAGCTACCGCCTGGTCGCACTCGCCGCTGGTCGCGCCATCGGTGCGCAAGATCGCGTGACGCCGAGCACCGCCAGTTTCCTGGAAGGCATCAACGCCGACCTGACGCGTGACGGCGATGCGACGGCACCAGTCCCGGACTTTACGGCAACAACGCCATCGGCTACCTTCAACGACCGACTTGCCTACTGATGCCTCTGTGATGCCCCAGCACGCCACCACCCAACATGGTTTTTCACTGGTCGAACTGACCGTGGTGCTGATCATCGTCGCCCTGCTTTCCTCCGGCATGATCCTTGGCCTGTCGGCCCAACACGAAGCGACCATGACTCAAGAGGCCCGTCGACAACTCGACGCCACCCAGGAGGCGCTGCTTGGATTCGCCATCGCCAACGGACGTCTGCCCTGCCCGGCCAAAGCCGACCTGGCCAACACCAATGCCGCCGCAGGTCGGGAAGACTGCACCCTGCAACACGGGGTTGTTCCCTGGGTCATTCTCGGCACTCAGGAAACCGACCCGTGGGGGCAGCGGCTGACCTATTTCGCCAGCAGCAAATTCACGGCTCTCGTCGCTGCCGGAGCGCAAGCGAGCTTTACGATGAGCACCGGGATCCCCCCCGACAATGCCGGGCTATCCGATATTCGAAACCTCGCCAACACTACCGTCGCCATTGACATCGCAGCAGTGGTGGTCAGCCACGGAGCGCGCAGCAATGGCGCCTATCTTCCCGACGGCAGCAAAATTGCCGGGGCAGCCAACAGCGAGCTGCAAAACAGCAACGCCACGCAGACCTTCATCGCGGACACCCCAAACGCCACCTTCGACGACCAGCTAGTCTGGATCAGCCCCAATCTCCTCAAGTCCCGCCTCGTCGCCGTTGGCAAACTCCCTTAAGTCGCCATAGATCAAGCCGTTCGGCATATTGACCGGTGACAGGCCGACTGCCACACTGAAACCCCCAGCCCTTCTCGCACCGCCAAAGCATCCCGTGAATCGTCAGCCATTCCTTGTCGCCCTGCGTACCGGCGGAGTTCTTCCCGACGACGATGCCGAAACACGCCTGAAGAAATCGCTGCTGGTCTTTGCCACCGGCCTGGTGTGTACCGGCTCGATGCTCTGGCTTTTCCTGTATGGCCAGATGGGGCCGCAGTTTTCGGCGAATGCCCCCTTTGTTTTCCAGTTGCTGCTCGTTGGCAACCTGCTTTATTACTTTCGCAGCGGCAATTTCGACCTGTTTCGCTATTCGCAACTGGCGCTTTTCCTTTTTGCCCCGTTTGCCGTGCAGTGGAGTATCGGCAACTTCATCACGGCGAGCGGCACCAGTCTCTGGGGATTGCTTGCCCCCATCGGCGCCGTGCTGTTCTTCGGGGCGCGTGAATCGCTCGCCTGGTTCTTCGCCTACATTTTCCTGACCGCGCTCTCCGGCTTTTTCGACTATTTCCTGGCCGACAGTCTGGCCAGTAGCGCACCGAAAATTTCGATCCGGACCAGCGTCTTTTTCTTTGCGCTGAACTTTGCCGCGATTTCCAGCATCGTTTACCTGCTCCTGCGCTACGCGGTCCAGGAAAAAGCCAAGACCCAAGCCCATCTGGAAGAAACCCACCGGCTGTTGCAGGACGAACAGGAGAAGTCCGAACGCTTGCTCTTGAACATCCTGCCCGGGCCGATTGCCGAACGTCTGAAGCGCGACAGCCAGGCCATCGCCGATGGTTTTGCCGACGTCACGATCATGTTCGTCGATATCGTCAATTTCACCCGGATCGCCGAAGGGCTGACGCCACAGCAGGTTTTTGCCATGCTCAACCGGATATTTTCGTCTTTCGATGAATTGGCCGAGCAATATGGCATGGAGAAGATCAAGACCATTGGCGACGCCTACATGGTCGCCGGCGGCCTCAACAACGAGCAGACCAACTACACCCGCTCCATCGCGGAACTCGCGGTTGCCATGCGTGACCTGTTGCATCGCGACTTCACGGTCAACGACATGCATCTCGACGTTCGTATCGGGATCGGCACCGGGCCGGTCGTTGCCGGCGTCGTCGGCAAGAAGAAGTTCATTTACGACCTGTGGGGCGACACGGTCAATCTGGCCAGCCGCATTACCAGCGAAGGCACGCCAGGCATGATCCATGTCGATGCGACCACCCACCTGCGCCTGGCTCAGTATTTCTCCTTCGACGAACCGCTGACGCTCTACCTCAAAGGCAAGGGCAACACGCTCGTTTATCGCCTGAATGGCTCAAACGCGGCGCCGCCTAGCGGCCAACAGACAAGCTGAAGGCAACGCGCCCCGGCCGATTTTCGGCCAGCACCAACGAATAGCCGACCCCGTCAGCCTGGCGGGCGGCGTGATAGAGGCCGATGCCCAGGCCATCCTCGGAATTGACCGGCTCGCTGAGCAGGGCTTTGGCCAGGACGGGTGCAATCGCCTGGCCATCGTCAGCAACCGTCAGGGTACCGTCGGCAAAACAAACACGGATGCCCAGACCGGGCTGGCGCAAACGCTTGGCCAGGGCATTCTGCAAGAGGTTCTCGGCGACGCTGTCGAATAGCGGCCCGGGCAAAACCTGCCCCGCCACGGCCTCACCTTGCCAATCCACCGACAAGTGAGCGTTCCGCTCCTTGAAGCGTCGCCACCAAACGTCGGCTTCAACCAGTTCAAGGCTCTCGGTTTGTGGTGATTGCAGCTTGTCCAGGGTCGCTTTCAGGCGCTCAGTGATCTGCGGCAACTGACGCCCGAGCAAGGCCGCCACCTCGGCCGGATCGCCGGGCTGATTGGCGGCATAACAAAGAACCTGCAGTGACTGGAGCAGATTCTTGACGTCATGGGTCACCCGGGCACCGGTTTCGTAAATGGCCTGAACGTAACCCATGCGCTGCAACTGGTGGGTCTGAAGCTTGACCAGATAAAATTCGACGGCCAGACGCAGCAACCACTCGACATGCCAGCGCATGGCAGGTGACGGCGAACGATGGAAATGCACCGTCAGCGCCAGATCGCGTGCCTGGCAAGTGTGCGCATATGCGGTCAGCTCGCCCGATTGTCCCTCACGCTGCCCGGTCCGCCAGGAAACACCGACGACCCAGGGCATGCCGCGCAAACGCTGCAGGACCGCATCGAGAAACTGCGCCGGATCGGTATACCGCTCGCTTTCTTCCGAAAGCTGAACCAGCCATTGCTCAAGCGGCATACCGAGCGACAGCATGTAGCGAGAAATCGCCGAGCCGATCCCGGAAAATCCCCCCCGCGGGTTCCATGCCCAGGCGACGACCAGCAAGGCGCCGGCAACCGTCAAGGAAGTCTTGAACAAGGCTTCGACGTAGCCCCCGCCTCCGACCAGCATGTAGGCCAGCGTACCCAGCACGAATACGGCGAGGACAAGAAAAACCATGACCCCGTAGAAAAGGTCGAAGGCCTCGGCAGATTTTCGTTGCGGCGCCCGCGCCGGAAAAACCAGAAGGAATGGCAAGACGAACGGCATGAAGCGGGCCAGCGCGCCGCGCAAAGCGGGATCAATGGCGACGGCAGGCGAAATTTCCGGAACCACCCCCAGGACCGTAATGCCAACCAGGTAACCGAATGCCAGCAGGTACCCGGAGCGCTCGCCATGCCGCTCGGTCCCGACAACCCGCCCACCGATGGCCGCCGCCAGTGCGCCGCACCAGATCAACAGCAGCCACGGCCCGAGCAACCAAGTCGACACCATGACAACGCCGAGCAAGACCAAGCCCTGCCGCAGTTCGATCCGACGTTCGCCAGCGACAAAGGGTTGCCAGATCAGGAACAGGCCGAGTGCAACCACCCAAAGCAGCCGCACAGCGGGCATCTGCCACCCGCCGAAGGCAAGAGCGTGAAGCATTAGCAAATGCGAAGCCAACAGAAAATGCGGCCCGGCAGCCAAACGGCTGGCAATTTTGCCACCTATCCCGGTGTTCATATTTCAGACAACCCGTCCATATCTCGACACCAGCAACCCGGCGCCTAGTCAATATCTGCCAAATCCATGCTTAATTAGGCAGGCACGAAATTTGCGGTGGAATATTCAGAACTCAATCGGAGCATGCCATGAAATACCATCAAAAGGGCTTCACCCTTGTCGAAATCGCCATTGTCCTGGTCATTATCGGGCTGTTACTGGGCGGGGTGCTGAAGGGGCAGGAGTTGATCAATAGCGCCAAGGTTAAAAACTTCGCGACCGACTTCCGAAATATCCCCCTGTTTATCTACGGCTACCAGGACAAATACAAAGCACTGCCAGGAGATGACTCTGCGGCAAGCACCCACGTCACCGGAGCCGCCACTGCGACCTGCAGCAATTGCCTTGGAAATGGCGTGATCAATGGCGCATGGAACACTACGACGGCCACCGACGAAAGCTTCCTGTTCTGGCAGCATGTTCGACTTGCCGGCCTTGCCGCAGGCCCAACGGTTACAACCGCTGCCGATTACGTTCCGAAAAATGCCGACGGTGGCATTATCGGCATCACTAGCGGCTCCAGCACACCGATCACTGGGCTACGCGGATCATACGTGGTGTGTTCGCAAGGCATTCTTGGAAAATTTGCGAAGCAACTGGACATTACGATGGATGATGGCAATACAGCTACAGGGTCAATGCAGACCATGGCGACTCAAGCCGCAAATCAAACCACGGCGGTGAGCCCGGTTCCCAACACTGGCACCACAGGACTGATTGACGACGCAAGTTCTTATACAGTTTGCATGGGCCTGTAAGCCACTTCAGGCACTTCACACAGCCCGCTTCGGCGGGCTTTTTCATTTTTGCGAGGTTGCTACGGTCAACCGGAAAAATCGGCCAAAATCGAAATCCGGGCAATGCCCGACGACGCTTCAGCCTCGCAGCAACCGCTCCTCTGCTGCGGAGACGGCCTCAGGCATGCCGAGGACGACGACGACATCACCGTCCTCCAGCCTTGTTTCCGGCGCCGGCTCCAGAGCACGGATGCCGCGCCGGCGGATGGCGCTGACTTCGCAGCCCAGCTCGTCAAGATTGAGGCTATCCAGGGTCAGCCCTATGCCTGCCGAGCCCGTTGCGAGCAGCACGGAGTGGAGACGCGGGTGATGCTCGTCGTCATCGTCATGATCGCGGTCCGATACGCCACGATAAAAACCGCGCAAAAGGCTGTAGCGCTGGGAGCGTGTCTGGCGAATGCGCTTGAGCACGCGATTGATCGGCACGCCGACCAGCACCAGGGCATGCGAAGCCAGCATCAGGCTGGCCTCCAGGGCTTCCGGCACGACTTCGGCGGCACCGGCCCGGGTCAGGCGGTCCATATCGCGCTCATCGAAGGTACGGACGACCACCGGCAAGTCAGGTCGCGACTCATGAACGTGGTGCAGGACTTTCTCGGCCAGCGGGGTGTCACTGACGGTGACGATCACCACGCTGGCCCGCATCAGACCGGCAGCCAGCAAAGCTTCTTTTCTGCCGACGTCGCCATAAACCACGTTTTCGCCGCCGGCAGCGGCTTCTCCGACACGGTCTGGATCAAGGTCAAGGGCCACGTAGGTGATGTTTTCCTGATTCAGGAAACGGGCAAGGTACTGCCCGCTTCGGCCGAAACCGCAAAGGATTACGTGCTTCTCGGCGCCCATCGACTGGGCGGCGATCTTGGTCAGCTGCATCGAGCGCAGCATCCATTCACTGGCGACGAAGCGGACGACGATCCGCTCGCTGTACTGCACGATGAAGGGGGCAGTCAGCATGGAAAGAACAAGCACGGTCAACGCGACCTGCTGGATTTCCCTGGGTATGTTGATGATTTCGCCGAGCAGAACAAAGCCGAATTCACCACCGGCGCAGAGCCACAGGCCAGAGCGGATGGCATTGCCCGGTGAGGCGCCCAAACGCCAGGAAAGCAAGCCGACCACCAGCGACTTGATCGCCAACAAGGCAAGCAGCGCCAGCAAGACCTGCCACCACAGCCCGACCACGATCTGCAGATTGAGCTTGACGCCGATGGTCACGAAGAACAGGCCCATCAGCACATCGCGGAAGGGCTTGATGTCTTCTTCCACCTGCATTTTGTACTCGGTTTCCGAAATCAGCATGCCGGCGACGAAAGCGCCAAGCGCCAGCGACAGTCCGGCCATCTCGGTGATGGTGGCGAGGCTCAGAGTGATCAGCAGCACGTTGAGGACGAACACTTCGGAAGACTTGGCGCGCGCCACAAAATGAAACCACTTGCGCATCAGCTTCTGGCCGAAAACGAGAATCACGGCGAGCACGACAATGGCCTTGAGCAGCGCGATGCCGAGCAACATCGCCAGTTTCTCCGGCGGCTGGGTCAGCGACGGAATGATGACCAGCAAGGGCACCACGGCCAGATCCTGAAAGAGCAGGACACCCATGGTTTCGCGGCCATGCGCCGAATCGAGTTGCTGACGTTCGACCAGCAACTTGGTGAGGACGGCCGTCGAGGACATGGCGAACACCCCGCCGAGGGCAATGCCCAGTTGCCAGCTCACCCCAAGCAGCATGACCAGCCCGCCAACCAGGATCATGGTCAAGAGCACCTGCAACATGCCGAGGCCAAACACGATGCGTTTCATCGCATAGAGTTTGGGCAGCGAGAACTCGAGGCCGATCGAGAACATCAGGAAAACGACGCCGAATTCGGCGAGGTGCTCGGCCCGATAAACGTCGTTCATGAGGTTCAGCGCATGCGGCCCGATGACGCAGCCGACAAAGAGATACCCGAGCACCGGCGGCAAATTGAAACGACGGAAGATAACCACGGCCAGAACCGAGGCGCCGAGCAGAAGAAGGACGAGAGAGAGTGCGCTCAAGGTCGTTGCGTGAAGTCGGGTATACTTCGGCCATCATAACCTCAGCATGCTCATGAACCCAAGCCAATCTACCGCCCGTTTCTCGCCGGAACGCGCTCTGGAACTAGGTCGCCAGACCCTGAGCATCGAGGCCGCTGCGGTCGACGCGCTAAAAAGCCGAATAAATGGGGATTTTTCGCGCGCCGTCGAGTTGATCCTGAACAGCCACGGCCGACTGATCGTCAGCGGCATGGGCAAATCCGGCCACATCGCCCGCAAGATCGCCGCCACCATGGCCAGCACCGGCACCCCGGCCTACTTCGTCCATCCGGCCGAAGCCAGCCACGGCGACCTCGGCATGATCACCCGCGATGACGTCCTGCTCGCCCTTTCCAACTCGGGGGAATCCGGCGAACTGCTGAGCATCCTGCCCGCCCTCAAGCGGCAGGGCGCCAAGATCATCTCGATGACTGGCGTGCCGACGTCGACGCTGGCCCGCGAGGCCGACATTCACCTCGACGCCGGCGTTGCCCAGGAAGCCTGCCCGCACAATCTCGCGCCAACGGCCAGCACGACGGCCGCCCTGGCCCTCGGCGATGCGCTGGCCGTGGCCCTGCTCGACGCCCGCGGCTTCGGGCCGGACGATTTCGCCCGCTCGCACCCCGGTGGCTCGCTCGGCCGTCGCCTGCTTACCCACGTCCGTGACGTCATGCGCGCCGACGACCGGGTTCCGGCTGTCGCGCCCAACACGCCGATCACCGATGCCATCATTGCCATGTCGCGGGGCGGCCTGGGGCTGGTCGCGATTACCAGCCCGGCCAACGAGGTGCTCGGCATCTTCACCGACGGCGACCTGCGCCGTGCCTTCGAAAAACGCATCGATCTACAGCAGGGCGACATCGCCACGGTCATGCATGCCGCGCCGCGCACCATCGGCCCCGACCGCCTGGCCGTCGAAGCCGTCGAAATGATGGAACGCCTGCGCATCAACGCCCTGCTCGTCGTCGATGCCGACAATCACCTGATCGGCGCGCTGAACATGCACGATCTCTTCACCGCCAAGGTCATCTGATGGACATCAACACCCGTGCCGCCAACATCAAGCTCGTCGCCTTCGACATCGACGGCGTGATGACCGATGGCGGCCTGCATTACACCGATGACGGCCACGAGCTGAAAACCTTCAACGTCCAGGACGGCCTCGGCGTCGTGCTGCTGCGTCGCGCCGGCATCAAGGTGGCGATCATCACTGGGCGGACATCGAACGTCGTCAACTGCCGCGCCAAGGATCTTGGCGTCGAACACGTCTTCCACGGCGTCGGCGACAAGGGTGCCGTTTCCGGCCAACTGCTCGAACAACTGGGGCTGCAATGGTCGGAACTCGCCTTCATGGGCGATGACCTGATCGACCTGCCGGCCATGACCCGCTGCGGCCTGGCCATCGCCCCGGCCAACGCCCGCCCCGTCGTCAAGGAGCGCGCCCACCTGGTGACCGCAGCCAGCGGCGGCAAGGGCGCCGTGCGCGAGGCCATCGAATTCGTTCTCGCCGCCCAGGGCAAGCTCGACGCCGCCTTCGCCCCCTACCTCTGCGCATAATGAAGCACTGGCCCAGCCAACTCTTTCCAGTCATCGTTCTGGCCATTTTGGCCGGACTCAGTTTTTGGCTGCAAAGCACGGTTGACCGTGGCGATACGAATAACGACGGCAAGCTGCGCCACGATCCGGATGCCATCGCCGAAAACTTCACCGTCCGCCGCTTCGATCAGAACGGGCAGGTCAAATACCGCCTCACGGCGCCGTATCTCGTGCACTTCCCGGACGACGACACGTCCGAAGTGAAGTCCCCGACCCTCACCAGCTACCGCACGGAAGGCGCCCAGGTTGTCGTCACCGGCGACCATGCCAAAGTGACGGCCAAAGGCGAAACCGTCTATCTCTGGGACAACGTCAGCGTGACCCGCGCGGCAACCGCGGACAGCCTCGAAATGGTCGCCCGCATGCCCGACCTGACCGCCCAGCCCGAGGCCGGCATCGCGTTCACCAGCAGCCCGGTGGAAATCACCCAGGGACAATCCTGGCTCAAGGGCACCGGCCTCCATCTCGACAACAACACCTCGACCCTCGTCCTGCAGTCGCAGGTTCGCGGGCTATACATTCGCCCCAGGGCCGCGCCATGACCATTCGACTCGCCACGCTCACCCTCTGCCTCCTGATCAGCATCCCGGCCCATGCCGAGCGCGCCGACCGCGACAAGCCGATGCTGCTCGAGGCCAACCGCGTCTCGATCGACGACGCACGCAAGATCCAGATTCTCGAAGGTGACGTGCTGATCACCAAGGGCACCATGACCCTCAAGGCCGACCGCGTCGTGATCCGGGAAGACCAGTTCGGCTTCCAGAAGGGCACGGCTTTCGGCGGCAAGAGCGGACTCGCCCGTTTCCGCCAGAAGCGCGACGGCAAGGAGGAATACGTCGAAGGCGAAGGCGAGCGCATCGAGTACAACACCAACAGCGAAATCCTCGAATTGTTCCATCGCGCCTGGGTCAGGAATGGCGAGGACCAAGTCCGCGGCGACTACATCTGGTATGACGCGATCAGCGAGAAATACCTGGTCACGGCCGGCGAAACACGCGACCCGAAAACGGGGCCGGGACGCGTTCGCGTCGTCATCCAGCCGAAGGGCAAGGACAGCGAACCGGCTCCGGCTACCCGGGGCGAACGCCTAGAGCTCAAAGGGTCCGGCGACCTGGGGACGCAAAACGCACAATAGCCGTGCATCGCCCGCCCGCAGCGCCGCCCGACGCCGGCGTTTACTGAGTCGGAACCACACGCCAAGCCCATGATTTTGATGGGCTTGTTTGCTTTTGTGCACTGCACAAAAATATTGTTGACAAGCCGACAATCACCTCTATAATAAAGCCCATGGTGCAGTGCAACATCAACCCATGGAAGCGCGCTGCAACGGCTTCGACTGTTCTGCATAACCCCTTTCATTCAGGAGATTACCCATGTCCTTCAACATCACCACCCCCGAGCAATTCGCCTCCGCCAACAAGGCAACCGTTGATTCCCTGCTGTCCGTTGCCAATGCCGCCCTGGCTTCGGCCGAGCGCATCGCTGCCCTGAACCTGAATACCGCCCGTTCCGTTCTGGAAGATTCCGTCTCCGGCACCAAGGCCCTGCTCGGCGCCAAGGACGTGCAAGAAGCCATCTCCATCCAGGCTTCCCTGACCCAGCCGAACGTCGAGAAGGCTGTTGCCTATTCGCGCAGCATCTACGAAATCTCGGCTCAGGCTCAAGAAGAGTTCGCCAAGAGCGTTGAAGCCCAGTTCGGCGGTTTCCAGAAGCAAGTCGCCGATCTGCTGGACAAGGCTGCCAAGTCCGCCCCAGCCGGTTCCGACGTTGCCGTTGCTGCCGTCAAGTCGGCCATCGCTGCTGCCAACTCCGCTTTCGACAACCTGAACAAGGCTGCCAAGCAAGTTGCCGAAATCACCGAAGCCAACGTCGCTGCCGCCACCAACGCCACCGTCAAGGCTGTTGGCGCCACCGCCGCCAAGCGCAAGTAATTTGCCTTCCCCCCCGCCTCGGCGGGGGTTTTGTTTCATCCGCAGCCCCCACCCATTTCGAGGAGATAAGATGAGCAATCCAAATATCGAACAAATCGCCGCCGCCCAGAAGGCCAGCACCGAAGTCCTGCTGGCCCTGCTGCGCACCGCATTCAACGGCGTTGAGCAACTGACAGCCCTGAACGTCGCCGCTTCGCGTGACTTCTTCAACAATTCCGTCGCCAATTCCCAGCAACTGCTGGCCGCCAAGGACGTCAATACCGTGGCCAAGCTCAACACCGAGCTGGCTCAGCCGAACCTGCAGAAGCTGGTCGATTACACACGTAACGTCTATGAACTGACGACCAACGTGCAGAAGGAACTGACCTCGGTCATCGAAGCTCAGTACGGCAAGCTGACCAAGGATGCAAGCAGCGCCATGCAAAAGGCGACAGCCCAGGCACCGGTCGGCGGCGACGTTTTCGCCGCGGCAATGAATTCCGTGATCAACGCTTCCAACCAGGCTTTCGAAAGCCTCAACTCGGTGACCCGCCAGTTGTCCGAAATCGCCGAAGCCAACATCCAGACCGCCACCAAGGCTGCTGGCGTCAAGGCTCCGGCTGCCAAGGCAACTGCCGCCAAGGCCCCGGCCAAGACCAGCGCAACGGCTGCTGCCGCCAAGAAGGTCAGCGCCAAGTAATCAGCCGCCCGTTCGGCTCGAAAACCCGCGACTTTCGCGGGTTTTTTTACGTCTGGCGTTTAATGCGATTTCAATTTTGGCCGTTTTTCCCGGTTGACCGTAGCAACCCGAAAAAGCCGCTCAGGGCCGCCAGGTCCAGGTTATTCCCCGGCTTTCGACCTCGCCGCGAATGTCTTCCATGGCCTGGTCGACGAGTTCCGGCGAACCTTCGACGCCCAACTCCAGATGCTTGCGTTCCTTGCCGACCAGCGAGGGCAGCGAGAACAGGCGCAGCGTCGGGTAATCCTTGACGATGCGCTCCATGAGGTCGAGCAGCGCGCTTTCGTAGGCCGTCGGGCCAGTCAGCAGGAAGGCCTTTTCGACCATGCCGTCGATGGCCTTGAACTGATCGCGATAGAAAGTATCGAGCGCCCATTCGATCATCGGGTGCGCCATTTGCGGGAAGCCGGGCACGAAGTAGTGATCGTTGGCCATGAAGCCGGGAATGCGGTTGAACGGGTTGGGGATGATCCGGACGCCGGCCGGGAAGGTGACCAACTGAAGGCGCTGGTCGGTGATTTCCTCGCCGGCGAAACGGACTTTCAACTCTTCGAAGCCTTCCGGATGCAGCGCCAAATCGACGCCGAGCGCTGCCGCCACGGCTTGCCGCGTGTGGTCGTCCGGCGTATTGCCGATGCCGCCGCAGGAAAACACCACGTCGCCAGCGGCCATCGTGCGCTTGAAAGTGGCGGCAAGGCGCTCGCGGTCGTCGCCGAGATATTCGACCCAGCTCAGGCGCAGACCACGCGCGGCTAGCAGTTCGGCGATCTTGGCGAAATGCTTGTCCTGCCGTTTGCCCGACAGGATCTCGTCGCCAATGATGATGGCGCCAAAGGTGCGGCTCATAGTCTTTCCCCCTCGATCGTGACAATCGCCCCGCCGCGCGACCGGCGCAGGGCTTCCAGCCCGTAATGAACGAACGATAGCGCGGCTAGCGCCGGCACGAGCAGGCCGACAAATGGAATGTGGGCGAGCAGCGCCATGGTCAGGCCGAGCATGAACAGCGGGGTTTTCTGGCGCGAGCGAACTTCCTGCCACTCGCCGGTCGTAGCATGCATAGACAGCGCGTCGTAGGCGAAAGTCCGGCGATTCAGCCACCCCATGAGCAGCAGCGGAATAAGCAGCGAGAAGCCCGGAATGAGCCACAGAGGAATGGTGATAAGCCAGCCGGCAATGAACAAAATCGAGGCCAGAACGCTGTTGACCGCAGCAGCGACAAAACTATCCTTGCCCATCGCCGCGACATCGCGATATTCGGTTGCCGAGAGATGCTTGAGCATCAGCGGCATGATGACGATGGCCGCCAGCAGCGAGGCCGTCAGGTAGGCGACGGCGAAGATCGCCATCCAGCCGCCAAGGTAGGCCAGGATGTGGGCCAGCCAGACCAGGCCCCAGCCGACGAGCAGGGTCATCGGCGGGTAGTCCATCATCTGCTGTACCATCCAGCCCAGCCCCCAGACGGCCAGCGCGACGGTCAGCAACAACGAGAACAGGGCCGGGGTCAGCACGTAAAGCCAGACCTTGCCGCTTTTGAGGTTGGCGAAGGTTCGCGCCAAGGCCAGCATGACATCACCCATTCTTGATTCCCTCCCATTGTTTTTGCAGCCGCTTGCTCGACACCGGCACCGGCGTCCGCAATTCCTGCGCGAACAGCCCGACGCGCAGCTCTTCGAGCAACCAGCGGAACTGTTCGACCTGCGGGTCGAGCGCACCGAGCTTGGCGAGCTGGATGGCGCGGCGTTCGTAGTTGGTCCATAGCGGCGCGTATTCGACCATCAGTTGCGCGTCGCGCCCTGGATTGGCTTTCAGCTTGTCGAGGCGAACCACGCAGGCTTTGAAATAGCGCGGGTAGTGCTGCAGGCGCTCGAAGGGCGTGTCGATCAGGAAGTTCTTGCCCATCAGTCGCTTGAGTTGCGCCTCGATGTCGGCCACCGCCGCGGCATGCGCCTTGAAGGCTGGCAGCTTCTTGATGACCGTCTGCCACTCGGTCAGCACCGTGCCGACCAGACGACAGACTTCCTGCATGATCAGCCCGAGCCGCGCCTTGCTGTCGCCGCAACGGCGCTTGAAGGCATCCGGCGTCGTCGGCAGCGGTTCGGTCAGGCAGGCGCGCTCGAAAGTCAGGGCGACGATCTGGCTCTTGAGGTCGTCGGCGCTGCCCAGCGCCATGTATTGCATGGCCATCTGGCTCAGGCCGGGGATGTTCTTGTCGAAATACTTCACCTGATCGCGGAACTGCAGCATGAACAGGCGGAGCAGGCCGGCGCGATGGGCGGCGGCGGCTTCCTCGGCGGAATCGAAAACCTTGAGGCTGACGCTCTCGCCGTCGTCGGTCAGGCCCGGGTAGCCAAGCACAGTCTGGCCGGCGACGGGGACTTCCATGAGTTCGGGTAGCTCGCCGAAAGTCCAGTCGGTCAGCTTGGTGAATTCGGACGGCGTTTCATGCAGTTCGGCGAACTCGTCCTTGGCCTGCTTGCCCCATTCGGCGCGCAGGGCGACAAGGCTACGGTTCATATCGAGTTGCCGGCCGTGCTCGTCGATGAGCTTGTAGTTCATCGAGAAGTGGGCGGGCAGCGCGTCGGGCCGGAAGGAATCGGGCGTCACGGCCCAGCCGCGGGCATTGAGACCACGCGCTTCGAGGATGTGATCGATGAGCGGCGTGATCAGGCCCTGATTCATCTTCTTTTCGTTGCCTGCCACGGTCGACAGGAATTCTTCGACAAATTCGGGCACCGGCACCACTTTCGCCCGGATCTTCTGCGGCAGCGTCTTGATCAGCTGGACGAGCTTTTCCTTGAGCAGACCGGGCACCAGCCACTCCATGCGCAGCACGGGAATCTGGTTGAGCTGGGCGAGCGGCAGGGTCAGCGTCACGCCGTCACGCGGCGAACCGGGTTCGAAATGGTAGCTCAGCGAGTAATCGACACCGCCGACCTTGAGGTGATGCGGAAAAGCCTCGGTCGTCACGCCGGCCGCCGAGTGACGCATCAGGTCGTCTTTCGACAGGTAGAGCAGCTTGGCGTTTTCTTGCTCGGCTTCCTTGCGCCAGTGATCGAAAGTCGCGCCGTTGTGGATGCCTTCGGGAATGATCGAGTCGTAGAAAGCGAAAATCAGCTCGTCATCGACCAGCACGTCCTGCCGGCGCTGCTTGTGTTCGAGGTGTTCGATCTCGCGGATCAGCCGCTGGTTGTGCTGGAAAAATGGCCAGCGTTTGGCGAAAGCCTCGTCGATTTCCTCGCTGACCAAGCCTTGGCGGATGAAAATCTCGCGCCCTTCGGCTGGCGCCATCGGGCCGTAATGGATGCGCCGCTTGGGGTTGATGACCACGCCGTAGAGCGTCGTCCGCTCCCACCCGGAGACCTGCATCGACTTCTTTTCCCAGTGGGCGTCGAAGTACTGGCGCTTGATAAGGTGAGCGCCCACTTTCTCCAGCCAGTCCGGTTCGATGCGGGCAACGCAGCGGCCGAACAGGCGCGTCGTTTCGGTTATCTCGGCGGCCATGATCCACTTGCCGGCCTTCTTTTGCAGCGGCGACGAGGGGTGGATCAGGTAGCGGATGCCGCGCGCGCCGAGGTAGAAACCGGATTCGTCGGCCTTGCAGCCGAGATTGCCGAGCAGGCCAGAGAGCAGCGCCTGGTGGATGGCATCGTAAGTGCCGGGCAGATCGCTTTCCTTCCAGCCCAGCTCGGTGACCATTGCGTGCAGTTGGCCATGCACCTCACGCCATTCACGCATCCGCAGGTAGGAGAGGAAATGGGCGTGGCAGTTGTCGACCAACTGCTTGTTCGATTTCTTGTGTTCGACGGCGTTCTGGAACCAGTTCCACAGCTTCCACCAGCCGAGGAATTCCGATTTCTCGTCGGCGAACAACTTGTGCTTTTCGTCCGCCGCCTGCTGTCTCTCCTGCGGCCTTTCGCGCGGGTCCTGCGCCGAGAGGCCGGCGGCGATGACCATGACCTCCTTGAGGCAGCCAAGGTCGCGCGCCGCGACCAGCATGCGGCCGATGCGTGGGTCGAGCGGCAGTTTGGCCAGCGATGCACCAATCGGCGTCAGCACGTTGTCGTCGTCAAGCGCGCCGAGTTCCTGCAGCAGCGCGTAGCCGTCGGCGATGGCCTTGGCCGGCGGTGGCTCGATGAACGGGAAGCTCTCGACATCGGTCAGGCGCAGCGACTTCATGCGCAGGATGACGCCGGCCAGGCTGGAACGGAGGATTTCCGGGTCGGTAAACGGCGACCGCGCGTTGAAATCGAGTTCGTCGTACAGCCGGATGCAGACGCCCGCCGCGACCCGGCCGCAGCGCCCGGCCCGCTGCCGCGCCGCGGCCTGGGAGACCTTCTCGATCTGCAACTGCTCGACCTTGTTGCGGTAGGAGTAACGCTTGACCCGCGCCAGCCCGGTGTCGATGACGTAGCGGATACCCGGCACGGTCAGCGAGGTTTCGGCCACGTTGGTGGCGAGCACGATGCGTCGCTGACCGCCCGAAGGCTTGAAGATGCGGTCCTGATCGCCGGCCGACAGGCGCGAGAAGAGCGGCAGGATTTCCGGAGCGTGGGCGCTCGACAAACCGGGGCGAGCCAGTGCGTGCTTTCTTAACGCCTCGGCTGCCTCGCGGATTTCCCGTTCGCCGGGCAGGAAGACGAGGATGTCGCCGCTGCCCAGCCGCGCCACTTCGTCGGCGGCGTCGACGATGGCGTCGTAAAGATCGCGCTCGTCGTCCTTCTTTTCCAGATCCTCGACCGGCCGGTAACGCACTTCGACGGGGTAGAGCCGGCCGGAGACTTCGATCACCGGCGCCGGTTTGCCATGCAGGCTGAAATGCTGCGAGAAGCGCTCGGCATCAATAGTCGCCGAGGTGATGATCACCTTCAAATCCGGCCGCTTGGCCAGCAACTGCTTGAGGTAGCCGAGCAGGAAATCGATGTTGAGGCTGCGCTCGTGCGCCTCGTCGATGATGATCGCCTCGTAGGCGTTCAAATACGGGTCGGACTGCGACTCGGCGAGCAGGATGCCGTCGGTCATGAGCTTGACCCAGCTCTCCGGGGACGACCGATCCTGGAAACGTATCTTGACGCCGACACCTGCCCCGACCTGCGTCTTCAACTCCTGCGCCAGCCGCGTCGCCACCGAACGGGCGGCCAGCCGGCGCGGCTGGGTGTGGCCGATCAGGCCACGCGCTCCAAGCCCGAGATCGAGACAGATTTTCGGCAACTGCGTCGTCTTGCCCGAGCCGGTTTCGCCGCAGACGATGACAACCTGATTTTTAACGATCAAGTCGGCAATGTCGGCCCGCCGCTCATTGACCGGCAAGTCGCTCTGGAATTCCGGTTTCGGCAGCTTTGCCCGGCATTCGGCCACGGCCGCCTGCGAACGCGCCAGCAAACCGACGAAATCGGCATTCAGTTTTTCGCGTTTTTCTCCGGTCGACCGTAGCAATTCGCGCTGCAAGCCGCGCAGGCGCTTCAGATCGATGCTCAGGCAGAGGTTTTCAGCAAGATCGGCGCGGCGGGCGGGGGTGTCGTGTTTCATTCATCGAGGTAGCAAATCGGGGCACCGATTTTACCGCGCCAAAGGCATGCCTCGCCGACTGCGCCAGAAATGCGAGCGTTCTCCCACGGTCAACCGGAAATTTGGCCCGAATTCAAAATCCCGATGCCCTCCCCCAAAATGAAAAAAGCCGCCCCCATGGACGGCTTCGGGCCAATCGGCGCGCTTACTTCTTGGCGCTCATCCACTGAGCATTCTTGCCGTCGCTGGTCTTCTCGCAGGCGACCTTGAGGCCGGAAATCGTGGAAACCGCGCCAACCGCTTCAAACTTGCCCGTATCACCGTTGAAACACTGCGGAACCTTGGCAACGGCAGCCGGCTTCGTCGCCGCAACCGGCTGGGCGGGAGCGGGCGTTTGGCTGGCGCAGGCGGTCAAACCAAGGGCGATGGCGGAAGTGGCGAGAAACGAACGCATGAAAATCTCCTGAAAGGTATTGGACACATTGAGGCCGGCATTGTCTTTCCGCCATGTTGCAGTTTCATTGCAGGACGCGCGATCAATGCGCAGATATACTTTCGACATACCCACCACGGCGCGCCCGACAACCATGGCCATCATCCGCTGCAACAAATGCACTCTGCTTGCCGAGCAGCCGGACAACCTCGCCGGGCAAAACATCGCCTGCCCGCAATGCAGCGCACCGACCACGGTCTACACGACGCTGTTTTTCATCGAAAAACTGCTCGGCAAGTATTTCGACACCCAACGCGAGCTCACTCGCCTCAAATCGACGATCACAGCAACCACAACCGACACTCCGGAAGTCGTCGAGCCTCAGGACGACATCGATCTGGCCAACACCGATTTTCTCGCCACCGAATTGCAGCACGGCCCCATCTACGACTGGTTCCACAAAAAGCAGATCAAGGTTCAAGCCAACATGCGCGGCGTCGACACCAGCGGCTTTTTCGACGAGGTGGCAGAAGCCATCGGCGGCAATTTCGATGTCCTCAAAGAGGTGCTCGAACGCATCCGCTGGTCGCAACACAAGGACCACGCCAGCACGACCATCCATCTCGACAAGAAGTCACCAGCCGAGGCCAAGGCCATTTCAGCCTTCTGCCAGCAGCTTTACGACTTTTCCTTTGTCGCCAAGTGCTTCCATAACAAACCGGAAAACAACGTCCGGCTGATTCTGCAAGCCGCCCCGACCATTCGCGATTTTTTCAACGGTGAATGGCTGGAATGGCATGCCCTGATGACCTGCCTGCGCTATGCCAAGGGGCGCCAGCGCCGCTTTTCCTGCACGCGCGGCCTGAATCTCACGCTGGCCAATGGCGACCCCTACGAGCTCGACGTTTTCCTGCTCATCGACGGCAAGTTGCCAATCTGCATCGAATGCAAAAGCGGCGAATACCGTCAGAACATCGACCGCTACCTGGCCCTGCGCAAGCGCCTGGGCCTCGAGGCGAAGCAATTCATCATGTGCATCAACGGCCTGAGCGAAGACAATGCCAAGGCCTTTTCCGCCATGTACGACCTCACTTTCGTCAATGAACGGGGTCTCGCCGACCACCTCGGCCGTCTTTTCTGACCCAAAACGCCTCACCGAGCCCTTCACATTGAACTGTTTTTGATCAGAACCACCTAAGATCTGTAGCTGCCCGGACGAATCGGGGCAGGACCGGACATATTCGGCATCACGGCACCGTCTCCTGCATTGGCAGTGCATCCAGGCAGCCACCTTCCTCGAAAGGAAATGAAGTCATGCCAACGATGGGCGAAGAGGCAGTCGAAAGAATCCGCCGGGACCACGATCACATGCTGCAGTTGATCGAACGCATCCGGGCCGAATGCACGGAGCGAGGCCGCATCGACAACTGCGGCGATTGCAGCCAAAGCCGGCAAGGGGTCTGTCACGGCAATATCGAGCAGATGATCCGCGCCTTTGTCGAAACCACGCTCAAACACAACCTGATCGAATTGATGTTCATGGAAGATCGTGTGCCATCGGCGCATCGCCTGGCCCACAATCAGGCGCACATGGACATCGCGCAACAGCTGAAGGCCATCCGCATCGTGTTTTCGGAAGATGGAAATTGCGTACTGGCGATTGACGGCATCGACCATGTCCACCAGACCTTGCTGGCGCACTTCAAGGACTACGACCAGCAGCTGGAAGCCTATCTCATCGAGGCCGCCCTGGCGCCGCAGCCCTGACCGGCGATGTACCACGGAGAACGCTTCAACGCCTGGACCCACCTGTTTGGCGCCCTGCTGGCCCTGACCGGCGCGATCTGGCTGATCGTCGCCGCCGCGCTCAGTGGCGACGCCGTCAAGACCATCAGCGTGGTGGTGTACGGTGTCACGCTGGTCATGCTGTACAGCATCTCGACCATCTATCACAGCGTCCGTGGGCCGTTCAAGCGCATCCTGCGCAAGCTCGACCACCTCTCGATCTACCTGCTCATTGCCGGCAGCTACACGCCATTTTGCCTGATCAGCCTGCGCGGTCCGTGGGGCTGGTGGCTGTTCGGCATCGTGTGGACGCTGGCCGTCATCGGCATGCTGCAGGAAATCAAGCCACGCTCCGAAGCGCGCGTCCTGTCGCTGATCATCTATGCCGTCATGGGCTGGATCGTGCTGGTCGCCATCGAGCCGTTGCTGGCCAGCCTCGGCCTGGCCGGGTTTCTCTGGCTGGCCACCGGCGGCATCTTCTACACCGTCGGCATCGTCTTCTTTGCCTTCGACGAACGTTTCCGGCACTGGCACGGCATCTGGCACCTGTTCGTCATCGCCGGCAGCCTGATGCACTTCATCGCGATCCTCTTTTACGTCGTCTGAGAACTCGCCAAGCCGCCGCTCAGGTCCAGATGCGCGTCGCCCCGACCGACAGCAAGCCCAGATAGGTCGCCGTCAGCGAGCCGGCCAGATGCACCGTGGCGAGGCCGATGGCCAGGGCCGGCTGGCCGGCGAGCAGGCGTTCGACGACTTCGGCCGAGAAAGTGGAAAAGGTCGTCAGCCCGCCGAGAAAGCCGGTAATCGCAAACAGCTTCCAGGCCATCGGAAAATGCGTGTTCATGTGGAACACGCCGACGGCGACGCCAACCAGATAGCCGCCCGCCAGGTTCGCCGCCAGCGTGCCGAGCGGCAGGGCAATGAACAGCGGATTCAGGGCCAAGCCCAGCAACCAGCGAACCCAGGCGCCCAGCGCCGCCCCGCATCCCACCGCGATCAAACCGATAGCATTCATGCCGTCTCCTTTGCCCCGATTCTAACGCCCCGGACCGTGAAGCAAAACATGACCGCCTGTCACAAAAGTGCAACATCAATGTCAAAATAGCGCCTTTGTTACTCAAGCGCCGTCCAAAACAACAAGGCGCAACCGATCAAATGCTGGCCCGGCACGAGGGGCTGGGGAGAAAACATGGAACTGCAAGACTTCGCCGACATCGAGAAAGCAACCAAGCGCGGCCAGCGTGAATTCAGCCGACTCGGCATCGGCCTGCTCTTTGTCGTCTGCATCATGATCTACACCGCGCTCGGCGTCGGCGTCACCGGCACACAGGGCATCATGCTCGTCGTCGCCGCCATGATCGGCGGCTACATGGCGATGAATATCGGCGCCAACGACGTCGCCAACAATGTCGGCCCGGCCGTCGGTTCACGGGCCATTTCCATGGCCGGCGCCATCATCATCGCAGCCATCTTCGAAATGGCCGGCGCTCTGGTCGCCGGTGGCGATGTGGTGTCGACCATCCGCGGCGGCATCATCGATGCCTCTGCCATTGCCGACAGCAATCGCTTCATCTGGATGATGACCGCCGCACTGCTGGCCGGGGCGCTCTGGCTCAACTTCGCGACGGCGATCGGGGCGCCGGTGTCGACCACCCACTCCATCGTCGGCGCCGTCCTCGGCGCTGGCATCGCGTCCGGCGGCATGGGTGCGGCCAATTGGGGGACGATGACCGGCATCGTCGCCAGCTGGATCATTTCCCCGGTGCTCGGCGGCGCGATTGCGGCCGGCTTCCTGTTCTGGATCAAGCATTCGATCACCTACAAGAGCGACATGATCGCCGCCGCCCGGCGTACCGTCCCCATCCTGATCGGCCTCATGGCGCTAGCTTTCTCGACCTACCTGATCCTCAAGGGGCTGAAACATCTCTGGAAGGTCGACTTCCTCAAGGCCAGCCTGATCGGTGTCCTCATCGGCCTGGCCACCTGGTGGCTGGTCGCGGGCTGGGTGCGTCGCCGCGCCATCCGCCTCAGCAACGACAAGGAAAGCATCAATTCGCTGTTCACCATCCCGCTGATCTTTGCCGCGGCCTTGCTCAGCTTTGCCCACGGCGCCAATGACGTCGCCAACGCCATCGGCCCTCTCGCTGCCATTGCCGACACCGTCATGCACGGCCAGATGTCGAGCAAGGCCGCCATTCCGCTGTGGGTCATGCTGGTCGGTGCCATCGGCATTGCCATCGGCCTCGCCCTTTACGGCCCCAAGCTGATTCGCACGGTCGGCAGCGAGATTACCGAACTCGACCAGATGCGCGCCTTCTGTATCGCCATGTCCGCCGCCGTCACCGTCATCGTCGCCTCCCAGCTGGGGATGCCGGTCAGCTCGACGCACATCGCGCTCGGTGGCGTCTTCGGCGTCGGCTTCCTGCGCGAGTTCATCAAGACCAACTACTCGAAGATGATCGAGGAAATCAAGGAGCATCACCCGGGGGCCGACAAGGAGGTCGTCGAAGCCTTCCTTGACCGCTTCACCAAGGCCAGCGTCGAGCAAAAACAGGAAATGCTCGCCCAGCTGAAGGCACACACCGCCCAGGCCAACCTGTCGAAGTTCGAACGCAAGCAAATGCGCCGCGTTTATCGCCACGAACTGGTCAAGCGCTCGGCCCTGTTCAAGATCGCCGCGGCCTGGATCATCACCGTGCCTGCATCGGCTCTGATGGCGGCGATGATCTACTTCATGATTTTCGGCATCGTGCACGCCTGATCCGGGGGCTGCGGCTGGTAAAATCGGGGTTTTGTGGCTCAACACATCCCCGAACAGCCCCCATGTCCAAAGAACACCCCGCGCCCAACGCCCCCGCTGCCAATTTCATCCGGAATATCGTCGAAACCGACCTCGCCGCCGGCAAGCACGCCCAGCGCCACTGGGCCGGCCATCCTGGCACCGCGGCTGACCATGCGGCCGGACCGCTCGACCCGGCCAAACTGCGCACCCGCTTTCCGCCCGAGCCGAACGGCTACCTGCATTTCGGCCACGCCAAGTCCATCCTGCTCAATTTCGGCCTCGCCCAGCAATACGACGGCCGCTGCCACCTGCGTTTCGACGACACCAACCCGGAGAAGGAAGACCAGGAATACGTCGATTCGATCATCGACGCCGTCAAATGGCTCGGCTGCTCGTGGGAAAAGGATGGCGAAACCAATCTTTACTACGCCTCGAATTATTTCGACTGGATGTTGCAATGCGCCGAAGCACTCATCGCCGCCGGCCACGCCTACGTCGATAGCCAGTCGGCCGACGAAATGCGGGCCAATCGCGGCACGCTGACCCAGCCCGGCAAGAACTCTCCTTTCCGTGACCGCCCGGTCGCCGAGAACATGGACCTGTTCAAGCGCATGCAGGCCGGCGAATTCGCCGATGGCGCCCACATCCTGCGCGCCAAAATCGACATGGCCGCACCGAACATCAACCTGCGCGACCCGGCCATCTACCGCATCCGCCACGCTACGCACCACAACACCGGTGACAAGTACTGTGTTTATCCGATGTACACCTTCGCCCACCCGATCGAGGATGCGCTGGAAAACATCACGCACTCGATCTGCACGCTCGAATTTGAAGATCAGCGTCCGTTCTACGACTGGCTGCTCGAGCGTCTGGCCGAAGCCGGCCTGCTCCAGCGCCCGCTGCCGCAGCAGATCGAGTTCTCGCGCCTCAACCTGACCTACGTGGTTTTGAGCAAACGCAAGCTGATCCAGCTCGTCGATGAAAAACACGTCAGCGGCTGGGACGATCCGCGCATGCCGACCCTCGTCGGCGCCCGCCGCCGTGGCTATTCGGCCGAGGGTTTCCGCCTGTTCATGGAACGCGTTGGCGTTACCAAGAACGACTCGCTGATCGACTACGTGCTGTTCGAAGACGCCATGCGCGAGGTCATGAACGAGTCCGACCAGCGCCGCATTGCCGTCCTCGACCCGGTCAAACTGATCATCGACAACTACCCGGAAGGGCAAGTCGAGGAGTGCCACGCGCCGAATCACCCGTTGCACCCGGAACTCGGCCAGCGCACAGTGCCTTTCAGCCGCGAACTGTGGATCGAAGGCGAAGACTTCATGGAAGTCCCGAGCAAGGGCTTTCGCCGCCTGTTCCCCGGCAACATGGCGCGCCTGCGCTACGGCTACGTGGTCGAATGCACGGGCTGCGACAAGGATGAAAACGGGAAAATCACTGCGGTGCACTGCAATTATTTGCCCGAAACCAAATCCGGCACGCCGGGCGCCGACAGCGTCAAGGTCAAGGGCAATCTGCACTGGGTCTCTGCCGCCCAGTCCTACGCCGCCGAAATCCGCCTCTACGAGCGCCTGTTCAAGGTGCCCGCCCCCGGCGCCCGGCGCGAAGGCGACGCCCCGGACCTCGAGCGCGATTTCCTCGACGACATGAACAACGACTCCGCCCAGACCATCACCGCCCAGCTCGAAGCTTGCCTGAAGGATGCCAAGCCGGAAGAGCGCTTCCAGTTCGAACGCCACGGCTACTTCGTCGCCGACCGCGTCGATTCGAAGCCTGGCGCGCCGGTCTTCAACCGGGCCGTCACGCTCAAGGATTCGTGGGGCAAGGCAAGCTGATGCACCCGGCCATGGTCGATGACGTTCTTGCCTTCTGGTTCGGCGCACCGGACGCCGCCGACTACGGTCAGGCGCGTGCCGCCTGGTTTCGCAAGGACGATGCACTCGACGCCCGGATTCGCGCCCGTTTTTTACCCGAGGTCGAAGCGGCCATCGCCGGACAACGGGAGGATTGGGCAACCAGTCCGTCAGGCGCGCTGGCACTGCTCATCCTGCTCGACCAGTTTCCACGCAACCTTTTCCGCAACACGGCCCGCGCCTTTGCCGGCGATGCCGCCGCGCTGGTTTTGGCCCGGCACGTCATCGAACAAGGCTGGGATCGCCAGCTACTGCCCGTTCAGCGCGTTTTCGCCTACCTGCCCTTTGAGCACAGCGAGGCGCTGGCCGACCAGAAACGCTCCATCGCCCTGTTCACCGCTCTCGCTGACGAATATCCCGAAACAGCCGCCAACCTCGATTACGCCCATCGCCATCGGGACGTGATCGTCCGTTTCGGGCGTTTCCCGCACCGCAACGCCGCTTTGGGCCGGGCCTCGAGCGCCGCCGAAACGGACTACCTGGCCCAGCCGGGCAGCGGTTTCTGATCGCAGTGGCAGAGCGCGACGTCGAACAACTCGGCCAGGTTTTCACGCCGCCCAATGTGGTGGCCTTCATGCTCGACCTGTGCACAAACAAAGGGCGGACGCTGGAGCCATCGGCTGGTGATGGCGCCTTCTTCAACGAATTGAAGGCACGCCAGGCCGATTGCGTCGGCATCGAGGTCGACCCGCGCGTCGCCCCGGAAGGTGCGCTGGTTCGCGATTTTTTTGCCTACCCGCTCAGCGAGCAGTTCGACAGCATCATCGGCAACCCGCCCTACGTGCGTTTTCAGGATGTTACGGTCAACACGAAAAAACGGCTGAAATCGGAATTGTTCGATGCGCGCAGCAACCTTTTCCTGTTCTTCATCGAAAAGTGCATCCGCCACCTGAAGCCGGGCGGCGAGCTGGTTTTCATCGTGCCGCGCGAATTCATCAAACTAACAGCCGCCCGCAAACTCAATCGCTGGTTGTTCGAGCAAGGCAGCATCACGCATTTTTACGAAACCGGCGACGTTCGCGTTTTCGGTGAGCACACGCCGAATTGCGCCATCTTCCGCTTCGAAAAAGGCCGCACAGACCGGCACATGGCCGATGGACGACGCTTCACGGAGGTGGACGGCCAACTGATGTTCCTGCGCGACGATCACGCCATCCGCTTTTCCGACCTGTTCACCGTCAAGGTCGGCGCGGTATCCGGGGCCGATCAGATTTTCACCCACCCCAAGGGCAACATGGAATTCGTCTGCTCGAAGACCATGGAAACCGGCGAAACGCGGCGCATGCTTTACGGCATCAAGCATCCGCACCTCGACAAGCACAAGGCCGAGCTGCTCGCCCGCCGCGTCAAACCCTTCGACGAGTCGAACTGGTGGCAGTGGGGCCGGCATTTCCCGATCAGCATCCATCCGCGCATTTACGTCAATAGCCGCACCCGCCGCCAGGAACCGTTCTTCCTCCACGACTGCAACGCTTTCGATGGCGCCATCCTCGCCCTGTTCCCCAAGAACACGCGCATCGCCCGCCGCGACCTGATCGAATGCACGATGCTGCTCAACAAGGAAGTGGACTGGCAACAACTCGGCTTCGTCTGCGACGGCCGCTTCCTGTTCACCCAGCGCAGCCTGCAGAATTGCCTGCTGCCGGAAAAATTCTCCCGTTATTTACCGTCTGAAAAGCACAAGGACGTCGCATGACCTTCATCAAGCAACTGGCCGCCGCCTGGCAAAAGAACGACTCGCTGCTCTGCGTCGGCCTCGATCCCGATCCAGCCAAGTTCCCGGCTCACCTCCAGGGCCGCAATGACGCGATTTTCGAGTTCTGCGCCGCCATCGTCGACGCCACGGCCGACCTCGTCTGCTCCTTCAAGCCACAGATCGCCTACTTCGCCGCCCGTCGCGCCGAAGACCAGCTCGAAGCGCTGATCGTCCACATCCACGAAAAGCATCCCGGCATCCCGGTCATTCTCGATGCCAAGCGTGGCGACATCGGCTCGACCGCCGAGCAATACGCCGTAGAAGCCTTCGAGCGCTACCAAGCCGACGCCGTCACGGTCAATCCGTACATGGGCCGCGATTCGGTCGATCCCTATCTGGCCTACCCGGACAAGGGCGTCATCCTCCTGTGCCGGACCTCCAATCCGGGCGGCTCGGACCTGCAATTTCTCGACGTCGGCGACGAAAAACTCTACGAACGCGTCGCCCGCCTGGCCTCGCACGAGTGGAACACCAGCGGCCAGATCAGCCTCGTCGTCGGCGCCACCTTTCCGGCCGAGATCGCCCGCGTCCGTGAAATCATCGGCGACGTGCCGCTCCTCGTCCCGGGCATCGGCGCCCAGGGCGGCGACATCGAAGCCACCGTCAAGGCCGGCCGTACCGCCAATGCCACCGGCTTGATGATCAATTCGTCGCGCGCCATTCTCTATGCCGGCAAGGACGACGGATTTGCCGCAGCCGCCCGCCGGGTGGCAATCGAAACCCGCGACGCCATCAATCTGTACCGCTAAGGACACCGATCATGCGCATGGATGACCAACGCGAAAGCGACAACCTCGAGGACCGCCGCGGCGGTGGCGGCGGTGGCCTGCGTCTGGGTGGCGGCCGGATGGGCCTGGGCACCATCGCCATCGCGCTGGTCGCCAGCTATTTTCTCGGCATCAATCCGCTGACCGTGCTCAACATGCTGAGCGGCGGCGGCCTGCCGGCCATCGAACAAAGTGCGCCGCCAGCGCATCGCCCGCCAGCCGATGACCAGATGGCCAAATTCGTCTCCAAGGTGCTGGCCTCGACCGAAGACACCTGGAACGAAGTCTTCCGCGCCAACGGCCGCCAGTATCAGGAACCCAAGCTCGTGCTGTTCACCGGCGCCACGCCGACCGCCTGCGGCACCGGCCAGTCGGCCATGGGTCCGTTCTAC
This sequence comes from Gammaproteobacteria bacterium, assembly GCA_018828385.1. GTDB lineage: Bacteria > Pseudomonadota > Gammaproteobacteria > Burkholderiales > Rhodocyclaceae > Azonexus. Next base: position 187,487 of record JAHJVE010000015.1, on the reverse strand, counting down.
TGTCCGGGCGACCAGAAGGTTTACATCGACCTCGCCTTCTACCGTGACCTCAAGGATCGCTTCAAGGCACCCGGCGAATTTGCCCAGGCCTACGTCATCGCCCACGAAGTCGGCCACCACGTGCAGAACCTGCTCGGCATCGCCGACAAGGTGCATCAGACCAAGCAACGCGTCAGTGAGCGCGAAGCCAACGCCCTCTCCGTGCGCATGGAACTGCAGGCCGACTGCCTGGCCGGCGTCTGGGGCAAACGCACCGACACCATGAAAAACGTGCTCGAACCGGGCGACCTCGAAGCGGCGCTGACCGCCGCCTCGGCCATCGGCGACGACCGCCTGCAGCAACAAGCACAAGGCCGCATCGTGCCGGAAAGCTTCACCCATGGCAGCTCGGAACAACGCGTTCGCTGGTTCCGGAAAGGTTTCGAAAGCGGCGACATGAACCAGTGCAACACCTTCAAGGCCGCCCGACTCTGAAGCTGACCCGCATTCTTGCCGGCGCCCTGCTCGCCGCAGCCAGTCTCGGCACCGTCGCCCTGCCCCGCCACGCTCCGGTCCCCGGCGGTATCGCCGTCGTCGACCTCGGCCCGGCCGGCGACATCGTGCCGACGGCGCGCTGGGGCGACCAGCCCATCGCCGTCGTCGGCGCTGACGGCCACTGGTTTGCGCTGGTCGGCATCCCGCTCGACAGCCTGCCCGGTGATTTCGAAATTGGCGTTTTTTTCGGGTCGACCGTAGCAACCAAGCGCATCGCCGTCGCCATCAAGAATTACCCGGAACAACGCCTGACCATCAAGGACAAGCGCAAGGTCGAGCCCAACCAAGAGGACCTGGCCAGAATCGAGCGCGAGCAAAAAGTCACCGAGGCCATCAAGCGCCAGTTCTCGGCCACCGCGCCGGCCACCGATTTCGTACTGCCGGCCAAAGGGCGGCTCTCCTCGCGCTTCGGCCTGCGCCGCTTTTTCAACGGCCTGCCGCGCAACCCGCATGCCGGACTCGACGTTGCCGTCGGCGCTGGCGCACCAGTCACGGCGCCGGCCGACGGCGTCGTCGCCAATGTCGGCAACTACTTTTTCAATGGCAACACCGTTTTCATCGACCACGGCCAGGGCCTGATCACCGCCTACATGCACCTTTCACGCACCGCTGTGCGCGCCGGCCAGGCAGTCAAAAAAGGCCAGGCCATCGGCGCCGTCGGCGCCACCGGGCGCGTCACCGGCCCGCACCTGCACTGGGCGGTCATCCTCAACGACACTCCGGTCGATCCCGAGCTGTTTTTATCCGGCCGCTAACTGCGCCCCGATGCCCGCGCAGACCATCCACATCCACTACGAGGCACCGGCCAAGCCACCCGAAGGCGAGCCGTGCAACGGATGCGGCGTGTGCTGTCTGCTCGAAACCTGTCCGCTGGCCCGCCTGCGTTTTCTCCAGACAAAGGGGCCGTGTCCGGCCTTGGCCTGGTCGGCCAGCGAGAAACGCTACCTCTGCGGCCTCCTCGTCAATCCGGAAAAACATTTCGGCTGGCTGCCCGCCTCCGGCAATAAAATCGCCCGCCGCCTGTTCTCCCGCTGGATTTCGGCCGGGCAAGGCTGCGACTGCAACGCCGACGTTCAGTCCTGAGCGACTGCCGCGGTCAACACCATTTCGACGCGATATTTCGGATTCGCCAGTTTTGCCTGCAAGCAGGCCCGGGTCGGCGCATGGCCTTCCGGGATCCAGGCATCCCAAACGGCATTCATCGCATCGTAATCGGCCATGTCGGCCAGGTAGATGGTTGCCAGCAACAACCGGGATTTGTCGCTACCGGCCTGGGCGAGAAGGCTTTCAACACTGGCCAGCAGATTCGCCGTCTGGGCCGCGGCATCGGCCTCGAGATTGGCAGGCACCTCAACAAGATAAACAGTCCCGCCGTGCACGACGCTGTCGGAATACCGGCGGGTGGTGCCGTGACGTTGAATAGACATTTTTCAATCTCCAGAATGCGTGAAGCCCATGCGTTTCAGGCATGGGCTTCGTTTACTGCAACCCCGGCTCTTTCGGCTGGGGCATTCGGCTATTCGCCGTTACGGAGTACTACACGGTAATCTCAAGAAATATTCCCATTGAAAATTGCCATAGAATCTCCAGCAGCGCAGCAGGTACAACCACTTAGTGCCGGGCTTGCTGCAAACCACAACACGGCTTCAGCTTATCACTCCGGCAAAAAAAAACCAGCCGGTTAACGCCGGAAAATCACATTTCCACCAGCCGGCACCTTCGATACCGGAACGTAGCCAACCGCCCCCGGAGTCGCCTGAATATGCGCCACAACCGCGTCCACATCGGACAGCACCTCCGGAGGCGCCCCCTTGCCGACATATCGCCGAACCAGCCAATAACCGGTGTACTGTTCTTCGCTCTGCCCCAGAACCGTCGCCAGGAATTTCTCGCGCAACGGGTGCCCCACCGGGTAATTGACGGGCGTTGCCGAGTGTTCACCAATGGAAACGACCCGCCCGGTGTACAAGCGCTGCAGCGTAGACAGCTCGGTCTTCGGCAGGCTGCCATGCCCGATGACGACAAGCGCCTCCTGCGCCAGACCCAGGCCTGGCAGCCAGATGAGCAGAAGAATGAAGAGTCGACGCATTGCCTCGCTCAGAAGGTGAAATTATAGGAAAGGGAAAAAACGTTGATGCTCTTGTCCGAACTATCACCGCCCGATGGGGCATCGACCAGACTCGACGCAACGCCGGTAGTCGCCACCGACCATTCGGCCTTGAGCAGTGAGGTCGGCGTCAAACGATAGGTGGTCCCCAGGGCCACCGTCGATTGATCGTAGGGCACGATAATGTCGGCAAGGAACTTTTGCGATGCGACATAGGGAGATGGGACGACATTGCCGTTAATCGCCTGATATTTGGCCAGCGCCGAATCCCTCGATTTCGCTTTGGCGTAATAAACGTAAGGCGTCCAGGCCCCCATCCGCTTCGACAGCGATAGGTAGGCGCCCCAGCGATTCAGCCCCTCGCTCGAACTATCCAGCTTGATCCAGGCATACTCGCCGCTCAGTCTGACTTTTGCCGGTAAAAGGATGCTGGCCCCGGCCGTGAACAGCGGAATAATGACTTTGTCTTCACCACCGACACCGAATCGATAGATCCCGCCAACATTGACGATAGGCGTCCCGATCTTGGCACCGTCACGCGAAGCTTCGACACGATGGGCGCCGATGCGGAAAGTGTTGTCGAGGCTACGCGCCGTGAGAACCAGGCCTGCACTCTTTATGTTGTAAGTCAAGAACCAGCTTCCGGGTGCGCTCTGATCGGGTGTCATTTCGCGACCGTAATACCGCCAGCTGGTCTCGACCTTGCCGGCATAGGCTTCGGCAATCCAGTCCACCCCCTCGCCAAACCAGGTCTTGCTGACGCCCAGCCCGACCAGATCGGTCAAGGGCGAAATCGAGTACACCTCCTGCGGCAGACGGGCGAAATCGAAGGTGGCGCCAACGTCGTTGTTCTCGGTGTTGAGCATCAAGGGCAGGCGTATCTTGCCGGCACGAATCAACCAGTCGTCGCTCGGCCGCCACGACAGGAAGGCCCAGGCCAGAGAGGCCTGCCAGTCGGTATCGTCATGATCGGATGGCGCCAGCTTGGCCTGGACCGTCACGCTCCACTGTTGCGACAGACGGGCGTCGAGCTGGCCGCCTAGTATGGTGTCACGTTTGAACGTTCCACCATTGTCGATAAAGCGCTGATAGTTGTAGGACTGGTCGGAGATGGCGAAACCGACAGTTCCAAAGCCCGACCAGGTCAGATCGAGCGCCTGAACCGGCAGGGCCAGCGTAGCCAGAAGGGGGAACAGCGCGACATTGGGTATTTTCGGGGGCATATCAGCAATTCTTGTTTGTCATGGCCAATTACTCATCGGCCAGCTTGATGGCAATCTCGGCAAATGCGCCTTCCAGAGTCAAGAAGGCGTCAATCAGCAAGGGGTCAAAATGCTTGGCGCGGCCTTCGCGCAATATTTCGACCGCTTCGGCATGATCGAAGGCGCGCTTGTAGGGCCGGCGGGAACGCAGGGCATCGTATACATCGGCAACCGCCATCAGCCTGGCCGGCAAGGGAATGGCTTCGCCGGCCAGCCGGTCCGGATAACCGGTTCCATCCCAGCGCTCGTGATGGCTGCGGGCGATCTGTGCTGCGTAGATCAGCATGAGATTCTCCTCCCCCAATTCGTGCTGCGAACGCAACAACATTCCCTCGCCCTTGATGGAATGCGTTTTCATGATTTCGAATTCTTCCGGCGTATGTTTTCCCGGCTTGAGAAGGATGTGGTCGGGAATGGCGATCTTGCCGATATCGTGCAACGGAGCCGCCTTGGCAATCTGGTCGATATGGTCCGGCGTCAGGAAGGCGCTATCGCGCTCCTGCTGGCTCAGATGCTCGGCCAGCAGTCGGACGTAATCCTGGGTCCGGCGGATATGGTTGCCGGTGCATTCGTCACGGAATTCGGCCAGCGAAACCATGACACGTATTGATGCCTCCTGGAGGCGCAGGACTTCGTTGACCCGGCGCTCGACTTCGCTTTGCAGCCAGGCGCTCTTGTCTTCGAGAAAAGTTTGCCAGGTCCGGATTTGCAGATGAGTCCGCACACGCGCCAGGACCACGGAGGGCGCGATCGGTTTGCGAATGAAGTCCACCGCGCCCATGGCCAGGCCGTACTCCTCGTCATCAGCGCCAGCCTTGGCGGTCAGGAAGATCACCGGCGTGCCGGCCGTCGCCGGATCTGCCTTCAAGCGTTTGCAAACCTCGTAGCCGTCCATCTCCGGCATCATGATGTCGAGAAGAATGAGATCAGGCCGCGCGCTGGCCGCCAGCTCCAGTCCCCTGGCCCCGCCATTGGCCAATTTCACCCGGTAGTGGGTCCGTAGCAACTGATTAAGCAGGCTGAGATTGGCCGGGGTGTCGTCGATCACCAGTATCGTTGCGCTGTTTCTCATTACTGCCCGCCCCCTCCGGAATTTGCGCTGTCCAGAATATGCAACGCCTGATCAAAATCCCACTGCCCGATAGCATGGTCGATGGCCGCCACCTGACGCGGTGAATACCGCCCGACCAATCGCCCCTTGTTCATTCGCCAAACCTCCTCTGCCTCGCCATCCCCGCCGCCCAACTGATCGCGCAACACGGCAAGCACCACCTCAATCGGCCGCTCGTCGGCGACGCTGGCCGACTCCGGCGAGACAGCCGGAATCCGGTCCAGCCCGGCCAGCAAGGCCTGTAACTGGGCGTCGACCTCGGCGATCTCGCCGAAAGGTTCGACGACACCGCCTTTTATGACACTTTCAAGATCATACAGGGCCGACTGCAAACGCCCCATGGCAAAAGTCCCGGCCAGCCCCTTGAGCGAATGCACCTGGCGCTGAGCCCCCTCGAGATCGCCTTGGGTCAGCGCAGCATCCAGCCTTTCGCACCAGCCGCGGGTGTCTTCGGCGAAACGCTGCAGGGTTCGCGCGAGAAAAGGGAGCCGCCCCGCGAAACGACGCAGAAGCATCGCCGAGTCGACTTGCGGAACTGCCGTAATGGCTGCGATAAAAGCGCGATCGGCATCCGCCGCCCCCGCCGGCGGAAACGGCTGACCAGCCATGCCCCGCCAATAAGGTTGCACCATGGCCAGCAATTCCTCGGGCTCGAAAGGCTTGGCAATGTAGCCATTGACGCCCATCGCCAGTCCGTCTTTCATGCCTTGGCCGGCCACATGCGCCGTCATCGCGATGATCGGCAAATCCTGGAAGGTTTCATCCTCGCGCAGGCGGCGGGTAGCCTCCCGACCATCCATGATCGGCATCTCAAGGTCCATCAAGACCAGCGAATAGTGGTCTGCGCCCTCGGTGGACAGGGTATCCAGCGCGATTTTCCCGTTTTCCGCGACATCCACGCTCGCCCCCCAGCCTCTGAGAATCTCCCCCGCCACCTGCTGGTTGAGTTCATTGTCCTCGACCAGCAGTATCGACATTCCCTGCAGGCAACCAGGATGCGGAATGAGGTGCTCGAGCCTGGTAGCCGGCTCGATTGCCTTGCCCGAGCCATAAATGTGGCGCAGGACATTTGGCAACAGGGGCTTCTGCACCACCTCGGCAACCCCGGCGTGGTCTACCTCCTGGCGCAACAGCGAAGCATCGGCCACTGATACGACGAGCGTCCTGTCCGGCAGCGAAAGGCCTCGTGATCGAAGGGCTTCAATGAGTTCGCCGCCGGACAGGTCAGGCATCAGCCAATCGAGCAGTAGCAAGTCATATCGAGGCCCTTCCTTGCCGGCCCGGGTCAGGCGCGCCAAGGCATCCAGTCCGCCCTGAGACTGATCGACCACCGCACACCCCATCGCCTTCAGCATGGCCGCCATGCTTTCCCGCGCCGGCGGGTAGTCATCGACAACCAGCGCCCGCTGACACTCGATCAGCGGTGGCGCATCGTCAGCATCTTCTACCGACGACTCAAGTGGCAACTGCATGGCGAAATGGAAGGCAGTGCCACGGTCAACCTCGCTTTCGACCCTGATTTCACTGCCCATCGCCGCCAGCAGACGCTTGGAAATGGCCAGCCCCAAGCCCGATCCACCGTAGCGCCGAGTGGTCGAACCATCGGCCTGGGAAAACTCCTGGAACAGTCGGCCGACCTGTTCTTGCGTCATGCCTATGCCGGTATCTTCAACCCGGCAGACGAAAGTCGATGTCAGCCTGTCGCTTGAGCGCTCACTGACGACCAGGCGGACATGCCCCTTTTCCGTGAATTTGACGGCATTGGACAACAGGTTGATGAGGACCTGCCCCAAGCGCAAGGGATCGCCGACCAGATGATGCAGATTTCTTGCCGGCTGGAAGTCGGCGATCAGTTCGATGTCCCGGCCCTCGGCTCGCTGCTGCACCATGAAAAGCGCGTTCTGGGCGACGAGTTCGAGATCGAAGGGAACGGCCTCAAGCTCGACCTTGCCGGCTTCGATTTTCGAAAAATCGAGGACGTCGTTGAGTATCCCGAGCAATGAGCGGGCGGCCGTGTGAATCTTCGAAACATAGTCGTGCTGCCGTGGCGGCAGGCCGGACTTGAGGGCCAGATAGGCCATGCCGAGGATGGCGTTCATCGGGGTCCGGATTTCATGACTCATATTGGCCAGGAATATCGATTTCGCTTCAGCCGCCACCTCGGCCCGCGCCCGCGCCTGGCGCAATGAACGCTGGACCAGTTCGCGCTGCGCAATGTCGGCTTCGATGGCTGCCGCCATGCTGTCGATGGTCGCGGCCAGGGCCTGCACCTCCTCGACCCCCTTGAGATCGCCGACACGTTCGCTGAATGACTTTTCGGACAGCGCCGTCGCGGTCCGGTGCAAGGCAGTCAGGGGCGCCAGCAAATGTCTTTTCAGGTAACCATAGCTGAAGACCATGACGACCCCGGCGCCGAGGAGCAGGAGCAGCGCGGCGATGATCCAGCGCAACAAGTGCTCGCCGGCCAGCTCCAGGTTCTGCGTTGTGCGCTGGGCAACCTGACGGGCCAGTTCGTCCACGGCAATGGCCAACTCGGCGCGCAGTTTCAGGTAGTGTGCTTCGTGCAGCAAGGCATTGGCGAAATCGCGCTGCGGCTCCGCTTCCGATACAAATTCGCGTTTGACCGGATCATACAAGCCTTGTGTCGCGGCAAAAGCGACCTGTTCGACCTGCTTCATCTGGTCGGAAATCAGGAAAACCTTGCGGAGAATGGCGATCTCTCGTTGATCGAAACCGAGCATGTTGGTCCGCTCGGCGAGCGCCACGCCTGTGCCGGGTGGCGGCGGCACGTAGGCTATCGAGCCGCCGATAACCTGCTCCCAATAGGTTTCCGGCACGGCATCCGGGGCTTTTTTCGTACCCTCGCGGATGGCCAGGATGTCGTAGTAATAAATGAGGTAGCGCGGATTGGCCGTGCTGACGTAGGAACTGACGAGCCGACTGAGCAGGTCGACCTCGTGACGAACCGAGCCCATGAGCGCCATCGAATCCTGCCGGTGGCGGACGGCGGATTGGGCATCATCGTAGGCGGACAGGGCACCCAGCGTCGCACCGGCGATCAGTGTGAGCACACCGGAAAGCGCCAGTAACACGCTGAAAAAGGCTTTTCGCAGGTTCATCTATGGAAATCGCAACAAGGCATCACTGCGGGCTTCGAAATGTTGAAGCCAAGGCATTGACGATAGCCCCTTGAACGCCCCTCCTGTCATATATTGTTTCGATTTGCATCATATTCCAGTTCGCATATATTTTGGCGCTTCGATTCCCTTCCATGCAGGCTTCGATTGGCCAAACCGGATCAATCGGTCAAAATAGCGACATCGCCCCAACCGCTTAGGTCCATGGACAATCTGATCAAGGACACCGCAACGCTGGAGCTCTTCTGCTGGCTCGAACCCGGCGCCGAGCTGCCGGGCTGGGACATTCTAAAGGGCAGCCCCTTCGGCGGCACGCTGGCCTCCCCGGAAGGCGGCGAACCAACGCCTGGCGACCAATTGCTGTCGGTGCAGAATTATTTTGCCGAATACCATCTGGAATATTTTCGGCAGCGTCGCTACAACCATTTTCCGAGCCGCCTGCACGCCCTGCTCCAGTTCGCCACGCGAACCGATGCGACGACTTTCCGCCTCAAGCACCCACAAAAGGTCTTCGGCAAGAACCTGGCCTGTTCGCGCACCAAGGGTGCCTACATCTGTTCCTTCCACGACGCCAGCTGGCTCGACTATCTCCGCCTGCCACACAGCCTGTCGCTCAGCGCGCTCGACGAAGTGGCCGACCACTATTGGTCGGGCCGCACTGTCGAAGAGATCGGTCTAACTTTCATGAATGAGCCGTGGCAGGAACCGCCGGTCATCGAAGCGCTCTACCAAGGGGCACTCGAACCGGTCTGGGGTCACGAACAGTCCGGCTGGCTGCCCGGTTTTCGATAGGAAACGCCATGCGTCGCATTGCCATCATTCTTGCCGTCATCGCCGTCATCGGCCTCGGCCTGTTCTTTTTCACCCGGCCGAAACCGATACCGGTAGTACTCAAGGAAGTCGCCGCCGGCAAGGTCGAGGCAACGCTGGCCAATACCCGCGCCGGCACCGTCGAAGCCTGCCAGCGCACCAAGCTGTCGACGATCGTCGGTGGCCGCATCGAGTACCTTGGCGTCAAGGAAGGCGACAAGGTCAAGAGAGGCCAGTTGCTGCTCAAGTTGTGGAACGACGACCAGCAGGCGCAAAGCGCGCTGGCGCAGGCACAGATCACGCTGAGCGCGAAACGCAGCGAAGAAGCCTGCATTGCTGCGGTCAACGCCGAAAAAGAGGCAAAACGGCAATCCGAACTGCGCGCCAGAGGCTTTGTTTCGACCAGCAAGGAAGAAGCGGCGCGTACCGATGCCGAGGTTCGCCGGGCCAGTTGCAACACTGCCAAGGCCGACATCGCCCAGGCCGAGGCCAAATTGAAGACGACCCGCGTCGAGCAAGGCCGTGTCGCGCTCTATGCGCCTTTCGACGGCATTGTCGCCAAGATCGTCGGCGAGCTGGGCGAATACTCGACGCCGTCGCCGCCAGGCGTACCGACGCCGCCGGCCATCGACCTGATCGACGATGCCTGCCTCTATGTCAAGGCGCCGATGGACGAGGTCGACGCGCCGAAGATCCAGATCGGCCAGCCGGTACGCATCACGCTTGACGCCCTGCCGGGCAAAATTTTGCCTGGCAAGGTCCGGCGCGTCGCGCCCTACGTTTCGGCCGTCGAAAAGCAGGCGCGCACCGTCGACATCGAGGTCGATTTCGAAAAGCCGGCCGAAGCGGGCAAGTTGCTCGTCGGTTACAGCGCCGATGTCGAGATCATCCTCGCTGGCCGCGACCAGGTCCTGCGCATTCCGACCGCTGCCATCCAGGAGGGCGGCAAGGTACTGGTTTTCAATGCCGACAGCGAGAAGCTCGAAGAACGCCTGATCAAGGCCGGGCTGGCCAACTGGGAATACACCGAGGTGCTGGAAGGCCTGAGCGCTGGCGAGCGCATCCTCACTTCGCTCGACAAGGAAGGCGTCAAGGCCGGCGCCAAGGTCACGCCGGACGAAAAAGAGAAGGCGAAGTAGGCGCATGGCGCTGATCGAACTCTCCGGCATCGAACGTCGCTTTCTGCTCGGCGACACCACGGTCCACGCGCTGGCCGGGCTCAACCTGCAGATCGACGCCGGCGAATACGTTGCCGTGATGGGGCCGTCCGGTTCCGGCAAATCCACGCTGCTCAATCTCCTCGGCCTGCTCGACCGCCCCAACGAAGGCACCTACAAGCTCGAAGGCCGCGACGTCACGACACTGTCTCCCGACGAGCAGGCGACCGTGCGCAGTACGCGCATCGGCTTCGTTTTCCAGAGTTTCCATCTCGTACCGCGCCTGACCGCCGCCGAAAACATCGCCCTGCCGATGACGCTGGCCGGCATCCCGGCGGTCGAGCGCAACAAGCGCGTCGCCCAGGCGCTCAAGGATTTCGGCCTGGAGAATCGTGCCGATCACAAGCCCGACCAGCTTTCCGGCGGCCAGCGCCAGCGCGTCGCCATCGCCCGCGCCACGATCATGCAGCCGGCGCTGATTCTCGCCGACGAGCCGACCGGCAATCTCGACCGCCATACCGGCGAAGAGGTGGTCAATCTGCTCGAAGCGCTCAATGCCAAGGGCGTCACGCTGATCGTTGTCACCCACGACCAGGGCATGGGCGCCCGCGCCAGGCGGCAACTCGTGATGGAAGATGGGCGGTTGAAGGCCGATTCGCGCGCCGCCAGCATTTCAAATTTGGCCGAAATTTCCGGTTGACCGTGGGAATGTCCTTTTTCACGCCCACCCCATGCGCCTAGCCGACACCCTGCGCTTCGCCCGCGATGCCGCCACCGGCTATCCGATGCGCACCACGCTCTCGGTACTGGCCATGTCGATCGGCGTCGCCGCAGTGGTCATTCTGACTGCCCTCGGTGACGGCGCACGGCGCTACGTCGTCGGCCAGTTTTCCTCTCTCGGCACCAACCTGATCATCGTCCTCCCCGGCCGCTCCGGCACCGGCGGCTTCAATCCCGCCAACGCCATCACCAGCACGCCGCGCGACCTGACCATCGACGACGCCGGCAGCCTGCGTCGCCTGCCCGGCACCCGGCGCGTTGCCCCGCTTGCCGTCGGCACCTCGGAAATCAACTACGGCGGCAAGCTGCGCGAAGTCATGGTCGCCGGCTCGACGGCCGAATTCATCCCGATCCGCAACTTCGAAATCGCTCAGGGCCAGGGGCTGCCCGAAGAAGACTGGAATCGCGGCTCGTCAGTCGCCGTCATCGGCGCCAAGATTCGCGAGGAAATGTTCGGCGCCAACCAAGCCATCGGCCAGCTCGTCCGCGTCGGCGACCGCCGGTTGCGCATCGTCGGCGTCCTCAAATCGACCGGCCAGGGGCTCGGCATGAATACCGACGAACTGGTCATCGTCCCCGTTTCGCTGGCCCAGGCCATGTTCAATTCGAACACGCTGTTCCGCATCATGATCGAGGCCAACAGCCGCGACGCCATCCCCAGCACCAAGGAACGGGTCATGGAAACGCTCAAGCAGCGCCACCGCGGCGAAGAGGACGTTACCGTCATCACCCAGGACGCCGTGCTCGCCACCTTCGACAAGCTGCTCGGCGCGCTGACCCTGGCCGTGGCGGGGATCGCTGCGATCAGCCTGGCCGTCGCCGGCATTCTGGTCATGAACGTCATGCTCGTCGCCGTCACCCAGCGCACCGGCGAAATCGGCCTGCTCAAGGCGCTCGGCGCCACTTCCCGGACCATCCGTCTGGCCTTTCTGGCCGAGGCGGCCATGCTCTCCGCCGTCGGCGCCCTGGTCGGCTACCTGCTCGGCCAGCTCGGCGCCTTTGCGCTACGCCAGTTCTTCCCGGTCTTTCCGGCCTATCCGCCCGACTGGGCAGTCATTGCCGGCCTGACGACGGCGCTCGCCACCGGCCTCATCTTCGGCGTCATGCCGGCCCGCCGCGCCGCCCGGCTCGACCCGGTGCAAGCCTTGATGAAGCACTAGCCATGCTCGCCGCCGATTCCCTCCAGCTCGCCATCCGCGCCATCACGGCCCAGCGCCTGCGCAGCTTCCTGACCCTGCTCGGCATCGCCGTCGGCATCGCCGCGGTCATCCTGCTCACCTCGATTGGCGAGGGTATCCACCGCTTCGTTCTCGGTGAATTCACCCAGTTCGGCACCAACGTCATCACTGTCGTTCCGGGCAAGACAAAGACTGGCGGCACGCCGTCCGGCCTGCCGTCGAGTGCCCGACCGCTGTCGCTCGACGACGCCAAATCGCTCGAACGGCTGCCCCATGTCGTCGCCGTGACGCCCAATGTGCGCGGCAACGCCGAAGTTGAAGGCAATGGCCGGACGCGGCGGACGTTGATCTATGGCGTCAATTCCAAATTACCGCAAATTTTCCGGTCGACCGTACAAAGTGGCCAGTTCCTGCCCGCCGACGATGAGGGCAGCGCCCGTGCCTTCGTCGTCCTCGGCTCCAAGCTCAAAACCGAGCTGTTCGGCAGCGCAACCCCCCTTGGCCAGCGCCTGCGCGTCGGCGGCCTGCATTTCCGCATCATCGGCGTGCTGGCGCCGAAGGGCCAGTTTCTCGGCATCGACCTCGACGACACCGCTTTCGTGCCGACCGCCCGCGCCCAGGAATTGTTCAACCGCGAAGGCGTCGATGAAATCAACATTGCCGCCGAGGAAGGCATCCCGTCAGCCCTCGTCGCCAGCCGCGTCAAAAAGCACCTGATCGACCGCCACGGCCGCGAGGATTTCACCATCGTGACCCAGGAGGACATGCTGAAAACGCTGTCCAATATCCTCAACGTGCTGACCATGGCCGTCGGCGCCCTCGGCGGCATTTCGCTGCTGGTCGGTGGCGTCGGCATCGTCACCATCATGACCATCGCCGTCACCGAGCGGACCGGCGAAATAGGCCTGCTCGTCGCCCTCGGCGCCCCACGACGGACCATCCTCGCCCTCTTTCTCGGCGAAGCGGTCGCCCTCTCGGCGCTCGGCGGGCTGTTCGGGCTGATTCTCGGCATCGGCCTCGCCCAGCTCATCCACTTCGCCCTGCCCGCCCTGCCGGTGCACACGCCGCTCAGTTTTGTCCTGCTCGCCGAAGGCATCGCCATCGCCATCGGCCTCGCCGCCGGTGTCCTGCCGGCTCGCAACGCTGCCCGCCTCGACCCCGTTGAAGCATTGCGGACAGAGTGACGTGCTAAAGTTCTGCCTCCAATTTCAATAAACCACGCAAGGAGCCCAGCAATGGCGTATCACATCGACCAACTGCAACCCGGCATGTCCGCCAGCACGGCCAAGACCGTCACCGAAGCCGACATCATCCTGTTCGCCGGCATCTCGACCGACGTCAATCCGGCCCACCTCGACGAGGAATACGCCAAGACCACCATGTTCGGCGGCCGCATTGCCCACGGCATGCTGTCGGCCGGCTTCATCTCCGCCGTACTGGCCAACAAGCTGCCCGGCGCCGGCACCATCTACCTGTCGCAGACGCTCAAGTTCAAGGCCCCGGTTCGCCCCGGCGACACCGTGACCGCCACCGTCACCGTCAAGGAAGTCAATGTCGCCAAGAACCGCGTGGTGCTCGACACCGTGTGCACGGTCGGCGGCAAGGTTGTCATCGAAGGCGAATGCCAGATGATGCCGCCCGTCCGCGCTGCAGCACCGACCGGCACCGCCTGATTTTCGGCAAGCCCCAATAAAAACGCCGGCCCGGTTAAAAACCGGCCGGCGTTTCTGTTTTTCATCGGTCAACCGGGATTGCTACGGTCAACCCGAAAAAACAGCCAAAATCAAAAAGCCTCGTCAGCCCGCAAGAACCGCCACTGACCAATTTCCAGCTCGCCCAGCTTGACCCGACCAATGCGCACCCGCTTCAGCCCGATGACGCGCAAACCGACCAGCTCGCACATCCGGCGAATCTGGCGCTTCTTGCCTTCCTTGAGGATGAAGTGCAGTTGGTCCTCGTTGAGCTGCTTGACCCGCGCCGGCTTGAGCGCCTGACCGTCGAGCTCCAGGCCGTGGTTGAGCAAATCCAGCCCGCCCTTGATCATCTGACCGGCCACCCGCACCAGATATTCCTTCTCAACCTGGCTGTCATCGCCGATCAGCTTCTTGGCGACGCGACCATCCTGCGTCAGTACCAGCAAACCGGTCGAATCGATGTCGAGCCGACCGGACGGCGCCAGACTGCGCAGCATCCACGGTTTGAACTCCGGGTCGCCCGACTGCTTGACCTGATTCTCCGGCGTAATCAGCGTGATCGCCGGCGTAAAGCCCGGCTCCGGCTGGCCGGAAACATAACCGACCGGCTTGTTGAGCAGCACCGTAACCTGCTTGGCCTGGTCGAATTTGGCCTCTTTCGAAATCGAAACCTGCGCGTTCGGATCGATGCGCGAACCGAGTTCGCTGACCCGCTCGCCATCGACAAACACCCAGCCGCGTTCGATCCACAAATCCGCCTCGCGCCGCGAACACATGCCGCGCTCCGACATCACCTTGGACAGACGCACGCCCTCCGGTGGCGGCCCCTCGCGCACGACCGGCGGACGAACCACCGGCGCCGACTTGGCCGCCCGCTCGGGACGATCCGCCTTGACACTCCACTCAGCCGGTGTGGCCGGCGCAACCGGCGCCGCTTTTGGTGCCGACGGCTTCCTGAGCGAAGACCCGCCACGCAACGGCTTCTTGTTGATCGCCCGCGGCGAAGGCGTCGCCGAGCGACGAACGCCCAGCGTACCTTCCGGAAGCGCCGGTGTTTCTTCGTCTACTGCAGTTGGCGCCGCAACCGGCACCTCAGCGCGCACAGCCCGCACCGGAGCAGCCTCTACCGATTTCGATTTTGACCGTTTTTCCGGGTTGACCGTAGCATCGCGCCGCAACGCCTTTTTTGGCTCGGCCTCAGCCGCCGGGGCATCCGGCTTGCGCCATTTCGCCCACGGATCGTCCGCCGCGGCCTCGTCTGACGGCCGCTTCGGACGGGAATCGCTGTCGGAACCGCTCATCGCAGACCGAGGAGTTCAACCTCGAAAACCAGCGTTGCATTCGGCGGAATGACACCGCCCGCGCCGCGTGCGCCGTAACCCAGATGCGGCGGAATGGTCAGCTTGCGCGTGCCGCCGATCTTCATGCCCTGGACGCCCTCGTCCCAGCCACCAATAACCTGGCGCATACCGAGCGAAAACTCGAACGGGTCGTTGCGATCCTTGCTCGAATCGAACTTGCTGCCATTGGTCAGCCAGCCCGTGTAATGCACGGTAACCTGCTGGCCGGCCTTGGCCTCGGCGCCTTCGCCGACAACGGTATCTTCATAGACCAGCCCGGAGGCGGTGGTGATTTCAGCCATGGGAACTCCTTTTTTCAAAGACCGGCAGTTTACCACACCCCCTCGACAAGGCTTTGACTTCTCAACGAATTTCCGTATAATGCGCGGTTCTTTGTAGCACCCTTTAGATTTATTTTCGGAGTCCAACCCATGTATGCGGTCATAAAAACCGGCGGTAAGCAGTATCGCGTTACCAATGGTCTAAAACTTAAAGTAGAACAGATACCGGCAGACGTTGGCGCAGAAGTTACTCTCGACCAGGTCCTCATGGCAGGCGAAGGCGAGTCGGTAAAGATCGGCGCTCCCTTCCTTGCTGGCGCCACCGTCAAAGCCACCGTGATTTCCCACGGCCGCCACGACAAGGTCAAGATCTTCAAGATGCGTCGTCGTAAGCACTACCAGAAGCATCAAGGCCATCGTCAGAACTACACCGAATTGCGCATCGACGCGATCGCGGCCTAAGTTCAAGGAGCTAATAAATGGCACACAAGAAAGCAGGCGGTAGTTCACGTAACGGCCGCGACTCACAAGCCCAACGACTGGGCGTCAAGCGCTACGGCGGTCAATTCATCCTGGCTGGCAACATCATCGTTCGCCAGCGCGGCACCGAATTCCACCCGGGCGACAACGTTGGCTGCGGCAAGGATCACACCCTGTTCGCACTGAAAGACGGCGTGGTTCAATTCTCCGTCAAGGGCTTGAAAAAGCGCCGCGTGGTCACCATCGTTCCGGCTGCCGAATAAATCGGACTAGCGGAAGCAAAAGCCCCGTCCGCTGGATGGGGCTTTTTAGTTTATGGCACCAGATTTTCTGGTGGCGGTATCCCCTGCGGATTTAGAGGCGGAAAATGAAATTCATCGACGAAGCAAAAATCTACGTCAAGGCTGGCGACGGCGGTAACGGCGCGGCCACTTTCCGCCGCGAAAAATACATCCCGATGGGAGGCCCCAACGGCGGCGACGGCGGCCGTGGCGGCAGCATCTACGTGGTCGCCGACTGCAACATCAACACCCTCGTTGACTACCGCTACACCCGCAAATTCATCGGCAAGCGCGGCGAAAACGGCGGCGGCGCCGACTGCTACGGCGCCGGCGGCGACGACATCATCCTGCGCATGCCGGTCGGCACGGTCATTTCCGACCTCAACACCGGCGAAATCCTGGCCGACCTCGATGTCAACGAGAAAAAAGTCCTGATCGCCAAAGGCGGCAAAGGCGGCCTTGGCAACATCCACTTCAAGTCATCGACCAACCGCGCCCCGCGCCAGAAAACCAATGGCGATCAAGGCGAAGAACACGAACTGACGCTCGAACTGCGCGTCCTCGCCGACGTCGGCCTGCTCGGCCTGCCCAATGCCGGCAAGAGCACGCTGATCCGCGCCGTCTCCTCGGCCCGCCCGAAAGTCGCCGACTACCCGTTCACGACGCTCCACCCGAACCTCGGCGTCGTCCGCGTCGACGCCGAAAAGAGCTTCGTCATGGCTGACGTCCCCGGCCTCATCGAAGGCGCCGCCGACGGCGCCGGCCTCGGCATCCGCTTCCTCAAGCACCTGCAGCGCACGCGCATCCTGCTCCACCTCGTTGACCTCGCCCCCATCGACCCCGATGCCGACCCGGTCCGCGACGCCAAGGCCATTGTCGGCGAACTGATCAAGCACGACCCCGCGTTGGCCGACAAGCCGCGCTGGCTGGTCCTCAACAAGCTCGACCTGATTCCCGAAGAAGACCGCGAAAAGACCGTCAAGGACTTCCTCAAAGCCTACAAGAAGGCCACCAAGTACGACGGCCCGGTTTTCCCGATCACTGCTATCAGCGGCGAAGGCACCAAGCCGCTCATCTACGCTATCCACGAAGCCCTGGAGCAAATGGCTCGCCCGGAAATTCCTGACGACGACGAAGACGAAGAAATCAGCACGGAAGAATGATGAGCAAGACCCGCCTCGCCAACGCCAAACGCCTCGTCGTCAAAGTCGGCTCGGCGCTCGTCACCAACAACGGTGCCGGCCTCGACCTCGCCGCCATCGAAGACTGGGCCCGGCAAATCGCCACCCTGCGCCAGCAAGGCAAGGAAGTCGTGCTCGTCTCCTCCGGCGCCGTCGCCTGCGGCGTGCAGCGCCTGGGTTGGGGCCGCCGGCCGAAGACCGTGCATGAAAAGCAGGCCGCGGCCGCCGTCGGCCAAGCCGGCCTGGTCGAAGCCTACGAGGCCGCCTTCAACAAGCACGGCCTGCACACCGCACAAATCCTGCTCACCCACGACGACCTCGCCGACCGCAAACGTTACCTCAACGCCCGGTCGACACTGAGCACACTGCTCGAACTCGGCGTCGTCCCGATCATCAACGAGAACGACACCGTCGTCACCGACGAAATCAAATTCGGCGACAACGACACGCTGGGCGCCCTGGTTGCCAACCTCATCGAAGCCGACGCCCTGATCATCCTGACCGACCAGATCGGCCTGTTCACCGCCGACCCGCGCAAGGACGCAAACGCCACGCTGATCAGCGAAGCCACGGCCGGCGACGAGTCGCTGGAAGCCATGGCCGGCGGCGCCGGCACGCGCATCGGCACCGGCGGCATGATCACCAAGGTCATCGCCGCCAAACGCGCCGCCCGCAGCGGCGCCCATACCGCCATCGCCAGCGGCCGCGAGATCGACCCGATCATTCGGCTAGCGGCCGGTGAAGCCGTCGGCACCCTGCTCGTCTCGCAAACCCAGCCCCTCGCCGCCCGCAAGCAATGGCTGGCTGACCACCTGCAACTCGCCGGCCGCCTGCTGCTCGACGATGGTGCGGTCAACGCCCTAAAAGCCGGAAAAAGCCTGCTGCCCATCGGCGTCATCGCCGCCGAAGGCGAATTTGAGCGTGGTTCGGCGGTCGCCTGCATCAGCCCTGACGGCCGCGAAGTTGCGCGCGGGTTATGCAACTACGGCAGCGGCGAAGCCAGGTTGATCACGCGAAAATCCACTGCCGAAATCGAGAACATTCTCGGCTACGTCGACGAACCGGAAATCATCCATCGCGACAACCTCATCCTGCTCGCCTGACAACATCGCTGACCAAAATGCAAAACGGGCGCCGAGGCGCCCGTTGTTCATTGCACCATGCTTGCTTAGAAGCGATAGGAAACGCCAACGCCAGCGGTGATCGGGCTCAGATCAAGCGTACCGATCTTCGCACCATTCAGGGTCACATCGGTTTCCATCTGGATGTACTTCACATCGACGTTCAGGCCCCAGTTCTTGTTGAACATGTAGTCAAAACCAACCTGCCCGGCCAGGCCAACGCTGGAGCGGTCGACCGAGGCGGCACCATTCAGGATATTGTCGCGGCTAAAGAACAGCGTGTAATTCACGCCAAGGCCGACATAGGGCTTGAAGGCACCGAGATCGGTAAAGTGATACTGAACGAGCAGTGACGGCGGCAGCGCCTTGATCTTGCCAATATTGGCCCCAGCCATGGTGATATCGACAGTCTGCGGATAGGTCAGAACCAGTTCTGCAGCAATGTTCTTGGTGAAGAAATAGCTCAGATCAATCTCGGGAATCCAGCGGCTCTCGGCTTCGATAGGGCCGGGCAGGCCGTCGTTCTGGCCATTTTCGAACTGCACATCGACCGCGCGCACGCGCACCATGAACGAGCCTTCCTGAGCCTGCGCGACAGCGGATGAAAGCATGCCAGCGGCGACCAGTGCAGCAACCAGAATCTTCTTAGCCATAAATCACTCCCTATCATCGTTATGAAAAAAGGAAATGCTATAGCCTTTTGGCGTAGTCATTTTGACCCAGGTCAATAACCATAATCATGGAATGGTTTTATGGCAATTCAATTAGCGCGGAGTACCTATTTCAGGTCAACAAAAAACGGGAGCCGAAGCTCCCGTTTTTTGTTCCAACTGGATTAAACCAGATTAGAAGGTGTGGCGCAGGCCAACAGCATAGGTGTTGGTATCAAGACCTTGGGCGCCAATATCGCTTTGCACACGCTTGGCAACGACGCCAGCGTAAGCAGTGGTGCGCTTGGACAGCGAGTACGTGGAGGCCAGCGTACCAACCTTGACATTATCTGCACCAAGGGTAGAACCGACATTCAGAGCAGCGTATTCAGCGATAACAGCAACCTTGGCACCAATCGGAACAGCGGCGGAAACAGCCCACTTCTTGTCCTTGCCAACAGTAGCCGTGGTATCAGCCTTCTGCTGTTGGTAGAGAGCTTGCAGCTTGACGACCTTGAAGTCGTAACCAGCGCGCAGACCCCATTCCTTGACGTTGTCAGCAAGCAGGTTGGTTTGCGCAGCAACAACCTTTGTATAGATCGCGCCAGCGGTGATCGGGCCATTGGCGTAGCTGACGGACAGCAGGTTTGCAGTGCTGTCGGTGTTGCCGCCGGCGCTGGTGGTGAGAGCCACCGGTGCGCTGGTGCCAGCAGCTTCAGTCAAACGAGCGTGGTTGTAAGCAACGGTCACACCACCGAAGGACGGCGAGATGTAAGCAATAGCGTTATTGGCGCGGGAAGCAGAGGTGATCAGCGTACCGCCACCAGCATTGTAGGCGGCGCCAATGCCAGTAGAGCCGCCAAGGGCAGTGGCAGCAACCGAGAAGTCAAGACCGGTGGTTTGCAGACGACCAACCACTGCAGTACCGAAGCCGCCGGTCAGACCAACGAACTGTTGACGGCCATTGGTGCTAGTGGAGGTAACCGTACCACCGATACCGGCATTCGCGTCGATATTCAGACCGTATTCCAGAACAAACAGAGCCTTCAGGCCGTTGCCCAGATCTTCAACACCCTTGAAACCGATGCGCGAGGTGGACAGGGTGCCGGAGTTGACGTTGAACTGGGTCTGCCCATTTGCGGCGCCCAGACGGGTCGTGGCGGAAATGCTGGCATCAGCAACACCGTAAACGGTGACGTTGGTTTGTGCGAAAGCAGCGGTGGAAGCCAGACCAGCGATGGCCAGAGCGATCAGTTTCTTTTGCATCAGAAAATCTCCTTAGTGGTTAGTTTTTAATCCGGCGATGAAGCCCGACTAAGCTTTACCTCTCGGATCGAGAAGTTGGCGTCGATTGTCGCAAGGGCATTTCGCCCTAGCAACCGGCGTTTGCCACACATGGAGACTTTTGTCTGGCTTTGTTGTTTTGGCGCAACACCACACAACCAACCATCCGGACCGGCCTTTTCCCCGGCTCCGACACGCAAATCACACAGACACAAAAAAGGCGGCTTTCGCCGCCTCCTGCTCCCAGCCAAGCCGATCAGGCGGAGAACGACGATCCGCAACCACAGGTCGAGGTTGCATTCGGATTACGAATGACGAACTGCGAACCTTCGAGCCCCTCGCTGTAATCAATTTCAGCGCCGACCAGATACTGGTAGCTCATGGGGTCTATCAACAAGGTAACGCCGTTCTTCTCCATGGACGTGTCGTCTTCATTGACCTCCTCGTCAAAGGTGAAGCCATACTGAAAACCGGAACAGCCACCGCCAGTGACGAAGACCCTCAACTTGAGACCCGGATTACCCTCTTCTTCGATCAACTCCTTCACCTTGGCCGCAGCACTCTCGGTGAACACGAAGGGGGTGGTTTCTACAACTGCATTCATGAGTAAACTCCTGGAAAAATTCTGTGCTTCGTTATGTTGGACCGGCCAATTCACGGCTAGTCGGTTAGGCTGATGTCGCCAATTTTAGTTCCACGGCCTTGCCGGCGGAATGAACGAGGCGACCTTCGATGACGGCTCCTTGCTGCATTTCTATCACCGAGTATTCGACGTCGCCGGCAATACGGGCCTTCGATTGCATTTCGATCGACTGAGTCACCGTTACCGGGCCAACGACCGTACCGTTAGTCACCAGATGAGCGACATTGACAGCGCCCTCGACGCGCGCATGCTCACTCAACACAAGCATCGAAGATGAAGCGCCTTCGGCGGCAAGAATGCTCCCCTTCACTTCTCCATCGACGCGCAAGCCACCCGTAAAATGAATACTCCCTTCGACGCACGTTCCGGCGCCGATCAGGCTGTCGATTCGCCCCAAGGGTTTGCTTTCATCTTTTTTTCCGAACATCCAATCCCCTCCTAGAGTTGAGCCACTCGCTTGGCTTTCAGTGTATCACCCTGCAAAACCCGAGCCTCCACCTGCTGCAGGATGGCGCCATCCGGCAACGCAAACACCCCTTCGCGACGTAAAAAATGCTTTAGCTCGAGTTGAAAATCTAAAGAACCAGCCGACCCTTCAGGCAACTGCAAATGCAGATTCTTACCGGAGAGCTTATAACTCACAGCCAACTGGAGGCGTCCGCGAAAATCCGGGTTCTGTCTATCCGGTTGAAACGCAAAAAGCAGGCGATAGCGAATTTTTCCCGGCGACTCCTGAGCAAGCCGAAAACTCTCGACCCGAACGGCCCCGCCCTCTCCCGCCACCGGAATCAAGCGCTCAAACAAAAGGACATCCTCCCTGAGGGCTGCATTTTCAGCCTCCAGACTCTGGATTTGCCCCAGCAATTGCTGCTGAGTTGCTCGCTCGATACTGACTGCATTTTTGCCAGTTCCAGCAGTCGACCGCAGGATATTCAATTCCTCTCGCTGCACCTGTAACTGCTGGCGCAATTCGTCCTTTTCCTGCGCAAGCGCTCCTGCCTCGTTGCGCTGGGCGATCAACCAGCCGACAACCCCAACCAACAGCAGCAATAACACGACAGGAAAAACCAACCACTGCCACGGCAAATGGGTTCGCACCACCACCTTGGGCGCGGTTATTCCAAAACGTCGCCGAAACCGCCTTAGCCTCAGGGTGACTGCTGGAGTTGGCACCGACTCGCTACCTCTTCATTGCCCACGATCGAGTTCCCAAAAAACGAGAGCGCATGATACTCCGCGACACAAAAACAAAAAAGCCGCCCAAAGGCGGCTTTTCGATAGCGAAGCGTATTAGCGCTTGGAGAATTGCTTGCGACGGCGCGCTTTGTGGAAGCCAACTTTCTTACGCTCAACTTCGCGGGCATCACGGGTAACGAACCCGGCCTTCGACAGCGCAGGCTTCAACGCGGCATCGTATTCGATCAGCGCACGGGTAATACCGTGGCGAACAGCACCGGCCTGGCCGGACTCGCCGCCACCAATAACATTCACCTTGATATCGAAACCGCTCAGTTGCTCGACCAGAACCAACGGCTGGCGCACGATCATGCGGCCCGTTTCGCGAGAGAAGAACTGATCGACCGGCTTGCCATTTACAACGATGGCGCCAGAGCCACGTTTCATGAATACACGAGCAACGGCGCTCTTGCGACGACCGGTACCGTAGAAATAACCTTCAGCCATGATAACCCCTTAGATTTCCAGAGCCTTCGGCTGCTGGGCAGTGTGCGGATGCTGTTCACCGGCGTAGCACTTCAGCTTCTTCAGCATGGCGTAGCCCAGCGGACCCTTCGGCAGCATACCCTTGACGGCGGTTTCCAGGGCACGCCCCGGGAAACGCTGCTGCATTTTCTTGAAGTTGGTTTCGTAGATACCGCCCGGATAACCGGAGTGGCGGTAGTACTTCTTGTCTTCGGCTTTGTTACCAGTGACGGTGAGCTTTTCAACATTGGTAACAACGATGAAATCGCCGGTATCAACGTGCGGCGTGTAGATAGCCTTGTGCTTGCCACGAAGGCGACGAGCAATTTCTGTAGCGAGGCGGCCGAGCACCTTGTCTGTGGCGTCAACCACAAACCACTCGCGCTTCACCTCATGTGGCTTGGCGGAAAACGTTTTCATATAAGTGTGCCGTCCTGAAAAATTTGGGCGCAGATTGGAGAAAGGCGCGGATTCTAGTCGACCCCACGGGCAGGTGTCAATGCTTATCCACTCTTTTCAACAAAAGGACAAAAAAAACGCGGCTCGCTGAGCCGCGTTAAATCCACACCAAAGGAGGAGGGTGGAGGAGACAAATCTGAACTGAAGATCGCTGTTAAGCCACCACAGTTCCAACGCTTCACATTCTCCATGAACGGAAGGCGGCACGCAAGATGTATTTGTGCAACGCACAATCCATAAACAAATGTATTAATCACGAAAGCTAATCTATATTAACCAATTGTTATTTAATAAGTTTAATGTACATGTAGAACTGAATTAACCAATGATAAAACCCGCAAATGACCCGATGCAACATCCACAAGCCCGACGTCATGCTGCGGCGCAGCATTTTAAACCGCACAGCCCCCCGGCCAGCCACTTCCGCTAGAATTCACGATCTTGACTGGAGATAACAATGGAATGCACCGTTAGATGGATGGGTAACGACGCAGGAATGTCGTTTGTTGCGGAGACTGGCAGCGGCCACGCAGTAGTCATGGATGGCGCCCCCGAGGCAGGGGGAAGAAACCTGGGCCTGCGCCCCATGGAGATGGTTCTGGCCGGTACCGGCGGTTGCTCGGCGTTTGACGTGGTATTGATTCTAAAAAAGGGACGCCATGCCGTCAGCGCTTGCGATGTCAGCCTGAAAGCCGAGCGCGCCGAGAGCGACCCCAAGATTTTTACGCATATCCACTTTCATTACCGCGTCAAGGGAAAGCAACTCAAGGCGGACGTCGTCGCGCGCGCTATCGAATTATCGAAAACGAAATACTGCTCCGCTTCGATCATGATGGCCAAGACAGCGGAGATCACTCACGACTTCGAGATTATCGAAGAAGCCTGAGGCTTGGCTAGACGTCAAATATGGTAGGCGGTCCTGGTCATGACCTTGGCCGCCAATTTCATCGTTTTCTTGACTGGCGCTGGAAGCTCCGCGGCACCGTATTGAATGGCCGTCTCTGCATGCTGAATTTCGTCCCGGCGCATTTGCTCAACAATCGCCCGCGAACGAGCATCGTCAACAGGGAGACTGAGCAAATGGCCATCCAGATGTGCCTCGACTTGCCGCTCGGTTTCGGCCAAAAAGCCAAGATTCCATTTGTCGCCAAGTGCGCCTGCGGCAAGCCCTAGCGTCAAAGAGCCTAGATACAAGAGGGGATTCAGAAGGCTTTTGCGCCCGCCCAGTTCGGAAATCCTTTGCTCTGTCC
This sequence comes from Gammaproteobacteria bacterium, assembly GCA_018828385.1. Taxonomy (GTDB): domain Bacteria; phylum Pseudomonadota; class Gammaproteobacteria; order Burkholderiales; family Rhodocyclaceae; genus Azonexus. The sequence goes on along the minus strand of JAHJVE010000015.1, from coordinate 163,046 downwards.
AGGCCAGATGCTCGGTTTCCTCATCGGCCGCACCACGCAGCGCTTCGCGAATTGACGGATCCCTGGATGTCAGCGCCTGCCCCTGATAGAGCGCCTGCGCGCAGATCTCTCCGCAGTGATTGACCCGCATCAGACCTACAACGTGGCGCTTCTGGTCGGCCTCAAGGCCAGCTTCCGGCAACTCCCTTCCGGGCGTTGGACGAACACTGCGTGCGGAAGCCAGCACCGTGCGCAGGGCACGGTCGAATTCGAGAATCAGTTGATCCGGGGACATGGGGTTCAGTGTTTGTTATCCGGGTGCTCGCCTTTTATCAGGGCATTGCGGGCCTCTGCGGCGTCTTGAACGATGTTGCCAATCGGACAGAAATATTCAAGGAAGAGCGCGGCATGGTGGCGATTGGCGTAGACGTCCTGAATGCGCACCCATTCGTTTTTCCGTGCCTTGGACCAGCTTCCATCCAGGCGCCCGGAGGCATAAATTCGCCGTTCTCGCGTCTGGCAGCGCATGCCTTCAAACGTCACATTGCGCGCCCCGCGGGGCGACAGAATGAGCAAGACGTAGCGCACGACGCCATCGCTACCGACGCTAAGCGTCGCGCCATCGACGAAAAAGCGGTTTTCAGTTGCCGCACTGACATAAAACGGCAACAGGGTTTCCTGCTTCGGCGCGGCCGGCATCTGGACCTCGATCTCCTGCCACGGTTTGCTTTCGTAATCTTCCTCAAAATCCGCGGACGCGGCGGACGAAACGAGCAAGCTCGCCAACAGTAGAACGGAGTTGCGGAACAATGCCATGACTAATCCTCGTGCGAGGCGGGCTGAGAGGAATCCGCCACATCGTTAGCACCCCGACGATGCTTCGCCCCTTTTCGGTCGATATCGAGAAAGCGGACGAGCTCATTGAGCGCCTGCTCATACACCGAGCGCTTGAACTCGATCACTGCATCGAGCGGTATCCAGTAGTCGTTCCACCGCCAGGCGTCGAATTCCGGCTTGGCTGTGGCGCGCAGACTGACGTCGCTGTCGCGCCCGACCAGACGAAGCAGGAACCAGATTTGTTTCTGGCCCTTGTAGGATCCGCGCCATTCGCGCTTGATCCAGTGTGTCGGCACTTCGTAACGCAACCAACCTTTGGTTCGCCCAAGGATACGCACGTGTTCGGGCAAGAGCCCGACCTCTTCGTGCAGTTCACGAAACATGGCTTCTTCGGGCGTTTCGCCGCGTTTGATGCCACCTTGCGGAAACTGCCAGGAATGCTCCCGTATGCGTTTACCCCAGAAAACCTCGTTCTTGGCGTTACAAAGAATGATGCCGACGTTCGGGCGATAGCCTTCACGGTCAAGCATAGAAATCCTGAAAAATTAATAGTTAGGCGGATTCTTTCACAAAGGGCTCCCGCATGCAAAGAAGCGGGACCGTGTAAAATCGAGGTTTCCCAACGAATTCAAGAGCATCTCATGCGCACTTCGCAGTTCTTTTTCACCACTCTCAAGGAAGCACCGGCCGACGCCGAAGTTATTAGCCAGAAAATGATGCTGCGCGCCGGCTACATCAAGCGTGCTGCAGCGGGCATTTATACCTGGATGCCGCTGGGTCTGCGCGTGCTACGCAAGGTTGAGAACATCGTGCGCGAAGAGATGAACAATGCTGGCGCGCTTGAGTTACTGATGCCGGCCGTGCAACCGGCCGAACTGTGGCAGGAATCCGGCCGCTGGGAGCAGTACGGCCCGGAGCTGCTGCGTTTCAAGGATCGCCACCAGCGCGAATTCGTCATCGGCCCGACGCATGAAGAAGTGATCACCGACGTGGTGCGGCGTGATGTGAAGAGCTATCGACAACTGCCGATTCACCTGTACCAGATCCAGACCAAGTTCCGCGACGAGATTCGCCCCCGTTTTGGCGTCATGCGCGGCCGCGAGTTCTTGATGAAGGACGGTTACTCATTCCACTCGTCTTTCGACGACTTGAAACGCGAATACGGCAATATGTACGACACCTACAGCCGCATCTTCACGCGCCTGGGCCTGCGGTTCCGTGCCGTGGCGGCCGATACAGGCTCGATTGGCGGCACCGGCTCGCATGAATTTCACGTCCTGGCCGACTCCGGCGAGGACGACATCGCTTTCTGCCCGGATTCCGGCTATGCGGCCAACGTTGAACTGGCCGAGGCCGTAGCACCGTCCGCCTCGCGCGGAGCAGCGACGCAGGCAATGGCAAAAGTCGCCACACCTGGCAAGATGGCTTGCGTCGATGTCGCCGAATGCTTGAGCGTACCGTTGGAAAAAATCGTCAAATCGATCGCGGTCATGAGCGAGAAGGAAGATGGCAGCACGACGTTCGCCCTGCTCTTGCTGCGCGGCGATCATGAACTAAACGAGATCAAGGCGAGCAAGATCGCCGCCATCAACCCGTTCCGTTTCGCCACGGAGCGCGAGGTCGAGGAATATCTGGGCTGCCAGCCCGGTTACATCGGGCCTGCTACGGTCAACCAGGAAAAAGTGGCGATTTTTGCCGACCGCAGCGTTGCCGCGATGAGCGATTTCGTCTGCGGCGCGAACGAGGCGGGTTTCCACCTGACCGGCGTCAATTTCGGTCGCGACGTGCCGGAGCCGGAAGTCTTCGACATCCGCAACGTGGTTGCGGGCGATCCGTCGCCGGACGGCCAGGGCACACTGGAAATCCTGCGCGGCATCGAAGTCGGCCACATTTTCCAGCTGCGCCAGAAGTACGCCGAGGCGCTGAACTGCGCCTACCTCGACGAAAACGGCAAGAGCCAGATCATGGAAATGGGCTGCTACGGCATTGGCGTGTCGCGCATTGTCGGCGCTGCCATCGAGCAGGGCAACGACGACAAGGGCATCATCCTGCCGCCGGCCATCGCGCCGTTCGAGGTCTGCCTGGTGCCGATGGGCTATCACAAGAGCGAGGCCGTCAAAGCGGCGGCCGACCAACTGTACAACGAGTTGAAGGCGGCCGGCGTCGATGTCGTGCTGGATGATCGCAACGAGCGTCCCGGCGTCATGTTTGCTGACATGGAACTGATCGGCATCCCGCATCGCGTCGTCATCGGCGAGCGCGGCTTGAAAGAAGGCCAGCTCGAATACAAGGGCCGCCGCGAGGCCGAGCCGACGATGATTGCGCAAGCCGATGCGCTCAGCGTCCTCAAAGGAAAGTTGTGCGCCACCTGATTGCGGCCCTGTGTTTGTTTGGCGCGTCGGCGGCCTTCGCTGGCGCGCAAAAGTATGAACCGCTGTCGGCCAGCGTCCAGGCCGCGCTATCCAAGACTGTCTCCGACTCCCGCCCGACGGTCAGCTCGTTCAAGAGCCCGATGGAGGCAGCGGACTGGCTGGGCGAGATGTCGCGCCGACTGGAAAAACGCATCCCGAACCGCGAATACCGCATCGATCTGCTGCGTAGCGTGCATTACGAAGCGACCCGCGCCGGACTCGACCCGCAGCTGGTGCTCGGCCTCATGCAGGTTGAATCGGGCTTTCGCAAATACGCCGTGTCGTCGGCCGGCGCGCGCGGCTACATGCAGGTCATGCCGTTCTGGATCAAGATCATCGGCCGTCCCGACAACTCGCTGTTCGACCTGCGGACCAACCTGCGTTACGGCTGCACCATCCTGCGTCACTACCTGGATATCGAAAAGGGCGATCTGTTCCGCGCCCTCGGCCGCTACAACGGCAGCCTGGGCAAACCGGAATATCCGAATATGGTTCGTGCCGCCTGGCAGAAGCAATGGGGCTACACCCCGAGCAGTCTGGCCCAGGCCGGACGCTGATTTTGGGCATTTTCCCGGTTGACCGCAGCATTCCTACGGTCAACCGGAGAAAACGCCCAAAAATGAAATCAGCGCATCCCGGGCATCATGCCCTTCATGCCGCGCATGAGCTTGCCGATGCCACCCTTGGTCATCATCTTCATCATTTTCTGCGTCTGCTCGAACTGGTTGAGCAGACGATTGACTTCCTGCACCTGAACCCCCGCCCCCATGGCGATGCGGCGCTTGCGGCTAGCCTTGATCAGTTCGGGCTTGGCTCGCTCGAGCGGGGTCATTGAATTGATGATGCCCTCGACGCGGCCAACCATCTTACCCTCGGCCCCGGCCGGCAACTGACCGGCCATCTGGGCGATCTGCGCCGGCATCTTGTCCATCATCGCGGTCAAGCCGCCCATGTTGCGCATCTGGGCGATCTGCTCTTTGAAATCGTTGAGATCGAACCCCTTGCCAGACTTCAGCTTCTTGGCGAAAGCGATCGCCTTTTCTTCATCCAGGCCCTTCTTGGCATCCTCGATCAGCGACAGTACGTCGCCCATGCCCAGAATCCGCGAAGCCATCCGCTCGGGATGGAAGGCCTCCAGACCCGACAGCTTTTCACCGACACCGGAGAATTTGATCGGCTTGCCGGTGATGTGACGCACCGACAAGGCCGCACCACCGCGCGCATCACCGTCCAGCTTGGTCAGCACGACACCGGTCAGCGGCAAAGCCTCGTTGAACGACTTGGCCGTATTGACCGCATCCTGGCCGAGCATGGCATCGACCACAAACAGCGTCTCGATCGGATTGATCGCCGCATGCAGCCGCTTGATTTCCGCCATCATCTCTTCATCGATGGCCAGGCGACCGGCGGTATCGACCAGCACCACGTCGTGATAATGCCGCTTCGCCCAATCGATCGCCGCCAGGGCAATCGCCTCCGGCTTCTCGCCCGTTGTCGACGGGAAGAAATCGACCCCGGCCTGCCCGGCCACCGACTTCAACTGCTCGATAGCCGCCGGACGATAAACGTCACAGGAAACCACCAGCACCTTCTTCTTGTGATTTTCCTTGAGGAACTTGCCCAGCTTGCCGACGGTAGTCGTCTTGCCGGCCCCCTGCAGACCGGCCATCAGCACGATCGCCGGCGGCTGGGTGTTGAAGTTGATCCCTTCGTGGGCATCGCCCATGATCTTGGTCAGTTCGGCATGGACGACCCCGATCAACGCCTGGCCGGGACTCAGCGAACCGATCACCGCCTCACCCACCGCCTTTTCCTTGACGGCGGCAATGAAATCCTTGACCACCGGCAAGGCCACGTCGGCCTCGAGCAGCGCCATGCGCACCTCGCGCAAGGCATCGGCAATATTGGTTTCCGTCAGGCGAGCTTCGCCCTTCAGCGTCTTCATGACGCGAGCAAGGCGATTGGTCAGGTTATCGAGCATGTCGTTTGGGCTTCTAGTAGAATTCAAGGATGGTTGATATTGTAATTCAGCTTCTGCCGCACATTCTCGCCGCCCTGCTTTATGCCGCACTCGGTTTCCATTTCTGGAACACCCGCTGGCGCGAAGGCGAAAACCAGTGCGTCGCCTGCCCCATGCAAGCCTGGGAGCGCGTCGCCATTGCCGCCGCCCTTTTCATTCACGCTGCCGCACTCTATGACGCCCTGTTTGCCGACATCGGCATGCGCTTCTCTTTCAGCTTCGCCCTCTCGCTCATGATGTGGCTCGCCGTGCTGATCTACTGGCTGGAGAGCTTCATGGCCAGAATGGAAGGCATGCAACCCATGGTATTGCCGCTGGCAGCCCTGTGTGCCGTGCTGCCCGTCTTCTTCCCGAACGTTCATCTGGTCGCCCACGCCAGCGCCACCGGCTTCAAGCTCCATTTCCTCGCCGCCATGCTGGCCTACAGCCTGCTGACCTTGTCAGCGCTGCACGCCATCTTTATGGGCTTTACCGAAAACGCCCTGCACAAGCGCTCGCTCAAACGCAGCCTGAACAGCCTGCCGCCCCTGCTCACCATGGAAAAGCTGCTGTTCCGCATGCTGCTCGTAGGTTTCATCCTGCTCACCCTGACCGTCGGTAGTGGAGTCCTCTTCTCCGAAGCGCTCTTCGGCAAGCCATTGACGATCGACCACAAGACCCTGTTTGCTTTTGCCTCCTGGGGCATCTTCGCCACCCTGCTGGTCGGACGCCACGCCTGGGGCTGGCGCGGCAAGCGCGCCCTGCGCTGGACACTGGCCGGCTTCGCGCTGCTCATTCTGGCCTATGTCGGCAGCCGCTTCGTGGCGGAAGTCATACTCGGACGCGTCTGAGCCGTGGAAGAAATTCCGCTCTCAGCCCAACTGATCGCACTTGTCGTTCTCCTGGCACTATCCGGCTGCTTTTCGCTCACCGAAACCGCCATGATGGCGGCCAACCGATTCCGCCTTCGCCATCTGGCGCAGACCGGACATCGCGGCGCACAAATAGCCAACGCCCTGCTCGACCGAACCGACAAGATGCTCGGCGTCATCCTGCTCGGCAACAACCTCGTCAACTCGGCAGCCGCCACATTGGTCGGCGTCATCACCATCGAGCTGTTCGGCGATGAAAAATGGGCGCTGGCCGCCGGCACCCTGGTCATTACCTTCGCCATCCTCGTCTTCGCCGAAATAACCCCAAAAATAATCGGCGCCACTCATGCCGACAGTCTGGCCATCCGACTCGGCTATGTACTGACCCCACTGCTCCGCCTCTTCTATCCGGTCGTCTGGTTCATCAACCTTTTTGCCAGTGCCCTGCTTCGGCTTGTTCGCCTGTCGCCCAACGCCTCCGACGGCCCCGCCAAGCTATCACCTGAGGAGTTGCGCAGTCTCGTGCTCGAATCTTCGCACCTGATGCCTAAGAAACACCACGCCATCCTGTCGAGCCTGTTCGAGCTCAACAACATTACAGTCGAAGACGTCATGACCCCCCGCGGCAACATCGAGATTCTCGATCTTGGCCAGGAGTGGGAAGACGTCCACGCTCAACTCGCCACGAGCCATCACAGCAGACTGCCAGTCTGTCGCGAATCGCTGGATCAATTGATCGGGGTCTTACCGGTACGCCGCCTACTCACCAACCTCGGCGATCCGGACTTCGACGAAGCCGCCCTGCTGCAACAACTTCAGCCACCTTATTACATTGCTCCGGGCACACCGGTTTTCTCGCAACTCGCCTTTTTCCAGGAAAACCGCCAGCGCATCGGCTTCGTCGTAGACGAATACGGCGAAATCCTCGGGCTACTGACACTTGAAGACATCATCGAGGAATTCGTTGGCGATTTCACCACATCGCTACCTGGCCTCGGCCACGAACTAGCCTGGTCGGACGACGGCGAAGCCATCGTCGAGGGTTCCCGTGCCCTGCGCGACATAAACCGGACGCTCGGCCTCGACTTTCCGCTCGACGGCCCCAAAACGCTGAATGGCCTCATTCTCGAGCACTTTCAGGACATCCCGGAGTCGGGCACCAGCATAAAACTAGCCGGAGTCGCCGTCGAAGTCCTCCAAACTCAGGACCGCAGCGTGGTCACCGTCCGTATCTTCCGGCCGGAAGCCACCTAGCCGGCGCCCCATCCTTTACAAACCGTCGACCGCGTAGCATCATCGGGCGATCTAATCGGCATTTCCATATCGATCAATGGCAGCAACACCTCAAAATCCTCCACTCGGCGGCCTGGCACGGGCGCTTGTACAGGCCGGGCAACTCAAGGAGGCTGAGGCAGAACAATTGCTGGCACAAGCCCACAGCAGCAAGACGTCGCTGATCGAACAGATCATCATCAGCCAGAAAGCCGGCGCGCTGGATATCGCACGTTTCGTTGCCGATACCTTTGGCTATCCCTTGCTTGATCTGGCTGCGTTCGACGAGGCTCACATTCCGTCTGACGCGATTGACCGGAAACTGATCGCCACGCACAAGGTAATCCCCCTCAACAAGCGGGGCAACCGCCTTTCGGTCGCCATTGCCGACCCGACCAACCTACGCGCCCTCGACGAAATACGCTTTCAGACCGGACTTGCGGTCGACCCCATCGTCGTCGAACAATCGAAGCTCGCCCCTCTGGTTGCCAAGTACGCTGAATCGGCCGCGGACGCACTCAAGAATTTCACCAGCGAAGACATCAACCTCGATTTTCTCGACGAGGAAGCCGCAGGCAAGGCCGACGAAGCGGCCGGCCAAGAGATTGATGACGCACCGGTTGTCAAATTCATTCAGAAAATGCTCCTCGATGCCATCAACGATGGCGCCTCGGACATCCATTTCGAGCCCTACGAGAAGTTTTATCGCATCCGTTTTCGCGTGGATGGCATCCTGCGCGAAGTCGCCACCCCGCCTCTGGCCATCAAAGAAAAAATCGCTTCGCGCATCAAGGTCATTTCGCGACTGAACATTGCTGAAAAGCGCGTACCTCAGGACGGACGCATGCGCCTCGTTCTTTCCAAGAATCGCGCCATCGATTTTCGGGTCAGCACCCTGCCAACATTGCAGGGTGAAAAAATAGTCATGCGGATTCTTGACCCCAGCTCAGCCACGCTGGGTATCGAAGCGCTAGGTTACGAACCGGAGCAGAAAGCGCTGCTGATGGATGCCATCAGCAGGCCTTACGGGATGATTCTGGTCACCGGGCCAACCGGGTCCGGAAAAACGGTCTCTCTCTATACCTGCCTCAACATCCTGAACAAAGATGGCATAAATATTTCGACGGCCGAAGACCCTGCAGAAATCAATCTCCCCGGCGTCAACCAAGTCAACGTTGACGATCGCGCCGGACTGACGTTCCCGGTCGCACTGAAAGCCTTTCTGCGCCAGGATCCGGACATCATCATGGTTGGCGAAATCCGCGACCTGGAAACCGCGGAAATTTCAATCAAGGCAGCCCAAACCGGCCACCTTGTGTTGTCAACGCTGCACACCAACGATGCTCCGCAAACGCTTACCCGCCTAATGAACATGGGCGTTCCCATGTTCAACATCGCCTCAAGCGTACTCCTGATCACCGCTCAGCGCCTGGCCCGCCGACTGTGCAGTTGCAAGAAGCCGATCACCATCCCAGAACAAGCGCTTCTTGACGCCGGCTATACCGAATCAGATCTTGACGGATCGTGGACACTGTTTGGCCCAGGCGGCTGCGATCGCTGCAAAGGCACCGGCTACAAGGGGCGCGTCGGCATCTATCAAGTCATGCCCATATCCGAAGCCATGCAACGACTGATTCTCAGCGGCGCCACTGCGCTTGACTTAGGCGCCCAAGCCAAGGCAGAAGGTGTGAAAAACCTGCGGGAATCCGGTCTATTGAAAGTCAAACAAGGCATGACGTCACTTGACGAAGTGTTGAGCACTACCAACGCCTAATGAAAAGGAAACGATATGGCTACCGCCGCAAGATCTAGGGCCTCGGCAGTCAAGGAAAACACCTTCCTCTGGGAAGGGAGGAACAAGGACGGTAAAACCGTACGCGGCGAAATGAGAGCGGCCAGTGAGTCAGTCGTTCAAACGACCCTGCGCCGGCAAGGCATAACCGGCGCCAAGGTCAAGAAGGTCCGGTTCAAGACCGGCGGCAAGATTACCGAAAAAGACATTTCGCTGTTTACCCGCCAATTGGCAACCATGATGAAGTCTGGCGTCCCGCTTTTGCAGTCCTTCGATATCGTCGGCAGAGGGCACTCCAATCCCGCCGTCGGCAAACTCTTGCTCGATATTAAATCGGACGTTGAAACCGGCAGTTCGCTTTCCCAAGCTTTCCGCAAGTTTCCCCTGCAATTCGACGCGCTGTATTGCAACCTTGTAGCTGCCGGCGAACAGGCAGGCATTCTGGACACATTGCTTGATCGCCTAGCCACCTACAAGGAAAAGATTCTGGCGATCAAGGGCAAGATCAAGTCTGCCCTCTTTTATCCGGTAGCAGTCCTTGTTGTCGCTTTCATCATCACCGCCGTGATCATGATTTTTGTCATTCCTGCCTTCAAGGAAGTGTTCCAGAGCTTTGGCGCCGATCTGCCAGCGCCAACCTTGTTTGTCATAGCCATTTCTGACTTTTTCGTTTCCTATTGGTGGGCCATATTCGGCGCTCTTGGTGGGGGAATCTACGCCTTCCTGGAGAGCTGGAAGCGCTCAGAAAAGGTTCAGATGGCCATGGATCGGCTACTCCTGCGCATGCCCATTTTCGGGGAAATTGTCCGCAAATCGGTAATTGCTCGCTGGACCAGAACCTTGGCCACCATGTTCGCAGCAGGTGTACCGTTGGTTGAATCCCTCGACTCAGTCGGGGGCGCAGCCGGCAATCACGTTTACAAAGTGGCGACCCGACAGATTCAGAGCGAGGTATCGACGGGTATCAACCTTACGAACGCAATGCAAAATGCAAACATTTTCCCCAACATGGTGATTCAAATGGTGTCTATTGGCGAGGAGTCAGGTGCACTGGACTCGATGCTGTCAAAAGTCGCGGACTTTTTTGAACAGGAAGTTGACGATTCTGTCGATGCCATGTCCAGCCTGATGGAACCCATCATCATGGTGGTTCTTGGTACGTTGATTGGCGGTATGGTCGTTGCCATGTATCTGCCTATCTTCAAGATCGGAGCCGTCGTCTGATGCTGCCCGAATCACTAGGTGGCCTAGCCGCCATGGCCGGGCTGCTTGGTTTGTGTGTTGGCAGTTTTCTCAATGTGGTCATTCACCGCCTCCCCAAAATCATGGAACAGGAGTGGCATGCACAATGCGCTGAACTGCTCGGAGAGGCTGCGCCAGAGACAAACGAGCCCTTATCACTCTCCAGCCCCCGTTCGCGCTGCCCGGCCTGTGGCCATCAAATCACGGCAACCGAAAATATCCCGCTCATCAGCTATCTGTTGATTCTCAGAGGCAAATGTTCGGGATGCCGGACCCCCATTTCACCGCGTTATCCAATCATCGAAGCCATTACTGGCCTGATTTCGGCATATGTCGCCTGGCATTTCGGTCCGACACTGCAAGCCGCCGGGGCACTCGTATTGGTCTGGGCCTTGATCGCTCTCGCAGCTATCGATCTGGACACACAGTTGTTACCGGATTCGATCACCTTGCCATTGGTCTGGCTCGGCCTGGCGATCAACCTCTGGGGGATTTATTCCGATCTACCCTCTGCGGTCATCGGTGCAATGCTTGGCTATCTGGCCCTGTGGAGCGTGTTCTGGCTTTTCAAACTGGCAACCGGCAAGGAAGGCATGGGTTATGGTGACTTCAAACTGCTTGCCGCACTTGGTGCATGGCTGGGCTGGCAAATGCTACCTGCCATCATCCTGCTCTCGTCGGTCGTTGGCGCTGCGGTCGGAATCACGCTGATTGTTGTCACCCGGCATGGTCGCAACGTACCAATCCCTTTCGGCCCCTACCTTGCAGCAGCTGGAGGCATCGCCCTTTTCTGGGGGGCGAAAATAACCCAAACCTATCTCGGCATGATCGGTTGAAAAAGCCGCCTTAGCCCCGATATAGGTAGCCACCACTCTCGGTTATAATTCAAGGTTTTGGAGGATTCCCATGCCGATTTACGAATATCGCTGTGACTCCTGCGGCTTCCAGAAAGAACATCTGCAGAAAATGAGCGATCCAGTGCTCACGATTTGCCCGGAATGCAGCAAGGAAAGCTACAGCAAGCTCCTTTCAGCCGCCGGTTTTCAGCTCAAGGGCAATGGCTGGTATGCCACTGACTTCAAGGGTGGCGGCAACAAGGCAAATACCGCGCCCCCTTGCCAGACAGGCGAGGGTAGCTGTTCATCGTGCGTGGCCAATTGATCAAACGCTATTTCATCACTGGGCTCTTGATCTGGGTCCCGCTGGTCATTACCGGCTGGGTGCTGTCGCTTATCGTCAACACGCTTGATCAATCCCTGCGCCTGTTACCCGAAGGCGTCCATCCACAACATCTGGTCGGATTCGCCATTCCGGGCGCCGGTGCGGTCCTGACGCTGGCCATGATACTTTTTACCGGGCTGCTCGCGACCAATTTTATAGGCCAGAAACTGGTCGTATGGTGGGACAAGCTACTCTCGCGCATTCCTGTCGTCAATTCGGTGTACAAGGCTGTCAAACAGGTTTCCGATACGCTCTTTGCGCCCAATGGTAACGCCTTCCGCAAGGCCCTGCTCATCCAGTACCCCCGTCAGGGAAGCTGGACCATCGCCTTTCAGACAGGGAATCCCGGCGGCGATATCGTCAATCACCTGGATGGCGAACATGTCAGCGTTTATGTCCCGACCACGCCGAACCCTACCTCGGGATTTTTCCTGATGCTCCCTGCCAAGGATGTCATCGAGCTTGAGATGACAGTCGACGAAGCACTCAAGTACATCATTTCGATGGGAGTCGTGGCCCCGCCACCGCACTCCCGCGCCATCACCAACAATTGATTCAACCGGAAAGTTTCATGCGTACCCATTATTGCGGACAACTCAATGCCGCCCTCGACGGGCAAATCGTTACCCTGTGCGGCTGGGCCCATCGTCGGCGCGACCACGGCGGCGTTATTTTCATCGACTTGCGCGATCGCGAAGGCTTGGCTCAGGTCGTATGCGACCCAGATCGTGCCGCCACGTTCGCCATCGCCGAATCGGTCCGCAACGAGTTTTGCCTGAAGATCACCGGCAAAGTCCGTCCGCGCCCGGCCGGCACGACCAATGCCAACCTGGCATCCGGCGAGATCGAGATCCTCTGTCACGAGATCGAGGTTCTCAACCCGTCGGTTACGCCACCGTTCCAGTTGGATGAAGACAATCTCTCGGAGAACGTTCGCCTGCTGCATCGCGTCATCGACCTGCGTCGCCCGCAGATGCAGAACAACCTGATGCTGCGCTACAAGACCTCCCGTGCCTTCCGCCGCTTCCTCGACGACAACGGTTTCATCGATATCGAAACGCCGATGCTGACCAAGTCGACGCCGGAAGGTGCCCGCGATTATCTGGTGCCGTCACGCGTCCATCCCGGCCAGTTCTTCGCCCTGCCGCAATCGCCGCAACTTTTCAAGCAACTGCTGATGGTCGCCGGCTACGACCGCTACTACCAGATCGTCAAATGCTTCCGTGACGAAGACCTGCGGGCCGATCGTCAGCCCGAATTCACCCAGGTTGATATCGAGACCTCGTTCATGAGCGAGGCCGAGATCATGGCGCTGACGGAAAAGCTGATCCGTACCGTTTTCAAGGAAGCGATCGACGTTGATCTGCCGGACTTCCCGCGCATGACCTACGCCGAAGCCATGCACCGCTTCGGCTCCGACAAGCCTGACCTGCGCGTCACCCTTGAACTGACCGAAGTCACGGATGCCTTCAAGGACGTCGCCTTCAAGGTCTTCGCCGGTGTTGCCAACAGCGAGGGCGGCCGCATTGCCGCCATGCGCATTCCCGGCGGCGCCACGCTGACCCGCGGCGAGATCGATGCCTACACCCAGTTCGTCGGCATCTACGGCGCCCGCGGCCTGGCTTACATCAAAGTCAACGACGTCACCCAGATCAACGAAACCGGCCTGCAATCGCCTATCGTCAAGAACCTCTCCGAAGCCTCGCTCAAGGCCGTTATCGAGCGCACCGGCGCACAGTCCGGCGACCTGATCTTCTTTGGCGCCGACAAGGCCAAGATCGTCAATGACGCCCTCGGCGCGCTGCGCATCAAGATCGGCCACGAAAAGGGCTTCGTCACCGGCGCCAAGTGGGCGCCGCTGTGGGTCATCGACTTCCCGATGTTCGAGTACGACGACGACTCCAAGCGCTGGACCGCCTGCCACCATCCGTTCACCAGCCCCAAGGACGAGCATCTCGACCTGCTGGTCAGCGATCCCGGCAAGTGCCTGGCCAAGGCCTACGACCTGGCGCTGAACGGCTGGGAACTGGGCGGCGGCTCCGTGCGTATTCACCGCTCCGACGTTCAGGAAAAAGTCTTTTCCGCCCTCAACATCGGCCCGGAGGAGCAGCAGGCCAAGTTCGGCTTCCTGCTCGACGCCCTGAAGTATGGCGCCCCGCCGCACGGCGGCCTGGCTTTCGGTCTGGATCGCATCGTCACCATGATGACCGGCGCCGAGTCGATCCGCGACGTGATTGCCTTCCCGAAGACGCAACGTGCCCAGTGCCTGCTTACCGACGCGCCATCCGGCGTCGACGAGAAACAGTTGCGCGAACTGCACATCCGCCTGCGGCAGAAGGTCGAAACCCAGGTCGAAGTCGGCCAGTCCTAAGCGCCGATGCAGATTTGCCTGCGTCTCCTGATCGTCGCCTGGCTGGCGATCGGGAGCGCCTTCGGTTTCAGCTTCGGGAACGATGCGGCGAGCACGGATAAGCGAGCCGCTCCCACGGTCGACCGGATTTTTGTCGCAAATTTGCCATCCGAGGCGCGGCACACCCTGGCACTGATCAAGGCCGGCGGACCTTTCCCATATGAGCGCGATGGCATCGTTTTCGGCAATTTCGAAAAACGTCTGCCGCTGCACCCGCGCGGCTACTACCGCGAATACACGGTAAAGACGCCGTGGCGCCGTGATCGCGGACCGCGCCGTATCATCGCCAGCCGCGACAATCACTATTACTACACCGACGACCACTACCGGTCATTCCGGCAAATTGTGGAATAGGAATGTATCGATGAGCGACACGCTGCTGAAAAACACCGAGGCTTCCGGCGTCTTCCACCTCTCGCCAGCACGGCATGACGCCATCGAAACGGCCTCGCAGCGGATTCATTTCCGTTTCCTTAACGTCGCCATCGTCGGCCCCTCTTCGGCGCCCGACGTGTTGCGCCAAATCGGATCAGCGCTCAATTTTCCAAACTGGTATGGCGCCAATTTCGATGCTCTTTGCGATTGCCTCGCCGATCCCGATTGGCAACCTGCCAAGGGGCATATTCTGCTCATCAATGGCCTGACTCGGCTACGCCGGTTAGCCCCCGAGGACTTTGCCACCCTGATCGATGTGTTTCAGGCTGTCGTCGATGCACGGCGCAAACTGAACACCCCCTTCTGGATCCTGATCGACGCCCCGGCCCGAGGCATCCCGACGCTGCCCGAGGCATGAACTCCGGCCACAAACAGCCGGTCTCGGTACTGGTCGTCATTTACACGACGGCCCTCGACGTACTCCTTCTTGAACGATCGGCTCACCCGGGCTTCTGGCAGTCGGTCACCGGCAGTCGCGAGGATGGTGAAAGCCTGATCAACACGGCACGCCGTGAGGTTCTTGAGGAAACGGGTATAGATACGGCCAGCGGCCAGCTTTCCGACTGGCAGATGACCAACACCTTCGAAATTTTCACCCAATGGCGGCAGCGCTACGCTCCCGGGGTAACCCATAACGTCGAACATGTATTCAGCCTGCGCCTGGCCGATCGACCGCCTGTCGTCACGGCACCCGACGAACATCGGGACTGGCAATGGCTTCCCTGGCGAGAAGCCGCCGAGCGCTGCTTCTCGTGGAGCAACCGGGACGCCATTCTGCTGCTGCCCAAAAGGCCCGCATCGGGGGCTTGAATCTGCCATAACCTCTCCTATATTTGGTCCACGAGAGCTTCATTCACCAAGGAGAAAACCATGGCAAACATTACCCGAATTGATCCGTTCGACGATCTGTTCCGCGGCTTTTTCGTGCGCCCAGTGGATTTTGACGGCGCTCCAGCCCAGCCGCCATCGATCAAGATCGATGTCCGTGAACAGGGCGACGGCTATCTGATCCACGCCGACCTGCCGGGCGTCAAGAAGGAAGACATTCATGTCGTCGTCGACGGCAATCAGGTCTCGATCAGTGCCGAAGTGAAACAGGAGAAGGAAGTCAAGGACGGTGCGCAGGTCCTTCGTTCCGAACGCTATTTCGGCAAGGTGTCGCGTTCTTTCCAATTGGGGCAGGAAATCGACGATGGCAAAGCCGTAGCCAAGTTCAACGATGGCGTCCTTGAACTGACCCTGCCCAAGCGGACCGAAACCACCAGCAAGCGTCTAAGCATCGTTTAACCCCATCCGCTCGCAAAAGGCCGGACCCCGTTCCGGCCTTTTTCTTTGTACAATCCGCGGCGATTCCACTTGGAGCCCGCCATGAGCATCGAAGACCTCACCCCCGGCATCAAGGCCGCCGTTCTGGCCGAAGCCCTGCCCTATATCAAGCGTTTTCACGGCAAGACCATCGTCGTCAAATACGGCGGCAACGCGATGACCGACGAGCATCTCAAAAGCTGTTTTGCCCGCGATGTCGTGCTGCTCGAACTGGTCGGCTTCAACATCGTTGTTGTTCATGGCGGCGGCCCTCAGATCGAAAGCCTGCTCGCCCGTGTCGGCAAGAAGGGCGAATTCGTTCAGGGCATGCGCGTCACCGATGCCGAAACCATGGAAGTTGTCGAAATGGTGCTCGGCGGCCAGGTCAACAAGGACATCGTCAACCTGATCAACCAGCACGGCGGCAAAGCCGTCGGCCTGACCGGCAAGGACGGCAACTTCATCCGCGCCAAGAAGCTCATGCTGGAAAACAAGGAAAACCCGGGCGACCTGATCGACGTCGGTCAGGTCGGCGAAATCGTTTCCATCGATCCGACGCTGATCGACCACCTCGACAAGGGGTCCTTCATCCCGGTCATCGCCCCGATCGGGGTCGGCAAGGATGGCGAGACCTACAACATCAACGCCGACGTCGTCGCCGGCAAGATCGCCGAAGTCCTCAAGGCCGAAAAACTGGTGCTGCTGACCAACACGCCGGGCGTCCTCGACAAGGCCGGCGAACTGATCACCGGCATCACCCCCAAGCAGATCGACGACATGGTCGAGGATGGCACCCTGTCCGGCGGCATGCTGCCGAAGATCGGCTCGGCGCTCGACGCCGCCCGCAACGGGGTAAAGGGCGTGCACATCATCGACGGCCGTGTCGAACATGCGTTGCTCCTGGAAATTCTGACCGACCATGGCGTCGGCACCATGATCAAGTCGCACTGATGCTTGATTGCTCCCCGAAAAGCCCGCGCCAGCGGGCTTTTTCCTTTGCGCAACGGAAATTGCCATGAAAACTCCGATCTGGCTGTTCGACCTCGACAACACATTGCACAACGCGACGCCGCACATCTTTCCCCACATCAACCGGTCGATGCGCGAGTACATCGAGCGCCACCTCGGCGTGGACGAGCATGAAGCGAACCGTATCCGGCAGGGCTACTGGGTCCGCTACGGGGCCACGCTGCTCGGACTGATTCGCCACCACGGCACCGACCCCCGACATTTCCTGCGCGAGACCCACCAGTTTCCCGACCTGGCGCGCATGGTCGTCTTCGACAAGCCGCTACTCCACACGCTGCGCCTACTGCCCGGCCGCAAGATCATTTTCTCCAACGCGCCACGCCATTACGCCGAGGCTGTTCTAGACATCACCGGACTCGGCCGCTATTTCGATGCCGTCTATACCGTCGAAAATCTGCGTTTTCAACCCAAGCCCATGCTCGCCGGATTCCGCACACTGCTCCGCGCCGAGCATCTCGACCCGCGCCGCTGCATCATGGTCGAAGACAGTCTGGCCAACCTGGTCACCGCCAAAAAGCTCGGCATGAAAACCGTGTGGGTGAGCGCTGGCTTACGCCAGTCGCCCTATGTTGACGCTAAAATCCGCTCGGCAACACAATTATCAAAATGCTACGGTCGACTGGAAATTTCGGCCAAAAATGAAATCTGATTCAGGGGGAAATCATGGCGACAAAACCGGGCGAACGCCGCCTGCAAATCCTGCAGACGCTAGCCGAAATGCTGGAAACCCCGAAAGGGGAAAAGATCACCACCGCGGCCCTGGCCGGCAAGCTGGAATGTTCCGAAGCGGCGCTCTACCGCCATTTCGCCAGCAAGGCCCAGATGTTCGAAGGGCTGATCGAATTCATCGAGCAAAGCCTGTTCAGCGTCATCAACAAGATCTCCACCGAGGAAAACGAAGGTTTCAAGCAAGTCGAGCTGATCATCGGCCTGCTCCTGCGTTTTGCCCAGCGCAATCGCGGCATGACTCGCGTCCTGATCGGCGACGCCCTGGTCAATGAAAACGAGCGCCTGCAAATCCGCATCAACGCCCTGCTCGACAAAGTCGAAGCGGCCATCAAACTGGCCCTGCGCATCGCCGCCACGCAGGAAAACCTCAAGCCCGACGCTGATTTCGGTGCCCTGGCCAACCTACTGCGCTGCTACGTCGTCGGCCGCTGGGAACAATACGCCCGCAGCGGCTTCACGCGCGAACCACTGACCCAATGGCCGCAGCAATGGCCGATGCTCTATTTCGCCTGCCTGTCGCAATCGGGCGCCCCTGGCGCCTGAAAAACAAAATGGCGGCCCAGGCCGCCATTTTTCCGTCCTGAATCGCTAACCTCAGCCCTTCAAGTATTCCGCCGCATCCAGCGCGAAGTAAGTCAGGATGCCATCGGCTCCGGCCCGCTTGAACGCCAGCAGACTTTCCAGCACGCACGCCTTCTCGTCCAGCCAACCATTCTGTGCCGCCGCCTTGAGCATCGCGTACTCGCCGCTGACCTGATAGGCATAGGTCGGCACCTTGAACTCGTCCTTGACGCGCCGCACGATGTCCAGATACGGCATACCCGGCTTGACCATGACCATGTCGGCACCCTCTTCAAGGTCAAGCGCCACTTCGCGCAGCGCCTCGTTGGTATTCGCCGGGTCCATCTGATAGGTGTACTTGTTGCCCTTGCCCAGGTTTCCGGCCGAACCCACCGCATCGCGGAAGGGGCCATAAAAGGCCGAGGCATACTTGGCCGAATAAGCCAGAATGCGCGTGTAAATCTGCCCGGCACCTTCCAGTTCGCCCCGAATTCGGGCAATACGGCCATCCATCATGTCCGATGGCGCGACAACGTCGGCCCCGGCCTGGGCATGGCAAAGCGCCTGCCTGGCCAGAACCTCCAGCGTTTCGTCGTTCAACACGTAGCCCGTTTCGTCGATCAGCCCATCCTGACCATGGCTGGTATAGGGGTCGAGCGCGACGTCGGTAATCACGCCAAGATTCGGGAATTCGCGCTTGAGCGCCTTGATCACACGCGGCACCAGACCGTTGGCGTTGTACGCCTCCTCGGCCCCGAGCGACTTCAGCGACGCGTCGATCACCGGAAACAGCGCCAGCGCCGGGATGCCAAGCTTCACCGCACGTTCCGCCGTTTTCAGCAAAACATCCAGCGACTGGCGCTCAACGCCGGGCATCGACGACACCTTCTCGATACGCCCTTCGCCCTCAAGCACAAAAACCGGGTAAATAAAATCGTCGGCCGTCAGCACCGACTCCCGCATCAAACGACGGGAAAAATCATCACGCCGCATCCGGCGCATCCGGGCTCCGGGAAAACCACCAGTCACTACAGCCATGCCTCAACCTCAATCATTGAACACAGAAAAATTTTGCTGCCCAGCGGAACTTACCGCCTTGACGCGCGTCACAATCCGCAGATGGCACGCGCTATCTCCCGCTTCACCTCCCTGAGCGGGCGCCTTGACCCAGTTAAGGCTTTTTGGCCCCCGGACCCCCCTTATCCGGGGGCCCTTTGTTTTCTTTCGGCTTGACTTCGATCTCCAGCCAACTGGCGAGAACGCCCTCAGCTTCTTCAACGCCGGTCTTTTTCAGACTTGAGAAAAGCTGCACCGAATACAGGTCGGCATCCCCCCAGGTCGCCACCTCGGCCTTGACCGATTTCAGGGCTTTCATCTGCTCCTGGCGGCTCAACTTGTCGGCCTTGGAAAGCAGGATGTGGATCGGCCGTCCGGTCGGACGGAACCAGTCAATCAAACGCAAATCCAGATCTGTCATCGGCCGACGGATGTCCATGATGACAACCAGCCCGGCCAACTGATCCCGCTTGCTCAGGTAGGGACCAATCAGCCCTTCCCACTGCGAGCGGATCGCCTCCGGCGCCTTGGCATAGCCGTAGCCGGGCAGATCGACGAAATATTTGCCGTCGGCCAGCGTGAAATAATTCAGGTGCTGCGTCCGGCCCGGCGTTTTGCTGACATAAGCAAGGCGAACACGCCCGGCCAGCGTATTAATGGTGGAAGACTTGCCCGCGTTCGAGCGGCCGGCGAAGGCCACTTCACGGACAGAATCCTGCGGTAAATCACGAAGATTGGCGACGGTTGTCAGAAAAACCGCCTGCTGGAACAGAGGCATAAAAAACTCGGAAGACCCGCCAAGAGGGCGGCGAACTGATATAGAATAACAGGTTTGTAACCTCCGTTCCGGCCAAAGCGCCCATAAACGCGCACTAGGAGTTCGAAATGATCCGTAAAGCGGCACTGGCAATCCTTTTCGCCACCAGTTTCGTCACCCACGCTTCCGAAGAAGCCCATGCCAAGGCTGATCCGGCCAAGGGTAAAGTCATCGCTGAAACCATCTGTGTCGCCTGTCATGGCGCCGATGGCAACAGCCTGGCTTCCGCCAATCCGAACCTGGCCGGCCAGGTTGAAGAATACATTGCCAAGCAACTACGCAACTTCAAGCCGGTCGGCGACAAGCCGCCCGTCCGCAACAACCCGATCATGGTCGGCATGGCCGCTGCACTTTCCGATGAAGACGTCAAGAATGTCGCTGCCTGGTTCTCCAGCCAGAAGCAGAAACCGGCAGCCGCGAAGGATGAGAAGCAGATCGCGCTGGGTCAGAAAATCTGGCGTCAGGGTGACTTCAAGAAAGGCGTTCCTGCCTGTGCCGGCTGTCATGGCCCGGCCGGCGCCGGCCTTCCCGCCCAGTACCCCCGTCTGGCCGGTCAGTTCCCTGAATACACCGAAGCTCAGTTGAAGGCTTTCCGGGTTGAAGAGCGTTCCAACGATCCGGAAAAGATGATGCGTACGATCGCCGCCAAGCTGTCCGACGTCGAAATCAAGGCCGTATCCGAATACGCCGCCGGCCTGCGCTGATCGGCAAACGAACAGAAAAAGGCAGCTTCGGCTGCCTTTTTGTTTTTCCGATACTTGGCAGCCCAGTTCGCCGGGGCTAGACTGGACCCACCCCACTCTGGAGCAGGAGACATAACATGAAAACCCTTAAACAGCTTCTCGCGGACAGGACTCGCCCACTGGCGGTGGTCGCCCCTGGCGACACTGTTTTTCATGCCCTCACCGTCATGGCCAAACACGAGGTCGGTGCCGTACTGGTTCTTGATGGCGAACAACTGGTCGGCATTTTTTCCGAACGTGATTACGCACGCAAACTGATCCTGCAAGGCAAGACCTCCAAGGAAACCCTGGTCAACGAAATCATGAGCGACAAGGTTGCCTACGTGACCCCCAGCGTATCGCTCGATGAATGCATGGCGCTGATGACCGAGAAACATTTCCGACACCTGCCCGTGCTGGACGACGCCGGAAATGTTCTGGGCATCATTTCGATCGGCGACCTGGTCAAGGAAACCATCTGTGATCAGCAGTTCTTGATTGCTCAACTGGAACATTACATCGCGGGTTGATATGGCTGCCGCTAGCAGCATCCACTTTCGCATCCTTGAAGATATCGCCCGCGACCTGTCGGGCGACATCAATTTCCCGACCTGTCTCGATGCCGCCATGCTCGTCCGCAACGCGCTCAAGGATCCCTTCGCCAGCACAGAGCAGGTCGTTCAGGCGATCGGTACCGAACCGCTGATCGCCAGCAAGCTCTTGCGCCTGGCCAACTCGGTCGCCTACAACCCATCCGGCGCCCCGGTTTCGAATCTGAACTCGGCCATCAAGCGATTGGGCTTCGATATCGTCCGCACCACCTCGCTTGCGGTGGCAATGGATCAGATGCTGAAATCGAAAAATCTGGCGGCCTACGATCACATCGCGCGACAAACCTGGGAGCATTCACTGCAGGTTGCGGCCATCGCACGCGTGCTGGCCCGTCACCTGGGCCGGGTCCATCCGGAAAAGGCGATGCTGACCGGCCTGGTACACAACATCGGCATTTTCTACCTGTTGTTTCGGGCGGCCGAATATCCGGAATACCGCAACAACGAGCCAGCCATGCTCGAACTCCTGGCCGGCTGGCACGAAGGTGTCGGAGAAAGCCTCTTGCATATTCTCGGCCTGCCGGCTTCGATTACCGATGCCGTGCGCGACCAGAGCCATTTGAGCCGGGTTGAATCGCCCTGCACCATCAGCGACATTCTCTATTTCGCCATCGTCCTCTCCGGCGCACCTCTGCCCTGGCAAAACGGCGCCGTCGACGCACAGGAAGAAGCCCGGCGCGAAGCAGACCGCGCGCACTACGCCGACCTGCTCAAGACGGCCGAGGAAGACATCAACGAGTTGCGCTCAGCTCTTGCCGCCTGAATCTGCCGACGTCCTGGCGGCCTCAGAACCCGAGCGAGCCTTCATCCGCAGCGAGAATCCACGATGAGTTTCACCCCCGACAACCGCCAGCTTGGCCTGATCAAGGCTGCCCTCTTTGTCCTTTGCCTGATACCGGCAATGCGCCTGCTGTGGGCAGCCTATACCGGCGACTTTGGCACCGATCCCGCGGCGTTCGTCCAACGCTGGACGGGCACCTGGACCTTCAACCTGCTGCTCGTCGCGCTGTGCGTGACGCCCTTGCGGGCGATGACGCGAATGCACTGGCTGACCCGACTGCGGCGCATGCTCGGGCTGTTCTGTTTTTTCTACGCGACGCTGCACTTCCTGAGTTTCATCGGCTTCGACCACGACTTTGTGATTGACGACATCGCCAAGGACATTTTCAAGCGCCCTTATGTGACGGTTGGCTTTGCCGCCTTCCTGCTGCTCATCCCACTCGCCGCAACCTCGAACAATTGGGCCATTCGCTGGCTGGGTGGGCGAAAGTGGCAGGAACTGCAGCGCAACATCTACCTCGTCAGCATTCTCGCCACGGTGCATTATTTCTGGCTGGTCAAGACCAGTGAACTACTCTGGCCGCTGGCGTATTCGATGGCAGTTGCCGCTCTGCTCGGCTGGCGGATTCGTGAACGCAAACGCAAGGCGATCCCGGTGCCGCAAATTCAGGGGGTCAAACCGCTGAAATTCTTCAAACAGAAGCCGGATTGATCGATCCGACGGATTGCTACGGTCAACTGGAAAAAACGGCCAAAAATGAAATGCTGCTCAGCCTTTGCGCGGCAGATCGAAGCGGACGATGGCGCGACCATCGGGCGTTTTTTTCGGCTCGGCCTTCCAGGCGTGGCCGTAAATGACCTCGAAGGTTGCCGGTAGCCGACCATCCTTGCGCATCGCTTCGTAGGCCGCCTTGCCACGCGCCCACGACTGCCGACCGGTCATCCCGTGGCGCCGGGCCTTCATGGCGCACGACGAGCCGGCGGCGCGCAATTCGGCGAACATGGCGTCCACATCGTCGTAGGTCAGCGTGATGACTTCCATGTCCATGACCGGATCGGCAAAACCGCAGCCGACCAGCATGTCGCCAAGATCGTGCATGTCAGCGAAGCGCTGGGTGTGGGCGTAGCCATCGGCGAAGGCGGCGCGCAGCTCCTTGAGCGTATCCGGGCCGAGCGTCGAGAACATCAGCAGGCCACCAACTTCGAGCACGCGATGCGCTTCGGCCAGCGCCGGAATCGGATCGTCCAGCCAGTGCAACAGCAGGTTGGACCAGACGATTGCGGTCGACCGCGATTTCAGGGGCAAATTGGCTGCATCGGCCGCCAGACGAAGCGGCTCGGCGTTCCTGCCGATGCCCAGCCAGCGTTGCCAGACCGGGCGCGAGGCACGGCCGGTGGAAAGCATGGCCGGCGCGACATCGAGACCGATCAGTTCAGCCTCGGGATAACGCGCGGACAGACCGGGAAAGCTCCCGCCACGACTGCAACCGAGGTCGAGAATCCGCTTCGGTTCGACCTTGACGAAATCGAGTCGCTCCTGCATCCGGCGGTCGACTTCGCGGGCGAAGAAATCGCCTTCGCCATACGTCGCGGCGACTCGGGAAAAGCCTCGACCGACCTGTAGCCGGTCGACGAATCCCGAGTGAGGACTGCCTTGGCTCAAATTGCCTTGACGCCCAGACGCGCAAACAGGGCGTCGTCGCGTTCAATATCGGGATTGCCGGTGGTCAGCAGGAAATCGCCATAGAACATCGAATTGGCACCGGCCAGGAAGCACAGGGCCTGCAGTTCGTCGTTCATTTCCTGACGACCGGCCGACAGGCGAACCCACGAGGTCGGCATCATGATGCGGGCGGCGGCGATGGTGCGCACGAACTCGAACGGATCGAGACGGTCCTTGTCGGCCAGCGGCGTACCGGGAATCGGCACGAGATTGTTGATCGGCACGGACTCCGGGGCCTTGGGCAGATTGGCCAACTGGACTAGCAAACCAGCGCGGTTCTTGCGCGACTCGCCCATGCCGATGATGCCGCCCGAACAGACATTGATGCCGGCATCGCGGACCTGCTCGAGCGTATCGAGGCGGTCGTCCTGAGTGTGCGTCTTGATGACCTGACCGTAGAACTCCTTGTCGGTATCAAGATTGTGGTTGTAGTAATCGAGGCCGGCGTCCTTGAGCTTTTCGGCTTGGCCTTCCTTGAGCATGCCGAGCGTCACGCAGGTCTGCATGCCCAGCGCCTTCACTTCGCGGACCATGTCGAGGACGCGGTCGAGATCGTTGTCCTTCGGCCCCTTCCAGGCGGCGCCCATGCAGAAGCGCGAAGCGCCCTTGGCCTTGGCGGCCTGGGCGGCGGCTACCACCTCGTTGAGCGGCATCAGGCGTTCGCGCTCGGTGTCGGTGTCGTAGCGGGCGGATTGCGAGCAATAGCTACAATCTTCCGAACAGCCGCCGGTCTTGACCGAAAGCAGTGTCGAGCGTTGAATGGCGTTCGCATCGAAATTTTCACGGTGCACACCTTGCGCCCGCCAGATCAGATCCATCAACGGCAATTCGTAGAGGGCGAGCACTTCAGGAACCGTCCAGAGATGGGCGGCAGCGGACTGGGAAACGGACGAAACGGCGACGACGGAGCTAGCTTGCATGGAAGGCCTTGCGTGAAAAATGCTATAAAAATCAGACACGAAACGTATCGGTAATTATGGATTATCGCGGACGCTCAGGCTGGATGTCAATTTTACCCCAGGCCGATGGACTCAAACGGCTTGGCCGGAAAATCCTCAACGCCGCCCTGCCGGGCAGCTGCCTGCTTTGTGGCGCCGATAGCCAGGGGAGCCTGCTTTGCCCGCCGTGCGCCAAAGATTTGCCCCAACTATCCGGTGCCCGCTGCCCCATCTGCGCCGACCAGACGACGCACGGCGAACGTTGCGGCGCCTGCCTGCGCGAGACGCCGCATTTCGCGCGGACGATCGCCCTCTTGCGCTACGACTTCCCGGCCGACCGCCTCATTCACGCCCTCAAGTACGGCCATCAACTGGCGGTTGCCGCCTGGAGCGCCGAGCATCTGGCCGAACGGATTGGCACAGAGCAGTTCGACCTGATCGTTCCCTTGCCCCTCCACCCCGAACGACTGCGCGAACGCGGCTTCAACCAATCGGCCGAAATCGCCAGGGCACTTCAAAATCGGCTCAAATTTCCGGTTGACCGTAGGAATGTCGTTCGCACGCGCGCCACGCCCCCGCAGGCCGATTTACCGCACAAGGCGCGACACAAGAACGTGCGCGGCGCTTTTGAGTGCCGTGCCGACTTCACGGGCCAGCGCCTGCTCCTCATCGACGACGTGATGACCACCGGCGCCACCGTCAACGAATGCGCCCGCGTCCTCAAACTGCATGGCGCCACCGAGGTCACCGTCGGCGTCATCGCCCGCGCGCTAAAGCACTGAATCCGTGCTCTAATTCGCCCCCTTCTCCGTTTGAAAGCTGTCGCGTGTTTGCCGTCGTTCTCTACCAGCCCGAAATACCGCCCAATACGGGCAACATCATTCGCCTGTGCGCCAATACCGGGGCCGAACTGCATCTGGTCGAGCCGCTCGGTTTCGACATCACCGACAAGGGTTTGCGCCGGGCCGGGCTGGACTATCACGAATATGCCCGCGTCATCCGCCATGCCGACTGGTCGGCCTGCAAGGCGGCACTGGCTGGCCGGCGCCTGTTTGCGATGACGACCAAAGGCACGGGAAGTCCTTTCAGTACAGAATTACGGGAAAACGACGTCTTCGTTTTCGGCCGGGAAACCAGCGGGCTGCCGCCGGAGGTACTCGACGAGTTCCTGCCGGCGCAGCGGCTGCGCTTGCCCATGCAGGCCGGACAGCGCAGCCTCAACCTCTCCAATGCGGCGGCCGTGACGGTTTTTGAAGCCTGGCGCCAGGCCGGCTTCAAAGGCTCGAATTAAGCCTGCTCTTCCTTGGGATCGCGGGCCATCAGCTGCTCGACAGCCTGCGCTGCGCTCAGCCGACCGTCCAGCACCGCAGCCACCGCAGCGCTGATCGGCATGTCGACACCGAGTTCGGTCGCCAGGCGATCAACCTCGCGGGCGGTATATACGCCTTCGGCAACATGGCCTAGTTCTTCAAGAATCTGCGGCAGCGATTTATTCTGGGCCAGGGCCAGACCAACCCGGCGATTGCGCGACAGGTCGCCGGTACAGGTCAGGATCAGGTCGCCCATACCGGCCAGGCCCATGAAAGTCTGCCGGTCGGCCCCGAGCGCCAGACCGAGCCGGGCGATTTCCGCCAGGCCGCGGGTCATGAGCGCCGCCCGGGAATTGAGGCCAAGGCCGAGGCCGTCGCAAACCCCCGTCGCGATGGCCAGTACGTTCTTCACCGCGCCACCGACCTCGACGCCAACCAGATCGTCGTTGGCGTAGATGCGCAGTTGGGCCGAGTGCAATTGTCGCGCCACCTCACGGACAAAAACCGGATCGTTCGCCGCCAGCGCCACGGCAGTCGGCTGACCGGCCGCCACTTCCTCGGCAAAACTGGGGCCGGACAGCGCACCACACAAGGCCTGCGGGCCAAGCACTTCGCCCACCACCTGATGCGCCAGCTTGCCCCTTCCCGCCTCAAAACCCTTGCACACCCAGAGCACGGGCAAGGCGCAACCGATGGCCTTGAGGCGTTCGACGGTAGGCCGCAGGCCGGCAATCGGCGTGGCCACGATGAGCAGTTCAGCACGGGCCACAGCGGCTTCGAAATCGGTCGTCACGGCAACCGACTCGGGCAGCTTGTAGCCCGGGAAAAAGCGATGATTTTCGCGGCTTGCCTTGAGGTCGGCAGCGACATCTTCTTCGCGCGACCACAGCGTCAATTCATGCTTGCCGGCAAAGGCAATCGACAGCGCCGTGCCCCAGGCACCGGCCCCCAGCAAAGTGATTCTCATAAGCCCCAGACCTGCGTGGAATGGATGTAGCCGGTCACCCCGTCGCGATGGCGAACCTTGACCCAGCCGGGCGAGGCCGGCTCGAGGTATTCAACAGCAACCCATTTGTCGAGTTCGGCGAGGATGGCCGAGTCAGGATTGTCCGACTGACGAATCTCCGCCTGCGGCGACGTCACGACGAGTGTTCGCTGCTCGGCAACATGGCGGGATTCAATCCAGGCCAATGTCCCTTCGGCATCACGCACCTTGAGCCAGCCCTCAAGCTTGACGACAACCTCGACCGGCGTCTGCGCCTTGATCAGGTAGAGCTTCTTGGCCTGCAGCGACGGCGCATCGAAGAGGATGGCAGCCGGCGCACCGACCGAGCGATAGTCGATGGCCAGCGCTGCTCCGGCAGCGCTGATCAGCGACAGGGCGACAAGGGCACGACGCCAGATGGCAATCACCTTACTGGATCGAAACTTCGGTCGGCGCGCCAGACTGCTCCTGCTGCTGCAGGCGCTGCATGTACATGCCTTCGAAGTTGACCGGCTGCAGGACGATAGGCTGGAAGCCGGCGCGGCTGACCGCGTCGGACACGGCTTCGCGGGCATACGGGAACAGGATGTTCGGGCAGGCAACAGCGATCAGCGGCTCAAGTTGCTCTTCCGGCACGTTCTGGATGCGGAAGATACCGGCCTGGCCGACTTCGACCAGAAATACCGTCTTTTCCCCAAGCTTGGCAGTCACCGTGACGGTCAACACGACTTCGTAGACATTTTCGCCCACGGCACGACCACCGGTGTTGAGCTGGATCTCGACCTGCGGCTGTTCGCGCTCGAGGAAGATTTCCGGTGCATTCGGCACTTCGACCGACAGATCCTTGACGTAAAGCTTTTCAATACCGAAGACGGGCTGTTCGTTTTGTTCCATGGTTTTCTTTCAGAAGTTAAATTGGGGTTATCAGCCTTCGAGCAGCGACTTCAACTGGCCGGATGCGTCAAGGGCGTAGAGATCGTCACAGCCACCCACATGGGTTTCGCCGATGAAGATTTGCGGCACTGTACGCCGCTGAGTTTTCTGCATCATTTCATCGCGTCGCTCCGGATCGATATCGACCCGGACTTCTTCGATCTGCTCGACGCCACGCGCCTTGAGCAATTGCTTGGCGCGCACGCAGTAAGGGCAGACCGCCGTTGTATACATCAGGACATGGGCGCTCATTTGCTCTTGGCGCCTTTTTTCACCGGATAACCGGCACCAACCCAAGCATCGACACCACCGGCCAGGTTATACGGCTTTTCAAACCCCTGTTTCTTGAGTTCGCCAAGGGCCTTGCCAGAACGCATGCCCGATGCACAGCAAACGATGATCGGCTTGCCCTTGAATTTCTCAAGCTCACCAATACACTCGGCCAGCTTGCCAGCCGGAACGTTCCTCGCTTCCGGCAAGTGCCCGGCGGCGAATTCGGCGGGCTCGCGCACATCGATAATGTGCGCATCCTCGCGGTTGATCAGCAGCGTTGCCTCGGCCGGACTGACACTATTCCCCGCCTGCCGCGAAAATACAGGCCAGAGCAGTGAAAGGCCACTGACAACGACCAGCGAAACAAGCAGGATATTCTGGTTGATAAATTCCATCGGCATTACTTTAAGCTCCCGTACCGCAAAAAACTTCACGCATCATGCTCACCAATTGCAGGGTCCGCTGGTCACCAACCCGGTAAAAGACCCGGTTGGCGTCCTTGCGGGTCACCAGCACGCCTTTTTCACGCAGGATAGCCAAATGCTGCGAGATATTGCTTTGCGACGTCCCTACCGCCTCAACGATTTCCTGGACGCACGCCTCCTGCTCGCCAAGCACACAGAGAATTTTCAGACGCAGCGGATGAGCGATGGATTTCAAAGCTCGTGCAGCCAGCTCGATGTGCTCCTGCTTGTCGATCAAACTGAAGGTGGGTGTTTCCAAGATAAAACCTCGTTCCGATGAATGACGCATTATAAAATAGCGTTTTACGTTTCGCTTGAACGAAATCACTCAGTGATCCCCCTCGGAAACCATGGGTCCGCCCAGCGCCGACCCCGGCCTACCGGCAAAAGGCTGGCGGTGGCGCTGATTGCCGCCATTTTCATCGGTTCCGCGCCAGCCGGCGCCAGACAGGCCGGCGCCGAAAAAAAATCCGTCCAGCCCGTCGCCTCGCCCGATATCGCCGAAAAAAAGGCCGACCTGGGCGAACTACGCAGCCGGATCGAAGGGCTGCGCAAGGAATTATCGGCCAACGAGGAGAACAAGGCCGACGCCGGCGACCGCCTGCGCGAATCCGATCGCCAGATTTCCCGCCTGCAGCGCGAACTGCACGAACTCAACGATTCCCGCGGTCAACTGGAAAAAAAGCTCAAAAACCTGCAGCAGCAATCACAGGAACTTGGTGTCACGCTAACGCAGCAACAAACCCAGCTTGAAACCCTGCTCTACAAGCAATACCAGCGCGGAACCCCGGATTCACTGCAACTGCTGCTCAATGGCGACGATCCCAACCAGATGGCGCGCGACCTGCACTACCTGTCGGCCATCGCCGTGACCCGCGCCGAACTGATGGGCGAGATCAAGGCCTCGCTCGACAAAAAGAAATCGTTGGCCGCCGACACGAAGGAACGCAGCGCCGAACTCGCCAACGTCGAGGCCGAGCAGAATAAACGCCACGCCGATCTGCAGAAGCAGCGCGACGAGCGTCAGGCGCTCTATGCCCAGATTTCCAGCAAGGTAAAAGCCCAGCGCAAGGAAATCGGCAACCTGCAGCAAAACGAAAAACGGATGACCCGCCTTATCGACCGGCTCTCCAGAATCCTCGCCGCCCAGGCAGCACAGGCGGCCAAGGCAGCCGAAGCCGCCCGTCAGGCCGAAGCCCGCAGGGCCGCGGCACAACAGCGGGAAAAGGAGCGCGAAAGCAGCCGCCCGGCGCCCAACGTCGAGCCATCCCGTCCGCGCACCGTCGAAGCGGAAAATCACTACGAACCCGCCCCCAGCAACGGCAGCTTTGCCCGCCAGCGCGGCAAGCTGCGTTTGCCGGTACGCGGCGCCGTGTCCGGCCGTTTCGGCTCGCCACGCGACGGCGGCGGCACCTGGCGCGGCCTGTTCATCCGGGCCGGCACGGGCAGTGAGGTCAAAGCCATTGCCGGCGGGCGCGTCGTTTTTTCGGAATGGATGCGCGGCTTCGGCAACCTGCTCATCGTCGACCACGGCGACGCCTACCTGTCAATCTACGGCAACAACGATGCCTTGCTCAAACAGGTCGGCCAGGCCGTCCAGGGCGGAGAAACGGTAGCCACCGTGGGGAACAGCGGAGGCAACCCGGAATCCGGTTTATACTTCGAGCTCCGCCATAAAGGGCAACCGATCGACCCGATGAAATGGGCCAGCTTGAAATGAGCAAAACCAAAACCTTTAGCATGACCGTTGGCGCCTTTGTCGCCGGCGCACTGATCAGCCTGAACTTCCCGGCCATGGCCGACAAGGAAGTGAACCCCGGCTTGCCCATCGACGAGTTGCGGACCTTTGCCGAGGTTTACAGCGCCATCAAGCAGGGCTATGTCGAGCCGGTCGAAGACAAAAAGATGATCACCAATGCCATTTCCGGCATGCTGTCCAATCTCGACCCGCACTCGACCTATCTCGACGCCGATGCCTTCAAGGATCTGCAGGTCGGCACCCAGGGCGAATTCGGCGGGCTGGGCATTGAAGTCGGCATGGAAGACGGGCTGGTCAAGGTTGTTTCGCCGATCGAGGACACCCCGGCCTATCGGGCCGGCATCAAGTCTGGCGACCTGATCTTCAAACTCGACGAAACGCCGGTCAAGGGACTGACCCTGTCCGATGCCGTCAAGAAAATGCGCGGCAAGCCGAAGACGCCGATCAAGCTATCGATCATCCGCAAGGGTGAAACCAAGCCGATCGAAGTCACGCTGATCCGCGAAGTAATCAAGGTGCAGAGCGTCAAATCGAAGCTGGTCGAACCCGGCTACGGCTGGGTGCGCGTCACCCAGTTCCAGGAAAACACCGTCGCCGAATTGGCCAAGCACGTTGCCGCCCTCTACAAGGACGGCAAAAAGCTGAACGGTCTGGTGCTCGACCTGCGCAACGACCCGGGCGGCCTGCTCAACGGCGCCATCGGCGTTTCGGCTGCATTTCTGCCACCGGATGTCACCGTGGTGTCGACCAATGGCCGCAGCGAAGACGCCAAGCAGGATTTCAAGGCGCGGCCGCAAGACTACCTGCGCGGCAACAAGGAAGATCCGCTCAAGAACATCCCCGCAGAAGCCAAAAAAGTGCCGATGATCGTGCTGGTCAATGGTGGCTCGGCATCCGCCTCGGAAATCGTCGCCGGCGCGCTGCAGGATCACAAGCGCGCCATCATCGTCGGCACCCAGAGCTTCGGCAAGGGTTCGGTTCAATCGGTGCTGCCGCTCCCGGGCAACACCGCCATCAAGCTGACCACGGCCCGCTACTACACGCCTGAAGGCCGCTCGATCCAGGCCAAGGGCATCACGCCGGACATCGTCGTCGAAGAAAATGCCAATGGCTCCAGCCCGGGCATGCGCGTCCGCGAGGCTGACCTCGACCGTCACCTGAACAACGACCGCGACAAGGAAGAGGCAAAGCAGGACGCCAAACCCCAGGCCAAGCCGGCCAAGAAGGGCAAGGACGATGCCGAGGAAGAACTGCCGCAGCGCCTGGAATACGCCAGCAAGAGCGACTACCAGTTCCAGCAGGCGCTGAATCTTCTCAAGGGGCTCCAAATCCTGCAGAATAAAGCGCAATAGTTCATTGACCAGGAGGGATGATGGCTGACACAGACCTCAAGAAAAACCGGGAGATCCTGTTCTCCAAATTCCCGCCCGGGCAGGTGCCCGAGGCGGCCGACGACCTGCAGCGCATCGAAGCCATCGAGGTGCAGGCCAGATTCGAAAAGCGCTCGCTCGGGGTCAGCTACGACCTGCAACAACACACCCTGCGCGAACTTGACGAACACCTGGTCGACAAGGGTTTTCATCTCGACAACACGCTGCTCACGAAACTGACCCGGGCGTTGATCTACTACGTCGAAGAAACCCAGCTGCACAACATCGGCGCCCCGGAAAAACGGCTCAAACGTTCGGCCCAGGAGGCCTACGTTCAGGCCTGGGAACACCACCCGCACGGCGACCACGACGATACGCCGCCGGAATGGCGGGAATACAAGTAGCTATCAGGATCGAGGATCGAGCTGTTCGTAAAACCACTCGATCCTAACTCCTCGATCCTCGATCCAAAAATGACTGACGAGCAGCTTCTCCGTTACAGCCGACACATCCTGCTCGACGCGCTGGGCATTGAGGGCCAGACACGGATTCTGGGCACGCACGCGCTGATCATCGGGGCCGGCGGTCTTGGTTCGCCAGCAGCGCTCTATCTTGCCTCAGCAGGGATCGGCAGGATCACGCTGGTCGATGACGACACGGTGGATTTCACCAACCTGCAGCGGCAAATTCTGCACACCCAGGCACGCGTCGGCATGGCCAAGGCCGAATCCGGCCGGCAGGCGCTCAGCGCCATCAATCCTGACATCGAGATTATCCCGCTGGAGCAGCGTCTATCGGGCGAAGCGCTTGATACGCTGGTTGCCAGCGCCGACCTCGTCCTCGACTGCACCGACAATTTCGCCACTCGGCATGCCATCAACCGCGCCTGCGTCCATCACCGGAAGCCACTAGTGTCCGGTGCCGCCATTCGTTTCGATGGACAGATCAGCGTCTACGACCTGCGCCGCGACGACTCGCCGTGCTACCACTGCCTGTTTCCCGAAGGCGAGGACGTCGAGGAAGTTCGCTGTGCCGTGATGGGTGTCTTCGCGCCGCTGACCGGCATCATCGGCACCATGCAGGCGGCCGAGGCGCTCAAGCTGGCCGCCGGCATCGGCGAAACGCTGAGCGGACGGCTGTTGCTGCTCGATGCGCTAACGATGGAGTGGCGCACCGTCCGTTTCAAAAAGGACGACGATTGCGCCGTGTGCGGCCCTAAGGGAAACGGGCGATCAGGCGAATATCTTCGCCAAGCTGGCGCAGATCGCGAATCTTCAAACCCTGCTTGCCGTCTAGCGTAGTCAGCTCAGGCAGGTTGAACAGGCCGCTCGCCTCGTGGCCAATCAGGCAAGGCGCCAGATAGAGCAGCAATTCGTCGACCAGACCTTCGCGCACCAGCGAACCATTGAGCTTGAAGCCGGCTTCGGCGTGCACCTCGTTGATGCCGCGCCGGGCGAGCAATTCGAGCAGGGCTTTGAGGTCAACCTTGCCGCTGCCGTTATTCAGAATTTCGACGAAATTTCCGGTTGACCGTAGCAATGCCATTTTTTCGGCATTTTCGACGGCGCCGACGATCAGCACCGGCTCGCCTTGCAGAATGCGCGCCGTCAGCGGAATTTCCAGCCGGCTATCGACGACCACGCGCAAAGGCTGGCGCGTCGTTGCCACATCGCGCACGGTCAGACTCGGATCGTCGTCACGCACCGTGCCGATGCCGGTCAGAATGGCGCAGGCCCGGGCCCGCCAGGCATGGCCGTCACGGCGCGCATCGGCGCCGGTGATCCACTGGCTGACGCCGTTGTTCAGAGCCGTCTTTCCATCCAGACTGGCCGCTGCCTTCAGACGCAACCAGGGGCGACCGCGCGTCATGCGCGAGACAAAGCCGATATTCAGTTCGCGCGCTTCGTTTTCGAGGAGGCCGCTCGCCGTTGCTATCCCCGCCGCTTGCAACAAGGCAAGACCTTTGCCAGCAACCAGCGGATTCGGGTCGGTCATCGCCGCCACGACACGCGAAACACCGGCGGCAATCAGCGCTTCGGCGCAGGGCGGCGTGCGACCGTGATGACTGCACGGTTCCAGCGTGACATAGGCCGTCGCGCCCTTGGCTTTGTCGCCGGAAGCCCACAACGCATGAACTTCGGCGTGCGGCTCGCCGGCCTTCTCGTGCCAGCCCTCGCCGACGATTTCACCAGCGCGGACCAGTACGCAGCCAACGCGCGGATTGGGCGAAGTCGTCCACAGGCCACGCTCGGCCAGTTGCAGGGCACGCGCCATCAGCCGAAAGTCGTCGGCTGAAAAACTCATTTTTTCCGGGTGGAGGACGAAACTTCGCGGATCGCCTTGGAGAAGGCATCCACGTCTTCGAAATTGCGATAAACCGAGGCGAAACGGATGTAGGCGACCTTGTCGAGTTTCTTGAGTTCGCGCATGACCAGTTCGCCCAGCTGCTGCGTACTGACTTCGCGTTCGCCTGCCGAGAGCAGGATTTCCTCGATATCGGCAACGGCAGCATCGACCGCCTCGATGGCCACCGGCCGCTTGCGCAGCGCCAGCTCCAGACTGGCGCGCAGCTTGCTGCGGCTGAACTCGGTGCGCAGACCGTTCTTCTTGACCACTTGCGGCAGCTGGATTTCAGCCCGCTCGTAGGTCGTGAAACGCTTGTCGCAGGCCACGCACTTTCTGCGGCGGCGGACGACATCCGCCTCTTCGGAGAGGCGGGTATCAACAACCGCCGTATCGTCGTGGCCGCAGAAGGGGCATTTCATGGCAAGGACCCAGGAATGAGGATATTGGATCGAGTGGTCTTTACTACCGGCTCGATCCTAAATCCTCGAACCTATCAGGCTCCGTAGACCGGGAACTTGGCGCACAACGCAGCAACCTTGGCACGCACGGTAGCGGCAACGGCCTCGTCGTTCGGCGCTTCAAGAATGTCAGCCACCAGATGGGCGATGGTTTCGGCTTCGATTTCGGTGAAACCACGCGTCGTCATGGCTGGCGAACCGATGCGGATGCCAGAAGTAACGAACGGCTTCTGCGGGTCGTTCGGGATGCCGTTCTTATTGACCGTGATGTGAGCACGGCCGAGGGCTGCTTCGGCTTCCTTGCCGGTGATGTTCTTGGCCCGCAGGTCGAGCAGGAAGACGTGGCTTTCGGTGCGACCGGAAACGATGCGCAGACCGCGCTCTTCGCCGAGTACGCGGGCCATGACGCGGGCGTTGTTGATGACCTGTTCCTGATAGTTCTTGAATTCCGGCGTCGCGGCTTCCTTGAAAGCAACGGCCTTGGCAGCGATGACGTGCTCCAGCGGACCGCCTTGCAGGCCGGGGAAGATGGCGGAATTGAGGGCCTTTTCGTGCTCGGCCTTCATGAGGATGACGCCACCGCGCGGGCCGCGCAGGGTCTTGTGCGTCGTCGAGGTCACGACATCGGCGAAGGGCACCGGGTTCGGGTAGAAACCGGCGGCGATCAGGCCGGCGTAGTGGGCCATGTCGACCCAGAAAATGGCGCCGACTTCCTTGGCGACCTTGGCGAAGCGTTCCCAGTCGATGCGCAGGGCGTAGGCCGAGGCACCGGCTACGATGATCTTCGGCTTGTGCTCGCGGGCCAGCGCTTCCATCTTGTCGTAGTCGATGGCTTCGTTGGCGTCGAGACCGTAGGAAACAACGTTGAACCACTTGCCGGACATGTTGAGCGCCATGCCGTGGGTCAGGTGACCACCTTCGGCCAGGCTCATGCCCATGATGGTGTCGCCCGGCTTGGCAAAGGCCATGAGCACGGCTTGATTAGCCTGCGAACCGGAATTCGGCTGGACGTTGGCGGCTTCGGCGCCGAACAGTTTCTTCAAGCGGTCGATGGCGATCTGCTCGGCGATATCGACGAATTCGCAGCCACCGTAATAGCGCTTGCCCGGGTAGCCTTCGGCATACTTATTGGTGAGCTGGGAGCCCTGGGCTTCCATGACAGCCTTGCTCACGTAGTTTTCGGACGCGATCAGTTCGATGTGGTCTTCCTGACGCTGTACTTCGGCCTGAATGGCCTGCCAGAGTTCAGGGTCAACTTTTGCCAGGGTGTCTTTCGCGGAAAACATGTCAAATGCCTCAAGCCATTGAAAAGGGGTCGGATTTTATCACGCCGGAAGCTCGTCGAGGGCGCCCGGCTCCAGATGGTCGGTTTCGCCCCAGGTTTTCAGGCTCCATTCGCCGTCGACCGTAGCAATCCAGTTGATACCGGCGTTGGGAATCAGGAAATCGCGCGGCGCTTCCAGCGCATTGCCGCGGACGAAGCGATTGATGATGTCGAGCACGCCGCCGTGCAAAACGATGGCAATGGTCTCGCCGGGATGGCGCGCCGCCAGCTCCTTGAGCTTGCCGGTCACCCGCGCGAACATGGCAATCAGGCTTTCGCCATTCTCGAAATCGTAATCGGCGTTGCGCCCTTCGAAGGCAGCGTAACCATCGGGATGAACGGCTTTCGCCTCGTCGTAGGTCAGCCCTTCGAAAACACCGTAGCGCCGTTCACGCATCTCGGGAACCGGCGTCGGCACCAGGCCAAGTTCGGCGCCGATGGCCTGGGCCGTCGTCCATGCCCGTTTGAGATCGCTGCTGTAGAGCGCGACAATGCCGGCCGATTTGAGCCAGCGCCCGGCAGCAAGGGCCTGGCGCTGGCCGGTTTCGTTGAGGCCAATGTCGATCTGCCCCTGAATGCGCCGTTCGGCGTTCCACTCGGTCTCGCCGTGGCGCACCAGACAGATTTGTGTTGACCGGGTTGTAGGGATTTCCACCATTCTCTGCCTCTCGCCTTCCCTGTAAATTGGGGCCACTGAAATTTTCAATTAATTCCGGCCATTTCCAGAAGCCGGGAATTCTATCAACCGAGGAGGACTTTTCGTGACCCTTCTGCTCAAGCTCTCGCAGCTGATCGACTGGCTCAATGAGCGCGTCGGCAAAGGCGCTTTCTGGCTGGTGCTGATCATGGCCCTGATCAGCGCTGGTAACGCCAGCTACCGCTTTGTTTTCAATGACAGTTCGAACGGCCTGCTGGAAATCCAGTGGTACCTGTTTGCCGCTGTTTTCCTGCTTTGCTCACCTTACACCCTGCAAAAAAACGAGCACGTCCGCATCGACGTTCTCTCCGGCAAGTTGTCGCCGCGCGGCCTGGCCGTCGTCGATATCCTGGGCACGATTTTCTTCCTGCTGCCCATGGTGATCACCGTACTCTGGCTCTCCCTGCCGCTGGTTGCCGAGTCCTACAAGATCAACGAATACTCGGCCAATGCCGGCGGCCTGATTCGCTGGCCGGTCAAGATCCTGCTGCCGATCGGCTTTTTCCTGCTCGCCCTGCAGGGCATTTCCGAGCTGATCAAGCGCATCGCCTTCCTGGCCGGACGGATCGATGACCCCAACCACAAAGACAAGGGCCCGACGCCCGAAGAGGAACTGGCTGCCGCCATTGCCGCCACCAAAGCACAGGAGGCCAAATAATGGCAGAGTTCATGATTGCCAACATGGCGCCGCTGATGTTCGGCGCGCTGGTTGTATTCCTCCTCTGCGGCTATCCGGTTGCTTTCGCGCTGGCCGCCAACGGCATCGTCTTCGGCCTCATCGGCATTGAACTGGGGCTGCTCCACCCGGCGCTCTTCCAGGCCCTGCCCGAGCGCATCTTCGGCATCATGGCCAACGATACGCTGCTTGCCATCCCCTTCTTTACCTTCATGGGACTGATCCTTGAACGGTCAGGCATGGCCGAGGATCTGCTCGACACCATCGGCCAGCTGTTCGGGCCGATCCGCGGCGGCCTGGCCTTTGCCGTCATCTTCGTCGGCGCACTGCTCGCGGCGACCACCGGCGTCGTTGCCGCCTCGGTCATCTCGATGGGTCTCATCTCGCTGCCCATCATGCTCCGCTACGGCTACGACAAGAAGCTGGCCTGCGGCGTCATTGCCGCTTCCGGCACGCTGGCCCAGATCATCCCGCCGTCGCTGGTGCTGATCATCATGGCCGACCAGCTCGGCAAGTCGGTCGGCGACATGTACCAGGGCGCCATTTTCCCGGCCATGGTCCTCTCCGGCCTTTACGTCGGCTACGTCATACTGCTCACCATCCTCAAGCCCAGCGCGGCCCCGGCCCTGCCGCCGGAAGCCCGTACCCTGCGCGGCTTCAAGCTGATGCTGCGCGTCGTCACGACGATGGTGCCGCCGCTGCTGCTGATCTTCCTCGTTCTCGGCACCATCTTCATGGGCATCGCGACGCCGACCGAAGGCGGCGCCATGGGCGCGGCCGGTGCGCTGGCTCTGGCCGTCAGCCGCAAGCGACTGAGCATCAAGCTCCTCAAGCAGGCCATGGAGACCACCGGCAAGCTGTCGTCGTTCGTGATCTTCATCCTCGTCGGCTCGACCGTTTTCGGTCTGATCTTCCGTGCGGTCAATGGCGATCTGTGGGTCGAACACCTGTTGCTCAGCCTGCCAGGAGGCCAGGTCGGTTTCCTCATCGTGGTCAACTTGATGGTGTTCCTGCTCGCCTTCTTCCTCGACTTCTTCGAACTGTCCTTCATCATCGTGCCGCTGCTTGCTCCGGTGGCCGACAAGCTGGGCATCGATCTGGTCTGGTTCGGCATCCTGCTCGCGGTCAACATGCAGACCTCGTTCATGCATCCGCCCTTCGGCTTCGCGCTGTTCTACCTGCGCTCGGTGGCTCCGAGTTCGATCAAGACTACAGACATTTACTGGGGCGCCATTCCCTTCGTCTGTATCCAGATCATCATGGTGGCGCTGATCATCATCTTCCCGAACATCGTCAGCTACGGCGACGAGGCGCAGCAGGAAATGCAGCGCATGGAACAGGACGGCACAGCCCCCGACCCCATCGACCTCGATACGCTCATGCGGCAGAACGAGGACGAGTCGGCTGGCGGCGGCAAATCGCCGGCCGATTTGCTCAAGGAGCTGCAGAGCGGCAGCAACTAAGGTTCGCCGAAGCACAGCCAGGCGGGGTCTGCGGACCCCGCTTTTTTTCGTCCGCGGTCAGGCGATGAAAGGCAAGGTCAGCTGGCTGGTATCGCTCGCCTCACCGGTCAGCCGACGACATTCGGCGATGAATGTTTGCGTCGCCGTGCTGACCTGACGCTGGCGCTGACGAACGAACTGGAAGCGCCGGCGGAGCGCCAGGTCCGGTGTCCCGATCTCGACCAGGCTGCCGCGCCGAAAGGCCTCGCGCAAGGAGAGCCGCGACAGGCAGCCGACGCCCAGGCCAGACTCGACGGCGCGCTTGATCGCCTCGGTGTGCTCGAGTTCCAGGCAAACATCGGCATCGACACCAACTGAACGCATGGCCCGGTCGAACAGGGCCCGCGTGCCGGAACCCGGCTCGCGGACGATCCATTTTTGCCCCGCCAGGGCCGTCGACCGTAGCGACCCCGCCGCGGCCAGAGGATGCGAGGGAGCGCAAAAAACGACGAGTTCGTCATCGATCCAGGGCTCGAAAATCAGATCGGCATCGCTCGCCTCGCCCTCGATCAGGCCGATGTCCAGCTCGTAGCGATGCAGGCGCTCGATCACCTGCCGGGTGTTGCAGACGCTCAAGGCAACCCGGCTGCCCGGATTCTTTTGCAGGTATTCGACCACGACCAGCGTCGCCAGGTAATTGCCGATGGTCAGCGTCGCCCCGACGGCGACCGGGGCGAGTTTGCCGCCGGCCAGATAGCCTTCGATCTCGCCGGCCCGGGCCAGCATGTCCTCGGCCTGGGGCAGCAGACCGCGGCCGTTGCCGTTAAGGCGCAGCGACTTGCCCAGGCGGTCGAACAACGGGCAGTCGAAATGGCGCTCCAGTTCGAGCAGGGCCGTGCTCGCCGCCGATTGCGACATGTTGAGCTGCGTCGCCGCGCGCGACACGTTTTCCAGATGGGCGATGGCAACGAAGACTTCGAGTTGGCGCAGGGTGATTTTCATATCTGAATTTTAGATTATTGATATGCAAATTACCCGCTTTTATCAATAAACAATGGCGCCTAAGATCGGTCCTATACATCATGCGAAGGAGTAAAAAATGAGCAATCTGGCTACCGAAACCGTCACTTCCGTCCATCACTGGAACGACAGCCTGTTCACCTTCCGCACCACGCGCGCCCCGGGCCTGCGCTTCACCAACGGCCAGTTCGTGATGATCGGCCTGGAGGTCGAAGGCCGCCCGCTGACCCGCGCCTACAGCATCGCCAGCGCCAATCACGAGGAATATCTCGAGTTCTTCAGCATCAAGGTCCAGGATGGCCCGCTGACCTCCCGCCTGCAGCACCTCCAGCCCGGCGACCCGATCCTGGTCAGCAAGAAGCCAACCGGCACGCTGGTCCTGCGCGACCTCAAGCCGGGCAAGCGCCTGTTCATGTTTGCCACGGGCACCGGACTGGCACCGTTCATGAGCCTGATCCACGACCCGGAAACCTACGAGCGTTTCGAGAAGGTGATCCTCATCCATGGCGTTCGGTGGACCAACGAACTGGCCTACCACGACTACATCGAGCAGGATTTGAAGGAGCACGAATACTTCGCCGACTGGGTCAAGGAAAAGCTGATTTACTACCCGACGGTGACACGCGAGCCTTTCCGTAACGAGGGGCGACTGACCGACCTCATCGAGTCCGGCAAGCTCTTCGCCGACATCAACCAGCCGCCGCTCGACCCGGCCACCGACCGCGCCATGATCTGCGGCAGCCCGGCCATGCTGGAAGACACCTCGGCCATGCTCAACGCCCGCGGCTTCGAGGTCGGCAATCACTACAGCGGCCGGCTGGGCGATTACGTCATCGAGCGCGCCTTTGTCGAAAAATAGGCGATATTTCCGGTTGACCGTGGGAATGGGGGGCGGCTATGGTGAGAATAGCCAAAATGAATTGGCGACGCGCCGGCAGGACGCGCATCATTCAACCGTTGACTGACCAGTAAGTCAGCTGGTCGCCGCCCACCTGATCGACAAAGGGAGAACATCATGGATATCGGAATCACCAAGAAGGATCGCGAAAAAATCGCCGAAGGCCTGTCTCATCTGCTGGCTGACTCATTCACCCTCTACCTGAAGACCCACAACTTCCACTGGAACGTCACCGGCCCGATGTTCAACACGCTGCACGTGATGTTCATGGACCAATACACCGAACTGTGGAACGCGCTCGACCTCATCGCTGAACGCATCCGCGCCCTGGGCGTCGCCGCCCCCGGCACCTACAGCGAATTCGCCAAGCTCACGGTGATCAAGGAAAGCGAAGGCAAGGTTTCGGCCGAGGACATGATCAAGCAACTGGTCGCCGGCCAGGAAGCCGTCACCAAGACCGCCCGCGGCATTTTCGCCATCGTCGACAAGGCCGGCGACGAGCCAACCGCCGACCTCCTCACCCAGCGCATGCAGATTCATGAAAAGAATGCCTGGATGCTGCGCAGCCTGCTCGAATAGCCAATTCCTACGGTCAACCGCAAAAAACGGCCAAATTTCAAATCAATGGCCGTAAAAAAACCCGCGACAATCGCGGGTTTTTTCTGGGACCGACTTCGTCCCTACTTGCCAGTCTGCAGGAAGCCGTCCATGCGCCGCTCAGCCAGGCTGAACCAGGCCGACTGCGTGCGACGATATTTGTCGTACTCGGTGAAAATCTTCTTGAACGCCGGATTCTTGCTCGACTCGTCGGCATACAGCTCGGTCGCAGCCTTGCTGGTCGCCTTGAGAATATCCGACGAGAATTCGCGGACCTTGACGCCCGATTGCATGAGCTTGGCCAGGGCAGCCGGGTTCTTGTGGTCGTACTCGGCCATCATCGTCACATTGGCTTCGAAGGCAGCGGCCCGGAAAGCCTCCTGATACTCCTTCGGCAGCTTGGCCCATTCGGCCTTGTTCACGAAGAAGTGGATGACCGGACCCGGCTCCCACCAGCCCGGATAGTAGTAATTCTTGGCGACCTTGTAGAAGCCGAGCTTTTCATCGTCGTAAGGGCCAACCCACTCGGCCGCATCGATCGTACCCTTTTCCAGCGCCGGGTAGATGTCACCGCCGGCCACCTGCTGCGGCACCACGCCGAGTGCCGAGAAGACGGTACCGCCGAGACCGGCGATGCGCATCTTGACCCCCTTGAGGTCGGCCACGGTCTTCACTTCCTTGCGCCACCAGCCGCCCATCTGGGTACCGGTATTGCCGCCGGCGAA
Organism: Gammaproteobacteria bacterium; assembly: GCA_018828385.1. Taxonomy (GTDB): domain Bacteria; phylum Pseudomonadota; class Gammaproteobacteria; order Burkholderiales; family Rhodocyclaceae; genus Azonexus. The sequence goes on along the minus strand of JAHJVE010000015.1, from coordinate 121,028 downwards.
GGACAGGACGTTGTAATCGCTGTAGAAGTCGTCAAGCAGCTTCTGGCCGCCGCCGTAGTAGATCCAGGCGTTCATCTGGCGGGCCGTCATGCCGAACGGAATCGAGGTACCGAAACCGAAGGTCTTGTCCTTGCCGACGTAGTAATACGAACAGGTGTGGCAGCACTCGACGGTGCCTTGCTGCACGGCATCCAGCGCCTGCAGGCCGGGAACGATTTCGCCGCCGGCAAAGACGCGGATGTCGAACTTGCCACCAGTCATCGCCCGCAGGCGATTGGCCAGCACCTCGGCGCCACCGTAAATGGTGTCTAGGCTCTTCGGAAAACTGGAAGTCAGGCGCCACTTGATATTGGGCAATGACTGGGCGATAGCGGGTGCGGCAACGGTTGCCGCCGCGCCGGCAACGGCACCAACGGAAGCCTTTTTCAGAAAATCACGACGTTGCATGTTGTCTCCTCCAAGGATGGGAATCGCCATTCATGACGATCGGTCCATTCTTCACCAAGAGAGCATTTTTTGCGAGTAGTGGAAAACCCTAACAAGCACAGCCGCAAAAAAAGGAGCCGCAGCTCCTTTTTTGAATCAATGACCAGGAACGATCAGCGATGTGCTTGCGCGAACTGGTCCATCGGCATTTCGGCAACGGCAAACCAGGCACGCTGGCTCTTGGCGTACTTGCTGTACGAGTCGTAGATCTTCTTGAAGGCCGGATTCTTGGCCGATTCGTCTGCATAAACCTGCTGCGCCGACTTGTAGGCGGCCTCCATGATTTCCTTGGAGAAGCTGTGCAGCTTGACGCCGTTCTGCAGCAACTTGGCCAGTGCGATCGGGTTCTTGTGATCGTATTCGGCGGTCATCGTCACGTTGGCTTCGGCGGCGGCACAGGCGAAAGCGGCCTTGTATTCCTTGGGCAGCTTGTCCCATTCCGTCTTGTTCACGAAGAACTCGAGGCAGGTGCTCGGCTCCCACCAGCCCGGACCGTAGTAATGCTTGGCAACCTTGTAGAAACCCAGCTTCTCGTCGTCATAAGGACCGATCCACTCGGCAGCATCGATCGTGCCCTTCTCCAGCGCCGGGTAGATGTCACCGGCGGCGATCTGCTGCGGCACCAGGCCGAGCGGCGTCAGCACGGCGCCACCGAGGCCGCCGATGCGCATCTTGATGCCCTTGAGATCGGCCACGGTCTTCACTTCCTTGCGCCACCAGCCGCCCATCTGGCAACCGCTGTTGCCGCCCGGGAAGGAGACGCAGTTGTAACCGGCATAAAACTCGTCAAGCAACTTCTGGCCGCCACCCTGATACATCCAGGCGTTGGTCTGACGGGCGTTCATACCGAACGGGATGGTGGTACCAAAAGCGAAGGTGCGATCCTTGCCGACGTAATAGTAGGAAGCCGTATGGCAGCACTCGACCGTGCCCTGCTGCACGGCATCCAGCGCCTGCAGGCCGGGAACGATTTCGCCACCGGCGAAGACGCGGATGTCGAATTTGCCACCGGTCAGTTCGCGCAGGCGGTTGGCCAGTTGTTCGGCACCGCCGTAAATGGTGTCCAGGCTCTTCGGAAAGCTGGAAGTCAGGCGCCACTTGATGCTCGGCAGATCGGCAGCGATCGCCGGTGCGGCAAGGGTAGCGGCGGCACCAGCGGCGGCACCCATGGAAGCTTTTTTCAGAAAATCACGACGTTGCATCTTGTCTCCTCCGGATTGATTTTTGCGTCAGGACTGACGGCGGAACGCATTGTTTAACAAAGAAAGATTAATTACGAGTTGCGGAAAACCCTAATTTCCCACCGTCAACCGTGGCAAACTGCGTCGTGCGACGCACTACGACAAGGAGTGGAGATGCACGACGAGCTGGCCGAAATTCGCGATTTCGTGGCCGAATGCCCGCCCTTTGATGGCCTCGACCCGGCCGGCCTGGACAAGTTCGCCCGCCGATTGGTCATTCGCTACCTGCGTCGCGGCACCCCTTTCCCCCCATCCGGCCAACCGGCGCTGTGGCTGATCCGCCAGGGCGCCGTCGAACTTCGCCAGGCCGATGGCCAACTGGCCCGGCGCCTGGGCGAAGGCGACCACTACGACGCGGCCTGCCTGGCCGACTCGCCGGAACGCCACTGGCCGGGCCACGCCAGCGAAGACACGCTGGTCTATGGCCTGCCCAAAACCGAACTCGAAGCGTTGTGGGCCGAGCATCCCGACTTGCATCGCCGGGCCATCGAAGACCTCGGCCAGCGGCTGCGCCACAGTCGCCTCGCCGCCCGCCAGGCGCCGGAACGCGACACCGGCAGCCTGCCGCTGGCCAGCCTGGTCGGTAGGCCGCCCGTTTGTGCCAGGCCGGAGACCACCGTCCGCGCTGCCGCCGAACTGATGACCCGCGAGCGGGTTTCCGCCCTGCTCATTGTGGACGGCGAGCGACTCTGCGGCATCGTCACCGACCGCGACCTGCGCAGCCGCTGCCTCGCCGCCGGGCTGCCCGACAGCACGCCGCTGGCGACGATCATGACCCCTGACCCGCTCACCCTGCCGCCCGATGCGCCCGGCTTCGAAGCCCTGCTGACGATGACCGGGCGCGGCATTCACCACCTGCCGGTAACCCACCATGGCCGCCTGCTCGGGCTGATCAGCAGCACCGACCTGCTCCGCGCCCAGGGCGTCAGCAGCGTGCACCTGGCCGACCGCATCCGGCGCGCTGCCGACCTCGGCCAACTCGCCGTACTGGCCGGCGAACTCCCCGAACTCTGGCTCAACCTGGCCCGGCGCGGCGACAACGCCAGCATCCTCGGCCGCGTCGTTTCCAGCATCGGCGATGCGCTGGCCAGCCGCCTGCTGGCCCTCGCTGAAGCGCGCCTCGGGCCGCCGCCCGTTCCTTATGCCTGGATCGCCTACGGCTCACAGGGCCGCCAGGAACTGACCCTGCACTCCGACCAGGACAACGCCCTGATCCTCGCCGACAGCTTCGACCCTTCCCGCCACGCCGGCTACTTCGCCGAACTGGCCAGCGAGGTCTGCGCCGGCCTGGCCGCCTGCGGCTTCATGCTCTGCCCAGGCGCCATGATGGCCAGCCATGGCGAGTGGCGAAAAACCGCCGGCGGCTGGCGCGACACCTTCGCCGACTGGATCATGCAAACCGATCCCCAGAAGGCCCGGCTGGCGACCAACCTCTTCGATTTCCGCGTCATCCACGGCGACGACAGCCTGGGCCGGCCGCTGCGCGAGCAGATCCGCGAGCAGGCGCCGCATCACGAAACGCTGTTTGCCCATCTGGTCGGCAATGGCTGCTCGACCGCGCCGCCGCTCGGCTTCTTCCGACAACTGGTGGTCATCAATGAAGGCGAGCACGCCGGCCAGCTCGACCTGAAGCGCCACGGCATCCTGCCCATTGTCGATCTCGCCCGCATCCACGCCCTCGCCGCCGGCTGCCCGGACACCGACACGCTGGCCCGCCTGCGCGCCGTTGCCGGCAGCCAACTGCTCAGCCACGACGGCGGAGAAACCCTGGCCTCGGCCTTCGAATGCCTGCTCGCCCTGCGCACCCGGCACCAGCAGGAACAGCTCGAGCAAGGCCTGGTCCCGGATAATTTCGCCAATCCGGCGCAACTGAGCGCCGGCGAGCGGCACAACCTGCGCGACATCTTCGCCGCCATCGCCACCCAGCAAAGTGCCCTGCGCCTGGCCTTTCCGCACACGCTGATCCGATGACCCCGCCGCTTTTTCTCCAGCGCTTTTTCAGCCCCGCCGCCCAGCGCCGCTGGCAGGCGGCCAGCCTGCGCCGGTCCGCCGCGGCCGGGCCTCTGGTTGATTACCTCGAGACGCCGCTGCCGGAAAGAGATGGCGACTGGCGGTCGACGCGCTACCTGGCCCTCGATCTCGAAACAACGGGCGGCGACCCGAGGCGCGACGACATCCTGAGTTTTGGCTGGGTTTGCCTCGATGGCCCCGAAATCCGCCTGGAAACGGCGCGCCACCGCCTCGTCCAGGCGCGGCGTGCCCTCAATGAAGCCAGCGTCACCATCCATCGCATCACCGACGACCGGGCCGCGGAGGGCGCGCCGCTACGCAGCGTGCTCGATGAGTTTCTGGCCGATCTGAAGGGACGGGTGTTGATCGCCCACTACACGCCGACCGAAGTGCGCTTCATCGATGCCGCCTGCCGGGCCTGTTACGGCGGCCGCTTCCTGCCGCCGGTGATCGATACGCTCGACCTGGCCCGCCGCCAGGCTGCGCAGTCGGCGCCCGGCAGCCTGCGCCTGGGCGCCCTGCGCGCCCGCCACCATCTGCCCCGCTATCCGATGCACCATGCGCTGTCCGACGCGCTAGCCGCGGCCGAGCTGTTTCTCGCCCAGGCCGAGGCCGCTTCGGCCAGCCGGCCGGCCAGACTCGGCGACCTGCTGCTCGGGTAAACCTATTCGCCGGCGATGGTCATGCGGTCGAGCAGGATCGAGCCGGTGATCTTGCTGCCGCGAATCTGCACATCGTTGCCGACGGCGACGATGCCGGCCAGCATGGCCTTGAGATTGCCGGCAATGGTGATTTCCTCGACCGGGTAGGCGATCTTGCCGTCCTCGATCCAGAAGCCGGCGGCGCCGCGCGAATAGTCGCCGGTCACGTAGTTGATGCCGTGGCCGAGCAGTTCGGTGACGAGCAGGCCGCGGCCCATCCTGGCCATCAGGCCGGCCAGATCGAGATCGCCGGGCTGGATGATCAGATTGTGGCTGCCACCGGCATTGGCCGTCGTTTGCATGCCGAGCTTGCGCGCCGTGTAGGTGCTCAGGAAATAGCCCTGCAGGATGCCGTCGGCGACGACATCGCGATCCCTGGTCGCGACACCGTCGCTGTCGAAGGACGCGCTGCCCAGACCGCACTTGATATGCGGGCGTTCGGCGATGTGCACGAAGTCCGGCATGATTTTCTTGCCGAGCTGATCGAGCAGGAATGAGGATTTGCGATACAGCGCGCCGCCGCTCGCGGCATGCACCAGGCTGCCGAGCAGGCCGCCGGCAAGCGGCGCTTCGAGGATGATCGGGAATTCGCCGGTCTTGACCTTGCGCCCGCCGAGCCGGGCAATGGCGCGTTCGGCGGCGGTTCGGCCGACCTTGGCCGCGTCGTCGAGGTGTGCCGCGTCGCGATGCGTGGTGTACCAGTCGTCGCGCTGCATGGCCTCCTGTTCGCCAGCGATGACCGAGCAGGAAATGTAATGGCGCGAAGTCGGATAGCCGCCCATGAAACCGAGGCTGTTGGCCGAGACGAAATGAGCCTGCTGCGTCGAGATCGAAGCGCCTTCCGAGTTGCTGACCAGCGGACTGGCCTCGAAGGCCGCCTGTTCGCAGCGACGCGCCGTCTCGATGGCATCCTCCACGGTCAACGCCCAGGGATGGTACAAATCGAGATCGGGCACATCCTTGGCCATGAGCGCCGCATCGGCCAGCCCGGCGCAGTCGTCCTCGGCCGTGAAGCGGGCGATGTCGAGCGCCGCCTCGACCGTTTCGCGCAGGGCCTGGGCCGAGAAATCCGAGGTGCTGGCGTAACCCTTGCGCTGACCGGAGTAAATGGTGATGCCGATGCCCTTGTCGCGATTGAACTCGATGGTCTCGACCTCGTCGCAACGCACCGTCACCGACTGCCCGAAGCCTTCGGAGACATCGACCTCGCAGGCCGTCGCACCCTTGGCCTTGGCGTGCTTGAGGACGTCCTCGGAGAGCTGTTGCAGGGTGGCGTGGGAATAGGAAAATGCAGCGGTTTCGGACATGGAGGCGGCGTCGGAGCGGGAAAGTCGCTATCATAACAGCCCGTTATTGCCAGCACCGGACGCACCCCATGCATGAAGAAGATTTCACCGAAGACACCGGCCGCCCTTCCAAGACCAAGAAGAAGGAGGCGATGCACGAACTGCGCGATCTCGGTGCCGAACTGGTGGAGCTTTCGGTCGGCCAGTTGAAGAAGATCAAGCTGCCGGAAAACATTTTCGAAGCGGTGCGCGAATGCCAGAAGATCACCGCCCACGGCGCCCATCGCCGGCAGGTGGCCTATCTCGGCAAACTCATGCGCGGCGTGGACGACGAGCCGATCCGCGCCGGCCTGGCCATGCTGCGCGGCGAATCGTCGGCCGAAACGGCCCGCCTGCATCGGCTCGAGCGTTTCCGCACACGGCTGCTCGAGGACGAAAGCTTTCTCGCCGAAATCGCCGCCATCTGGCCGGATCTCGACCTCCAGCACATGCGCCAGCTCCGGCGCAATGCGCTGAAAGAACAGGAAAACAACAAGCCGCCGAAGAATTTCCGGGCCATTTTCCAGATCCTGCAGGAACTGGACAAACAGGGCACGCCGGCCGCCGACGAGGACGCCGGCGATGAGTGAGGAACTGATCGTCGGCCTGGTTTCGATCAGCGACCGCGCGTCGACCGGCGTTTATGAGGACAAGGGCATCCCGGCCTTGCAGGAATGGCTGTCCTCGGCCCTGAGCACGCCATGGCGCGCCGAAACCCGCCTGATCGCCGACGACCGCGAGACCATTGAAAATACGCTGATCTCTCTGGTTGACCGTAGCAATTGCCATCTGGTCCTGACCACCGGCGGCACCGGCCCGGCCTTGCGTGACGTCACACCGGAAGCCACGCTGGCCGTCGCCGACAAGGAAATGCCCGGCTTCGGCGAGGAAATGCGCCGCATCAGCCTCAATTTCGTGCCGACGGCGATCCTCTCGCGGCAAGTCGCCGTGATCCGCAAGCAGGCTTTGATCATCAACCTGCCCGGCCAGCCGAAAGCCATCAAGGAAACCCTGGAAGGCGTCCGCAACGCCGACGGCACGGTCGCCCACGTCGGCATCTTCGCCGCCGTTCCTTACTGCATCGACCTGATCGGCGGCCCTTATGCCGAAACGAATGAGGCGGTGATCAAGGCTTTCCGGCCCAAATCGGCGATTCGGGCCAAACAGCTTTAATCAGCCAAGCGTACTGCGGCGGTAACGGGCCAGTTCGTAATCGTCGGTCGATTCGACCAGCGAAATCGGCGTCAGCAGGAAACGCTGGCCGCCCTTTTCATATTCCAGGCTTTCGCGCGGATCGAAGGTCAGCGGTGGCACGATGACCCTGAATTCGTCAGGTTCGTTGCCGTCGAGGAGCATGAGTCCCGGCGTTCCGGCGGCAGCGGCATAGCGCGACGCCTTGCGGATGCGAAATTCAATGGCCGCAGCCTTGGTTGCCAGCGCCTGAATGCCAACGCGACCATCCTTTTCCGAGAAGCGGTGATAGCGGCGAATGACGCCGAGCAGCCAGTTCTCCCCGCCTTCGGGCTGCATGGCCAGCAGGGCGCCAACCTTGAGCCAATCACCCGGAGCGTTGCCGAGCAGCGCCCCGAAGCCGCCGCGACTGACGTTCTCGGCCACCCAACTTTCCGTCGGCAAGCCGGCCGGCTTGCCGCCGAATTCCTCGGAAAAGACGACGAAGGCGTTGACCAGCCCGTTGAGCACCGCCATCCGGTGCGTGACGCGATGGCGATCATGCAGGCGCTGCGGCGGGATCGGCGACAGGTAATTGGTCAGATGACGAAACACGGTAACCAGCAGCTTCACCGGATACTGGCCGCCGAGGTTGATCTCGGGCGGCATGTCGCCTCCGCGCTCCAACGTCTCGAGCACCGCCTGCATCGCCGCATGGGCCGTGCCGGGTTTCAGGAAACGTTGTGTCGGCTCGGCTTGGCCCGGCATGCGCGCCAGGCGCAGCGGCGGCTGGGCCAGTTTGAGATCGACCCAGTAAACGCTGTCGATCTGGGCCGCGGCGGTAAACACGAAGCCGGGCAGAAAATGGGCGATCACATGCTCGGCAAGCTCAATGCCGACCGGCAGCAGACTGTCCAGCGACGCGGCCTGGAAGATCATGACTTTCTCGTACTCCTGGAGCGCCGAAGTCATGCCGCTGCGCCCCGCCAGGGCTACGGCCTTGCCCGCCACGCCCGCTGCTTCGGCCGCCAGCAGGGCCTGACCGAGGCTCTGCCAGCGACGGTCCTGCGAGGGGCCGTAATGAAACTGCTCCCATTTGAGGGCCCGCCCGACGGCAACGATGAGACGAACGGACAGGTTGGGCAAAACGGTTTTCGGCAGTTCACCGGGCCGGCTTTTCTCACCGACCGAGAGCAGGCAGCGTTCGTAGGCCGCGCCGATCCGTCGCCAGAAATCGTAGTTGATCGACCACAGACGATTTTCTTCGGACTTCGACAGGCGGGACGCTCCAAAATACTCGCGGGACAGGCGCTTCAGATGCGGCTGCGCGGCTTCCTCAAACTGTTCGAGCACCTCGTACAGCGTGCTGACCGGGAAATTTTCGACGCTTTCCAGCGACTCCAGCCAGCCGGAAATTTCGTCGAGCGCCTTGAAGGCGTTGTCCTTGGGCAATTCGCCGAGCACCCGACGCAACTCGCGCGCATTGGCCAGCGGATGGTCTGATTTCTGGGCAAACAAACCGCCCAGACCGGCTACCTTGTTGAGCACTGCTTCTCCTTACGCAACTATTTTTTAACAGTGTAGACGGAGAGCCGGCCTTCTACCGTGAGGAATTTCCACCGGCCTGAAATATTCGTCATGGATAATTCCAGTTTTGCAGCCGAGCGATGAACCGGACTGCCATGTAAAATAGTTCGTTCACTGATCGCCGGACAGCCGACTCGATGCAAGCCTACCTTGACCTGATGAACCACGTTCTCGACAACGGGCACGATAAATCCGACCGCACCGGAACCGGCACGCGCTCGGTCTTTGGCTGGCAGATGCGTTTCGATCTGGCCAAGGGCTTCCCGATGATGACGACCAAGAAGCTGCACCTGAAATCCATCGTTCACGAATTGCTGTGGTTCCTGCAGGGCGACACCAACATCGCCTACCTCAAGGAAAACGGCGTTCGCATCTGGGACGAATGGGCCGACGAAAATGGCGATCTCGGGCCGGTCTATGGCAAGCAGTGGCGTCGCTGGGAAACCCCGGACGGCCGCCTGATCGACCAGATCACGCAACTGGTGGGCAGCCTGAAAAACAACCCCGATTCACGCCGCCACATTGTTTCCGCCTGGAACCCGGGCGACGTGGACAGCATGGCGCTGCCGCCCTGCCACTGCCTGTTCCAGTTCTACGTGGCGAACGGCAAGCTGTCCTGCCAGCTCTACCAGCGCAGCGCCGACATCTTCCTCGGCGTGCCCTTCAACATCGCCTCCTACGCCTTGCTGACGCTCATGCTGGCCCAGGTCTGCGGCTACCAGCCGGGCGAGTTTGTGCATACTTTCGGCGACGCGCACATTTATTCGAATCATTTCGACCAGGCCAGGTTGCAGCTTTCCCGCGAAACGCGCCCGCTGCCGACGATGTGGATCAATCCTGCGGTCAACGACATTTTTGCCTTCAAATTCGAAGACTTCCGTCTCGACGGCTACGACCCGCATCCGCACATTGCCGCCCAGGTGGCCGTCTGAGCATGCAGGTGCCACTTCGTCCCGCCTGGCTTGCCCTGGCCGAACACGCCCGGAGCATCAAGCACCGTCACCTGCGCGACCTGTTTGCCGAAGATGCGGCGCGCTTCTACCGTTTCTCGGTGCAGGCCGACAATCTCCTGCTCGATTACTCGAAACAGCGGCTCGACCAGCACACCATGGGCTTGCTTCGGCAACTGGCCGAACAGGCCGGCTTGCGCACCTGGATCGAGCGGATGCGCGCCGGCGAGCCGATCAATCACACCGAAGGCCGTGCCGTCCGCCACGTCGATCTGCGTGCCGGCGACGCCGCGCCGGCCGAGGTCAAAGCCGTTCTCGCCCGCCTTGCCGGTTTCTGCGAGCAGATACACAGCGGCCAGTGGCGCGGCTATTCGGGCGAGCGCATCACCGATGTCGTCAATATCGGCATCGGCGGCTCCAACCTCGGGCCGCGCATGGCCGTTCATGCCCTGGCCGCCTTCGAGCAGCCCGACCTCAACGTCCATTTCGTCTCCAACCTCGACAGCGCCGATCTGGCCAGCACGCTGACTCGCCTCAACCCGCGCAGCACCCTGTTCGTCGTCGCCAGCAAGACCTTCACGACGCTGGAAACGATGGCCAATGCGCAGACTGCGCGCAACTGGATTCTCGCCGCGGCGGGCGACGAAGCGGCGATTGCCCGGCATTTCGTCGCCACCTCGACCAATCTGGCCGCCACCGCCGAGTTCGGCATTGCCCCGGAAAACGTCTTCGAATTCTGGGACTGGGTGGGCGGCCGTTTTTCGCTGTGGTCGGCCATCGGCCTGCCCATCGCGCTGGCCATCGGTTTCCGCCATTTCGAGCAATTGCTGGCCGGGGCGCAGGCCATGGACGAGCATTTCTTCAGTGCGCCGCCCGATGCCAACCTGCCGCTGACGCTGGCCCTCATCGCGCTGTGGAACACCAATTTCCTCAACGCGCACAGCCACGGCGTTTTCCCCTACAGCCACTCGCTCGCCCTGCTGCCCTCGCACCTCCAGCAGCTCGAAATGGAAAGCAATGGCAAGCGCGCCAACCGCGACGGCCTGGCCGTCGATTACCCGACCAACCCGATTCTCTGGGGCGCCGCCGGGACCAATGGCCAGCACTCGTTTTTCCAGTTGTTGCACCAAGGCAGCGAACTGGTGGCCTGCGATTTCATCGCCCTGGGCAAATCGGACTTTCCGCTACCCGGCCACCACAGCGGCCTGCTCGCCAATTGCCTGGCCCAGTCGTCGGCGCTGGCTTTCGGGCAGACCGTCGACGAAGCACGCGCCGCGGGCATTCCCGAGCATCTGCTGGCCTTCCGTCGCTTTCCGGGAAACCAGCCGTCATCAACACTGGTTCTGCCCGAACTGACACCTTTCACGCTGGGTCAGCTCGTTGCGCTCTACGAGCATAAGGTTTTCTGCCTCGGCGTGTTGTGGAATCTCAATTCCTTCGACCAGTGGGGCGTCGAACTCGGCAAGCAACTGGCCGGCAAGCTCGCTCCCTGCATCCGCGACGATGCGCCGACCGACGGCCTCGACCCGTCGACGCGCGGGCTGATCAATCATTTGCGCCGTTTCCGGGGAGCCCGCCTTGACTGAAGTCGTCATCATCGCCGCCGTCGCGAAGAATCGCGTGATCGGCAAGGACAACCAGCTGATCTGGAACATCCCCGAAGACATGGCCCACTTCAAGGCGCTGACCGCCGGCCATACGGTGATCATGGGGCGCAAGACCTGGGAATCGCTGCCGCCGCGCTTTCGCCCGCTACCGGGCCGGCGCAACATCGTGATCAGCCGGCAGGCCGATTACGCCGCCCCTGGCGCCGAACTGGCCGACTCCGTGGAAAATGCCCTCAAATTGGCGTCGACCGCAGCCACGGTTTTCATCATCGGCGGCGAGCAGATCTACGCCCAGGCGATGGCGCTGGCTGATCGCCTCGAAATCACCGAAGTCGACCTCGAACCCGAGGGCGATGCGTGGTTTCCCGAGATTGCTACGGTCAACTGGAAAAAAACGTCAAAAACCGAAGGTTCCGGCTACGCTTTCGTAACCTACCGAAAGCCGTAATTCATCGTCACGGCACAGCGGTCAGGCCGCCGCGCCGGACGATACAGGCGTATCAGCGCACGCAATCGACGTAATAACGGCCGTCGGCGCCCTTGACCAGACCATGCACATCGGTCTCGAAACCGGGGAAGCGGGCGTTGAATTCGCGGGCAAATTTCAGGTAATTGCAGATCGTCCGGTTGAAACGCTCGCCCGGAATGAGCAGCGGAATACCCGGCGGATAAGGCGTCAGCAGCACGGCCGTGACCCGGCCTTCCAGTTCGTCGACCGGCACCCGCTCGATGTCGCGGTGGGCCATCTTGGCGAAGGCATCGGCCGGACGCATGGCCGGCACCATGTCCGACAAATACATCTCGGTGGTCAGGCGGGCCACGTCGTTCTGCTTGTAAACGCTGTGGATCTGCGTACATAGGTCGCGCAGGCCGACGCGCTCGTAGCGCGGGTTTTTCTGCACGAACTCGGGCAGCACCTTCCACAGCGGATGGTTCTTGTCGTAGTCGTCCTTGAACTGCTGCAACGCAGTGACCAGCGTGTTCCAGCGGCCCTTGGTGATGCCGATGGTGAACATGATGAAGAAACTGTACAGGCCGCACTTCTCGACGATGACGCCATGCTCGGCCAGGTACTTTGTGACAATGGCAGCCGGAATGCCGAATTCGTCAGCGAAGTCGCCGTCGACGTCGAGGCCCGGGGTGATGATGGTCGCCTTGATCGGGTCGAGCATGTTGAAACCATCAGCCAGATTGTTGAAGCCGTGCCAGCGCTCGCCGGGCTTGAGCATCCACGCTTCACGTTCCTCGATGCCTTCTTCGGACAGGTCGTCCGGTCCCCAGACCTTGAACCACCAGCCGGCCCCCCACTCTTGCTCGACCTTGCGCATGGCGCGGCGGAAATCGAGGGCTTCGGCAATCGACTCCTCGACCAGCGCCGTCCCGGCCGGCTCCTCCATCATCGCCGCAGCCACATCGCAGGAAGCGATGATCGAGTACTGCGGCGAAGTCGAGGTGTGCATCAGATAGGCTTCGTTGAAGATGTCGCGGTCGAGTTTCTGGTTCTCGGCATCCTGGACGAGGATCTGCGATGCCTGGCTCAAGCCGGCCAGCAGCTTGTGCGTCGATTGCGTCGAGAAAATCATCGACTCCTTGCAGCGCGGGCGGTCGGCGCCGATGGCGTGGTAATCGCCATAGAAATCGTGGAAAGCGGCGTGCGGCAGCCAAGCTTCGTCGAAGTGCAGCGTATCGATCTTGCCGTCCAGCTCCTGCTTGATGTCCTCGACGTTGTAGAGGATGCCGTCGTAGGTCGACTGGGTAATCGTCAAAACGCGCGGCTTGGCGGTCTTGTCAGTAATGAACGGGTTGGCCGCAATCTTTTTCTGGATGTTCTCCCAGAGAAATTCGGACTTCGGAATCGGCCCGATGATGCCGAAATTGTTGCGCGTCGGCATCAGGAAAACCGGGATCGCCCCGGTCATCATGATGGCGTGCAGAATGGACTTGTGGCAGTTGCGGTCGACAACGACGATGTCGCCCGGCGCCACCGTCGAGTGCCAGACGATCTTGTTCGACGTCGAGGTGCCGTTGGTCACGAAATACAGGTGATCGGAATTGAAGATGCGCGCCGCATTGCGCTCGGAAGCGGCGACCGGGCCGGTGTGGTCGAGCAACTGGCCGAGTTCCTCGACCGCATTGCAGACGTCGGCGCGCAGCATGTTCTCGCCGAAGAACTGGTGGAACATCTGACCGACCGGCGACTTCAGGAAAGCAACGCCACCCGAATGCCCCGGGCAATGCCAGGAATACGAACCGTCCGCGGCGTAATGAACCAGCGCCCGGAAGAAGGGCGGCGGCAGCGAATCGAGATAGGCGCGCGCTTCGCGCTTGACGTTGCGGGCGATGAACTCCGGCGTGTCCTCGAACATGTGGATAAAGCCGTGCAGTTCGCGCAGCACGTCGTTGGGAATGTGGCGCGAGGTGCGTGTTTCGCCATGCAGGAAGATGGGAATCTCGGCATTGCGGTTGCGGATTTCCTTGACGAAGGCACGCAGCTCGGCCAGCGTCTCCTCCGGCTCCATGGCCAGCTCTTCGTCGTCGATCGACAGGATGAAGGCCGAGGCCCGGCTTTGCTGCTGGGCAAACGAGGTCAGGTCGCCATAGCTGGTAACGCCCAGCACCTCCAGACCTTCCTTTTCGATGGCAGCGGCCAGCGCCCGGATGCCGAGGCCGGAAGTATTCTCCGAACGAAAATCTTCGTCGATGATGATGACGGGAAAGTGGAAGCGCATGGTGAGTCCTTAAAATGCGGCGACCCGCCGCAGCGGGTCACAGAATAAGACGGTTTCGTTACGGTCTGAGGTCAAATTTTGGGCAGGGTGACGCCTTCCTGCCCCTGGTATTTGCCGCCGCGGTCCTTGTACGAGGTTTCGCAAACCTCATCGGACTCGAAGAACAATACCTGCGCACACCCCTCTCCCGCGTAGATCTTGGCCGGCAGCGGCGTGGTATTGGAAAACTCCAGCGTCACGTGGCCCTCCCACTCCGGCTCGAACGGCGTGACGTTCACGATGATGCCGCAACGGGCGTAGGTCGATTTGCCAAGACACACGGTCAGCACCGAACGCGGAATGCGGAAGTATTCCATCGTGCGGGCCAGCGCAAACGAGTTGGGCGGGATGATGCAGACATCGGACTCGATTTCGACGAAAGACTTGGGATCGAAGTTCTTCGGATCGACGACGGTCGAGTTGATGTTGGTGAACACCTTGAATTCGCGGGCGCAGCGGATGTCGTAGCCGTAGCTCGAGGTCCCGTAGGAAACGATCTTCTGGCCATTCACCTCGCGCACGAGGTCCGGCGAAAACGGCTCGATCATGCCGTGCTCTGCCGCCATGCGGCGTATCCATTTGTCTGATTTGATGGCCATTTTTCCCTGCTGCGGTGGACAAAAATAAAGGCGGGATTTTACCCGCCTTTATTGACCCCAATGTGCAAAAAATTAAGTGTTTTGCACGACGATATTGGGGAATTTCGAGGTCATGTCCTTGGCCTTCTCACCGATCTTGATCGCCACCCGCCGGGCGATGGCGCGATAGATCTCCGCCGTGCGCGAATCCGGGGCGCCAACCACGGTCGGCTTGCCGCCATCGGCCATCTCGCGAATGGCCAGTTCGAGCGGCAGGCTGCCGAGGAATTCGACGTTGTAGTCAGCACACATCTTCTCGCCGCCGCCTTCGCCGAAGATGTGCTCTTCGTGACCGCACTTCGAGCAGATGTGAATGCTCATGTTCTCGACGATGCCGATGATCGGGATATTGACCTTCTCGAACATCTTCAGCCCCTTGCGGGCATCGATCAAGGCAATATCCTGCGGCGTCGTGACGATCACCGCACCGGTCACGGGCACCTTCTGGGCCAGCGAAAGCTGGATGTCGCCAGTGCCCGGCGGCATGTCGACGATCAGGTAGTCGATATCGTTCCAGTTGGTCTGGCCGAGCATCTGGTCAAGCGCCTGGGCGACCATCGGACCACGCCAGACCATCGGCGTCTCGACGTCGACCATGAAACCGATCGACATCGCCTGCACACCATAGGCCTCCAGCGGCTCCATGCTCTGGCCGTCCTTAGATTCCGGTTGCTGGCCGGCCAGGCCAAGCATTTGCGGCTGCGACGGACCATAGATGTCGGCATCGAGGATACCGACCCGGGCGCCTTCCTGGGCCAAAGCGAGAGCCAGATTGACCGCGGTCGTGCTCTTGCCGACACCGCCCTTGCCGGAAGCAACGGCGATGATGTTCTTGACCCCCGGCAACAGCTTGACGCCGAGTTGCACGGAGTGGGCGACGATCTTGCTGAACACGTTGGCGGACACGTTGCCAACGCCCGGCATGGCGCGCACAGCAGCGATCACCTGCTGGCGAATGGCATCCAGCTGGCTTTTTGCCGGGTAGGCCAACTCGATGTCAAACGACACGTTGTCGCCATCGATTTTCACATTCTTGACCGCCTTCCCGGTGACGAAATCCTTGCCGGTATTGGCGTCGACCGCAGCAGATAGCGCAGCCTTGACTTGCTGTTCTGTAGGACTCATGGAAACTCCGGTTTTGGGGTGAGCAACGGGCAATACCCGAGTGATTTGGTCCAGTATACCCGAAACCGGTGACTGAAATCAGCCCTGCTGGACAGTATCCAGACGATAACCCTGGCCATAAACGGACGACAGCATCAGCCCGCTCTCCCCGGACAGGCCAAGCTTCTTGCGCAGACGGCTGGCATGCGTGTCGACGGTACGCGTATCAACCCCGGCATCGCGCGCCCAGACGCTGGTCAGCAATTCATCGCGCGACAGCACCCGGCCAACGTTGTGCAGCAGGATGACGGCCAATTCGAATTCACGCTGGGTCAGGTCGACATCGACGCCAGCCAGCCTGATACGCCGGCCGTCCAGATCGATCTCGATATTGCCGAACTGAACGGTGGTCGCACGCGGCTGGCGGCGGCGCAGCAGGGCATGAACCCGCGCCAAGAATTCCATGTAACGGATCGGCTTGGGAATGTAGTCGTCGGCGCCGAGGCGGAGAATGTCGGACGCCGCCTCTTCGTCGGTACGGCCCGTGCAGAAAACGACCGGGACATCCCAGCCGCACTTTTCGCGGACATGACGGAGCACCTCGTCGCCACCAATGTCAGGCAGAACCCAGTCGATGACAAAGAAATCGAAAGCGCGTGTCTTGAGCGCCTCAATGCAGGAATTTCCGTCAGCAAAGACCTCCACCTGATGCCCTTCGCTCTTCAAGAGCGCCTTGAGCACCTCGGATTGGCTTCTACTGTCCTCGACGACCGCAAAAATCATAACCCCTCCCGTTTCGCCGCGATTCTGCTCCCTTCACCCAGCTTCGGCAATGACTGGCGGGTAGCGTTTTACCAACCGATCACAGTGGTTTACGTTCCGTAACAATTGCCGGCGACACCAAGGCTCGGGATTTGTGAATCGCCACCCTGCTTCCTCGCGGTAAAATCGGCCTTTACTTTTTCCAGCCTTGCCCATCCATGTCGCGCAAAATACTCGTCACCTCCGCCCTGCCCTACGCCAACGGCGCCATTCACCTTGGCCATCTGGTCGAATATATCCAGACCGACATCTGGGTGCGTTTCCAGAAAATGGCCGGCAACGAATGCTGGTACGTCTGCGCCGACGACACGCACGGCACGCCGATCATGCTCCGCGCCGAAAAGGAAGGCATCACGCCGGAAGCCCTGATCGCCCGCGTCCATGGCGAACATTCGCGCGACTTCGCCGGCTTCGGTGTCGGCTTCGACAATTTCTACAGCACCAATTCCGACGAAACCCGCGACTGCGCCAACGACATCTACCTCAAGTTGCGCGCCGCCGGCCTGATCGAGACGCGGACCATCGAACAGTACTACGACCCGGTCAAGCAACTCTTCCTGCCCGACCGCTTCATCAAGGGCGAATGCCCGAAGTGCGGCGCCAAGGACCAGTATGGTGACAACTGCGAGTCCTGCGGCGCCGCCTACGCACCGACTGACCTCAAAGAACCGTATTCCGCCATCTCCGGCGCCAAGCCGGAACTGCGCAGCTCGGAGCATTATTTTTTCAAGCTGTCCGACCCGCGCTGCGAATCTTTCCTGCGCCAATATACTGGCCGCGACAACGGTGTGTTACAGAACGAAGCCGCCAACAAGATGCAGGAATGGCTGGGCGCCCCGGGCGAGAATAAGCTGACCGATTGGGACATTTCGCGCGATGCGCCGTACTTCGGCTTCGAGATTCCGGATGCGCCGGGCAAGTATTTTTACGTCTGGCTTGATGCGCCGATTGGCTACATGGGCTCCTTCAAGAACCTGTGCAGCCGTAACGGCCTCGACTTCAACGAGTACTTCAAGCCGGATTCAACGACCGAGCTCTACCACTTCATAGGCAAGGACATCCTCTATTTCCACGCGCTGTTCTGGCCGGCCGAACTGCAACACGCCGGCTACCGGACGCCAACCAAGATCTTCGCGCACGGTTTTCTTACGGTCGACGGCGCAAAAATGTCGAAATCGCGCGGCACCTTCATCACCGCCCAGAGCTATCTTGATACCGGCCTCAACCCGGAATGGCTGCGCTATTACTATGCCGCCAAGCTTTCGGCCAGCATGGAAGACATCGACCTCAACCTCGAGGATTTCGGTGCCCGCGTGAACTCCGACCTGGTCGGCAAGTACGTCAACATCGCCAGCCGCTCGGCCGGCTTCATCACCAAGCGTTTCAACGGCCAACTGGCGCCGGCCGCAGCCGATCTGCCGGCCATCAAGTCCATCCAGGAAGCCGCCGGCCGCGTTGCCGAACTCTACGAAGCCCGCGAATTCGGCAAGGCCATGCGCGAAATCATGGCGCTGACCGATGCCGCCAATCAGTACGTCGATAGTGTCAAGCCCTGGGAGCTGGCCAAGCAGGAAGGAAAGGAAGTCGAACTCCACGCCGCCTGCACCAACGCGCTCAATCTCTTCCGCCTGCTTACCGTGCTGCTCAAGCCGATCCTGCCGGTGGTCGCCGGCAAGGTCGAGAAATTCCTCAACATTGCACCGCTCAACTGGACCGATGCGCAAAGCCTGCTTGCCGCCGGCCACGGCATCAACGTCTACGAACACCTCATGACACGCGTCGATCCGAAGTTGATCGAAAAACTGATCGAAGCCAACAAGGAATCGCTGGCGCCGACGCAAGAGCAACAGTCAGCGCAACGCCACGCCGAGCATCAGCAGAGCGAGGTCAAGGCCGAAAGCCCCTGGGAACCGTTCTGCAACATCGACGATTTCATGAAGGTCGACTTGCGTATCGTCCGCATCGCCAACGCCGAACATGTCGAGGGTGCCGACAAGCTGGTGCGCCTGACACTCGATGTCGGCAACAACGAAACGCGCAATGTTTTCGCCGGCATCAAGACGGCTTACGACCCCGCCCTGTTGATTGGACGACTGACCGTGATGGTGGCCAATCTGGCGCCGCGAAAAATGAAATTCGGGTTGTCCGAGGGGATGGTTCTGGCCGCGTCGGACACTGAGGGCAAAACCCCCGGGATTTTCCTTTTGTCACCCGATTCAGGCGCTCAACCCGGGATGCGAGTGAAATAAATCGATGCCGGCGGCAATGCTTGGCGCAGCAAGGTTTTCCCTGCTGCGCCGCAGCAAAATTGTGACAACACCTAAGGTTTCACTTTAACTTAGCCAGCCAATCTAGCTACACCGTTTAGGCTTTTCGAACTATCCACAAAAACTGTGGATAAGTCTGTGAATGAATCAAGGGGTAAGTCGCTAAGTGACCGTTCCACAAGGATTTTCCTTACCCTGCCTGAATCTTGAGCGCAACCGCAAGTTACTGATTTTAAACAAAATTCGACCAACCACCCCAATCTGGCAAATCTATCAGTCGAAAAGAAACGCAGAGTGCCGAAACGCCCCAACTCTGTGCATAAGTCAAGCCTCGACTTTCGCTTTGTCAAGCTCTTTTGACAAATATCAATAAAGCCAGCAGCCACCCGCCAAGCCCATGCTCAATCGATCCACTCGCCCACCCCGCCCGGTGCTGACCGGCCCGATATTTCTCTATGCCTTGGTCGACATGTTCGGACTGGCCTGCGTCGGCATTGGCGCCAGCTGGTTTGCTGCCGGCAAGGGCGCGATTCTGGCCGACTTCCCGACGTCGACCGTGGAAGCCGTGGCTTGCACCGCCGGCGGCGTCGCCGTCATGCTCTGGGCGGTGACGCGTATTCTGCGCGAACTGGCCAAGCAGGCACCGGAGATGAAGGCCAGGTTCGATACTTACATCGGCGAACAGCACCCCGACAAGGCCGGCAAGCTACCGGACTGAGCGCCGGCTCAGTCGGGCGTCTTGCCGCTTGGTTTCAACCAGGCGGGCAATTCGCGGTCGCCGGCATTGTCGATGATGTACTCGCGGACCAGGCGCCGGACAACCTGCGACGAGGTCAGATCCTTGGCGGCACAAATCTCCTCGAAGATTTTCTTTTTCTGTGGATCGATCAGGATGGTCAGACGGGCAGTGCGTTTCTCCATGATTCACTCTTGTTTGTTTCGTATCACATCATATTAACATACGATTAACATTGACGATTAACACAGTGCTCATATAATGCTGCGCTTACCTTCCGAGCGCGCCTCATGAAAATCGCCTTCCACCCCAAGCTGCTGGATTGCCTGCCGACCTATAACCGCACGCAATTCGGCAAGGACGTCGCGGCGGGGATCACGGTTGGCGTACTGGCTCTGCCGCTCGCCATGGCCTTCGCCATTGCCTCCGGCTGCTCGCCGACGGCGGGCATCTGGACGGCCATCGTCGCCGGCCTGATCACCTCGGCACTGGGCGGTTCGCGGGTGCAGATCGGCGGCCCGACCGGCGCCTTCATCCCCATTGTGTACGGCATCGTCGCCATCCACGGCTTCGCCAACCTCATGGGGGCCACCATCCTGGCCGGCGTTTTCCTGCTCGCCATGGGCCTCGCCCGCATGGGGCAACTGATCCGCTTCATTCCGGTCACCGTTGTCATCGGCTTCACCAACGGTATCGCCGTCGTCATCTTCCTCGCCCAGATCAAGGATTTCTTCGGGCTGCGCATCGACAACCTGCCGGCGGAATTTTTCGAGCGCATCAAAATCCTCGCCGCCCACGCCCACACTGTCGATCTGCCCACCCTCGGTCTGGCCTCCGCCTGCTTTGCCTTCCTGCTCTCCTACAACCGGCTGGCCCAGCGCTTTGCCCTGCTCCGCCGGGCGCCGGGGCCGCTCGTCGTGCTGCTCGTCGGCACACTGGTCTCCTACCTGTTCAACCTGCCGGTGGAAACCATCGGCAGCCGCTTTGGCGGCATTCCGCAGGAACTACCCGGCTTCGGCCTGCCCGACCTGTCGATTCACGATTTCGGCAAGCTCATTTCGCCGGCCATCACCATCGCCCTGCTCGGCGCCATCGAGTCGCTGCTCTCGGCGCGCGTCGCCGACAGCCAGATCGACGACCGTCACGACCCCAACCAGGAACTGGTCGCCCAGGGCCTGGCCAACATCGCCGCCCCCTTGTTCGGCGGCTTTGCCGCAACCGGCGCCATCGCCCGGACCTCGACCAACGTCAAGTCGGGCGGCCGGACGCCGATCGCCGGCATGGTCCACGCCGCCGTCCTGCTCGGCATCGTGCTGATCGCTGCGCCGCTCGCTTCCTATGTGCCGCTCGCCGCGTTGTCGGCCATCGTCATGGTCGTCGCCATCAACATGGGCGAATGGCACGAGTTCCTGGAACTGCGCCGCTATTCCTACAACTACCGGGTCATCCTGCTTGCCACCTTCTTGGTGACGGTGCTTTTCGACCTGACCATCGCCGTCGAACTGGGCATGGTGCTGGCCAGCCTGTTCTTCATCTACCGCATGTCGGAGCTGACCAGGATCGATCGCCTGGCGCTCAGCGAAGAAGCCCAGGAGCCGCAATTTCTCTACCCGGACGGCACGATGCGGGTCGCCGCCTGGCAACTGTTCGGCTCGCTGTTCTTTGGCGCGGTGAACAAGCTCGAAGAGCTGCTCGACCCGCGCGAAGGCCACCCGGAAGTCGTCATCCTCGACATGACGCGCCTCATCCAGCTCGACACCACCGGCCTGGAAGGCCTCGAAAACCTGCGCGACAAACTATCGAAACGCGGCTGCACCCTGCTCGTCTGTGGCCTCAACTCGCAGCCCGGCTCGCTGCTCTACCGCTCGGGCTTCATCGACCAGCTCGGCAACGACAACGTTGTAACCGACCTGACCGAAGCCCTCAAGCGCGCCTACATCCTGCTGCCCAACCTCATGGGCGGCTTTGAAGAAGACTACTGAAAAGGAAACATCATGAGCGGCTTGCCGAACTGTCCGAAGTGCAAATCGGAATACACCTACGAAGACGGCACCAACTACGTCTGCCCGGAATGCGCCCATGAGTGGAGCAAGGATGCCGGCGAAAGCGTCGAGCAGGCCCGCGTGTGGAAGGATGCCAACGGCAACGTGCTGCAGGACGGCGACTCGGTCACCGTCATCAAGGACCTCAAGATCAAGGGCTCCTCGTCGGTCGTCAAGGTCGGCACCAAGGTCAAGAACATCCGCCTGATCGACGGCGACCACGACATCGATTGCAAGATCGACGGCATCGGCGCCATGCAACTCAAGTCGGAATTCGTCAAGAAAGCCTGATTTTCAGATTGCTACGGTCAACCGGAAATTTTGGCCAAAATTGAAATCTTCCGGTTGACGCTTAGCGCCCCAACCCTGCCGCCCAGGCTTCGGCCGCCGGCCTGACGATTTCTATCCACGGCCCGGGGTTGATGCCGATGCCGACGATCATGACGATGAGCGCGACGAGCACGGCCCATTCGCGTGGCCGCAGGTCACTGGCGTTGGCTACCGCCGCCCGGCTGACCGGGCCGAAAAAAGCTTTCCGATAGAGCGACAGAAAACCACCGGCCGCGATGGCAAGGCCGAACAGGGCGGCCATGCCGGCGCCGGTGTGATGCTCCAAAGCCGAGATGATGAGCATGAATTCGCCGGGAAAACTGCTCGTGCCCGGCATGCCGACGCCGGCAAGGCCGCAGATCATGAAGCCGGTGGCGAGCAGCGGCATGGTTTTGGCCGCGCCGCCCAGCGCATTGACGTCGGTTGAGCCGGTACGCTGACGCAGAAACTCCAACAGCACGAACGCACCGCCGGTTGCCACTGAAAAGCTGAGCAGCAGCGACACCGCGCCCTGCGCCGCCTGCGCGGTGTAGGAAGCCAGGCCGAGCACGGCCAGCCCGACGTGGCAGATGCTGGCGTAGGCCAGGCCGAGGCGCAGGTTGCTCTGGGCCAGCATGCCGACCGCGCCGTAGAGAATGGCGACGGTGCCCAGCCCGGCGAGCAGCCAGTGCAGGTCGAGCGCCGCCTGCGGCGCGAGCGGGATGGCGAAGCGGATCAGGCCGAAGGCACCGAGCTTGAGGCCGACGATCAGGGCCGTCAGCGAACCGGGCGCGGCCAGCGCAAACTGCGGCAGCCAGGTGTGGAGCGGGACGAGCGGCACCTTGACGCCGAAACCGAGCAGGCAGAGCAGGAAAACGGCCGTTTGCGTAGCCCGCGGCAGCGGCGCGCCGAGCAGGACAGTCAGGTCGAAGGTCAGCACCGGCTGGCTGGTGGCGAGGATGACGAAGGCGATGAGCAGCGGAATGCCGCCGGCCAGCATGATCAGGAAGTAACGCGTCGCGGCGTGGGCGCTGCCGCCGGTGACGCCCCAGCGGCCGAGCAAAAAATAGAGCGGGACCAGCGTCAGTTCCCAGAAGACGAAGAACAGCGCCGTATCGAGGGCGCAGAAAATACCCAGCGTCGCCATCTCGAACAGCAGCAGCAGGCTGTAATGCAGGCGCGGCGCGTCGGGCACCGCGTTCCAGCTGGCAACCAGCGAGCCGAGGAAAAGCAGCGCCGTGGCCGGCAAAAACAGCACCGAAATGCCGTCGACCGCGACGAGGTAATGAATATTCAGGCTGGCGATCCACGTCACCCGTTCGAGCAACTGGAAGCGCGCACCGGCCGGGTCGTAGGCGACCAGTGCGGCGGTGGCCAGCGCCAGCGTGACGAGCATGGTGAAGGCCACGACATGGCGCGTCGCCCGCACTGGCAGCAGCCAGATCGACGCGATGCCAAGGAGCGGCAGAAAAAGGAGCAGGGAGAGCAGCGGCAGACTCATCGCACGAACCTCGCCGCGGCCGCCTGGCTGGCCGTTTCTGTCAGGTAGAGCCAGGGTTCGGTGAAGAAGCCGATGGCCAGCATGGCGGCCAGCGCGATGCCGCAGACGACGTATTCCATCGGCAAGGTGCGGTCGACATCGTGGCCGCCGGCTTTCGCCTGCGACAAGAAAGCCCGCTGGAAAGCCCAGAGCAGGAAGCCGGCCGCCGCAACGTTGCCGAGAGCGGTCGCCACAGTCGGCAGCGCACCGAATTGGTCGATGGAGGCTTCGAGAATCAGGTGAGCGGCATCGAAACCCGGCGTGCCGGGCATGCCGACGATGGCCAGACCGAAAGTCAGGAAAGCGATGGCGAGGAAGGGAATGCGCTCGAACAGGCCGGAAAGCTCATGCAATTCGGTCGTCCCGGTGCGCCTAAAAACAAAGCCGACGATGAACCACATACCGGTCACCGCCAGCCCGAAGTTGGCGGCGAGCAGCATGGCGCCCTGGATGCCCGACTCGTGCAGGCTGAACAGGCCGATGACGAGCAGGCTGGTGTGGCTGACTACGGCAAAAGCCAGCAGGCGACGCAGGTTGCTCTGCTGGAAGGCCAGCGCCGCCGTGAAGAAGACCCCGGCCATGGCGAAACCGACGACGTAGGGCTGCCAGGTTTCGACCGCCGCCGGCGTGAGCGGCAGGACGAAACGCATCATGCCGTAGATGCCGACCTTGACGCCGACCATGAGCGCCGGGGCGACGGCGATCAGGCCGTGCTGCGCCATGTTGGGCAGCCAGCCATGCAGCGGGAAGAGCGGTGTGCGCACGGCCAGCCCGTAGAACAGCAGGTAGAAGGCGGCCGTCTGGAACTTGCCGACCGGAATGGCACCGACCAGGTCGAACAGGTCGAAGCTCCACCGGCCACCCGTAGCCTCGGCGTGGCCCCAGCCGAGGACCAGGCAACCGGCCGCGAAGAGCACCCAGCCGAAAGCCTGATACTGGACGAAGCGGGACAAGGCGAGGATTTCGGCCCGCGACGAGGCCCAGCGCCGCAACAGATAAACCACAGACCACAACTCGAGGGCCGAGAAGGCGGCGAACCACGCCACGTTGACCGTGACCAGCATCCCGACCAGCCCGGCCTCGGCCAGCAGCAGCACGGCAAACAGCCGGCCCGGCGAGATCATGCCGCGGCTCATGCCGTAGAGCGTCATGAGCAAAGTGAGCAGCGCGACGAGCAGCAACAAGAGCAGGCTCAGGCCGTCGACCGCGACGTGGTAGGCCAGCGGCGCGAAGCGTTCAGCCAGTTGCAGGGCGGGCAGGGTCGGGTTGATGTGGCTGACGGCGACGATGCAGAGCAGCAGTTCACCGAGCGCGAAGACCTTGCCGAGCGTGACGCCGGTACGTCGCTCGTTGAGCGCATAGACCACGGCCGCGCCGAGCAGCGGCAACAGTTGCAGGGCAAGGAGCAGCGGCAGGCTGGCCTGCTCGGTCCAGAAAATTTCGCTCAGGCCGCTGGTCATAGAATCACCACGAAAGTCGCCATCACGGCCATCATGAGGTAGCGCGGCTGTTCGAGCAGGTTTTCCAGGGTGCGCAGGTAGGCGCCGGCCCGGTGCATGAGCTTTTCGGCCGTGCCGCCCTTGCCGCGCAGGAGCAGCCGGTATTCGATGCGTTGCAGGACATCCGAGGCCCAGGCCAGCAGACGCCCGGGCAGGCCGTCGGCAACGACCAGCGGACGGTCGGCATGGACCGCCTTGCCCTGCCCCGGCTGACCGATGGCGTGGTCAATAAAATGCTCCTCGAAAGCGTGCGCGTCGCGCGAGAAGGAGGCCGTCGGCTGGACGAACAAGGTATCGGCCAGCTTGTCGAGCCAGAAACGTTGCAGGGCGGCGGTGTACAGCAACTGGTTGTTGCGCAGCCAGGCCGGCGGCGGTGGCGGCCGCTCGCGGGTGACGACCAGCCACGACGGGGCGATGAGGAACTGCCAGACCCGCCAGCCGGCATGCAGGCAGAGATGAACGAGGGCCAGCGTCGTCCAGCCGAGGCCGATGGCGACGAACATCAGCGAGACCTGGAACAACGTCGCGAAGATCAGCGCCGACTTGACGTCGGTCTGCACCAGACCACACAGCCAGGCGTAGATGGCCGTCAGCGCACCGGCGACGACGAGGCCGAACATGACGTCCGGGACCTGGACGAGCAGCGGCTCGAGACGCAGCATGAGATAGACGCCGGCATGGACCATGACCGCGCCGTAGAAGATGGCTGACGATGGCGTCGGTCCTTCGAGCGCCTTGGTGATCCACGCCGAGAAAGGCAGTTGCGCCGACTTGGCAAGCGCCGCGATGACGAAGCCGACGACCAGCAGCCGGTCATTGACGACGCTGATCTGGGAGGCTTTCGAGAGCAGTGTCCATTCGAAACCGCCGAGCCATGTCGCGGCCAGGCCGAGGGCAAGCAGGAAACCGGCGTCGCCGCCGCGGTTGGTGATGAAGGCGAACAGCGCATTGCCCGTCGCTACCGGCCGGTGCCAGGCGTAGCCGATAAGCAGGAAGGATGAGACGCCGCACATTTCCCAGCCGACGAAGGCGAGCAGCCCGTTGCCGGCGAGCAGCACGATCTGGATGCCGGCCAGGAAGAAACTGAGGCCGATGAAGAAACGGTGGAAGCCGGCCTCGCGGTGCAGATAGTTGGCCGAAAAGCGGATGACCAGCCAGCCGATCAGCGCCGTCAGCGTGCCCAGTGTGAGCGACAGCGGGTCGAGCATGAAGGAGAAGGTCGCCTCCCAGTTGCCGTTGCCGAACCAGTGAGCGAGACGAAGGTGGCCGGGCGGCGCATCGATGAGGGCCAGGGCGTCGATGGCGAGCATCAGCGCCAGCCCGCCGAAAGCGGCCAGCGACGACAGCCGGGCGGTCAGCGGCTCGGCGGCATCGCCGGTGGCCGTGCCGAGCAGGACGCGGGCGGCGTTGATGACGACGGCGACCAGTGGCAGGACGGGGACTAGCCAGATCCATTCGGGCAGGTTGGCAAGCAGCGGGATCATCGAACGCCTCCGAGAATGATCGCCGGTGCCAGCGCTTCCGACTCACCGGCAAACCAGTCGGCCGAATGGGCAACCTGCGGCAGCACGGACGAACCGGTCCACGGCAGCCAGCCGCGGCGTGGGCAGTAAAGTTGAATTGCAGCGGTCGACGGCGATTTTGCGGCCAAAACGATCCATTCGTTGTTGATCAGTTCCTGCAACGGCGGCTGGCGATTGAGAATGGCGGTCAGGCGCTCCGTGGTCTGTTCGACGACGACGAGCAGGCGCATCGGCTCGTGGATTTCGACCATCTGCCAGGGCAGGCCGGTCCGCAGGTCGGAGTCGGCGCCTTCCATGACGCCGAACAGGCCGGTGATGTTATGGGTGATTTTCGAGCCGCAGCCGAAACGTTCGTTGTCCACCGTCGAGAAATAGTATTCGAGGGCGATGCCGGCGCCGACCGGGCCGGCGGCGAGCAGGATGTCTTCGACGATGGCGCCGTCGTCATCCCCCGTCGGGTCGTAGGAAATGAGGAAGACGCGGCGGTCGAGGAAGAGGCCGCGACTCATCTCACGCCGGCCGATGAAAGCCGCGGCGTTGTTGGCGTGGCCGAGTTCCGGCCGGGCCTGGGAAATGTCGCTGGCCCGGCCGAGCATGTGCTGGCGGGCTTTCCACGGCGTTGGCCGGACTGGCGCCGAGGCCAGGCGGCGACAGCGCTCTGCCGCATGCGCCCGGCAGGCTTCGCCGACCTGGGCCAGCAGCGTGTCGAGCGCCGCGTGGAAGCGTTCCGGCACGGTGTCGAGGTCGTACCACTCGACGCCGTCGTCGCAGGTGTTGTGCTCGGCGGCGACGAACCAGGTGCTTTCGGGAATCAGCAGGCCGCGCTGAGCCAGCCCGGCGCGTACCTCGGGGCGATTGGCCATCGCCGCGAAGATCCGCGCATTCGGCCCGCCGTGTTTGCCCGAGCAGGCGCCGCAATCGTAGGCCGAGAGGTGCGGATTGTTGCTGCTGCCCGAGCCGTGGCCGAGCATGAGAATGAGCGGGGCAAAATGGGCGGTCAGGCCAATCATGCGCAGGAACTCTTCGACGTACTTGATCTGTTCGCTGTCGGTCAGGCCCAGCTGCGGCTGTTCGGGCGTCGCCTCGATTTTCCGCTCGGCGGTCAGGACCAGGCGGGTGGCCAGCCGGCCGTCGTATTGCTCGCGCCAGCGCCGGGCCGTTTCGGCAAACCAGCCGGGGGCCAGGGTCGCCGCGGTCAGCGCAGCGAGCGCCGGCAGGCTGCCGAGTGCGGTCAGAATCGGACCGGCCACGGCGCGCCGGCGCGTCGCCTGATAGAAACGTTCGCGCCAGTGCAGGCGCCGTTCGCGGCGGGCGGCCCGCTGTTCTTGTTCGATCTCGGCACCGGCGACGCCCTGTTCGCAGACGAGTTGGGTCGGCCGCACGACCACCGGGCAGAGCGCCGTCTTGCCGGCATCGTCCACCCCTTGCCAGTAAATCGGCACGCCGAAGAAGCCGACGGCGCCATAGGTGACAATGTCCGGGGCGATTTCTTCGAGATGGCGACGGGTGCCCTCCTCGCGGTCGTCCATGCACATGACGACCTGCGCCGATGGCGTGGCTGGCGCGGCCTGGCGCGAATGGTTGGCGGTCAGCGCCGCAAACAGCTGTTGGCGGTAATGGCGTTCGTAGGCGAGCAGCCAGATCTGGCTGCGCTGCTCGGCGCGCAGGCTACCGGCGCACGCTTGCAGGGCGGCGACTTCTTCGCCGCTCAGGGTTTCCAGGTCGACCGGCGTCAGGCCGAGTTGGCGGCTCAGGGAGGCCAGTTGCCAGGCGGCGTTGGCGGCCTGCGCGCCGAGCATGGCCGGGGCGATGGCGGCGGCCAGATGGCGCCAGTCTTCGGCGTCGACGTGCTCGTGGCGGGCCTGATCGACCAGGCCGGCGGCGCGGCCTTGCAGCTCTTCCGGCAGCCAGGCCTGGTGCAGTGCATCGCGGACGAGAAACTCTTCCGGACGGGCGGCGTAGTGCTCGGGCAGATCAGCCAGAGGCAGCGGCCCGCCGGTCAGCCGCCGCAGCAGGTCGTCGCTGAGCAGGCGTTCGAGCAGGACGCGCACGGCGAGGTAGTCGAGCATGGCCACCGGCGTGCCGTCGCCGCGCCCGGGATGGCGCTCGCGCCACAGGAACATGCCGGACCAGCCGGGCAATTCGAGGCTCAGGCGCTGCAGGTAGCCGGGCCACAGGCTTTCGTCGGCGACCAGGCGCGGCAGTTCTTCGAGCAGGACGTCGAGCGGGCTGTCCGGCAGGTGGAGGATTTCGTCGCGGACATTGGGCAACTCGTCCATTTCCCAAGCCAGATCGAAACCGGCGCTGGCCCGCCAGGCGGCGAAGAAGCCCAGCCTCTGCGCCGGGTTGCGCCAGGCCGCGACGCCGAGGTCGAGATGCGCCGCGAGGTGGCGCTGGAGGATGCTGCGCACGCGCTCGAGCACGTCCTCGCCGCTCAGGTGTTCGAGCAGGCTGCGCCAGGTCCAGGCTTTGCCGACCCGGCCGCAGAGTTCTGCCCAGCGCGCCTGGGCAAGCGCCTGCCAGGGCTGGGCATCGGCGGCGGCCGGCATTGCTACGGTCAACCGGAAAAAATGGCCAAAAATGAAATCGTCGGCCAGCGCCGTTTCGCGTCGCAGCCAGTCCAGACGGCTGGCATCGGGCGCGTCGTTGCCGGCCAGCAGGCTGGCCAGCAGGACGTCGCGC
This sequence comes from Gammaproteobacteria bacterium, assembly GCA_018828385.1. GTDB lineage: Bacteria > Pseudomonadota > Gammaproteobacteria > Burkholderiales > Rhodocyclaceae > Azonexus. The sequence continues at coordinate 92,021 of JAHJVE010000015.1, read as the reverse complement.
CGGCTCAGGGCGCGGATCACGGGGGCGTCCAAATCGGCGACGCCGAAATCGTCGAGGGCAGCATTGAGGTCGTCGGCGCAGATCCGGCCGCTGGCCAGACACTCGCGGAATTTCGCTTCCGGCCACCAGGCCGTCGCCCCGGTCAGCGCCGAGGCCGCCGACAGCGCCTCGGCGAAGGGCAGTTGCTGGAAGCCATGCAGGGTGTTGTGGTGCACGAAATCGCGGATCGGCGCCTGTGCCGGCAAGACGTGCGTCAGATGCTCGACCCAGTGGGCCAGGCGCTCGCCGATGGGCAGGTCGTCTTCGGCGTTCATCTCAGGTCCCGAACAGACGGGCGACCTGGCCGACACTGCCGGCGATCAGGTCGAGCAAAGGCGCCGGCCAGACGCCGAGAACGACGATGCATGCGGCCAGAATCCCGGCCGCTGCGGTTTCCGACCGGGTCATGCGCAGCAGGTCCATCGGCGGGCCTTTCAGGCATAGCCGGCCGATGACGCGCAGGCTGTAGGCGGCGCCGATGAGCATGGCCAGGCACAGGATGAGCACCCAGCCGCCCCAGCGCTGATAGCCGCCGACCAGCGCATGCAGTTCGGCAATGAAGCCGGCGCTGCCCGGCAGACCGATGGCGGCGAGCAGGCCGAAAGCCGTGAAGAAGGCAAAGCGCGGCGCCTTGCCGAGCAGCGAACCGTAATCGGCCAGATCGCGGCTATGCGTGCGCTGGTAGAGCAAGCCAACGATCAGGAAGAGCAAGCCGGCGGTCAGGCCGTGCGCCACCATCTGCATGACGGCGCCGGTCAGGCCGGTGACATTGAGCGTGGCGATGCCGAGCAGCACGATGCCCATGTGCGAAATCGACGAGTAGGCAACCATCGCTTTCAAATCCTGCTGGCGCCAGGCCAGGATGCCACCGTAAAGCAAACTGATGAAGGCGATGACGACCAGCCAGTCCTGCGTCGCCAGCAGCGCGGCGGGCAATGTTTCGGCGGCGCGGATCAGTCCGTAGGCGCCCATCTTGAGCAGCACGCCGGAGAGCAGGATGGACACCGGACTGGGCGCCTCGACGTGGGCCAGCGGTAGCCAGCCGTGCAGCGGAAAGACCGGCATCTTGACGCCGAAGCCGATGAAGAAGCCGGCGAAGATCAGCAATTGGGTATTGAGCGGCAGGCCACGGCCGCCCTCGGCCATGTCGGCCATGGCGAAACTGTGGCCGGGCGCCGCGTCATATAGAAAGAGCAGCGCGACGAGCATGAACACCGAACCGCCCAGCGTATACAAAAAGAAATTGAGCGCCGCCCGCTGCCGGTTCGGCCCGCCCAGCCGGTCGATCAGAAAGAACAGCGGGAGCAGCGTCGCTTCCCAGAACACGTAAAACAGCGACCAGTCGCGCGCCGTAAAGACGCCAAACATCGCCGACTCGAGCAGCAGCACCAGCACGAAATAGAGCCGCGCCCCCGCCTCCATGCGCCGCGACATGAGCACGGCGATCATCGAGAGCAGCGCCGTGAGCAGGACCATGGCCAGCGAAATACCGTCGACGCCGAGCGCAAAATAGGAGCCGAGCCGGCGATTCCAGGCCCGGCTTTCGAACATCTGCAACGCCGGCCCGGCCGCATCGAACTGCCCGGCCAGCCACAGCGAGTAGCCCAGCGCGGCCAGCACAAAGGCCATCGCCACCTGCCACAGCGGCAGGGCACGACGCACCGGCAACACGGCGAGCAGGAGCGCTCCCACGACCGGCAGAAAAACCAACACCTTCAGCATCTCCCGGCCCCTCCGCCAGTCGCCTCGGCGATCATTATTTTCATAAGCGGATTATGCCAGCGCCCCGGCCTTTCATGACAAGCCCGGCCGCCTTCCGCCACACCTCTCCGGGCCGGAATACCCGTTTGACACGGCATGCCGGCTTCGTTAAATTGCCCCTTCCTCCCCAACCCGCAAACTAATCAATACAAGGAGTTCCCCATGGCCGTTCTCGTTGGCAAGCAAGCCCCGGATTTCACCGCCACTGCCGTATATGGCAACAATGAAATCAAGGAACTGAAGCTCTCCTCCTTCAAGGGCAAGCCCGTTGTCCTGTTCTTCTACCCGCTCGATTTCACCTTCGTCTGCCCGTCCGAACTGATCGCCTTCGATCATCGCCTGGAAGAATTCAAGCAGCGCGGCGTCGAAGTCATCGGCGTTTCCATCGACTCCCAATTTACCCACCTGGCCTGGAAGAACACCGCCATCAAGGACGGTGGCATCGGCCAGGTCGGTTACCCACTGGTTGCCGACGTCAAGCACGACATCTGCCGCGCCTACGACGTCGAACTCGAAGCGGCGGGCGTTGCGCTGCGCGGCTCCTTCCTGATCGACAAGACCGGCGTCGTCATGCACCAGGTCGTCAACATGCTGCCGCTCGGCCGCAACATCGACGAAATGCTGCGCATGGTCGATGCCCTGCAATTCTTCGAAGAGCACGGCGAAGTCTGCCCGGCCGGCTGGAACAAGGGCAAGCCCGGCATGACCGCGTCGACCGAGGGTGTCGCCGCCTATCTGGCCAAGAACGCCAAGAAGCTGTAACTCGCGTATTAGCCCACCGGCTGGGCATCTGCGACAAAAACCCGGGCGCGAAGGCGACTCGGGTTTTTTTTATTGTCGTTTTGCGAAATTACAGGATAAAATTTGGCGAATTTGTAATTTCAGCGAAGACTAAATCATGGCCGACACCGAATATCTCAGCACCCGGCAAGCAGCCCTTCGTCTGGGTGTTTCCTTGGGCACCGTTCAGAACATGGTTGAAAGCGGCGCCCTCGAAGCCTGGAAGACTGCCGGCGGACACCGCCGCATTCCGGTCGCCTCCGTTGATGCCCTGCTCGCCCGTCGGCGCAACCTGACGCCGAGCGCTCAGGAATACAACGGCCAGATCGAGATCCTCGTTGCCGAAGATGATCTGACGCTGCAAATGCTTTACCAGATGACGGTCGACAGCTGGAACCTACCGGTCAAACTACGCATCGTGGCCAACGGCTTCGACGGCCTGCTACAAGTCGGCCAGCGCGTCCCCGACATCCTCATCGCCGACCTCATGATGCCGGGCATGGACGGCTTCGAGATGATTCGTCGCCTGCGTGCCAATACCGATCTGGCGCGCATGGACATCATCGTCGTCAGCGCCATCGACCGTGAAGAGATTCTCGAACGCGGCCTGCCCTCCGACATCACCGTTCTCGGCAAACCAATTCCGTTTCATGAAATCAAGGGCTTCGTTCTCGGCCGGCTCTCTGCGCGTCAGCGCAGCGCCTGAATAAAACAGTGTCGCCGCCCGGTAAAGCCGGGCAGGCAGGCACCATCGCTCCGCAATCCCGTCAATTCTTAAAATGTTTCAGGAGACACACCATGGGATTTTTTGGCAACAGCGGCGCCCTCGACAAGATTGACCGCGACATCGCGGCAATTGCCGACGGCAGCGCAGACCTTTCGCATTCGGTAGGCAATACCGGAAACGACTCGACCGGTCGCATTTCCGGCAACATCAACCGCTTCTTCAGCCGGGTGCGCGGTCTCATCTCGCACGCCCGCGAACGCAGCGTGAGCATTGCCGCCGATGCCGCCCGGATGAATAGCCTGGTTCAACAGACCGACGATGCCGTGCGCCGACAGGAAGCCCTGGCCGCCAACGTCTTCGAATCGAGCAACCTCGTGAACCAGGCGGTCAGCGAAGTAGCGAGGAATTCCGACGCCATCCAGTCCTCGACCCAGAACAATCTCGATCTTGCCCAGCGCTCGCTGGAACAAATGGAGACAGTGGCTTCGACCATGCGTTCGACCAACGAACACATCGAGCACTTCTCGTCGACAGTGGCCGAACTGCACACCAATTCGATGAAGATCAATCAGATCGTCTCGCTGATCAACGACATTTCCGACCAGACCAACCTGCTGGCGCTCAACGCCGCCATCGAAGCCGCCCGGGCCGGTGAAGCCGGTCGCGGCTTCGCCGTGGTCGCAGACGAAGTGCGAAAACTGGCCGAAAAGGTCAAAACCGCAACCCAGGTCATCGGCCAGAACACCCAGTCGATGATCAACCTCGTCTCCGACACCTCGGCCAAGACCCAGACCATCGTCGGCGAAGTGACCCGCGCCAACGGCTACATCGAAACGTCGGCCACCGACCTGACGACCATGGTCAGTGATTTCAAGAAAACGACCGAACAGTTGTCATCCATCTCGACCGCGATCTACAACCTGCGCGAAAGCAACCAGACCATCCACAGCGAGGTCGAAGGTATCCGGGACCACTCGCGCGACATTTCCGGCCGCATGAAGCAGTGCCTGGACAGCGCCAAGACCCTGCGCGAATCGACCGAAGACCTGCAATGCACGCTGGCCGATTTCCGTACCGGCAACAGCATGTTCGACACCCTGCACGACAAGTGCGCCGGGTTCCGCGACAACGTCGTCGCCGTGTTGCAAAAGATGGCTGACCGCGGCGTCAACGTTTTCGACCAGGCCTACAAGGATATTCCCGGCTCCAACCCCAAGCGCTACACCACGGCCTACGACAGCCAATGTGACGCCGAACTGACCCGCATGTACGACGACCTGCTGCGCGACGTGCCCGGTCTAACCTACTCGCTGGCGGTCGATACCAATGGCTACGCGCCAGCCCACAATGGCGTCTTCTCCAACCAGCCGAGCGGCGACCCGGTTGTCGACCTCGCCAAATGCCGGCACAAGCGCATCTTCAATGACCCGGTTGGCCTCAAGCTGGCCAAGAACCAGAAGCCCTCGCTGTTCCAGACCTACGTCCGCGACACCGGCGAAATTCTCGCCGATCTCTCGATGCCCATCCTGATCGGTGGCCGCCACTGGGGTGCCGTGCGCATCGGCTTCAAGACCGATCTAGTTAAATAGTTCTGGGGCTGGCGCCGTTCAGTCCGCCGTCGCCCTGATACGAAAAAGCCTCTTGCATGGACATGCAAGAGGCTTTTTCATTAACCGGCCATCACAGCCGGGTCATGTCAGGCAGGATACGTCAGGCGCCAATCCTGCGCCGACGCGCCATGGCACCAACGATGCCCAGTCCGGCGAGCAGCATGGCAAAGGATTCGGGCTCCGGAACAGCCGTCACGCTGATATCAAGGAAAGCACTCTTCTTCTCGATAAATGCGTAGCCGCTGTTGGGAACATAGGCACCAAGGATGTTTTCGATGCTGACGGTAGCCTTGCTGGTGGCGAGCTGACCGATGCCAGCCGACGCGGTCCAGTCCGTCGTCGCCAGATTGGCGAACGAGCTGCTGGTGACATTGAGCGGCGCGGCCGAAGCAATACTGTTGCTCAGATTCACGTTGGCATTGACCAGATCCTGAATGCGCAGCTGTCCGAGAACGGCCACTTCGTTACCTGCGCCGATCTTGAAGTAATCGCCCTTTTCGATCAGGTTGAAACCCGTCAGCTGGTAACCGGCGTCAGCAGTAATGGTCAGGGCAACGGTCGAATTGGTAAAGTCGAAGCCAGAACCCGTTTGGGCGGAAAACCCCGGGGTGCCGCTCGGGGAAAAGGCCAGATCGCCAGAAGCGGTCAGCGTCGGCGTACCGAACAGACCAAGCAGCGAGTCGTCAAAACTGATCGTGTAATTGCCAGCATCCAGCGTCTGCGTTGCAGCCAGTGCGCCGGTGGAGATCAAGGCCGTCGCGATTAGCGCGGCCAGCGGTTTCAGTTGATTGAACATTAGTACTCCTGCAAAGAACTAGTGGGGGAATGGGTGTTTGTAAACATAATGCAAACGGAATGCAATACTAGCAGCATAAATTCCAACGTCAATTATATTTTTGCACGGCAGCATGTCGCGATTTGGCGACAAACATCTAATTCAATGGACTATTTTTTAACTTCGCCAAAAACATGCTGCGCCGCAATATTTCACAATAATGACAACGTCACCGATCAAATATTTCAACACATTCAGTTCGCCGGGCAACTGCGCGCCCGGGATGGGGCGACTCAGGCGAACAGCGCCCGCAGCTCTGCCTGGTAGTTGACGGCTTCGGGTGTCCCCTCGGCCGGCGCCCACGGAGCCCGTTCGGCAGCGGCAATTGGCACATAGGGGCCGGCCTTGGCTTCGAAGAAGACAGTGCCCGCCGCCAGCGCGACAACCGTATGGAAAACGCCATGCGGAATGTCGATGCCAATCGCCTCGCCACTGGCTTGCAGCACGATGCTACGGTCAACAGCATTTTCTGCCCGAAATATGACAACACCAAGACAGCCGCGAACAACGATCAGCGTCTCGTCCTTGTCGGGGTCGAGGTGTCGATGCGGCGCGACATAGGATTCGGGTTCCATGGCAACGAGCAAGCGGTGGGCCGGATAGGCATCGCCCGGATGAAAGTTGCGATTTTTACGCCGGCGAGGCGCCTGCCCGGCCTCAGCCGTGAGGTCGTCGAGCAGGGCCCGGTCGATCAGCGTCGTCACGAATAGACGATTTCGACGTTTTCCGGCTGCAGCCAGCCGGCCAGGGCCTCGAGCAAGGCGTCGTCGAGACGGACGCGCAGGGCGTTGCCGAGTTGCAGCTCGCACTCGGCGTCGGCATTGCGGTAACGCACGCGCACCGTAGCCGAACCGGGCGCGAAAGGCGTCAGCAGCGATTTCAGTTTGCGGGCATCGGAATTGCCGTTCATCTTGAGCAACAGATGCCGGGCAAAACGGGCGCGGGCTTCGCCGAGCGTCATGAGCTTGTCGGCGGTCACGCTGTTGCCGCCGGAGAAGTCGTCGTAGCGGACCTTGCCTTCGATGATCAGCACTTCGTCGGTGACGATCTTGGCGCGTTCGGCTTCGAACAGTTCATTGAAGACGGTGACCTCGATCATCCCGGTGCCGTCGTCCAGTTGCACAAACAGCATCTTGCCGCGCCGGGTCATCTGGGTGCGCACGCCGACCACGACGCCGGCCAGCGTGGTCAGTTCCTTCGAGGGTTCCAGCCGGTTGAGCGGCCGGCGCACGAAGCGTGACAGTTCTTTCTTGCATGTGTTGTACGGATGGCCGGAGAAGAAGAAGCCGAGCGCCGTCTTTTCTTCCATCAACAGCGTCTTTTCATCCCACGGCCGAACGTTGACGTATTCCGGGGCATGTTCGTCGGCCACGTCGCCGACGTCGAACAGGCTGGTCTGCATGGCGTTGCGTTCCATCTGCTCGGCAAAGTCCATGGCAATGCCGACCGTGGCCAGCAATTTGTGGCGATTCGGCAGCTTGGCCCCCGCTTCGACCGGGGCGATGGCGTCAAAGGCGCCGGCCTTGATCAGCGCCTCGGTGGTCCGGCGATTGACCATGCGCTTGTCGCAGCGTTGGCAGAAATCGAACAGGTCTTTGAACGGACCGCCCGTTTCGCGGGCTTTGAGGATCACGTTAACGGCCTGCTCGCCGGTTCCCTTGACCGCCCCCAGACCGTAACGGATGGTCCCACGGTCAACCGGCTCGAAACGGTAATTCGAGACATTGACGTCGGGCCCGAGCACCTTGATCTTGTTGGCGATGGTGTCTTCGTAAAAGATCTTCACCGAATCGGTGTTATCGAGGTCCGACGACATCGTCGCCGCCATGAAGGCCGCGCAGTGGTGCGCCTTGAGCCAGGCGGTGTGATAGGTGACGACGGCGTAGGCAGCGGTGTGCGACTTGTTGAAGCCGTACTCGGCGAACTTGGTCATCAGGTCGAACAACTGCTCGGCCAGCGCCGGATCGTAGCCTTTCTGGGCCGCGCCCTCGGCAATCGTCGCCCGGTGCTTGGCCATTTCCTCGGCCTTTTTCTTGCCCATCGCCCGGCGCAGCATGTCGGCGCCACCAAGCGTGTAGCCGCCGATGATCTGCGAAATCTGCATGACCTGTTCCTGATACACGATGACGCCGTAGGTCGGCGACAGGCAGGCGGTCAGGTCGGGGTGGAAATAGTCGATCTTCTGCTGGCCCTTCTTGCGCAGGATGAAGTCATCGACCATCCCGGAACCGAGCGGGCCGGGACGATAGAGCGCGAGCACAGCGATGATGTCTTCAAAACGGTCGGGCGCCAGCTTCTTGAGCAGCTTCTTCATGCCCTCCGATTCAACCTGGAAGATCGCCGTCGTGTTGGCGTCCTTGAGGATCTGGTAGGCGGCCGGATCGGTGAAGCCGAGGGTCATCAAATCGAGCTTCTCGCCGGTCATCCGGCGGATGTACTCGACGGCCAGCTCGATAATGGTCAGATTTCGCAGGCCAAGGAAGTCGAACTTGACGAGGCCGACCTTCTCGACGTCATCCTTGTCGAATTGCGACACCGTCGATGCATCGCTGCCGGTGGCCTGATAGATCGGGCAGAAATCGGTGATCTTGCCCGGCGCGATGAGCACGCCCCCGGCGTGCATGCCGACGTTACGCGTCAAGTCTTCCAGGCGGCTGGCCAGGTCGAACAGTTCGCGGATGGTTTCGCCATCGCCGTCGCCCTCCATCATCTCGCGCAGCTGCGGCTCCTGTTCCAGGGCCTCGGCCAGCGACACCGGCTTGTTCTGGACGATGGGAATCAGCTTGGAAATCCGGTCGCACATCGAATACGGCAGGCCAAACACGCGGCCGACGTCACGGATCACAGCCTTCGACGACATGGTGCCGAAGGTGGCGATCTGACTGACCGCATCCTCGCCATAGTGATGGCGCACGTACTCGATGACGCGCCAGCGGTTGTCCTGGCAGAAGTCGATGTCAAAGTCGGGCATCGACACCCGTTCCGGATTCAGGAAGCGCTCGAACAGCAGGGCGTAGGCCAGCGGATCGAGGTCGGTAATGCGCAGGCTGTAGGCGACCAGCGAACCGGCGCCGGAACCCCGGCCCGGGCCGACCGGCACGCCGTTGTTCTTGGCCCAGTTGATGAAGTCGGCCACGATCAGGAAGTAGCCCGGGAAGCCCATCTGGAGGATGGTCTTGCACTCAAAGACGAGGCGTTCGTCGTACTCCGGCCGGCGCTGGGCGCGCACTTCCGGGTCCGGGTAAAGCTCGGCGAGGCGAACCTCCAGCCCTTTCTCCGCCTCATCGACCAGATATTCGCCGATGGTCATGCCCGGCGGAATCGGGAAATCGGGCAGGAAGTTCTTGCCCAGCGTCATCGTGATGTTGCAGCGCTTGGCGATTTCCAGCGAGTTTTCCAGCGCCTCCGGTAGGTCGGCGAATAACTCAATCATTTCCGCCTGCGTCTTGAAATACTGCTCCTCGGTATAGAGCTTTGGCCGCCGCGTATCGCCCAGCACGTAACCTTCGGCGATGCAGACGCGCGCTTCATGGGCGCGGAAATCGTCGCGGTTCATGAACTGGATCGGATGGGTGGCGACCAGCGGAATGCCCGTTTCGCCAGCCAGATCGGCCGTCTGCTGGACGATAGCCTCCTGCTGCGCCTGGCCGTAGCGCTGCACTTCCAGGTAGAACGCGCCGGGGAAGATCGCCTCCCAGGCCTTGGCCCGCTCGCCGGCCAGATCGAAATTGCCGTTCAACAGCGCTTCGCCGACATCGCCGAGATGCGCCCCGGACAAGGCGATCAGCCCGTCACTGCCAACTTCGCCAAACCACTCGCGATTGAGTTCGGCCCGGTCACGCCGGCCTTCGACCAGATAAGCCTTGGTCAGTAACTGACACAACTGCTTGTAACCGGCGTTGTTGCGGGCGAGCAGCAACAGCCGATAGGCATCATCCGGCGATTCCGGGTTGGCGATCCAGACATCCGCCCCGGCAATCGGCTTGACTCCCTTGCCGCGCGCCCCGGTGTAGAACTTGACCAGCCCGAACAGGTTGCCGAGATCAGTCAACGCCATGGCCGGCATACCGTCCCCCGCCGCGCGCTTGACGGCATCGCCGATGCGCACGATGCCATCGGTAACGGAGTATTCGGAATGGAGACGGAGGTGGACGTAGCGAGGGGAATTCATGGGCGGCATTTTACCGCGGCGGGGCGGGGTGTTTCCGTTTAAGTGAGCCGAAGGGCATTGCTACGGTCAACCGGAAAAAATGGGCAAAATTGAAATCGCCCCCCGCTTCGGCGCGAGCCAGAAATGCCAATTGCAATAACCTCAACACAATTCGTACCCTATAAGGCACAGTAGCGGTCGCTGCTCAAAGTCTCGGTTTTCTCTACTATGTGCTATCCCTTCCCAAGCAAGCTCCCCAAAACCAACATCCCGCTCGAGCCGAAGCCATCCCGCCCCACATTTAGGTCAATCGCATTCCTGCTTCTCTCGTATGCGCTAGGCTTGGCTTTGTTCGCTCACGGTTACTTTGGCTGGGTTGCAGGAGCCATGCTCATTACGCCAAGGGGAAAACCCAGCTTCATTGCCACACCGTCTGGTGACACCGCCTTTTCCTTCTACTCCTACACAATAGTGTTTATGGGCATTGGTAGCATCATCACGTTGCTTGCTTTGTGGCTTACTTGGCTCATCTTTTTCTCTTCATCGCCCAAGAAGCCATTTTTCATTTACACACTTTCTCAGCCCATTCGGGCGAGGCACAGTCTTTCAATACCAAATTGGTTGTTTTGGTTTGCCGTTGGCGCCTTTGTTTCGCTATTCGTCTATGCGGCCATTGAAGCCACCTAACATTGCGTCAAAGCCGCTACGGCCTCCGCTGGACGCTACGCGACAAAGCGCCGCGCAGCGCCCCTTACTCGCTGCCAATTTCATTTTTAGCCGTTTTTTCCGGTTGACCGTAGCAATGGCCACTTTTCTGCGGAAATCAGCGCATCTCCTGGCGCGCCTCGGCCACCAGCCGGCCGCGGCTCAAGGCTTCCAGAAACACCACGCGGCCGGCGGCCCACCATGGAAGCGGCCTCGCCTCCGGGGGTAGAATCAGCAAGCGTTAATAAACCCAATAAACGATGGAGACACTGATGACCACCACCGAACCCCTCGTCCTGCGTACCGACCGCGCCGATGGCCTGACGACGCTGACCCTCAACCGTCCCGGCCAGTTCAATTCGTTGTCGAAGGACATGCTGAGCGCCCTGCAGGCCGAGCTGGATGCCATCGCCGGCTCGAACGGCGTGCGCGTCGTCGTCATCGCCGGGGCCGGCAAAGCCTTCTGTGCCGGGCACGACCTCAAGGAAATGCGCGGCAATCACAGCAAGGAGTTCATGCAGGCGCTGTTCAAGCAGTGCGGCGAGCTCATGCTGAGCATCACGCGGATGCCGCAGCCGGTGATCGCCCGCGTGCATGGCATCGCCACCGCCGCCGGCTGCCAGTTGGTGTCGATGTGCGATCTGGCGGTGGCGGCCGATGTTGCCAAGTTCGCCGTGTCGGGCATCAACGTCGGGCTGTTCTGCTCGACACCGGCCGTCGGCCTGGCGCGCAACCTGGGCCGCAAGGCGGCACTCGAAATGCTGCTCACGGGCGAGTTCATCGACGCCATGGAGGCCAAGGCCAAGGGCCTGGTCAATCGCGTCGTGCCGCTCGATGCGCTGGATGCCGAAATCGAACGCCTGGCCGGCAACATCCTCGGCAAGAGCGCCGTCGCCATCCGCATGGGCAAGGGGATGTTCTACAAGCAGCTCGAAATGGGCCTGAGCGAGGCCTACGACTACGCTGGCGAGGTCATGGCCTGCAACATGATGAGCGAAGATGCCGGTGAGGGCATCGACGCTTTCATGCAGAAACGCAAGCCGGAATACAAGGGCTGCTGATCACTCGGCCGGCTGCCAATCGACCGGCAGCAGGTTACGGGCCGGCCGGCCGATGTGGTAGCCCTGGGCGCGCTGGACTTCAAGCCCGACGAGTTCGGCCAGCACTTCGGCCGACTCGACATACTCGGCCACCACGGTAATGCCCATGTCGCGCGCCAGCGAACGGATACTGACGACGAAGGTGCGGTCCTTCTCGCTGTTGAGCATGTTGGCGATGAAATCGCCCTCGATCTTGAGGTAATCGATCGGGAAGCGGCGCAGGTAGTGGAAGGACGAGAAGCCGGAGCCGAAATCGTCGATCGCCAGCTTGAAGCCATCGGCCTTGAGGTCGTTGAGGAAGCGTTCGAGCAGCGACAGGTTCTTGACGGTGTCGCGCTCGGTGATCTCGAAAACGATGTTGTGCGGGGCGATGCCGCTCTTCGCGACGATCCGCCGCAGGTCACGGGCAAATTCATTGAAGACCAGCGCCCGCGGCGAGAGATTGATGAAGACTTCCCCGGTGTGGCCCTGGGCGGAAAGGATATCCAGGGCCTGTTCGATGACGAGCATGTCGAGGCGGTGGATGACCCCGATCTTCTCGGCAATTTCGACGAACTCGTCGGCCCGGATGATCTCGCCGTCGAGTTCGATCCGCGACAGGACTTCGTAGGCGACGATTTTCCGTTCGGCAATACCGAGAATGGGCTGGAAGAACGGCACGACGCGCTTCGCCTCGATGGCTTCGAGAACCATGACGCTCTTCTGGGTGATGTCGCGAAACACCGAGACGATGTCATCCTGAGTCGGCACGGCAACCTGCCCCTTGCCCGCCCCCTTGGCCCTGTACATCATGTTGTCGGCAAAGAGCAGCAGGTCCTTGGCGTTGTCGGCGTGATCGGGGAATACGGCCAGCCCGATCGAGGCCGTGCCGCGAATGACCGCCTCTTGCGGCGTCACCACCTCCATCGCTTCAACAGCCATGCGGATGCGCTCGGCAACCATGACCACCGAATCGAGATCGGCCTCCGGCAAGAGCACGACGAACTCGTCGCCGCCGTAGCGGGCCAGAATGTCGCCATCGCGCAAGGCGTTCTGCACCTGGCGGGCAAAGCGCTGGAGATAGGTGTCGCCGACGACATGACCATAGTTGTCGTTGATCAGCTTGAAATTGTCGAGGTCGATGAGGAGCAGGCCGAAGCTGTAGCCGTGACGCTGGGCGCGGCCGACTTCATAGAAACTCAGTTCCCAGAAAACGCGCTGGTTGAACAGATCGGTCAGCGGATCGCGGGTGGCGTAATACTCGAGATCGCGGGTGTATTTGTAGATCGCCTTGACCGAGCCGACAACGTTGAGCAGGGTCGACAGGACACTCTCCATGACCAGGTAACGCGTCTCGTCGTCGAGCACGCCGGCATGCACGCCGATGCCGACAATGCCACCGATCTTCGGCTTGTCGACAAAAAAGGATTTGACGCGCAGCGCCACATCCTCTTCCGACAAATCGATCGGTTCGCCGAGCTGGCTCGAGACATGATGATGGATGTTGCAGGCGCCGATGTCGCCGAAGGTCGGCAGACCGGCCAGTTCCTGGCGAATATGCAATTCCATCATGGTGCGCGTGCGTTCGGTCACCGGCCCGCGCCAGAAAACCTCGAGGTCGAACAGTTCGTCGTCGATCTTGAAAATGGAGAACAGCGTGTGCGCCGGCAGGATGCCGTTGATATCGACGAGCAGACGGCCGACGTAATCGCGCCAGTCGCGCACGACGTCGGAGGTAATGACAAACTTTTCGAGCAGGCCGATCTCGAAGGTCAGGATTTCCTTGTCGACGGCGATGGTCCGCAATTTGGCCAGCAGGCGGTCGAGCGCCGCAAACACCCCGTTCAGTTCAACGAAGCCAAGGTCGCGCTGGGCGATGGAAATATGGCGCAAATCGCCAACCGCATTGACCTGGTCGAAATCCGCCTGGAGGCCTTCGAGCGACCCTTCGATCCGCCGCCCGACCCACCATACAGCCCCACCGGCCAGCAGGGCGGCGAGCGGTACGAGCAGGGCAAACGCCAGGTACAGATCGCGCCGCGCATCGGCCAGCAGCGTGGCGTAGTCCTGGCGCACCTCGACGGCGCCGAGCACATCGCCGACGCTGGCATTGCGGTGACAGCGCTGGCACTTGGCCTCGGCCACCAGCGGGTAGATGTGGCGGGCGTAATCGACCGTGTCGCGGCGCACTGGCTTGCCGCTGGCAAAAACGTATTTGAGATCGGCATCGAGCGGCGGCTGGGCAATTTCGTCGTAAAGATCGATCACCACCTGGCCGCGGTAGATCTGTACGGTCAGCCCGTTATCCTTGCCGGCTTCGGCTATGGCGTGGAGAAACGCATCCGCCTGGCTGCGTCGCCAACCCTGGCTCATCAGCTGGTACATCGAGGCAAAGGTAATCTGCGTCGTCGCCTCGGAGGCACGCGCCGCATTGGCCCGCACGATGTTGTCGAAAATCCGGTCGAGCGACCAATACGCCCCACCGAAAAACAAGGTCGCGACCACCGCCGACGCGCCCAGCACGAAATGCTTTATTCGCATTTTTATCCCTCCTTGGTGCCAAGGATTATTACCGAATTCGAGGCCCGGCGGCCAGCTTCGTCGTTCGTCCGAGCATTAGCCGAGCAAAATCACCCCGTCCACGGCAAGCCGGTTAAACTTCCGCCCCATGCCGTTTCCCGCCCGCCCTCTCCTGCTCGTACTGTTCGCCGTGGCGCTGGCCGGGGCTTTCTGGCGCGCTCCGACGCCGGCCGCCCCCGGTTTTGCAGCGCCGCCGGCGGCAACGCCATCAACGCTGCCGCCGCTGTTCGTCAATGAAATGCTCTGGCGCGACGCCAGCCTTGCCGCCACCGCGCCCAACCTGACCGAACTGCCCGATGGCCGCATTGCCGCCGCCTGGCTGGCCGGCCCAGAGGACGGGATGACCGTCCATTTCAGCGTCCGGGAGCGCGATGGCTGGCGCCCGCCGGGGCAGATCGCCAGCCCCGAAAGCACGGCCGGCGGCACCTTCGCCCGAATCGACCGGCTCGGCAGCCCGGTGCTTCACGCCGAAGGCAGCTGGCTGCATCTGTGGTACGCCAGCAGCACGCTGGGCAGCGCGATCAACCACAGCCTGTCCACCGATGGCGGCAAGAGCTGGACCAAGCCGGCCCGCCTGGCAAGCTCGCCGTTCGCCAATTTCGGCAGCGCCGTGCGGACCGCCCCCGTGTCGCTGGCCGATGGCGGACTGGGGCTGGCGATCAGCCACGATTTCATCGGCCGGTACGGCGCATGGCTGCGCCTGTCGGCCACCGGGCAAATTATCGACAAGGTTCGCCTGCCCGCCACCACCGCCACGCTGCAACCGGCCGTCGCGGTCTTCGACGAACAGCGGGCCATGGCCGTGCTGCGCGATGCCGGCCCGGCGCCGGGTTCAGTCCGGGTAGCGACCACCGACGATGGCGGCCGCCACTGGCAGGCCGGCGTAGCCCTCGCCGTGGCCAACCCGAATGCCTCCGTCGCCCTGCTCCGCCTGAAGAGCGGCCGGCTGCTGCTGGCCGGCAACCCGGCCAGCGGGCGGCAGGCCTTGCTGCTCTGGCTGTCGGCCGATCAGGGCCAGACCTGGCGGGAAGTGCGCACGGTCGAAACCGCCCCCGACGGCGGCGCCGATTACGGCAATCCATCGCTGCTGCTCGGCCGCGACGGGCGCATCCACCTGGCCTACGACTGGCGCCGGCAGGGCATCAAGCACGCCGTCTTCAGCGAAGCCTGGCTCGACGGAGGACAGCCATGAACCTGCTGGCCGCCTACGGTCTACTCGCCCACGCCGTGATTTTCGGGGCGCTCGCCGCCCTCGTTCCGCTCGGCGAACTGCGTCCGCGCGTCGCCCTGGCCGCCAGCACACTGGCCCTGCTTGTCGGCATCGCCCCAGGCATGCACGCTTATTTCGGAACACCTTCGCTGACCCTGCTGGCGCTGGCCGTTCTCCAGCTCGCCGACAAGACGCCATCGCCGCTGAGCTACCGGCCGGCACTCGGCCTGCTGGTTTTTGCCGTGCCTTTCTATGCGGCCGCGCTCGGCTTCGGCACCTTCGATCCCTATGCCCTCGGCTATCAGCCGCTCGTGCTGCTCCTCGCCTTGCTGCCGATTGGCCTGGCCTTGTGGTGGAAGCGGCTCGACAGCTGGCTGGCGATCCTCGCGCTTGACCTCGCCGGCTACGCCAGCGGCGTTTTCGCCAATCTGTGGGATGCCCTGTTCGACCCGCTACTCGTAACCCTGGCGCTGGTCATCGTCGCGCGCCGGATTGCCATCCGCCGGCTGGCGACAAAAATCCGCACGGCCGGCTGAGTCAACGAAAACGGGGGCCGCAGCCCCCGTCCGTCGCGCTCAAAAGTCCGCGGATCAGGCCGCCAGCTTCCGGCGCCGGGCCACCGCACCGAGCAGACCGAGACCGGCCAGCAACATGGCATAGGTTTCCGGCTCGGGAACCGGGGCGGCCAGCACGATGAGCCGCGAACGGGCCAGGCTGTCGAGCACGCTGCCATCCTGCTCCTGCTCGGCGACCAGGTAGATGATGCCCTTGTCGTCGATGGTCACGCCTTCGATCGCGTTGTGCGGGACGATGCCGGCCAGGTCGAGGCTGCTCTTGATGACGCCGCTGCGGGTTACCTCAAGCAGGGTGTTCGAACCCAGGCTGAGCAGCAGCAGGTTGTCGGCAGCCGTGGTACCGACCAGCGAATTGACACCGGAGAGTGTCTGGACATCAGACAGCGTCGCCAGGCCGATGGAGGCGGGGTTGAACAGTTGCGCCATATTGGCCACGCCGCCGCCCGCGGCAAAACTCAGGGTGCCGCCGAGGACATCTTCCGGGTCAAACTGCTTGACGGTGACAAAGCTGCCGCCGTTGCGGGCGTCGTAGCTGATGCCTTCCATGCCGTTATTGCCGACGGTGGCATTGCTGATCGACACGCTGCTGTTGGCCAGGCTGGCAGTACCGCCGGCCGTGTAATTGAAGCGATAGGCGTCGTACAGGCGCTCTTCGCCGACGACCAGAACGCCGCCACCGAGATAGGTCAGGCCTTCCGTATCGTGCTTGGTGCTGCCGGTATTGGTCCAGTCGAAGTTCATGTAGCCAAGCGTCTGGCCGGTCTTGGAGATTTCGATGACGCCGGTACCTTCGTCGCCGACGAAGAACAGCGAGCCACGATCCTGGGCGTAGGTGACGGCCGAGGCTTCCAGGCCGGAAATGCCGCCGCTCGTGCCGTTCAAGGCATCCAGCGAATAGATGCCGTTTACCGCGTAATTGGCCAGGTTGAGGGAGTCGGCAGCCTGCGCGGAAAAGCTGCCGGCGGCGGCCAGGGCGAGAATCAGATGTTTGAAGTTCATGGTCAATGCCTTCCCGGATCAGCGCTGACGCTTGCGCGCCAGAGCGCCGATAAAGCCAAGACCGGCGAGCAGCATGGCGTAGGTTTCGGGTTCGGGAACGGCGGCGATGCTGCCCGGCGAACCGATCTCGTTCACGCTGTTGGCCGCCACGAAAGCGCCGCTGATGTCGACGACGCTAAGCTGGGAAATGCTCGTGTTATTGAGGCCGGCGGCATTGTCGAAGGTCTGGTAGGGCAAGCTCGAATCCGATGCGCCGAAAGTCACGCTGGCCTGCAGGGCGCCGCTGGCGTTAAAGATGTTGACCGCATCGCTGGTCGTGCTCAGGCCGATGCCCGAGCCGCTGTAATAGCCGACAACCAGGCTGGACGGGACGTTGGCACCAAACCAGTTGGTCTTGAAGAGTTCGACTTTGGCTGAGTTACCTTCGAGAAAAATCACCGACTGGCCAGCGGCAATGCTGGAAATGCCGTTAAGGGTCGCGCCAGCGGCAAACGACGCCGAGCTGTCATCGAACTTCCAGCCGGTGATGTCGACCGCGCTGCTGCCGGTATTGGTCAGCTCGAACCAGTCGGCGGCGACCGGCGAATTGCCGCTGCTCCACGGAGCGACTTCGGTGATGGAAACCGCGGCGGACGCGGCAAACGAGGTGGCGGCCAAGACGGCCGCGGCGATATAGCGCAGAGATTTCTTCACAATTGCTCCTGTTGATTCGGAATAGGGGAAATGGATCCCCGCAGTCGAACGCAACTTGAGCCGAAACCGGCGACCGGGGAATGCCCCGAAGATTGGCGCGCACACATTGCACGCTTGTGACAAAGATCGCAAACGGCATAGTCCGAATGGATCATCGCCTCATTTTTGGCAATCAGAAACCGTGAAATTTTTGACGTTTCACCGCAAAAACCAAGCGGAAAACTTGGCGCCTTTCGGGCACCAGCGTGGCTAACGGGTCAGCGCCTCGCTGATCAGCCGGCGAATGCTGCCGGCTTCGAAGGGCTTGTCGCAGATGGCCGAAACGCCGGCCCGCTCGACGGCGGCCAGGCGGCCCATGTTCTGTTCGCTGGTTACCATGAGCACCGGCACCTCGGCCTGCCAGCTTTGCGTGCGGATGTATTCGGTCAGTTCGCGGCCATCCATTTCCGGCATGTTGTAGTCGGTGATGACGAGGTCGACCATGGCCTGTTCGAGCAGGGCCACCGCCTCCTTGCCATTGACCGCTTCGGTGATCCGTTCGATGCCCAGTTCGGTCAACAGCCGATGTAAATGGCGGCGCGAGGACATGCTGTCATCGACGAGCAGAACGCGCAGGTTTTCGATTTCCGCGACGTCGAGGTCTTCCGGCGGGTTGAGGTAATCGGCGGCGGCATACAGCGCGCGCGACAACTGCTGTTCGTTGAACGGCTTGGCGACGATGCTGCAGGCGCCGGACTGGCGCACCGGCTCAAGCACCTGCGGGCGGGTTTCGCTGGAAACGAGAATGAAAGGCACGGTTTCAAAATCAGCGTTTTCGCGCATGGCGGCGACCAGCTCGGTACCGGCCAGATCGGGCAAGTAGAGGCTGCTGATCACGATAACGTTGCTGCTTTCAGCCTTCAGTGCCGCCAGCGCCGCGCCGGCCGTGTCGACCGTAATGACTTTCCTGACCCCTTGATGTTCGAGCATGCGGCTGACCAAGTGCGCCTGCATTTGCGACGGCTCGACCAGAATGATGGCGAGGTCAGTCAGCGAGGTTGTCAGTGCCATGCGATCACTCCGGAACGAAGGGGAATGATCTCACTATAGCAGCGAGCGGCCCGCCCCGGGGCCGCTCGGGAAAGCCTTTAGCCGTGCAGACGGGCGGCAATGCCGGCGACACGCTGGCCATAGCGCCTGGCGGTATCGAGATCGCCGGCCGGCACTTCATCGACGCTGGCGTCGGAGGGCGAGCGGACGAGCAGGCCGACCGAGCCGCCAAGATGGTTCACATCGGCGTGCGTCGCCGCCTTGCTGTTGGCGGGCAGCATGCCGAGGCTGGCCCAGACACCGCCATGTTGTGAGGCCAGCGTCTGCAGCTGGACCAGGGTGGCGCCTTTGTCACCGACCGGGCTGGCACTGTTGGTGAAACCGCCGAACACCTTGTCCTGCCAGGAACGGGAATACCAGGCCTTGGACGAGGCGTCGGCGAATTTCTTGAACTGCCAGCTCGGGCCGCCCATGTAGGTCGGCGTGCCGAAGATGATGGCGTCGGCGGCGGCCAGCTTTTCCCAGCCGCCTTCGGGCAGGTTGCCTTCGCCATCGATGGCCAGCAACTCGCCGGCGGCGCCTTCGGCGACGACTTCGGCGACGCGCTTGGTGTGGCCGTAGCCGGAGTGATATACGACGATGGTCTTGCTCATGCTGTTTTCCTTTTAGTGTTTTTTGAAAGTCGGGTCATGCAACAGGCGGCAGGTCGAAGAGCAGGAATTCCGCTTCTTCACTCGCCAAAAATTTGAGATCGGTTTCGTTGGCAATCTTGGCGCCGTCGCCGGCACTCAGGTTTTTGCCGTTTATTTCCAGTTGACCGTAGATAACCTGCACATAGCCCAGCCGGCCGGCCGCCAGGCGGTAATCGATGCTTGCCCCCGGCTCGACAACGGTGGCCCACAGGCGCGCATCCTGGCCGATGGTCGTGCTGCCGTCGGCGCCGTCCGGCGAGGCAACCAGGCGCCAGCGGCCGCGCAGTTCGGCTAGCGGCAGGGCCTGTTGCTCGTAGCTGGCCGGCGTGCCGTGCTCGGCCGGCTCGATCCAGATTTGCAGCAGGTGCGTTTCCTCGTCGGCCGACGGGTTGGACTCGCTGTGCAGGATGCCCTTGCCGGCGCTCATCCGCTGCACTTCGCCGCGCCGGATCAAGCCGCCGTGACCAAGGCTGTCCTTGTGTTCGAGCGTACCGGACAGGATGTAGGTGACGATTTCCATGTCGCGATGACCATGCCGGCCGAAGCCGGTACCCGGAGCGACGCGGTCCTCGTTGATGACGCGCAGGGCGCCCCAGCCCATTTCTTCCGGATCGTAGTAATCGGCAAAGGAAAAACTGTGTTTGGCGCGCAGCCAGCCATGGTCGGCGTAACCGCGTTCGGCAGAAGGGCGAAGCTGGATCATTTCAGTTTCCTTGTGAATGAATCGTACTGATTAGTCACCATAGTATTCAGTGTGTTCAACAAAAAATAGCGAATAATTGCGAGGCTATCAGTTAATATTTTTCATATGAAAATCTCACTCGATCTGCTCCTCATCCTCGATGCCATTGAACGCCTCGGCAGCTTCACGGCGGCCGCCGCCTCGCTGCATCGCGTGCCCTCGGCGCTGTCGCATGCCGTGGCCAAACTCGAATGCGACCTCGGTATCACGCTATTCCGGCGCGAAGGCCGGCGCGCCACGCTCAACGAGGCCGGGCGCACGCTGCTCGACGACGGCCGCCACCTGCTGCGCGCCGCCAGTGAACTGGAACGCCGTGTCCAGCGCATCGCCGACGGCTGGGAGGCCGAGCTGCGCATTGCGCTCGATGCGGTCATTCCGATCGAGCGCATCTTCCCGCTGCTCAAGCGCTTTTACGCGGCCGGACACGGCACCCAGATCCGGATTTCCAACGAAGTCCTCGGCGGCACCTGGGATGCCCTGACGACCGGCCGGGCCGATCTCGCCATCGGTGCGCAGGGCGACCCGCCTTCGCGCAGCGGCTTTTCCACGCACCTCCTGTGCACGCGCACCGATTTCGTATTCGCCGTCGCGCCGGAACATCCGCTAGCCGCCCAGGAAGGCCCCATCCCGGCCAACGAACTATTGCGCCACCGGGCCATCGTCATCGCCGACACCTCGCAGGAACTCGATGCCAGAACCGTCGGCCTGCTGGAGGGCCAGGACGTCCTGCGCGTTCCCGACATTCGCGCCAAGGTGGCGGCGCAGGTGGCCGGGCTGGGCATCGGCTATCTGCCGCGCTGGCTGGCCGAGCCGGAAATTGCGGCCGGGCGACTGGTGAGCAAAAGCCTCGCCGCAGCGCGCCCGGCCATCCCGCTGCATACCGCCTGGCGCACCCGGCAGGATGGCAAGGCGCTCCTCTGGTTCATCGCGGAACTTGCCGACAAGGAGGTGACGAGCGCCCTGACCGAGGGCCTGCATTGAGCCAGTCACCCCGGCCCAACCCTCCCCGGGAAGTGCTATCGTAAGAAGAGTTCGACCTAAAGCAGGAAAATGGAAAAATCCCGGCCGATTCCGCTCGACAGCATGCAAAGTGGTCACCATCTTCCGCAGTTTTTGCTGCAAGAAGGTGGCGCCTGGATCGCGCTTGGCATCATTCTGGCCATCACGGCGGTGCTCTACGGCTTCGTTCGGCACAGCACCGAGGAACAGGTTTATCAGCGATTCCTGTATCGGGCAGAACAGGAACGGAGCACCCTGCTCTTTCGCCTGCACGCCCACGCCCAGGTCTTGCGCGGCGCGGCCGCCTTCGTCGAGGCCAGCGACAAGGTCAAGCGCGACGAATGGCAGAGTTACGTGCGCAACCTGCAACTCGAGAAAACACTGCCCGGCATCCAGGCCACCGGTTTTGCCCTGATGATCCAGCCGGGTGACAGGGCGGCGCATGAGCAAGCGGTCCGCCGCGAAGGCTTCCCGAGCTACGCGATCAAGCCCGACGGCGCACGCGAGCTGTACAGCAGCATCGTTTTTCTCGAGCCATTCACCGAAGTCAATCAGCGCGCATTCGGCTACGACCCGCACTCCGAGCCCGTTCGCCGCTTGGCCATGACGCGGGCGCGGGACAGCGGCGAGCCGGCCCTGTCGGGGAAAATCACCCTGTTTCAGGAAAATGACGGTCAACCTCAGCCGGGCTTCCTGATTTTCATGCCGGTATTTCACAGTGGCCAGCCCCCCACCAGCGTCGAAGAACGCCGGGCAAAGCTACGCGGCTACAGCTATGCCGCTTTCCGCGTCCGCGATCTGCTCGGCAGCATCTTCAACCCGGGCAACAAGGACGTCGAGATCGAGCTGTACGACATGGCAGTGGCGCCGGAAAACCTGCTTTTTGATTCGCGCCTGGAAAAAAAGATAAGCACCCATGGGCGCCAGCGCGTAACGCTGCCCATCGAATTTGGTGGGCACCAGTGGATCGCCGAGCTCTGCAGCAGCCCGGAATTCGATCGCATCAACGCCATGGCTCTGCCACTCAGCGTCGCCATCGGCGGCATTCTGAGCGGCCTGGTGGTGTTTTTCTGGGTTCTGCGCAACAACGACTACCGGCGGCGCATCACCAACTACGCCAGCCGCCTGAGCCGGAACGAGAAGCGCCTGCGCACATTGATCGATACCCTGCCCGACATCGTCTGCCTGAAGGATGGCGCCGGCCGCTGGACGGAAGCCAACAGCACCCTGCTCCACATACTCGGCCTGAGCGAAACAGACTATCGCGGCTCGACCAGCCAGGAGCTGGCCGCCTCGGGCAAGTTCGACACGGCGCCGCTGACCCTCCTCGACGCCTCGGACGAACCGGCCTGGCGCCACGGCGGACGCCTTGACGAGGAACTTGTTTTCCGTGACCACGACGGCAACGAGCAGGTTTTCGACATTGCCAAGGTTGCGCTCTTTGCCGCCGACGGCAGCCGGCAGGCACTGGTCATGGTCGGCCACGACATCACCAAGCGGGTCCAGGTGGAAAAGGAGCTGCGCTCGGCCGAGCGCAAGTTCCGCGGCCTGGTCGAGCAGTCGCTGGCCGGCGTTTATATCATCCAGGGACCTCGTTTCCGCTACGTCAATCCGTGGTTTGCCAGGATCTTCGGCTACGAATCACCAGAGGAAGTCATCGACCGGGTAGCGGTCATCGATCTGGTTGCCCCGGAGGACCGGCAGAAAGTTGCCGACAACGTCCGCCGGCGGGAGAGCGGCGAAATCGCCGCTCTGCACTACGGCTTTACCGGCCAGCGCCGGGATGGCAGCAAGCTGGATGTCGAGGTCTTCGGCACCGCTGTCGATTACGAAGGGCAGCCGGCGGTGATCGGGATCATCATCGACATTTCCAAGCGCAAGCAGGCCGAGGCCGAACTGCATCGCCACCGAATGCACCTCGAAGAGCTGGTTGCCATGCGCACAGCCGACCTGCAACTGGCCAAGGAGGCGGCCGAAGCGGCCTATCGCGCCAAGAGCACCTTCCTGGCCAACATGAGCCATGAGCTACGGACGCCGATGAACGCCATCATCGGCCTGACGCACATCCTGAGCCGGCGCAGTACCGACCCGGCGCTCAGCGACAAGCTGGGCAAGATCGACAAGGCGGCCGGCCACCTGCTCTGCCTGCTCAACGACATTCTCGACCTGTCGAAAATCGATGCCGAACGACTGAAGCTGGAGCAGACATCGCTGCGCCTGGGCGGCATCGTCGCCAATATCGAGAGCCTGGTCGGCGACAAGGTGGCGGCCAGGGGGCTGCAATTCGAACTCGATATCGACCCGCAAC
The DNA here is from genome assembly GCA_018828385.1 of Gammaproteobacteria bacterium. Classification (GTDB taxonomy): domain Bacteria; phylum Pseudomonadota; class Gammaproteobacteria; order Burkholderiales; family Rhodocyclaceae; genus Azonexus. The sequence goes on along the minus strand of JAHJVE010000015.1, from coordinate 68,508 downwards.
TGGCCGAGGCCAGGCTGCTCGGCGATCCGCTGCGCCTGCAGCAGGTTTTGCTCAACCTGGTAGACAACGCGGTCAAATTCACCGAGCAGGGCAGCATTGCCATCCGCGCCACGACGGTGGCCGAGACGGCAAGCACGCTGACGGCCCGCCTGATCATCGCCGACACCGGCATCGGGATCGCCCCAGAGGCGCAGGAGCGAATTTTCTCGCCCTTCGAGCAGGCCGACGGCTCAACCACCCGCAAGCATGGCGGCACCGGCCTGGGCTTGGCCATTGTCCGAAAACTGGTGCGCCTCATGAACGGCAACCTCGAACTCGCCAGCACGCCGGGCGAGGGCAGCACTTTCACGCTGACCATGGTTTTCGACAAGGCGGCCCCAGGGACTGCCGAGTTGCCCACGGAGCAGACCGGCCCAGTGACCAAGGACTTCACCGGCAAGATTGTCCTGCTCGCCGAGGATGAGCCGATCAACCAGGAGGTTGCGCTGGAATTGCTGCAAGGCCTGCCCGGACTGGTCATCGACGTCGCCGATGACGGCGCCGTCGCCCTCGAACGCGCCGCCGCAAAACACTACGACCTGATCCTCATGGACATCCAGATGCCGAACATGGATGGCCTGCAGGCCACCGAGCATATTCGCCGCCTGCCCGGCTACGCAACGACGCCGATCCTGGCCATGACGGCCAATGCTTTTGCCGAGGACCGGGCGCGCTGCCTGGCGGCGGGCATGTCGGATTTCATCGCAAAGCCGGTCAAGCCGGAGCTGCTCTACGCCAAGCTGGAACAGTGGCTGGCGACCAAGGCCGAATCGGCCTGATTTCGTTTTTGGGCTTTTTTTACGGTTGACCGTAGGAAAGGCTACTTGGCCTCGACCCAGTCGATGATCGCCTGCCATTGCTCGATGTCGCGCTCGGCACGCGACGGCGGCAGGTCGAAGATGGTCATGCCGGCGGCGGTCGCCTGGACATAGGTCTGCGTATCGCGCAGATAGGCCAGCACGGGCAGCTCGAAGGTGGCGAAGAAACGTTCCAGTTCGCCGGCGGCACGGGTTCGCGCATCGACCCGCATGCCGATCACGGCGACGTCGGCCTTGCCCTTGCGCACGGCTTTTTCGGAGAGCAGTTCAGTCAGGAAATGGCGCGTCGCCAGCATGTCGAACAGCGACGGCTGGACCGGCACGATGACCCGCGTCGACAGCTTGAGGACGCGCTCGAGCATCTTGCCGTGCAGGCCGGCCGGGGTGTCGAGGACGACGTGCGTGGTGCCCTTGGGCGGCCGGGATATTTTGTCTTCACCAGCCTCCCAGGTATCGATGGTGGGCAGGGCAAAGGGGCGGATGCCCAGCCATTCGCGCGACGATTGCTGGCGGTCGATGTCGCCGAGCATCACCTCGGCCCCCCGGCTGGCGAAATAGCCGGCCAGGTTGGTGGCCAGCGTACTTTTGCCGGAACCGCCCTTGGGATTGGCGACGAGAAACGCTTTCATGCCGAGGCTTCCTTTTTATCGAGAATGTGGCGAACCAGATTGACGTGTTCGCGCAGGGTATAGACCAGATCGGTGAAGCCGAGCGGAATGTGCAGGGCGCTGGCTTCGTCCTCGAGCGCGTCGAGCCGGCTGCGGTAATCGGCCTGCCTGGCCGGGTCGAAATGGTTTTTCAGGTCGTCTTCGAGGAACTTGAGCTCGCCGTAGATGCGGAAAACCTTGGAGCGCACGCGCCAGGTGTAGATCGCCGGCGCCACCCGGAGCAGCGGAATGAGCAGCGCGAAAATGGGCACCAGCAGGACGATCAGCCGGTCGACAAGGACGGCCAGCCAGAACGGCAGGTAACGCTGCAGGAAGGGCGGCCCGGACTTGAAATAGCGCGCTGCATCGGGCGACAGCGGCAGCATCTGGTCCATGTAGGCAGGGAATTCGCCGGCATCCTGGAAGAAGCCGGACTTGCCATGAACCTCGCTGGCCGTGCGCAGGAGCAGCGTCTGCAGGGCCGGATGGAGGTCGTCGCGGATGATCAGGTTGGCCGTCGGGGCGAGCACCTTGATGTCGTCGGGCGGAAAGTCGCGGACCAGATCGGCGACGCCGCGCGGGAAGGTGAGCTTGGTCAGGAAGGGAAAACGGCGCTGGTAGGCGCGATCCTGGGCGAAGCTCATGAGCTTGACGCCGGGCGAGCGGATCAGCACCTGGACGACCGGGGCGCTTTCGGCGGCGATGATGAAGGCGGCGTCGATACGCCCCTGCTGCAGCTCTTCGGCGGCCAGGAGGCCGGCCAGCGGAACGAGATTGGGGCCGGCCGGAATGTCGTTGGCATCGAGCAGTTGCTGCGCCAGCTGGCGCACGCCCGAGCCCTCCTGGCCGATGGCGATGCGCTTGCCTTGCAGCTCGGTCAGGCGGGTCAGATCCTTGTCGCCACGATAGAAAACCCAGACCGGTTCGTAAAAGACGCTGCCCAGCGAGAGCAGGCCCGAATCGTCCTCGGCATCCGGGTCTTCCTTGGCCGGCACGACCCCGCCCTGGACAAAGCCGACCTGCACCTCGTCGTTTTTCAGGCGCTCGAGGTTTTCCAGTGAACCGGCCGACGAACGGACTTCGAGCGTGATGCCGTTCTTGGCCAGTATGCTCGCGTAGCGCTGGGCGAACTGGTAGTAAGCGCCGCTTTCGCTGCCCGTGCTGATGACGATCTTCTTCGGCGGCGCCGGCTCGACGAACTGGTAGGCGATGACAAAGCCGATCCCGGCAAGCAGGACGATCCACCAGGCGGTGGCGAACAGGTCGCGCAGCGAAAGCAGTCCAGCCTTGATTTTGGCCATCATGGCAGCAGGATGGTGGAACCCGTCGTCTTGCGTGCTTCGAGGTCACGATGCGCTTGCGCGGCGTCCTTCAGGGCGTAGGTCTGATTGACCTCGATTTTCACCTGGCCGGAAACGACGACGTCGAACAGCTCGCTGCCCAGGGCAACGAGTTCCTCGCGTTTGGTCGTGTAATGCAGCAAGGTTGGCCGGGTGACGAACAGCGACCCCTTTTGCGACAGCGCGATGAGGTCGAGCGGCGGCACCGGGCCGGACGCATTGCCGAAGGAAACCATCATGCCCCGGGTCCGCAGGCTGTCGAGCGAGCCGGCGAAAGTGTCCTTGCCGACGCCGTCATAGACGACGGCAACGCCTTCGCCGTTGGTGATTTCACGGACGCGCTGGGCGAAATTCTCGGTGCTGTAGTTGATCACGTGGTGGCAGCCGTGCGCCTTGGCCAGTTCGGCCTTGGCCGGCGAGCCGACGGTGCCGATCACCGTTGCGCCAAGCGCCCGCGCCCACTGGCAGGCGATCAGCCCGACGCCGCCGGCGGCGGCCTGGATCAGCACGGCATCGCCCGGCTGCACGCGGAATGTCTTGCGCAGCAGGTAGGCCGCCGTCAGGCCTTGCAGCATCATCGCCGCGCCGGTTTCGAACGGGATGGCGTCCGGCAGCTTGAGCAGGCGATGGGCCGGAATGTTGCGCACTTCGGCATAAGCGCCGAGCGGGCCACCGGCATAGGCGACGCGGTCGCCGACCCGGAGATCGGCAACGCCCTCGCCGACTGCCTCGACCACACCGGCGCCTTCCATGCCGATACCGGAGGGCAGGGTTACCGGGTAGAGGCCGGTGCGGTGATAGACGTCGATGAAATTGAGGCCGACGGCAAAGTGGCGAACCGTCGCTTCGCCGGGGGCCGGCGCCGGCACATCGACGGCTTCCCAGGACAGGACTTCCGGGCCGCCGTTTTGATGAAGTCGAATGGCTTGGGGCATGGTGATCTCCGTCTGCTTGTTTTTGTGAAACGACGAGGTTATCACCGTGCCGGCCGGCGATCTACCGTCCGGCGATTTGAATTTTGGCCATTTTTTCCGGTTGACCGTAGCAATCGCCCGGAATACTCAAACCGGCGTCAGCTTGGCGTATTCGAGCGCCAGCCACTTCATGCCGCTGCCGCCGAAATTGATCTGGACGCGCGCATCAGCGCCGCGCCCTTCGGTGGACACGATGACGCCGATGCCGAACTTGGCATGCTCGACCGTCTGCCCGATACGCAAGCCACCGGCCGCCACCGGCTCGGCATAGCCGCCGCCAAACGAGCCGAAAGCCGGAAACGCGGCAGCCGGCGCCGCTTTCTTGTTGAGCTTGAGCAACAGTTGCTCAGGGATTTCATCGAGAAAGCTGGACGGCACGCAATAGCGCGTCTGGCCATGCAGCATGCGGGTCTGCGCACACGACACGTAAAGGCGCTGACGGGCGCGGGTGACCGCCACATACATCAGCCGCCGCTCCTCCTCCAGCCCGTCCTTGCCGGCGTTGATCGAGTTTTCGTGCGGGAACAGGCCCTGCTCCAGCCCGGTGATGAAAACCACGTCGAACTCCAGGCCCTTGGCGGCGTGCACCGACATCAGTTGCACCGCCTCCTGACCCTCGCCGGCCTGATGCTCGCCGGCTTCGAGCGAAGCCAGGGTCAGGAAGGAAACCAGCGCGCCGCCTTCGCCGATGGCACCTTCATCGTCGATGAAAGTCGCGGCGGCGTTGATCAGTTCGTCGAGATTCTCCAGCCGGTCCTGGCCTTCCTTGTCGGTCCGGTAATGCTGGGCCAGACCGGATTTTTCGATGATGTGCTCGACCATTTCCGGCAGCGGCAGCCCCTCCGTCTCGACGCGCAATTGCTCGATCAGCCGGATGAAGGCGCCTACCGTCTGCCCGGCCTTGCCGCTCAGCGAGGCGGCCGCGTTGTACAGGCTGGAATTGGTCTGATGCGCCGTCGCCTGAAGGTTTTCCAGCGAACGGGCACCGATGCCGCGGGTCGGGAAATTGACGACGCGCAGGAAAGCCGTGTCGTCGTCCGGGTTGCCGAGCAGGCGCAGATAAGCCAGGGCGTGCTTGATTTCCTGCCGCTCGAAGAAGCGCAGGCCGCCATAGACCTTGTACGGCACGTTCTTGGTGAACAGCTCGTTCTCAAGGACGCGCGACTGGGCGTTGGAGCGGTAAAGCAGCGCGATCTGCGTCGGCGAAATACCATCGCGGACCAGTTCGCGAATTTCCTCGACGACGAAACGCGCCTCGTCGAGATCTGAATAAGCCTCGAAGGCGCGGATCAGCTCGCCCTCGCCGGCATCCGTCCACAAATTCTTGCCGAGGCGCTCGCGGTTGTTTTTGATGATGGCGTTGGCCGCCGTCAGGATATTGCCGTGCGAACGGTAGTTCTGTTCGAGCCGGATCACATTGTCGCCGGCGTAATCGCGCTCGAATTCGCGCATGTTGCCGACCTCGGCACCGCGGAAGGCGTAGATGCTCTGGTCGTCGTCGCCGACGGCAAAGACTACGGCGCCGCCGCCGGCCAGCAGTTTCAGCCAGGCGTATTGCAGCTTGTTGGTGTCCTGCACCTCATCGACCAGGATGTAGCGGAAGCGATCCTGATAGTGCTTGCGCAAAGGTTCGTTGCGCTGCAGCAATTCGTAGCAGCGCAAGAGCAGTTCGGCGAAGTCGACGACGCCTTCGCGGTTGCACTGGTTCTCGTATTCGGCGTACAACTCGACGCGTTTTTGCGTGTAATTGTCGTAAACCTCGGCCTGTGCCGCCCGCAGCCCCTGCTCTTTATGGGCGTTGATGAAGTGGCACAACTCGCGTGGCGGATACTTCTCGTCGTCCACATTCAGGTTCTTGAGCAGACGCTTGACCATCGCCAGCTGGTCGGCCGAATCGAGGATCTGGAAGGTTTGCGGCAGCCCGGCCTCGCGGTAATGCGCCCGCAGCAGGCGGTTGCACAGGCCGTGGAAGGTGCCGATCCACATGCCGCGCGTGTTGATCGGCACGAGCGACGACAGCCGCGCCGTCATCTCCTTCGCCGCCTTGTTGGTGAAGGTCACCGCCAGCACGCCATGCGGCCCGACCTGGCCGGTCGACATGAGCCAGGCTATGCGGGTCGTCAGCACCCGGGTCTTACCACTTCCTGCCCCAGCCAGGATCAGGGCGTGCACAGGTGGCAAGGTAACCGCTTGAAGTTGCGGTGAATTCAGATTTGCGAGGAGATCGGACATGAAGTCTCTAAAATAGCCCGGGCCAAACCCGGTAAATTGGTCTTACCAATTAGTTGCATTTGTACAACGAAAACTACAATCGCGTGCATTTTTTCACAGTCGCGAACCGAGTGCACACGTATACTCGCCTAAAATATATTGCAGTGCACAAAACCATTGGCCCACAAGGCTGTCTGACCCGGTAGCTACCGCTACTTTAGTAACAAAGGAGAATTAGCATGAACAGCATGAATGCACCGAAGATCCTGCCCTGGATCGCCCGCAAGGCCGGCATCAGCGACGAGCTCGCGCTCAAGCTGTGGCGCCGCGCCGTCAGCGAAGCCGAGTATCTCACCGGCCAAACCGAAGGCTCCGCCTATTGGGGCTTGGCCATCGATCGTTTTCTGGCCATTGTCGAAGACGAAGTCGGCAACGTCCAGTCCTACAGCCTGGCACCCGCCCCGCAACTCTCCTGGATGTGGCGCCACCAATCCCGGATGTCCCTGCTCTCGCTGGCCGCCACCCAGAACGCCTACCGCTACTGGCAGAACACCTGGGAAGGCATCTACCAGCAAAAAAAAGCAGCGTGACCGGGCGACAATAAAGTAGTACAAGCCGATGCGGAGCGTGCAGGCTCTGCATCGGCCGCACCCGGTCACTGAGCTTCTTGCCGCCATAGGCCGGACTTGCTACGGTCAACCGGAAAAAAAGAGCCAAAATCAAAAGCTCAGGCGCCAGCCTTGGCCGCATCGCCGACGAGTCGGGATCAACCGGTATAATTCGCGGTTACTCTCCGATTTTCAGCGAATGAACCCCGCCATGCCCATGCAGGACAAATACACCCCGGCCGACATCGAGCGCGCCGCCCAGGACCACTGGAACAAGACCGGCGCCGCCCGCGCCGTCGAAGACACCACCAAGCCAAAATACTACTGCCTGTCGATGTTCCCGTATCCGTCGGGCAAGCTGCACATGGGCCACGTCCGCAACTACACCATCGGCGACGTGCTGAGCCGCTTCCACAAGATGCAGGGCTACAACGTCCTGCAACCGATGGGCTGGGACGCCTTCGGCATGCCGGCTGAAAACGCCGCGCTGCAGAACAACGTGCCGCCGGCCGGGTGGACCTACTCCAACATCGATTACATGCGAACCCAGCTCAAGTCGCTCGGCTTCGCCATCGACTGGGAACGCGAGTTCGCCACCTGCACGCCCGAGTACTACCGCTGGGAACAGTGGCTGTTCACGCGCCTCTACGAAAAAGGCCTGGTTTACAAGAAGCTCGGCACCGTGAATTGGGACCCGGTCGATCACACCGTGCTCGCCAACGAACAGGTCATCGACGGCCGCGGCTGGCGTTCCGGCGCGCTGATCGAAAAGCGCGAAATCCCCATGTATTACATGAAGATCACCGCCTACGCCGAAGAACTGCTGTCTGAGCTCGACAACCTGCCGGGCTGGCCCGAGCAGGTCCGCCTGATGCAGAAGAACTGGATCGGCAAGAGCACCGGCGTGCGCTTTGCGTTCCCGCTGGCCGATAACGTTGACGAAAAGCTCTGGGTGTTCACCACCCGCGCCGACACCATCATGGGCGTCACCTTCGTCGCCGTCGCCGCTGAACACCCGCTGGCCACCCGCGCCGCCGCGAACAATCCCGAACTTGCCGCCTTCATCGAGGAATGCAAGAAGGGCGGCGTCGCCGAAGCCGACATCGCGACGATGGAAAAGAAGGGCATGCCGACCGGCATCTATGTGACGCATCCGCTGACCGGCCAGGAAGTCGAAGTCTGGGTCGGCAACTACGTGCTCATGAGTTATGGCGATGGCGCCGTGATGGCCGTTCCGGCGCACGACGAACGCGACTTCGCCTTTGCCCTGAAATACAACCTGCCGATCAAGCAGGTCGTCGCCGTCGACGGCGAAACGGCGTTCAGCCACGAAACCTGGGCCGAGTGGTACGCCGATAAACAACGCGGCAAGCTGATCAATTCCGGCAAGTACGATGGCCTTGGTTACGAAGCCGCCGTCGACGCAATCGCCGCCGACCTCGCCGCCAAAGACCTTGGCGACAAGAAGGTCCAGTTCCGCCTGCGCGACTGGGGTATTTCCCGCCAGCGTTACTGGGGCTGCCCGATCCCGATCATCCACTGCAAGACCTGCGGCGACGTGCCGGTGCCCGACGACCAGTTGCCGGTCGTCCTGCCTGAGAACGTCGAAATCACCGGCGCCGGCTCGCCGCTCGCCAAGATGCCCGAGTTCTACGAAACCACCTGCCCGAAGTGCGGTGGCGACGCCCGGCGTGAAACCGACACCATGGACACTTTCTTCGAGTCGTCCTGGTACTTCCTGCGCTACGCCTGCCCCGACAACACCACGGCCATGGTCGACGAACGCGTCGCCTACTGGTGCAAGGGCGGCATCGACCAGTACATCGGCGGCATCGAGCACGCCATCCTTCACCTGCTCTACTCGCGCTTCTTCACCAAGCTGATGCGCGATGTCGGCCTGATCGGCGACCTTGGCGAACCGTTTGCCAACCTGCTGACCCAGGGCATGGTCGTCGCCCCGACCTTCTTCCGCGATCTCGATGGCGGCAAGAAGCTGTGGATCAACCCAGCCGATGTCGATGTCGTCACCGACGAGCGCGGTCGCCCGACCGGCGCCACCTTGAAGGCCGACGGCCTGCCGGTGGTCATCGGCGGCACCGAAAAAATGTCGAAGTCGAAGAACAACGGCGTCGATCCGCAGGCTCTGATCGACCAGTACGGCGCCGACACGGCCCGCCTGTTCATCATGTTCGCTTCGCCGCCCGACCAGTCGCTGGAATGGTCCGACGCTGGCGTCGAGGGCGCTTACCGATTCCTGCGCCGCCTGTGGAAAACGACGTACGACCACGTTCAGGCCGGCCTCGTCGATTCCAATTTTGAGCAAAATTCCCTGTCGACCGTGCAAGCCGATCTGCGGCGCAAGCTGCACCAGACCATGGGCAAGGTTGCCGACGATTACGGCCGCCGCAAGCAGTTCAACACGGCCATCGCCGCCGTCATGGAACTGCTCAACGCCTACGACAAGTGCGACCTTGCCGACGCCACCGGTCGCAAGCTGGCCCAGGAAACGCTGGAAAGCATCGCCCTGCTGCTCTTCCCCATCGTCCCGCACATCGGCCAGGCGCTCTACGCCGAACTGAAGCCGGGCCAGGATGCCGGCTCGGCCGCCTTCCCGAAAGCCGATCCGGCGGCGCTCAAGCAGGATGAAATCGAGCTCATGGTGCAGGTCAACGGCAAGCTGCGCGGTTCCATCCGCGTGTCTGCCGAAGCCGACAAGGCGAGCATCGAAGCCGCCGCGCTGGCTTCCGAAGGCGCCGTCAAGTTCATGGAAGGCAAGCCGGCGAAGAAAGTTGTCGTTGTGCCGGGCCGTCTGGTCAATATCGTCGTCTGAGGAAAGCCGCCATGCGCTCGCCGCTCCGCCTGCTGTTCGCTCTGGTCCTCGCCGTCGCCCTGGCCGGCTGCGGCTTCCATCTGCGCGGCGTCGGCAGCGGCAACCTGCCCTACAAGACGATGTACATCGCCTTGCCGGACACGGCTGACGTCAACATCTGGCTGCAGCGTTACATCACCGCCAGCGGCAGCACCCAGATCGTCGAGGATCCAAAGGCGGCCGATGCCATCTTCCAGCAACTGGCCGACAACCGGCTGAAGACCATCCTCAGCGTAAATGCCCAGGGTCGTGTGCGCGAATACCGGCTGCAGCTGACCTACACCTTCCGCGTCGTCAACCAAAAGGGGCAGGTGCTGGTTCCGCCCAATGAGGTGGCGCTGACCCGCGACATTTCCTTCGACGACTCGAACATTCTCGCCAAGGATCTTGAAGAAGGCCTGCTCTGGCGCGACATGACCAATGATCTGGTCAACCAGATCATGCGCCGGCTGAGCATCATCAAGCCGAAAAGCCCCGACGCAGCAGAAGACAGCGAGTAATGCTGCTCAAGGGCGAACAACTGGCAGGCCACCTCGAACGCGATTTGCGGCCGCTTTATGTCCTGTACGGCGACGACCCGCTGCTCGTCATCGAAGCCGCCGACGCCATCCGCGCCAAGTCGCGCCAGCAGGGCTACAGCGAACGTGAAGTGCTCACCGTGCTGCCGCAGTTCGACTGGGGAACATTGCTCGCCGCCGGGGGCAACATGTCACTGTTCGGCGACAAAAAACTGATCGACCTGCGCGTTCCGACCGGCAAGGTCGGCAAGGAAGGCAGCGCGGCGCTACAGCAATGGTGCCAGAATCTGTCGATGGACAACCTGCTGCTCATCACCCTGCCCGAGCTCGACTGGCGGGAGGAAAAGGCCGTCTGGTTCACCGCGCTGGTCAATGCCGGCGTGGCGATCAAGCTCATGGCGCCGCCGCTGGCCGAACTGCCGGGCTGGATTGCCGGCCGCCTGCGCCGTCAGCAGCAGAGCGCCGACCTCGACAGCCTCAAGTTCATCGCCGAGCGCGTCGAGGGGAACCTGCTCGCCGCCCATCAGGAAATCCAGAAACTCGGCCTGCTCTACCCGACCGGCCAGCTATCGCTGACACAAATCCGCGATGCCGTGCTCAACGTCGCCCGCTACGACATCGACGGCCTGCGCGAGGCGCTGCTCTCAGGCGACATCGCCCGCCTGGCGCGGACGCTGGACGGCCTGATGCAGGAAGGCGAAGCGCCGCCGCTGGTACTGTGGGCGATGAGCGAGGAAATCCGCGCGTTGACCATCATTCGGGCCGGCATGGATGCCGGCAAGCCGGTGGACATGCTGCTCAAGGATGCGAAGGTCTGGGGGCCGCGCGCCAACCCGGTTAAAAAGGCCCTGCAACGCTTGTCGACCGCAACGCTCGAAGCTGCGCTGCAACATGCCGGGAAAATCGACCGCCTGGTCAAGGGCATCGGTCACGGCAATATCTGGGAAGAATTCCTGCGACTCGGCCTGCGCCTCACCGCAGTCAAATAATCAAGCCGCCTTGTTGCCGGCGGCCTTGTCCTCGGGTGGCGCGTCCGGTTCCAGATCTTCCCAAAGGCAGCTACGCTCCTGTCGCACATCGTGTAACCCGGGCTTGTTCTTCTCCTGCACCAGGCATTCGCCTGAACATTCGTCAGAAACCACCACCACCTTCATGTCGCCATCCACCTGGCGTTCGCCATCCCAATAACTACATGTAGCGCAGACCTTAACCTCAGTCGGCAAAATCAATTTTTCAGCCATCTTGTCCTCGACGGAAAGCCCTATTGTCACTGCGGATAAGAGTTTAGCCGGTTCTGGAAGTTCCCGTTTATTTGTCTGGCTATAATGTTCCTTTGCCCCGCCCGAAGAACATCATGGATATCAAGCATTACATGCAGACCGTCGGCCGTCAGGCGCGTGCCGCCTCGCGCCGCGTCGCCTCGGCCTCGACCGCCGAAAAGAACGCCGCCCTGCTCGCCATCGCCGCTGCCATCCGCCGCGAAAAGGCCGCGCTGATCGCCGCCAACCAGGAAGACCTGGCTGCCGCTCGCGCCGCCGGGCTGGAATCAGCCATGCTCGACCGCCTGACACTCAGCGAAAAGGGTGTCGACAGCATGGCCGACGGCGTCGAACAGGTCGCCACGCTGCCCGATCCGATTGGTGAAATGGGCGAGTTCAAATACCAGCCGTCGGGCATCCAGGTCGGCAAGATGCGCGTGCCGCTCGGCGTCATCGGCATCATCTACGAAGCCCGCCCGAACGTCACAGCCGATGCCGCAGCGCTGTGCCTGAAATCCGGCAACGCCGCCATCCTGCGTGGTGGCTCGGAAGCCATCCGTTCCAACCGCGCCATCGCCGCGCTGGTCCATGAAGGTTTGCTGGCCGCCGGCCTGCCGGCCGATGCCGTGCAGGTCATCGACACCACCGACCGCGCCGCCGTCGGCGAGCTGATCACCATGCGCGAATTCGTCGACGTCATCGTGCCGCGCGGCGGCAAGGGGCTGATCTCGCGTCTGCTGGCCGAATGCCGCGTGCCGATGATCCAGCACCTCGACGGCAACTGCCACGTTTACCTCGAAGAGGAAGCTGATCCGAACAAGGCATTGAAGATCGTCGAGAACGCCAAGACCCAGCGCTACGGCACCTGCAACACGGCCGAGTCGCTGCTCGTCGACCGTTCGGTGGCAGCCATGCTGCTGCCGCCGATTGCCCACATGCTGACCGCCAAGGGCGTCGAGATCCGCGGTTGCGCCGAAACCTGCGTCATCGTGCCGAACGCCGTCGCCGCCACGGAAGAGGATTACTACACCGAGTTCCTGGCGCCGATCATTTCGGTCAAAGTCGTCGCCGGCATCGACGAGGCCATCGCCCACATCAACAAGTACTCGTCGCATCACAGCGAAGCCATCGTCACCGACAACCACCCGAAAGCCATGCGCTTCCTGCGCGAAGTCGATTCGGCCTCGGTCATGATCAACGCCTCGACACGCTTCGCCGATGGTTTCGAATACGGCTTGGGCGCCGAAATCGGCATCTCGACCGACAAGATCCACGCCCGCGGCCCGGTCGGCCTGGAAGGGTTGACCAGCCAGAAATGGATCGTGCTCGGCGACGGACACGTCCGGGCTTGAGTTTCAATCTGCCGGGAGCGCCTCGCCGCTCCCGGCAGCATCACAAAAACAGACCAACGGAGACAACCATGGCCAAGCCGACTTTCAACTGGGCAGACCCTTTCCTCCTCGACAGCCAACTGGCCGCCGACGAGCGGCAAGTCCGCAACGCCGCCCGCGACTTCGCCGAGAAGGCGCTCAAGCCGCGCATCCGCGACGCTTTTCGCAATGAAACGACCGATCCGGCGATCTACCGCGAGATGGGTGCCATGGGCCTGCTCGGCGCCACCTTGCCGCCGCAGTTCGGCGGCGCCGGGCTCAATTACGTTTCCTACGGGCTGATCGCCCGCGAGGTCGAGTATGTCGACTCGGCCTACCGGACGTTGCTCTCGGTCCAGTCCTCGCTGACCATGGTGCCGATTTACGAGTTCGGCTCCGACGAGCAGAAAGAGAAATACCTCAAGAAGCTCGGCAAGGGCGAGCTGATCGGCTGCTTCGGGCTGACCGAGCCGAACTCGGGCTCCGACCCATCCAGCGCCAGCACTGTCGCCCGCAGCGTGCCAGGGGGCTGGAAGATTTCCGGCCGCAAGACGTGGATCACCAATTCGCCGATTGCCGACATTTTCATCGTCTGGGCCAAGGACGACGCCGGCGCCTTGCGCGGTTTCATCCTCGAAAAAGGCATGGCCGGGCTGTCGGCGCCGGTCATCAACGGCAAGGTCAGCCTGCGCGCCTCGATCACCGGCGACATCGTGATGGACGAGGTTTTCGTGCCGACCGAGAACCAGTTGCCCAAAGCGAGCGGCCTAAAGGGGCCGTTTACCTGCCTCAACTCAGCCCGTTTCGGCATTTCCTGGGGTGCGCTCGGCGCGGCGGAAGCCTGCTGGCACACGGCGCGCCAATACACGCTCGACCGCCAGCAGTTCGGCCGGCCGCTCGCCGCCACGCAGCTGATCCAGAAAAAACTGGTCGACATGCAAACCGAAATCGCCCTCGGCATCCAGGGGGCACTACGCCTCGGCCGCATGATGGACGACGGTAGCGCGACGCCGGAACTGGTCTCGCTGATGAAGCGCAACAGCACCGGCAAGGCGCTGGAAATCGCCCGCAACGCCCGCGACATGCTGGGCGGCAACGGCATTTCGGATGAATTCGGCGTCATCCGCCACATGGTCAATCTGGAATCGGTGACGACCTACGAAGGCACGCACGATGTCCACGCGCTGATCCTCGGCCGCGCCCAGACCGGCCTGTCGGCTTTTTGAATTTTGGCCATTTTTTCCGGTCGACCGTAGCAATGACCACGGAGGCGCCATGAAAACCCGAGCCAACCAGACCTACCAGGCCGTTGTCGCCGCCCCCGGCTTCTGCCTCGGGGTGCAGTGCGACGACGATGAAATCACCGGCATCGACTTCCTCGAGCCGCGCCCGGAAATCGCCGCCAGCACCCCGCTCGCCAACGAAGCCGTGCGCCAGCTCAAGGCCTACATCGCCGAGCCGAATTTCACCTTCGGCCTGCCCCTGCGCCCGGCCGGCACGGCTTTCCAGCGCCGCGTCTGGGAACAGATTTCGGCCATCCCGAGCGGCCGGACCGACACCTACGGTCAACTGGCAAAAAACCTCAAAAACGCCGCCCGCGCCGTCGGCCAGGCCTGCGGCTCGAATCCCTACCCGATCGTCGTGCCATGCCATCGCGTCGTCGCTACCGGTGGCGGGCTCGGCGGCTTTGCCCGTGAGCGCGGTGGCTTCCTGCTCGACGTGAAGCGCTGGCTGTTGACGCATGAATCCAGCGAACTTGCCAGCAAACGCGGCTGACCTCGCCGAGATCGACAATTTCTGCGACGCCCTGTGGCTGGAAGACGGCCTGGCCAAGGCGACGCTCGACAGCTATCGCTCCGACCTCGGCCGCCTCGCGCTGTGGCTGGCCAACAATGCCCCCGAGCCACTGCTCGACCTGCGCGAAACGACGCTGACCGGCTTCATCGCCCACCTTGCCAGGCAGACCCGGGCCAGTTCGCAGGCCCGCTACCTGTCCACGCTGCGCCGCTTCTACCGCTGGCAGCTTGGCCGCGGCCGCATCGTCGCCGACCCGACGCTCAAGCTGGCCAACCCGAGCCGCCCGTCGCGCCTACCCAAGGTCATGTCGGAAAAACAGGTCGAAGCCCTGCTCGACGCCCCCGATCTCGACACCCCGCTCGGCCTGCGCGACCGCGCCATGCTCGAAACGATCTACGCCACCGGCCTGCGCGTCTCCGAACTGGTCGGCCTGCGCCTGCACGAAGTCAGCCTCGCCGACGGCGTGCTGCGGGCGCTGGGCAAAGGCAGCAAGGAGCGCCTGGTACCGCTCGGCCAGCTGGCCATCGAATGGATTCAGCGCTACCTCAATGAAGCCCGACCGGACATCCTCAACGGCCAGCAAAGCGACGACCTGTTCGTCACCGCCCGCGGCAGCGCCATGACCCGCCAGGCTTTCTGGCACCTGATCAAGCGCTACGCGCTGATCGCCGGCATCGCTCCGGAAAAACTCTCGCCGCACGTCCTGCGCCACGCCTTCGCCACCCACCTGCTCAATCACGGCGCCGATCTCCGTGTCGTGCAACTGCTGCTCGGCCACGCCGACATTTCGACGACGCAGATTTACACCCACGTCGCCCGCGAACGACTCAAGACGCTGCACGCAACGCACCATCCGCGCGGGTAAAATCCCGGCCATGAGCAAAGCCGAACACGCCCCCGAAACCCAGGCCACCAAGTTCCTCAAGGCGAACAAGGTGGCTTTTTCAACCCATCTCTACGACTACGAGGAACACGGCGGCACCAAGGTGTCGGCGCGCGAACTCAATGTCGACGAACACGCGGTCGTCAAAACCTTGATCTTCGAGGACGAGAACGCCAAGCCGCTCATCGTCCTCATGCACGGCGACTGCAAGGTTTCGACCAAGGAGCTGGCGCGGCAGATCGGCTGCAAGAAGGTCGAGCCGTGCAAGCCGGAGGTCGCCAACCGCCACACCGGCTTTCTCGTTGGCGGCACCAGCCCCTTCGGTACCAAGAAGGCGATGCCGGTGCATATCGAAAAAACCATCCTCGACCTGCCGCTGATCTACATCAACGGCGGCCGGCGGGGCTTTCTCGTCGGCGTTCATCCGCACGATATCCTGCGCACGCTGCAGCCGAAAGTGGTCGAGGCCGCGCTCAAGGGGTGATTACCAATAACAATCGATGGCATTTAAGCAATCGATTGGCGCTATAAATTAGCAGTCCGTAAAGTGGCACTCAAGACAAAGGAGCGCCACCATGACCCAACTCGTTATCCAGCACTACGCCCGGCCGACCACCCGTCGCCACCTCTGGATCGGCATGGCGATGGCCGTCATTGCCGTCGCCTTCGGCATCGAACAGGCTGCCGATTGGCTCGTTGCCCACCCAATGGCCGCCAAAGGGCTTGAAGCCAGCCTTCTGGCCGGCGCGGCGACGGGGCTTGGCGCCATTCCCGTGCTCATGCTTCGCCGCCCGTCGGAACGACTGATGGCCCCGATGCTCGGTTTGGCCGGCGGCATGATGCTCGCCGCCAGTCTGTTCTCGCTCCTCGTCCCGGCCGTGCAGACGGTGATGGCCAGCGATGCCGTCTGGTCGCTCGGCATGGCCACGGCCGGCGCCTTGTTGGCCGGCGTCGCGGCCATGCAGATGCTCGATCGCCGCTTGCCGCACGAGCATGTCGAAGAAGTCGAAAGCAGCGGCATGCAGCCCAACGTCGCTCTCGTCGTCGCCGCCATCGCCATCCACAACGTGCCGGAAGGCTTGGCGGTGGGCGTTGCGGCGGCGGCCGGCGCCGATCACGGCATGAGCCTCGGCATCGCCTTGCAGAACATCCCGGAAGGCTGGATCGTCGCCAGCGCCATGGTGGCGCTCGGTGCCGCGCCCGTGCGGGCGGCCTTGATCGCGCTGGGCACCGGCCTCGTCGAGCCGGTCGGCGGCCTGTTCGGGGTCATCGCCAGCACCGTCGCCGGCGCCGCCTTGCCGATGGCGCTGGCCGCAGCGGCCGGGGCGATGCTCTGGGTGGTCAGTCACGAGATGATTCCGGCCTCGCACAAACCGGGGCGAGTCGGCGCCGGGACGGCCGGCCTGGCCGCCGGGTTTGCCGTGATGACGGTGCTCGCGGCGGCATTTTAGGCGGAAAAAGCGATTCCTACGGTCAACCGGGAAAAATGGCCAAAATCGAAATGCCCCTCGCCCTAGGCTGAGGGGCAAGAATGCTCAGAGCGAGCGTTCGATGATGACGCCGACGCGCTTGACGCCCGGCATCATGCCGAGCTTGGCGACGGAGACGCGGACCCAATGCACGGCGAAGGTTTCCAGCACGTAGCTCGCCACGTGCTCGGCCAACGCTTCGATCAGGTTGAAGTGCACGGCGGCCAGGTCGGCGCGCAGCCGGTCGACGACCACGGCGTAATCGACCGTGTCGCGAATGTCGTCGCTGGCCCCGGCCGAAGCGGTCGACACGCCGATCTGCAGTGAGATTTCGACCGTCTGCGGCATGG
Organism: Gammaproteobacteria bacterium; assembly: GCA_018828385.1. Lineage (GTDB taxonomy): Bacteria > Pseudomonadota > Gammaproteobacteria > Burkholderiales > Rhodocyclaceae > Azonexus. Next base: position 51,356 of record JAHJVE010000015.1, on the reverse strand, counting down.
CCTTTTCGCGCGGATAGATGCCTATCCAGGTTTCGGCGCGCAGTTCGTCGAGGAAAATAATGTCCATTTGGCGGTCGGGTGTAAAATCCGCCGCGATTGTACCCCAGCGACCGACTCCAACCATGCAAAACGCCCTTGCTCCGCTTCTGGCCCTGCTCGCCGCCTACCTGCTCGGCTCCGTTCCCTTCGCCATGATTTCGTCGAAGCTGTTCGGCCTGGCCGACCCGCGCAGCTACGGTTCGGGCAACCCGGGCGCCACCAACGTCCTGCGCAGCGGCAACAAGAAGGCCGCGTTATTCACCCTGATCGGCGATGCGCTCAAGGGCTGGGTCGCCGTTTTCATCGCACAGCACATGGGCTTCTCGAGCACCGTCATCGGCCTCGTCGCGCTCGCTGTCTTCCTCGGCCATCTCTACCCGATTTTCCTCAAATTCAAGGGCGGCAAGGGCGTCGCCACCGCTGCCGGCGTGCTCATCGCCCTCGACCCGCTGCTCGGCCTGGCCGTCGCCGGCACCTGGCTGTTCATGGCCTACGCCTTCCGCTATTCATCGCTCGCCGCCGTCGTCGCCGCCGGCCTGGCCCCGGTCATTTCCGGCCTGATGCACGGCGGCAACGGCCAGACCATCGTCGTCGGCATCATCGCCATGGCCCTGATCGGCAAGCATTGGCAAAACATCCAGCGCCTGCTGGCCGGCCAGGAATCGAAGATCGGCAGCAAGAAAAAGGCTTGAGGCCAAGGCCCCCCGCCGCAACAACGCCGGTTCGCCGGCGTTTTTCTCGTTGACCCGATAGCCAACCTCAATCCATTGCATTCGATCAATCGATTTGATCAATAAGCCCGCACTGCCTACACTGAGCCCATCAGGTCATCACGACCCGAACCACTTCAGGAGGCCACCATGATTTCGAATTTCATCGATCGCTGGTTCGACGAACTGTCAGCCTGGAAAGCGTGCGTCGACATCCTGGCAACCCTGCCCGACAATTTCTGAGCGCTGAACCAAAACGGAGCGCCCCCGTCAAACGGGGCCTCCGATTTCAACACCAAGGAAAACCATGACCCAGAGCGTCACCCTCGGCGGCAACGCCATCACCATCGCCGGCCAATTCCCGCAGAAGGGCGATACGGCCCCGGCCTTCTCGCTGGTCGCCAAGGACCTCTCCGACGTCACCCTCGCCAGCTTCGCCGGCAAACGCAAGATCCTCAACATTTTCCCGAGCATCGACACGCCGACCTGCGCCACGTCCGTCCGCCAGTTCAACGCCAAGGCCAACACCCTGCCGAACGCTGTCGTCCTCTGCATCTCGGCCGATCTACCCTTCGCCCAGGCCCGCTTTTGCGGCGCGGAAGGTCTGGATAACGTCGTCACGTTGTCCACGCTGCGCGGCGGCGAGTTCATCGAAGCTTACGGCGTCGCCATCACCAGCGGCCCATTGGCCGGGCTGACCGCCCGCGCCGTCGTCGTTCTCGACGAAAACGACAAGGTCATCCACAGCGAGCTGGTCAGCGAAATCAAGAACGAACCCGACTACGCTGCAGCTCTCGCCGCCCTCTGAGGCCACGCCATGCGTTCAGGCACCTTCGATGAATTCAAAGCGTTAGCCCTCGCCGAAGGATTCGACGAGGTGCTTGAACGCACCTGGCCGGCCGATGCCGTGCTCGATGCGCACAATCATCCGTTCGCCCTAAAGGCCCGCGATGTCACCCATGCCGAACGCTACGGCAACGCCGGCGCCACCTACTGGGTGGCCCGTCGGAACTGAACGAAGGCCACCATGGGCAAAAAATGCTGCAAGCGCCATCCGCCGTGTAAAGACTGCCCGAAGCTGAAAAAACACAAGAAAAAAGGCATTGCCACGGTCAACTCGAAAATTTGGCCAATTTTCAAATCGCCGCCCGACGGCGATCTTCAAACCTTGCGGTAACGGCCGATCAGCGCAGCAGTTCGCTCAACGGCCAGCGCGGCTGAATGGCAAAACTGCCCGCCGCCTTGGCCGGCGTCCCCGCCTGCAGGCGCAGGCAACCGGCCAGCGCGATCATCGCGCCGTTGTCGGTGCAGAACTCCAGCTCCGGGTAATAAACGCTGAACCGCTTGCGCCGCGCCTCGTCGTCGAGCGTCGCCCGCAATTGCTTGTTGGCGCCGACACCACCGGCCACCACCAATTGCTTGAGGCCGGTCTGCTTCATCGCCTTGAGCGACTTCTTGACCAGCACCTCGACGATGGCCTCCTGAAAAGCCCGCGCCGCATCGGCCTTGAAGGTATCGGTCATGTCGTCGGCGTGCTCGCGCACCAGCGTCAACACCGCCGTTTTCAGACCGGAAAAACTGAAACTCAGATCGCCGGAATGCAGCATCGGCCGCGGCAATTCATAAACGCCAGGCGTTCCCGCTTCAGCCAGCTTCGACAGCAAAGCCCCGCCCGGATAAGGCAGGCCAAGCAGCTTGCCACTCTTGTCGAAAGCCTCGCCGGCCGCATCGTCGAGCGTTTCGCCGAGCAATTCGTACTCGCCGACACCGGTCACCCGCATCAGTTGCGTATGACCGCCGGAGACCAGCAATGCGACAAACGGAAAGGTCGGCGGCGTAGACGACAACAGCGGCGACAGCAAATGCCCTTCGAGGTGATGCACCGGAATGCTCGGCTTGTCGATGGCCAGCGCCAGTGCTTCGGCGAAGGCGCAGCCAACGAGCAGCGCCCCGGCCAGCCCCGGACCGCGCGTGTAGGCCACGGCATCGACCTCGTCGAGCGAACGCTTGCCCTGCGCCAGCGTCTCGCGCAAAAGCGGCACGACACGCCGGATGTGATCGCGTGAGGCCAGTTCGGGGACGACACCGCCGTACTCGGCGTGCATCGCCACCTGCGAATGGAGGGCGTGCGACAAGAGGCCGGCTTCGCTGTCGTAGAGCGCAATACCGGTTTCGTCGCAGGAAGATTCAATACCAAGAACTAGCATGGCGCGGATTTTAACACTTGGAACAACATGGTTTTTTCGCATATACTGCTGGGCTACCCGCAAAGTCTGCGGAACAAATTTTGCGCGCACTGCCTTTTACTTGACCTGGCAGGCGCCTAACGGAAGGGGGTGATTTATATGCCGAACATTCGTGTCAAGGAAAATGAGCCGTTCGAAGTTGCTATCCGCCGCTTCAAGCGCACGGTCGAAAAGACTGGTTTGCTGACCGAGCTGCGTGCCCGTGAGTTTTACGAAAAGCCCACCGCCGAACGCAAGCGTAAGGCTGCCGCTGCTGTCAAACGTCAGCACAAGCGCCTCCGTAGCCTGACCCTGCCGCCGAAGCTTTTCTAATCAGGAAAGTATCGCTGCACGAAAGAGCCGCCCGCCCAACAGCTGGCGGCTCTTTGCTTTAAGAAAGCCGAAAATGAGTTTGAAAGCCCGCATCACCGAAGACATGAAGTCGGCCATGAAGGCCAAGGAAACGGCCAAGCTGAGCGCGATTCGTCTGCTGCTCGCCGCCCTCAAGCAAAAGGAAGTCGACGAACGCGTCGAACTCGACGACAGCGCCGTCGTCGCCGTCATCGAAAAGCTGACCAAGCAGCGCAAGGACAGCGTCACCCAATACGAAGCCGCCGGCCGCCAGGAACTGGCCGACGCCGAAAAGTTCGAAATCGCCGTCCTCGCCGTCTATCTGCCGGAAAAAATGAGCACCGAGGAAACCGCCGCAGCCGTCGCCGCCGCCATCGCCGCCACCGGTGCCAAGGGCCCGGCCGACATGGGCAAGCTGATGGCCGTGCTGAAACCGCAACTGGCCGGCAAAGCCGACATGGCCGAGGTCTCCAAACTGGTCAAAGCGGCGCTGGCCGGTTAAGCAGCGAGGCACGCCATGATTCCGGATTCCTTTATCCAGGATCTGCTGGCCCGGGTCGACATCGTCGACCTGGTGGATGGCTACGTGCCGCTCAAGAAAGCCGGCGCCAATTACGCCGCCTGCTGCCCCTTCCACAACGAAAAATCGCCGTCCTTCACGGTCAGCCCGACCAAGCAGTTCTACCATTGCTTCGGCTGCGGCGCGCACGGCACGGCGATCAGCTTCGTCATGGAATACCAGGGCCTCGGCTTCGTAGATGCCGTCAAGGATCTCGCCACCCGCGCCGGCATGCAGGTGCCGGAAAGCGAAGGGCGCGGCTTCAAGGACGAAAAGCCCGGCCAGACGCGCACGCTGATCGACATCATGGCGCGCGCCGCCCAGTATTACAAAGACCAGCTCAAAGCTTCGCCGCGCGCCATCGAATATTGCAAGAAACGCGGGCTGACGGGAGAAATCGCCGCCCGCTACGGCGTCGGCTACGCCCCGGACGGCTGGCAGAATCTGCAGGCAGTTTTCACGGACTACAACGCTGACGAACTGAAGGTTGCCGGACTGGTCATCGAAAACGAATCCGGCCGTCGCTACGACCGTTTCCGCGATCGCCTGATGATCCCGATCATCAACCCGAAAGGCGAAATCATCGCCTTCGGTGGCCGGATCATCGACCAGGGCGAGCCGAAATACCTCAACTCACCGGAAACGCCGCTCTTCGAAAAGGGCCGCGAACTGTTCGGCCTGCCGCAAGCCCGTCAGGCCCTGCGCGAAACGGATACCGCCATCGTCACCGAAGGCTACATGGACGTCATCGCCCTGGCCCAAAACGGCGTCGGCAACGCCGTCGCCACACTCGGCACAGCAACGACCGCCACCCACGTCACCAAGTTGCTGCGCCAGGTCGACCGCATCGTTTTTTGCTTCGACGGCGACAACGCCGGCCGCAAGGCCGCCTGGCGCGCCCTGGAAAATTCGCTGGAAGCGCTCGCCGACAACAAGCGTCTCGGCTTCATCTTCCTGCCGCAGGAACATGACCCCGACAGCTATATCCGCGAATTCGGCAAGGAACAGTTCGACCGGCAAGTCGTTCAGGCCATGCCGCTTTCCGACTTCCTGCTGCGCGAACTGGCCCAGCGCTGCGATCTGACCAGCTCCGAAGGCAAGGCGCAATTGATCTACGAAGCCAAGCCGCTGCTGCTCAAGCTGCCGACGCCGCTGCTGCGTTTGCAACTGGTCAAGCGCCTGGCCGAAGCCAGCGGCTTTGCCCAGGGTGAAGTCGAGCGCCTGTGCGAACTCAAATCCTACACGCCGTCCGCACCGCCCAAAGCCAAGCGCACCGCCCCGTCGCTGACCCGCAACCTGCTGCGCATCGTGCTCCACAAGCCGCAACTGGCCGGCCGGCTGCCGACAGAACTACTCCCCGACACCCCGGAACGCCCGGCACTGATACGCCTGCACGAGTTGGTCAGCGCCAATCACGAAGCGAGCAGCTACGCCGGCTTGCGTGAGCAACTGCGCGGCCAGCCCGAAGAGGGCATGATCGAAAACGCCGCATCGGAACTTCTTGGCTTGCCTTTTGACGAAGAAGAAGCAGAAACCGAATTCCGCGACACGCTGGAAAAATTGCAGGAAGGCAGCCAGAAACGCGCCTTTGCCGAATTACAGGCGAAAGCCCATCAATTCGGCGTAGCGGGTCTCAGTGCTGCGGAAAAACTGGCTTACATACAACTGCTCACAAAGCAAGCAAATCACTGCTAAGTTGTGGTAAAATTTATGGTTTTCTCGAATTCTATGGATCGTGTTCATGGCTAAGGCAAAAGACACCGCGAAGGAAGCCCCGAAGGCTCGCATCAGCAAGGCCAAGGAGAAGGCTGCCGAAAAGGCCCTGCTGCAGGGGCAGATGGCTGAAAAACCCGAGCCGCTTGATGCCGAAGCGCGCAAGACGCGCCTCAAGACACTGATCAAGCTGGGCAAGGAGCGCGGCTATCTGACCTACGCCGAGATCAACGATCACCTGCCGGACGATGTCGTCGACGCGGAAAGTATCGAAGCGATCATCTCGACGTTCAGCGAAATGAGCATCCAGGTTTTCGACGAGGCCCCGGCCGCCGAAGACCTGCTGATGTCCGACACGACTGCCGTTGCCGCCGACGACGAAGAAGTCGAGGCACAAGCCGAACAGGCGCTGTCGACCGTCGATTCCGAATTTGGCCGCACCACCGACCCTGTCCGCATGTACATGCGTGAAATGGGCACGGTTGAACTCCTTACCCGCGAAGGCGAAATCGAGATCGCCAAGCGGATCGAGGAAGGCCTCAAGCACATGATCCAGGCGATTTCCGCCTGCCCGACGACGATTACCGACATTCTCGACATGGCCGCCAAGGTCGAGAGCGACGAAATGCGCATCGACGAACTGGTCGATGGCCTGATCGACCCGAACGCAGCCGAAGAGGTTGCCGCAACTCCGGAATTGCCCGAAGCTGAGGAGGACAACGAGGACGACGACGATGGCGACGAAGACGAAGGCGGTGCCGGCGCTGCTTCTGCCTCGCTATTGCAACTGAAGACCGATGCGCTGGAGCGTTTCAAAGTCATCAAGGGTGTGCACGCCAAGATGCAGAAACTGCTCTCCAGCAAGGGTCCGCATGACAAGGCCTACCTCAAGCTGCAGCAACAAATTTCCGACGAACTGCTCAACATCCGCTTCACCTCGCGCTCGATTGAGCGCCTGTGCGACAGTGTGCGCGGCATGGTTGAACAAATTCGCGGCTCCGAGCGCAAAATTCAGCAAATCTGCGTCGACCGCGTCAAGATGCCGCGCCCGCATTTCATCCAGAGCTTCCCGGGCAAGGAGACGACGCTGGAGTGGGTGGACGCCGAAATCGCCGCCGCCCCCAAGAACTACCTGGCCATCCTGACCCGTTGCGCGCCGGACATCAAGGAAGAGCAGAAGAAGTTGCTCGCCCTCCAGGACCACATCGGCATTCCGCTCAAGGACCTCAAGGACATCAACAAGCAGATGTCCACCGGCGAAGCCAAGGCTCGTCGCGCCAAGCGCGAAATGACCGAGGCCAACCTGCGCCTGGTCATCTCGATCGCCAAGAAATACACCAACCGCGGCCTGCAGTTCCTCGACCTGATCCAGGAAGGCAACATCGGCCTCATGAAGGCCGTGGACAAGTTCGAATACCGTCGCGGCTACAAGTTCTCGACCTATGCCACGTGGTGGATCCGCCAGGCCATCACCCGCTCCATCGCTGACCAGGCACGGACCATCCGCATCCCGGTGCACATGATCGAAACGATCAACAAGATGAACCGGATCAGCCGCCAGATCCTGCAGGAAACGGGTGCCGAACCCGATCCGGCAACGCTGGCCAAGAAGATGGACATGCCGGAAGACAAGATCCGCAAGATCATGAAGATTTCCAAGGAGCCGATCTCCATGGAAACCCCGATCGGCGACGACGACGACTCGCATCTCGGCGATTTCATCGAAGATCAACTGACCCTGGCCCCGGCCGATGCAGCGATGTACTCCAGCCTGCGCGGTGTCACCAAGGAAATCCTCGATACGCTGACGACGAGGGAAGCCAAGGTTCTGCGCATGCGCTTCGGTATTGAAATGAATACCGACCACACCTTGGAAGAGGTCGGCAAACAGTTCGACGTCACCCGCGAGCGCATCCGCCAGATTGAAGCCAAGGCGCTGCGCAAGCTGCGTCATCCGACCCGCTCCGACAAGCTGCGCAGCTTCCTGGACCAAAACGGCAACTAAGGTTTCCGGGCCTGTAGCTCAGTTGGTTAGAGCAGAGGACTCATAATCCTTTGGTCCACGGTTCAAGTCCGTGCAGGCCCACCAATTAGCAGTTCTGCGATCAACCCTCCGGGGTTGGCCGCTTGTTTCAGCAGTACCCGGCAGGCACTTCGACGAATGCTTAATTGCAACCGCGAAGTGGCAGGTTTTTTAGGCATTTTTTGTAAAGGCATTCGACATGAATACAGAATCCATCCTCACGCACCTCAAGAAGCACGGCCAGTTGCTTGATGCTGACATTGCGAAGGGCACAGGCATTTCACTGTCGGATGTTCGTACATCGATCCTCGAGCTATCCGCTCAAAAAGCCATTTCGGTGTGCAGCATGACCACGTTCAAGAATGGCACACCGACCGAAGGCATGTTCTGCCGCGTTTCCGGCTATATGCCGTCAGCGGCTCCCGGCCGCAAGCCGGGCGTCAAAACGTCCTGAGGTAAATTTCGCCGGGCACACGACAAGTGGCCTGGCTATTCGATGACGCGGCCGCGCTGTAGTTTGACCTGGCCGCGTTTTATTTTGCTCTCGACGCGCTTGCGTTGGGAGTTACGACTGGGCTTGGTCGGGCGCCGCGCGGCTGGCACAAAAGCGGCCGAGGCGATCAGTTCACGCAAGCGAACCAGGGCATCTTCCCGGTTGCGCTCAAGGCTGCGATGTTTTTGCGCCTTGATGACGACGATGCCGTCACTGCTGATTCGCTGATCGCGCATCGTCCGCAGTTTTTCCTTGACCTCATCGGGCAGACTCGACGCGGCGATGTCAAAACGCAGATGCACGGCGTTCGACACCTTGTTGACGTTCTGTCCGCCCGCCCCTTGCGCACGGATGGCGGTGAATTCAACTTCGCTTTCGTTGAGGACAAGGGCGTTCATTTCTTTGCTTCGAGTTGGTCATAGACGGCCGTGGCAACCTTGGCCAGTTCGCCCTTGGCGGAATTCGCCGACAGGGCGTAACCGAATTTACCATCGACCCAGTAAAAAACATTGACCTCGCCTTCGCGGGCGAAGCGGAAGCCGGTTTCGGGCCGGTCTGCGTATTCGGTCGTCACATACATGGTCAGGCGCTGGCCGGTGGCGTCCTGATACATGAACTGGGCGACCGGACCGGCATTGCCGGGAAGCAGGCGGCCGCCGACCAGTTCGTAGCCCAGAGTGCCGAGCTTGGGTGGACTGACCGGCGTCCCCAGGCGCTTGGACAGCCACTTGACCAGCGCCTCCTCCTGATCTGCCGTCACTTCGACAGGGCGGCGCGCATCGGGACTGTAAACGACGTGGGCGACAGCGGCCTGCCGGAACAGCGGCACAACCTGCGCCATTCGCTCGCCGCCTTGATACTGGCCGTGCCCGAGCCAGCCGGCAACACCACCGAGCGAGGCAACGAGGATACCGGCGGCCATCTGCTGCCACGACCATGATTTCAAATTTGGCCATTTTTTCCGGTTGACCGTGGGATTCACCGGTTGCACGGTCAGCGCATGCAAATGGTCGGGCAAAGGCTCGACCAGCACCGGATTGAACAGCGCCTTGAGCGCCTCGTTCTGGGCGCGATAGGCGCGAACGCGCTCGGCGTCCTCGGGATGGAGCACCAGATAAGCTTCGATTTCGGCCCGCCGCGCCGGCGCCAGAGCGCCGTCGACGTAGGCGTGCAGGTCGTCTTCGGTGATATTGAGCGGGCTCATCGCACGACCCTCAGGTTGGCGCCGGACTGCCGGCCATCCATGATCTGGCGCAGCCGTTCGCGTCCGCGCGACAGGCGGGACATCACGGTGCCCATCGGAATGCCCAGCGCAGCGGCGATTTCGGCATAACTCATTTCTTCCAGTCCGACCAGCAACAGCACTTCACGCTGTTCGTCCGGCAATTGGCGGAGGGCTGATTCGAGATCCATCACTTCCAGCCGATCACTTTGGGTGGCGCGCGTCGGCACCTCGCCAGCCTCGTCGTCAAGCGCATGGGTCGGCAAACTGCCGCGCCGCAACTGATCCACACGCAGGTTGTGCATGATGCCGAACAGCCAGGCGCGCAAATCGCTGCCCGCCCGCCATTGGGCAAAGCGGCTCCAGGCGCGTTCGAGGGTATCCTGAACAAGATCGTCCGCCGCCGCGCGGTCGCCCAGCATCGCCCGCGCATATCGGCGCAGGCGAGGCAATTCGGCGATGATCGCGCGGCTGTCCACGTTGGTCGATTACGGCTTGGCGACGTGCCAGACCTTGTTGAACCCGTCGCCGGTCTTGTCGCCGGCCTTCTGGTCCTTGGCCCAGAAATACAGTGGCTTGCCCTTGAAGGCCCACTGTTTCTTCCCGTCGTCGCGGATAACAATGCTGTAGTCGCCGCTCGCCATGTCGCCATCCATGACCATCAACGGCGGCCAGTTCGTTGCGCACGGGCCATTGCACTTGCTCTTGCCGCTACCGGCGGCATCCTTGTCGAAGGTGTAGAGCGTCATGCCGTTGCTGCCGGTGAGCATGCCGTCCGCCACCATGGCCGGCGCCGCGGCGCGCGTGCCATAACCAGAACAGGCGGCCAGCGTCGCCGACATGAGCAGCGTGAGAAGCCGGTTTTTCGTTTTCATGATGATCTCCGTTGGTTTTGGGGGGCTACACCAAGGTATACGGAAGACGCTTTCACTTTATTCCATCGGCCCGGGCCAGCCGCCACAAGGACGTCACCTCGGCCGCCCGCGCCACGTGCAGCGGGTCGCCAGCATCCTGCGCCTTCGGATGCTTCGGCCGGGTATCGAGACGGGCGATTACTTTCAGCCCGGCCGCCTCGATCCAGCCGAGAAGTTCCTGTCGCGAACGCAGGCCGAGCAGTTCGGCAATATCCGAAATGATCAGCCACCCCTCGCCATCGGCCTCGAGATGCTCGGCCAGCTGACCAAGAAAGCCGCGCAGCATGCGCGACTCCGGGTCATAGACCGCGTACTCGACCGGCGACGTCGGCTGGGCCGGCAACCACGGCGGATTGCACACCACCAGCCTGGCCCGTCCTGGCGGGAACAAATCGGTCTTGACCACACTGATTGCTACGGTCAACCCCAATTTTTCGACATTTTCTGAAGCGCACGCCAAGGCCCGCTCGTCCATGTCGGTCGCCACAACTTGCCGAACGCCACGCCGGGCGAGGATTGCGGCGATGACGCCGGAACCGGTACCAATGTCGAAGGCCAGATCACAATTGGCCGGCAACGGCGCCTTGGCAACGAGATCGACATATTCCCCGCGCACCGGCGAAAACACGCCGTAATGCGGGTAAATGCGCCCCTCCACCGCCGGCACCGGCACGCCCTTCTTGCGCCATTCGTGGGCGCTGACAACGGCCAGCAATTCGCGCAAGGAAACGACGGAATCCTCGCCGGTCGGCGGCCCGTAAGCTTCGACGCAAGCCTGCCGGACATCCTGCGCCCGGCGCAACGGAATGCTGTAATCGCCCCTGAGCGGGACCAGTAACATCGCCAGCGCCTGCGCCCGTCGCCCCTGGTTCCGGCGATGCTGCTCGAACGCCTCGGCCGGCGTGGCCGGCGCTGGCCGGCTACCCGAACGCGGATGACGGTCGGCGCGACGACTCAAACCCTGCAACAGATGGCGGGCATTCTGCCAGTCGCCCCGCCAGAGCATGGCGGTGCCCTCGCCGGCCAGTTTCCAGGCCGCATCGACACTCAGACGATCGTCGGCAATGACAAGCCTGCCATGCGGCGGCAAGCCCGCCTCGGAACGCCAGCGGGCCGACGTCGCCTGGTCTTTTTCAAGCCAGGTGATCACAGAAAATGGTTTGGCAGTCATGGCGCGCATTGTAGGACAGAAGCGCAGCGCCGACCGCCTGCTGCCCTCGAGCAAATAGCGTAATCAACGAAACTGTGAATTATTCGATAGTCGATAAGCTGTGTTGCATCAACAATGCCAAGAAGCAATCACATTCGACGCACATTCCTACCCCGAAGGATCAGCCCGTGGCCATCTCGAGCCCCCTCCACGCCGACAGCATCATCGGAGCCGCCAGCGGCTTTTTCGGCAGCAACGCCTCAACGCCCCCCAGGCGCCAAGACCCTTCCGATCTCGGCAAACAAGAGCGCGCCATGGCCCGTCGCCTCGCGCAATTGCATACCGCCCTGGGCGAAGCCGACGTCGCCCCGGATGGGGCAAAAACCATCGCCCCCCCGGCTGCCGCCACGCATCCGGCCAACACGGCCGGTACGGGCAGTCTGGTCGCAACAGGCCTGCTCGCCGCCCTGCTTGGTGCCAGCCTGATGTGGCTGGCACTACAAGCCCAGCCGCTCCCCACCGAGCCGGCGACCAAGCTCCAGGCCACGACACGCCCCGCTCCGCTTCCCGCCATTGCTCCTGCCGCGACGAAAATCAGCGACACAGCAAGGATCGGCGAACTTCTCGAGAACTGGCGAATGGCCTGGACACAACGCGATATCGGCGGCTACCTGAACAGCTACAGCCAGCAATTCGAGCCGACCGACGGTCAGCCGCGCGCCGCGTGGGCGGCGGCAAGAACCAAAAAACTGGCGCCCGGAGCGCCGATCGATATCCAGATCCACGAACTCGGCATCGAACGACTCAATGCCGACCTGTTCAAGGCCACTTTCCTGCAGGATTACGCTTCGGGCAGCTACCGCGAAACGGCGCGGACCAAGACCCTGCTCGTCGCCCGCGAAGACGGCGAGTGGAAAATCACCCGGGAATGGATGACAGAAAACGGGCTCGCCGCCCGCTGAGCAAAACAGATATGAAATGGAAAGCCGGCCGATAAGCCGGGTTCTGTTCCCCCCTTGCGGGGTTCGGCAATCATTCCTCTAGGCCTGCCGTCACCGACAGGCTCAAGCAACCTACCCGGAAGCAGCGCGGGCCACGCCTCAGCTTCCCTATTTGGTCTTGCTCCGGATGGGGTTTGCCGTGCCGTCCGCCGTTACCGTGGACGCGGTGAGCTCTTACCTCGCCGTTTCACCCTTACCTGTACGTCTTGCGACGCCATCGGCGGTCTATTCTCTGTTGCACTTTCCGTTGCCTTCGCCTTGCGGCTTATAGCACCCAGCCGTTAGCTGGCATCCTGCCCAATGGAGCCCGGACTTTCCTCCCGACACTTGCGTGTCCAGCGATTGCCTGGCCGACTTTCCGAGGCGGATTATACGCGCCTGCAGCGATCCGTTGCCGACAAGCCAACGACGCATGATTCGTGAAAAATCTGACATCGCGTATGCGCAAGTACTGCTACCCTCCAACTCCGAGCGTCACAATTAATGCAAAATAGATATTTCGCCGATTTATCTCGGAGAACACTTTCATGTCCATGCACAGCGCACTCAGGCGAGCCATCGAAAAAGGAAATCTGCAAGGCGTCATAGCGGCACTTGATCACGGCGCCCTGATCGAAGAGGCCGACATGCACGGCGATCCCGGCCTGCCTATGCGCATCGCCTGCTTTCAGGGCCACGCCGAGATCGTACGCGAACTGATCAAGCGCGGCGCCGACATCCATGCTCCCAATGCCCAGGGCATCGGCGGCCCGATCCGCATGGCCGCCCGGGGGAAGCATGGCCATATCGTCGAGCTCCTCATGGCGCATGGCGCCGAAGTACCCGAAGGCGTCCAATTGCCTGACGCCAAGGCCGAAGAACGACGCAAGCGGGGCGACCGGAGACGACGCGATGTCGGTCCTCCCATCGAACTTCGGGAGAGACGTCAGTCACGCGAGCGCCGCGTTACCTTCGTCCGCGAAGTCGAACTCTCCGACATGCAGTGGGAGCGCTACTTCGCGCAAACCCAACCGACCGCGCGGCAAACGCCGCTACACGAAGTCGCCGATAGCGCATCGGTTGTTTTTGAGCGCGTCCGCGACTAGCCGTTTTCCCCGCCTAAGCCGGCAAGGCAGTGCGATCAATCACCTTGCGCAACACAAAGCTGGTGTGCACGCCGGTTACGCCCTGAATCCGCGTGATCTTGTTGAGCAGCAGATCCTGGTAGGCGTCCATGTCGCGGACCACTACCTTGAGCTGATAATCCGACTGTTGGCCGGTGATCAGGAGGCATTCCAGCACCTCGGGAATATCACCGATGGCCGCCTCGAGATTGGCGAAACGTTCCGGCGTGTGCTGGTCCATCGAAATGCCGATCAGCGCCATGAGTGAAAGACCCAGCTTCCTGGCGTCGAGCATGGCGCGGTAGCCGGTGATCAGGCCCGATTCCTCCAGCGCCCGCACCCGGCGCAGACAGGGCGAGGGCGACAGACCGATACGGTCGGCCAGATCCTGATTGCTGATACGCCCATCCACTTGGAGGATGGCAAGAATTTGGCGGTCATACCGATCGATTTCCACAACATTTCCTTTATCAAGCGATTTGGGCAATTTTCTGCCAATAATACAGCAAATAACGCGTCAATTCGCAATCGCCTGCCCGTGCCTTTGGCCTAATATTTCGCTATCGAAAAATTATTCCGGAGCACGCCATGATCACCCAGCCCGCCACCAAGTACGCCGCCTTCCCCCCCGTCCGCCTTGCTGACCGCCAATGGCCGAACCGCATCATCGAGAAGCCGCCGGTGTGGATGAGCACTGACCTTCGCGATGGCAACCAGGCGCTTTTCGAGCCGATGAACGCCGAAAAAAAGATGCAGATGTTCAAGACACTCTGCGCCATCGGCTTCAAGGAAATCGAGATCGCCTTTCCATCGGCCTCCGAAACCGAGTTCGGCTTCGTGCGCGGCCTCATCGAAGGCCGCCACATCCCCGACGACGTCACCATCGAAGTCCTCACCCAGGCCCGCGAGCACCTCATCCGCCGTACCTTTGAATCGATCAAGGGGGCCAAACAGGCCATCGTCCACGTCTATAACGCCACCTGCAAAACCTTCCGCGACAACGTCTTCGGCATGAGCAAAGCGGAAGTCGTCACCATGGCCGTCGATGCCGTCAAGCTCATCCGCCAGCTTGCCGATGAAATGCCGGAAACGAAGATCACGCTTCAGTACAGCCCGGAGCTTTTCACTGCCACCGAACTCGATTTCGCCCTCGAGGTCTGCGATGCCGTGACCGAAGCCTGGGGTGCCACGCCGGAACGCAAGGTCATCCTCAATCTCCCGACCACGGTCGAAATTGCCACGCCGAACATCTACGCCGACCAGATCGAGTGGATGCACCGCAACCTTGCCCGCCGCGACAGCGTCCTCATCAGCCTCCACCCGCACAACGACCGCGGCACCGCCGTCGCCGCCGCCGAACTCGGCCTCATGGCCGGCGCCGACCGTGTCGAGGGCTGCCTTTTCGGCAACGGTGAACGGACCGGCAACGTCGACCTCGTCACGCTCGCCCTCAACATGTACACCCAGGGCGTCCATCCCGGCCTCGATTTCTCCGACATCAACGCCGTCGCCCGTACCGTCGAACACTGCACCCAGCTCCCGATCCATCCACGCCACCCATACGTTGGGGATCTCGTTTTCACGGCCTTCTCCGGCTCCCACCAGGACGCCATCAAGAAGGGGTTTGCCGCTCAAAAGGCGGCAGAGGAATGGTCAGTGCCCTATCTCCCGATCGACCCGGCCGACGTTGGTCGCAGCTACGACTCGGTGATTCGGGTGAACAGCCAGTCGGGCAAGGGCGGTATTGCCTACCTCATGGAAACCGAGCACGGCGTGGTCATGCCGCGCCGCTTGCAGGTCGAGTTTTCCGGCGTTGTCCAGCAACACACCGACGCGCATGGCGGCGAAGTGAGCGCTGACGGCATCTGGGCCATGTTCGCCCGCACCTACCTTGATCTCAGCGCCCCGATCCGCTACCGCGAGCACCATCTCTTCGAGCATGGCGAGGGTACGCAAATTCGCCAGGGCATCCGCCTCAACATCGACATCGACGGCACCCCGCACATCCTGACCGGCGAGGGCAACGGGCCGATCAATGCGGCGGTCCACGCCCTGCAAAGTGCCGGCATCAACATCCAGGTGCGCAGCTACGAGGAGCGCTCGATGGTGCCCATGGGCGAGGACGGCAATGCCCGAGCCTGTGCCTTCATGGAAATAGCCGGCAAAAACAGCGGGGAATGCTATGGCGTCGGCGTCGACAGCAATATCGTCACCGCCTCGATAAAGGCCTTGCTGAGCGGAGCCAATCGCCTCGGCGCCATGCCGATGTGCAGCGAGCAAGCGCAGGCGGCCTGACACACCTTGAACCCCTTGCCAAAACACCGGCAAGGGATTGAATATTCGGCGCTTTTCAGTATTTTCCCTTGCCAACGAGGGGAATCGGCGCGTAAGATGCTGCCTGCGTCGGGTCAACAATTCCCGACTTAACCGTTCTGCCCGCGTAAATGCCGTTCCCCTGCCGCCCGTCCATTGAGGATTTCCGGCTCGCCGAAGTCACCATTTCCCGTCGCAAAGCGCTATTTCAATGCTCGCCCGAGCCTGTCCGGACGCCCGGATACCGGACGATCATCTTTATCGGGGAATAAATGGTCCGCATCCAGTTCACAATCGATCTTCACTATGAACTGGGTTTTCAGGGCGCCGATTTCGTTTTCAACATCCATGCGGCAAAAACACCCAGCCAGACCATCGTCAGCGAGCAATTGCTGATCAGTCAGCAGGTGCCGCACACCGTCCTGACCGACCCCGCCACCTGCACCCGCTACCTGCGCCTGACCGGCGCGCCGGGGCCGCTGCACATCAGCTACAAGGCGACGGTCGACATCAAGCAGCAGGTCGATCTTCCCGACCTGATCCAGGAAACGCCGATTGCCCAGCTCCCGCTGTCGGCCCTGACCTACATCTACCCGAGCCGTTATTGCCAGTCCGACCGGCTGGCGGCCTTGGCGATGAGCGAATTCGGCCATCTGCCGAAGGGCTATCGCCGGGTCGAGGCGATTCGCAACTGGGTCAACAAGCACGTTTCCTTCCGCGGCAACACCACGAATTCGGCGACCGCAGCACTCGACACGCTGATCGACCGGGTTGGCGTCTGCCGCGATTTCGCCCACCTGATGATCGCCATCTGCCGCGCCCTGAACATCCCGGCCCGCTTTACCACGGGCATCGACTACGGCGCCGACCCAGCCCTGGGACCGACCGATTTCCACGCCTACGTCGAAGTCTTCCTCGGCAACCGCTGGTATCTGTTCGACCCGTCCGGCACGGCGATCCCGATGGGCTTCGTCCGCCTGGCCACGGGCCGCGATGCGGCTGACGTCTCCTTTGCAACCATCTTCGGCGGCGTCATCTCGCCGCCGCCGGTGATCACCATCAGCGCCATTACCGAAGCCGGCCAGGCATGGGAATTGCCCCGCCACCGGCACGAAGCGCTATCCACCGACGCAGCACTGGCTGCTGTCACCACCCCATAAACACTCATTCCGCTTACTGGAGAAAAACACTTGGCAAAAGAAGAACTACTTGAAATGCAGGGCGTCGTCGAAGACGTGCTTCCGGACGGTCGTTTCCGCGTGACGCTGGAAAACGGTCACGTGATGATCGCTTACACCGCCGGCAAGATGAAGAAAAACCACATCCGCATCCTGCTTGGCGACAAGGTGACGCTGGAACTGTCGCCCTACGACCTGACCAAGGGTCGCATCACCTTCCGTCACATCGAAAACCGCGGCGCCCCGGCCCCGCAACGCCGCCGCTACTAAGCCGCCGGTTTTGCCATAGACCGACGGCCTGGCCGGAACTGCCAGGTATCGTCGTAGTACGCCGGATCTTCGCTGTCCGGCGTAACGCCAGGAATCCCCAGCAAGGGCAGCGGTTGAAAATCGCGCGGCCGGGTGTAACGACCGCTGATCAAATCAGCGGCCAGAAGCTTGTCGACCGCGGCAATCTGTGCCGTGCTGTCCATTTGCAGCCATTCCTCGCTCACATCGTAAAGCACGGCCTTCGCCGTCAGGCCGCGAAATGGCGCCAGCATTTGCTCATAGGTGGTGTGGCCGAAAATGACGAAACGCATGCTGCACACCACCTCGGCACGCCGCTCGACAAACAATTCCTTCCACGCGAAGTTGCGCAGCAGATCGAGCAGTTCGGGCTGACTCGAGAGCACGACGATGCCGCATTCGTCAAAATGGGTCAGTGCGTCGCGCTTCGTGCCACGGATTTCGCCCGGCGCCCGCATGGCATCCATGTGGGCGGCGCTGACGGCAATCTTGGTCTGCGGAAAAGTCAGCCAGACCAGCGCATTGAAGAAGTCATGCCAGTTGTCGGGACGGGTTTCGACCTCGCCGCTGGCCCAGATCCGGCATTCGTAGACCAAGCCATCCGGGCGCGGCGGGACGAAACGCACGCGCTGACCGTTCGCCGTATGAATGGGAAACTGTTCGGCCAATCTCGCCACCGCCAAGGTATCCGGCGCCGGCGGCAGGCGATCGAGCCGGGGCCACAGCGGAGCGAAGAGCGGCGACGCGTAGAGCGAAACGGAGCTCACTCGCCGGCCGGCGATGTCTTCTTTTCTTCCTTGACGAACGCCAGTTCGCCGTTGACGACCCGGAAGACACCCTTGAGTTCGCCCATGCCTTCAGGCGGCTCGCTATCCATCCTGGCGAAGCTCTCGCAGGTCTGTGTCTCGGTGGCGAACATTTTCTTGCCGGCCTTGACGATGAAGGCGCCGGACGGCACCTGGTAGATTTCGACCTTGGTATTGGCCGGCAGCGCGCCGATGCTGTGGCGGCGCATGCAGGCCGGCATGCGGGAGACGACAAGGAAGAGATTGACCTTGTCTTCCCAGAAATACGGCTGCTCGCGAATGAGCGACAGCACATGTTCGCGGGTGTTGTCGATTTCATACGTCGCGCCATCATTGACGCAGGCGGTGAGCAGCGGGGCAGCCAGCAGCGGCAGGAGAAGGTGGCGCAGACGCATGATGGGTTTCCTCAGAGCATTTTCCAGGACAGTGTTTCGCCGGCCCGCAGTGGGACGATGGTGTCGGTGGCGATGTAAGGGTAATCGGCCGGCACGGTCCACGTTTCCTTGGCCAGCGTGAGCTTGCCGCTGTTGCGCGGCAGGCCATACCAGTCGGGGCCGTTGAAGCTGGCGAAGGCTTCGAGCTTGTCCAGCCCCCCGGCCTGCTCGAAGGCTTCGGCATAGAGTTCGATGGCGGCGTAGGCCGTGTAGCAGCCGGCGCAACCGCAGGCGGCTTCCTTGGCGCCCTTGGCGTGCGGCGCCGAATCGGTGCCGAGGAAGAATTTCGGATTGCCGGAAATCGCCGCAGCGACCAGCGCCTCGCGGTGCGTTTCGCGCTTGAGCACGGGCAGGCAGTACAAGTGCGGACGAACCCCGCCCTGAAAGATGGCGTTGCGGTTGTAGAGCAGATGGTGGGCGGTGATGGTGGCTGCTACGGTCAACCCGGAATTTTGCACAAATTCGGCAGCGTCCTTCGTGGTGATGTGCTCCATGACCACCTTCAATTTTGGAAAGCGCTGGGTGAGCGGCAGCAGGACGGTGTCGATAAAGACTTTTTCGCGGTCGAAGAGGTCGATTTTCGCATCGGTCACTTCGCCATGGACAAGCAGCGGCAGGCCGACGCGCTCCATTTCGGCCAGCGTGTCGTAGGCCTTGGCGATGTCGGTCAGGCCGGCATCGGAATTGGTCGTCGCCCCGGCCGGGTAGAGTTTGACGGCCTTGACGAAGCCCGACGCGGCGGCTTTGGCGACTTCGCTGGCCGGCGTGTTGTCGGTCAGGTAGAGCGTCATGAGCGGCTCGAAGCTGGCGCCGGCCGGCAGCGCGGCGACGATACGGTCGCGATAGGCGGCGGCCTGGGCTACGGTAGTCACCGGCGGCTTGAGGTTGGGCATGACGATGGCCCGGCCGAACTGGGCAGCCGTGTGGGCGAGGACGGAAGCCAGGGCTTCGCCGTCGCGCAGGTGAAGATGCCAGTCGTCGGGGCGGGTGATGGTGATCTGCATAAGTGGTGTCGCACCAAGGTTGTCTGACCGAAGTTTAGCAGCCTACCCTGACCTTGTCGGCCCCAAGCATCGCGACTGGCAAACATGCAGACTACCTGACGTCTACTCAGCGATCTGCCATGGTCGGCACAAGTCACAACCCGGCTTACCCGAGTGGAGCGAGTTGCTCAGCAACCGCTGGTATCGACGGTCACCACCGGAATACCAGTGCCGTTGTATGTGTACCGGACCGAGCACAACGAGGGATCGGGAGCATCTTCGATGCGCCAGCCGGCATCGCCCCCCGGGATCTGTGCATTGCCGTAGCCATAAAAAGTAAAACGGTTGTAGGCGACAGCCGCATTCGACAGATAGCAACCGCCTGGCGGCACGACAAAACCGGTCTGGGTCAACGCGATGCCATCACACCAGCGATCCGGATAGCCGGCCCACATGCGGACCTGCGAACCGTCAGGCATGGCAAGCCAGGTGATATTCGGAACGACATCAGCAGATCCGGGACCGCGAACGATTGCCAGCGACTGATTCAGTTGCAAGGCACTACGTACTGACCCACCCAAACTCTCGATGGCCGCCGTGCGCGCCGAGCCACCAAGATCGACAAAGCGCGGCAAGGCTACGCTGGCAAGTATGCCGAGAATGACGATGACTGCGATCAGTTCGATCAAGGTAAAGCCAGGTTCATAGCCGGCTTTTCCGCTCTTCTCTCTGGTATCCAGCCGCCGTTGCATGCTCCCCTCCATTGCGCCTATTTTTTCAAGGCGAGGGCCAAATTATATAAATGGTTTTTTGCCGAACCGGTTATGGCAGCCGCCAGCTTTGCTGCCTGCTTGGTCGGCAAGCCTTCTTCCAGCAGCAGCTTCAATACGCGCTCCCCTTCGCCATCGTCGGCCCCCACCGGGGCGCCCGACAGCATCAGGACGAATTCGCCACGCTGGCGGTTGGGGTCTTCCTTGAGCCAGGCCAGGCCTTCGGCCAGCGGCAGGGAATGGATGGATTCGAACAGCTTGGTCAGTTCGCGGGCGATGACCAGGGTGCGCTCGCCGAATACCGTCGCCATGTCTTCGACCGTTTCGAGAACGCGGTGCGGCGCTTCGTAGAAAACCAGTGCGCAGGGCTGTTCGCGCAGTTCTTCGAGGGCTTGCCGGCGCTGGCCGCCCTTGGAAGGCAGAAAACCGTAAAACAGGAAATGCTCGTCGAGCAGACCGGAGCCGGACAGCGCCGTTGTTGCTGCGCACGGGCCGGGCAGCGGGATGACCTGGCAACCGGCGGCGCGGACGGCGGCGACGATGCGGGCGCCGGGATCGGAAATGCCCGGCGTGCCGGCGTCGGAAATGAGCGCCACGGCTTCGCCGGCCTGCAGTTTTTCGACGATGCGGGCGGCGGCTTCATGTTCGTTGTGCTGATGCGCCGGAATGGTCCGCGCCTGGGCGCCGAGTTGCTTGAGCAGCGGGCCACTGTGGCGGGTATCCTCGGCGGCGACCCAGGGCACGCTGCGCAGGATTTCTTCGGCGCGGCGGGTCAGGTCGGCGAGATTCCCGAGCGGCGTCGGGACGACATACAATGCGGCGGATTCTTCCGTCATTTGAAACCCAGATGCAGGCAAAGACCAACGATACCACCACGACGCGCGGCCGCGAAGCCGAAGA
Source organism: Gammaproteobacteria bacterium (assembly GCA_018828385.1). GTDB lineage: Bacteria > Pseudomonadota > Gammaproteobacteria > Burkholderiales > Rhodocyclaceae > Azonexus. The sequence continues at coordinate 30,181 of JAHJVE010000015.1, read as the reverse complement.
GCGGGCGGCGCGTTATCTCGAATCCCACGGTCAACAGGTAATTTCGCGCAATTTCAAAGTCCGCGGCGGCGAGATCGACCTCATTTGCCGCGACGGCAAGGTGCTGGTTTTCGTCGAAGTCCGTCAGCGCAGCCGCAGTGATTTCGGCGGGGCCGGGGCCAGCATCACGGCGACCAAGCGCCGGCGCATCGTCCTCGCCGCCCAGCATTACCTGCTCGGCAAGCGCGATTGCGACTGCCGTTTCGACTGCGTGCTGATCGACGGCGAGCGGCTCGAATGGATCAAGAATGCGTTTTCGGCCGACGATTAGGCCGGCCTTGCCACTCACGACCCGCCTGTCGCCTCGCGGCGACAACAAAAATCGATGGCAATGAGCGGCGCGCGAAGTGTTCGCCGGGCGCTGAGGTAGAATGCTTTCACTTCTAGCCCCAACTCATTGAACGATATGGATTTGATCGCCCGCGTTGCCCAGCATTTCGAAGACAGCGCCCAAACCAAGCTGAATGCCGTCGAAATGATGGCTGCCCCGATTGCTGCGGCGATCGAAACGATGACCAACTGCCTGATCAATGGCGGCAAGATCCTGGCCTGCGGCAACGGCGGCTCGGCTGGCGATGCCCAGCATTTCGCCGCTGAACTGATCGGCCGTTTCGAGGCCGAACGTCAGGAGCTGGCGGCCATTGCGCTGACCACCGACACCTCGATCATCACCGCCGTCGCCAACGATTATTCGTTCAGCCAGATTTTTTCCCGCCAGGTGCGCGGTCTCGGCCATGCCGGCGACGTCCTGCTGGCCATTTCAACGTCGGGCAATTCGGCCAACGTCATCGAAGCGATCAAGTCGGCACACGAGCACGACATGCACATCGTCGCGCTGACCGGCAAGGGCGGCGGCCTGATCGGCGACATGCTGCATGACGACGATATTCACCTTTGCGTGCCGGCCGAACGGACGGCGCGTATCCAGGAAACCCACCTGCTCGCCATCCATTGCCTGTGCGATGGCATCGATGCACTTTTATTGGGAGTCGAATGATGCAAAAAACCAAACTCACCCTCGCCGCGGCGGCCTTTGTCCTTGCCCTGCCGGCGCTCCAGGGCTGCGTCCCGGCCATCGTCGGCGGCGCTGCCGTCGGTGTCATGTCGGCCCACGATCGCCGCTCGACCGGCACGCAAACCGACGACGAAACGACTGAATGGAAAGCCAGCCAGCGCGTTCCCGACCAGTACAAAACCTTCTCGCACATCAATTTCACCTCGTACAACCGGCGCGTCCTGATCACTGGCGAAGTGCCGAGCGAGGAAGCCAAGGCCGCCATCGAAGCCGAAACGCGCAAGCTCGACGGCGTCCGCGAGGTATACAACGAGTTGGGCATCGGCCCTGCCTCGTCGCTCGGCAGCCGCAGCACCGATTCCTACATCGACTCCAAGGTCAAGGCCCGGCTGGTTGACTCCAACCAGATCTCGGCCAACCACATCAAGGTCGTCACCGAGCGCGCCATCGTCCATCTGATGGGCATCGTCAACGCCCGCGAGGCCAAGGTCGCGGTCGATGTGGCGCGCACCACCTCGGGCGTCAAGAAGGTGGTCAATGTGCTCGAAGTGATCGGCGAGGAAGAAACCCGTCACCTCGACAACCAGACGCTCGGCGCGCGCAACCCGCCGCCGGCCACCGCCCCGGTCGAAAATCGCTGATTTTCCGGGTTGACCGTGGAACCCCGGCCAGCAAGAGCCGGGGCACCGCAAGGGGGAAAGACAAATGAATCTGGAAAAGGTCATCTTCGGCTTCTTCATCGTGCTGGCGGCGACGCTGAATTTCGGCTTCTTCATCGGCGACATCGGGCGGCCGGAACTGCACAGCATCTACGAACTGGCCGCCGCGCTGGTCGTCAGCCTGATCGCCACCGCGCTCAAATTCGGCGACCGCACGCAGATCGGTGCCATTCACCTGTCCACCAGCCTGGTCGCCGACCTCCAGCTCATCGCCGCCGCCATCACCTGGGGCGTCGCCGAGCACATCACCGGCGTCGGCATGACCGTGCATGTCACCTCCAGCGTCATTTCGCTGTCTGGCGGCGCGCTGTTCGCCAACGTCGTTTCGGTTGTCATCCTCATCATCGAAACCGTGATGCTGCGGCGCTAGCCGGGAGCCGCGCGTGAACAGCGCCTTTTTCCTCGTCCTCCGCCGCATGCGGGCGCCGATCATCGGCCTCATCGTCATCTACGCCATTTCGATCATCGGCCTGACACTGGTCCCCGGCGTCGACACCGAGGGCCTGCCGGCGGCGCCGCTCAGTTTCTTCCACGCCTTCTATTTCGTCAGCTACACGGCGACGACCATCGGCTTCGGCGAAATCCCCGGTGCCTTCTCCGACGCCCAGCGTCTGTGGGTCACCGTCTGCATCTACCTGACCGTCGTCGGCTGGTCGTATTCAGTCATCACGCTGATCGCCCTGCTCCAGGACAAGGGCTTCCAGAACACGCTGACCGCCAACCGCTTCGTGCGGCGCGTCCGCCGGCTCAAAGCGCCGTTCTACATCGTCTGCGGCTGCGGTGAAACGGGCAGCCTGATCGCCCGCACCTTCGACCACATCAACCAGCCCTTCGTCGTCCTCGAAATCGACGAGTTGCGCGTCGAAGAACTCGACCTGCTCGATTTCAAGACCGATACCCCGGCCATGGCGGCCGATGCCAGCCTGCCCGACAACCTGCTGCTGGCCGGCCTCAAGCACCCGAAATGCCAGGGCGTGCTGGCCGTCACCAACGACGAACTGGCCAACCTCGCCATCGCCATTGCCGTCCGCCTGCTCAACCCCGCCGTGCCGGTCATCGCCCGCGCCCGTTCGCCGTCGGTCACCGCCAACATGGCCTCCTTCGGCACCAACCACATCATCAACCCCTTCGAGCGTTTCGCCGACCATCTGGCCCTGGCCGTTGCCGCGCCCGAACGCTTTCGCCTGATCGAACTGCTGACCAGCCTGCCCGAAAGCCCCATCCCCGAACCGCACCGGCCGCCGCGCGGCCACTGGATTCTGTGCGGTTACGGCCGTTTCGGCCATGCCGTGGCCGACCGCCTGCGCGACACCGGCATTACGCTGACCATCATCGACCCCGCCGCCAAGGATGCCGACCAGCAACTGATCGGCGACGGCACCGAAGCCATCACCCTGCACCAGGCAGGTATCGCAGATGCGGCAGGCATCGTCGCCGGCAGCGACAACGACGTGAACAACCTGTCCATCGCCGTCACCGCCAGCGAAATCAAGCCCGAGCTGTTTGTCGTGACGCGCCAGAACCACGCCGCGAACAGCGCGCTATTCACCGCCTACGGCGCCGATTTCACCGTGCTGCCGAGCCGCATCGTTGCCCAGGAATGCATCGCCATCCTCACCGCGCCGCTCCTTGCCGAATTTCTGGCGCGCCTGCACAGCCTCGATGAAAGCCGCTGTCAGCGGCTCGTCGAGCGTCTGCAGGCCGAATGCGGCGGCCTGACCCCAGTCGTCTGGGACATCCGCCTCAACGCCGCCGAAGCGCCGGCCGCCTGGCAGGCCCTCATGCACAACCGCCCGATTTGCCTCGGCGAAATCCTGCCCGACGGCGCCGACCGCAGCCAGCGCCTACCGGCCATTCCGCTGATGATCGAACGCGGCGCCGACTGCCACCTGCTACCGGGCGACGATTTCCGGCTCGAGGCAGGCGATCAACTGCTCATGGCCAGCCCGCTGCACGCCCAGCGCGACCTCGAACTGACCCTCAAAAACGCCAACGAACTGGATTTCGTCCTGACCGGCCAGGAAAACTCGGGCAGTCTGCTCGGTCGCCTGCTCGCCGCTCGCTGAGCAATCTCACACGGTCAACCGTAAAAACCGGCCATTTTCGGCAACCAGGTCGCCAGCCAGGGCAAGGCCGAAATAGTCAGCGCCCCGATGAACATGGCGAACACCGCCGGCAATACGGCAGCGGCGACGTAGCGGATCGGCTTGCCGAACATCGCCGAGGCGAAATAAATGTTCATGCCGGCCGGCGGGCAGAGAAAGCCCATCTCGATATTGGCCAGGAAAATCACGCCAAAGTGCACCGGATCGATGCCGTAGGCGAGCGCTACCGGCAGGAGCAGCGGGACGAGGACGACGATGGCCGCGTAGATTTCCATCAAGGCCCCGGCCAGTAGCAGGAACAGGTTGAGGGCGATGAGGAAGGCGAGCTTGTTGGGCAGCACCGACTGCACCCACTCGATGGCCGCATCGGGGATGCCAGCGTCGACAAGGTAGTTGGTCAGGCCGAGCGCCATGCCGAGGATGAGCATGATGCCGCCGATGACTTCGGCGCAATCGACCAGCGTCTTGCGGATGCCCGGCCAGTCCAGTTCGCGATGCGCGATGGTCTGGGTGAGCAGCGCGTACATGGCTGTCAGTGCGGCGCTCTCGGTCGGTGTGGCGATGCCGCTGACGAGCGAACCGATGGCGACGACCGGCGCCAGCAGCTCCCATTTGGCGACCCACAGGGCGCTACCCAGGCTTTTCGATTTTGGCTCATTTTTCCGGTTGACCGTAGCAATGCCGCCCCGCCGCAAATAACCGCCGACCAGCAGCAGGCAGGCGACCATGAGCACGGCCGGCAGCACGCCGGCGAGGAACATGGTGTTGATCGGCACGCGGGCGATGATGGCGTACATGATCAGCGGCACCGATGGCGCCAGCAGCACGCCAAGCGCGCTGGCGCTGGTCACCAGGCTGATGCCGCGCTGTTCGGGGAAGCCGGCCTTGGTGAGCAACGGCAGTAGCAGGCCGCCGAGGGCCAGAATGGTGACGCCGCTGCCCCCCGTGAAGGCGGTGAAGAAGGAACAAAGCACCGCCGCGGCAATCGCCGTGCCGGCCACGCCGCTGCCGAAGGCGGCCGTGAATACCTCGCCGAGCCGCGCCGCCGCACCGGTCCGGGCGAAGAGCAGGCCGGCCAGCGTGAACAGCGGCAACGCCGGCAACGAAGGATTGACCGTTATCTGGTAGTGGCTGAGCGGCACCGAGGCGAGCGGCTGGCCTTCGCTCCAGAACAGCGCCAGGGCCAGGCCGCCGAGCACGGCAAAGATCGGCGCGCCGCAGAAAAGGATCAGTGTCAGCCACAGGGCGAAGGGCCAGATGGGCAGCGTACTGCCGTCGAAATGCTGGGCGAAGAGGTAACCGGCAGCCGGCAGGACCAGCGCCAGCACGACGCGGCCGACCAGGTTGAGCGTGATGCGCGAGGCGAGCTTGAGGCCGAGCAACGCAAAGCCGACCGGCATGGCGATTTCGAACATCCAGCCGGCGATGCCGTAGGCAATGTCGCGCGGCATTTCCATTTCCGTGGCGACAAAAGTCCAGCTTGCCTGCGCCAGCATGCCGCAGAGGACGGCGGCGCTGGCCTTGCCGAAAACCACTGCACTGTTGCGAACCTGCGGATTGGCCGAGGCGGTGAAGCCGGCGCCCAGCGCGCTGAGGTGCAGGCCGCGTTCGGCCAGTAGCGCCCCGAACATGGCGAGCAGCAGGCCGCAGTGCTGAACGAGCACCGGCGCGTTATCGATGCCCGAACCGAACAGCGGGCGCATGACGATTTCGAGCAGCGGCACGAGCAGCATGACGAGCAGCGCACCACCGGCAATCAGCGCATCGAACTCACCGAGACGGCGCAGGAAATGCATACTTTTCAGCTCCGGGGCCGCCCTACTTCTTGCCAGCGCGGAAGGCCTTGAGCAGCCCGACGACTTCGTCAAACTGCTCGGCCGGCACCAGCTTGCCGCGGATGCGCGGGTAGAGCCCGTCGGCCAGCGCATTCCATTCCTTCATTTGCTCGGCATTCGGCTTGTTGACCGTCAGACCGCGCTTTTTCATCGCCTCGACCGCCTCGTCGACCTCCTGTCGCGCCTTGGCGCGCAGTTGAACGCCAGCCTTGGCACCGGCTTCGCGGACGATGACCTGGCCTTCCGGCGTCAGCTCGTCCCAAGCCCTTTTGGTGATGATCAGGGCGCCGACAATCGGCGACCAGTTGAGGTCCAGCATGTTGTTGGCCGTCGTGTAGATCTGCGTCGCCAGCGCAAAATACGGCGTCGACGGCACGGCGTTGATCATCCCGGTCTGGATGGCCGGCAGGATGTCGGCCGTTTCCAGCGGCACTGGCGTGTAGCCGAGGTTTTTCATGATTTCCTGCTGATCGGCCTCGGCGCCCCAGGCGAAGAACTTCATGCCCTTGAAATCGTTCGGCGCGAAGGCCGGCGACTTGCTGAAAAAACGCACCCAGCCGGCATCACCCCAGGCGAGGACAACGAAGCCTTTTTCCAGAAATTTCTTTTCCATGGCCGGGCGCATCTTCTCGCGCACGTAATCGACCTCTTCCCAGCTCTTGAACATCATCGGCATGTTCTGCAGCGCGGCAATCGACGGCTCGATCTCGCGCAGCCCGACCACCGACAGCAGGCCGCCCTGCAACTGACCAATGCGCATGCGGCGCACCATGTCCGTCTCTCCCCCCTGGCTGCCGTCCGGATAGACCAGATACTTGCCTTGGCCGCCCTGCGCCGTGCGCCAGGCTTCGCCGAGTTCCATGAGCTGGCGGTGGTAGAGCGAATTCTTCGAAGCCAGCGTACCGATGCGCAACTGCTTGTCGGCGGCGTAGGCATTGAGGGCAAGCGCGGTGCCGAGCAGGAGCGCAGCCAGTCTGGTTTTCATTGTTCTCTCCGGAAATTCGGTTGTTTAGAACAGGTCAGGCGCCTGCTCCAGCAGCCATGCCGCACGGCGACGCATGACTTCGTTTTGCAGCGCCTGCGGGCTATCCGGCGCATCCTTGATGGCCACGGCCTGCTTGAGCAGGCTCTCGAACAGCGCGCGGTCGCCAGCCGACTGGGCGTAGCCCTCGGCCTTGCCGACCAGCGCCCCGGCACTCTTGCCACCGCCCTGGGCTATCGCCTGGTCGTACCAAACCAGCGCCTGGGCCTGACTGCCGCCCGGGCGTGATGCTTCAAAGGTAGCCAACAACCCGGTCAGCGCACCCTGCCCCCAGGCCGGATCGACCTGCCAGGCCAGTTGCGTCAGACGCACGGCGAGCGGCAGATCCGCCACCACGTCCGGATCATCCTTGGACAGCGAAATCCAGCCGCCCCACGAGGCTGCGGCCCAGTAAGCGAGGCCGACCTGGGCCGGCGTCAGCTTCGGCTGATCGGTCGCCAGCGGCGCGTTGAGGGCGAGGGCGAAACCCGGCGTTTCCTTTTCCAGCGCCGCCATCGCGTGCTTGTGTGCCCGGCGATAAAGCTGCGCAGCGCGACGGCGCAGTCGCTCGGCCGCCTTGGCATCCTTGGCCTCGATGCGGTCAGCCTCGAAAGCAACGAAAGCGTAGGCGTATTGCGTGAAGCCACCGGCCACAGCCTCGGCCAGCCCTTGATGGCCGGGATCGCTGCGCAGCACGGATTCGGATAATTTCAGGTAAAAGGCGCTGGCCTCGCGGGCCAGATCGAGATCGTTTTCGCTGGCCTGACCTTGCGCTGCCAGTTCGTCGGCGATGCTGCCAACGACCAACTGGCGCGGCGAGCAGCCCGTCACCAAGACGCTGGCAAGCAGTGCAACAAGGGCCAGAAAGGTGCTGCGCCGAGGCAAGGGCAATTGAATTCCGCTGGGTTCGATGGAGTGCCCTGCACACTAGCCAGCCGATGTTACGTAGGGATGACAGGCCGCGCCGACGGCCAAAGCCACTAAAATGACGACCTGTCCCCAACCCGTGATGTCGCCATGACCTACGCCGCCCCCCGCTTCGAAACGAAAATCTGTCCGCCCGACCAACTCGCCACGCGCGCCGCCCAACTGGCCCGCCCGCTGGTGTTCACCAACGGCTGCTTCGACATCCTGCACCGCGGCCATGTCACCTATCTGGCGCAGGCCGCTGCGCTCGGCGCCAGCATGGTGGTGGCGCTCAATACCGACGCCTCGGTCAAACGCCAGGGTAAAGGCGACGACCGGCCGGTCAATCTGCTCGAAGACCGCTTGGCCGTCATGGCCGCGCTGGAATGCGTTGCGCTGGTGACGTGGTTTGATGAAGACACACCGCTCCAGCGCATCCTCGAATGCCGGCCGGAAATACTCGTCAAGGGCGGCGACTGGCCGGTGGACAAGATTGTCGGCTGTAGTGAAGTGCGGGGCTGGGGGGGAACGGTGCACTCCATACCTTTCATTCACCAGAAATCGACCACGGCCTTGCTGGAGAAGATTCGGCGGCTTTGATTTGCCGCCTGGGTTCTTGGTAACCCGCGGTGGTTCCCGCCTGAGACACTGGAGCCCCTCACGGACCGGTGGTTTCGCGCTTGTGGCGCGAGCGTACTTTCTTCTTGCTTCGCCAAGAAGAAAGTAGCCAAAGAAGAAGGCGACCCTGGGTCGGTGCCGGCTGCGCCGGTTCCCTGTGCTACTCGACTGACGCGGGGGCTGCGCAACTCGGGCTACGCCCTCAAACAGTGCTCGCCCTTTTTCCGCGCCAGCCTGCGTTGCTCGGCACCTCTCAAGGGGCCCGGCAAGGCGTCCACGTTCAAACTGTGGATTTCAATTTTGGGGCTTTTTCCCGGTTGACCGTGGGAATCGATTTGCTCGGCCTATCGGCCGAGCATGGACGGCCCTGGGCTGGCTTAACCGCCCAGCGCAGCTTTCAGGGAATGCACTTCCTCTTCCGACTCTTCGACGATTTCGGCCAGCGCATCGGCATCGAACAGGGTGTCGAGTATCGTCGTGTCGATCTCGCCGTCGAGCTCCTTGTCGCGCCAGCTGGACGTCCGGTTGGCGATCTTGTTGGCGATGAACAGGACGTTGGAGAGGTTGTCGATGGCCGTGATTTCGCGTTCGGTTTCGTGATCCCGAACCGCTTCGAGGACCGATTCCGGCAAGCCCATGGCCGATAGCAGGGCGTGACCGATGTTGTCGTGCCAGCCGACGAGCAGGGCGTGCAACTCGACCTTGTCGTTGGCCAGCTCGGGGAAATTGGCGGCCCGCGACATCAAGTAGAAGACGCCGAGATCATGGACCAGGCCGGCGAACATCGCCTCGTCGCCGTTGATGCGGCGCTTGCGGGCCAGCACGCGGCACAGCGCCGCGACGTGCGAGGTGTGCTCCCACAGGCGATGGGAAATCTCCTCGAACGGCTGCATCTGCTTCGATTTGAGCAACTGCTCCATGGCCACGGCGAACGACACCGTGCGCACGGCTTCCATGCCGACGCGGACGATGGCGCTCTTGACGTCGGCCACCTCGCGGCCGCTCGGGTTCATTGCCACCGAGTTGGCCATGCGGATGATCTTGGCGCTCATCAGCGGCTCGGCACCGACCAGCTTGGCCAGTTGCTCGACGTTCAGATTCGGATCCTTGAGCGCGGCACGCACCTGGAAGGTGATGTCGAGAAAGGTCGGAAAAGTGATTTCATTGCTGGAAAGATCCCGGGCAATGTCCTCAAGAATCTTGAAAGTGACTGCGCTGGCCATGCTGGATTACCTCTGGATAAAAAATGGAAAGGCGCTGCATCGCACGAGCCGCGCCAGCAGTTCCATTTTTAGAACGGGATGTCGTCGCCGAGATCGTCGAAGGAGGGCTTCGGCTTGTTCCTGGCCGGGGCCGGCGAATAGTCGGTCGGCTCGCTGTCGTAACCGCCACCACCGCCGCCAGCCGGGGCGCCCTGGCCCTGACGCGAGCCGAGCATGGTCATCTGGTCACCGCGAATTTCGGTAGTGTACCGCTCCTGGCCTTCCTTGTCGGTCCATTTGCGGGTGCGCAGACTGCCTTCGACATACACCTGCGAGCCCTTCTTGAGGTATTGGCCGGCGATCTCCGCCAGCTTGCCGAAGAAGGAAACGCGATGCCATTCGGTCAGTTCCTTGCGTTCGCCGCTGGACTTGTCCTTCCAGCTATCGGTCGTCGCCAGGCTGAAATTGCACATCGCCTCGCCGCTGGCCGTGTAACGCACTTCCGGGTCCTTGCCCAGGTTGCCGATGAGAATTACCTTATTTACCGATCCAGCCATTGCCCTTGCCTCCTAAGCAGATTGTGCCGCCGCGGCGGTCACGCGCCGTTGCGGAAAATTCATCGAGTTCGCCACCACCAACCAGACCAGAAGCAGCCCGGCGCTCGCGGCAAAGACCGCATTATCGCCGAAATTTTGCGCCAGATAGCCACCGGCTGCGCCACCGACGAACAGGCCGAGGGCCTGCGTCGTGTTGTACACGCCGAGCGCCGCGCCCTTGGCGCTGGGTGGGGCGGTACGCGAAACGAGCGAGGGCAGCGTTGCTTCAAGCACGTTGAAAGCGACGAAGAAAAGCACCAGCCACAGGGCCAGCGCCCACAGGCTGGCGCTGTAAATTAGCAGACCAGACTGGACGACGACGAGCAGCGCGATGGCCGCCAGGAAAATCGGCCGCATTTTGTCCTTGCGCTCGGCGGCGATGATGGCCGGGACCATGATGGCAAACGAAAGCAGCACGGCCGGCAGGTACACCTTCCAGTGCGCGGAGGCCTCCAGCCCGCCGTGATTAACCAGGGCATGCGGCAGGACGACGAACATGGCCATCTGCGTCATGTGCAGCACGAAGATGCCGACATTGAGGCGAATCAGGTCCGGATTGAAAAGCACCTGGCGCAGCGGCAGCTTCTCATGACCAAGCGGCGACGGAGCTGGTGGTACGGCCTTGAGCAGGAGAACGATGGCGATCAGCGCCAGGCTGCCGGTCAGGGCGAACAGGCCGCCCATGCCGATCCAGCCGTAAAGAATCGGCGACCCGACCAGGGACAGCGCGAAGACGAGGCCGATGGACGAGCCGATCATGGCCATCACCTTGGTCCGGTGCTCCTCGCGCGTCAGGTCGGCGGCCAGCGCCGTGACCGCCGCCGAAATGGCGCCGGCGCCCTGCAGCACGCGGCCGACGATGATCCACGTCATATCCGGCGCCCAGGCAGCGACGAAGCTGCCCAGCGCAAAAACAAGCAAGCCGATGACGATGACCCGCTTGCGCCCGAAAATATCGGAGGCGATGCCGTAGGGAATCTGGAAGAAGGCCTGGGTCAGGCCGTAGGCGCCGAGCGCCAGGCCGACGAGCGCCAGGTTATCGCCCCCGGGCAGCGTTTTGGCATAGACCGAAAACACCGGCAGGATGAGGAAAAGCCCCAGCATGCGCAGGGCGAAGATGGAGGCCAGAGAGGCGCCGGCGCGGCGCTCCTCGGGGCTCATGCGGTCGTTGGGGGTGGCCATTGTCGTTTTTAATTGTTGCATTGCAGCGAGGCAACAATATTAGCAGGTTTGGGCGGCTGACCATCGCCATGGCGGCACTTCCACGGTCAACCAGAAATAAGGCCCGAAATTGAAATTCCGGCCCGCCCCCAGGCTGGCAACTACAGTTCCCGGCTGCCCTGGCAAGCGGGGAAACCGGTGCATCCCCAGTCGGTTTGAACGACGCTTCCACCCTGCTTCGTCGTACGCGGCATCATCGCCTTGCCGCACCGCGGGCAGGCCGGCGGCGCCGGGTCGTGGCGACGCCGCGAAAACACTGGGGAAACCGTCAGCTCGCCGGTACTTGACGCCTTCACTCTCTTGATCAGGCGGCGCAGCGAATCGGCCGGCACCAGACGAATCGAGCGGCCCAGGGCGATTTTTCTCGCCTCGTCGGTAAATTTGCCGGAAGCCACGATAAAGCCGCCAACCGCCCGTTCGGCATTGATCGCCGCCTGCAGCTCACGCACCGTCTGGGCATCGACGGAGGTTTGTTTCCAGCCATGGCACAGCACGAGGTAACGGTCGCGTCCCATGAACAATTCGAGGTCCACGCTGCCCATGTGGCGCGTTCCCGTGCGACCAACGACGAGGAAGCCTTCGCGCCGAAAGCCCTCAGCGACCAGTTTCTCGAAATCATGCGCGCTCATTTTGATGAGCGCATCCTCGGTCGGGCTGGTCACTGTCTCGACCGACAAGCCGCCTGGCTGGCGCCGGCGGCGGTAGGAGATGAACGCGACCACCAGCAGCAGGCCGGGGAGGATGTAGGGCACAAGACCGGCCAGCGAGAAATCCCGGCCGCTGACCGGGGCGGCCGTATCGTGCACAATCCAGACGGTCAGCAGTGCGAGAAGCCCCCCGAATTGCCAGGGAAGCAGTACCACCAGATCGTTGAGGACAGCCAGCGACGAGCGCCCTTTCCTTGCCATGAAAACCCCAAAAAATGTTTAGCGCATATTCTGATGGCAAGTCGACCGCACCGCAAGGCCTGTCACACGCGGCACTGCAATCAACGGATATTAATCAGGCAGATCAAACCCACGAAGCCGGGGCGATACCGGGATTTTTGCGTATAGTTTCCCCTTCCCCAAACAGCGAAAAAAACAGCGATGGAATTCATCCGCATCCGCGGCGCGCGCACCCACAATTTAAAGAACATCAACCTCGATCTGCCGCGCAACCAGCTCATCGTGATCACCGGGCTGTCCGGCTCGGGCAAGTCGTCGCTGGCTTTCGACACCTTGTATGCCGAGGGGCAACGGCGCTACGTCGAGTCGCTCTCGGCCTACGCCCGGCAGTTTTTGCAATTGATGGAAAAGCCCGATGTGGACCTGATCGAAGGCCTGAGCCCGGCGATTTCCATCGAACAGAAGGCGACTTCGCACAACCCGCGGTCGACCGTCGGCACGGTCACCGAAATCCACGACTACCTGCGCCTGCTCTTCGCCCGCGCCGGCACGCCATATTGCCCCGACCACAACCTGCCGCTCGAAGCGCAGACGGTGTCGCAGATGGTCGATTCGGTCCTCGCCCTGCCGGCCGAGACCAAGCTCATGATCCTTGCCCCGGTCGTCGCCAACCGCAAGGGCGAGCAGCTCGACCTCTTTTCCGAACTGCGCGCCCAGGGCTTCGCCCGCGTTCGCGTCGACGGCACGGTCTATGAAATCGACGACGTACCCAAGCTCGCCAAGACGCACAAGCACACCGTCGATGTCGTGGTCGACCGTCTGAAAGTGCGTGACGACATGCGCCAGCGCCTGGCCGAATCCTTCGAAACAGCACTACGCCATGCCGAGGGCCGGGCCATTGCGCTTGAGATGGACGACGGCAAGGAGCACATGTTCTCCGCCAAGTTCGCCTGCCCGGTCTGCTCGTATGCCCTGCAGGAACTCGAACCGCGCCTGTTTTCCTTCAATAACCCGATGGGCGCCTGCCCGAAGTGCGACGGTCTGGGCGTCATCCAGTTTTTCGACCCCAAGCGCGTCGTCACCAACCCGGCCGCCTCGCTGGCCAACGGTGCCATTCGCGGCTGGGACAAGAAGAACCAGTTCTATTTCCAGATCGTCGAGTCCATCGCCGACCACTACGGTTTCTCGGTCGACACGCCTTTCGAGCAACTGACCGAGGCGCAGCGCCAGCTCATCCTCTACGGCTCGGGCAAAACCGAGATCAATTTCCGCTACCTCAACGAGAAGGGCACGCGCTTCGACCGCAGCCACAGCTTCGAGGGCATCATCCCCAACCTCGAACGACGTTACCGCGGCAGCGAATCGAATGCCGTGCGCGAGGAATTGTCGAAATACGTCAGCAGCTCGGCCTGCCCGAGTTGTGCCGGCACCCGGTTGCGCATCGAAGCGCGCCATGTGCGCGTCGGTGAAAAGACCCTGCACGACATCAGCCGGCTGCCGCTCGGCGAGGCGCGCAACTATTTCAATTGCCTGACGCTAGTCGGCAACAAGGCGCAGGTCGCCGACAAGATTCTGAAAGAGATCACAGCCCGCCTGAGCTTCCTGATCAACGTCGGCCTCGACTACCTGTGCCTCGAACGCTCGGCCGAAACGCTCTCGGGCGGCGAAGCCCAGCGCATCCGGCTGGCCTCGCAGATCGGCTCCGGCCTGACCGGCGTCATGTACGTGCTGGATGAACCGTCCATCGGCCTGCACCAGCGCGACAACGACCGCCTGCTGCAAACGCTCAAGAACCTGCGCGACATGGGCAACACGGTGCTCGTCGTCGAACATGACGAAGACGCCATCCGCAGCGCCGATTTCGTCGTCGACATCGGCCCCGGCGCCGGCGTCCATGGCGGCGCCGTTGTCGCGCAAGGCACCCCGGCCGAAGTCCAGGCCAACCCGCTGTCGATGACCGGCGATTACCTGTCCGGACGCAAATCGATTTCGGCCCCGAAATCGCGTCGACCGCAGGATCCGAACAAACAGCTCAAAGTCGTCGGCGCCTACGGCAACAACTTGAAAGACGTCACGCTGGAAATCCCCGGGGGACTGCTCACCTGCATCACCGGCGTTTCCGGCTCAGGCAAATCGACGCTCATCAACGACACGCTCTACGCCGCAGCCGCCCGCCATCTCTACGGCTCGACCACCGAACCGGCGCCGTACAAGGAAATCATCGGCCTCGAACTGTTCGACAAGGTCATCAACGTTGACCAGGCGCCGATCGGCCGCACGCCGCGCTCCAACCCGGCGACCTACACCGGCCTCTTGACGCCGATCCGCGAATTGTTCGCCCAGGTGCCGGAATCCCGCGTCCGCGGCTACGGCCCCGGCCGTTTCAGCTTCAACGTCAAGGGCGGCCGCTGCGAAGCCTGCCAGGGCGATGGCATGATCAAGGTCGAAATGCACTTCCTGCCCGACATCTACGTTCCCTGCGATGTCTGCCACGGCAAGCGCTACAACCGCGAAACGCTGGAAGTTCAATACAAGGGCAAGAACATTTACGACATCCTCGGCATGACCGTCGAGCAGGCCCGCGAATTCTTCGACCCGGTGCCCAACATCGCCCGCAAGCTGCAAACCCTGGTCGATGTCGGCCTCAGCTACATCACCCTCGGCCAAAGCGCCACCACGCTGTCCGGCGGCGAAGCGCAGCGCGTCAAGCTGGCCCTCGAACTGTCCAAGCGCGACACCGGCCGCACGCTCTACATCCTCGACGAACCGACCACCGGCCTGCATTTCCAGGATATCGAAATGCTGCTCAGCGTCCTGCAGCGGCTGGCCGCCAACGGCAACACCATTGTCGTCATCGAGCACAACCTCGACGTCATCAAGACGGCTGACTGGATCGTCGACCTCGGCCCGGAAGGCGGCGACGGCGGCGGCCGCATCCTCGTTTCCGGCACGCCGGAGCAGGTCGCCAAGTGCAAGGCCAGCCACACCGGACGCTTCCTCAAGCCATTACTGGACAAAAAATAGCCGGGAAAATCATGGAACACACGACAATCGCCTTGCTCATCGATGCCGACAACTGCCCTGCCGCCAAGATCACGGTGATTCTCGACGAATTGTCGAAGTTCGGCGTCATCAACATTCGCCGCGCCTATGGCGACTGGAAGAGCCCGGCCCTCAACGGCTGGGCCGAAATCCTGCACGACTATGCGATTCAACCGGTCCAGCAATTCGCCTACACCAAACGTAAAAATGCGACGGACAGCGCCATCATCATCGATGCGATGGACCTGCTCTACACGCAGAAACTCTCGGCTTTCGGGATTGCCTCAAGCGATTCCGACTTCACGCCGCTCGCCATGCGCTTGCGTGCCAATGGACTGAAAGTTTTCGGCTTCGGCGAAGAAAAAACGCCGTCTGCCTTCGTCAATGCCTGCACCAAATTCCTGTTTGTGGAAAATCTCGGCAATCCAGCGCCACTGCCCAACAACGTTCAGCCAGCCGCGCCCCCCTTGGCCAAGTTGACCACCAACGAACTACGCAGCGACACCCGTCTGGTCACCCATCTGCGCAATGCGGTCGCGGCTGTTTCCGATGAGGAAGGCTGGGCCATGCTGGCGACGGTCGGCTCTCACGTAAACAAGAACTGGCCCGCCTTCGACCCGCGAAATTTCGGCTACGCCAAACTCAGCGATCTCGTGATCGCCAGCGAACTCTTCGAATTGCGCCGCGACAGCCACAACCACATGCAGCTACGGTCAACCGGAAAAAAAGGCCAAAAACCAAAACCGGCCGACAAGGGCGCCCAATGAGCGCCGCCGAACTCAAAGGCAAGCGCGGCCTGCGCCGCCTCATCAACGCCCTCGGCTACTCGCGTGACGGCATTGCTGCGGCGTGGCGCAACGAGGCCGCCTTTCGCCAGGAAATCCTGCTCGCTGCCATCGCCCTGCCGCTGGCTTTTTACCTCGGCAAAAGCGGTGTCGAACGGGCCTTGATGATCGCCAGCATCGTCCTCGTCCTGATCGTCGAAATCCTCAATTCGGCGGTCGAGGCCGTCGTCGACAAGGCCTCGCCGGAGAAGAGCGAACTGGCCAAGCGGGCCAAGGACATGGGCAGTGCCGCAGTCCTCCTCGCCTTGGTCAACGCTGCTGCCGTCTGGGCCTGCCTGCTCTGGCCCTGAGCCTCAGAACAGGTTGCCGGTCAGCGTATCCGGCTCGCCGTCGATTTCCGGCACAGCCGGGCTGGACAGCACGACCCGGTTGCGGCCGAGGCGTTTGGCTTCGTAGAGCGCCTCGTCGGCGCGCTTGAGGGCGATTTCGATGGGACATTCGCTGGCGTCGGCCAGCCCGATGCTGACCGTGGCCTTGACCAGACGGCCGTCGGGCAACGGAACTTCCATGGCGTCGCAGCGGGCACGCAGGCGTTCGGCCAGCTTTTCCGTTTCGGCCGGGCCGATTTCCGGGAAAAGGAAGGCAAATTCCTCACCGCCGTAGCGGCAGACGAAATCGGACTGGCGCAGGGTGTCGCGAACCAGATCGGCAAAAGCGCGCAGCATAGCGTCGCCGGCAGCATGGCCGTAGGTGTCGTTGAGTTTCTTGAACAGGTCGAGATCGGCCATGGCCACGGTGACCGGCCGGCGGTAGCGCTGGGCGCGCTGCAGTTCGACTTCGGCCGACTGCATGAAATGACGGCGGTTCATGAGCCCGGTCAGGCCGTCCTTGTTGGCCAGTTTTTCGAGCACCTGCCGGGTTTCATCGTTCTGGATGAGCAGGGCGTGGTGCTCGCGGACGGAGTCCTCAACGGCGCGGATTTCGAGCATGGTCGAGGGGGAAAATTCGGGGGCCGGACGGTCGGCGCTCAGTGTCGACAGCACCTGGTTGATGCGCTGCAGCGGGTAAATGAGGTGACGGCGCACGAGAACCATGAAGACGATCAGGAAGACGCCGACCAGGACCAGCGCCGTCATGAGTTTGTAGCGGGCCAGGCGCATGGCCGTGGTGGCGACGTTGAGGTCGGTGTTGGCCAGATTGATGCCCTGCACCGAGACGTCATCGACCTGCATGCCGAGGCGCGCCGCAATGCGCTGCCACTCGTCGTAACGGGTGGCCGGGCGGCGGTCGTCGGTGCCGGCCTGACGCACGACATCGCTGAGGAATTGCTCGGTTTCGCGCGCCAGGCGGGCGGCGCCGGGGTGTTCGAGTATGCTCGGGTGGCTGGCGATCAGGGTCACGACGAACATCGACTGCTGGCGTGAAGCCTGCGAGCTGACGGCAAAAATGCGCTCGCCCTCCTGGCGGAGTTGCTCGAGATTTCTGGCCAGGCGCTGGAAACGGATGATTTCCGGCACGGTTTGATCCTGCAGCCGGCTGGTGGCATCGACGACGCGCTGTTGATCGAGCGCGAGGAGGACAACGGCGAGGCCGAAGGCAAAGAGAAATAGCGCCGCCAGCAGGGCAAAGGCGCGGCCGGCCTGAATGGCCTTGGGCGCCGGCATCAACACCGGCCCCGCACCGCCTGGGCACAGGCTGAAAGCTGAAATTTGGCAGGCATCAACTCACCCGAAAGGGCAGAAACCGTGAATTGATCCGATCATACGTCCCATTGCGCTTGATGCGATCGAGCGCCGCGTTAATTTCTTTCTGCAATTCGGGACGAAAGGGAGAAATGCCGAATGCCGCATCGCCGCTCAGTTCGGCGGCGTGAATCACGGTCGTGGCCAGGCCCAGTTTCCGGAATGCCGCCACTTTCTGCAGGTTGAGGGCCGAGATCATCGGCACGAGCACAGCCTGGGCCTGGCCGGAAATCAGCGGTTCGGCGAGTTCGCCATGGGTCGCCACGGCGTTCATTTCCCAGCCTTGTTTGCGGCCATAGGCCTCCTGCACCGAGCCGACGACGGCCGCGACCCGCACCCCGGCCTGGCCCGGAACGACGCCTGGCCGGGCCAGCCAGAGCGACATCGAGCGGTAGTACGGCTTGGCAAACAGCATTTTGGCGCGGCGCTCCGGGGTTTCGAGCAAACCAACGGCGGCGATGTCCGCCTTGCCCTGGCTGATGGCGGGGAGCAGCGCGCTTTGCATGACGACCTCGAAAGCGCAATTGACGCGCATTTCGCTGCACACGGCGCGGGCGACCTCGACGCTGAAACCGGTCAGCTGGCCGAACTCATCGCGAAAGGACATCGGCGGCGCATTTTCGAGAACCAGTACGCGCAGCGCGGTTCGCTCAGCCGCCAGCACCCCGCCACCAAGACTGGCGGGTATTGCGCACCACAACAGGAGGAGAAGCGCAGCGCGAGACATTGTTTTCGCAGAATTTCGACCGGAGCGCGATTATAGTCGAAATGAATATGACAAAGGCCCCGTCATTACCCTAGCGAGACGCCCGCTGGCACCTGACTCAGGTGGCGAGTTCGACCAGCCGCCCCTGCAACGGAAAGAAGATGGCCAGCCTGAGCGGCAGCGGCGAATCGGCAAACAGGCCGGCATAGCGCGCGAGCTGCGGCCGGAAACTTTCGGCGCGCTGGGCCAACTCGGTTTCGGGCAGGCGCACCGTCTTGTAGTCGATGATCCAGCGGCAACCGTCGGCGACGAAAATGCGGTCGATCACGTGGTTGACCGTAGCATCGCCGTCCGCACTGCTCCACGCCTGCTCGGCGGCGGCCTCGGGATGATCGGCGAGCACCCAGCGACCACTGTCGGAAGCCAGCGTGGCATGCAGCGCCGCGACGACTTCCACCGCGCCGCTGGCCGCCTCTTCCTCGCCATGGCCCTGGTTGCGCAGCCAGCGCTGGGCGGCAGGCTGGAGGGTGGCGACTCTTGCGGTCGACCAGCTTTCCAGGCCATTTTTGGCGATCAGTTCGAGATAGCGATGGACCAGTGTGCCGACCGAGGCTTCGAGCGACAGGCCGGACTCCGCTTCGTCCAGATCGAGCGGGTTGTCGGCCGGGCGCAAGCCTTCGGGAAAGGCGCCGAGGCCGGCCGGCAGCGCTGTTTCGCGCAGGCGGACGAGGGGCGGGATAAAGCTGGCCGGGTCGATGCCAGGGCTGGCCGGTGGAACGGCCCCGCCCCCGGCCAGCGCCGCGACGAATACCGGCTGGGCGACGCCCGGCCAGAGCAGATTGAGCAGCGTGCCGGCGGCGGGCGGTTTGAGGCCGTCGTCCTTCTTGTCGTCAGCGACGGCGACGCCGAGCAGATGCAGCTTGCGGATGGCGCGGGTGGCGGCGACGTAGAGCAGGCGTTCGTCTTCGTGGGCGGCACGTTCGGCTTCGAGCTTTTTGAGGTAGTCGTAGGCGGTCGGCTCGCCATTGCCGGCGCCCTTTTGCTTCATCGGCGCGACGAGCAGATGC
This sequence comes from Gammaproteobacteria bacterium, assembly GCA_018828385.1. Classification (GTDB taxonomy): domain Bacteria; phylum Pseudomonadota; class Gammaproteobacteria; order Burkholderiales; family Rhodocyclaceae; genus Azonexus. The sequence continues at coordinate 10,675 of JAHJVE010000015.1, read as the reverse complement.
TCGTCGCCATCGGCCCCAGCCACTTCGTCCCAGAGCAGCAGGCTACTGTCGTTGCCACCGGTGCCGCGGTCGAGGCCGGGCAGGATGACAGTGTCGAATTCAAGGCCTTTCGATTTATGCACGGTCATCATCTGCACCGCGTCGCCGAGCGGGTCGGATGGGGCGTACAACTCGGCGGCGTGGGTAGCCAACGTTTCGGCGCTGAGGTTGCGGGTGGCCACCAGTTTGTCGACGAGCTTGAAGAAAGCGGCGACGTCGTTGAGCGCCTCGGGCGCTTCGAGGCAGCGCGGCCCGCCAAGCATGAGCCAGACGCCTTCGAGCCAGCGCCGCGGATGCTGACGGGCGCGGCCGGCGAAGGCCAGTTGCAGGACCTCGCGGACGTGCAACAGGCGTTGTTGGCCGTCGGCCGACAGGCGGGCGAGGCGGGCCTCGTCCTGCATCAGTTGCCAGATCGTCGACTTGCGGTCATCGGCCGCCAGCGCGTGGAGGTCGGCCAGCTTGAGCCCGCACCACGGGGCGCGCAACAGCGCCAGCCAATTGACACGGTCGGCGCGATGATGCAGGGCGCAAAACAGGGTGAGCAGGTCCTGGACATGCTGGCGACCGTCCAGGCCTTCGATGTCGACAGCCTGGAAGCGCAGATCCGGCGCGCTGCGGCGGATTTCGCCGACGAGCGCGTCGAGGTGGCTGCGGGCGCGCACGAGGACGGCAATGCGCTCGTCCGGTGCTTCGCGGCGCGCCTGCTGGATGATGGCCAGGACGCGACAGGCTTCTTCGCCAACAGCGTCCGAGCCTTCGCGTTCGATGACCGGATGCACCTCGACGCCACTATCGGCGCGCGCCGGCCGGGTCGCCGCCGATTCGGCGTAGCGCACGGCGCCGGCCTCGGGGCTGTCGGCGGCCGGGAAGATGCTCGGGAAGGCCGTGTTCACCCAATCGACGATGCCCGGAAAGGAGCGATTGTTGCGGAACAGGCGCAGGTGGCCGAGCTTGATGTCGCCGATGCCGCGTTCGCGGACGCGCAGAAACAGGCCGACGTCGGCCTTGCGGAAGCGGTAGATCGACTGCATCGGGTCGCCTACGACGAACAGCGTCCGGCCGTCGTCGGGCATCCAGCCGCGCGTGAGTTTTTCGATGAGTTCGACCTGGGTCGGGCTGGTGTCCTGGAACTCATCGACCAGCAGGTGACGGATGCGATAATCGAGCGCCTGGGCCAGATCGGTCGGCGCTTCATCGTCGCCAAGCGCCAGCCCGGCGCGGGCGGCGATTTCGATGAAATCGACTTCGCCAGCTTCCTGAAAGGCCAGCCAGAGTTGCCCGGCAGCCAGCCGGAGCAGGCGCGAAAAGCATTCGACTGTGGCCCATTCGCCTTCGCTCAGCTCCGGCTGCGGCAGCTTGCCCAACACGGCCAGCGCCGCTTCCAGCCCGGCGACGTCACGCAACTCGCCAAGCAGTTGGACGAAAGCCTTTTTCTGGTCGGCAAACTCCTTGTCGGCCGGAAATCCGATGTTCTTGTTCACCTGTTTGCGGAATTCGCCGTCTTTCGTCAGCAGCAGCGTGGCCACGCATTGCCAGCGCGGCAAATCGGCGATTCCTACGGTCAACCGGGAATTCCAGTCAAAAATGGAATCGAGCGTTCCCGGCACATTGGCCGCAGCGAAGCGCGCCAGCGGCATGAGCAGGCCTTGCAGCCGGCCGTCGAGCCGTTCGCCGACGACCGCCAGATCGCGCTCGATGAGTGCCGCAAAACCAGCCTCGACCTCGGCCTTCATCGCTCCGCTTTCGATGCGCGAGGCGTGTTGCAGCCACTGGTCGCGCCGGCCGAGCATGGCGATCAGCAGTTTCTCCAGACGCCCGGCGTTGTTGTCCATAAAGGCCAGCGCCTCGGCGACGATGTCGGCATCGGCACCGCCGGCTTCGACCATCTCCAGCGTCCGCCTCGCCGCCGTCGCGTAATGCGCCTCGGCATCCTCGGCCACACCGGGCTGGGCGCCGAAGCGGCTCAGATAGGGCATCTGCCGGGCCAGACTGGCGCACAGGGCATCGAGCGTCGTGATGCGCAGCCGACCGGGATGGCCGAGCAGTTGCCAGCCGCGCGCCGCATCGTGAGCCAGCACCTTCTGCGCCAGCCCAAAAGTCAGCTGCTTGTGCGCCTGCTCAGGCAATTCCCCACGCGCCGCGCGCTCCAGACTACCCAAAATGCGGTCGCGCATCTCGGTCGCCGCCTTGTTGGTGAAGGTCAGCGCCAGCACTTCCTCGGGATGTTCGACGACAGCAAGCAGACGCAGGTAGCGCTGCGTCAGCAACTCGGTCTTGCCAGCGCCGGCCGGGGCTTCGACGATAAACGAGGCGACGTCGAGGGCGCGCAGCCGGGCGGTTTTGTCTTCTTCGAGGCGGTCGACCGCAGCAGTCACAGGCAGGGAGCTTTCCGAGGAGGTTGGCCGCCAGGCAAATGTGCCCGGCGGCGGCAAATCCTACGCCGGGCAGCGCTTCGGCTCAAGCCATGGTCATCGGTTAATGCGCCCTGTTGCCTGAACCGTTCTTCAGCGCCTTGAGAACAGTCGAAAAAAGCAGCGCCGGCGGGCTGGGCTTGGCGAGAAAGTCATTCATGCCGGCGGCCAGACAATTGGCCTTGTCCTCGGCAAAGATGTTGGCCGTCACCGCGACGATAGGCACATCGCCCCGGCCGGGCAGGGCCCGGATCTGCCGCGTCGCCTCCAGGCCGTTGAGATTGGGCATCTGCATGTCCATGAGGATCAGGTCGTAATTCCCGGCGGCGGCCTTGGACACGGCTTCGCGGCCATCGACGGCAAGGTCGACGACGAGTCCGAGCGTATTCAGCATGGCGCTCGCCACCTCGCGGTTAACTGGCTCGTCCTCGACCAGCAGAATCCGTCGTCCCAGGAAATCCCGGCTCAGCACCTCCTCGGCGGACTCGCCGGCGGCACCGAACAGCAAATCTGGCTCATGCCCGCCCTTTTTGAGCCGGGCAGTGAACCAGAAAACGCTGCCGAGGCCTGGCGTACTGCGCATGCCAGCCGCCCCGCCCATCATTTCCGCCAGTTTGCGGGTGATGGCGAGGCCGAGGCCGGTTCCGCCATATTTGCGGGTCGTCGAGTTATCGGCCTGCTCGAAGGCCGTAAACAGGCGAGCGGCGGCTTCGGGCGCGATACCGATGCCGGTATCTTCGACCTCGAAGCAGACGACGGCGTGATCATCGCTTTCTTCGACGGTCCTGACGCGGACAACGACGACGCCGTGGTCGGTGAATTTGACGGCATTGGCCACATAGTTGAGCAGCGCTTGTTGCAGGTGGGTCGCGTCACCGCGAAGGGAAGGCGGCAATTCTTCGGCGTCGGCGATCAGCCGGATATTCTTGGCCAGGGCCTTGTCCTGCAGCATGACAACCACCCGGGCGGCGATGTCGGCGGGATTGAGCGGATAGTCAGCCATGTTCAGCTTGCCGGCTTCGATCTTCGACAGTTCGAGCACGGCGTTGACGATACCGAGCAGATGGTGCCCGGCCGTGTCGATCTTCTCCAGCCGGACCAGTTGCTCCGGCGGCAACCCGGCACGCCGGATGATGTGGGCCATGCCGGTGATAGCATTGAGCGGCGTCCGTATTTCGTGAGACATGTTGGCGAGAAAGGCGCTTTTTGCCACATTCGCTGCCTCGGCCGCCTCCTTGGCCGCGATGAGTGCCGCCTCGGCCTGCTTGCGCTCGGTTATGTCGCGCACGAAGGCGATCAGCCTGGGCGGCAGACCATCATCGGCCGGGATGTAATGCAGCGTTACTTCGACAGGAACCAGCGCACCGTTCCTTGCCCGGTTCTGCGTCTCGAGCTTGCACCACCCCTTCTTCCGGATCACGGCCACCGCCTGCTCGGTCTCGGCCATGGCCTGCGGCGGATAAATATCCTCAACTCGTAGCTGAAGCAGTTCCTCGACCGAGTAGCCAAGCATCTTTGCAGCGAAACTATTGACGTCGATCAGGCGCTTGGTTTCGAGGTCGCTCCACCGGATGCCGATGCCGACGCTGTTCATCGCGAACTGGGTGTCGAGCAGTTTGCGGTGCACTTCGCGCAGGTCTGCCGTCCGCTTTTGCACCAGATCTTCAAGTTGATGTCGATACTGATCGAGCTCGGACTCGTTCTGCTTGCGCTCGCTGATATTCACCGAAATGCCGCCACCGCGCAGCGCGCACCCGTTGGCATCGCGCTCGACGACCATCCACCGGGAATGAATCCAGGTCCAGCCGCCCCCTTCAAGTCCGACCCGATACTCAACAGAAAATGGCGCCCCGCCGACTTTGACCGTTTCCTGATAGGCCGCCAGGAACGCAGCCTGGTCGTCCGGATGAACAGTCGCCAGCCAGCTCTGCAAGGTCATTGGCGGCGGCTCTCGCGGAATACCCAGAGTCGCCAGCAACGAGGGTGCGTAACTCAGGGAGCCATTGACAAAATCCAGCTCCCAACTCCCCATCCTGGCCGCCTGCAGCGCCGTCATCAAACGGCTTTCCAGGCTCGAAATATCGCGTGTCATGGCAAGCCGCTGCTGCTCGGCCAGTTTTTCCAGCAGATAGCCGACCACGGCCAGCGCCGGTGGCGCGCTCAGCGTTGCCGCCACAGCCCCGGTCAGCAAATAATCCCAAGGCACCGTGCCCTTGAGCAGAAGCCCCATCGCCGAGACGATAAGCTCCACCATCACGACAACACCCACCGTCGCGACAGCGGACAAGCGCCACCCCTTCAAACGTTGCAAGAGCGGGATGAAATCTAGCGGCACGTTGCGGTACCTCCATACAAAAGGGTGAGTGAAGCAAAGCCCTTTAGCTTATTTTTCGCCCATCCCGAGGCGGACGAGTTGACCTATAACAAACGTACTAGATTGAGCGCCAACCCTTGCTAGCCAGCCTGCGCAGCCGCCAGCAGACGGCGCCGTTCGGGCAACCTCAGCAGCGGCAAGACCTCGCAGTATTGCAGCCCCTTTTCGTCGGCGAAGACAACGCCGGCGCGGCCCTGCTTGACCTCTTTGGCCACGGCGTGCAGCCGTTCGCGCCAGTGGGTGATGACGGCGATCCAGTCGGGGAATTCGGCCGGATCGAAGATTTTCTGCTTGTCGTCGCCGATCCCCTGAACGCCGGGCAGGATGTCCTTTTCGTCGGCGACGCCGGCGAAGGCGGGCTTGTCGAGGAGGACCTTGGCGAAGACGACGGCGGCGACGTCTTCATTGACCAGCGCGGCGTAGATCGGCAGTTGCGGCTCGGTGATGCGCTGCTCGGCCCAGTTTTTGGTGTCGATGGCAGCGCCGGTCTTGTAGTCGATGATGACCTGCCGGCCATCGGCCAGTTGGTCGATGCGGTCGACGATCATCTTGACCTTGATGCCTTCGATCTCGACTTCGGCCGGCGCTTCGCAAGCGATGACGTCGAAACTCTGACCACGTTTGGCTTCGACCTGCAGCCAGACTTCGATCAGCTTGGCCAGTCGAGCCGCTTCTAGTTCGCGGAAACGCGCCGGCAGCGTAATGCGGCGGTCGAGTTCGAAAGTTTGCAGGGCCTGGGTGACGGCATCGGCGATGGCTTGCTGGCGGCTCGATTCGCTCAGGGCGGCCAGCGCATCGGATGACTTTACGGCCGTCCAGAAAGCTTCGAGCGCCTCGTGCACGAGCGTGCCGCGCGCCGCCGGATCGAGGCCTTCGACCGGCTCGTCCATCGCCTCGCCACCGAGGCGGTACTGGAAGTAGGCCCAGGCCGGGCAAATGGCCTGGGCGCGCAGGACCCAGCTGCCGCCGGAGACTTTTTCGCCCTCGCCGACCGGCGGCGCCATGGCGTCGTCGACCAGTTCGAGCGCCGTCGTCGATTCGCCGGCCATTTGCCGGGCCAGCGTCACGACCTCGGCCGAAGCATCGGTAGCGAGCGGAATCCCGGCGATCAGCGGACTCGGCCGCAGAACGCGATTGCCGTCGGCCTGCGCGAAAGAAAAGATCACTTCCGGCGCCGAACAGGCGAGCCGAGCATGGACGCGCTGGGCGAAATCAAGCTCGACCTCGGCGCTGGCGTGCGCCGCCCCGGCGGCGCGCAGCAACTCGGCCGGCAACAGCGGATTGGGGCGCGGCGGCGGCGGCCACAGGTCGTCGTTCATTCCCATGACCCACAGCGCATCGAAATTGAGGCCGGCGCTTTCGAGCACGCCGAGCACCTGGATCGCCGGCCGGCCGCGCGTTTCGGGCTGGAACAGGCGCTGGCGGCAGAGTTGCGACAGGCGGCGCACGGTTTCGGCAAAAGTCAGCGGCCCGAGCAGGCCGTCGAGCCGGCCGAAGCCATCGAGCACTTCGCCGAAGGCGCGGCGGGCCTGAAATTCGTGGCTGGACAGCGGCCGGTCACCGGGCCAGCCGGCGGCTTTCAGGCAGTCCCGGAAAATTCCCGACCATTGCCCGGGCGGCAGCTTGCGGCTGGCCGTACTGGCCACGGTGACAAAGGCATCGAATGCGGCCATCGTTTGCGGGCAGAGCGGCGGCTCCTTCTCGGCCAAACGCCCGGCCAGCCGCAGCAAGGCCGGCAAGGTCGTGAAATACGGCAGGTCGCGGCGCAGGGCGGCATCAAGCCGGGCCCGGCCATCGGCCTCGCCCTCGGCCGCCGACCAGCCGCCAGACAGCAGCAAGGCCGAAAGACGACTCTGCTCGATCTTGGCCCGGCCGCTACCCAGGGCCAGCAAATCGAGGGCAACGCGAATCAGCGGGAGATCGGCCAGCGCCCGGCCGAGCGAGAAATTGAAAGCGCGCGGCACTTCGGCGGCATCAGGGCGAATCAGCGCCGGATGCAGCGCGTCGTCGAGCAGGAATTCCAGCCGGTCGCGCACGCCAGCCAGATCGGGCGCCACGACGCCGAGGCGGCACGCCGGATTGGCCGCCAGTTGCGCCTGCACCCAGGCGACCACGGCGGCGCATTCGGCGTCGCCATCGGCGCAGGCGACAACCTGCTGATTGCTACGGTCAACCGGAAAATTTGGCTGATTTTGAACACTGACTCCACGCCCGGCCAGCGCCGCCATGAGGTCGCGTTCGAGCGGCGTGTAGCGGTCGAAGCCGACGAAAGCGACGCTTTCCGGCAGGGCGAAATGGCCGTCCGCGATCAGTTCGATGACTTGCCGATGCAGGCCGGCCGGGTCGATCCAGCCGTTGCTCCGGCAACGTTTGGCGAATTCCGCCTGCCAGCCGATGAAGAGTTTCGCCTCATCGGACAGCTCGCCGTCGCCCGCCTTGATTTTCCAGACGCGGGCCAAGGCCTGCGCCTCGGCAGCCGAGGCGGCCATGCCCTGGATGTCGAACAGCGGCGCCGCTTCGGTCAATGAGGCCGCAATGACCTTTTCCCAGAGCAGGCGTTCAGAGAAGGCGTCGAGCCCCACGGGCAAATCGGCGATGCCGCTGAGCAGCGCCTCGTCGGCCAGCGTGGCAAACCACTGGCCGAGCGTCAGCGCGTGCCGGGTGCGCCAGACCGCCTGCTCGGCCGGCAGTTCGCCGCGCAGGGTTTGCGCCAGACGGGTCGTCGCGCAGAGGTAAAGGCTATCGCTCAAACCCGCCTCGAAAACGTGCCGTTACGGTCAGTTAGCGGCAGGCTGTGCCGGCCTGGCAGGCATCGCCGGACCGGCCGGTTTGGCCACGGGGCTTGCCGGTTTGGCCGCGGGTGCCGCTGGCTTGGTCGGGGCGGCGCCCGGTATCGCCGGTTTGGCCGGAGCAGCGGCGGGCTTGACTACAGCCGGCCCGGCCGGCCGGGCCGGCGCTGCCGGTTTGGCGCTGGGCATGGCCGGGCTGGCAGGAGCAGCCTGCGGTCGGGCCGGTGCCGGGGCGGCCGGCATCGCGGGTTTTGCCTTGGCTTCGGGCGCCGGCTTGGCCGGCATGTTCGGCGCAGCCGGTCGGGCAGCAGGCGTCGCCGGGCGAAGCGTCGGCCGGGCGGCTTCCTGGCGCGGGGCCGGTATTGCCGCGGGTGCGCGCGAAGCGCCGCTGACGATGACGTCGCGGCGCAATTCCTTGACAGTGGCCGGGCCGATGCCGGGTACGTTCTGGAGATCGTCGACCGATTTGAACGGGCCGTTTTTCCGGCGGTAATCAAGGATGGCCTGGGCGCGCACCGGACCGATGCCTTTCAGGCCGTCCAGTTGTTCGCGGGTGGCGTTGTTGATGTTGACCTGGGCCAGGGCGAGGCCGGCCCAGAGCAGGCCGGAAACGGCGAACGCGGCGAACTTCAGGAAACGTGATGTCATCTTCTCTTCTCCCAAAAAATCAGGGCGTCAGTATGCCACCTGTTTTTGCTCAGGGCGTACCGACGAACAGGAACAGGTTGGAGGCGCCGCTCGTCGAGTAGCCGAGGCCGATGTAGGCCGGCCCGAAGGGTGTTTCACCGCCAACGTAGAGCGCGGTCGAATCGAGAACGCCGCGGCGCTGCGACTCGGTGTAGGGCGAGCCGACCTTGGCCGCCTCGAGCGCGATGCCGACGCGCATGTCGCCGCGCAGGCCGAGCGGCAGGCGGCCGATGATCTGCTCGCCGCGCAGGCCGAGGTAGCGGATGTCGTCGCCGATGATCTGGTTGCTGGCGAAGGCCGTCAGGTTGAGGAAACCGCCCAGCGTGCCGGCGTCGTAGATCGGCAGGTCGCCGCGCGGCGACCCGGTGTAGCGCAGCCGGGCGTTGACCACCGTGCCGCCGAAGGCATAGGCGCCGCGCAGATCGGCCTCGGCCCGGGCGTAGTTCTGGCCCGGCGATTCGAACCACGAAAGCTGCGCCGCCCAGCCCCGGGTCGGAAAGTACATGCGGTCGAACTGGTCGAAATCGAGGCTCGCCTTCCAGCCGGAAAAACGCTTGTCGGCCCGGGGCAGCGAGGGGTCGCCGATATCGCGGTCGAAGTAGCGGTGGCGGTGCACCCAGCCCAGGCGCAGCGGCCCGAGCAGGCCGACATTGACGCCAAGATGGGCGCCGACGCCGGTTTCGCTGTCGCGGTACTGGGCGATGCGCTTGTCGCCTTCGTAGATGTTGAGCCGCGTCTGACCGGCCCCGGCCGTGCCTTCGAAGAAGAAACGCTGACGGGCGTCGAGCGGCTGGTAATAGTTGATGCCGAGACGGTTGGCGGTGCCGATCTCGCCGTGATAGATCAGCTCGCCACCGAGGGGGTTGAGCCAGGTCTGGTGGTAGGCGGCGCGCAGGCCGAAGGTCGATCCCTGGCTGTTGTCGGCCTGCAGGTTGATGGAGAAACGGGCGTAGTCCGGCCCCCAGCGCTTTTCCACCGGCATGATGCGCAGGACGTTGCGGTCGCGCTGGCTGAGCACGGTGTAATCGACGCTCTCGTAATAGCCGTCGCCGTACATGCGCAACAGGTCGCGGCCGATGACCGACGGCCGGATGGTCTCGCCGGGCTGCACGCTGAGGTGACGCTCGATGGCCTGCGGACTCACCCGGTTGAGCCCGACAATCTCGATGTCGTCGATGCGCGGCGAGGTCCGCCGGCTGACTTCGATGCCCTGCCACCATGCAGCGTAGGCCGGCTCGCTGGCGGCCAGACGGGCCAGTTTCGGCGCCGCGGCCTGGGTGGCGGCACGGCCGCTGGCGGCGGCCTCGGCATGTTTCGAGAAATCGGCGGCGGTGATGCCGTTGAGTTCGGGCTGAATGTAGATGTCGCCCGGCCGGAGCGTGGCCAGCGAGCGGCTGACATTCTGCTCGGTCAAAATGCCGACCATCTGCGCCGAGACGGTGAGCAGCGAGCCGACCTCCTCGGCCTTGAGCAGCGGCGAGCCGACATTGACGGCGATCACCACATCGGCCCGGCAGCGTTCGCGGACTTCGCCGATCGGCAGGTTATCGACGAGGCCGCCATCGACCAGCTTGCGCCCCTGATGATCGACCGGGGCGAGCAGGCCGGGGACCGACATGCTCGCCCGCATCGCCGTGGTCAGCGCGCCATCGCGGAAAACCACGCGCTCGCCGGTGCCGATATCGGTGGCGACGATGGACAGCGGCAGCGGCAAATCCTCGATATTGCGTTCGCCCTGATTGGCCCGCACCAGCTGGTTGAAGAACAGCTTGATCTTCTGGCCGGCCACGACGCCGCCCTGGTAGGCCACGCCGTTGGCCGAGACGCCGCTCTCCGAACCAGGCAGGTAGCTGCGCGAAACCAGTTTGTTGCGGTAGCTCATCTCGGCATATTCGGGGTTGTCGACGAACATGTCGGACCAGTCCGCCGCGGCCAGCGCCTCGCGCATTTTTTCCGGCGACATGCCGGCCGCCCAGGCCCCGGCGACCAGCGCCCCCATGCTCGTCCCGGCGACGCAATCGATCGGCACGCGCAACTTCTGCAAAACCTCGAGCACGCCGATATGCGCCGCCCCGCGCGCCCCGCCGCCGCCCAGCACGAGGCCGATGCGCGGCCGGGCGGCATCGGCGGCGAAGGCTACGGTCGACTGGAAAAACAGGGCAAAAATAAAAACGGAAACCCGGCGGCGCATCGGCATGGTGATTCCTTGTGCGAAAAAAAACCCTGCCGAAGCAGGGCTTTCATTGAAGCGACGGCGAATTACTTGGTGCCGATGACTTCGATATCAACGCGACGATCCGGCTGCAGGCAGTCGATCAGGGCCTTGGTCTTGGCGTTGCCCTTGCACTTGTCGCCGGTAACCGGCTGCTTTTCGC
>JAHJVE010000014.1 GCA_018828385.1 Gammaproteobacteria bacterium | reverse complement strand
GGCGAGTTTAGCCAGCCGCCCGGCATTCCGAGTAGCGCAAGGTACCCGAAGGGCGCCGACCTTGGGGTCGCCTTTTCTTTGGCTACTTTCTTTTGGCGAAGCAAAAGAAAGTACGCCCGCCAGCAAGGCGGAACCCCAAGCTAATTATCGGAACTAAATCCACCAAAAAAGAAGGCCGCCCTGATCGGCGGCCTCACGCTGCATTCTGCCTGGGCAGACTCGCTTACCAGAGCTGCCACCAGGCCGTCTTGCTCTTCAGCCCATCCGTGTAGAAACTGCTGTTCGGGAAATTCTTCTTCATCACGCGGTCGGCGTCGTCGCGCAGATCGTTCATGCCCAGCTTGTCGTAGGCGGCGATCATGATGAACATCGCTTCTTCGATGGCCGGGGCCTGCGGGTAGGTCTTGATCGCGTACTGGGTGCGGTTGGCGGCGGCGATGTAAGCGCCGCGCTTGAGATAGTAGCGGGCGACGTGGACTTCCAGCGAGGCCAGCGCATTGATCAGGTAGTTCATGCGCAGCGTCGCATCCGGCGTGTATTTGCTGTCCGGGAAGCGGGTGACCAGATCCTTGAACGATTCGAAGGATTCGCGGGCGGCCTTGGGGTCGCGTTCGGTCGGATCCTGGGTGCTGACCAGTGCGGTCAGTCCGAGGTCTTCGTTGAAGTTGATCAGGCCCTTGAGGTAATAAACGTAATCGATAGCCGGGTGGCTCGGGTGCAGCTTGATGAAACGGTCGCAGGCAGCAAGGGCTGAGCCGGCCTCGTTGCCTTTCCAATACACGTAGCCAAGTTCGAGCTGGGCCTGTTGGGCGTAGCGGCCGTAGGGGAAGCGGGCTTCGAGCTTCTCGAGCATTTTGGCCGCCTTTTCCCAGTTGCCGTCGATCTGGGCATCCTTGGCTTCGCCATAGAGCTTGCCGGCCGACCAGCCGGCGGTCTCGTCGATCTGGTCGGGCATTGAGCTGCAGCCAGCGATGAATGCGGCAATGAATACAGCCATTAGCACGCGGAAGAGCGCGGGGAATGACTGGAATGCAGGTAAACTTCGCACCATGAATGATGATCCTGTTGAAAACTCCGGCGATTATAGCCGAACTGAACCGCTCCACCTGACCGTTCCTGACGCTAGTTATGGCCGCCGTCTCGATCAGGTGCTGGCTGAGTTGCTGCCGCAGCATTCCCGCAACCGACTGCAGGGCTGGGTGCGCGATGCCTGCGTGCTGGTCGATGGCAAGGCCGAGACTGAACCCAAGCGCAAGATGATGGGCGGCGAGAGGCTGCTGGTCAGCGAGCCGAACGATATCCGCAACCAGCCTGAACTGCCTGAAGACATCCCGCTCGACGTCGTTTTCGAGGACGAGACCTTGCTCGTCATCAACAAACCGGCCGGGCTGGTTGTCCATCCGGGTAGTGGCAACTGGAGCGGCACCCTGATGAATGCGCTGCTCCATCACGTGCCGGGGATCGAGGCCGTGCCGCGCGCCGGCATCGTGCACCGTCTCGACAAGGACACCAGCGGCCTGCTCGTCGTCGCCAAGACGCTGGAAGCGCAGACCGATCTGGTTCGCCAGTTGCAGGCGCGGACGGTGCGGCGCATTTACCTGGCCCTGGCGGCCGGTGCCATGAAGCACGAGGGGACGGTCAATGAACCGATCGGCCGCCATCCGTCGCAGCGCATCAAGATGGCCATCGTGCCGGAAAACCGCGGCGGCAAGCCGGCGATTACCAATATCCGCATTCTTGAACTCTTTCCCTACACGACCTTCGTCGAGTGTTCGCTGGAAACCGGCCGGACGCACCAGATTCGCGTGCATATGGCGGCCATTCATCACCCGCTGGTCGGCGATCAGGTTTATGGCAAGCACAATCCGAAGCTGCCCGAGTTTCCGCGGCAAGCCTTGCATGCAACGCGTCTCGGCCTGGTGCATCCGCTGACCGGCCTGAAAATGCAGTGGGAAGTACCGATGCCGGAGGATATGCGTGACCTTCTCGATTCCCTGCGCTATGGCTAATCTGCTGGTTCCGGACTGGCCGGCGCCAGCCCGGGTCCGCAGCTTGCAGACCTTGCGTGGCGGCGGTTGTAGTCCGGCGCCGTGGGACAGTTTCAACCTCGGCGATCATGTCGGTGACGATCCAGCGCATGTTGCGGCCAATCGGGCTGCCCTGCGCGAGCATCTGCCGGCAGAGCCGGCCTGGCTCAAGCAGGTGCACGGCATTGCTACGGTCAACCCGAAAAAAAGCCCAAAATTGAAAGAGGCCGATGCGGCCTTCACGCGAGATTCCGGCGTGGTTTGCACCGTGATGACCGCCGATTGCCTGCCCGTTCTTTTTTGCGACCGGGCCGCGACGGTGGTTGCCGCCGCGCATGCCGGCTGGCGCGGGCTGGCGGCCGGTGTGCTCGAAGAAACCATGGCGCAGATGGCTGTGCCAGCCGGCGAATTGCTCGCCTGGCTGGGTCCGGCCATTGGTCCGTCGGCTTTCGAGGTCGGTGACGAGGTTCGCGCCGAGTTCGTCGCACACGACGCGCAGGCCTCCGATGCCTTTGTGCCACACGGGCCGGGAAAATGGCTGGCCGACATCTATCTGCTCGCCCGCCAGCGCCTGAACGCGGCTGGCGTTAGCTCGATCAGCGGTGGCGAGCGTTGCACTTTCAGCGAAGCGGCCGATTTTTTTTCCTACCGCCGCGATGGCGTCACCGGGCGCATGGCAACGCTGATCTGGATTGATACTCTGCGTTCCGTTTAGCCCCGGTAAAAGGGAATTCCAGAGCGATTGCGATGAAGGTTCATGTGATCTTCGCGTCATATTCTCCCGCGAGTTTTCAGATAGCAGAACTTTTTTAGTTGAAAATTGTCCGTGACAATCTGTCACGGACAATTTTTGTTCGCGTATCATCTGCGGCGATGAAAAATCACATGATTGTTCGTGCCGCAGATATGGAGTGCGAAACAGGTCTCAGCAATGACCTTATTCGCAAGTGGCGGTCACGTTATGGTTTTCCTACCATCGTTCAGTTGCCCGACGGTGCGTATGGTTACGCCAGCGAACAGATCGCTCAACTACGCCAGATCAAGCGCCTCCTGGATGGCGGACTCCGGCCAGGACAGATTGTCGGGAAATCGATCGAGCAGCTTGATCAACTCATCGCGTCATTTGGCTGCAGCAAAGCCAACGTCACGGAAAATGCTGCCACCCGTGAAGCCATCGAGCGCTTGCGGGTAAATGATATTCAAGGGTTGAACAGGCTCCTGGAAGGCGAACGCGCCAGGCAATCCCTGACTGATTTCATCGAGCAGACCATTGCGCCACTGACGGTCGGTCTTGGCGATGCGTGGGTTCTTGGTGAAATCGAGGTCTATCAGGAGCATTTGGGCACAGGGTGCTTGCTGGGGATGCTGTTTCGCGAAATCGGCAACTTGAGTCCGAAGCCCGGATTTCCGCGCATCGTTTTCTCTACCCCGAGCGAGGAGTTGCATGTTCTGGGACTCTTGATGGCCCAGGCGGTTCTGGCGGATGGCGGTGCCGATTGTATCTATCTCGGGCCTCATACGCCGTTGGGCGATCTGAATATGGCAGCGCAGGCTTGTCAGGCCGATATCGTCGCGCTCTCCATCAGTTCATCCTATCCCAGGCACCGTACCCGGCCATTCATTGCCCAATTGCGAGAAGTTCTTCCCGGCAGTATCGAGATTTGGGCGGGGGGGGCGGGCGCTGGCGAGATCAAGCGTGCCCCTGATGGCGTTCGTGTATTTTCCGACCTGCGTGAAGCTGCAAATGCCCTGATGGAAAGGGTTGGCAAGGTTTCAGCACCAACCCCAGGGTACCCATGACCGAGCGTTCAATGCATAGCGCCGACAACTCGGTAGCTTCCGTGGTACGCCAACTGCTGCGAGATGAAACTCATGCAGAACATGTTCGGCTCAATCAGCATCCATTGCTGCGTGGAATCACCCGTTCTGACTATTCGATGGCGATGTATCGATTGGTTTTGGTGGCCTACCATCATTTCTATCGGGTGGTCGAAAGTGCCATTGATCGCTCGCTCTCCAGCCTGACCATTTCGTTTTCATACGAGCCGAGACGCAAGCTCCAGTGGATTGCGGAGGATCTCGAGAAACTGGGAATTGATCCCCAGGACTCCCACTTTTTTACTGCCTCACCACTTGCTTCCTTGCCGGTCTTGAATGTCGGGCAATTGGTTGGCCTGCTCTACACCGTCGAAGGATCATCGCTGGGCGGCCAGGTGATTTCCCGGCATCTGGCAACTCACCATGGGTTGACGCCGGCCAACGGGGCTCGCTTCTTTTACGGATATGGCGAACGTATTCCCGAATTCTGGCGTGAATTCGAGCGGTTCATGGACACCACCCTGATCGACGACGAGGCAATTAGCTGTGCGACCGATTCGGCGAAAAAGACATTTGCAATGATGGAAAGTATTTTGGACGGTTGCCATGCCCAACAAGCTAACTGAATGTGAGCAGGAGGCGCTTGAAGCGGCCTTGAAGATTTGTGCCGATGAGCCCATTCATCTGGTTGGCAACATCCAGCCCGTTGGCGTATTGCTTGCAGTGGACTGTGAAACCCTGACGGTTCGCGCTGCCAGTCAAAATCTGCAGACCATCTTCCCCGATGTCGATCTGGTGACCGGCATGCCGTTACGCGAGCTGATTGGTGAAAAGCAGGCCAAGTGGGTCGAGACCCTGATTGGGCTTGGGCCGTGGTGTGGCGCCAAGGTCTGGTCGGTAACACTGCCGTTCGCGGGGAAATCTCTCCTGTACGACGCTCAGGTATTTCTTTCCGGCGACCTTTTTGTCATTGAGATCGAACATGTCCAGCCATCGGCCGGCGATGTCTTTCATAATCTTTTTATCCCGGTTCGCGATGCCCTCTGGAAGCTCGATTCCGAATCCGATCTGGGGAGATACGCCCAGTTGGCAGTCGAGCAGGTCCGGGCTCTGACCGGGTTCGACCGCGTCATGATGTACCGTTTCGACAGTAACTGGGATGGAGAAGTCATTGCTGAGAGCAAAACCGAGGGAACTGACTCGTATCTCGGAAATCGCTTCCCGGCTTCAGATATCCCGCCGCAGGCGCGAGCCCTGTACAAGAAAAACCTGGTTCGGGTCATTGCCGATGTCGATGCTGTCCCTGTGCCGCTCTGCTCTGCCGGTGGGAGACCACTGGAACAGCCCATCGATCTGAGCCATTCGTGGTTGCGCTGCATGTCACCAGTACATGTCGAGTATCTGCGCAACATGGGGGTATGTGCCAGCCTGAGCATTTCGCTGGTGCAAAATGACCGACTTTGGGGGCTGATTGCCTGCCATCACATGACGCCACGTTATGTCGGCCTGAGAGCGCGGGAACTGGACGAGTTCATCGGCAGGGTGGTTTCGCTCAAGTTGATCAACATGGATACCATGGAGCGGGATTCGCTCAGTCAGCGAATCCGCGAGCTATTGTCAGAGCTAACCGAATTGATCCGTTCGTCCAACAATCTTGATTCGGTGATTGTCGCCTTGAAAGAGCAGTTACTTGGCCTGGTCCGGGCAGTTGGCGCGGTGATCGTGATTGACGGCTCGCGCTATACGCTCGGCGCTGTCCCTTCGGACCCTGTCATGGATCGCCTGCTTGAAGTACTAAAAGCGAAACCCGTGGCGCCCGTATTTTCTTCCGACGATCTCGGTCGATTGATTCAGGAAGGGACCGACGAGGCACTTCCTACCGACGGCATCAGCGGCATTATGGTGGCTCCGCTTGACACCAAGTTGACCAGTTTCATCATGTGGTTTCGTCATGGCATCTTGCGTACCATGCGCTGGGCTGGAAACCCAAAGAAGGCCTTGGTCAGTGATGATTCAGGTGTCCGTATTTCGCCCAGAACTTCATTTGCAACCTGGGTTCAGACTTATCACGACAAGTCCCTTGGTTGGTCTCAGGTTGAAATCGATGCGGCGAATTCGCTTTCACTGGCCCTGATCGACGTGATCGCGCAAAAAGCCCTTAAAAGCAGCGAGGAAAGTTATCGCCTGCTGGCAGAGAACTCTACCGACATGATCGCGCGCCTCGATCTGAGCGGGCACTTCCGTTTTGCGTCGCCAGCCTGTCGCGAATTGTTCGGGCGCGAAAGCGATCGTCTGGTTGGCCTGTGTCTGGCAGATGTTCTGGCTGAAGACACTGAAAGCGTCGACATCCTTCTCGCCACACTGGCGCCCCTGGGCTCGATGGCTACCAAGGTCATGCGCGGCCGTCGCGTGGATGGCTCAGACCTATGGGTGGAAGCGACGTTGAAGCATACCCGCGGTACGCATGGTGACGAAGAAGTCCTGCTCAACGCGAGGGATGTTACCCAGCGCTATAACTATCAACTGGCTATCGAGGATGTGCACCGGCGTCATACCCAGATTCTGGAGGCGGCAGGCGAAGGCCTGGTCAGTCTCGACAAGAGTGGTACCGTCATTTATGCCAATGAGATTGCGGCAAGGTTGCTTGGGCATGATGATGACCTTGTCGGGCGACATTGTTGTGACGTGTTTTGCGTCGCGTCGTCGGTTGGGGGGAAGCCTTCCAACCATGATGCTTGCCCATTTATCGCGACGCTGCAGGACGGTGAAACGCGTCAAGGGACACAGACGCTGGGTGGTAGCGAGAACCGGATACCGATGCTGGCTCAGTATGTCTGTACCCCATTGGTCGATCATGACCAGATTGCTGGCTGCGTAGTCGTCTTCGGCGAGACGGCGAATCCGAACCGTGGCGACGATAGTGCCGCTACTGAAGTCATTCTTGATGAAGCAGCGGAGGCGGTGATGTTGACTGACCCGGCAGGCCGCATTGTTTCAATCAATCGTGCTTTTTCCGAAATAACCGGTTACTCCTCCGCTGAGGCGGTAGGGCAGACCCCAAGATTGCTGAAATCGGGCGTCCATACTCCCCATTTCTATAATGACCTGTGGTCCGTTCTGAGGAAAAAAAGGCGCTGGGTCGGCGAAATCTGGAATCGTCGAAAAAACGGTGAGATCTATCCTCAGTGGGGCAGTATTTCTGCCATTCTCGACAGTACGGGCAAGATTCGGAACTATGTGGCGGTGTTTTCTGATATTTCCAAGGCCAAACAGGCTGAGGAAAGGCTTTTCTACATGGCGAATCATGACTCTCTGACCAGCCTGCCCAACCGCATGAATTTTACCGAGCGGCTGACCCAGAGCATTCTGCGCTGCAAGCGCCAGAATCGTGGGGCCGCTGTTGTCTTTATCGATCTTGATCGCTTCAAGATCATCAACGACACCCTTGGGCATTCGGTCGGAGACCATTTTCTCCGGGCGGTTTCAGATCGTCTTCTCGCCGCCACCAGAAAACAGGACATGCTGGCCCGCTGGGGCGGTGACGAATTCGTTCTGGTCATGGAGGGTATCGATGATCTTCAGATCATCGGGGAAGCTCTGGCGCGGATGCTCGAGCAACTCGCTGCGCCGCTCTTTATGGTCGGCCATGAACTGGTGCCGACGGCCAGTATCGGTGTGTCCATTTATCCTGCCGATGGGCTACATGCGACGGATCTGATCAAGGCTGCCGATACCGCGATGTACGGTGCCAAGCAACGAGGTGGGAATTGCTACGAGTTCTTCTCGCAAGAAATGACGAAGGATCTGGGTTCGAAGCTGATGATGGCGAGCGAACTTCGTCATGCGCTACAGGATGAACAATTTTTTCTGGTGTATCAGCCTCAGGTCGATCCAAGCAGCGGCGTGCTGAAAGGCGTCGAAGCGCTGGCGCGCTGGCGACACCCCGTGCGGGGTGTGTTGTCTCCGGCCGAGTTCATCCCCGTGCTCGAAGAGCTGGGGATGATGGTGGACCTTGGCCATTGGGTGCTCAATGAGGCCTGCTGGCAAATGAAGGACTGGAGCGACCGGTCTATTCCGATTCCCAAGGTTTCGGTCAATGTGGCCCCAGTTCAGCTTCGGGAATCATTCGTTACCGATGTCGCTAACGCGATAAGCAAATGGGATGTCGAGCCAAGCCGTCTCGAACTGGAGATAACCGAGGGGGCATTGGAGTCTGGCGAAGTTGCCCGCAACATTACATTGGGCCTGCGAGCGCTTGGCGTGATGCTCGCAGTTGATGATTTTGGGACAGGTTATTCATCGCTCTCCCATATAAAAATGTTCCCGATTACCTGTTTCAAAATTGATAAGTCATTTATAGATGGTGTTCCCGGCTCCGGCGCTGACATCGCGATCGTTCGAACGATTCTCGCCCTTGGCTCGAGTTTCAATGTGGAGATTGTTGCCGAGGGTGTGGAGACACTGGGACAAGTGGATTTCCTGAAAACCGAGGGGGTGACCAACATCCAGGGGTTCTATTTTGCCCGCCCCATGGAGCCCGCGGATGTGGAGCGCTGGCTGGTCCGTTGATCCCGTGGCGATGAATGCCGAATCGAGGGCGTATAATCCGCGCCTTTCCCAAGTAGCGAATTTTCGTGAGTACTCTATCCTGGATCATTGCCGTCTCGCTGGCTGGCGGCGCCCTCAGTGTCGGCGCCGCAGCGGCGCTGAGCGTCGCCCTTGGCGCGCATCGGATCAGCATGCTGATCTCCTATGCGATCGGTGCCCTGCTTGGCGCGGCTTTCCTGGAAATCCTGCCGCATGCGCTGGAGCATGGCGATGTGCATCGGACGACAGCAACCGTGCTGTTCGGCATCATGGCTTTTTTCGTGCTCGAAAAGCTGGTCCTCTGGCGCCACTGCCACCACGACCACTGCGAGGCGCACGATGCTCACGCGCCGGCCCATGATCACGGGCGTTCCGGCCTGCTTATCCTGGTCGGCGACACTTTCCACAATTTTGTCGACGGCATCCTGATTGCCGCCGCTTTTTTGCAAAGTACCGAACTTGGCATTGTTACAGCGATGGCCATCATCGCCCATGAAATTCCGCAGGAGGTCGGCGACTACCTGATCCTGCTGCATTCCGGCTACAGCAAGGTCCGGGCGCTGGCCTTCAACCTGCTTTCCAGCCTGGCTACGATGGTCGGCGCCATGCTGGCCTATTTCGCCCTGGCCGAATTGACTGAGTGGATTCCGTCGTTGCTCGCCTTGGGCGCCGCCAGCATGATCTACGTCGCGGTGGCCGACCTTATTCCCGGTCTGCACAAGCGTTCAGAGCTCAAAGAGTCGATCCTGCAGGTGCTATTGATCGGTTCGGGGATCGCCTCCATCGCCATCGTTCAGGCGCTGGTTGGCGAGTGATTCCCGATGCGCCCGGCGTTGTCGCCTGGCCTTGCTGCCGCCCAGCCAGAGCAGCAAGGAACAGGGCATAAGCCCGTAAAACAGGAAGGAAACGATGCCGGCAACGATGCTGGGTTCGTTGGCGGCAATCAACAATGTTACGTAGAGCCAGCCGATTGCAACAATGTACATAATGGGTGCCTTGAAGAGGGCCTGATTATGCATGCAAATTCATTGACAGCCCCGAATCGGGTATGGAGAATCCAAAGGCTCAAACCCCGACAACACTAGAGACGAGTCTTCCCATGGCGCAGGGATCGAACAATAACGACGCATTCGCGGGTTCTGCCGCTCAGTTCATGCAGGCCGGACAGAATATGATGCAGCAGTTCATGGACTATCTCGGCAAGGCCGGTTCCCAGACCGGTGCAACCCCTCCTCAGGTCGAGCCGCAGGCACTGACAGCGCTGCAAAAGCAGTTCATGGATCAACAGATGTCGCTCTGGCAGGCAGTGCTGAACAAGAAACCCGGACAGGACCCGGCTTTCAAGGTGGCGCCCGAGTCGGGTGACCGTCGTTTCTCGGCTCCCGAGTGGAAAGAAAGTCCGATCTACGATTACCTGCATCAAGCCTATTTGCTCAACACCCAGTATCTCAAGCAGGTGGTCGAAGTGATTCCGGCTGAGGACGCAAAAGCCAAGGAGCGCATGCGCTTTCTGGCGCGCCAGATGGCCGACGCGATGGCCCCCTCCAATTTTGCCGCGACCAATCCCGAATTCATCAAGCTGGCGCTGGAAACCAAGGGCCAGAGCATCACCGATGGCATCAACAACCTGCTCAAGGATTTCGAGAAGGGCCGTATCTCGATGACCGACGAATCGGTGTTCGAAGTCGGCAAGAATATCGCGACGACCGAGGGCGCCGTTGTCTACGAAAACGAGCTCATGCAGCTCATCCAGTACGCGCCGCTGACGCCCAAGGTTGGCACGCGGCCGCTGCTCGTCGTGCCACCGTGCATCAACAAGTTCTACATCATGGACCTGCAACCGGACAATTCGCTGATCCGCTTCATGGTCGAGCAGGGCAATACGGTGTTTCTGGTTTCCTGGCGCAACCCTAAGGAAGATCTTGGGCATGCCAGCTGGGACGATTATCTCGAAAACGGCCCGATCGTCGCGTTGCGTGTTGCCCGTGAAATCACCAAGGTCAAACAGGTCAATGCGCTCGGTTTCTGTGTTGGCGGCACGATTTTGACTTCAGCGCTGGCCGTTCTCAAGGCGCGCGGGGAAGATCCCGTTGCTTCGTTGACCTTGCTGACGACGCTGCTCGATTTCTCCGACACGGGTGAAATTGGCCTGTTTATTGACGAGAAAGGTGTTGCCGCGCGCGAAGGCACCATCGGCAAGGGGGGGCTGCTGCCCGCCCGTGACCTGGCAAATACTTTCTCCTTCCTGCGCGCCAACGACCTAGTCTGGAACTACGTTACCGGCAATTACCTGAAAGGCCAGAAGCCGCAGGCTTTCGACCTGTTGTACTGGAATTCCGATTCGACCAACCTGCCGGGTCCGTTTGCGTGCTGGTACATGCGCAACATGTACCTCGAAAACAACCTGCGTATGCCGGGCAAGCTCGACATGTGCGGGACCAAGGTCGATCTCGGTCAGCTTGACATGCCGGTTTATTTGCTGGCGACGCGCGAGGATCACATCGTTCCGTGGCAATCGGCCTACCTGAGTACGCGTCTGCTCGGTGGCAAGAGCCGCTTTGTGCTGGGCGCTTCCGGCCATATCGCCGGCGTGATCAATCCGGTCAGCAAGAACAAGCGCAGCTATTGGGTCAATGAAGATGTCAAAAACGACGCCGAGGGGTGGTTGACCACGGCAGAAGAGAGGAAGGGTAGCTGGTGGGCCGACTGGGCCGGCTGGCTCAAACCGTTGTCAGGAGAACAGCGGGCGCCGCGTAAACCAGGGAGTGCCAAATACAAGCCGATCGAACCGGCGCCGGGCAGATACGTCAAGGAACGCGCAGTATAAAAATTTCTCGAGGGGTATAACAATGTCGCGAGTTGCACTGGTTACTGGAGGAATGGGCGGTCTTGGCGAGGCCGTTTGCATCAAGCTGGCCGCACTGGGTTTCAAGGTCGTTACGACCTATTCGCCAGGTAATGCCAAGGTTCAGGATTGGCTCAAGGGAATGAACAACATGGGGTACGGTTTCATGGCCTACCCGTGCGATGTGACCGATTTTGAATCGGCTCGTGCGTGTGTCGAAACGGTTACCAATGAAGTCGGCCCGGTTGATGTGCTGGTTAACAATGCCGGCATCACGCGTGACATGACTTTCAAGAAGATGACCAAGGGCGACTGGGATGCCGTCATTCACACCAACCTTGATTCGGTTTTCAACATGACCAAGCAGGTCATGGAAGGGATGGTCGAGCGCAAGTGGGGGCGGGTCATCAATGTCGGTTCAGTCAATGGCCAGAAGGGCGCCTTCGGGCAGACCAACTATTCGGCTGCGAAGGCCGGTATGCATGGTTTCACCAAGGCGCTGGCCCTGGAAGTGGCCAAGCAGGGCGTGACGGTTAATACCATTTCACCGGGTTATATCGGCACCAAGATGGTGACCGCCATCCCGCAGGAAATTCTCGATTCCAAAATTCTGCCGCAAATCCCGGTCAATCGACTGGGCAAGCCGGAAGAAATCGCCGGCCTTGTCGCCTACCTCGCTTCTGATGAGGCGGCGTTCGTGACCGGGGCCAATATTTCCATCAACGGCGGCCAGCACATGTACTGATCGCTGCAATTTTTACCCCGCTCTATTTAACAACAGGAAGGAATAACTATGACTCAACGTGTTGCTCTCGTTACCGGCGCTATGGGTGGTCTTGGAACCGCAATCTGTCAGGAACTGGCCAAGGCGGGCCACAAGGTGGTCGCTTCTTACCATCCGCAATTCGACAACAAGGATGCCTGGCTGGCTGAAATGGCTGAAGCTGGCTTCAAGGATTTCGTCTGTGTCGCCGGCGACGTTTCGTCGCTCGAAGACTGCCAGAAGATGGTTGCCGAAGCCGAAGCCGCTTGCGGCCAGGTCGACATCCTCGTGAACAATGCCGGTATCACCCGTGACCGCATGTTCGCCAAGATGGAAAAGGACGGCTGGGATGCAGTTATCGCCACCAACCTGACCTCGCTGTTCAACATGACCAAGCAAGTCTCCGCGAAGATGGCCGAGCGTGGCTGGGGCCGCATCATCAACATCTCCTCGGTCAATGGCGTCAAGGGTCAGGCTGGTCAGACCAACTACTCCGCTGCCAAGGCTGGTGTGATCGGCTTCTCCAAGGCACTGGCTGCCGAACTGGCCGCCAAGGGCGTGACGGTTAACGCCATCTGCCCGGGCTATGTTGCCACCAAGATGGTCATGGCGATCAAGCCGGAAGTTCTGCAGTCGATCATCGACACCGTGCCGATGAAGCGTCTGGCCAAGCCGGAAGAAATCGGTGGCGCCTGCGCCTACCTGGCTTCCGATCTGGCGGCCTTCATGACCGGCGCCACGATGAACATCAACGGCGGTCTGTACTACCAGTAATACAGGATTGCGGCATTCGGCATGAAATCTTGCCGGAATTCTGCAATGCAACAGGAACGGGCGCCCATAAGCGCCCGTTTTTATTGCTATAATGTTGCACTGCACACAAACCTGTCCTGAAGGATCAAAGCATGACGGAACCGGTACGCCTGATCAAGAAATACCCCAATCGTCGTTTATACGATACCAAGACGAGTGCGTACATCACGCTGGGTGACGTGAAGGAGCTGGTTCTCAAGTTCGAAGTTTTCAAGGTGCTCGACGCCAAGACCGATGAAGACCTGACGCGCAGCATCCTGCTTCAGATCATTCTCGAAGAAGAGTCGGGCGGCATGCCGCTGTTCTCGAGCGAACTGCTTTCCGGCTTCATCCGTTTCTACGGCAGCACGATGCAGGGCATGCTCGGCAAGTATCTGGAAAACAACATGAAGACCTTCGTGGACTTCCAGGGCAAGTTGCAGGAGCAGTCGAAGACCATGTATGGCCCGAATGGCGGCGACAACACCCACATGCAGGCGGATTTCTGGAACCAGTTCCTGAATTTCCAGCAGCCGGCCATGCAGAACATGATGACGGCCTATATGGATCAGTCGAAGAAAATGTTCCAGTCGATGCAGGACCAGATGCAAAACCAGACGCGGACCATGTTCACGGGTTTTCAGTACAACCCGGGTGAGAAGCCCGAATAAAGGGCTTTGCGGGAAGTTGATCTGCCCGCCACTGCGCATTTCAATTTTGGCTGTTTTTTCCGGTTGACCGTAGCAAAGCCGGTTACAGCACGATCTGCGCCCCCAATTCGACCACACGATTCGACGGAATCTTGAAGTAGGCCGTCGCGCTGCCGGCGTTGCGGAACATGGCAACGAAGAGCAGTTCGCGCCAGTAGGCCATGTCCGATTTAAGTTTCGGAATCAGCGTTTCGCGGCCGAGGAAGAAGGACGCGTCCATCATGTCGATGCTCACCCCGGCCTTGCTGCATAGCGTCAGGGCGGCCGGAATGTCGGGTTCGTCCTTGTAGCCGTACTGGACGACGACCTGCGAGAAGTTACCGGCCAGCTTGCGCACTTCGATGCGGTCAATATCCGGAACATACGGTACGTCGAACACCGAGACGCTGAGAACCACCACCTGTTCGTGCAGCGTCTTGAAGTGCTTGAGGCTGTGCAGCATGGCGTGCGGAACGGCTTCCGGATTCGGCGTCAGGAAGATCGCCGTGCCGGGCACCCGCTCGATTCCGCTGGCGCTCATGTCGGCCACGAACGGGGCGAGTTCCAGCGCATCGGCGGCCAGTCGATCATGCAGCAGTTCGCGGCCGCGTTTCCAGGTGGTGAGCAGGATGAAGACACCGAGTCCGAAGGCGAGCGGGAACCAGCCGCCGTCGGGAATCTTGACCGAATTGGCGAGGAAGAAGCCGAGGTCGATGACGATGAAGGGCAGGGCGCCGAGCACGGCACGCCACGGGCTCCACTGCCAGAGGCGGATGGCGACGGCGATGGCGAGCAGGTTGGTGATCAGCATTGTGCCGGTTACCGCGATGCCGTAAGCCGCGGCCAGATTGGAGGAGCTGCCGAAACCGATGACCAGCCCGATGATGGCGATGAGCAGTAGCCAGTTGATGGCCGGCAGGTAGATCTGGCCGATCTCGCGGTCCGAGGTGTGCTGGATTTCGAGGCGCGGCGTGTAGCCGAGCTGGATGGCCTGCTGAGTGATCGAGAAGGCGCCCGAGATGACGGCCTGCGAGGCGATGATGGTGGCCACCGTGGCCAGGATGACCAGCGGATAGCGTGCCCAGTCCGGGGCGAGCAGGTAGAACGGGTTTTCGACGGTAGTAGGGTCGGCGAGCAGCAGGGCACCCTGGCCGAAGTAGTTGATGAGCAGCGCCGGCAGCACATAGCCCAGCCAGGCATAGCGGATCGGCTTGGCGCCGAAGTGGCCCATGTCGGCGTAGAGCGCCTCGGCGCCGGTGATGCAGAGGACGACGGCGCCGAGCGCGAAGAAGCCGAGGACCGAATTGCCGAGCAGGAAATTGAGGCCGTAAATCGGGTTGACCGCAGCCAGGACGGCCGGGTGCTCGATGATGGCCATCGCCCCGAAGCTCGCCAGTACGGCGAACCAAAGCACCATGATCGGCCCGAACAGGGCGCCGACGCTGGCCGTCCCGCGACGCTGGAAGAAGAACAGGCCGATCAGGATGCTCAGCGTGATCGGCAGCACATAGGGCTTGAAGGCCGGGGTGATGATCTCCAGCCCTTCGACGGCGGAGAGGACCGAAATGGCCGGGGTGATCACGCCGTCGCCGTAGAACAGCGCGGCGCCGAACAGGCCGAGGGCAATCAGCAGTTTGTGCCGGCGCGACGCCGGGTTGCCGTTGTGCAGGGCCAGCGTCATCAGCGCGATGATGCCGCCTTCACCCTTGTTGTTGGCGCGCATGATGAAGGACACGTACTTCAGCGTGACGACGGTGAGCAGCGACCAGAGGAAGAGCGAGAGCACGCCGAGCACGTTGTCCGGGGTGATAGGGACCGGGTGGTGGCTGCCGCCGAAAACTTCCTTGATGGCGTAGAGCGGGCTGGTGCCGATGTCGCCATAGACGATGCCGAGGGCGGCCAGGGTCAGCGTCGCCAGACGCTTGTTGTCGTTAACTTGCATGAGTTTTCCTTACGGCTGGAAGCGGTAGCCGACGCCGGTTTCGGTCAAAAAGTGGCGGGGCTGGGTTGGGTCGTTCTCTAGTTTCTGGCGCAGATGGCCGACGTAAACGCGCAGGTAATGGCTGCTCTCGACGTAGGATGGTCCCCAGATTTCGCGTAGCAGGTTGCGCTGGGTGAGCACCTTGCCGGGGTGGCCGAGCAGGGTGGAGAGCAGGCGGTATTCGATCGGGGTCAGGTGCACCGCTTCGCCGTCCCGCAAAACCAGGCGGCGGGACAGGTCGACCGTGACATCGCCGAATTCGACGACCGGCGTCGCCCCCTCGCCGCTGCGCAGGCGCCGCCGCAGCAGGGCGCGGACGCGGGCGCGCAGTTCGCCGACGCTGAACGGCTTGGTCAGGTAATCGTCGGCGCCGGCGTCGAGGGCGTCAATCTTGTCGTTTTCCTGGGTGCGGGCCGAGAGGATCAGCACCGGCACTTCCGACCAGCCGCGCAGGTCGCGGATCAGGTCGATGCCGTTGCCGTCGGGCAGGCCGAGGTCGAGGATGAGCAGATCGGGCTTCTGGACGCCGGCCTCGATCAGGCCGCCGGCCATCGTTTCGGCTTCGATGACGGCACAGCCTTCCTCCTCGACGGCCGCGCGGACGAAGCGGCGGATGGTCTTTTCATCCTCGATGAGCAGCACCTTGGGTTTCGGCGTGTTCATACGCTTTCCTCCTCAAGGACGGGCGGCGTGCCGCGCGGCAGGGTGAAGCTGACGCAGGCGCCGCCTTCCGGCCGATTGCTGGCGCGAATGGTGCCGCCATGGGCTTCGACAATGGCCCGGCAGATGGCCAGGCCGAGGCCGGTGCCCGGTTTGCCGCCAACGCTGTCGCCGCGCACGAACATGTCGAACAGCCGGTCGTTGTCGGTTTCCGCAAAGCCGGGGCCGCGGTCGCTGATGGCGACTTCGACAAACTCGCCGACTGGCTGCGCCGTGATGTCGATAGTGCTGTCCGGCGGTGCGTACTTGGCCGCGTTTTCGAGCAGATTGCAGAAGACGCGTTCGACCAGCACGGCATCGAATTCGAGCAGCGGCAGGTCGGCCGGCAGACTGACCTTGACCGGGTGCGCAACGAGCGCGCTTTCGATGAGCTTGATGCTGGCGCCGATGACCTCCTCGAGCGGTTGCCACTCGCGGCGCAGATTGATTTCGCCGGCATTGAGGCGCGCCATGTCGAGCAGGTTGCCGACCAGGTTGGCCAGACGGGCGGCCTGTTCGTGCATAGCCTGAGCGGTTTCCAGGGCAGAGTCGGGCAGCGCCGGTTTGACCAGGAACAGCGAATCGGCCAGCCCGACGAGCGCCGTCAGCGGGGTTCGCAAGTCGTGTGAGAGCGCCGACAGGATGGAGCTGCGCAGCCGCTCGGAAACCATCTTGAGCTGCGTCGACTGGGCGACGTCCACGTAATGCAGCCGTTCGAGGGCGATGCCGATGAGCGAGGCCAAGGCTTCAAGCAAGGCAACGTGTTCGTCGGGCACGCTGACGACGTCGGCCGGGAAGGCGATGGCGAGCACACCCCGGGTCCGCATCGAGGCGCGCAAGGGCAGGTAGAGTGCGGCGTGACCGCGGCCCCGCATTTCATGGTTGCGGACCGTCTTGCCGCTGTCCTGGGCAATGTTGGCGAGTAGCGGATTGACCTTGCAGGCCGATGTGGACGATGTCGCCAGCGTTGGCTGGCCGTGCTCGTCGGGCAGCAGAATGAGCGATTCCGCTTCAAGCTGGGCCTGCGTGAAACTGCGCGCGATATCGACGACCTGGGCCTGGGTCAGCGCGCCGGCCAGTTGCCGGGCAGCGTCGTAGAGCGCCAGCGTGCGTTGTTCGCGGGTCTGGGCTTCGCGCGCCTTCTGTTTGAGGCCGGCGGCCAGTTGGCCGGTGATCAGGCCGGTGATCAGCATGACGGCAAAGGTCACCAGATACTGGATGTTTTCGACGGCCAGCGAAAAGCGCGGCGGAACGAAAAAGATGTCGAAGAGCAGGACGCCGAGAACCGAGGCGAGCACCGCGCTGCCGCGTCCGAACGTGATGGCGACGAGCAATACCGTGAGCAGAAAGAGCATGACGATATTGGCCAGGTCGAGATAGCCGAGCAACGGTGTCGCCACCAGCGTGGTTGCGGTGCACGCCAATACCGTGAGCAGCGTGCGCTGCCAGGGCTTGAAACGCTCTGGCAGTGGGGTGACCACGGGGTTTTTGCTGTTCATGATTTTCTTTCCGCAATCCGACATTTCCAGCCTACGTCGTGGCGTCTAAAAACAATGAATATTCTCGCCATCCCGGCGTAAAAATGTCGTAAAGATTGGCGCCTGGCGATGGCTGCCGGAGGAGCTTAAGGCTGGCGGGATTGGAAGCCGAGCCCGGGGCTGGACGGCAGTTGCAACTGACCGCCGACAATGGCTGGCGTACTGCCGGTGTCTTCGGTAAACCAGTCGGCCGTGGCCAGGCCGTGCACGGCGTCCGGCGCCACGGACGCGGCGAGATGGGCGCAGGCGAGCAGGCCGCAGGCGCTTTCCAGACTGGAGGTGATGATCACCTCGATGCCCGAAGCGCGGGCGCGCAGGGCGAGTTCGACGCTGGCCAGCAGGCCGCCGTGGCGAGCCGGTTTGATGACGATGCGGCGGACCGGCGGATGGCGGAAAAAGTGGGCGTCGAGGAGATGGATCGATTCGTCGATGGCCAGCGGGAAGGCTGCGGTCGACTGCAGTTTTTGCAGTAAATCCGGCGTCGGTTCGGCCAGCGGTTCTTCGAGGCCTTCGATGGGCAGGCCGGCGCAGGCGGCGATGAAGCTTTGCGCCTCGGCGAAGTTCCAGGCGCGGTTGGCGTCGAGGCGCAGGCTCAGCCCGGAGGGCAAGGCGCCAGCGAGGTGGTGCAGAGCGGCGATTTCATCATTGACCTGGGCGGCACCGACTTTGAGCTTGAGGAGGCTGAAGCCGGCGTCGGCGGCATCGGCCAGAGCGTCGGGAGAACATTTCAAAATTGGCCCAAAATTCCGGTTGACCGTGAGATTGCTCTCCGGCGGCTCGCCGCTGAGCCAGGCATTGAGCGGCAGCCCGGCTTGCTGGGCAATCAGGTCGAGATGGGCGCATTCCTCGGCGAAGGCCGTGGCCGATGCCTCGCTGATGCCGAATTCGGGCAGCGGGGCGCAGTCGCCCCAGCCGGTCAGGCCGTCGGCCGATTGCAGGCGGAGCAGGCGGCCTTCACGCTGATCAAACTCGCCGCGACTGGTTCGCCACGGGCGCTTGAGCGGCAGGGCGTAGGGCTGCCAGTCGGCGGCAACGATTTTCACGGCCGTTTGCGGTACTTGCCAAAGTTGGGCGGGCGGCGTTCGAGCCAGGCGTTGCGGCCTTCCTGGCCTTCCTCGCTCATGTAGAACAGGCCGGTGGCGTTGCCGGCCAGTTCCTGGATGCCGGCCAGCCCGTCGGTGTCGGCATTGAAGCCGGCCTTGATCATGCGCAGCGCCATGGGCGACAGCTGGAGCATGTCGCGGCACCAGTTCACGGTTTCCTCTTCGAGCTTGTCGACCGGTACGACGGCGTTGACCAGTCCCCAGTCGAGTGCCGTGGCCGCGTCGTACTGGCGGCAGAGCAGCCAGATTTCCTTGGCGCGTTTTAACCCGATGGTCCGTGCCATGAGCCCGGCGCCGAGGCCGGCGTCGAAGCTGCCAACGCGCGGCCCGGTCTGGCCGAAGCGGGCGTTGTCGGCGGCAATGCTCAGGTCGCAGACGAGGTGCAGGACGTGGCCGCCGCCGATGGCAAAGCCGGCGACCATGGCGACGACCGGCTTGGGGAGCCGGCGTATCTGCATTTGCAGGTCGAGCACGTTGAGGTGCGGCGTACCGCCTTCGTCGATGTAGCCTTCCGCGCCGCGTACCTTCTGGTCGCCGCCGGAGCAGAAAGCTTCGTTCCCCGCGCCGGTCAAAATGATGGCGCCGATGGCGTTGTCGCGGTGGGCGCGGTGGAAGGCGTCGATCAATTCATTGACCGTTTCCGGGCGGAAGGCGTTGCGGCGTTCCGGGCGGTTGATGGTGATTTTGGCGATGCCTTCGGCGGTGTTGTAAAGGATGTCGGAGTAGGTGTGGGCGCTTTGCCAGCTGATGCTGTGAGTCATGATTTGGCGGTCGGTTATGATGGGCTGAAGTATAGCGTTGGCAGGGCGTCAGGGGATTTGATGCGTCTTTCGACTGGGCTTATATCGAGCATCAGCGGCGATTCGAGGCTGGCCGAGATGGGGGCCGTGATCTACAGTGAACGATTATCCCCATGCCAATTCAAGTTTTGTCTGTACGTCTCAAGTCGGGGCGTGGGAGAATGATTTTCCGATAGTCCGCTGGAAATTTATCTTGAAAGAACGTCGCCGCTCCCCTCGCGTATTCCTCAAAGGCCATGTCTCCCTGAGTCTGGGTGGCATGCACCTTGAGTTGCCGGCGGCTGATATTTCGGTGTCCGGTATCGGCGTGCTGATCGACGCGGCCGTTCTCGGCGCCAAGCCGAGCGGCGAAGTCGGCGTCTGCCGGATCGATTCGCCCGATCTCGGCGGGCGGGTCGAAGCATACGTCAGTATCATGCGCATCCGCCGGCTTGGTGAACGCCGGCTGGTCGGTTTGCGCTTCGAGTCGATCAGTGACGACGAACTCGAACTGATCCGTGAATACAAGCGGAAGTGCCGGGAAACCCCGGCAGCTTCCTGATCGCTCCCGGTCAAGGCCGGAAGAAGGTTTCCAGATCCTGAAACACCGCGTGGTCGGCATTGTGCCGGCGAATCGCGATGACGTCCTCGAGCTTTTCCACCTGTTTCATCATCTGCGCCAGCCGCTGATCTTCGTTGACCAGCAGCCAGATACGGCTCTGCCGGCCGTCGCCAACCGGCAGGCAGAGGATGCCTTCGACGTTGTAGGAACGGCGCGAAAA
This sequence comes from Gammaproteobacteria bacterium, assembly GCA_018828385.1. Classification (GTDB taxonomy): domain Bacteria; phylum Pseudomonadota; class Gammaproteobacteria; order Burkholderiales; family Rhodocyclaceae; genus Azonexus. Next base: position 158,372 of record JAHJVE010000014.1, on the reverse strand, counting down.
CAGACCGACGACGTGCGACATGACGCCGGCGTGGTTGTTGACGTCGATTTCCAGCACGGCGCGGGCGATGGCGTTTTGTTCGTTGCGGTTGATAGCGTTCATCTCAGGCTCCAATCATGTCGCGGTTGGCGGCGCCAGGCGGCACCATGGGATAGACCTTCTGCTCGGCATCGATGCTGGCGTGGATCAGGCAGGGGCCGGGGCGGGAAATGGCTTCCCTGAGCGTTGCGCACGGATTGTCGAAGGTGTCGAGGTCGACCGCAGCAATCCCGAAGCCCTCGGCGATCTTGACGAAATTCGGCGATGACCTGAACTGCGAAGCGAACAGCCTTTCGCCGTAGAACAACGTCTGCTGCTGATGGACGAGGCCGAGCGTGGCGTTGTCCATGAGCACGATCTTGATGTTCACGTTTTCCTCGGCGGCGGTGACCAGCTCCTGGATGTTCATCATGATCGAGCCGTCGCCGGTGAAGCAGACCACGGTGCGCTGGCGTTCGGCCAGCGCCGCGCCGATGGCGGCAGGCACGCCGAAGCCCATCGTGCCGAGTCCGCCGGAGGTCAGCCACTGGCGCGGACGGCGCAGCGGGTAGGCCTGGGCGACCCACATCTGGTGCTGGCCGACGTCGGTGGCGATGATCGCATCGTCGTCGAGGCAGGCGGCGACACTCTGGATCAGGCCGAAATGCGAACGCGGGTTGTCGGTGCTGTGCAGATCGAACGGGAACTCGGCTTTCAGGGCATTGCTACGGTCAACCCAGATTTTTCGCGAATTTTGAAATACGACTGGCAGCAACTGGCCGAGTGCTTCGCCGATGTCGGCCGTGATGCCGATGTGTGCCGTCTTGATCTTGTCGAGTTCAGCCGGATCGATATCGATGTGGATGATCTTCGCCTGCGGGCAGAAGGCCGCTACCTTGCCGGTAGCGCGGTCGTCGAAACGGGCGCCGACGGCGATCAGCAGGTCGCATTCATCGAGCGCCAGATTGGTGTAGCGGGCGGCGTGCATGCCGAGCATGCCGAGCGCCAGTGGGTGATCGACGGGCATGGCGCCGAGCGCCATGAGTGTCATCACGGTTGGCAGGCTGGCCTTTTCAGCCAGCTCGATGGCCGCTGCCGAGGCGCCGGAATGAATGACGCCGCCGCCGAGATAAAGGATGGGCCGTTCGGCAGAGTTGATCATCGTCGCGGCCTGTTCGATGAGCGCCGGGTCGGCCGCTGGCGCAGGCTCGGTGCGACCGGGTTCCGGCCACTGGCTGACCTCGATGGCCTGCGTCTGGACGTCCTTCGGGATGTCGATCAGTACCGGGCCGGGGCGGCCGGAGGCGGCGATCCGGAAGGCGCGCGGGATCACTTCGAGCAATTCATCGGCCGACGAGACGAGGAAGTTGTGCTTGGTGATCGGAATGCTCAGGCCGTAGGTATCGACTTCCTGAAAGGCATCGGTGCCGATCATCGCCTTGGGCACCTGGCCGGTGATGGCGACGAGCGGGATCGAATCGAGCTTGGCGTCGGCGATGGCGGTCAGCAGGTTGGTCGCGCCGGGGCCGGAGGAGGCGAGGCAGACGGCAGGCAGCCCGGTGGCGCGGGCCATGCCCTGGGCCATGAAACCGGCGCCCTGCTCGTGGCGGGCGAGGACGTGGTGGATGGCGGTCGACTGACCGAGTGCATCGTAGATGGGCAGGATGGCGCCGCCGGGGATGCCGGCGACAGTGCGGATGCCCTGGCGTTCGAGCAGACGCACGGTGATCTGGGCGCCGGTGAGAGTTTCTGTCATGGAGATTTCCTTTCGGTTGGTGGCGCAACCGGCGGGCTCCAAAAACAAAACCCCGCCGGTTTGCGCCGGCGGGGTTTGGGGTTCTGTGCTGTTTCTGCTTACCCGATCCGCGACGGCGCGTGCGTAACGACGCCTACTACGACTACGCGCACGACGACCGGTTCCACTGCAAAGGCAGCGGCAGAGCGGCGGAGGTGGAGTGCATTCATGCGGGTTATCCGGATAATGGGCTAAACAGTTGGCGAACTATGAATTAGCGGCTGAACAAAATCAAGCCTTTCGCTATCGGCGCGCTCATTCGACTGGCCCGACTGCCTGGCAATTCTTGACGCGAGTGGTAGGTCGTCGCTTAAACTCGATAGCCAGTGGATAAGACATACAACTATTTGAAATAGTTGGAATATTTGGAATATAAATGACAAATAAGCGGAAGGTTCTGATTGTCGATGCTTCGAGGGTCGTCAGGGCGTCACTCGCCAAGCAGTTGGCCGAGCGCTTTGAGGTGCGCGATGAGGACAACGACGAATCTGCCTGGCAAACCATGGTCCTCGATAGCGCCATTGCGGCTGTCGTATCCGGGCTGGCGGTGGCTAGGGATGATGGTCGTGGCCTGCTTGAGCGCCTGCGCGACAGCAAGTTGCCGCGTTTGAAAGATGTTCCCTTTTTGCTCATGGTGTCGAGCAGCTTTTCCGAGGCAGAGCGACAGGAGGCACGGACGCTCGGCGTTACCGAATTTATCGTCAAAGGTTCCAGCGGTCCGTCGATTGCCGGCATCGTGGCCGACCAGATGGCATGGCGCGAAGATGCCGCGGAGGGCAGGGTGCCAGCCCACGCACCAGAGCCCGACGAGGTTTTCGAGGAGTATGGCGGCGAGTCCGATATCGGCATCAGCAATATCATGGGGCAGATCGCCGGGCTGGAGTCGTCCGAGGGCGAGGAATCGGGCGAGGAGGACTACCGTAGCGGCGATACCGTGCTCGCCGAAGAGATGCTCGAAGAGTACCTGGCGAAAAGTCTGCCCGAGGCGCGCGAGGGGCGTAACGTCGGCGTTCTGGCCTTCGGCCTCGATGGCTACGGCGAGCTGGTTGTTCGCTACGGGCCGGAGCTGGCCTTCAGCTCGGCCCAACGATTCTGTTTTCTCCTGTCCAGGAAAATTCGTCCCGACGATTTTATCGGGCAGCTCGCCGATGGCCGGGTGGTCATTGTGACGCGGTCGTCCTCTGCCTTGCTGTGTGCCGGATTTGCCCAGCGGATCTGCAAGGCAATGGCCAGCGCGAATATCTCGGTAGAGGGGCAGCGCATCCATCTGACGGTGAGTGTCGGGGTTGCCGTTGCCCCCGACGATGGCGTCGATTTGTCGGAGCTGGCCTTGCTCGACCTGGCCTACGAACGCCTGGAATCAGCCGGCAATGCCGGCGGCAACCGCGTGGTGGCTACATCCGGTCGTCCGGATTCCGGCCTTGCCGGCTGCGAATCCTTTGTGCCACAACTCAAGGAGTTGCTGGCGACGATCGATCCCGCCGCCTTGAGGCCTTGTCTGGGCACCGTTGGCATGCAATTGATGCCTATCCTCAGGGAACTCGACCGAAACTTCCATTTCGGCCTGCCGATCGACGATATGAACAGGCGTCTGTGGGATCGCGCCCGGGCGGAACGAATGATGCCTTGAGTGGCGAGACTGATGCAGCCAGGCTCGCAGGCCGGCGGAGTTGCTGCATACTTCGAGGCTATTGGCGGGGTCGATAGCTTTCACACGGGGAAAATCGTATGACCGAGACACTTGGCGATCCGCAGAATGGTCGCGTTCGGCTCTTTCACGCCAGCCTGGTCTGGCCGCTGCAGCTCGAACCCATGGCAATTTCCGGTAGCGAAGGGCGGCACTGGGAAATCTTCGAGTCGCGCACCGAGACACATCCATGGCGCCGGATCGACGATGAATTCATGGAAGATGCCGGCCAGTTCAAGGAGCGCCATTACCGCGAATTCGTTTCGTTTTTGCCCTACGTGCAGCGCTTTCTCTATGGCGAAGGGCGCTCGCGCAATTCGTCGCGGGATGACCCGCCGGGCAATTCGCCGATGCACGTTTTCCGGCGCAAGGACATCGACCGGTTGCGGCTGACCCTGCGCAAGGGGCAGGCGCCGATCGAACTGAACATCGTTCACCTCGATCTCTACTTTTTCCATGACCTCGATATCGTGCAACTCAATCTCGAGGTGCGCGGCAACGATCTGTCGCTGGATACCGTCCGCGACATCCTGTTCCGTTTCGGGCGGGCCTATCCATCGGGCTGGGAAGAGGGTGGCGAGGGCTTGCACAACGTTTACCTCGCCGAATGGATCGGCGTCGATGGCCAGGTCATCGCCCGCTCCGATGCCGAAAAGCGCGAGAAATACCTGAGTTATGTCTGTCAGCATCGCAGCCCCTGCATCTCCGAGCATTGGGCCAGCCTGCTGCGGCCCATGGTGCTGGCCCATTCCGACGAAGAGGGTGACCTGCGTTACCGGCTGATCGAATACCAGCGCATGCCGGTCATGGCCTTTCTCGCCGTTGATCAGCCGCGCACGTTGAGCCGAGAGGAGTGGGTGCGTATCGGGCTGGCCACCATGCTGCACCCGAACGAAACGCTGCCGATCAACGAGCCAGGCGTCATCGAGTTCGAAAAACGCTACTGTCATGACCGTTTCTGGACGGAGAGCGAAAGCGGCCCGAATACGCGCTTCATGTGCACCGGCAACGCGTTCACGGTGGTTGGCGATGCGGCATTTTCGTTTTTTGTCGATGGCGAACGCGGCGTTCTGGCCCAGTTCCGCCACCAGTACTTCATCGTTTTTCTGATCGCCCATTTGCACCGCGCCTCGCTACTGGCATTTTCCGAGGTGCTGGTCGACGCGGTCAATAATCTCGATATCCGCAACGACAACTCCGTGCGCCGCTTCAAGCGGCGGATCCGGGCCAATTTTGAAACCTTCCTGCGCTTCACGCACCGCTACTGGTTCCACGAACTTTCCGAACGGCCGCACGTCCAGGCCATGTACCGGCTATGTTCCAACCATCTGCACAACGATGCGCTGTACGACGACGTCCGCGACGAAATCCGCGAGATGAGCCACTACCTCGACAGTGACTCGCAGCGCCGGCAATCGAATACCGTCGTCCGCCTCACCGTGATCACCATTCTCGGCCTGATCGCGACGGTGACGACCGGCTATTTCGGCATGAACATCATCGCCTTCGGCCAGGGTTCGATGCTCGAACGCGGCCTGCACGGGCTGATCGCCACGGTGGTATTCATCGCCCTCGTGCTGTTTGCCGTGGCCAAATCGAAGCGGCTGTCCGATTTCCTCGAAGCGCTGTCCGACGAAAGACTGACCCTGGCCGGCAAGTTCCGAGCCTTGTGGGGCGTGGTCGGCAAGACCGAGCGTTGATTCAGCGCCCTGATAGCGATTTCATTTTTGCCCATTCTTTCCGGTTGACCGTAGGAATCCGATTTCCCCGGCGGTTTCCGGCCCGATCAGCGTTTCGGCAAGGCTGAACGGGATTTCGGCGGTCTGCTCGTCAATCGGGACCCGCCCGCCCATGATTTCCGCCATGTCCTGAGGCAGGCGCGGCTCGCGCCCCGGCTCGGCATAGCCCTGCGGGTAGATCGGCTGCTGGGTCGCCAGGTCGTATTTATCGCTGGCGCCGAAGGTGTGCAGCATTTCGTGAGCGATGACTACCGCGTTCTGTCGCCGCTGCCGGCGCGAGGCGTAGGCGTGGATGACGCCGATCTGCCCCTTGCTCAAGCCGGTCGAATGCGGCACCGAGGCGTTAAGCGCGGGATCGTGAAAGAGCACGAAAAGCCGGATATGCGGCTTCGGCCCGTCGATCTTGTCATGCTGCGACGCCCACCAGCGCAGTTTCAGACTCCACAGCATGGCATCCAGCGCGCTCGGCTGGTTCGGCCGCGCTGGCGGCATTTCTGCCAGCAGCGCCGCAACGCGCAGCGCCACCGGCTGCAGGATGGAGAGGCCCTGTTTTTCCGTCTGTTGCTGCATCCATTGGGCGATGTCGATAAAGCTTTCGTTGTTCAGCCCGCCTATGAAGCTGGCAGTGGCCGGGGAGCTGTCACCAGCAATCGGATAAATCGCGACATGAATGGTGTGCTCCCAGGCCGTCAGTCGCGTATTGGCGCGCCAGGCGCCGAGGCCGACGGTGGCAAGAACGAGGAGCAGGATCAGGATGCGGAATTTGCGGAACATGAGGTAGCGTCGAGGAAATCAAAAGGCGGGGAGTATGGCAATGTTGCCTGCATGGTAAATGAACATCCGTTCAGTAAAGTGAGCGCCGTCGCATCGAATCAATTAAACTACGCCGTTGGTCGTAGCATTTTGATAATTGCGCTATCAAAGCGACATTGCACGGAAGAGATATGACGACGTTGCAGAAAGTCCTGATCGTGGACGCTTCGCGGCTGGTTCGGGCATCCCTGAGCAAGCTTTTGCGCGGTCATTTTGACGTTTGCGAGGAGCGCGACGGCGAGTCCGCCTGGCAAACCCTGGTCCTTGATTCGTCGATCATCGCCGTCTTTTCCGGACTGGATATTCTTACGCTTGAAGGCGCCGGTCTGGTCGAGCGGCTCAGGGCGAGCAAACTGGCCCGCCTCAATCAGCTCCCGTTTTTTCTGCTGATTTCCGACAGTTTTGCCGAAAGCGGACGACAGCCCGCCTTGCAGCTCGGCGTCTCCGAGTTCATTCCGAAAAAGACCGCCGGCCCGGAATTCCAGAAACTGCTGCTTCGCCTGATCAAGCCAGACTTGGCGATTCCTGGCGGCGCGCCGGATTTTGGCGAGCAGAGCGAGGTTGGCATCAACGATTTAAAGGTGCATGTCGATAGCCTCCCCGATCTGAGCGGCGACGCAGGCTTGGCCGAACCGACCCGTCCGGTGCCGGAAGGCGACGATCTTTGTCTGGCGGACTCGCTCTCTTCAGTCAGTCTTGCCCGACAACGTGGCGTATTGGTGTTCGGGCTGGATGGCTACGAAGGCTTCAGGCTCAACTACGGCTGGGATCTGGCTGACAAGATCGTCCAGAAAATACTCGGCCTGCTGGCGAGCAAGATTCATTCGGACGAAACGATGTTGCCGCTGGTTGGCGGTCGCATCGCGATCATTTCGGCTCTGGCCGGGCGCGAGCAGTGCGAAAAATTTGCACGCGACGTTTGCCGGACCTTGTCGGCGGCCAATATTTCAATCTGTGGCATCCGCGTGCCGGTCACTGTCAGCGTCGGCATTGCCGCCTTGCCTGATGACCAGGCGGCAACGACCACCGACGAGCTCCTGCATCTGGCGATCAGCCGCCACGATGCCGCGCATCAGGCTGGTGGCAATCGGGTCATCAGCATGACCGGTTGCGGCGGGACGAGCATCAACCAGGAAATATTCTTTGAACGCCTCAAGGAAATGCTGGCCGACGAATCGCCAACCACCCTGATGTCGTGCAAGGGCTGGTTGACCGCCGTGTGCAAGAAATGCCGTACCTTGCGCGCGGCCGGCGAAGCGCCGCTGTGCGCTATCGGAGACGTTGAAGAGAACTGCTGAGCCAGCGTTTTTCGGGCGCAAAAAAACCGGCCTTGGCCGGTTTTTGTTTGCCTTGGAGCGATCAGGCCTTGAGCGGAATCTTGCCGATCTTGACCTGCCATTCCTTCGGCCCGGTTTCATGGACGCTGACGCCGGACGAGTCGACGGCAACCGTCACCGGCATGTTCTCGACGTCGAACTCGTAGATGGCTTCCATGCCCAGATCGGCAAAGCCGACCACCTTGGCCGACTTGATCGCCTTGGCGACCAGGTAGGCGGCGCCGCCGACGGCCATCAGGTAGGCCGACTTGTTGTCCTTGATCGCCTCGATGGCCACCGGGCCGCGCTCGGACTTGCCGATCATCGAGATCAGGCCGGTCTGTTCGAGCATCATCCGGGTGAACTTGTCCATCCGGGTGCCGGTGGTCGGGCCAGCCGGGCCGACGACTTCGTCGCGCACCGGATCGACCGGGCCGACGTAATAAATGACGCGGTTGGTGAAGTCGACCGGCAGCTTTTCGCCCTTGGCCAGCATGTCGGAAATGCGCTTGTGGGCGGCATCGCGGCCGGTCAGCATCTTGCCATTGAGGAGCAATTTCTGGCCCGGCTTCCACGACGCGACTTCTTCCTTGGTCAGCGTGTTGAGATTGACCTGGGTGGCTGACTTGAGATCCGGCGTCCAGGTGACGGCCGGCCAGTCTTCAAGCTTCGGCACTTCGAGCTTGGCCGGGCCGGAGCCGTCGAGATGGAAATGGCAGTGGCGGGTCGCCGCGCAGTTGGGGACCAGCGCCACCGGCAGGTTGGCGGCGTGGCAGGGGTAGTCGAGCACCTTGACGTCGAGCACGGTGGTCAGGCCGCCGAGGCCCTGGGCGCCGACGCCCAGCGCATTGATCTTTTCCATCAGTTCGAGACGGAGTTCTTCCGGCCGGGTCAGCTTGGCACCGGTGGCAGCCTTGGCCTTCAGTTCATGGATATCAACCGGTGCCATGATCGATTCCTTGGCCAGCAGCATGGCCTTTTCCGGCGTGCCGCCGATGCCGATGCCGATAATGCCCGGCGGACACCAGCCGGCGCCCATTTCCGGGATTTTCTTGAGGACCCAGTCGACGAGGTCGTCGGACGGGTTGAGCATGGCGAACTTCGATTTGGCTTCCGAGCCGCCACCCTTGGCGGCGCAGATCACTTCGACGTGATGGCCGGGGACGATCTCGAAATGGACGACGGCAGGGGTGTTGTCCTTGGTGTTCTTGCGCGCGCCGGCCGGATCGGCCAGCACCGAGGCGCGCAGCGGATTGTCCGGGTTGCCGTAGGCACGACGGACGCCTTCGTCGATCATCTGCTGGATGCTCATGGTGGCATCCGGCCAGGTGACCTGCATGCCGACCTTGATGAAGACCATGCCGATCCCGGTGTCCTGACAGATCGGGCGGTGGCCTTCGGCCGACATGCGCGAATTGGTCAGGATCTGGGCGATGGCGTCCTTGGCGGCCGGGCTTTCCTCGCGCTCGTAGGCTTCACCGAGGGCCTTGATGTAGTCGAGCGGGTGGTAGTAGCTGATGTACTGGAAAGCATCGGCAACGGACTGGATCAGATCTTCTTGTTTGATGGCGGTCATGCGCAACTCCGGGTCAGTGGTTTTTCTGGTGTTGAAGAGCGAGGGTCTGGGTCATGGTCTTGTCTACCATCGCCATGGCCAGGGCGGAGAACAGGAATACGACGTGAATGATCACCTGCCACATCAGCGTGTGCTCGGACAGGTTGTTGGCATTGATGAAGCTCTTCAGCAGATGAATCGACGAGATGCCGATGATGGCGGTCGACAGTTTGATCTTGAGAACGCCAGCATTGACGTGGGAGAGCCATTCAGGTTGATCGGGATGGTCATCGAGATCAAGCCGGGATACGAAGGTTTCATAGCCGCCAATGATGACCATGACCAACAGGTTGGCAATCATCACCACGTCGATCAGGCCGAGGACGACGAGCATGACGTCGGCTTCGCTGAAATGGGCGGCGTCGAAGACGCTGGTGACCAGATGACTCAGCTCGACCATGAACAGCCAGCAATAGACCACCTGGGCGACGATCAGGCCGATATAGAGCGGGGCCTGAATCCAGCGACTGGCGAAGATGAAGGTCTCAAGGGATTTGATGGGCGAACTCATTTTGTGAATCGTAAATTGGGGAGCCGGATTTTATCACGCGCCCCGGCTGCTTCCGGAATCACCTGAAATGCTGCGGCGCAGCGTGATTTCGTAAGGCCTTTGTAAGAATATCGACGTCTAATGCCGCATCAACGCTGGTGATGGGGAAAACGGATTTTCCAGCGTGGACGGCTTTAATAAGCCCCGGGTCATGCCCGAGGTCCAATCGGTTGTTTCAACATAAATCGCGAAGTACCGCAGAGGAGAAGAATATGTCGAATGAGTCCGTGCAGCTAATTTATCCGTCTGACGAAATGGTCAAGAACGCGGCGGTTTCGGGGATGGACGCCTACCGGGCGCTGTGCGCGGAAGCGGATGCTGACTACCCGGAGTTCTGGGCCAAGCGCGCCCGTGAAATGATCACGTGGAAGCAGCCTTTTACCCAGTCGCTTGACGAATCCAACGCGCCGTTTTTCAAATGGTTTGCCGACGGCAAGCTCAACGTTTCCTACAACTGTCTGGACCGTCAGGTTGAAGCCGGTCTGGGCGAAAAAGTCGCCATCATCTTTGAAGCCGACAACGGCGAAGTAACCAAGGTTACTTACAAGGAAATGCTCTCCAAGGTCGCCAAGTTCGCCAATGCCCTGCGCGGCATGGGTGTCAAGAAGGGCGATCGCGTCGTTATCTACATGCCGATGACCGTTGAAGGCATCTGCGCCATGCAGGCCTGTGCCCGTCTCGGCGCCATCCACTCCATCGTTTTCGGCGGCTTCTCGGCCCAGTCCCTGCGCGATCGTATCCACGACGCCGGCGCTGTCGCCCTGATCACCTCCGACGGCCAGTTCCGTGGCGGCAAGGCCATCCCGCTCAAGCCGATCGCTGACGAAGCTTTCGCCATGGGTGGTTGCGAGTCGGTCAAGAACGTCATCGTCTTCAAGCGCACCGGCGCCGAAGTCAATATGGTTGCCGGCCGTGACTCCTGGCTGCACGACGTTGTAGCCAACCAGTCCGAGGTTTGCGAACCGGAATGGGTCGAAGCCGAACACCCGCTGTTCCTGCTCTACACCTCGGGTTCCACCGGCAAGCCGAAGGGTGTCCAGCACTCCACCGGTGGTTACCTGCTGCACGCCATCATGACCATGAAGTGGACCTTCGACATCAAGCCGAATGACGTCTTCTGGTGCACGGCCGACATCGGTTGGGTCACAGGTCATACCTACATTACCTACGGCCCGCTGGCCTGCGGCGCCACCGAAGTGGTTTTTGAAGGCGTTCCGACCTACCCGGATGCCGGTCGTTTCTGGAAGATGATCCAGGATCACAAGGTCTCGATCTTCTACACCGCACCGACCGCCATCCGTTCGCTGATCAAATCGTCCGACACCAATCCGGCTGTCCATCCGAAGGCTTATGACCTGTCTTCGCTGCGCATCCTTGGTTCCGTCGGCGAGCCGATCAACCCGGCTGCCTGGACGTGGTACTACGAAAACGTTGGCGGCGGTCGTTGCCCTATCGTCGATACCTTCTGGCAAACCGAAACCGGTGGTCACATGATCACCCCGCTGCCGGGCGCAACCCCGCTGGTTCCGGGTTCCTGCACCCTGCCGTTCCCGGGCATCCAGTTCGCCGTGGTCGATGAGACCGGCGCCGATCTGCCGTGGGGTCAGGGCGGTATCCTGGTCTGCAAGAAGCCGTGGCCGTCGATGATCCGCACGATCTGGAACGACGACGAGCGCTTCGTCAAGTCCTACTATCCGCAGGATTTCCAGGGCAAGTATTACCTGGCTGGCGACGGTGCCATCCGCGACAAGGACACCGGCTACTTCACCATCACCGGCCGTATCGACGACGTGCTGAACGTTTCCGGTCACCGCATGGGCACCATGGAAATCGAATCTGCCCTGGTCGCCAATCCGCTGGTTGCCGAAGCCGCCGTGGTCGGCCGTCCGGACGACCTGACCGGTGAAGCCATCGTTGCCTTCGTTGTCCTCAAGGGCCAGCGCCCGACCGGTGACGACGCCAAGCGCATCATCAAGGAACTGTCTGACTGGGTTGGCAAGGAGATCGGACCGATCGCCAAGCCGAAGGACATCCGTTTCGGTGACAACCTGCCGAAGACCCGTTCGGGCAAGATCATGCGTCGTCTGCTGCGCGGTCTGGCCAAGGGCGAGGAACTGACGCAAGACACCTCGACGCTGGAGAACCCGGCTATCCTGGAACAACTCAAGGGCTAAAAAGCTTCGTTCCAGCATGAGCCAGGAGGCGGCGAACTTGCCACGCTGCCTCCAAAGACTAAAAGGCAAGGAGGAGACAATGGTCGCCCATAAGGTGGCCTCCCGTGTAGTCGCATCAGACTATATGCCAACAACGGCTGGCGCGCTTGGCGTGCCAGCCGTTCCCTTTTCTGGGATGGGGTCGTGAAAAGAGCCAATCCAACCCGCCAGCGACTGGCTGCCCTCGGCCTGCTTGGCGTACCGTTGCTGACTTATCCGCTGCTCAGCCTGCCCGGCGGGGAGTGGTCGGGTATTCCGGCGACCTATCTGTACCTGTTCGGCGTCTGGGCCGGATTGATTGCACTGGCCGCCTGGGTGGCCGAGCGACGAGGCCCTTAGATGCTGTCCGGCTGGTTCGTCGCGCTTCTCGCCACGGCTTATCTCGGGCTGCTGTTCGCCGTCGCCCGTTTTGGCGATGCCCGGGCAGATGCCGGCAAGTCGATCATCTCGGCCAACGTCTACGCACTGTCGCTGGCCGTTTATTGCACCTCATGGACGTTCTACGGCAGCGTCGGCCGGGCAACGTCCGGCGGGTTGTCTTTCCTGACCATCTATCTCGGTCCGACGCTGATGCTGCTTTGCGTCGGCGTCATCATCAAAATGATCCGCATCAGCAAGGCGCAGCGCATCACTTCGATTGCCGACTTCATCGCCTCGCGCTACGGCAAGAGCCAGTTGCTGGCCGGCATGGTGACGGTCATCGCGGTGATCGGCGTGGTGCCGTACATCGCCCTGCAGTTGAAGGCGATGGCGGCCAGCGTCGATGTCCTGCTCGCACATGCCGGCAACGGTGTCGAGGTCTGGGGACTCGACTCGACTTTTCTCATGGCTGTCGTGCTCGCCTTCTTCTCGATTCTCTTCGGGACGCGCCATCTCGATGCGACCGAGCGCCACGAGGGCATGGTCGCCGCCGTTGCTTTCGAGTCGGTGGTCAAGCTCGTTGCCTTCATGGCGGTCGGTCTGTTCGTCACCTACGGCATGTTCGGCGGGCTTGGCGACCTGTTTCAACGCGCTTCCGCCAGCGCCGAACTCGGGCGATTGCTGGAGCTCGATTCCGGGCGGGCGGGAACGTGGAGCGCATTGATCATTCTTTCCGGCCTGGCGATCATTTTCCTGCCGCGCCAGTTCCAGATCATTGTCGTCGAGAACGTCGATGAATCGCACCTCAAGCGAGCCGTCTGGCTCTTTCCGCTCTACCTGCTGCTCATCAATATCTTCGTGATGCCGCTGGCCCTCGGCGGGCTGCTGCATTTCGACGGGCAGAACGTCAATCCCGATACCTTCGTGCTGACCCTGCCGCTGGTTCATGGCGCCGAGGCGCTGGCCTTGCTGGCCTTCATCGGTGGCCTGTCGGCGGCGACCGGCATGGTCATCGTCGAAACCATTGCGCTGTCCACCATGGTCTGCAACGACCTCGTCATGCCCATATTGCTACGGTCAACCGGAAATTTCGTCGAAAAACGAAGTGATCTTTCCGGCTTGCTGCTCGGCATCCGGCGTGCTGCCATCGCCCTCATCCTGCTCCTTGGCTACATCTATTTCCGGGCTGCCGGCGAGGCCTATGCGCTGGTCGCCATCGGCCTGATTTCCTTTGCCGCCGTGGCCCAGTTCGCGCCGGCCATGTTCGGCGGCATGTACTGGAAGCAGGGGACGCGGGCCGGGGCGGTGGCCGGCTTGCTGGCCGGTTTCGTCGTCTGGCTGTACACCCTCCTGCTGCCGTCCTTTGCCAAGTCGGGCTGGATTTCGAGCGGCTTTGTCGAGCAGGGCCTGTTCGGCATCGGCTGGCTCAAGGCGCAGGCGCTGTTCGGGCTGGCCGGCCTGGACGAGATTTCGCACAGCCTGTGGTGGAGCATGCTGGCCAATATCGGCGCCTATGTCGCCGTTTCGCTGAACTCGCGACCAGACGCCGTCGAGGCCAGTCAGGCCGAGCGTTTCGTCGATGTCTTCCGCTTCGATTCGCGCAACACCGAGGCCCGACTGTGGCGCGGCAAGGCGTCGCCCGCTGCGCTGGTCGGGTTGCTCGAGCGCTTTCTCGGGGCGGCACGGGCCGGCCAGCAACTGGCCGCTTACGCCGCGGCGAGAAAGGCGGGCAACTGGCGCAATTTGCCGGCCGACGCCGAGTTCGTCCAGTTCGCCGAAGCCGAACTGGCCGGCGCGATCGGTTCGGCCAGCGCCCGCGTCATGGTCGCCTCGGTGGCGCAGGAAGAAGACCTCGGCCTCGAAGAGGTGCTCGACATTCTCGACGAGGCGACGCAGGTCCGCGCCCACAGCCGCGAGCTGGAAGCCAAGCAGCACGAACTCGAAGCGGCGACGGCCGAACTGCGCGAAGCGAACGAGCGCCTGCGCGAACTGGACCGCATGAAGGACGATTTCATTTCGACGGTGACGCACGAGTTGCGCACGCCGCTGACCTCGATCCGCGCGCTCTCCGAAATGCTGCACGAAGATCCGCGGCTCGAGCTGGCCGACCGCCGGCGCTTCCTTGGCATCATCGTCAATGAGGCCGAGCGCCTGACCCGGCTTATCAACCAGATCCTCGACCTGGCCCGGATGGAGTCCGGGCGCGCCGAATGGACGACCGGGGAAGTCGATCTCGGCGAGGTGGCGCGCGAGTCGATGGCCTCGGTCGAGCAGTTGTTCCGCGACAAGGGGGTGGCGCTGGACAGCGAAATTCCGGCCTCCGGCCTCGTCGTGCTGGCCGATCGCGACCGCCTGATGCAGGTCATGATCAACCTGTTGTCGAATGCCGTGAAGTTCGTGGCCGACGGCACCGGACAGGTTCACGTCAAGCTCGGCGCGGTCGCCGGGCTGGTTCGCGTCGAAGTCCGCGACAACGGGCCGGGACTGACGCCGGAGGAGTGCAGCGTCATTTTTGAAAAGTTCCGCCAGGGTGGCAACACGATGACGGACAAACCGCAGGGAACCGGTCTGGGCCTGCCAATCAGCCGCCAGATAGTGGAATACTTTGGTGGTAATCTGTGGGTGGAAAGCGCGCCCGGAGCCGGTGCAAATTTCATTTTCACGGTGCCCTTGCCGGCGCCGGAAGATAACAATGGGAGACAAACCAAATGAGCAAGAAAGTTCTGATCGTTGATGACGAACCCAACATCGTCATCTCACTCGAGTTCCTGATGAAGAAAGAAGGCTTTGCCGTCGCCGTTGCCAACGACGGCGAGGAAGCGCTGGCCAAGGTGGCGAGCTTTGAGCCGGACCTCATCCTGCTCGACGTCATGATGCCCAAGAAATCCGGTTTCGAAGTCTGTGAAATCCTCCGTGCCGATCCGTCCAAGGCCGGCGTGCTCATCGTCATGCTGACCGCCAAGGGGCGCGATACCGAGGTCGCCAAGGGCCTCGCCATCGGCGCCGATGCCTACATCACCAAGCCGTTTTCGACCAAGGATCTGGCGGCCCGGGTGAAAACCATGCTCGGTGTTACCTGAACGGGATTCCCACGGTCAACCGCAAAAAACGGCCAAAATCGAAATTACAATTTGTCGGAATGCGCGCCATGAAGGCTAAACAACGTTTAATCGTCGCCGTCATCGTGCTCGGTCTGCTCATGACCGGGCCCTTCGTCGTCACCTCGCTGCTCGTCTGGCTCGATATGAAGGAGGCCGAACGCACTCTGCTCACCGAACTGCTGCTGTCGCGCTTGCCGGTCGGCACGATGATGACCATGGTCGGTTTTGCCCTCGGCGTCGGCGTGCTGCACAAGCTCTTCAAGCAGTATGTCGAGGGGCTATTGCGCATGGCCGAGACGCTGCGCCTCATGCTCGGCGCCAACCGCAACTTCCGGGTGACCATCGAAGGCCCGCCGGAAGTCCAGCAACTGGCCCAGGCCGCCAACGATCTGGCGCAGCAGCGCGACGCCCTGATGGACGACGTCGACGCCCAGATCGCCACGGCCAAGGCCTCGGTCGAGGAAGAAAAGAACCGGCTGGCCGCGCTCATGTCCGAGCTCGCCCAGGCCGTTGTCGTGTGCAACCTCGACGGCCGCATCCTGCTCTACAACAACCGCGCCCGCTTGCAGTTCAAGGCCTTGTCGCAGGGGCCGACCTCGGTTGCCGGTGGGGCGCTGATCGGTCTCGGGCGGTCGATCTTTTCGATTCTCGAAAGGAGCCAGGTCGACCACGCCGAGGAGGTCATACGCCAGCGTCTGTCGGCCGGCAAGACGGCCATTTCCAATTTCATCACGACGACGCGCGGCGGCCAGTTGCTCCGCGCCCAGATGGTGCCGGTACTCGCCGCCTCGGGCGAGGAGGGCGAGGCGGCGATGTCGGGCTACGTGCTCACCGTCGAAAACATCACGCGCAGCATCGAGGAAGAAGAGCGCCGCGATCAGGCGCTGCATTCGCTGACCCAGGGCAGCCGGGCTTCCATTGCCAACATCCGGGCCGCCGTCGCCAACCTGCTCGATTACCCGGACATGGAAGCCGAGTTGCGCCAGCAGTTCCTGCACGTCATCGACGACGAAGTGGCCAAGCGCAGCCAGGTCATTGACCAGACCATGAATCAGTTTTCCGATGCCATCAAGACCCGTTGGCCGCTCGAAGACGTGCTTGGCATCGACATCATCGCCGCCGCCCAGCGCCGCATCGACGACAAGCTCAAGCTGGCGAGCAAAACTGAAGAAATTGACGATGCGCTGTGGATCAAGGCCGACAGCTTCTCGCTGGTCTTCGCGCTGGTCAGCCTCGCCTCCAAGTTGCAGGATCACTATGAACCGCGCGAACTGCGCTTCCGCCTGACTTCGGCCGGCCGGCTGGCCTATCTCGACCTGATCTGGGCCGGCCCGGCGATGTCGTCGGAAACCTTCTACACTTGGGAAATGGAGACGATGCAGATCGGCAGCGAAAGCTCGCCGCTCAGCCTGCGCGACGTCATCGACCGGCATGGCGGCGAAATCTGGTACGAACGCGAAAAAGCCGCGCATCGCGCCTTCTTCCGCTTCGTCCTGCCGGTTGCCGTGCCCGAAGTCGAGAACGACCAGGAAGAGCGCCTGCGCGGTAGCGGGCGGCCGGAATATTACGATTTCGACCTCTTCAAGTTCGAGGACCAGAGCATTGACCTCGACCGCAAGCTGTCCGAACTGACCTACACCGTATTCGATACCGAGACGACCGGGCTGGAGCCGTCGAAGGGTGACGAAATCATCCAGATCGGCGCCGCCCGCATCGTCAACAACCGCCTGTTGCGTCAGGAAACCTTCGACCAGATCGTCGATCCCGAAATCCCGCTCAAGCCCGAATCCATCCCCATCCATGGGATCACCGAGGACATGGTGCGCGGCAAGCCGAACATCGACGTCGTCCTGCCCGCCTTCCATGAGTTCTGCGAAGACACCGTGCTGATCGCCCACAATGCCGCCTTCGACATGCGTTTCCTGCAACTCAAGGAAGAGCGCACCGGCATCCGTTTCACCCAGCCGGTACTCGACACGCTGCTCCTCTCGGCCGTCGTCCATCCCAACCAGGAGTCGCACAAGCTCGACGTCATCCTCGAACGCCTCGGCGTCAGCATCGGCGCACGCCACAATGCGCTCGAAGATGCCGTGGCGACCGGCGAAGTGTTCCTCAAGCTGGTCAAACTGCTCGAAGACATGGGGATCGTGACCGTCCGCCAGGCCCTCGAAGCCGCCGAGAAAACCTATTTTGCCCGGGTCAAGTATTGAGGCCGGCGTGAATTCCGACTTTACGCTGCCCTGCCGGCAGCAACTCGAACTTGCCGCCGACCTGCAATCGCTGGCCGATCTGAAGGCTGCTCCAGCCCTCGCCGGGCGCCTGCGCGAACACTTGCTGACAGCGGTCGGCAATGGTCTTGACGGCCTTGTCGCGACGCGCCTCGTCTCGGAATTCAACGATCGTCTGACCGCCAGGATCATTGCGCTGACCGCGCAGCGCCACCGCCTGCCGCCGGTCGCCTGGTGCTGGCTGGCCCTGGGTTCCGAAGGGCGCCACGAGCAGACCTTCGTCACCGACCAGGACAACGGCCTCATCTTCAATGCGACGAGCGAGCAGGAGGCGGGGGCCCTGCGCCGGATTTACCTGCCCTTCGCCGAGGCGGTCAACGAGCATCTGGCCGATTGCGGTTTTGCCTTGTGCACCGGGCAGATCATGGCCGGCAACCCGGCCTGGTGCCTGTCGCTCGATGAGTGGCGCGAAAGGTTCATCGACTGGGTGCGCCGTCCCGAGCCGGAGGCGCTGCTCAATGCCAGCATCTTTTTCGATCTGCGTCCCCTGTACGGTGAACTGGCGCTTGGCGAGGAACTGCGCACGGTATTGCTGGCGATGACCGAGGCCACGCCATCCTTTGAGCACCTCATGGCGGCCAATGCCCTGCAGGTCGATGTGCCGCTCAACTTTCGCGGTGAGGTCGCGGTGGACGAGGGCGAATCGGTCGATCTCAAGAAATACGGCAGCCGGATCTTTGTCGACGCCGCGCGCATTTTTGCCCTGTCGTCAGGAACACGGGCGGTGAGCACGGCCGAACGCCTGCGCCAGGCCGGGGCAGCCATTGGCTTGCCGGCGCCCGAAATCGCTGCAGCCGAAGCAGCTTTCTCGCAAATTCTGCGCTTGCGCCTGGGGCAGCAGATCGACGCGGCGGGGAGGGGCGAGGCCGGAAGTCACGGCCTGAAACCCGCCGCGCTGCACGAAGTTGACCGGGCCATCCTGCGCGAGACGCTCAAGCAGGCGAGGCGCCTGCAACAACGTCTCAAGTTAAACTACGCACTCTAAAGAAAGCGTGAGGTTGTCGTGACTACGCAACAACAAGCAGGGCAAGAAAAAGAACAGGCCGTCGGCCAGGTTGAAATGTCGCTGCGTCAGGATGGCCGCGCCCGGATGGCCGGCAACACCCAGGCTTTCCTGCGCAACCATGCGCCCTTCAACAAGATGCAGCCGGATGCCCTGCAGCTCTTCGCCGACAAGGCGAAAATAGTTTTCTACGCCGCCGGCAGCGAGATCGTCGGGCCGGATTCCGGCAAGGTCCGCTACTTCTACCTCATCGAATCGGGCAAGGTGCAGGCCCGCCAGGCCGGCGAAGTGACCGTCACCGAATACTCCATCCTCAGCCTCGGGGCAGGGGAGAGCTTCCCGATCGGCGCGGTGACCGCCGGCCGCCCGTCGACCAATGTGTACAAGGCCGTCGAGGACACTTTCTGCTACCAGCTGCCGGCCGATGATTTCCTCGTCCTGCTTGCCTCCAGCCCCGAGTTCAACCTGTTCTGCACGCGCTACATCGCCAGCCTGCTCGACCAGTCGCGTTGCCAGTTGCAGCTGCAGTTCGCCCAGCGCGCCAGTGAGCAGCAGACACTCAATTCGCCGCTGCATGGCATCGGTTCGCGCTCGCCGATTGCCGTGTCGCCGGAAACGCCGTTGCGCGCGGCGCTCGAGACGATGTCCCAGGCCGGTGTCGGCTCGCTGGTCATCGCCGGCGAAGATCGCAAGGCGGTCGGCGTCTTTACGCGAACTGACCTGCTCGACCGCGTGGTTCTCGCCGAATTGCCGCTGACCGCGCCGGTCAGTCAGGCCATGTCGCCCCATCCGTTCATGCTCGCCGAGCACGCCACGGCTTACGACGCGATGTATGCCATGGCGACGCATGGCATCCGCCACGTACTGGTCACCGATGCCGAGGGCAAGCTGACTGGCGTCGTTTCCGAGCGCGACCTGTTCTCCTTGCAGCGTGTCGGCCTGCGCCAGATTCGCCAGTCCATCGACGGCGCGCACAATGTCGAGGCACTGCAGCAGGCGGCCGCCGACGTTCGCCAACTGTCGTTCAACATGCTGGCCCAGGGAGTCGGGGCGGAGCAGTTGACCCAATTTATCTCGGCGCTCAACGACGCGCTGACCCGCCGCGTCATCCAGCTCAATCTCGAAAAGCACCATTTCGACGGCATCGAGTGGGCCTGGCTGGCCTTCGGCTCGGAAGGCCGGGATGAGCAGACCTTCAGTACCGATCAGGATAACGGAATCGTCTTCGTGCCGCCGGAAGATGCTACGGTCGACGCGCTGAGAGCGCGTTTTCTGGCCTATGCGCTGGCTGTCAACAAAGACCTCGACCGCTGCGGCTTCCCGCTGTGCAAGGGCAACATCATGGCCAGCAACCCGCAATGGTGCCTGACCCTCGATGAATGGAAAGACCAGTTCGCGACGTGGATCCGGACGCCCCAGCCCGACGCGCTGCTCAACGCCACCATCTTCTTCGATTTTCGGGCCCTCTACGGCAAGGCCGACCTGGCCGATACCATGCGCCGTCACCTACTGTCGCTGACCGCCTCGAGCCCGATGTTCCTGCGCGCCATGGCCAAAAATGCGCTCGACGTCGAGCCGCCGCTCGGCAAGATCCGCGATTTCCTGACTGACCTCGAACCCGGTCAGCCGGGCAAGATCGACCTCAAGAAATACGGTTCGCGCATTTTTGTCGACGTCGCCCGCATCTACGCCATGGCTAGTGGCGTGCACAACACCAACTCGATCCAGCGTCTGCGGCTGGCGGCGCAGCGCCTGTCGATCCGCAGCGACGAGATCGATGCCGTGCTCGAGGGGCTCAACTTCATCCAGCTCCTGCGTCTGCAGCACCAGTATCTCGAAGGCGAGCCGGGCACCCAGGGCGACAACCTGATCGACCCGGATACGCTCAATGAACTGGACCGCCGCATTCTCAAGGAATCCTTCCGCCAGGCCCGCAAGATCCAGACGCGCCTCAAGCTCGACTACCAGGTGCAATGATCATGCTCGGCCTCAAGAAATTCCTGTTCCGGGGCAGTGCGCAGGCCAATCTGCCTGACGACGTGCGGGCTTCGCTCGATCTCTGGCGGGCCAGCAAGGCCCCGCCGCTGGACGATGTGCATTTCCACACCCGTTATGTCGTCGTCGACATCGTCAGCAGCGGCACCAATCCGGAAAGCGACCGCTTGCTCGGCATCGCGGCTGCCGCCGTCTGGAAAGGCGCGATTCAGCCCGATGACACCTTCTACGTCGATTTTTCGACGCTGGATGGCGAGGGTTCCACGGTCGACCGGGAATTAACGGCATTTTTGCTATTTGCCGCCAAGGCGCCACTGGTCACCTACCACATCCCCTATGTCGGCGGCTTCCTGCAGCGTGCCTTCAAGGAGCGCCTGGGGGTTGATTTCCAGCCGCAGTGGATCGATCTGGCCTGGCTGCTGCCGTCGATGTTCGACGACAAGGGCGATTCCGTCATGCCGATGGATCACTGGATTGACGTATTCGGCCTCGATGCCGGCAGCGGACGGCGCGATGCCATGGCCAATACCCTGCTGCTGGCCCGCATTTTCCAGATGATGACGGTGCGCGCCGTCAGCAAACAGATCGACACCGCCGCCCACCTGATCGCCGAATCGCGGGCGAGCAGCTTCCTGCGACGTACTCACTAGAAGCCCCGGATGTTTGCCTCAATGACCCGGTTGCAGCGCTACTACCTTTATTACACCGGTAGTTTCATGGTCTTTATCATCGCCCTGGCTTATCTCGAGCAGCATGGCATGCCGCCGCGCTGGATCGGCTATGCCTTCCTGTGCTTCACCATTTCGATGTACGCGCTGATCGGCATCGTCTGCCGCACCTCCGATGTCTCGGAATACTACGTTGCCGGCCGGCGCGTCCCGGCCTTCTTCAACGGCATGGCGACCGGCGCCGACTGGATGAGTGCCGCCTCCTTCATCGGCCTGGCCGGCACCCTTTACCTGTCCGGCTTCCAGGGGCTGGCCTACGTCATCGGCTGGACCGGCGGATTCGTCCTCGTTGCGCTGCTCCTCGCCCCGTATTTGCGGCGCTTCGGCCAATACACCATTCCCGACTTTCTCGGCGCCCGCTACGGCGGCAACGCGATTCGGCTCGTCGCCGTGGCAGCCGCCATCCTCGCTTCCTTCGTGTACGTCGTCGCCCAGATCTATGGCGTCGGTGTCATTACCAGCCGCTTTGTCAGCCTGCAATTCGAGATCGGCGTTTTCGTCGGTCTCGCCGGCATCCTTGTCTGTTCCTTCCTGGGCGGCATGCGGGCGGTGACGTGGACGCAGGTTGCCCAATACCTGATCCTCATCGTCGCCTACATCACGCCTGTCGCCATCCTGTCCTACAACCTGACCGGCAACCCGGTGCCGCAACTGGTTTACGGGCAAGTCCTGCAGCAGGTCACCAAGCTCGAGGATCGACTGTTTGACAGTCCGGCCGAACAGGAGGTCCGCCAGCTCTATCGCGAGCGTGCCGACCTTTATGCCCAGAAGATCATGCAACTGCCGCAATCGCTCAATTTCGAGCGCGAACAGCTGTCGGCACAGATCAACCAGCTCAAGGCCAGCGACACCCAGATGAGGGACATTGTCGCGCTGGAAAGACAGTATCGAGATCTGCCCCACGATCCCGAGCAGGCCAGGGCGCGCTGGGAAAATGCCATGTTTTCGGCAGTCGACCGTAGCAAAACGCCCATCCATCACGGCGAGGCCTTTCCCGGCGACACGGTCGAAGAGCAGAACATCATGCGCATCAATTTCCTCGCGCTGATCTTCTGCCTGACGGTAGGGACCGCTGCCTTGCCCCATGTGCTGATCCGCTACTACACGACACCCACCGTCCGCCAGGCGCGCGAATCGGTGTTCTGGTCGTTACTGTTCATTCTCCTGCTCTACATTACTGCGCCGGCCTATGCGGTCTTCGCCAAGTTCGAGGTGCTTTCCAATCTCGCCCAAATCCCGATCGCCAAGCTGCCCGGCTGGGTCGCCGCCTGGGCCAAGATCGGACTGGTCAGCATCGAGGACATCAACGCCGACGGCATCCTGCAGCTCGCCGAACTGTCGCTGAATCCGGACGTCATCGTGCTCGCCACCCCGGAAATCGCCGGCATGCCCTATGTCGTCTCCGGCCTGGTCGCCGCCGGCGGTCTGGCCGCAGCCCTGTCCACCGCCGACGGCCTGCTCCTGACCATTACCAGTTCTCTGTCGCACGATGTCTACTACCGCATCTTCCGTCCCGACGCCTCGACCCAGTTCCGGCTCGTGATCTCCAAGTCGATGCTGCTGGTCGTCGCCATCCTCGCCGCCACTGTCGCCGCCCAAAAACCCGGAACCATCCTCTCCATGGTTTCCTGGGCCTTCTCCATCGCCGGATCAGCCTTCTTTCCGGCACTGGTCCTGGGTATTTTCTGGGAAAGGGCGACCAGAGCCGGGGCGCTGGCAGGCATGGTCGTAGGCATCGTTCTGTCGATCTACTACATCATTCGCGTCGAATTCGACAGCATTCCCTGGCTGGGCATCAGCGGCTTCAGCATGGAGCCGTGGTTTCACATTCAGTCGACCTCCAGCGGGTTGTTTGGCGTGCTGGCAGGATTCTTCACGATCATCGTGGTCAGCCTGCTTACCAAGCCCGATCCCCGGGCGGCAAGCTTCCTGAGCACCATCCGCTTCCGGAACGGAGCCGAATAGTGGTCGCAACAGCCATTACCCACTGGCGCCGAACACGGCGCCTGACCTTCCTCCTCATCCTGTTCTGGATACTCGTGACCTTCGGGTTGACCTGGTTCGCCCGCTCGATCAACGAGATTGTCATCCTTGGCTTTCCGCTCGGCTTCTACATGGCGGCGCAAGGTGCCCTGGTCCTCTATCTGTTGATCATCTGGTGGTACAACCGGCAGATGAGAAAACTCGATGCGGAATTTGGTATCGAGGTCGACGAGGACTAAGCGGTGTTCCTGATCAGCGCGTTGCGCGCAATTATCGAAATGCTCGGCCTGTGCCTGCTTGGTCAGGGCATTCTCCATGTGCTGGCCGGACAGCAGAGGGAGGGCAATCGTATCTATCAACTTTTTGCCCTGATCACCAAACCGCCCCGCCGGATAGTCGCCGCCGTCCTGCCCCGTCGCACTGGCCCTGCCGCCGTTGGCATCGCTACCTTCGTAATCGTCCTGATACTCTGGCTCGGACTCGCATTTGTCCGAAAGTATGTTTGACCAATCAGCCTCTTCTGCTACAATGCGCGGCTTCCGGAGGGGTGGATGAGTGGTTTAAGTCGCACGCCTGGAAAGCGTGTGTAGGGTAATCCCCTACCGCGGGTTCGAATCCCGCCTCCTCCGCCAGATCACCAGCAACTACGGCCCGTTAGGGCCGTTTTTGTTTTCTGGTCCCCGTTTCTGTATCCCCGAGCCTTCAATATAACTTTTCCCCAAAGACAAAAAGCGCCCAAGGGCGCTTTTTGTCTTTGGCATAGAGATGATCAGCCGCGGACCGATTCCGGTAGTTTATCCTGCACCAGCTTGAGTAGCGGAGCGAAAACCTTGGGGGTGCCGGCAATGAGATTGCCGGTCTCGAGGTAGTTGGCGTCGCCGCGCAGATCGCTGACGAGGCCTCCGGCTTCGGAAATGAGCAGAGCACCGGCTGCCATGTCCCACGGCGAAAGGCCGAATTCCCAGAAGCCGTCGTAGCGGCCGCAGGCAACGTAGGCGAGATCGAGCGAGGCGGCGCCAGGGCGGCGCTGACCGGCAGTTTTCTGGGCCAGTTCCTTGAAGATCGCAAGGTAGGTGTCGATATGGTCGAACATCCGGTAGGGGAAGCCTGTGCCGATCAGGGAATCCTGTAGCTTGGTACGCTTCGAGACGCGGATGCGCCGCTCGTTGAGGAAGGCGCCGGCGCCCTTGCTGGCAGTAAACAACTCGTTGCGATTAGGGTCGAAAACGACTGCCTGCTCAATCAAGCCGCCTTTGGCAAGGGCGATCGAAACGGCATACTGTGGCATGCCATGGATGAAGTTGGTCGTGCCGTCGAGCGGGTCGATGATCCACTGATACTCTGCATCGTTGCCGCCCTTGCCGGCGGTCTCGCCGGACTCCTCTGCTAGAATGCCGTAGCTCGGATAGGCTTCCATCAGGACTTCGATGATCGCCGCTTCGGCCGCCTTGTCGACCTCGGTAACGAAGTCGTTGGGCTGCTTGGTTGTAACCTTGAGCAGGTCGAGGTCGTTGGAGGCGCGATTGATGATCTGGCCGGCACGGCGCGCTGCCTTGATGGCGATATTCAGTGTTGGATGCATGAGCTTAAAGAGCTGACGGGCAGCCAAAGCTGCCCGATCTATATTTGAAAGACCGAATTTTACACCATGAACCCTGAAGTCCTGCTGTCGCGTATTCGAGTTGTACTTTGCCGTACAAGTCATCCTGGCAATATCGGTGCGGCGGCGCGCGCAATGAAAACGATGGGCTTGTCGAACCTCTATCTGGTCGAGCCCAAGCAATTTCCGGATCCGGAAGCCGATGCCAGAGCGACTGCTGCGGTCGACGTGC
This sequence comes from Gammaproteobacteria bacterium, assembly GCA_018828385.1. Lineage (GTDB taxonomy): Bacteria > Pseudomonadota > Gammaproteobacteria > Burkholderiales > Rhodocyclaceae > Azonexus. The sequence continues at coordinate 133,336 of JAHJVE010000014.1, read as the reverse complement.
TGCACGGGGCAAAAATCACCGCCACGCTAAAAGACGCGTTGATTGGTACATCGTTCGTCGTCGCCTTGTCGGCCCGCCAGCGGGATATCGGGCCGCTGATCGGAGCGCCGCGTGAAACCGTGGGGCGTCTGATCGCCGAAGCTGGGCAAGGCGAGGTGGCGCTTGTATTCGGCAACGAAACAGTGGGCCTGAGCAACGATGAAATCATGCATTGCCATGCGGCAGTGACCATCCCCACCAATCCTGATTTCAGTTCGCTGAACCTCGGCTCAGCCGTCCAGGTGCTCAGCTACGAGTGCAGAATGGCCGCGTTTGCTGAGCGCCCACCGACGGTCGAGTCGCGGGTTACCCCATTCACCTCGCCGGCGGCAACCCATGACGAGGTGGAGGGGCTTTATTCCCATCTGGAAACGGTGATGACCGAAACGGGCTTTTTCAATCCCGTCCAGCCCGGCAGGTTGCTGCCAAAATTGCGCCGTCTGTTTGGCCGGTCTCGCCTCGAACGGGATGAGGTCAATATCCTGCGCGGCATCCTGGCATCGACCCAGGTCAAGACCGGGTACGGCCGGAAGGGCTAAGCGGATTCAGGCAAAGGTGCTGCGCATCTCGTTGGCCAGCGCTTCGATTTCCGGCCGCAAGTGGCCGTATTTTTCTTCGAGCACGGTCATTTCGGCAGGTGTTTCCGGTTGGTCCTGCATTAGCCATTCAAAATGTCCGCCACTGAGCATGTTGGCGATGTAGATGACGTCTCCCAGATTGCGGATGGTCGTCGGCGTCGGCCGCATATGATCGTGGTCAATCGTGGCCTCAACGATTTCCTCTGGTAGCCCCAGCGCATTGAGAAGGGACACCCCTATGCTTTCGTGCCACTGGATGATCAGGTACTTGACGCTATCTGGCCGATGGCGAAGTTCTTCATACTGCGTGGCGCGATACAGCATGTAGAAGGCCCCGAGGTCGTGGATAAGCCCGGCCAGCATGGCCTCATCAGGGTTCTGGCGGGTCATCTGCCTGGCAAGGATATGGGCTGCGGCCGCGCAATTGATCGAGTGATCCCACAGAGAGTGGGTGATCTCGGAAAAATCGGCCATGCCCTTGGCGCGCATTAACTGCGTCATCACAATGGAAAGTGCGGCCGTTCTTACTGCGTTGAGGCCGAGTCGGGTGATGGCGGATTTCAGATCAACGAGTACGCGTCCATCTGGGTTAAAGGCAACGGAATTTGCCAAATGGAGGAGTTTGGCTGAGATCAGCGGTTCGACGGCGACGGCTCGCGCAATATTCGCGATGCTTTGCTCGGGATCGTGCAATACCTTTCGTATGCGCAGGACCGCGTCGAAGTAGGTAGGGAAAACAACTTCGCCGGAAAGCTCCTTGGCGATGTCGGCAAGCATCTGAAAGCGCTGCGACTTGAGCGCTTCGCCCTTCTTGTCTCGGTCGTTCTCTGAGCAGGCAATCATCATGGCTATATTATTCAACAAAAACCCCGCCTTGAGGGCGGGGTTTCGGTTTCATCATGTTCGTCTGGTAGTGCTAGAGGGCTCGATTTCCCTGTCTTCCCGTATAGGGGCAATACTCTGCTAGCTGGGCAAAGCGCCCAACAAGGAGATTAGTTGACGGAGTCTTTCAGGCCTTTACCGGCACGGAATTTCGGGGACTTTGCGGCCTTGATTTCCAGAGTCTTGCCGGTGCGCGGATTGCGACCGGTGCGGGCGGCACGCTCGCCGACGTAGAAAGTGCCGAAACCGATCAGGTTGACGGTATCGCCTGCCTTGAGGGCACCCTTGATGGTTTCAACGGCGGCATCCAGCGCGCGACCGGCGGCAGCCTTCGAAATATCGGCTTGAGTAGCGATAGCGTCGATCAGTTCAGTCTTGTTCATTTACGTCCCCTAGTGGATGGATTTGGAGTGGTTAAAACTTTGCGAGGACGGATTTATATATCTGGCGAAATCCTTGTGTCAAGCGGATTTTCGGAGAATTTTCGGGGCTTGAGACAAGGGAAAGGATGCGGGGGTTAAGACACCGGCATCCTTTCCTTGCAAATCAATGAGTAAGCACAGTGGATGCTGCCGCAGCATCGGCCGATGCCTGAACGGCAGAGTCTGCAACGGCTGGCTCCGGAAGAGCTTCCGGCAAGCGTTCGAGGGCGCGCTCAAGCACTTGGTCGATCCATTTGACCGGGACGATTTCGATCTTGTTCTTGATGTTGTCAGGGATTTCGGTAAGGTCCTTGACGTTCTCTTCGGGGATCAGTGCCGTCTTCAGCCCACCGCGCACGGCAGCAAGCAGCTTTTCCTTGAGGCCACCAATGGCTAGAACTTCGCCGCGCAGTGTGATCTCGCCAGTCATGCAGACATCGCAACGAACCGGAATGCCGGTGTAGGACGACACCAGGGCAGTGGTCATCGCGCTGCCGGCTGACGGGCCATCTTTAGGGGTGGCGCCTTCGGGTACGTGGATGTGAATATCGGTCTTTTCAAAGGCCTCATCCTTGATCCCCAGGCGACGCGCACGGGCGCGAACGACGGAGCGGGCAGCCTCGACCGATTCCTTCATGACGTCGCCGAGCGAGCCTGTACGCAGGATGTTGCCCTTGCCTGGCATGTTGGCGCATTCGATGGTCAGCAATTCACCGCCGACTTCCGTCCAGGCCAGACCAGTCACTTGGCCAACCTGATTTTCCTTTTCCGCCATACCGAAGCTATAGCGACGGACGCCGAGGAATTTATCGAGATTCCTGGCGTTGACCGCAATCTTTGTATCCCGCTTTTTCAGAACGAGGGTTTTGACAACCTTGCGGCAGATTTTCGAAATTTCGCGCTCAAGGGCACGAACGCCTGCCTCGCGGGTGTAGTAGCGGACGATATCGCGAATAGCGCTGTCGGCCACGGCGATTTCGGTTCTCTTGAGGCCGTTGTTCTTGATCTGCTTGGGGAGCAGATAGCGCATGGCGATATTGACCTTCTCGTCCTCGGTGTAGCCGGCCAGGCGAATCACTTCCATCCGGTCAAGCAAGGCTGCCGGAATGTTCAGCGTGTTGGCAGTCGCCACGAACATGACGTCAGAGAGGTCAAAGTCGACTTCGACGTAGTGGTCCTGGAAGGTGTAGTTCTGTTCTGGATCGAGCACTTCGAGCAGCGCAGACGATGGGTCGCCACGGAAGTCCTGGCCCAGCTTATCCACTTCGTCGAGCAGGAACAGGGGATTGCGCACGCCAACCTTGGTCAGGCTGCTGAGAATCTTGCCCGGCATCGAACCGATGTAGGTGCGACGATGGCCGCGGATTTCGGCTTCGTCACGGACGCCGCCCAGTGCCATGCGGACGAACTTGCGGTTCGTTGCCTTGGCGATGGACTGGCCGAGCGAGGTCTTGCCGACACCCGGGGGGCCGACCAGGCACAGGATCGGCGCCTTGACCTTGTCGACGCGTTGCTGCACGGCAAGATATTCGACGATACGTTCCTTGACCTTTTCCAGCCCGTAGTGGTCGCTGTCGAGGACCTTTTCGGCTTCGCGCAGATCCTTGCTGATCCGCGTTTTCTTGCGCCACGGCAGGCCGATCAGCGTCTCGATGAAATTGCGGACGACAGTTGCTTCGGCTGACATCGGCGACATCAAGCGCAGCTTCTTCAGTTCGCCTTGGGCTTTCGCGAGGCCTTCCTTGCTCATGCCGGCCGCGCTGATTTTCTTGTCCAGCTCTTCGAGGTCGGCACCTTCTTCGCCTTCGCCGAGTTCCTTCTGGATGGCCTTGACCTGTTCGTTGAGGTAATACTCGCGCTGACTCTTTTCCATCTGGCGCTTGACGCGGCCACGGATGCGCTTTTCCACCTGCAGAATGTCGATTTCGGCTTCGAGTTGGGAAAGCAGGCGATCAATACGGTCGCGGATGCTTTCCATCTCCAGTACTTCCTGCTTCTGCTCAAGCTTGAGTGGCAGGTGCGCGGCAATGGTGTCGGCCAGGCGACCGGCGTCTTCGATGCCGGCGATGGAGGAGAGAACCTCAGGTGGAATCTTCTTGTTCAGTTTGACGAACTGATCGAACTGGGCAACCACGGCACGGCGCATAGCCTCGATTTCGTGGTCCTCGATACCGGGTTGAGCCAAGGGCAGGGCGGTAGCCATGAAGACAGAGGATTGAACCTCGATGGCTTCAACGCGGGCGCGCTGTGTCCCTTCGACCAGTACCTTGACAGTGCCGTCGGGCAATTTGAGCATCTGCAGGATGTTGGCCATACAGCCGATGCGATAAAGATCTTCCGGTTCCGGTTCGTCCTTGGCGGCCGATTTCTGGGCGACCAGCAGGATGTTCTTGCCGGCTTCCATGGCCATTTCGAGCGCCTTGATGGATTTCGGGCGGCCGACGAAGAGCGGAATGACCATGTGCGGAAAGACGACGACGTCGCGCAATGGCAGCAACGGCAGTTCGACGGTTTCCGGGAGCGTGTTGGGGTTCGACATTACGATGCCTTTGAAATAGGTATGTGCCCCCTACGTGGGGGCGGGGAACCGCAATTCAAGACCCGGCTCAGTTGGAGCCGGAAACCTTTGGCTGATCGGCGTAAATGAGCAGGGGCGGAGTGTCGCCGGTGATCATGTTTTCATCGATCACCACCTTTTCGACATTTTCCATGCCCGGGAGTTCGTACATCGTATCAAGGAGAGCGTGCTCCATGATCGAACGCAGGCCGCGTGCACCTGTTTTGCGTTCCAGCGCCTTTTTGGCGATGGCGGAAAGTGCACTCGGACGAATTTCCAGTTCGACGTCTTCCATGCCGAACAGCTTCTGGTATTGCTTGACCAGCGCGTTCTTCGGTTCGGTCAGAATCTGGACGAGGGCATCCTCTTCCAGTTCCTGCAGTGTGGCGACCACCGGCAGGCGGCCAATCAGTTCGGGGATAAGGCCGAACTTGATGAGGTCTTCCGGTTCGGTTTCGAGCAGGATCTTGCCGACGGCCTTGCCATCGTCCTTGCTCTTGACCTCGGCGCCGAAGCCGATGCCGCCCTTTTCCGAGCGTTTCTGGATGACTTTTTCCAGGCCGGCGAAGGCGCCGCCGCAGATAAACAGGATATTGGTGGTGTCGATTTGGACGAAGTCCTGGTTCGGATGCTTGCGACCACCTTGTGGCGGGATTGAAGCAGTGGTGCCTTCGATCAGCTTGAGCAGGGCTTGCTGCACACCTTCGCCGGAAACGTCGCGGGTGATCGACGGATTGTCGGACTTGCGCGAAATCTTGTCGATTTCGTCGATATAGACGATGCCCTGCTGGGCTTTTTCGACATCGTAGTCGCACTTTTGCAGCAGTTTCTGGATGATGTTCTCGACGTCCTCGCCGACGTAGCCGGCTTCGGTCAGCGTGGTGGCATCGGCCATGACGAACGGCACATTGAGCAAACGGGCCAGCGTCTGGGCGAGCAGGGTCTTGCCCGAGCCGGTCGGGCCGATGAGCAGGATGTTGCTCTTCGAGAGTTCAACCTCACCGGCGTTCTTGGCGCTATGGCGCAAACGCTTGTAGTGGTTGTAAACCGCCACGGCAAGAATGCGTTTGGCGACCTCCTGGCCAATCACATACTGGTCGAGGATGGAGCTGATCTCACGCGGCGTCGGCAGGTCCGAGCGACCCGCCTTGGCTGCTTCTTCGGGCAACTCGTCGCGGATGATGTCGTTGCAGAGCGCTATGCACTCGTCACAGATGAACACCGACGGACCGGCGATGAGCTTTTTGACTTCGTGCTGGCTCTTGCCGCAAAAGGAGCAATAGAGCAGTTTTTCCGGGGTCCCTTTGGTCATCTGTAGCTCTCCGTTCAAGCCGCGTCGCGGCGGGTCAAAACCTTGTCGATCAAACCGTATTCAGCTGCTTCCGCGGCTGAAAGGAAATTGTCGCGGTCGGTGTCTTTTTCGATGCGCTCAAGCGGCTGGCCGCTGTGTTCGGCCATGATCCGGTTGAGGCGGTCACGAATCGACAGGATTTCCTTGGCGTGGATGGCGATATCCGAGGCCTGGCCCTGGAAGCCGCCCAGCGGCTGGTGAATCATGACGCGGGAGTTGGGCAGGGCGAAACGCTTGCCCTTGGCGCCGGCGTTGAGCAGGAAGGCGCCCATCGAGGCGGCCTGGCCGATGCACAACGTCGAGACGTCCGGCTTGATGAACTGCATGGTGTCGTAGATCGACATGCCAGCCGTTACCGAGCCACCCGGCGAGTTGATGTAGAAGTAGATGTCCTTGTCCGGATTTTCCGCTTCGAGGAACAGCAACTGGGCGACGACCAGGTTGGCCGTGACGTCGTTGACCGGGCCGACAAGAAAAATCACGCGCTCTTTGAGGAGGCGCGAATAGATGTCGTACGCGCGTTCGCCGCGGCCGCTCTGCTCTACCACCATGGGGACCATGCCGAGTGCCTGTGGATCCCAGTTGCTTGCGTTGTCGATATTCATGTCAGCCCTTGTCTGTTGCCGTTTCGTTACATTCAAGACGATTGTTGCTTTTACAACAAGGTCCGGATTACTGCTTTTGACCCATCAGTTCATCAAAAACTGCGGCCTTGTCGGTGACCTTGGCTTTACCCAGGACCCACGCAACCACGTTATTTTCGATGGCGACGCCTTCAACTTCCTGCAGGCGCTGCGGTTGAGCGTAATACCAGCGGATGACTTCTTCCGGGTGCTCGTAGCTCTGGGCGTTTTCTTCAACCATCGCACGAACCTGTTCGGGGCTTGCCTGAAGCTTCTCCGTTTTCACTACCTCAGCAAGGATCAGGCCAAGCGTGACGCGGCGTTTTGCCTGGTCGGCAAACCACTCGGGTTGAATCGGCATGTCCTTGACCTTCATGCCACGCTGTTCGAGATCCTGGCGGGCAGCCTGCATCAGGCGCTGGATTTCCATGTCGACCAGCGAGGTCGGAATAGAGATCGGGTTGGCCTTGATCAGGGCTTCCATGACCTGATCCTTGAGCTTGCCTTCGATGCGGCGCTTAACTTCACGCTTCAGGTTGGCTTCGATTTCGGCGCGCATCTTGGCCACGTCGCCGTCGGCAATGCCCATGCTGGAGGCGAATTCGGCGTTGAGTTCGGGCAGTACCGGCGCCTGAACCTGCTTGACGGTGATGTCGAACTGGACTGTCTGGCCAGCCAGATCCTTGGCGTGGTAGTCGGCCGGGAAGGTCAGGTCGAAAGTCTTGGTTTCGCCGGCCTTGGTACCTTCTACGGCGGTTTCAAAGTCAGGCAGCATCTGGCCCTGGCCGAGCACGAACGGGTAATCCTTGGCTTCCCCGCCCTGGAAAGGTACGCCATCCTTCTTGCCGAGGAAGTCGATGACAACACGGTCTTCCTTGGCGGCGGCGCGGTCGGCATCTTCATAGGAGACGCGCTGTTTGCGCAGGATGTCGAGGGTCTTGTCTACTTCAGCGGCGCTGACTTCGAGGGTCGGGCGTTCGATTTCTGCAGTCGACAGTTCGCCCGGGGTGAATTCCGGGTAGATCTCGAAAATGGCAGAGAACTCGATGTGCGTGGTGCTTTCGGTCGTCTTCGGCTCGATGCGCGGGTAACCGGCAACGCGCAGCTTCTGTTCGGTGACGGTTTCGCCGAAAACACGGTCGAGTTCCTCGGACAGCACTTCGTGGCGCGCCTGGTCGCCGTACTGCTGCTTGACGATGTTGAACGGTACCTTGCCCGGACGGAAACCCGGTACCTTCATGTTCTTGCCCATGCGCTTCAGGCGCTGTTCCATGACCTTTTCGACATCGGCAATGGCGATGGAGAGGTCGATGCGGCGTTCAAGTTCGTTAGCTTGTGCAGTAGTTGCTTCCATGAGAGTTCCTTGTGACTTCGGAGCCGAAAAATAAAGCGGACAATAATATCACGGCAGGTCGAATGCCGGAGGCTTCTGCCGAACAGCGACAATAGGCCCGATTGGCTGTAGACAGACGCTTTGGAACTTCGTACAATGCGCGCCTTCTTCAGCGGCGGCTGTAGCTCAGTTGGTAGAGTCCCGGATTGTGATTCCGGTTGTCGTGGGTTCGAGCCCCATCAGTCGCCCCAAAATATTGTGCCGAAAACCCTGTTGCCTACTGGCTTCGGGGTTTTTTGCCTTTCAGGGTCCGTAAAATCATCTCTGTGCCGTCCTTCCAGTTTAGAAGGACAAAAAGGACAGGAGAAGGACAGGCTTCGTCCCCCTACCTATGTTGGGCTGTCAATCGAGCCCCGTTGCACCGGGTAGAGGCAGAATTACATCCGGTTCGCTTGGTTGAACGCCGAAGTGGTGCAGGCAATCCAAGCACTGCCATCCATCAGCAGCCCCCAAGTAAACGCGATCATGTCGCTCTACGCTGGACACATGCGCCACAGCTAGGCGTGTGCTATTGCACTTCGGGCAGTTATTGGAATTCATGGCTGCAAGCCCGCTCCACTGCGCTATCGGCAAGGTTGAACAATTCCATCTCTCGGCGGGACATGCCCGGCATCAAATCAGCGAGCCGAACGGATGCGTTTTCCCATTCCTGCATGACAGTATCGGCGGCTGCATCTCCCTGTGCATGAATCGCTTTGTGGGCGGTCTGGATACACAGGGTTTCCGATGAAGTGAAACCCCCGGCACGGGTACTTAGCGAGGCTTCTAGCTCCTCTGTGCTTGCACGAGAGAGGGCGCTAGTCAGGCGGTCGAGTTTGGTGGCGATGCTAGTATTGGTGTTATCCATTTCGGACTCCGTATAAGTCTGGGTTGGTTAGGGCAGGGGTTAGGTTGCCGCCTTTCCCTTGTCCGTTCTGTGCGTCAACGCACACTGTCAATGTAGCACCGCATTAGACTGTATTCAACTAAAATATACAATAAAATCAGTCACTTGCTTACATGTAAGTCCAGATTTCCATGGGGTTTTCTGGCCGCTTGAGAGCGCAACATAGGTAGGGGCACCCGATGACCTACCCACTATAGAGGGGGGGTATGCCACCCCGACCGGGGTACTCCACCCGGCCCTCCATACATCTTGCTCTCTCGAAAATGTCTGAAAAACTCTCCCTGTTATACTTTCCAATGTCATTCGGATGGGAGCCGATAAATTGCCCCTAAAAGTTAGCCGCAAGGCGAGAGCACGCGCAAACGCAGTGTTGGCCCTGTTGAATGATCAGTCGTTGGTGGAATTGCCCAAACACCCCACCGCAACGCAGCTTAGAAAAGAACTCGACCGATTAAGACTTCTGGCGGTTCAGCAACCGGGCAACGTCGAACTGAATCTTAATATTTCTCGCTTGAGAGTGCGCTTGTCACGCCACAAAGATCAGAAGCAACACGCTCACATGGTTCAGGGTGGAATTCCCGGCTTGAAAAAATAACGGGCGGTCTCTCCATGACACAGAGCGTAACTCTTACGATCAAGGGAACTGGCTACTACAGTGCCCCCTCACTTTTGACGAAAGGCTTGTTATGCCCAGGAACGCCTTTGTCCCTGCGTCACGAATGGGACAACCCGCATGATCCAAACGCTGTGGCTATTCATATTCGTGCTACCGGCGCCAAGCTTGGTCATGTCTCGCGAGAAATCGCACCGAAATACGCGACGTTAGTTGATCAAGCACTTATTCAAGATGCGAAGGTGGCAAACGCATCCTTAAATGGGGGTGCGCCAAAGATTCACATTACTGTGGTTTATCGAACGGCTTGCGCAACTACAGAAACAGCATCAAGTCTGGGTTCGACTAATCTGCCATCAAGCCCCGGCGTTTATTCAATTCGAAACTACAAAACTGCTCGCGAATATATTGGATCTTCCAAGGACATCAAGAAGCGCGTTTCCCGTCATTTTCAAGAGCTTCGGTTTGGCACTCACGGGAACAGGATTCTCCAAGAAGACTTCGTTGCCAATGGGGAGCGCGCTTTTAGCGCATCGGTGGTAGCTCTGTGTGGCGCCCAACAATTGGCGGTAGTAGAAGAACTGGAAATTAAGAAACGACTTGCTTCCAATGTTGATTTATACAACAGCACAACGAACGGGCAAGGAGTCGGATTTAGGCCGATAAACCAACCTGTGCCCCTCTCAGTTTCTGACAAAAAACGGCCAATGCCGTCCAGTTGGGTAAACGAAAATCAGAAAATACAGGGGGCGTCAGGTTGTCTCGGGGGCGCATTGTTCTTACTGGTGGGTGGGGCTGGCTGCATAAGCTACTCGGTGCATCTGCTCCTTGCTTAGGCCCCCCCCGCCGGGGTGGCATACCCCCCGAACTACCTAGCCAGTCCAACCAGTTCAGAAAGTATCTCCTCCAGTTCTGGCAGTTGCGCCTTGAATGCGCGCAGGTACAGGCGATGAAACTCGGTTTTAGCTTTGTGCTTTTTCTCCAGTGAAACTACCTGTGCGATAGAAGCGAAGTGCCGGTGATAGCTGCTTTCCCACAAGAGGAAACGCTCCTCGATTTCAGCGATGCCCTCGAACTGTTCGCCACAGTTGAACACGGGTTGTAAGCGGGTTCGCAGATTGAGCGGGAAGTCTTGCCAGAGTCTCTTAGTCCCTTGAAAATCCGTTTCGGGGAACGGCTGAACGATATTCAGAGCGAACCACTTAGCCTGTGTAATAGCTTCGGCGCCATGATGCATGCAGAGGTACGCTGCACGGGCGGGGCTGGCGAGTTCGATTTCCACTGTGCGTTTCACGGCTGCGAAGCGATACCCCCAGTTGTCATTTATGCCCAGTGCGTCGCAGGTCTGACGGAAAGCCGTGCTGTTGAACGGTGCTTCAGCGCGCTTCATTGCGGCCTTGATGGATTGTATTTTCGACATTTGAAAGTCCTTTCGATGATCAGTTAGTTTCGGGGGCGAACCAATACCGGCGCCCGCCTGCTGCTTTTCGATAATCCCGGCGTTGTTTCCAGCCAAGCTGACGTAATGCCTGTGCAGCAAGTCGAGGGGCAGGGCTGCGAGCCTCATTGGCGAACGCAGCGGCACAGATGGTTTCGAGCGGCAGCCCCACGGTGCGCATAGCAGGCGGTTGGGCGTCGCACCACTCACGAAGAACGCGGAGGTGGTACAAGGAGGAGGGCACTCGTTCCTGTTTTACTTGTGCCTTGGTTTGTTGCGCGGTCTGGTGGGCACGGATGGCCTGCTCCATCTTCTGACGTTGCATCGCGGTATAACTGTTATACATTTTCAGCCTCGTATTCTTTGGTGGCGGTTGCACAAGGGGGGCGGGTCGTCAAAAACAGGGCAGGTAGGGCAGGTTTTGTTCCTTTTTTACCTAATTCCGCGTAAAGAAATCACTAGGAGGAATTACCCGAAACACCCCCTAAACCCGCCCTACCTGCCCTGCGCCTATCCGATCCCCTGCGGGCGGGATTTCAGCCCGGCGTAGTAGCGTTTTCCGTTGCTCTTTTCCTGTGAGAATCCGCGCTCGTGCAACTTGCGGGTGAAACTTGCCTTGCTGCCGGAGCGGGTGCCGTTTTGATCGTTCCAGTTGCGCCACTGGCTATAGAGTTCAGACTCTCCTGTGCGCTCGCTCGGGGCGGCTTCGGTTTTGTCGCCTAGGAATTCACCTAGCAGGTCTGATTCTGTGCGATACCCGGCAGACTCGCGGCGTACCATGTCCGAGGGTTTCAATCCGCCCCCGCGTTTCCATTCGAGGCAGCCCCGCACCATCCACGCGAATATGCCGTCGCGTTCTTCCAGCAGCTTCGATTCCAGCCACGGGTCGCGCTCATGCTCGGCGAACTTCTGGCGGAACGGAATTAATAGCAGGCGCCGCCAAATCCCGCAGTCCTCTCCAACCACGATCGGGCGGTGATTGGTGCGCAGCCACGGTTTAGCGGTCGGCCAGAAATCGAAGAATTCCCGGTGCAGGAAGCGGGCGGAAATCATCTCGCGGCCGGCGAGCATCTTCACAACCTGCTCATCGAGACGGTCGCCGTTGCTTGTCTCGTTGATCTGCACCGCCCTGGCACCGCAGAGGCGGGCAACATCGTTTCGCGGGCCACTGTCACCATCCTTGCGGGCGGTGAGCAGGGAGGCGGGGGCCATCTGGCCGTAATCGGCCATGATTGCGGTAACCACGTTCCCGAAAACGCTTTTGCCATTCGCCCCGTGCCCGTAGCAGATGAACAAGACTTCCTCGGTGGTCGTCCCGGTCAGGGTGTAGCCGAGAGCGCGCTGGAGAAAGCCGATTGTTTCTGTGTCACCTTGCATCACCTGATTCAAGAACTCCAGCCAGCGGGGGCACTTGGCGTCGGGGTGATACTCCGCCGCGATTTGGCGGGTTATCAGCATTTTCTGGTCGGGCGCCAGCAGGCCGCCATCATTGAGATTGACCACACCGTTGCGGGCACCGATCAACATCGGGTCGCTGTCGAATTCGCTCATGTGGCCGATGGTCATGCCGGGTTCGCTCCTCGCCAGTTCCAGCATGGCTTGCAGGCGGGGGAGATTCTGCAAGCGCAGGGCGAAGGCCATTCGCTTTTTGTTTTTGTCGGCGTCTTGCTGGCAGAGTTTGCTTGCCCATTCCAGCGCCTTGTCCGCCACCTTTTTAGCGGCCTGCATTTCCTCGCCGGTATTGCACCAGCACCAGCGCGAGCCGTCCCAGTACAACCAGCGTCCTCCCTGTGCTGCGTAGAGCAGGCGCCCCGAGTAGGTTTTCGCGAACACCGTCGCGGCCTTGATGTCGCCCGGTTCCCCGGTGGCAAACTCGGTTGCCGCCGATATGGCGCTCTTGTTTTCGGCGGGGGCATCCTGCCTTGTTTCAACGAGACAGGGCTCGCTTTCCAGCGCAGCGGCTACAGCCTTCGGTATGGTGAAATTTTCAATCGTGCGGGCCTTCTCGGGGCGGTACAGTCCAGACTGTTCAAAAACCCGCAGGGTGCAGTCGGCTAGTTCGTCCGCAGCAATCCCGGAGCGGACAGCCTGCCGTGCGATCTCGCCAACCAGCGCCATGTCGGCCTCACTTTGCGATGTATAGCCGGTGCTCCCGAAATCGGTTTCGGATAACTCCCAGTGCCCCGCCATCAAAGCCGGGCGTTTCTCGGTTGCCCATGCAACGAGCGCGATGACCGCCTCGTTACTGGCTGGCTTGATGCTGCCGATCTGGCGAGAGGCCACTGGCTCCTGTGCGGGCAGCATGGCGATGAAACTGTCTATCAGGTGCTGCCCGTCGATCAGTTCGCCCCCGGATGCCTTTTCACATTTGCCGGTAACGGTAAGAAAACGGGCGTTATCGTATATTTCGAGCGGGCCTGCCTTGCGCCCTTTGCTTGGCAACTTGCCACGCATGAACAGGCGCAGCCCTTCGCCGCTGGGGGATAGCTCGCAATAAGCCCCGGCCTTGCGTGCCTCGGCAACCCATGCCTTCACCTGTGGCATTTGCTCGAACGTCGCCTTGTAGTCGTCAATATCAACCCCGGTCAGGTTGTCATCGCCCGTGAGCAAAACGCCAATACCGGAGAATTTGCCGCTGTCGAGGGCTGATACTGCCTGCTCAAAAGTGCCGAACAGTTCGGGTTTATCCGCCCCGACCTTTGCTCCGTTCAGGGGGTTACGGGGTGCCTTGTTGTACTTGCCGGGCTGGCCGCTTCGCGGTTCTGCCGTCCAGTTCGCGCAGGGCTTGCAGCGCAGGAATGAGGGAACTCTGTCGGGGTTCGCTTCGACTTTCGGGAAGTCACCGATCTTGATAATATTAGCCATATCTGATTTGCCTTGGATGGATTAAAAGACTCTCCATGCCCCGTTCGCTGCGGGGCTTTTTTTCGTCGGTTACTGTGTAACGCGATGGGCCATCAGCCAACTATCGAGGTCTGATTTCAGATACGCGACCTTGCGGCCGATCTTGATAAACGGGATGCCATGACGCTTGGTGACTGCATCCTGTTCGAGAAACTGGTGGGATGTGCCGAGGTATTCCGCAGCCTGTGGCCGGGTCATTCGCTCGGTGGTGAAATTGAAATGCTGGGTGGGCTCGTTCTGCATTTTGTATTGCTCCAATTAGACCGGAAGGGCTCCGTAGGGAACATAATAAATAGGCAAATCAAGGTTTGTAAGTGCCTAAATTTATTGCGTTTTGTCGATTTAAAGCAATGCCGTATAACTCCGTCTAACTGGATAAAGAAACTCAGCGAAAATATTTTCATCACCCCGCCGAAACGGGCTATTTTTCATCCGAGTTTTCTGGCTAAGTCCTCTGCACGAGGGTGGTAATAGCGTTTCAGCATCCGTACATCTTGATGACCACTTACGGCTGCAAGCTCCACGATGTTCGGCAGTTTCTCGGCTATTCGAGTAATGGCAACGTGCCGCAAGTCGTGAAAATGAAGATCAACAAGCATCCGGGAATCTGTGCCCCCGGACTCCAGATAGGCAAGGCGGGCGCGTTCAACGGCTCGCACAAAGCCGAGGTTTATCGCATTGGCTGAAATGGTGAAAACAGGCCCCCGCAGGGCTCGGGGTAGGGATTTAAAAATCTCCACCGCCTTAGTGGATAGCGGCACATATCGGCTCGTGCCGTTCTTCGTCATGGGGAGGTGTGCCACACGCTCCGTGAGCCGGATGTTCTCCCAGCGTAGCGATAGCAATTCTCCCCGCCGCATGGCTGTTTCCAGTGCTAGTAGGATAAGGGGGCGCAGCCATGAATTTCTACAGCCAGCACTCACGCGGCCATTTTCCCCCCGCGTTACAGGAACAAGGGCATCTAGCAGTAATGCCTCCTCTCCGTCGTAAAACAAACGGCTTCGGGAGTTCTGCACAGATGGCAGGCGTATCGCTTCGATGGGGTTAGTCAGTCCTTCGTACCCCCATTCCTTTCGAGCCACGTTGAACATGTTTCCGAGAATGGCTAGCTCGAGCCTGACAGTTGCCGGGGCTGCATCCTTGAGCCGTTGGTCCCGATACTGTGCAAAGTCGGCACCACGAAGGGCTGCGAGCGTCTTTTTAGCCAGCCTGTGCGCTTTCCATGCCTTGATGCGCATTGCCTCCTGTGTCGCACCGCGCTTGCTGGCCGAAACTTCACGTTCGTACCTGTCGAGAGCATCGGCCAGTGTGGTCTGCTCTGCATCGCTGCGCTTGATGTACGCGCCCCGGATCATCTCGGATTCGGTGATCTTTCCCCATGCCTCGGCATCGGCTCGGCTGGAAAATGACTTTGCTACTTGGTCGAAACCTTTGATCTGAACGCGCGCTTGCCACTTGGCACCACGCTTGCGAATTGTTGCCATACAACCCCCGGAAGGACAGGGGAAGGACAGCACAGGCTATAATTTGGCGGAATCCCTTGCGGGGGGCGCTTTCTCAACCTTCAGAGTCCCGGATTGTGATTCCGGTTGTCGTGGGTTCGAGCCCCATCAGTCGCCCCAGAATTTAACCCCCGCACACCGCAAGGTCTGCGGGGGTTTTCACTTTTGGAGTTCTGTGACGTGACTACCTCGGTGTTTTCCGGTCTTGATCCAGCGCCCGTCTGGGCGCATTTTGAGGCGCTGTGCGCGACGCCGCGCGCTTCGAAGGCGGAGGCTGAACTGCGCGATTCACTTCTGAATTGGGCGGTGGCCCGCGGTCTGGAGGCTGTGGTCGATGCGGCAGGCAATCTGATTCTCCGCAAGCCGGCGAGTGCGGGTGGTGAGGGACGGCCGGGTATTGTGCTGCAGGCACATCTCGACATGGTGTGTCAGAAGAACGCAGACAGTAGCCATGATTTTTCCCGTGATCCGATTGTTCCCGAACTGCGCGATGGCTGGCTGGTGGCGGAAAAGACGACGCTGGGAGCCGATAACGGGATAGGCGTGGCGCTGATTCTGGCGGCGCTTGAGGATGAAAATCTTGTGCATGGGCCGCTTGAGGCCTTGCTGACCGTCGATGAAGAGGCCGGCATGGGCGGGGCGCGTGGCCTGGAGCCGGGTGTTCTCCAGGGGCGGCTGATGCTCAATCTCGATACTGAGGAATGGGGCGAGTTTTACCTGGGGTGTGCTGGCGGGCTGGATGTGAATGTCGAGCGCAGCGGCGTGGCGGAACCTGTTCCGGCAGGCTTCGAGGTGGTCAGGCTCACCCTGCGCGGCTTGCGGGGCGGGCATTCCGGCGTCGATATCCACGAGGAACGGGGCAACGCGATCAAACTGCTGGTTCGCGTGTTGCGCGAGCTGGAGGAGGTGACACCGCTTCGGCTGGTCGATCTGGTCGGTGGCTCGGCGCGCAATGCCTTGCCGCGTGAGGCGGTGGCGACGGTGGCCGTGCCCGGTGGTCGGGGCGGGCGTCTGGCGAGTTGGCTGGCCGGGATGGAGGCCAGCTTGCGGGCGGAATTGCGCGGGGTTGACGAGGGCGTGAGCCTCGCTATTTCAGTGGCCGAGGCAAGGCAGGTCATGGCGGTGGCCGAGCAGGAAGTCTGGCTCGGCTCGCTGCATGCAGCGCCGCATGGCGTGCGGCGAATGAGCCGGCAGGTGCCGGGCGTGGTTGAGACGTCGAACAATCTGGGCATGGTCGATGTGCACCCGAATGGGGGATCGTGCAACTTTATGGTGCGTTCGTTGATCGGTAGCGGCAGCCTGGCGCTGGCCGACGAGATTGTCAGTTTGTGGGCGCTGAGTGGAACGTCGGCTGAAAAGTCCGGTTTTTATCCGGGTTGGGCGCCGAATCCGGCGTCTGAATTGCTCAAGTTGTGTCAGTCGGTTTATCGGCGGGATTTTGCTGCAGAGTCGAAGGTTGAGGTCATTCATGCCGGGCTGGAGTGCGGCATCATCGGCGACAAGTATCCGGGGATGGATATCGTGTCTTTTGGCCCGACCATCCGTGGCGCGCATGCGCCGGGCGAGCGGGTCGAGATTGCTTCGGTCGAGCGGTGCTGGCGGTTGTTACGGGGGATCTTGCAGGAAATCGCTTAGCTGCCACATTTCAATTTTGGCCGTTTTTTCCGGTTGACCGTAGGAATCCGGTTTGCGCCGGAAAACAGCCGGCTAGCGACCGCGAATGGC
Source organism: Gammaproteobacteria bacterium (assembly GCA_018828385.1). Classification (GTDB taxonomy): domain Bacteria; phylum Pseudomonadota; class Gammaproteobacteria; order Burkholderiales; family Rhodocyclaceae; genus Azonexus. The sequence goes on along the minus strand of JAHJVE010000014.1, from coordinate 116,423 downwards.
CTCCCGTCGGGCCAGGCCGAGCTTGGTCGAGCGTTCCATCTTTTGCACGAAGGCCGGGAAATCGAGACCGAACTTGGCGCGGAGTTCCTTGGCATAGTTGTGCAACCAGCGCCAGCGCGGCTCGAAATGACGTTCCTTGAAAGCGTAGAGGACGTGGTTGCCGTCGTCCGGTACCGAAATGACGATGACCTGGTCGTCAAAAACGTGCATGGCTTCGCCGATCAGGCCGGCGTAGGTTTCCTTTTCGCCGGCCAGGTTGATGACCAGCACGCCATTGCCGGATAGCTTGGCGTAGGCGTTGTCGAAGAATTCGCGGTTGGCCAGGCTGGGCGCGAAGCCGGTTTTGTCGAAGGCGTCAACGAGCAGGGCATCGATACCTTTTTCGGTGCTTTCGAGGAATTCGGCGCCGTCGGCCTCCAAAACCTGCAGGCGGTCATCGTCGGGCGGCATGAGAAAGGTGTCGCGGAAGGCGATGACGTTGGGGTCGAGTTCGACGGCCGTCAACTGCGTGCCGGGCATGCGCTGGTAGCAGAACTTGATCAGCGAGCCGCCGCCGAGGCCGATCAGCACGATGCGTTTCGGGCGTGGCTGGAAGAGCAGGAAGGCCATCATTTTCTGCGTGTAGCGGATGGCCAGGTCGTGCGGCGCCTTGAGCGACATTTCGCTCTGCATGAGGCGGACGTTGAAATAGAGGAAACGCGATTTGCCGTCGTCGATGACGAAGGGCTTGGGGTAGCTTTCGTCGAGCAACTGGGCGCGCAGTTCGCCCTCCCGCGCCCACGACGGTTCGTGCATGAGGACCGTGCCCGTTTCGACTTCGAACGGGCTGGGCATTTCAAACAGCTGGCTCAATTCGGCAGATCGGCGGCGTGGAGCAGGAAGACAAATTCGTCGCCGGCGGCGGTGTCGAGCCAGGTGAAGGGGAGCGTCGGGTAGGCCGCTTCGAGGTCGTCGCGGTTGTGGCCGATTTCGACGATCAGGATGCCGTTTTCGCTCAGGTGCTTCTTGGCTTCGCGCAGGATGATGCGCGTGAAATCGAGGCCGTCTTCGCCCGAGCCGAGCGCCAGTTCGGGCTCGTGCAGGTATTCCGGCGGCAGCGCGGCGACCGATTCGGCATTGACGTAGGGCGGGTTGGAAATGATCAGGTCGAACTTGCGGCCGGCCAGCTTGGCGAAGGCGTCGGACTGGATCAGTTCGACGCGGTCGGTCAGGTGGTAGTCGGCGACATTGCGCTCGGCAACGGAAAGGGCATCTTCGGAGAGGTCGACCGCAGCAACTTCGGCATTCGGGAAGGCGAGGGCGGTCAGGATGGCCAGGCAGCCGGAGCCGGTGCACAGGTCGAGGGCCGACTCGACGGCCCACGGATCGTCGATCCACGGCGTGAGCTGTTCGTCGAGCAATTCGGCGATGAAGGAGCGCGGCACGATGACGCGGTCGTCAACGTAGAAACGATGTTCGCCGAGCCACGCTTCGTGGGTCAGGTAGGCGGCTGGCAGGCGGTCCTGGCAGCGGCGGGTGTAGATGTCGAGCAGCAGTTCGCGCTCATGCGGCAGCAGACGGGCATCGATGAAGGGTTCGAGGCGGTCGAGCGGCAGGTTGAGCGTGTGCAGTGTCAGGTACACGGCTTCGTCCCAGGCGTTGTCGCTGCCATGGCCGAAGAAGAGATGAGCGGCGTTGAAGCGGCTGACGGCGTAACGGATGTAGTCGCGAACGGTGAACAGTTCGGTTTTGGCGGCAGTGGTCATGCGGTCAGGAGTTGTTCGAGGATGCGGCGGTAAATGGCGGAGAGCTTGGGCAGGGAATCGACGGCGATGCATTCGTCGATCTTGTGGCTGGTCGCGTTGACCGGGCCGATTTCGAGCATCTGCTGGCAGATTTCGGCGATGAAGCGGCCGTCCGAGGTGCCGCCGGTGGTCGATAGCTCGGTGGCGATGCCGCAGGTTTCGTTGATGGCGGTACTTGCCGCATCGGCCAGCGGGCCGCGGCCGGTCAGGAAGGGGCGGGCGCCCAGTGTCCAGTGGATGTCGTAGTCCAGGTTGTGCTTTTCGAGGATGGCGCGCAGGCGTTGCTGCAGGCCTTCCGGCGTACTGGCCGTGGAAAAGCGAAAATTGAACTTGATTTCCAGTTGACCGGGGATGACGTTGGTCGCGCCGGTGCCGCCGTGGATGTTGGAGACTTGCCAGGTGGTTGGCGGGAAGTATTCGTTGCCTTCGTCCCAGCGCGTCGCGGCCAGTTCGGCCAGGGCCGGGGCGGCTTCGTGGATAGGATTGCGACCCTTTTCCGGGTAGGCGATGTGGCACTGGATGCCCTTGACCGTGAGCGTGCCGGACAGCGAACCACGCCGGCCGTTCTTGATCATGTCGCCGAGGGTGTTGACTGAAGTCGGTTCGCCGATGATGCAGAAATCGAGGGTTTCGCCGCGTGCCTTGAGGGCTTCGACAACGATGACGGTGCCGTCGGTGGCATCGCCTTCTTCATCGGATGTGAGCAGGAAGGCCAGCGAGCCGGGATGCTTTGGATGGGCGGCGATGAAGGCCTCGACGGCGGTCACCGAGGCGGCAACCGACGACTTCATGTCGGCCGTGCCGCGCCCGTAGAGCATGCCGGCGCGGACTTCCGGGGCGAAGGGCGGCGAGGTCCATTTGTCGAGCGGGCCGGTCGGTACGACATCGGTGTGGCCGGCGAAGACGAAGAGCGGGGCGGTCGTCCCACGACGCGCCCAGAGGTTGGTGACGCCGTTGCGGTTGATGAATTCGATGGTGAAGCCAAGGGGCTCGAGGCGCGCTGCGATGATTTCCATGCAGCCGCCGTCTTCCGGCGTGACCGAGTGGCAGGAGATGATCTGCCGGGCCAGTTCAAACGTGGGGTCGGACATCAGTGGGTTTCTTCGTCGTGGTCGGCCAGGCTCAGCGTGAATTCCTTGAACGAGGTGCCACCTTCGCTGGTGCTGTCGAATTCGAGGGCGACGTCGGTCTTGCGGTCTTCCTTGCCGTTGGTGCTGCCAAATTCGGAATTGTTGATGAGCCACGACAGGTTGGTCGGCGAATCGGCATTGGCCAGCGCTTCGTCGATGGTGATCGTGCTGCTGCTGTAGAGCCTGAACAAGTCCTGCTCGAAGGTCTGCGAGCCCGGGGCCAGCGTTTGTTCCATCGCTTCCTTGATCGCCTGGACTTCGCCGTGCTCGACCAGTTCGCTGATGTGGCGGGTGTTGAGCATGATTTCGCAGGTCGGGATGCGTTTGCCGTCGGGCTTCTTGACCAGTCGTTGCGAAACGATGGCGCGCAGGGCGACCGAGAGGTCGAGGAAGAGCGCCGGGCGGTTTTCGGCGGGGAAGAAGCTGATGATGCGGTTCAGCGCGTGGTACGAGTTGTTGGCGTGCAGCGTGGCCAGGCACAGGTGGCCGGTCTGCGAGTAGGCGATGGCCGCCTGCATGGTGTCCTTGTCGCGGATTTCGCCGATCAGGATGCAGTCCGGGGCCTGGCGCATGGCGTTCTTGAGGGCCGATTGCCAGTCCATCGTGTCCATGCCGATTTCGCGCTGGTTGACGATGGATTTCTTGTGCTTGAAGAGAAATTCAATCGGGTCTTCAACCGTCAAAATGTGGCCGGAACGGTTGGCGTTGCGGTGATCGAGCATCGAGGCGATGGTCGTCGACTTGCCCGAGCCGGTGGCGCCGACGATCAGGATCAGGCCGCGCTTCTCCATGATCAGCTCGCCGAGGATATTGGGCAGGCCAAGGTCGTCCATGGCCGGGATGTTGCCCAGGATGAAGCGGATGACGATGCTGGTCGAGCCGCGCTGGCGGAAGATATTGACGCGGAAATTGCCGACGTTCGGCACACCGAAGGAGAGGTTCATCTCCCAGTTGGCCTCGAAGGTCTTGATCTGGTCCGGCGACATCAGTTCGTAGGCGATCTTCTCGATCATGTCCGGCAGCATGACCTGCTGGTTGACCGGGAGCGTGTTGCCCTGGATCTTGATGTGGATCGGCGCGCCTGCGGATATGAAGATATCCGAGGCCTGCTTTTCGGCCATCAACTGGAACAGTTTGTCGAGAATCATGACAAGACCTTCGTGGAGTGGTGGGGCTTACGGGCGCAGCAGTTCGTTGATGCTGGTCTTCGAGCGGGTTTGCGCGTCGACCTTCTTAACGATGATTGCGGCATACAGGCTATACACGCCGTTGGCCTTCGGCAAGGTGCCGCTGATCACGACGGAGCCCGGCGGCACGCGGCCGTAGGTGACTTCACCGGTTTCGCGGTCGTAGATTGGGGTGCTCTGGCCGATGTAAACGCCCATGGAGAGCACGGAGTTTTCGCCGATGATGACGCCTTCGACGACTTCCGAACGGGCGCCGATGAAGCAGTTGTCTTCGATGATGGTCGGGTTGGCTTGCAGCGGCTCAAGGACGCCGCCGATGCCGACGCCGCCGGAAAGGTGTACGTTCTTGCCGATCTGGGCGCAGGAGCCGACGGTGACCCAGGTGTCGACCATCGTCGCTTCATCGACGTAGGCGCCGATGTTGACGAAGGACGGCATGAGCACGGCATTCTTGGCGATGAAAGAACCCTTGCGGACGACGGCGCCCGGAACGACGCGGAAGCCGCCTTCACGGAACTGCTCTTCGCTCCAGCCTTCGAACTTGGTGTCGACCTTGTCGTAGAAACGGACGTCGCCGGATTCCTGGACGCGGTTGTCGCGGACGCGGAAGGAGAGCAGCACGGCCTTCTTGATCCACTGGTGGGTGACCCAGTCACCATTGATCTTTTCGGCGACACGCAGAGCGCCGGAATCGAGCATGCCAACCACCTGGTTGATGGCAGCAATGGTGTCGGTCGGCGATTGCGGGGACAGCTCGGTGCGGCGTTCCCAGAGTTCTTCGATGATGGCTTGCAGGGGATGGCTCATGGATGTTCTCTCTGTTTACAGTTGTTGTGCGAATTGGCGAATGCGGCGGGTCGCTTCCAGACACTCGTCGAGTGAGGCGACCAGCGCGATACGAATGAAATTGGCCCCCGGATTGACGCCGCGGACTTCGCGCGCCAGGAAGCTGCCGGGCAGGACCACGACATTATAGTGTTCGAGCAGGCCGCGGGCGAAGTCGGTGTCGGCGATCGGCGTCCTGGCCCACAGGTAGAAGCTGGCGTCGGGCATGCCGGTGCCGAGCACTTCGGCAATCAGCGGCGTGCAGGCGGCGAACTTCTCGCGATACTGGTTGCGGTTGTCGAGGACGTGCGCCTCGTCGTTCCAGGCGGCGATGGAAGCCGTCTGCACCGGCGGCGACATGGCGCAGCCCTGGTAGGTGCGGAAGAGCAGGTATTTCTTGAGGATGGCCGCATCGCCGGCGACAAAGCCGGAGCGCATGCCTGGCACGTTGGAGCGCTTGGACAGGCTGGAGAATATGACCAGCCGTTCGTTCGAACGGCCGAGTAGCTTGGCCGCCTGGAGGCCGCCGATGGGCGGGTTGGCTTCGTCGAAGTAGATTTCCGAATAGCACTCGTCGGAGGCGATGACGAAACCGTATTTGTCAGACAGCGCGAACAGCGTTTTCCAGTCTTCCAGCGACAGCACCTTGCCGGTCGGGTTGCCGGGCGAGCAGACGTAGAAAAGCTGGACGCGGGCCCATTCTTCTTCGCTCAGGCTGGCGTAGTCGAAGGCGAAATCGTTGTCGGGCAGGTTGTTGAGGAAGCGCGGCTCGGCGCCGGACAGGTAGGCGGCGCCTTCGTAGATCTGGTAGAACGGGTTCGGGCTGACGACCAGCGGAACGTGGCCACGGCTGGTATCGATGACGGTTTGCGCGAAGGAGAACAGCGCTTCGCGCGAGCCGTTCACCGGCAGGATTTCGGTTTCCGGATTGAGCGCCAGGTCGTAGCGGCGCTGGCACCAGGCGGCGATGGCCTGACGCAATGCCGGCATGCCCTGCGTCGTCGGGTAGTTGGCCAGCCCTTTCAGGCCATTGGCCAGCGACTCCATGATGAAAGCCGGCGTCGGGTGCTGCGGCTCGCCGATGGAGAGCTTGATCTCCTTGTATTCCGGGTTGGGCGTGACGCCGGCGAACAGGGCGCGCAGCTTTTCGAAGGGGTAGGGCTGGAGTTGGGCGAGATGCGAATTCACGTCGGGCGTCGAATGGGTGTAAAAATGCGGATTATCCCCGAAAACGCTTTGCCTGCCTTGTGAACAAACGCGGAATTTCCCTGCTCATGATCGTTGCCTCGCTGCTCGCTGCGTGTGCCTTCGGCTATCAGGCGCGCGGCAGCCTGAGCGACGTGCCGGGCGAACTGCGCGGCAAGGGCTTTCCCGGCGACGCGAGCGGTGGCGGTAGTTTCATCCTGGCTGATGGCGAGGGTCGGCTGCAATGCGACGGGCAGTTGGCGCCCCCCGAGACCTCGCCCCGGCCGGGCAGTTGCGCCGGCGAATCCGGAACAGGCGTCGTCCGCTGCAACGATGGCCGAGAGGTGGCTGTACGGTGGATGGCGATTACCTGCCGCTCGTTCGAGGGGAGCGGCGAGGACCGATTTGGAAATCGGCTGATTTTTCGGGTTGACCGTGGGAAGTAGTTTTTCGGCCTACTGGTTTGTCCTGTGCCGGGCTGTTTCCCTACTTGTCGGCCTGATTTATTTTGTCGAGAGCGGCGGCGAGGGTGGGGATGATCGCCTCGACTTCCCGGGCGTAATCGGCTGCCCTGCTCAGGATGTCGCCGGTGATGGGCGGCGGGAAGAGGGCGGCGGCGATGGCGATGGGGTCGGCATTGCTCAGCGCCGTAGCCAAGCCGTTGGCGGTCGTTTGTTCCGGATGGCGTTGCCAGTAAATCTGCCAATAGTCGACTATCGTCTCGCATAGCGTTGCGCCGGTGGCCCGTTCGGTGCCGGCGAGACGGGCTGCCTGCCCGGCGATGCGGCTGGTGATTTCCTGGTAGAAGGCCATGGTGTAGGTGTCGGCGGGTTCGGGAATGGCCTGGAAGGCGTAGGCGTAGAAAGTCGCCCGCAGGTAGTGCCGGGCGGACTGTGCATACTCATGGCTGGCGATGGCCAAGTCGCCGAGCAGTCGGTAATTGTTGGCGAGCAGTTCGGCGTCGCGTTCGGCCAACGGCGCATCCTCGCCCCCGGCGGCGCAGCCGGCTTCGCTCAGCGAACGCTGGGCATATTCTGCCGAACCGTCGAAACTGCCTTGCTCAAGGAGATATTGGGCAACGTAAAAACAGAGCCATGCCGCCACCCAGAGGTCGCCATCAAGATGGAAAATGTCGTGGGCGGCAGCGTAGCGCTTGAGGGCACCCTCGGGGTCATGGCGGCCATAGGCGTAGGCCTCGGCCAACAGGAAGTCGGTGAAACCACGCACCCGGCGGGCGTCTTCATCATGGATGGCGGAAATTTCGCCTTCCAGCCCGAGGCTTTGCCGCAGGCGGGTGAGCGAGCGTTCCACCTCGTTCCAGTTGCCGCGGGCGGCCTTTTCGTAGCCTTCCGGGTAGGCGTTCTGAAATGTGGCGAGTTGTTCGAGTCCCTGGCGCACTTTCGGATCGACGCTGCGCCGTTGCTGCCATTCGAGCAGGAGGCGCTCGCAGAAGGGGAAGCGCTGGTAATAGCCCCACCACCAGAAGGCGTCGAAGTAAACGCGCAGGAAGGCCTGCACGCTGCTTACCGCGTTGCCGGCATGGGCCAGATGGTAAAGCCAGGCATCCTTGGTCGCCTGCCAGTCGGTCTGTTCGTAGCGGTACCAGCCAAGGTAGGCGACCGGGTTGTCGTCGATGTCCTGCTGCAATTGCCGGGCGTAGTAATTGACGGCCTGGTGGTGCAGCGCCTGCGATTCGGTCAGCGGCAGCCTGGTCCTGGCATATTCGGCAATGACCCGGTGCATGGTGTATTCGCCGTCGCCGTAATGCTCGATCAGGCCGATGTCGCTCAGGTCATACAGTACGGCCGCTTCGGTGCCGGCAACTTGGCGGGCGATGTCCTTGGAAAAGGTGTTGGGCTTGGGACGGAAGATGGCGAGGTTGATGATGGCCCGTCGCGCATCGTCCGAGCGCAGGGCGGCGAAGCTGACTTCGATGATTTCGGCCAGCGAATGCGCGCCGGCCTCCTCGTCGGGGTTGATTTCCAGCCGGTGGCCGGCCTCGGCCATGGTCTGGAAGGCGCTTGCGGTGCGGTCGGGGTCGCCGTCCGACGATTCGCGGCGCAAGTATTTGCCGATCAGGACCAGGGCCAGCGGCAGGCCATAGACGGCGCTGACCAGATTGCTCGCCCCATCGGGGTCGTAGGCGACCGCCTTCGGGGCGATTTCGCTAAGCAGCGCGAGGCCGGTCGTGGCGTCGAGTTCCGGCACCAGTTCGGGGTCGCCGAGCATGGCGGCGACGTCCTTGCAGCGCGTGGTGATGATGAAGACGCCGCGCGGGGCAAGGTGCATGAATTCCCGGGCTGCCTTGTTCTGCCAGACGTCGTCGAGAACGACCAGAATCCGCCGATTGCCGATCGCTGCCTTGACCGTCGCTTTCCAGTCGTCGATGCTGGCCAGGCTGGCCTTGCGTTCGTCGGGAACCTGCAAGGCCGTGGCCCAACGGCGCAGCTGTTCGCCAACCATGGGCTGGCGTCCGAGGTCGGCCCAGAGCACGCCGTCGAAGTGGTCGAGCAAGCGCTGGCGATCGGCCAGCAGGGCCTGGGCGACTGTCGTTTTGCCGACGCCGGGCAGGAACAGCAGGCTCTGGCTTTTGCCGGCGATGGCCCGTTCCCAGACCTGGCGAACCAGTTCATCTCGGCCGACGATGGCGTGGTCGCGGTCGACCTCGGGGGCCAGGAAGGGCGGTTCGATATCGGGTGACGGTAGCGGTGCCGAAACCGGCACGGCCCCTGGCTGGCGATCCAGGTGAGCCGTGAAACAGGCGCTCAGGAGCTTGCGGAACAAGGCGGCGAATTCGGCCGGGTCGGCGTAGTCGTGGCGGCCGCCGGCAGCCGAGCCGTCGGCATTCTGGAGGCGCTCGAGAAAGCGGCCGACGGCCCGGTATTGATTAAGCTTGGCGTCGAAGTCTGGGTCATCGAGCTCGACCCTGGGCTTTTCGCTGCGCCGGAATATCCAGACCTCCTTGCCGGCGGCCAGGGCGTTTTCGTATTCCGAGACGGTGCCGGACTCGTAGCGGCTGCCGTCGCTACGGACGCAATCGGCGGAAACCGGGGTGCCGAGCCGGCTCCACAGGATGACGATGGTCAGGTCGCAGGCGCTGGCCGGTCCCTTGTAAAGGTTGACGCCGAGCTGCGGGGTGATGCCGGCCGGCATGGGCGATGGCGCATCGGGATCGTCGTAGGCAATCGCTTCGCTGGTGATCTTGCCGCGATAGGCCGGGTCGCGCGGCAGGGATTCGATGATTTCGCGGGCCAGGCGCCGCTCGTCGCCGACATCGCCGGGTGAGGAAATGAAAATTCTCAGATGGAGCGGCGCACTCGCTGTCACGGCGCGCTAGTCCACGACGTGCCGGCCACTGGCATCGAACCGGTAGCTGCGGAGTGGGGCGCAGACCTGGACCTGGTAGCACGCGAAGTATTTCTGCCGGCCATGCTCCTGGGCCGCCAAGTGCTCCGGATTGTCGCGCTAGGCGGCGAGGGTTTCCTGGCTGTCGAATTCGACGATGGAGACGTTTTCGCCATCGGCAGCGGCGAAATCCTTGTAGGAGACGAAGCCGGGCATGGCCGAGGCAATCTCGAACATCCGTTCGCCCAGCGCGGTCAGGGCTTTTTCGTCGATGCCATCCTTGAGTTGGGTACGGAATACGATGACCACCATAGCTGCCTCCTTCCGGAACGGAATCATGAACCTATCGTAGTTCAAGTATTCATATGCGTTGACGGCGGCAGATGGTCAGGGTTCCCCTCCTTGCGGTAGTGTCGGGGTATTCCGGAATTGGTCGGTTTTTCCGGTTGACCGTAGCGACCCGCGCGAACCTGTTCCATCAAGGAGACTTGTCCCATGCCTGGAATATTCATCAGTTACCGTCGCGACGATCAGGCCGGTTTTGCCGGGCGTCTGGCCGATGTTCTGGTCTCGACCTTCGGCGCAGACAACGTGTTTCGTGACATCGAGGATATCCACCCGGGTGAGGATTTTGTCGTCGCCATCGAGCAGCAACTGGCTGCCGTCGATGTGATGCTGGTGGTGATCGGCCAGGCGTGGCTGACCGTAAGCCGGAATGGCACTCGCCGGCTCGACGAGCCGGAGGATTTCGTCCGGCGCGAAATCGAGGCCGGATTGAAATCCGGCAAGATTGTTCTGCCGGTGCTTGTCGGCGGGGCGACGATGCCGGCGGAAAGGGATTTGCCGCCGGCCATAGTGGCGCTGGCCCGGCGCCAGTCATTCATTCTTTCGGATATCGGATGGACGTCGGATGTGGCGAGGCTGGTCGATGTCGTCAAACCGTACTTTCCGGTCAGCATTCATCGTCCTGCCCAGCGTTCCCGGCTGCTCTGGGGGCTGGCGGTTCTGGCCGTGATCGTGCTGCTGGCAGTCGGTTTGAAAGGCAACTGGCCGGGGCAGTCATCGGATGGGCCGACGCCGGTTTCCTCTGACCTGGCCCAAAACCTTTCCGGGCGCTGGTTGGCGACCGTCAAATACGACTGGGGCGCCGAGCATGCGGAGCGCTTCGACCTGCGTCTGGAAAATGGCGAAGTGCATGGCACCGCCAGCTATCTGCGGGTGGCGCGGACCGTTGAGCAGGGCGGGCTGAAGGGCGAACAACTCAATTTCATCACGCGCAGTCAGGAGGTGATGGGCGATGGCCCGGGCCGCGAGGTGATCCATCGTTACCGTGCGATGCTCAAGGCCGGCGAACTGCATTTTGTGCTGGAAAGTGGCGGCGGCCTTAGCGTCCACCCGCCGGTTCAATTCGTTGCCCGGCGCGTTGCCGGGGGATGATGGTGCCAGCCGGTCAGGCGTGTTTTTCGCTGCCTGATTCGGTCAGTTTCTGCACGATCAGGCTGCCTATCATGTCGCCTTCGACATTGACGGCCGTGCGCACGGTGTCGAGGATGCGGTCGATGGGCAGCAGGATGGCAATCGCCGCGGTGGGCAGGCCGACCGATTCAAGCACCAGCACCATGCTCAGCATGCCGACGCTGGGGATGCCCGGGGCGCCGATGGAACTGAGCATGGCGACGAAGAAGATGATGAGCTGGTGGGCGAGATCGAGTTCAATGCCGGCCAGGCGGGCGACGAACAGGGCGGCGGCGGCTTCGTAGAGCGCCGTGCCGTCCATGTTGGCGGTGGCGCCAAGCGGCACGACGAAATTGGCGATGTCCTTTTTGACGTGCAAATGCTGCTCGGCGCAGCGCAGCGTGATGGGCAGCGTGGCGGCGCTCGAACTCGTCGCGAAGGCGGTGATCAACGCCTCCTTGGCGCCTCCCCAGAAACGCAGCGGCGACATGCGGGTAACCAGCCAGAGCAGCAGCGGCAGGACGACGATGCCGTGGAACAGCGTGGTGCCGACGACGACGCTGATGAAATGGGCGAGGCTGGAGAGCAGATCGGCGTTTTGCGTGGCGACCAGTTGCAGCAGCAGCGCGGCGAGGCCGAACGGGGCGAGGTGCATGATCCAGCCGACGACGAGCAGGCAAAGCTCCTGCAATTCCTGGATCAGCACGCGCAGGTTTTTGTAGCGCTCGCCGCCGATGACCAGCGCAATGCCGAGAAACAGGGCAATGATGACGACGGCCAGGATCTCGCCCTGGGCCAGCGCCTTGAAGGGATTCTGGAACAGGCCGCGCATGAACAGGGCGATGTAGTCGGGCAGCGGCATCTGGCGTGCCTGGAAATCCCGCGTGGCGTCGGCGAACATCGCCAGTTGCAGGCCTTCGCCGGGGCGGAACAGGTTGGCGGCGCCGAGGCCGAGGACAATGGCGAGCGCCATCGACAGCGCGAAAAAAGCCAGCGTCGTCGTCCACACCCGGTGCATTTGCTGGTGGGCGCGCAGGTTGGCGACGCCGCAGACAATCGACGAAAAGACCAGCGGCACGAGCACCATGCGAAGCAGATCGAGAAACAGGTTGCCGAGCATCTTGGCGCCGTACAGCGTGTTGCCGACGATGGGGGTGGCAGCCGGCTGGGTGGCGAGCCACAGCCCGCCGGCGATGCCGAGCAGGCAGCCGATCAGGATCTTGGTGTTGAGCGAGGGACGGGTCATCGGGCGCGTTGAGGTGGAGGCAGCGCCATTTTAGCGGCATTGCCGCGGATCGCAGCCGGCTGGCTTGCGCGCAGGCCATTTCAATTTTGGCCATTTTTTACGGTTGACCGTGGGAATCGGTTTTCCGCGGCGATTTCCGGAGTCAGGAGCCGGCCTGCACTGCAACAGGCTGGCTTCTCATGCTGCAGGACGACCTTTCAGCCACCGGCTTTGCTGATACTGGTGGAGGGCGGCAGATAGTCGGGCACCTTGTTCTTCACGGCCGGTTGCGTCTTGAGGTAGGTGAAAATCGCCCGCAAATCCCTTTCCGACAGCGAGGCGATTGCCTGCCAGGGCATCGGCGGCAGGATCGGGCGGGCAACGCCGACATGCTTGCCGGTGCGCATGGCCTGGATGAAATCCTGTTCGCGCCAGCTGCCGATGCCGGTCGCGCGGTCGGGCGTCAGGTTGGAGGCGTAGGTCGTGCCCCACGGGCCGGTGAAGGCGGTCATGCTCGCCGACCCGGCCCAGTTCCAGGCGTTGTCGAGCTTCGGCGAAGGTGGCAGGCGGAGCGCTTCGGGGTGGCCGGAAAGGCCGCGGGCCATGTCCTTCTCGGGGCCGTTGGGGCCCATTTTGAACGGCGTGTGGCAATCGACGCAGCCACCATAGGCGATCAGTTTCTCGCCACGTTTGATCAGCACCGAATTGCTGTCGGCGGCCAGGGCGCTGGTGTTGAACAGGGCGCAGGCGAGGGTGGCGACGATGAGGGTTTTGGGGTTGGGGTGCATGGTTTTTCTCCTTGTTGAAAATTGAGCTTGAAACTGGTTTTAGGTGGAACAGAGGCGTCGGGCCGCGTCGGTGATCGCCTCGGCTGACGGGACCGAGGCCTGTTCGAGCGGGTAACTGGCCGCAACCGGGGCATCGGGGCCACCCTGTCGGACGATCGGTGCCTTGAGATCGGCGAAGGCGTGTTCGGCGACCAGTGCGGCGATCTCGGCGCCGATGCCGCACAGGCGGTTGGCTTCGTGTACGACGACGAGGCGACCGGTTTTTCGCACGGAACCGAGGATGGTCGCTTCGTCGAGCGGCTTCAGGCTGCGCAGGTCGATGACCTCGGCGGCTATGCCCTGGCTGGCCAGCTGGTCGGCCGCCTGTTGGCAGTGGTGCACGGTCTTGCCGTAGGAAACCAGCGTCACGTCCCGCCCTTCGCGGACGATGGCGGCCTGGCCCAGCGCCAGCAGATGCTCGCCGGCCGGCACTTCGCCCGGCTGGTAGAGAAGTCCGATGTCGAGGAAGAAGAGCACCGGGTTGTCGTCGCGAATGGCCGTCTTGAGCAGGGCCTTGGTGTCGGCCGGTGTACTCGGCATGACCACCTTGAGGCCGGGGCTGTGCACGAACCAGGCCTCGACATTGTGGTTGTGCTGGGCACCGACACCCCAGCCGGCGCCGGTCATGGCCAGCGTGACGAGGGGGAAGGAGAACTGGCCGCCGGACAGGTAGCGCAGCTTGCCGGCGCTGTTGACCAGCTCGTCCATGGCGTAGCAGAGAAAGGGCGCGAAGAGCAGGTCGACGACCGGGCGCAGGCCCATGGCGGCGGCACCGACGGCCGTGCCGGCAATGATGCCCTCGGCCAGCGGTGTGTTGCGGACACGCAGGGCGCCGAATTCGTCGACCAGTTCGTGGCGTTTGGTGGCGATGCCTTCGCCGAAGGCGATGACATTGTGGTCGCGGCGCATTTCCTCGGTCAGCGCGGCGCCGACAGCATCGTAAAGGGTCAGGGTGGGCATGGGGAATCCTCAGGCGTAGGCGTCGCGGGTCAGTTCATCCGCGGCAGGGAAAGGCGATGCCTCGGCAAAGGCTTGGGCGACGGCGATGCGGCTGGCCACCTCGTCGGCCATGGCGGCCGCCTGGGCCTGGCTCAGCAGCCCGTCGGCGAGCAGGCGGGCGCGGCTGGTGGTGATCGGGTCGCGGGCCAGCCAGTTGGCCAGTTCGGCCTTGTCGACGTAGCCCTGGTCGTCCGGCTCGAGGTGGCCGCGGGTGCGGTAGGTCGTGGTTTCGAGCAGGCAGGGGCGGCCGCTCTCACGGACCTGGGCGGCGGCGGCCTGGGCGGCTTCGAGCACGGCGAAGACATCGTTGCCGTCAACCGTGCGGGCCGGGATGCCGTAGCCGGTGGCCCACTCCGCAACATGCTCGCGGCTCATCGCTTCGCGCCGATGGACGAAGGCTTGCCAGTGATTGTTCTCGCAGACGTAGAGGATGGGCAGGTTCCACAGCGCGGCAAGGTTGAGCGATTCGTGAAAGCTGCCCTCGCAGGCCGCGCCGTCGCCAAAGAAGCAGACGACGATGCCGGGGCGGCCGAGCATGCTTTGCGCCAGGGCGACGCCGGGCGCCATCGACAGTTCGGCGCCGACGATGGTCGAGGTCAGCACGACGCCCAGTTCCTTGGCCGAAATGTGCAGCGAGCCGCTCTTGCCCTTGCAGTAGCCGTCGCGGCGGCCCATGACTTCGGCCAGCAGGCGGCCGGGGTCGGCACCGCGAGCGAGCAGGTGGCCGGCGCTGCGATGGTTGGTGAGGATCAGGTCTTCCGCGGCGAGCGCGTTGACCACGCCGACGGCGGCCGCTTCCTGGCCGACCGAGGTGCAGGTGCCGGGCATCCTGCCGGCGGCGCTGCCGTTGACGATGGCCTCTTCATAGGCGCGGATGAGCAGCATCTGTTCGAGCAGTTGCTGCGGGTTGTTTGCCGGGGGCTTCGGGGTCATGACCGCTCCAGTCGTTATGCGATGGAGCTAGTCTAGGCCGCCCGAAAACCCTGACAAGACGGCCAGAGGCCGCTTACGATTCTTTTAAGAAACGCTGAATGAACATTTAAGAAAAGGCGGGGGAAACCCGCGAAAATCAGCTTTCGAGGAGCTGCAGCGGGTGGTCTATGGCCAGTGAAAAACGGCCGCGCCCGGTCTTGGTCAGCCGGATGCCGGCGTCGCGTTCTTCCAGTCGGCGCTGCAGCAGTACCAGGCGTGCTTCGAGGTTGTCGCTGACGCCCGGCAGGCGGATGCGGGAATCGACTCGCAAGCCCTTGTTGGTAAAACTGGTGCGCCGCCGTTCGGCAAAGTCGCTGAGCAGCACCCAGAGTATGGCCCCGGCAACGCCCTTGATCAGGTAGTCGTCGTCGATGAAAACGCTGTCGGTGGCGGCGAAGTGGCGAATGGTCAGCGGTGTGCCGGCGACGGCCGGCGCCGCTTCCTCGGTTCCGGCCGGCTCGTCGGGCAGGTCGTCGGCCGGCTGGTGGTGGACGATGGCGAGGCCCAGTTGGGCGGCGAAGGTGACGAGGGCGTCTTCTTCGTCATAGCCGAAATGCAGGTCGGACACGCTCTCGACGTAGAGCACACCGAGCAGGCGGCCGGCGACGCTGATCGGCACGGCCATCTGGCTCGCTGCATCGGGCAGGCCGGGCAGGGGGATGGCGGTTTCCAGGGCGTCGGCCTGGCCGTCAGCCGCGATGCCGTCGCGCACGGTGCGGCCGTAGGCGTACTCGCTGTTGGTGAAGCCGATCCGGATCGGCGTCCGTTCCCGGGCGCAGATGCCGATGACGCCGGCGCCGACCGGGATTTCCGAGCCGATGCCGGATTCGGGGTAGCCGCGGCTGGCCAGGGTGTACAGCCGGCCGCGCGCCTCGTCGTGCATGAGCAGCATGAGATGAGCGATGCCGAACTCTTTTTCCAGGCAGTCGACGGCCTTTTCGAGCAGGCATTCCAGCGTGTTGCACGTAGCCAGGCGGTCGACCGTCCGGCGCAGGGCGTTCAGGCAATTGACCGGTGGCGGAGGCGGCGGCACGGTCTCGCCGGGCACCTGTTCGATGCTCAGCACGCGGTAGATGTCGGCGCCGAGCAATTGGAAGATGCCGGCCATGCCGGTGTGCGAGGCGATTCCGGCCAGTTTGGCCCGCATGCGCTCAAAGAGCGGACCGGCCGCCTCGGTGCGCAGGTAGTGCAGGGTCAGCCGGTACTGGGCACCGGTCAGGTGGCTGGTCAGCAGCAGGCGCACCGGTGAATCGGCCAGGACATTCTGCCGGGTGCGGTTGAAAAACTGGTAGGACAGCGCGACGTGCTCGTTGTCGATGAACTCGACCTGGGAGAGGTAGGCCAGGTTGGGCATTCCCTCCCGGTCGCAGGTGGCGATGTGGCCCGGGATGATGCCTTCCAGGCATTCGCGGATGGTCTCGAGGCGCAGGCTCATGACGCAGTGCCCAGCGGGTCGCCGGCTTTCGGCCCGGGGGTCTGGGTGAAGGCGGCGTTTGGCGTATAGACCACGGTCACCAGGTCGTCGACCGTGCAGGCAAAGAGCGCCCGAACCATGTTCTCCTGCATGCCGAAGGGGATGACCTCGTCGAGGAAATGGGGAATGTGCGATTCGATCACGGGCAGATCGGCCGGGTCGAAAGGCAGGATCTGCGCGTCGTCACCTTTGAGCTGCAGGGTGCGATTGCTGCTCGGCAGGTTGAAGACATTGGCGACCCGGCCCGTGTTGCAGATGTTTTCAAGCAGTTCGGCCGACTGCGAGCGCTTGATGAATATCGCGATTTGACGCCCGCCGTCGATGAGTTTGCAGCCCAGACCGCGGCTCATGCAGGGCAGGCGATCGACATTGCAGGCGGCCAGGCTGATGCTGACTCCGGTCTGGATGAAGGCGGCGTTGTCGTGGTCGAGCATGGCGTTCCGATGGTGGAGGGCATTGCGATGAGAGAAGCATAGCAAGCCAGGGGGCTGTTGAAAATTGGGCATTTTTTCCGGTTGACCGTAGGCGTCCGCCAGCCGGATACGGCTTTCGGCCTGCCCGGCCGGTTCAGCCGAACACCGTGACTTTCAGCTTTTCGAGGAAGTTGAGTTCGGCCCACCAGGCCAATCCTCTATCCCGGAATTCGCAGCCCTTTTCGGTCAGGGTCAGCTTGACGGCGCCCAGTTCAGTTTCGCCGGCTTCGGCGATAAATCCGCTGTTCATCAGGAATTGGGCGATGGCCGGCTGGACTTCCTGGCCGGAAAGCGTCCACCGTTCGCCGTAGCCATTTTCGTTGCCGCCGAGCATGAGGATGGGCTCGAGGTCGCTGATCAGGCGCAGCACCTGCAGGGTTTCGGCACGTTGCGGAATTTCTTCGGAGTGCATGCGGGCGGCCCCGGTGAATCAATAGGGGATTCGACCCGGATTGGCCGCCCAGCGTTCCAGCGGTTCGAGCGCGCCCGGTGTCGGGTGGTGTTCCATGACGATGCTGCGGGCCGAGAAATGGCGGTTCAGTTCGCTGTACAGTTCATCGTCGCAGAAGCCGATGGCTGCGGCTTCGGCCCGGCTGTTGGCGAAGACGATGCGGTCGATGCGCGCCCAGTAGGCGGCGGACAGGCACATCGGGCAGGGTTCGCTCGAGGCGTAGAGGGTGCAGCCGTGCAGATGGAAGCTGTTGGCGCCGGCGCAGGCGGTGCGGATGGCGCTGATTTCGGCGTGGGCCGTCGGGTCGTGGCTGGCGACGACGCGGTTCCAGCCTTCGGCGATGATCTTGCCGTCGCGCACGATGACGGCACCGAACGGCCCGCCTTCGCCGCTTTCGCTGCCATGACGGGCCAGTTCGATGGCGCGGGCGAGAAACTGGTCGTCGAGGTTCATCGGAAACCTTCCTTCCCTGAGGGCCGGGCGATCAAATAGTCGATGTTATTATACGGCCCCCGTCATGGCGGCGGCATTTGCCCCGCTGCAAGCAGGCATGCGTCTTACCAAACTCAAACTCTCCGGCTTCAAGTCCTTCGTCGACCCCACTGCAGTGGCCGTTCCCGGCCAGCTCGTCGGCGTCGTTGGCCCCAATGGCTGCGGCAAATCCAACATCATGGATGCCGTGCGCTGGGTGCTGGGCGAGTCGAAGGCTTCGGAGCTGCGCGGCGAGTCGATGATGGACGTCATCTTCAACGGCTCGTCGAACCGTAAGCCGGTGTCGCGCGCTTCGGTTGAACTGATCTTCGAGAACCTGCTCGGCCGGGCCCTCGGCCAGTGGTCGCAATACACCGAACTGTCGGTCAAGCGCACGCTGACGCGGCAGGGGCAGTCGGATTACTTCATCAATAATTTGAAGGTCCGCCGCAAGGACATCACCGACCTCTTCCTCGGCACCGGCCTCGGCCCGCGCGCCTACGCCATCATCGGCCAGGGAATGATCTCGCGCATCATCGAGGCGCGGCCGGACGATCTGCGCGTTTTCCTCGAAGAAGCGGCCGGCGTCACGCGTTACAAGGAACGGCGCAAGGAAACCAACGGCCGGCTCGAAGACACCCGTGAAAACCTGCTGCGCGTCGAGGATATCCGCCAGGAACTCGGCAACCAGATGGAGCGGCTCGAAGCCCAGGCCGAAGTGGCGCGCCGCTATCAGGGGCTGAACGAACAGCTGGTCCAGCGCCAGCAAGTGCTGTGGCTGCTCCGGAAGCGCGAGGCCGAGGCGGAAAGGCAAAAGCTGTCGCTCGACGTCGAACGGGCGACGACCGATCTCGAAGCGCAAAGTGCCGCCTTGCGCGAAACCGAGGCGCGCGCCGAGGAAACCCGCGAGGCGCACTTTGCTGCCGGCGACGCGCTGCACAACGCGCAGAGCGACATGTACACGGCCAACGCCGAAGTCGCCCGGCTCGAGGCGGAAATCCGCCATCGCCGCGAATCGCGCAGCCAGCTTGAGGCGCGCCTGACGCAACTCGAAGACGAGCTCAAGCACTGGGGCGAGACGGCCGAGAAGCTGAGCGAAGATCGCCTGAAGTGGGAAGAAACGCAGGAAATCACCAAGCTGCGCGTCGAAGAGGCCGAGGCCAAGCTGCACGAGCAGATGAACATCGCGCCGCAGGTCGAGGAAGACCACGTCCAGGCCCAGGAAGAGCTGACCCGCCTCAAGGCGCGGTCGACCAACGGCGAGCAGAAGCTCGAAGTCGAGCTGACCAACAAGTCGCACGCCCAGCGTGCGCTACAGGCCATCACCCTGCGCCGCGAACGGCTGCGCGAGGAAACCGGTGGAAACGACGCGCCGGACGAAATGGACCTGGCCGAGAAGGAAGAGGAACTCAGCCTGCTGCGCGAGGAACTGGCCGGCGACCAGGATCAGCTCCAGCAATTGCAACAGGAAATGCCGCAGCTGGAGGCCAGGCGCAAGGAAGCGCAGGCCGAAGTGCAGCGCATCGAACGCGAACTGGCCGCCGGCCAGGCGCGCCGCGCCGCGCTTGAGCAGATGCAGGCGCGCACGCAGCAGAGCGGCAAGCTGCCGGAATGGCTGCGTCGTCACGAGCTGGAAAACGCGCCGCCGCTGTGGCAGAAGATTCACGTCGAAGCCGGCTGGGAAGAGGCGGTCGAGGCTGTGTTGCGCGAGCGTCTGAGCGCCATCGCCTGCGACGATCCGGCCAAGCTCGACGCCTGGCTGCACGACCGGCCGGAAGCGCGGCTCAGCGTGGTGCTGCCGGGCGATTTCAATTTTGGCCAAAATTTCCGGTTGACCGTGGCAGTGCTCTCGGCGCGCGTGCGCAGCGATGATCCGGCGATTCAGGCCGTGCTCGACGACTGGCTGGGCCAGGTGCGCACGGCGGAAACGCTGGCTGATGCGCTGGCCGTGCGTGCCGATCTGCCGCCGGGGGCGGTCATCGTGACGCGCGGCGGCGATCTGGTCAGTGCGGCGAGCGTCACCTTTTTCGCTCCGGATCAGGGCGAACACGGCCTGCTCGAACGCCAGCGCGAAATCGAAGCGCTCGGCGAGGGCATCGCCATGGCCGAGGAAAAGGCTGACGCCATCCGCGAGCAGCTGGTCATGTTCGACGAACAGGTCGAGGACAAGCAGGCCGAGATGGGCGAAATTCGCCAGTACGTCACCGATCGCCAGCAGCGCGTGCATGCCGTGCAGGTCGAAGTGCTCAAGCTGTCGCAGGCCATCGAGCGCCACAAGGAGCAGAAGGAGCGCCTGCAGGAACAACTGGCCGAACTGGCCGAGGAAGAAGAGAGCGAGCGCGAGCGCGACATGGCGGCCGACGAGCGCATCGCCGAAATCCGCGACGGTCTGGGCCGCATCCGCGTGCTGGTCCACGGCGCGCAAACCCGGCTCGACGAGTGCGAACGCGCCGTGCGTGCCGAGCGCGAGCGCAATTCCGATTTCGACCGTGCCCTGCGCGAGGCGCAGTTTTCGCTGCGCGAATGTGACGGCAAGCTGCAGGACGTTTTCGCCCAGCAGGCCGTGGCTCAGCGCGAGTTGAACCGCATCGAAAAAGACCGCGCCCAGTGCGCCGAGCAGGTCGAGGCGGCGCCGCCCGATGTCATGGAAGGCGCATTGCAGGCGGCGCTCGAAGCACGGCAGGCAGCGGAAAAGATTCTGGCCGACAAGCGCGATGCGCTCGAAGCGGCAACCAACGCCCTGCGTGGCTTCGAAGAGCAGCGCCTGCGCATCGAGCAGGGTCTTGAACCGCTGCGCGTGCGGATCGGCGACCTCAAACTGAAAGAGCAGGCGGCAGCGCTCAATGCCGAGCAGTTCGCCATGCAACTGCTCGAAGCCGGCGCCAATGAAGAAGCGCTGCAGGCTGAACTCGGCAATGCCCGGCCGCCGGCCCTGCAAGGCGAAATCACCCGCCTGACCAACGCCATCGCCGAACTTGGCGCCGTCAACATGGCCGCCTTGCAGGAACTCGAAACGGCGACCGAGCGCAAGGGTTACCTCGACATGCAGGCGGCCGACCTGACCGAGGCCATGGAAACGCTGGAAAACGCCATTCGCCGCATCGACCGCGAGACGCGCGACCTGCTGCAAAGCACTTTTGATACGGTCAACGGCCATTTCGGGCGGCTTTTTCCCGAATTGTTTGGCGGCGGTCGCGCCGAGCTGGTCATGACCGGCGACGAAATTCTCGATGCAGGCGTCCAGGTCATCGCCCAGCCGCCGGGCAAGAAAAACTCGACCATCCATTTGCTCTCCGGCGGCGAAAAAGCGCTGACCGCCATCGCGCTGGTGTTCTCGATGTTCCAGCTCAATCCGGCGCCGTTCTGCCTGCTCGACGAGGTCGATGCGCCGCTTGACGACAGCAATACCGAACGTTTCTGCACGATGGTCAAGAAAATGTCGGGCGCGACGCAATTCCTGTTCATTTCCCATAATAAAATCGCCATGGAAATGGCCGAACAGCTGGTCGGCGTGACCATGCAGGAATCCGGCGTGTCGCGCGTCGTGGAAGTGGATATTCAGGAAGCTTTGAAAATGAGGGATGCGGCTTAAATGACCGAGCTTCAACTAGGATTGATCGGGCTGGGCGCGACGGCGGTGGTCGGCGTCTTCGGCTACAACAAGTGGCAGGAATACCGGCAGCGCAAGGTCGCCGAGGCCGTGCTCAAACCGCACCACGCCGATATTCTGCTTGACGACGGGCCGGCCGCCTCGACGCCGCTCGCGGCCGAGCGCAGCGAACCGGAAAACGGCGTCGAGACGCCCGCCCAAAGCCATGAGCGGGTCGAACCCGTCTTCGTCGACCCGCATCCGACCATGCCTTCGGATGACATGGTGGCCGCGCCGGCCGAAGAACCGATGCCCGAGGCGCCGGTTTTCGTCAGCCCGCCAGCGGTCGCGCCGGAACCAGCCGGCGCCGACGACGCTCCGGAGCTCCCGGCCATCGAATTGCCGGCCGAACTGCTCGACCCGCGGCTCGAGTTCATTGTCGCCATGGAACTGGTCGAACCGGTTTCCGCCATGGACATCATTCATTCGCAGCGTCCCGCCCTGGTCCGCCTCAGCAAGCCGGTGCATTGGGTCGGCTACAACGAGCGCAGCCGCGAATGGGAGCGCCTGGCGGCGGACAGCGAACTCAAACTGCGTCGCCTGCGCGTCGGCCTGCAACTGGTCAACCGCCTGGGGCCGCTCGTCGAGGGCGACATCAACACGTTCATCACGGCCATGAACGCCCTGGCCGACGAACTCATGGCCGTGGCCGACATGCCGTCGTCGCGCGTCCTCGAGCAGGCGGCCGAAATCGACCAGTTCTGCGCCGCCGTCGACCTCGAAATCGGCCTCAACCTGGTCAGCCGGGGCAGTGCCTTCTCGGGCACCAAGATTCGCGCCCTGGCCGAAGCGGCCGGCATGGTGCTTGGACTCAGCGGCGTCTTTACGCGCTACGACGACAGCGGCCGCGTCCTGTTCAGCCTGCAAAACTACGAAAACGCACCGTTTACGGCCGAGTCGCTGCGCAGCATGACGACGCACGGCCTGACTTTTCTGCTCGATGTGCCGCGCGTCGATCACGGCGAACGCACCTTCACGCAGATGACCGAGATCGCCAAGCGCTTTGCCGAGACGCTCAACGGCGCTCTGGTTGACGACAATCGCCAGCCGCTCAGCGACTCGCAGCTCGATCACATCCGTCGCGAGTTCATCGGCAAGCCGCAGGCAACGATGGCCAGCTACAGCCTGACAGCCGGTTCGCCCCAGGCCCTGCGGCTGTTTTCCTGATGCAGGCACCTGCAGTCGCAGCAGAGCGCGCAGCCGAGTTGCGCGCCGAGCTGGAACGCCACAACCACGCCTACTACGTCCTCGATGCGCCGACCATTCCGGACGCCGAGTACGACAAGCTGTTCCGCGAACTGCAGGGGCTGGAGACTGAATATCCCGAGCTGCTGACCGCCGATTCGCCGACTCAGCGCGTTGGCGGCGCACCGCTCAAGGAATTCCCGCCGCGCCGGCACGGCGTGCCCATGCTCTCGCTCAACAACGCCTTCGAACCAGCCGAGGTCGAAGCCTTCGACAAGCGCGTGCGCGACGGTCTGGAAACGATTGCTGCGGTCGACTACGCCGTCGAGCCGAAATTCGACGGCCTGGCCATCAGCCTGACCTACGAGAACGGCGTCTTTACCTGCGGGGCGACGCGTGGCGACGGCGTGACCGGCGAGGAAGTGACGCCCAACCTGCGCACCGTGCGCAACATTCCGCTACGTTTGCGCGGCGAGGGCTGGCCGGCGCTCATCGAGGTGCGCGGCGAAGTGCTCATGTTCAAGGCCGATTTCGCCGAACTCAACGCCCGCCAGCGCGACCGCGGCGACAAGGAGTTCGCCAACCCGCGCAACGCCGCCGCCGGCAGCCTGCGCCAGCTCGATTCGAAAATCACCGCCAGCCGGCCGCTGTCCTTCTTCGCCTACGGCGTCGGTGCCGGGGCGGATGCGCTCGCGGTCCGCACGCACAGCGAACTCATGGACAAACTGGCCGCCTGGGGCTTCCCGGTGGCCGCCGAACGGGCCGTGGTGAGCGGTTCCCACGGTCAACTGGAATTTTTCGCCAAAATCGGAAGCTTGCGGCCTGGCCTGCCTTACGACATCGACGGCGTGGTGTACAAGGTCAATCGCCTCGACTGGCAGGCGCAGCTTGGTTTCGTCTCGCGCGCACCGCGTTTCGCCATCGCCCACAAATTCCCGGCCGAAGAGGCGTTGACCGAGGTGCTCGGCATCGACGTCCAGGTTGGCCGTACCGGCGCCATCACCCCGGTGGCCCGCCTCAAGCCGGTCTTCGTCGGCGGCGTCACCGTCACCAACGCGACACTGCACAACGAGGACGAAGTGAGGCGCAAGGACGTGCGGGTCGGCGATACCGTCATCGTCCGGCGGGCCGGCGACGTCATTCCGGAAGTGGTCGCCATCGTCCCGGAAAAGCGGCCGACGCGCGACCTGTTCGGTGGCGAGCCGCTGCACCCGCCCTTCGAGCTGCCCAAGGTCTGCCCGGAATGCGGCTCGGCCGTGGCCCGTGGCATCGACGAAGCCATCGCCCGCTGTACCGGCGGCCTTTATTGCCCAGCCCAGCGCAAGCAGGCGCTGTGGCACTACGCGGCACGCCGGGCCATGGACATCGAAGGCCTGGGCGACAAGATTGTCGATCAGCTGGTCGATGCCGGCCTCGTCCATACGCCGGCCGATCTCTACAAACTGACAGTCGAAACCCTGGCCGGGCTCGACCGCATGGGCGAAAAGTCAGCCCAGAATCTCGTCGCCGCCATCGACCACAGCCGGCAGACGACCTTGGCCCGCTTCATTTTTGCGCTCGGCATCCGCAATGTCGGCGAGGCGACGGCGCGCGATCTGGCCAGGTATTTCGGCAATCTCGATGGCATAATCGCGGCCGATATCGAAGCCTTGCAGCAGGTGCCCGATGTCGGACCGATCGTCGCGGCCAGCATCGTCGCTTTCTTCAGCGAGTCACATAACCGTGAAATCATCGCCCAGCTGCTCGCTGCCGGCCTGCACTGGACGGAGGGCGAAGCGGCCGATGCCGGCCCGAAGTTGCTGGCCGGCAAGACCCTGGTCCTGACCGGCACGCTGCCGACGCTCAAACGCGACGACGCCAAGGCGATGGTTGAAGCGGCCGGTGGCAAGGTGGCTGGCTCGGTATCGAAAAAAACCGATTTCGTGGTTGCTGGCGAGGAAGCTGGCTCCAAGCTGGAAAAAGCCTTGGAGCTGGGCGTGCCGGTGATCGACGAAGCTGAATTGTTGAAATTGCTCGAAAAGGGAGTTCAAGAATGAAAAAAGTTCGCAAAGCCGTATTTCCGGTGGCCGGTATGGGCACCCGTTTTCTTCCCGCCACCAAGGCCAGCCCGAAGGAAATGCTGCCCATCGTCGACAAACCCTTGATCCAGTTTGCAGTCGAGGAAGCGGTTGCCGCCGGCATCACCGACATGGTCTTCGTGACCGGCCGTTCCAAGCGCTCCATCGAAGACCACTTCGACAAGGCCTACGAACTAGAAAGCGAACTCGAAGCGCGCGGCAAGAGCGAATTGCTCGACTTCGTGCGCAACATGATTCCCAAGAACATCAACTGCATCTACATCCGCCAGGCCGAAGCGCTCGGCCTGGGTCATGCCGTGCTCTGCGCCAAGCCGGTGATCGGCGACGAGCCCTTCGCCGTGCTCCTCGCCGACGACCTGCTCGACGGCAAGCCGGCGGTCATGAAGCAGATGACCGATACCTACGATTACTACCGTTGTTCGGTGCTTGGCGTCCAGGACGTGCCGCGCGCCGACACGCGCAGCTACGGTATCGTCGATGCCCGCGCCGTGGCCGATCGGGTCGAGCAGATCAACGCCATCGTCGAGAAGCCGAAGCCCGAGGATGCACCGTCGACGCTGGCGGTGGTTGGCCGCTACATCCTGACGCCGCGCATCTTCCACCACCTTGAAACGATCAAGCCCGGGGCCGGCGGCGAACTCCAGCTGACTGACGGCATCGCCTCGCTGCTCAGCGAGGAGCAGGTTCTCGCCTACCGTTACGACGGAACGCGCTACGATTGCGGTTCGAAGCTGGGCTACCTCCAGGCGACGGTCGTTTTCGGCCAACGCCACCCCGAAGTCGGCCCCGAATTCGATGCTTATCTGAAGAGCCTGGGAGACTGAATGGATTTGAAAAAAGCGCAGGCCATGCTGGCCAATGCCGAGCTGATTCACAGCGAGGCCGTCGTGCAGGGCGCCGTGGCCGAGGTGGCTGCTGCCATTCGCGCCCGCCTCGCCGACAAATACCCGCTGGTCCTCGGCGTGATGACCGGTGGCGTCGTCTTCTGCGGTCAACTGCTCACCAAGCTCGATTTTCCGCTCGACTTCGACTACCTGCACGCCACGCGCTACGGCCCGGAAACGCAGGGCGGCAAGATTTCCTGGCGTTCGGCCCCGTGGACCTCGGTCAAGGGGCGCACCGTGCTGGTGGTGGATGACATTCTCGATGAAGGCGTGACGCTCGCTGCCGTCAAGGAAAGCCTGCGCCGCATGGGGGCCGACGAGGTGCTCACCGCCGTCTTCGCCGACAAGCTCAATGGCAAGGACAAGCCGATTGCCGCCGACTTCGTTGGCCTGACCGTGCCCGATCGCTTTGTCTTCGGTTTCGGCATGGATGCCGGCGGCGTCTGGCGCAACCTGCCGGCCGTCTATGCCATGAAGGAAACCGAGTGAGCGGTGCAACGGTCGCCGAGTTCATCGGCTACTGGGAAACTGAAGGACAGGCCTACGTTCGGCGCGGCGATTACGACTGGATGGCGGCGCTGGTGCCCGGCCAGCGCGTGCTGGAAATCGGCTGCGGTGTCGGTTTCGCCACGCAGGCGCTGGCCAGGCGGAGTTTGGCTGTACTCTCCATCGATTCGCTCGGCAAATGCCTGGAACTGACACAGCAACGCGTTGATGGCAGCGATGTGACCTTGATGCTGGCCGATCTGACCGCACTTACCGCCGCGCAGCGCGCCAGCATTGAAGCCTTTGCGCCCGATAGCGTGGTCTGCTGGCTCATGGGCGCGCCCGCCGAGACGACCGGCGCAGTGGCTACCGATGCCGGCCGCGCGGTCATCGCCTACCGCGAAAAGCTGCATCGTCTGGTCGCCGAGCTGGCCGCCGGGTTGCCAACCGTGCAGGCGCTGCATTTCGTCGATCGCACGGCAATTGCGTGGCAGGCCAAGGACATTGGCCGCGATACGCTGGTCAGCTACCATGCTGGCAAGACCTTGCTTGATCTGCCCTTCGTTGCCGTGCGTGCCAATGCGCTCTATCGCAAGCTGGGCGACGATACGGTCAACAACGCTCCAAACCGAAAAATGCACCCGTCGCTCAAGGGCGTGGTGCCGACGCTGGCTTCGTTGCTGGTGGAAAGGAAAAAATAACATGCTGGCAATCATCGGCGGCAGCGGCCTGACAACGCTGTCCAATCTCGACGTTTCGCATCGCGAAGTGGTGCGCACGCCCTACGGCGAAGCATCCGGCGCCCTGGTTTTCGGGCAGATCAGCGGCCAGCCGGCGGTTTTTCTGCCGCGCCACGGCTACGGCCACACCATCCCGCCGCACATGGTCAATTACCGGGCCAACATGTGGGCGCTGCATCATCACAAGGTTACTGGCGTCATTTCGGTGGCCTCGGTCGGCAGCATTCGTCCCGACCTGCAGCCGGGCGACATCGTCCTGCCGCACCAGATCATCGATTACACATGGGGCCGCAAGTCGACGATGTTCCACGGTAACGGCACGCCGGTGACACACGTCGATTTTACCGAGCCCTACGACGCCGACCTGCGTCGCCGTATTCTCGCCGCTGCGCAACAACTGAGCATCGACATCAAGGTCGATGCGGTCTATGCCGCAACGCAGGGTCCGCGTCTTGAAACGGCTGCCGAAATCAACCGTCTCGAGCGCGATGGCGCCGACGTGGTCGGCATGACCGGCATGCCGGAAGCTATCCTGGCGCGTGAACTGGGCCTGCCTTACGCCGCGATCAATGTCGTCGCCAACCATGCGGCGGGCCGTGGCAGCAGCGTCAACGGCATCCACTTCGAAAGCCTGGAGCACGTGCTGCACGACGCGATGGGACGCGTCAAGGTTATCGTAGAGAAACTGGTTGGCAGCACGGACAGTTGCCAGCCGATGGGCATGTCTGTTTAGTTGCTAGCAACTAGCCAACCTTCAGGCGCTCCATCAGTTCGGTTTCCAGACGGATGCGCTTGCCGGTATCGCGCAGGTCGCCGCCGCTGATCAGGAAAACGTCTTCGGCCCGTTCGCCGAGGGTTGTGATCTTGGCGGTGTGCAGGCTGGCACCGTGCTCGGCCAGCGTGTTGGCGACGGTGTAGAGCAGGCCGGGGCGGTCGGCCGCGGTCAGCGTGAGGATGAAATTCGATCCCTTTTCGTCACCGCGGATATCGACTTCCGGCTTGATCGGGAAGTGCTTGACCTGCCGCGACAGGCGCCCGGCTGACGGGACATCCGGCGGCATTTCGTGGACCAGGCGCTGCTCCAGTTCGTGCTCGATGTAGGCGACCATTTCTCGGTCGTTGTCGCGATTTTCAACGTCGAGCACAACGAAGCTGTCGAGCGCGTAGCCGTGTGCCGTGGTGTGGATCTTGGCGTCGACAATGCTGTAGCCGGCACGGGCGAAGAAGCCGACGATGCGGGCGAAAAGATCGGGCTGATCCTGGGTGTAGACCATGACCTGCAGGCCTTCGCCTTCCTGGTGGAGGCGGGCGCGGACGACCGGCTGGTTGTTGTAGATGCGGTAATGCAGCGAGCGCGTGTGCCAGGCGATTTCTTCAGCTGAATGGCGCAGGAAATAGACGGTGTCGAGCTGCTTCCACAGCCGCTCATGAACGGTGTCGGAGAGCGCGAAGAAACGCAGCAGGCGCATTGCTTCGGCCTGGCGCTCGGCGATGACGCCGTGCGTGGCGGGGGCGTTGCCGCTCGAGAGGTGGTGCAGGGTCTGGTAATAGAGATCGGCCAGCAGCTTGCCTTTCCAATGGTTCCAGACTTTCGGACTGGTGCCGCGGATGTCGGCGTGGGTCAGCAGGTAGAGGGCCTGCAAGTGGCGGATGTCACCAACCAGATCGAGGAATTTGCCGATCACGTTGGGGTCGCTGAGGTCTTCCTTTTGCGCGACCTGCGACATGACGAGGTGGTTCCTGACCAGCCAGACGACGAGTTCGGTGTCTTCTACGGTCAACCGGTGATTTTGGCAAAATTCCAAAGCATCGACAGTGCCGAGCTCGGAGTGATCGCCGCCGCGGCCCTTGGCGATGTCGTGGAAAAGGGCGGCGATATAGAGCAGCCACGGACTGTCCAGTTCGCTGACGATGCGCGAACACAGCGGGTATTCGTGGGCGAATTCGCTCATCGTAAAGCGGCGAAGGTTGCGCAGGACTTGCAGGATGTGCTGGTCGACGGTGTAGACGTGGAACAGGTCGTGCTGCATCTGGCCGACGATACGCCCGAAATTGGGCAGGTAGGCGCCGAGAATGTCGAGCTGGTTCATGCGCCGGAATTCATGAACGATGCCACGCTCGCTCTGCAGCAATTTCAGGAACAACGCCCGGTTTTCCGGATCGGCGCGGAATTCCGGCGTGATCTGCTCGCGGGCCCGCCACAGGGCGCGCAGGGTACGCGTGGTCATGCCCGATAGCTCGTGGGATTCCTGCATGGCGAGGAAGCTGTCGAAAATGGCCGAGGGCCGTTTTTCGAAGAGGGCTTCGTCGCGGATGTCGAGCAGGTTACCGACGATCTGGAAGTTGTCGTCGAACGGTTGCGGCGTCTGTTCGTTCTCGGGCGTCAGTGCCGCCGCCATGTTTTGCAGCAGGATGGTGTTGAGCAGGCTGACCGTTTTTGCATTGCGGTAGTAGACCTGCATGAGTTGCTCGGAAGCACGCTTCGCTTCGTTCGAGACAAATCCGTACTTGGCGGCCAGGTTGCTCTGGTAGTCGAAAAGCAGCCGATCTTCGCGGCGCCCGAGCATGAAATGCAGACGGATACGCAGATGGGTCAGGTATTCCTGGCATTCCTGGGCTTGCGCCATGCCTTCCTGGGTAACGATGCCGCTCCTTTGCAACTCCTCCCAGGTCGAACCGAAACCGGCGGCCTTGGCAATCCAGAAAATGACCTGAAAATCGCGCAGGCCGCCCGGTGAATCCTTGCAGTTGGGTTCGAGGCTGTAGGGCGTCTCGTTGAAGCGGAGGTAGCGTTCCTGCTGCTCGATCCGCTTGGCCTCGCAAAAAAGCAGGGGATCGAGGTGGCCGCGCAGGCGCTTCTGGAAGGTTGCGAAAAGCTTGCCGTTGCCGGTCAACAGGCGGGCTTCAAGCAAGGCCGTCTGTACCGTGATGTCGTTTTCGGCTTCGTTCAGGCAGTCCTGGATGGTGCGGACGCTGTGCCCGATCTCCAGGCCGATGTCCCAGAACGAGCCGATCAGCCGCTCGAGCTTTTCCTGCAGGGCGCCGCTCGCTTCCCTGGGAAGCAGGATCAGCAGGTCGATGTCGGAGGCCGGGTACAGTTCGCCGCGACCGTAGCCGCCGACCGCGGCCAGGGCCAGGGTGGCGGGAAATTCGAACGAGGCCCAGAGTTTTTCGAGAACGCTGTCTACTTGCTGACTGCGGTCACGGAGCAGGGCATCTGCATCGCCGGTTTGTTCGTAACTTTCCTGAAGGCGGATCTGCGCCGCCTTGACTTCTGCCCGCAGGGCGGCGACATCGCAGGCCATCAGTTGATCCAGTCAGGTTTGGCGCGGCCGCCGGCAGAAAGCGTCATGATTTCGTAGCCGGTCTCGGTGACCAGCACGGTGTGTTCCCACTGCGCCGAGAGGCTGCGGTCCTTGGTGACGATGGTCCAGCCATCGGCCATTTCGCGGATGGCGGCCTTGCCGGCGTTGATCATCGGTTCGACGGTGAAAATCATGCCCGGCTCGAGTCTCGGTCCGGTGCCGCCCTTGCCGTAGTGCAGTACTTGCGGATCTTCGTGGAATTTGGCGCCGATACCATGGCCGCAGAATTCGCGGACGACCGAGCAGCCGTTCTTTTCGGCGTATTTCTGGATGATCGCGCCGATGTCGCCGAGGTGCGCCCCCGGCTTGATGACCGAAATGCCCAGCCACATGCATTCGAAGGTGATTTCGCACAGGCGCCTGGCCTGGATCGAGCCTTCGCCGACGATGAACATCCGGCTGGTGTCGCCGTGGTAGCCGTCCTTGATCGTCGTGATGTCGAGATTGATGATGTCGCCGTTCTTCAGCACGCGTTCGCCGGGAACGCCGTGGCAGACCTGCTGATTGACTGAGGTGCAGATCGATTTGGGGTAGGGGTTGTAGCCCGACGGTGCGTAGTTGAGTGGGGCAGGGATGCAGCCTTGAACATCGACCATGTAGTCGTGACAAAGCTTGTCGAGTTCGTCAGTGGTGACGCCGGCTTTGACGTAGGGGGCAATGTAATCGAGGACTTCTCCGGCCAGACGCCCGGCAATTCTCATTTTTTCGATTTCTTCGGGGGTCTTGATGCTGATGCTCATGGCGGCTGTTCTGTGGTGCATGGGGGAAGGGGGCAAGGATAAATGATGGGGCTGGTTTCGCAAAGCTGGCAGCGCCCGCGATGGCATACTTGTGGCTTCTCTATTTGACGGCTTTTGTGATGACGATTCTGTTGCTGGGTAAAGATGGTCAGGTCGGCTGGCAGTTGCAACGTTCGCTGGCGCCGCACGGGCCGGTCGTGGCCTGCGGCCGGAACGAATGCGATTTGTCCGATCCGGCGCAGATTCGTTCCGTCATTCGTCAAAATCGGCCATCGATCATCGTCAATGCCGCGGCCTGCACGGCCGTCGACAAGGCTGAGTCGGAGCCTGATCTGGTGCACTGCATCAACGCCGAAGCCCCGGGCATTCTGGCTGAGGAGGCTGCCGAACTCGGCGCCTTGCTCGTTCATTACTCGACCGATTATGTCTTTGACGGCAGCAAGGATGCGCCTTATGAGGAAACCGATCCGACCGGGCCGCTGAGCGTTTACGGCCGGAGCAAGCTGGCCGGCGAGGACGCGATCCGCGCTGTGGACGGCCGCTCGCTGATCTTCCGCACAAGCTGGGTGTTCGGGGCGCGTGGCGGCAATTTCGTCAAGACCATCCTGCGTCTGGCGCGGGACAGGGATAGCCTCGAGGTCGTCGATGACCAGCTCGGCTCGCCAACCCCGGCCGCGCTGATCGCGACGGTGACCGGCGTGGCGCTAGCCATGGTTCGCTACGGTCAACCGGGAAAAATGGCCAAAAATGAAATCTATCACCTGGCTGCGGCGCGGCCGGTCAGCTGGTGCGAATTTGCCCGGACCGTCGTCGGGCTGGCCGGGCAGATGCCGGATTTCAAGCTGCGTCTGAAGCCGGAAGCGATTCGCCCCATCACGACAGCGGAATATCCGACCCCGGCCCGACGTCCGGCCAATTCGCGTCTCGATTGCACCCGCCTCGAAACCGACTTCGGCTTGCAGATGCCCGACTGGCAACCGTATCTGGAGCGCATGCTGCAGCTGCTGGCGCTCAAACAGAACGGTTATTGAGCTTCCGGAAAGCCTGTTCAGCTGCTATAATCCGCAGGTTTTTCTCAGCCGTTATGGCTGAAAAAACGGTGGTCTGCACGGTGCAGGCAACCAAAATCCACACATCCGCCGATTAAGGGTGTCTGCCAGAATTCAACAATGGCGGGCGTTTCAGGCGGGTGGAGGTTCAACCCTTAAGGAGTTTTACAATGTCCGTTACCATGCGCGAAATGCTGGAAGCCGGTGTCCACTTCGGTCACCAAACCCGTTTCTGGTCCCCCAAAATGGCCCCGTATATCTTCGGTGCCCGTAACAAGATTCACATCGTCAACCTCGAAAAGACCCTGGCCAAGTACAACGAAGCCATCGCTTTCGTGAAGAAGCTGTCCGCCAATCGCGGCACCTTGCTGTTCGTTGGCACCAAGCGTCAAGCCCGCGAAATCATCGGTGAAGAAGCGCTGCGCGCCGGCTCGCCGTTCGTCGATCAGCGTTGGCTGGGTGGCATGTTGACCAACTTCAAGACCGTCAAGACCTCGATCAAGCGTCTGAAGGACATGGAAGTTGCCGTCGAAGCCGGTGAGCTGGAAAAGATGCCGAAGAAGGAAGCGCTGACCTTCCGTCGCGAACTGGAAAAGCTCCAGAAGTCCATCGGCGGCATCAAGGACATGGGCGGCCTGCCGGACGCCATCTTCGTTATCGACGTTGGCTACCACAAGATCGCCATTACCGAAGCCGAAAAGCTTGGCATTCCGGTCATCGGCGTGGTCGATACCAACCACTCTCCGGATGGCGTTGCCTACGTCATCCCGGGTAACGACGACTCTTCCCGTGCCATCCAGTTGTACGCCCGCGGCATGGCCGATGCCATCCTCGAAGGTCGCAGTCAGGTTCTGCAGGAAATCGTCAGCGCCGGTGGCGATGACGAGTTCGTCGAAGTCGTCGACGCAGCTGAATAAAGTTGTAACGGCGGGGCGCTAAGCTCCGCCTGTTTTAAAAGCTCAGGAGAAAGAATATGGCGGCAATTACCGCAAGCATGGTGGCTGAACTGCGCGGCAAGACCGATGCGCCCATGATGGAATGCAAGAAGGCCTTGACCGAAGCCGATGGCGACATGGTCAAGGCTGAGGAAATCCTCCGCGTCAAGCTCGGCAACAAGGCCAGCAAGGCTGCAACCCGTATCGCTGCCGAAGGCATCGTTGCCGTCAGCATCTCGGCAGATGGCCAGCAAGGCGCCATCATCGAAGTCAACAGCGAAACCGACTTCGTTGCCAAGAACGACGAATTCATCGCGCTGGCCAACGGCTCGGCCGCGCTGGTTGCCGACAAGAATCCGGCCGACGTCGCTGCGCTATCCGCGCTGCCCATGGGCGAAGGTACGGTCGAATCGACCCGTTCCGCCTTGGTCGGCAAGATCGGCGAAAACATGAGCATCCGCCGCTTCGTTCGTTTCGAAGCCAAGGGCAAGCTGGTCTCCTACATCCACGGTGGCGCCAAGGTTGGCGTCGTGGTTGACGTGGTGGGTGGCGATGAGCAACTGGGCAAGGATCTGGCGATGCACATTGCTGCTTCCAAGCCGAAGTCGCTCGATGCTTCCGGTGTTTCGTCCGACCTGCTCGATACCGAGCGCCGTGTTGCCATCGAAAAGGCCCGCGAAGCCGGCAAGCCGGAAGCGATGCTCGAAAAGATCGCCGAAGGTACGGTTCAGAAATACCTGAAAGACGTTACCCTGCTCGGTCAGGTTTTCGTCAAGGCGGCCGATGGCAAACAGACCATCGAACAACTGCTGAAGGAAAAGGGCGCTTCGGTTGCGGCCTTCACGCTGTTTATTGTCGGTGAAGGCATCGAAAAGAAGGTTGACGACTTCGCTGCCGAAGTCGCTGCCCAGGCTGCCGCTGCTGCCGCCAAGAAGTAATTGAAAGGAACGCCGATGTCCGCACCCAAGTACAAGCGCATCCTCCTGAAACTCTCCGGCGAGGCCCTCATGGGCAATGACGCCTACGGCATCAACCCGCAGACCATCGGCGGGATTGTTGGAGAGATCAAGGCGGTCGCCGATCTGGGGGTGGAAATCGGCGTCGTGATCGGCGGTGGCAATATCTTTCGCGGCATGGCCGGTACGGCTACCGGGATGGATAGAGCTACCGCGGATTACATGGGCATGCTGGCCACGGTGATGAACGCCATGGCGCTGTCCGATGCATTCCGCCAGGGTGGCCTGAACGCCCGTGTGCAGTCGGCCCTGAATATCGAGCAAGTGGTCGAACCCTATATTCGCGGCAAGGCCATCCGATACCTCGAAGAAGGCAAGATCGTCATTTTCGGTGCCGGTACCGGCAACCCCTTCTTTACGACCGATACCGCTGCAGCATTGCGCGGCTCGGAAATCGGCGCGGAAATCGTCCTCAAGGCGACCAAGGTCGATGGCATCTATTCGGCCGATCCAAAAAAGGATCCTTTGGCCACTCGCTACGACAAGATCAGTTTCAACGAAGCGATCTCCAAAAATCTGGCGGTCATGGATGCGACCGCCTTCGCGCTGTGCCGTGATCAAAAATTGCCGATCAACGTGTTTTCCATCTTCAAGGCTGGCGCGCTGAAGCGCGTGGTCTGTGGTGAAGATGAAGGTACGCTGGTCTATTGCTGAGGGAGACTAAAACATGATTCCTGAACTCAAGAAAACCGCTGAAGGCAAGATGCAGAAGTCCCTTGAGGCGCTGCGCCTGGATCTGCAAAAAATTCGTACCGGCCGGGCCCATACCGGCTTGCTCGATCACGTCCAGGTCGATTACTACGGCTCCATGGTGCCGGTCAATCAGGTTGCCAACATTACGCTGGTTGATGCCCGGACCATTGGTGTTCAGCCTTGGGAAAAGGCCATGCTGCAAAAGGTCGAGAAAGCCATTCGTGACTGCGATCTTGGCCTCAATCCGGCATCGCAGGGTGACCTTATTCGCGTGCCGATGCCGGCTCTGACCGAAGAGCGCCGCAAGGAAATGATTAAGATTGTCAGGACCGAAGGCGAGGGCGTCAAAGTCGCCATACGCAATCTGCGTCGGGATGCCATTTCCCACCTCAAGGACGCGCTGAAAAAAGGCGAGATTCCCGAGGATGACGAGCGCAAGGCACAGGACGACGTCCAGAAACTGACTGATCGCTACATCGTCGAAGTCGACAAGATGCTCGCCGCCAAAGAGGCCGAGCTCATGCAGGTTTAAGCCGGTTTCGCTCGAATTCCCGGCTGAATGGCCCTCTTTTCAAGTTCGACACGACAGGTCCCGCCGACGGCGGTGGTGCCACGGCACGTCGCCGTCATCATGGATGGCAACGGACGCTGGGCAAAAAAGCGATTTCTGCCCCGTGTTGCCGGCCACGTCAAAGGTGTCGAACTCGTCCGCGAAATGGTCCGCGCTTGCCTTGAGCGCAGCATTCAGTACCTGACCCTGTTTGCATTTTCATCCGAAAATTGGCGTCGACCGCAGGAAGAGGTGTCGCTGCTCATGCAACTCTTCGTCAAGGCGCTCGAACAGGAAGTCGACAAGCTCGACCGCAACGGTGTTCGTCTCCGCGTGATCGGCGATCTGTCGCGTTTCGAGCCGAAACTCCAGGAGCTGATTCGGCAAGCCGAGGCGAGGACAGCCGGCAATACCCGTCTCGATCTGACCATTGCGGCCAACTACGGCGGTCGCTGGGACATCATGCAGGCAGTTGAGCACATGCTCGCAGCGCAACCCGACAAGCGCAGCGGCTGGCAGGATGCCGATCTCGAACCGCATCTGTCGATGAATTTCGCACCCGAGCCGGACCTCTTCATCCGTACCGGCGGTGAAGAGCGAATCAGCAATTTCCTGCTTTGGCAACTGGCCTACACCGAACTGTATTTCACACCGACTCTTTGGCCGGATTTCGATACCGCCGAGTTCGACAAGGCGATTGCTTCGTTTCAGCAACGAGAACGTCGTTTTGGCCGGACCAGCGAACAATTGGTGGAAAAGCCGAATGCTTAAAACCCGCGTCATCACGGCGCTCGTCCTGATGGCGTTGCTTTTGCCTAGCCTGTTCTATTCGTCACAGGCTGTCTGGTCGCTATTGGTGGCCGGGTTCATCGGTGTTGCCGCCTGGGAGTGGGGTGCCTTGCTTGGCTGGCCGGCTTCCCGCCGTATCATGCTCGGGGTGGCAACAGCGCTGATTTGTGCGCTGCTCTCCGTGTTTGAGCCGAACGTGATTGGCGCCGGAGAACTTTCCGCTCCCGCGCAGCCTTGGGTTTTCCTTGTTTATGCTGTGGCTGCCGCATTCTGGTGTTTGGTCATGCCGCTCTGGCTCAAAAACAAGTGGTCGCTCGGCGGCTTTTCCGGCCTTATGGTTGGGGCGGTTGTCTTGCTGCCGACCTGGCTGGCCATGGTCCAGTTGCGGATGCTTGGGGCGGGTGCGTTGCTCGGCATTTTTGCTGTCGTCTGGATGGCCGATATCGCCGCCTATTTTTCCGGAAAGGCCTTCGGCAAAAACAAGCTGGCACCGACGATCAGCCCGGGCAAAACCTGGGAAGGGGCGATCGGGGCTGGTGTTGGCGTGGTTGTTTACGGTTTGGTTGTTCGCCAACTGTTCGGCTTGGATTTCATGCCCTTGCCTCTGTGGATTGCCGCGCTGGTCGGCGTTACTGCCGTCAGCATCGTTGGCGATCTCTATGAATCGTTGCTCAAGCGCAAGGCAGGCATCAAGGACAGCAGCAACATTCTTCCCGGCCATGGCGGTGTACTCGATCGCATAGACAGCCTGACCTCGACCTTGCCGGTTGTCGCTCTGGTCTGGCTGTTGTTCGCATCCCGGTGAGCGCAATCTTGCAAAACATCACTGTACTTGGTTCGACCGGCTCGATTGGTGTCAGTACACTGGATGTGATCCGGCGTCATCCAGGGCGTTACCGGGCATTTGCCCTATGTGCGCATAGCCAAATTGAAAAGCTGTTCGAGCAATGCATTGAGTTTCGTCCTCGCTTCGCCGTACTTCGTGACGCCCCTCTGGCGGCCCAGCTTGCTGAACGTTGCCGCGGCGCCGGGTTGGATACTGAAGTCCGCCATGGTGTTGAGGCGCTCGTTGAGTTGTCGGCCATGCCGGAAGTCGATGCGGTGATGGCGGCCATTGTCGGCGCTGCCGGCCTGGAGCCAACCCTTGCCGCTGCACGAGCTGGCAAGAAGGTCATGCTGGCCAACAAGGAAGTGTTGGTCATGGCTGGTGAGTTGTTCATGCGCGCGGTGCGTGAGTATGGCGCATCGCTACTTCCTGTCGATAGCGAACACAATGCCATTTTCCAATCCCTGCCCGGCGATTTCGAACGGGGGCTACCTCAATGCGGTGTCCAGAAAATCCTGTTGACGGCTTCGGGCGGCCCGTTCCGCAACACCCCCTTGGCCGATCTGGCGAACGTGACGCCGGATCAAGCCTGCGCCCATCCAAATTGGGTCATGGGGCGCAAGATTTCCGTTGATTCAGCGACCATGATGAACAAGGGGCTGGAGGTTATCGAGGCGCGCTGGCTGTTTGATGCTCCGCCGGAAATGATTCAGGTTGTTGTCCATCCGCAAAGCGTGATTCACTCTGCCGTTCAGTACGTCGACGGTTCGGTCCTGGCGCAGCTGGGGAACCCGGACATGCGGACCCCGATCGCCTACGCGATGGCATGGCCGGAGCGAATTGCTGCGGGGGTCGAGCCGCTCGATCTTTTCAAGATTGCCCGACTTGACTTTGTCGAGCCGGATTTCGAGAGATTTCGCTGCCTGCAACTGGCCTACGAAGTATTGCGTGAGGGCGGCACGGCGCCGGCCATCCTGAATGCTGCCAATGAAGTCGCCGTTGCGGCTTTTCTTGATGGCAAATTGCCGTTTCTCGGCATTGCACAGCTTGACGAAGCTGTCCTTCAGGCCTTGCCGGCTGGCCCGGAGGGTAGCCTTGCCGATGTGCTTGCCGCCGATGCCGAGGCGCGCCAGATAGCCCACAAAATGGTGCGGGAGCGCTGTTTCGCGTGAATAACATCCCGTATTACCTTGCCGCGTTTGTGGTGGTTTTGGGGGTCCTGATTGTTTTTCATGAACTGGGACACTACGTGGCGGCGCGATTGTGTGGCGTGAAGGTTCTCCGGTTTTCTGTCGGCTTTGGTCGCATGTTGTGGAAAAAGCGACTGGGCAAAGATCAGACCGAATGGGCGATCAGTCTTTTTCCATTGGGTGGCTACGTAAAAATGCTCGACGAGCGCGAAGACCCGGTTGCCCAAAATGAAGTCCATCGCGCCTTTAATCGCCAGAGCGTTGGCCGGCGCAGCGTCATCGTGGCGGCTGGGCCGCTGGCCAATTTTGCGCTGGCCATCCTGATTTATTGGGCTGTATTCATGCACGGTAGCGAGGAATTGCTACCCGTCCTCGGTACGCCCCCCGTCGGCACGCCGGCGGCCATGGCGGCCGTCGGCAATGGCGAACAGGTCAGATCGGTTGACGGCCAGCCGGTGGCTACCTGGAGCGACCTGCGCTGGACGCTTTTGCACAAGGCCGTCGATCACGAGTCCGTCGCGCTTGAAGTGATCAATGAACGCGAAGAGATAGTTGTCCGTCAACTCTACCTGACCGCCGCTGGCGAGCAGGGCTGGGAGGGCGATGCACTGGAGCGCCTGGGGATTCGCTTCTATCGACCGGATTTGCCGCCGGTGATTGGCAAAGTCGTTGCCAATAGTGTTGCTGACCGCGTTGGCCTGTTGTCCGGGGACCGGGTTTTGTCGATTGCCGGAAAGGATATTTCCTCTTGGTACGATCTGGTCGGAGTTGTCCGTGACTCGGCAACAATATCGCTCCATCTGAAAATTGAGCGTCAGGGAGAGATTGTTACGGTCGACTTGATTCCCGAGGCAATTTCGGAGCGCGGGCAGACGGTCGGCAAGATCGGTGTGGCGGTAGCCGACGGTCCGAAACCTCGTCGTGAGGTGAAAACCTTTGTCAGCTATGGTGTCATTGAAGCGGCGGGCAAGGCGCTCGATGAGACGTGGGATAAGTCGGTGTTCAGCCTGATTATGCTGGGCAAGATGTTGACCGGGGAGGTTTCCTGGAAAAATCTCTCGGGACCAGTGACCATTGCCGATTATGCGGGCCAGTCAGCGCGTCTCGGGCTGGACTACTACCTCAAGTTCATGGCGCTGCTCAGCATCAGTCTGGGCGTGCTTAATCTGCTTCCCATCCCGGTGCTGGACGGTGGGCATTTGTTGTATCATGTGATCGAAGTCGTCATGCGCAGGCCGCTTTCGGAGCGGGCCATGGAAATTGGACAACAAGTTGGCATGTCCATTCTGTTTGCATTGATGGCTTTCGCCTTTTTTAACGACTTGACTCGCCTGTTTAACGGCTGAACGATGAAAAAATCCCTGTTGTCCATCCTGATTGCTGGCGCCTTTGCATCACCGGCAATGGCTTTTGAACCTTTTGCGGTCAAGGACATCCGGGTCGAAGGCATACAACGTACCGAGGCCGGGACGGTTTTCGGCTACCTCCCGGTCAAGGTCGGTGAAACGCTGACCGATGAAAAAGCCGCGCAGTCGATCAAGGCGCTCTTTGCCACGGGCTTCTTCAAGGATGTGCGGATTGAGGTCGAGAACGACGTCATGGTTGTTGTCGTCCAGGAGCGCCCGGCTATCGCGACCATCAATTTTGTTGGTCTCAAGGAGTTTGACAAGGATGTCATTGTCAAGGCGCTCAAGGAAACGGGTATTGCCGACGGACGCATCTTTGACCGTGCTCTGCTGGAAAAGGCCGAGCAGGAACTCAAGCGCCAATACCTGACGCGGGGCAAGTATGCCGCCAATATCACGACCACCGTTACGCCGCTCGAGCGCAATCGTGTCGGAATCAATTTCAACATCGAAGAAGGTTCTGCCGCCAAGATCAAGCAGATCAATTTGGTCGGCACCAAGGCCTTTTCCGAAAAAGAGTTGCTCAGTCAGTTTGAACTGACGACGCCCGGTTGGTTGACCTGGTATACCAAGAACGATCAGTATTCCCGGCAGAAATTGTCGGCCGATCTGGAAAAACTGAAGTCGTTTTACATGAACCAGGGTTACCTCGAATTCACCGTCGAGTCGACACAAGTTTCGATTTCTCCCGACAAGCAGGACGTGTACATTACCGCCAACCTTGTTGAAGGCGAGCGTTTCCAGGTGTCATCGGTGAAGATGGCTGGCGATTTTTCAATTTCCGAAGATGAGTTGAAAAAACTGGTGACGATCAAGCCAGGTGATGTCTTTTCTCGTGAAAAACTCAATGACACGACCAAGGCCATCAGCGACCGACTTGGCAAAGAGGGTTACGCTTTTGCCAACGTCAATGCCGCACCGGAAATCGACAAGGAAAAGCGCACGGTAGCTTTCACCATATTTGTCGATCCGGGCAAGCGGGTTTACGTCCGTCGCATCAATGTGACGGGTAATACCAAGACCCGCGACGAGGTTATCCGCCGGGAAATGCGCCAGATGGAAGGTGGCTGGTACGATGCTGACAAGGTAACGGCTTCCAAACAGCGCATCGACCGCCTGGGCTTTTTTGGCGATGTCGCCGTCGAGACTCCGGCGGTGTCCGGCACAGCAGACCAATTGGATGTCAACGTCAATGTGACTGAGAAGCCGACGGGAAATTTGATGCTGGGTCTTGGTACATCGAGCACCGACAAGATCATCCTCTCCGGTTCGATCGCTCAGAACAAC
Organism: Gammaproteobacteria bacterium; assembly: GCA_018828385.1. Taxonomy (GTDB): domain Bacteria; phylum Pseudomonadota; class Gammaproteobacteria; order Burkholderiales; family Rhodocyclaceae; genus Azonexus. The sequence continues at coordinate 75,752 of JAHJVE010000014.1, read as the reverse complement.
TTCATGGGTAGCGGCAACAACGTCTCAATTCAGGTCAATTCTGCCAAGACCTATCGAACCTATGTCTTTTCCTATACCAATCCGTATTTCACGCAGGATGGTGTCAGCCAGGGCTTCGATATTTATCAGCGGACGGTGAATACGACGACTACGGCAATTGCTGCCTATAGTTCGTCGTCTTACGGTGGGGGGCTCCGCTTTGGTTTCCCGATTGGAGAGAAAGAGTCGCTGGGCTTTGGCTTGGGCGTCGACTCGACGACTATTTCAACCTATGCCAACAGTCCTCAGTATTACATCGATTACGTTAACAATTTTGGTGAAACGAATCTTTCCATTCCGCTAACCTTGAGTTGGGCGAGTGATGGCAAGGATAGCTATTTCTTCCCGACGCGCGGAACTTACCAAAAGGCTGCGCTGGAAGTGGCGCTGCCCGGTGGTGACCTGACGTACTACCGTGCCAGTTATCAACTGCAGCATTTCATCCCGCTCACTTCAAGGTTTACGCTGATGCTGAACGGCGAAGTCGGTTATGCCGAAGGCTATGGTGATTCAGGATTGCCCTTCTTCAAGAATTTCTACGCGGGGGGTATTGGTTCCGTGCGTGGATACAAAGCCTCCAGTCTTGGCCCGGTTCAGACTGATGTGAATGGCAACCAATACAGACTTGGGGGTAACAGCCGGGTGATTGGTAATGCCGAGTTGCTATGGGGTATCCCGGGCATGGAAAAGAGTTTCCGCATGGGATGGTTCTTTGATGCCGGCCAGGTATATGGGAATGATGCAGGTCAGTCTTCCAGTGGCCTTCGCTATTCGACGGGTTTATCGGCCGCGTGGATTTCTCCGATAGGTCCGCTAAAATTCAGCTTTGGTCGGCCGCTCAATAAGCAGTCAGACGATAAGTCCGAGTCTTTCCAGTTCCAGATGGGCACCACGTTTTAATTCAGGAGTGTCAAGTTGAAAATCAAGTCCGTAGTTCTCGCATCCTTAATTTCTGCATTGTTCGTCACCGGTGCAGTAGCTGCCGAATTGAAGGTTGGTTACGTCAATACGCAGCGTATTTTCCGCGATGCGCCCGCTGCCCAGAAGGCAGCAAAGAAACTGGAAGGCGAGTTTGCCAAGCGCGATCAGGATTTGCAGCGGATGGCCAAGCAGTTGCAGGGGCTGCAGGAAAATCTGGAAAAGAATTCGGTGACCATGGCGGAAAGTGAACGCCGGACGAAGGAGAAAGAATTCGGTGAGATTTCCCGCGAATTCCAGCGTCGTCAGCGTGAGTTCCGCGAGGACCTGAATCTGCGCCAGAACGAGGAAAACGCTGCCGTCATCGAGAAAGCCAACAAGGCGATCAAGCAGATTGCCGAGAGCGAAAAGTACGACCTGATTCTGCAGGATGTCGTCTGGGTGAGTCCCCGTCTGGATGTGACGGACCGTGTGATCAAGGCCCTGTCGGAAGGCAAGTAATATGGTTGGTAGGGGTGAGACTTCCTATACTCTTGCCGACATCGCCGCCCAATTGGGCGGCGATGTGCTTGGAGACCCGCAAACCCGCATTTTGCGCGTAGCGCCGCTCGTTTCTGCCGGCGAGGGCGAGATAACTTTTCTGGCCAATCCGAAATTCAGGAGCCAATTGGCGACCTGCAATGCATCGGCGGTCATTTTGCGTCCGGATGCCGCCGAGGAGTTTTCCGGCCCCCGTATCATCACTGGCAATCCCTACGCCTACTATGCCCGGGTTGCTGCGTTACTCAATCCGCAGGCGGTCGGTATCAGTGGTGTTCATTCGAGCGCAGTGCTCGAGTCCGCCGTGCCGGACAGCGTAGCCATTGGCCCGAATGTGGTCATTGGCCGCGGGGTTGTATTGGGCGAAAACGTCGTTGTCCATGCCGGTTGTGTGATCGGCGACGGTGTGAATATCGGCGATGCTTCCATCATTTACCCCAATGTCACTGTTTACCATGAATGCAGTATCGGCCGTCGGTGCATACTGCATTCCGGTGCCGTGATCGGTGCTGACGGATTCGGTTTTGCCCCGGATGGGCAAACCTGGGTAAAAATTCCGCAGATTGGCGGGGTGACGATAGGCAACGATGTTGAAATTGGTGCCAATACGACAGTCGACCGTGGTGCTCTCGAAGATACCGTGATCGGCGATGGTTGCAAGATCGACAATCTGGTTCACGTTGGACACAACTGCCGGATCGGAGAAAACAGCGTACTGGCTGGATGTACGGGCGTTGCGGGTAGTACCGTATTCGGTGAACACTGCATCGTCGGTGGTGCCGGCATGATTTCGGGGCATTTGAATATCGTCGGCGGTACGACGATTTCCGGTGGGTCGACTGTCATGAAGAGCATCATGAAGCCTGGTGTCTATACCAGCGTGCAGCCACTCGATACGCATGAAGACTGGTTGCGCAATGCGTCGCATATTCGCCGGCTGGCCAGACTGGCAGAGCGTGTTGCCGAGCTTGAAAAAAAACTTAAATAAAACGTACAAGGGGTCGATTCAATGGATATTCAAGCAATCATGGAGCACCTGCCGCACCGATACCCGTTTCTGCTGGTTGATCGTGTCGTGGAAATCGAGTTGGGCAAATCCATTCACGCTTACAAGAACGTGACGATCAACGAGCCGTTTTTCATGGGACATTTTCCGCATCATCCGGTCATGCCGGGGGTGTTGATCATGGAAGCGCTGGCCCAGGCGGCCGGTATTCTGTCGTTCAAGTCGATGGATGAAAAGCCGTCGGCCGATACGGTTTTCTATTTTGCTGGCATCGATGATGCGCGTTTCAAGAAGCCTGTTTTACCGGGTGACCAGTTGCACCTGCACGCAGAAATTGAACGCCAGATGCGCGGCGTCTGGAAATTCAAGGCCGAGGCACGGGTCGATGGCCAATTGGTGGCCGAGGCGCGTCTGATGTGCGCCCAGCGGAAGCTGTAGCATGATTCATTCGACTGCAATTGTTGATCCGGGCGCCAGGATCGGGGCCAATGTCGAGATCGGTCCCTATTCGATCATCGGTCCGCATGTCGAGATCGGCGACAACACCGTCGTCGGTCCGCATACCGTGATTCATGGCCATACCCGCATCGGTCGTGACAACCGGATTTTCCAGTTCTGCTCGCTTGGCGAGGTGCCGCAGGACAAGAAGTACGCGGGCGAGCCGACCCGTCTGGAAATCGGTGATCGCAACGTCATCCGCGAATTTTGCACCTTCAATCTGGGCACGGTTCAGGATGCCGGGGCGACGAGGATTGGCGATGACAACTGGATCATGGCTTATGTGCACATTGCGCACGACTGCCAGGTCGGCAACAAGGTCACTTTCGCCAACAATGCCTCGCTGGCAGGTCATGTCGTGGTTGGGGACTGGGCGATTCTGGGGGGTTTTACCGGCGTTCACCAGTTCTGCAAGATCGGCGCTCATGTCATGACCGCGGTCAGTACGGTGATCCTGCAGGATGTGCCGCCTTACCTGATGGCCGCCGGCAACACGGCGACGCCGTACGGCATCAATGTCGAAGGCCTGAAGCGCCGTGGCTTTACCGCCGAATCGATCACCTCGCTCAAGCGCGCCTACCGTACTCTTTACAAGTCCGGTTTGTTGCTTGAAGAAGCCAAGAGCAAGCTTGCTGAGGATGCCAAAACTCAGCCGGATGTTCAGCTTTTTGTCGATTTCCTCGAGGTTTCCAAGCGCGGCATCATTCGCTGACATGGGCCGCGCCGTAAGGATAGCCATGGTGGCAGGGGAGCCTTCCGGGGATCTCCTGGCCAGCCATTTGATTGCCGCCTTGAAAGAGCGTTTGCCGGATGCCGTGTTTTTCGGTATCGGCGGACCGCGCATGGAGTCGCGGGGGTTCGATGCCTGGTGGCCGATGGAAAAGTTGTCGGTCATGGGCTATGTCGATGCCCTCAAGAACTATCGGGAAATTTCCGGCATTCGCCGCCAGCTGAAGAAGCGCCTGCTTGATATCCAGCCCGATATCTTCATTGGTGTCGATGCGCCTGATTTCAATCTGGGCCTGGAAACCAGCCTCAAGTCGGCAGGCGTCAAGACCATCCATTACGTCAGCCCGTCGATCTGGGCCTGGCGAGGCGGGCGCATCAAGAAAATCGCCCGCGCGGTTGACCGCGTTTTGGCGCTGTTCCCGATGGAGCCGCCGCTTTATGAAAAAGAGCACATCCCGGTGACCTATGTCGGACATCCATTGGCCGACATCATTCCGCTGCAGACCAGCAAGCAGGCCGTTCGGGAAAAGCTCGAATTGCCACGCGATTACCCGATTTTCGGCATGCTGCCCGGCAGCCGCCGGGGCGAACTGGCCATGATGGCCGATACCTTCGTGCAGACCGCCAAGCTGATCGGCGAGCGCCTGCCCAATGCGCTCTTCGTCGTGCCGCTGGCGACTCGCGAAACGCGTCTTCAGTTTGAAGAGGCGATTTATCGCCAGCAGGCCGGTCAGGTGCCTTTCCGCATCCTCTTCGGTCATGCCCAGGATGCCTTGGGCGCCGCCGATGTATCGCTGGTTGCCAGCGGCACGGCGACCCTCGAAGCGGCGCTGATCAAGCGGCCGATGGTCATTACCTACAAGATAGCCAAGTTTTCCTACTGGCTCATGAAGCGCATGGCGTATCTGCCCTACGTCGGGCTGCCCAATGTGCTGGCCGGGCGCTATGTGGTCCCGGAAATCCTGCAGGATGAAGCGACGCCGGAGAACCTGGCCGAAGCCCTGATCAAGTTGTACGAAGACAAGGAAAACGCCGCGGCGGTTGAGGCGGCTTTCACCGAACTGCATCTGCTGTTGCGTCAGAACACGGCCGAAAAGGCTGCCAACGCGGTCATTGAATGCCTGAACTGATCGTCCCCGAAGGCCTCGTTTGCGGCATCGACGAGGCCGGGCGCGGGCCGCTGGCCGGTACGGTCGTTGCCGCGGCCGTCATCCTCGATCCGCGGCAGCCGATTCCTGGTCTCAACGATTCGAAAAAGCTCAGCGAAAAGAAGCGCGATGCGCTGGCCGTGCTGATCCGCGAACGCGCCCTGGCCTGGGCGGTAGCCTCGGCCTCGGTCGAAGAGATCGACCAGCTCAACATCCTGCAGGCCACCATGCTTGCCATGCAGCGGGCCGTCGCCGGGCTGGCCGTGCGACCGACGGGGGCCATGGTTGACGGCAATCGTTGCCCGAAGCTCGACATTCCGTGCGAAGCCGTGATCAAGGGCGATGGCAAGATCGCCTCGATTGCCGCCGCCTCGATTCTCGCCAAGACGGTGCGCGATGCCGAGATGCTGGCCCTGCATGCGCAATACCCGATGTACGGTTTCGACCGCCACATGGGCTACCCGACGGCAGCGCATTTTCAGGCGCTCGAAGAACATGGCGCGTCGCCGGTCCATCGCCGGAGTTTCGGCCCGGTGGCCAAGCAGCTTTCCTTGCTATGAAGCTCATCCAGTCTCGCGACAACCCATTTTTCAAGTCGCTCAAGCGACTGGCCGAATCCGGGCGCGAGCGTCGGAAAACCGGGCAGACGCTGCTCGATGGCGTGCATCTGGTTGAGGCTTACGAAGCGGCGTTCGGTCCAGTGGAAACGCTGATCGTTGCCGAGTCGGCGCAGGCTGGTGGCGAAATTGGCCGGTTTGTCGACGGTCGGGAAATTATCGTTCTGGCAGATAGCCTGATGCGTGATCTCGGCCTGGTCGATACGCCGAGCGGCTTGCTGGCGTTGGTGAGCGCCCCAAAGGCGAATGCTACGGTCAACCGGAAAAAGGACGCAATTTTGATAGATGGCGTGCAAGACCCCGGTAACGTCGGCACTCTGCTGCGCACGGCCGCCGCCGCTGGTATCGAACAGGCGCTGCTTTCACCGGGCTGTGCCTCGGCCTGGTCACCCAAGGTTTTGCGCGCCGGGCAGGGCGCGCACTTTGCGCTATCCATCCACGAGGATGTCGAACTGGCCAGATTCATGGCTGACTACGATGGCACGACCGCTGTCACTTGCCTGGACGGCGCTACCTCGCTGTATGAGGCCAAGCTCGATGGCATTGTCGCCTGGGTTTTCGGTGCGGAAGGGCAGGGGGTTCGGCCCGAACTGATCGAAGCCGCCAGCCTGCGGATCAAGATACCGATGCCCGGTGCAGTCGAATCACTCAACGTTGCCGCTGCGGCTGCTGTTTGCTTGTTCGAGATGGTACGGCGACGGTCTGGTGTGGTTTCGCTATAAGCAATAGCACGGGCCGTTAGCGCCTGCCAAAAGAATTCAGCGGATCTTTCGTCAAGATCCGCGACGTCTAATGGCAGGCTTGATTCGACTATTTCAATGGCAAGTAGATATCCGTGACCAATTCGTTTTCCGGGGTTTCTGGTATCAGGTTCAGGTAATGGAAATAGAGCGGGTAATCGCGCAGTTCCTCCCCTGATTCCGGTAGCCAGTTGCGGTAAAGCGGATAGATGCTTTCGCCAAGCCGGTTATGCGAGCCGCAGTGCCGGACTCGCGCACAGCGCCCGCCGGGAATGCTTTTTGTGACCACGCCCTGCTGATTGGCCGGCACATCAGCCATGACTTCCCCTCCGATATCGAAGCGGAATTGTGTCGGCTCTGTAGTATCGGGATTGTCGTAGGCGATGCCGAAGGTCCGGCTGTTTTGTTTCGGTGACAACCCGGTTTCTATCCGCCAGGCAATGAACTGAGCGACTGAATCATTGACCTTTTCGGTTGGGCCGCGATGTTCCATGACGGCGATGCGGGTGGTGGAGAATTCGACAATATCGACTTGCACGTTTGATGTCCTTTCCGGGGTGCGGAAGCGGTAGCGTTCATGCCAGGATTCCCAGTCTGGTTGTCGCCTGAATGTGGATGGCGACCGGCCGAAGGTGTTTTTGAAGGCACGCGTAAACGATTCCGGGTTTTCAAAGCCGGCCTCCAGCGCAATGTCGATAATCTTCTTGCTCCGGTCGAAGGCGAGCTGGTAGCTGGCGCGCCTTAACCGCAACAAGAGAATGTATCGACCAACGCTGGTGCCGATGTATTCGGCGAATTGCCGATGAAAATGGAACTTGGAAAAATTCGCGATCTGGCTCAGTTGCTCCGCGGTTAGCGCTTCGTCGAGGTGCATCTCAATGTAATCGAGTACCTTGTTGAAGCGCTCCGCGTACCTTCTTTCCAAGGTGTCACGCATTTTCTTTCCTCTGTCCATAAGGCGCACTATGCTTGAGACGGGGAGCAAAATCTTGACCCGGATTGCTCTATGCGTCGGCTGGCCGAAATTGAAAAAAGACAAACGGCGCATGAAATCACGCGCCGTTTGTCGTTGGTCAGTTCGTTCGGGCAGTCAGCGTAGCTTCAATTCCTGCAATATCGTCGTCGAGATTTCCTCGATCGACTTGGTCGATGAGTCCAGCCAGCGGATGCCTTCGCGGCGCATCATCTTTTCGGCCTCGGCGATTTCGTAGCGGCAGTTGGCCAGCGAGGCGTACTTGCTGCTGGCGCGGCGTTCTTCGCGGATCTGGGTGAGGCGTTCGGGCTGGATGGTCAGGCCGAACAGTTTCGGACGGTGCTTTTCCAGCGTGCTCGGCAGGCGGCCGCGGTCGAAGTCTTCGGGAATCAGCGGGAAGTTGGCGGCCTTGAGGCCGAACTGCATGGCCAGGTAGAGCGAGGTTGGCGTCTTGCCGCAGCGCGAGACGGCGACGAGGATGACGTCGGCTTCTTCGAGATCGCGGTCGGTGATGCCGTCGTCATGGGCTAGCGTGTAGTTGATGGCCTCGATGCGCTCCTTGTAGTCGGAGCTTTCGGCCGAGCCGTGCGAACGGCCGACGGTGTGGTTCGATTTCCGGTCGAGCTCGGCTTCGAGTGGCGCCAGGAAGGAGTCGAAGTAGGAGAGGCAGAAGGCGTCGGCCTGATGCACGATGCCCGAGAGCGCCGGGTCGATCAGGGTGGTGAACACGATGGGGCGCATGCCGTCGGCTTCGCCCTGGGCGTTGATGCGCGCCACCGCATCCCGGGCTTTGTCGATGTTGTCGAGAAAGGGGATGCGGATCTGCTTGAACTCGATGTCCTCGAACTGGGTCATCAGGCTGTGGCCCAAGGCTTCGACGGTCAGGCCGGTGCCGTCCGAGACGAAAAAGACTGTGCGTTTGATGATGGTAGGCATCTGGCGATTTTACCCGCTGTTGCGCAGTCCGGAGGCGATGCCGTTGATCGACAGGTGGATGCCGCGGGCCACGCGCTCGTCGGTTTCACCGGCGCGGTGGCGTTTGAGCAATTCGACCTGAAGGTGGTTGAGCGGGTCCATGTAGGGCGAGCGCAGTTGCAGCGAGCGCTTGAGCATGGGGTTGTCGGCCAGGAAATCGTCCTGTTCGAGGATGGCCAGCAGGTGCAGGCGAGTCAGCGCCCATTCCGCCTTGATCTGGCTGAAGATGCGGCCGCGCAACTCGACATCGACGACCAGTTCGGCGTAACGCGAGGCAATGGCGAGGTCGGTTTTGGCCAGCACCATATCCATGTTGGAGAGCACGCTCTTGAAGAAGGGCCAGGATTTGACCATCCGGCGCAGCGTGGCCAGACCTTGCGGATTGGCCGCCAGATAACCGTCGACTGCCGAGCCGAAGCCGTACCAGCCGGGCAGCATGAGCCGGCATTGGGCCCAGCTGAAGACCCAGGGAATGGCCCGCAGGTCTTCGATGCGCTCGGAGGCCTTGCGCGAGGCCGGGCGGCTGCCGATGTTGAGCAGGGCGATTTCGGAAACCACCGTCGATTGCCGGAAATAGGTGGTGAAACCCGGCGTTTCATAGACCAGGCCGCGATAGGCATTGAAGGCGCGCAGCGATAGTTCGTCCATCACGGCGTGGAATTGCTCGGCCGGTTCGACCTTGTTTTCATGGTCGGTCAGGCTGGCTTCGAGCGTCGCGGCAAGCAGGACTTCGAGGTTGCGGCGGCCGGTGTCGGCGTTGCCGTATTTGGTCGAAATGACTTCGCCCTGTTCGGTCAGGCGGATCTGGCCGGAAACGGCGCCGGCCGGCTGGGCCAGGATGGCGTGGTAGGTCGGCCCGCCACCGCGGCCAACCGAGCCGCCGCGGCCGTGGAACAGGCGCAGGCGGACGCCGTGTTGCTTGAAGATCTTGGCCAGCTCGATCTCGGCCTTGTAGAGTTCCCAGCCTGAGGTCAGGAAGCCGCCATCCTTGTTGGAGTCGGAGTAGCCGAGCATGACTTCGTGCTCATCACCACGGCCGGCGATCAGTTCGCGGTAGCCCGGAATGGCGAAGACGCCGGCCATCGTCGCGGCGCTCCTCTGCAGGTCTTCGATGGTTTCGAAGAGCGGGATGATGTTCACTTCCAGCTTCGGCTGGGCGCCCGGCAGCAGCAGGCCGGATTCCTTGAGGAGTAGGGCGAGTTCGAGCAGGTCGGAAACGCCGTCGGTTTTCGAGATGATGCAGTTGGGCAGGGCGGCGGCGCCGTACTTGGCGCGCAGCTCGTGGGCGGCGAAGAAGATGGCCAGCTCGCCCCGGGTTTCTTCGGAATAGCTCAGGTAGGGCGAGTAGAGCGGGCGCGGCGTGGCGATTTCCACGGTCAACAGGGAAATTCGCTCATTTTCGGAAAGCGCTTCGTAGTCCGGGCAACGGCCGGCGCCGGCGAGCAGTTCGGCGACGCTGCGAGCGTGGACTTCGGAGTTCTGGCGCAGGTCGATCGGGGCCAGATGGAAGCCGAAAACCTGTACGGCACGGAGCAGGCGACGCAGGCGACCGCCCGCAAGGGCGGCGCTGCCGTTAAGTTTGAGCGAATTGGCCAGCACCTTGAGGTCGGCGCGCAGGGCGTCCGGCGTGGCGTAGGCGTCGGCGTTGCCAATCTCGTGGCGGACCGGTTCGACGTGGTCGAGGGCGCGGGCCGTGGCGGCGAGCCGGGCATAGATGCCAGAGAGGGCGCGGCGGTAGGGTTCGTCGGCCCGTTGCGGCGAGTGGTCGGTCGAATGCTCGGCCAGGGCCAGCAGTTCCGGCGTGACCTTGATGAGCAGGTCGGAAAGCGGCAGCTCGCCACCCAGCTCGTGGATTTCTTCGAGATAGTGGTTGAGCGTGGCGGCTGATTGCAGGCGCAGCGCTTCGCGCAGGATGTCGGCGGTGACGAAGGGGTTGCCGTCGCGGTCGCCGCCGATCCAGCTGCCGACGCGGAAGAAGGGCGGCAGCGCCCAATGCGTATCGGGATAGCGTTTCTGCAGTTGCTGCGTGGCCTGGATGTAGAGGCGCGGCAGTTCGGTGAAGAAGGTTTCCTTGAAGTAGGTGATGCCGTTCTTGACCTCGTCGAGCACCTTGAGGCGCACCGGGCGCAGCATCCGCGACTGCCACAGGGTGAGCACGGCATTGGCCAGCGCGAGATCGTTCTCGGCGGCTTCGTCGGGCGTCATCTGCAGGCGTTCGCGCTGGTCGAGCAGGCGGGCCAGGTCGCGGTGGTTGCGGATCAGGCTCTGGCGCTGGACTTCGGTCGGGTGTGCGGTGAGCACCGGGGCGACGACGGCGTGGGCGAAGAAGTCGGCGATGGCTTCCGGCGAGACTGCTGCGGTCGACAGGGAATCGAGGGCAAAAATGAGACTGCCTTCGCGCGGCGGCGAGCCGGCCAGGTCGTGGGCGCGACGGCGGCGGATGTGGTGCTCGTCCTCGGCGATATTGGCCAGTTGCAGGAAGTAACTGAAGGCGCGGACGACGGCCTGGGTGGTGTCGCGCGGCAGCGGGTCGAGCAGGGCGGCGAGCTCGTCGCGGGCGGCCGGATCGCCGTCGCGGGCAAAGCGCACGGCGGTCTGGCGGACGCCTTCGACGATGTCGTACACCGATTCACCCTCCTGCTCGCGCACGGTATCGCCGAGGATGCGGCCGAGCAGGCGGATGTCGTCGCGGAGAGGTTCGTCCTTGTTGGTGTCCGGTAAGGCTTGAGGCATGTGCTGTTTCCTGTTTGGTGTTATCGGTATTGTTTGTTTTTCTCGATATTTTGGCCTCTGCGCCCTCGGCTGGCTAGTGCTTTCTGACCAGAAGCACGGAGGCGTCGGCGATTTTGGCCAGTTGTTCGGCCACCGAGCCGAGAATCAGCGTGGCCAGGCCGCGCTGGCCGTGACGGCCGATGACGATGAGGTCGACGCCCAATTCCTTGGCCTTCTCCGAAATGACTTCGGAAATGCGCCGGTTGCTGGCTTCCAGCAGCAGGGCTTCGGCATCGATGTCGGTGGCCGATTCCATCGCCTTGTCGAGCAGGGCGCGTCCGGCCTGGACCAGGTTGGCCACGGCGCCGTCCAGGTTTACCGCACTGGTCATGGCGTGGCCGTGCAGGTTGAGGACGGTTTCGTCGGCGACGTGGGTGATGTAAAGCTTGGCCTTGCTTGTCCGGGCGATGTGCAGTGCCTCGGCAAGCGCGCCTTGGGAGGTGGTGCTGTCGTCGATGGCGACGAGGATCTTCTTGTACATGGGGGTTCTCCTTGAATTTGTTTGATCGGGCGTAACTTAGCAATTCGTCAGGGTTTGCGCTGTTAGGGAAATCCTCAACAGGTTTGCTGCGGTCGACTGCATTTTTCGAGCAAATAGGCAATCGACTGGTAATTGATGCCGGTTTCGGCGGTCAGGCCGATTTCGCAGGTGCGGTTGGTGGAGACGCCGCAGGCGCAGTTGGCCGGCAGATCTTTATGAATGTGGCGCAGGGCGTGGCGGTTGAGTTCCGGCACGACGAAGCCGCGGTCGCCGGCGAAGCCGCAGCAGGTGACGCCGGCTGGTTCGACGATCTGCTCGACGCAGGCGGCGAGCACCGCCTTCAGTTTGGCGTCGGCACCGGCTTTCCGGACGCTGCAATTGACGTGCAGGGCGATGGGGCCGGGCTGTTTTTCGATCATCAGGCGCGGCAATAGCGCGTCATGGGCGAATTCGTGGAAGTCGTAGAGTTTGAGGCGGCCGGCCAGGTACTTCTGCATGCGGGCCGAGCAGGTGCTGGCATCCATGATTACCGGGTATTTGCCGTTCAGCGAGGCTTTCATGAGCGCCGCTTCCAGCGTCTTCGACATGCCGTCGGCTTCTTCGGCCATACCCTTGCTGGCCAGCATCTGGCCGCAGCACAGGCTATCGAAACCTTCCGGCAGGATGGGCGCGTAGCCGGCGCGGGTGAGCAGTTCGAGGATGACGTCGCCGAGCTGTTTTTCGCCGGCGGTCGATGGGCCAAAGATGCGGCCGCCGCAGGTTGGGAAATAGACGACCGGGTCGCCCTGGGTGCTGCGGGCTACCGGGGCCTTGCCGGCGTGCGGCATGTTCTTCTTCCAGGCGCCGCCCGAGATACGGCCGAGGAAGTTGTCGCCGAGCACACCGGACACGGCGTGGCCGACCGAGAGGCCGAGGCGCGAGGCATTGGCCAGGGTGCCGAAATGTTCACCGGTCCACGCGTTGACGGCGCGCGAGGTGTCGCCAAGCTTGCGGCCGCGCAGGCGGCGGGTCAGGTCACCGGTGTCGATGCCGACCGGGCAGGCCGTCGAGCACAGGCCGCAGCCGGCGCAGGTGTCGAGGCCCATGTAGGCGTAGTCCTCGCCGACGGAGCCGGCTGGTTCGCCAGCCGCGGCGCGACGGGCCAGTTCGCGCACGCTGGTGATGCGCTGGCGTGGCGAGAGGGTCAGCCGGTGCGACGGGCAGAGTGGTTCGCAGAAGCCGCATTCGATGCAGCGGTCGACGATGTCTTCGGCAGCCGGCATCGGCTTGAGGTTTTCGAGGTGGGCGTGCGGGTTGTCGTTGAGGATGACGCCGGGGTTGAGGCGGTTTTCCGGGTCGAACAATGCCTTGATCCGGCGCATGAGGTCGGCTGCTTCCTTGCCCCATTCGAGCTCGACGAAGGGCGCCATGTTGCGGCCGGTGCCGTGCTCGGCCTTGAGCGAGCCGTCGTATTTGTCGACGACCATGTGGCAGAGGTCGTCCATGAAGCGGGCGTAGCGGTCGACTTCGCTCTGGTCGCCGAAATCCTGGGTGATCACGAAGTGCAGATTGCCTTCCAGCGCGTGGCCGAAAATGATCGCCTCGTGGTAGCCGTGGTGGCGGAGCAGGGCTTGCAGGTCGAGCGTCGCGTCGGCCAGGTTTTCGATATGGAAGGCGACGTCCTCGATGAGCACCGTGGTGCCGGTGCGACGCATGGCGCCAACGGCCGGGAAGGTGCCCTTGCGGACTTTCCAGTACATCTCGCAGGTGGCCGGATCGGTCGAAAAAACCATTGGCTCGACTGTGGCGACGCCTGCCATCGCAGCATGAACTTGCGAAATTCGCTCATTTATCCCGTCGACCGTAGCAGCGCGCACTTCGATGAGCAGCGCGGCGGCTTCCTCGCCGAGGTCGCGCATGATGCTCGGCAGGCCGGGCTTGTTTTCGACCGAGTGCAGGGCTGGGCGGTCGAGCAGCTCGACGGCGGATACCGGCTGCGGTTTGAGGCGGATGACGGCCTCGCAGGCGGTGCGGATGTCCGGGAAGAAGACCAGTGCCGATGCCTTGAACGGGTCTTCGACGACGGTGTTGTAAGTGATGCGCGAAATGAAGCCGAGCGTGCCTTCCGAACCGATCATCAGGTGGCTCAGGATGTCGATCGGGTCTTCGTAATCGATCAGTGCATTGAGGCTGTAGCCGGTCGTGTTCTTGATCTTGAACTTGTGGCGGATGCGCTCGGCGAGCTTGGCGTTGTTGCGCGTGTCGCGTCCCAGGCGCTCGAGTTCGCCGAGTAGTACGGCGTGGCTCTTGGAGAAAGCGTGGACGCTCAGGTGATCTTCGGTGTCCAAAACGCTGCCATCAGCCAGCATGACGCGCAGGCCGGCCAGCGTCCGGTAGCTGTTCTGGGCCGTGCCGCAGCACATGCCGGAAGCGTTGTTGGCGGCGATGCCGCCGATCTTGGCCGCGCCGATGGAGGCTGGGTCGGGGCCGATTTTCTTGCCGAACGGGGCGAGGCGGCGGTTAACCTCGCCGCCGACGATGCCGGGGCCGACCTTGACCCTGCTGGCGTCGGCGTTCTGTTCGTAGGTGGCGAAGCCTTCGCCGATCAGGGCCAGGATGCCATTGGTGATGGCCTGGCCGGAGAGGCTGGTACCGGCTGCCCGGAAGGTGATGGGGCGGTTGTGTTGCTTGGCGGTCTGAAGCACCTGGCGTGCTTCCGCCTCGTTCTCGATGACGGCGATCACCTCGGGCGTAAGACGGTAGAAGCTGGCGTCGGTGCCGTAGGCCAGGCGACGGAGGTCGTCGGTGATGATCTGGTGTTCGGGCAGCAGTTTGCTGAGTTCCTGGATCAACTGGTTCATGGTTTGTCTCGGTTTGATTTTTTTAATTAGCTTTGGTGTGTTGTTTGGCTTGGGGTTCCGCCTTGCTGGCGGCATTACTTTCTTTTGCTTCGCCAAAAGAAAGTAAGCAAAGAAAAGGCGACCCTGGGTCGGTGCCGGCTGCGCCGGTTCCCTGTGCTACTCGGGACTGGCGGGGGCTGCGGAACTCGGGCTTCGCCCTCAAACAGTCCTCGCCCTTTATCCGCCAGACCCTGCGTTGCTCGGCACCTCTCAAGGGGCCCGGTAAAACGATCCGTGATTGAGCTTGGGTGCCTGAATGGCCGATTTCATTTTTGGCCGTTTTTTCCGGTTGACCGTGGAAACCGGTTTTTTGCGACGAAATGGTCAGCCCGGACGCTTTTGGGGTCCCCGTGGAAGGCGCTGAGCAACGCAGGAATGCCGGGGGCTGTCGGCTGGCGTTGTTTGAGCCGCAGGCGAGTTTAGCCAGCCGCCCGGCGTTCCGAGTAGCGCAAGGAACCGGCGTAGCCGGCGCCGCCCCCGGGGTCGCCTTTTCTTTGGCTACTTTCTTTTGGCGAAGCAAAAGAAAGTACGCCCGCCAGCAAGGCGGAAACCCATGCCCGCCAAAGGAAATCGTCATTCCCCGCGTTCCTTCAACATATCCCGCAACCGCTTAGGTGCCGGCTTCAACGGAACCCGAACCGAAGTCCAAGCCCCTTGCTTCGAAGGCATCAGCCACGAAAACCGACTCCCCAACCAGGTCGCCAAGCCATACAAGGAAGGCGACCGATAAACCGCCGCCCATCCCTTCCAGACCGAAGTCATCAACCAGCTATACCCCGCCCCCTGGCCAACCATCGCAGGATCCGCATGCGGCGCAGTAAACGCCTCCTCCCGCAAGCGCATCAACAGCTCCGGAATCGGAATCTTGACCGGACAAACCTCGCCACAAGCCCCGCACAGCGAGGAGGCCGTGGCCATCGTCGACGTCGCCTCCAGCCCCAGCATATGCGGCGAGATGATCTTGCCGATCGGCCCCGGATAGGTCGTCCCGTAGGCATGCCCGCCAATCCGCGTATAAACCGGGCAGTGGTTCATGCACGCGCCACAGCGGATACATTGCAGCGTCTTGCGCAACTGCTCGTCGGCATAGGCTTGCGAACGCCCGTTGTCGAGCAGCACAAGGTGCACTTCGCTCGGGCCATCTTTCTCGCCAGCCTTGCGCGGGCTGGAGATCATGTTGAAGTAGGTCGAGATATTCTGGCCGGTCGCCGAGCGGGTGAGCAGGGAGAGCAATGGCGGAATGTGTTCGAGTTTCTCGACTATCTTCTCGATGCCGGTGATGGCGATATGGACCGGTGGCGCGGTCGTACACATCCGACCATTGCCTTCGTTCTCGACCAGACATAGCGTGCCGGTTTCAGCGACGGCGAAATTGACGCCGGAGAGGCCGATGTCGGCCTCGAGAAACTTCTGGCGCAGGACATTGCGACCGATCTGGATCAGTGCATCGACGTTGTCGGTGTAATCGACACCTTCAACCTTGTCGGCGAACAGCCGGGCGATTTCTTCCTTGGTCTTGTGGATCGCCGGCATGATGATGTGCGACGGCTTTTCGCCGGCTAACTGGACGATGTACTCGCCCATGTCCGACTCCAGCGCGCCGATGCCGGCCGCTTCGGCGGCATGGTTGAGCTCGATTTCCTCGCTGACCATGGATTTGCCCTTGACCATCAGCTTGGCGTGCTGCGCATGGCAGATGCCGAGGATGATGGCGTTGGCTTCGTCCGGCGTCTCTGCCCAATGGACCTGGATGCCGTTGCGGCTCAGGTTTTCTTCCAGTTGGACCAGCAAGGTCGGCAGCTTGGCGAGGTTGTACTGGCGGATGCTTTCGCCCAACGTGCGCAGGCTTTCCAGTTCCTCCGAATCGGGGAACTGGGCGGCGCGCTTGCTCATCAGGAAATCCATGGCGCCGCGGAAACTCTGGCGCAGGAAGGGATTGTCGACGACGGCCTTGGAGCGGGCGCGGAAGCCTTCGGCCGGCTTGAACTCCAGAATGTGCTCGCTCATTGTTCGTCCTCCGTCAGCATCAGTACAACCAGTTCCTTCGGGCCGTGTGCGCCGTAGGCCAGCGTTTGCTGGATGTCGGCAGTCTTCGACGGGCCGGAGATGAGCAGCGAGTTGGTCGGCAGGCCATTGGCCCAGCCTTCGGCCTGCATGGCTTCGAAAAAGGTGTTGTAGATTTTGCCGGCGTCGAGCAACACGAAATGAACGGGCGGGACCAGCGACATCAGCCGCGGCTCGGCGGCATCGGGCCAGAGGATCAGCGTGCCAGTCTCGGCGATGGCGGCACGGGCGGCGGTCAGGCTGGCCGGGGTGGCGTTGAACATCTCGGTTTTCCAGGCTTCGATGGCCATGTCGTAAACCTGGCAGGCTATGCCTTGGGCCGGGAATTCATCGAGCACGGCACTGCCATGCGTTGTTTCCTCGCTCACCAGAATCTGGTCGAGACCCTTGGCGCGCAAGATTTCGCGCAGGGTGGTCAGCCAGTTGGCCGGGGTCACGGCGTGCACTTCGGCGTGCGCCAGTTCGATGCAGGCACGGAAGCGGCTGGCCTTGTCGGCCGCCGATTCGACGACGCGATGGGTGGCGAACCAGCCGGCGACATCCGGCTGCTCTGCTACGGTCGACGGCATTTTTGCCCTTAATTTGGAAAGAATTCGCTCACGGGCGCTCATTTCGAAGTCCTCCGCAGCAGGAAGCTGGCAATGTGTTCGCCTGGCAGGCTGGGCGTCGTCCGGCCCTCTTGTTCATCCTTCCAGGCAGCGTGGCCGAGGATGTTCATGAGGCAGCCGCAGTCGGCGCTAACCACACGTTCGGCGCCGGTCGCCTTCAAGGCCTTGACCTTGTCTTCGACCATCGCCCCGGAGATCTCGGGCTGCTTGACCGAGAAGGTGCCGCCGAAACCGCAGCATTCCGATTCATGGTCCTGCTGCGCCACGGTCACTTTGCCAAGGCTGCCAAGCAGTTGGCGCCCAGTCAGGTGCACGCCCATTTCGCGCCGGGCCGAGCACGAGGTATGCAGCACCACCGTGCAGTCGCCGCCCTTGTCTTCCGGCTGGAAGTTGAGGACATTGACGAGAAAATCGGTCAGTTCATAAATGCGTGCCGAGAGGGCGTCGGCCTGGGCCTTGCGCACCGGGTCGGCGGCGAAGAGTGTCGGGTAGTGATGCTTCATCATCCCGGCACAGGAACCGGACGGCACGACCACCGGCCAGTCGTTCGGAAAGAGCGTCAATTGATGCGCCGCCACCTTGCGCGCTTCGTCGGGAAAACCGCTGGTATAGGCCGGTTGACCGCAGCAAGTCTGTTCTTCCGGGAAATGCACGCGGATGCCTTGGCGTTCAAGCAGGGTGATCGCATCCATCCCGGCGCCGGGAAAGAACTGGTCGACGACGCAGGTGGCAAAAAAATAAACGTCGCGCGGGCGGGAGGGCGGGGTTGTCGTTCGGGTCATCTTGTCTCCGTTGTGAATTATTTAACGGTCAAATGGTAAGACCAATAGTTGATAATACGAAAATTTACGTGAATACCGATACTTAGTCAATCGATGTAGGGAAATTCCTAGGCTTGCACTTTGCGGAAACGCTCGTTAGAATTGTCTGGTCTTACCAATCAATGTGGTCTTACCAATGCCAAACAAGGTGCAGGTTCCGCGTATTTCCGATGCCGTCGCTTCGACGCTGGAGCGGCGCATCCTCGAAGGTTCTCTGAAAGCCGGGGACCGGCTGCCGCCCGAGCGCGAGTTGGCGGCCGAGCTCGGCGTGTCGCGCCCGTCGCTGCGCGAGGCCATTCAGAAACTGGCCTCCAAAGGTTTGGTGCAAAGCAAGCAGGGGGGCGGGACCTATGTGACCGATGCTCTGGAGTCGTCGTTCTTCGACCCCTGGCAGGACATGATGGGCAACTACCCGAACCTGCGCGAAGACATGCTTGAATTTCGTCGCATGCTCGAAGGCCAGGCTGCCGAATGGGCCGCCGAGCGGGCCACTGACGCCGACTTGCAACGCCTTGACCAGTCTTTCGAGACCTTGCAGGCCGCTTTCGAAAGCGACAACACGCAACAACGTTCGGAGGCCGATATCGCCTTTCATCAAGCGGTCGGCGATGCCTCGCACAATGTCCTGCTCGGCCATCTCTCGGCGGCCCTGCTGCGCCTGATGCACGACAACATCCGCCTCAACCTCGGCGAATTGAAAACCGTGCCGGCGGCCAGCCGTCTGCTCATGAGCCAGCACGCCGCGATTCATGCTGCTGTCCGCGAGCGCAAGCCGCAGGCGGCGCGTTCGGCGGCTGAGACGCATATCGATTTTGTCCGCGAAACGCTGGCCCAGACGCTGCGTTCCGTGGCGCGCCGGGAAACGGCCGAACGCCGACTCTCCACCGATTTCTCCAATTCCTGATTTTCAACTTTTTTATATTCGACCCCGAAAGGACACAGCAATGGAAGCCTTGGTAATCCCCTTCGAAAAACTCCGAATGACCGACGTCGACCAGGTCGGCGGCAAGAATTCCTCGCTCGGCGAAATGATCAGCCAGCTGGCCGATACCGGCGTCCGCGTTCCGGGCGGCTTTGCCACCACGGCGCAGGCTTACCGCGATTTCCTCGCCCAATCCGGCCTCGACGCCAAGATCAATGCCGTGCTCGATGCCCTCGATGTTGACGACGTCAATGCACTGGTCAAGGCCGGCGCCGAGATCCGCCAGTGGATCATGGACACCCCGTTCCCGATGGACCTGACCATCGCCATCACCGAGCAGTATCAGCGCCTGGTCGCCGATTCGACGACCGACATGTCCTTCGCCGTGCGCTCCTCCGCCACTGCCGAAGACTTGCCGGACGCTTCCTTCGCCGGTCAGCAGGAAACCTTCCTGAACATCGTCGGCCTGGAAAACATCCTGCACGCCATCAAGGAAGTTTTCGCCTCGCTGTACAACGACCGCGCCATTTCCTACCGCGTGCACAAGGGCTTCGTCCATGCCGACGTCGCTCTTTCCGCTGGTATCCAGCGCATGGTTCGCTCCGACAAGGGTGCCGCCGGCGTGATGTTCACGCTCGACACCGAATCCGGTTTCCGTGATGCTGTCTTCGTCACCTCCAGCTATGGCCTCGGCGAAACCGTCGTCCAGGGCGCCGTCAATCCGGACGAGTTCTACGTGCACAAGCCCATGCTGGCCGCCGGCAAGAAGGCTGTCGTGCGTCGCAACCTCGGCTCGAAGATGATCAAGATGACCTTCTCGGCCGAAAAGGTTGCCGGCAAGTCCGTGATCACCGAGGAAGTCGAGGAGTCCCTGCGTCACCAGTTCTCGCTCAATGACGAAGAAGTCATGGAGCTGGCCCGCTACGCCATGATCATCGAAAAGCACTACGGTCGCCCGATGGACATCGAGTGGGGCAAGGACGGTATCGACGGCAAGCTGTACATTTTGCAAGCCCGTCCGGAAACAGTGCAGTCGCAGGCTGGCGCCGGCAAGGTTGAAAAGTTCAAGCTCAAGTCCTTCTCCAAGGTGCTCGCCTCCGGCCGCGCCATCGGCCAGAAGATCGGTGTCGGCCCGGTCCGCATCGTCAAGGATCCGAAGGAAATGGACCAGGTCAAGCCGGGTGACGTGCTCGTCGCCGACATGACCGACCCGAACTGGGAACCGGTCATGAAGCGCGCTTCGGCCATCGTCACCAACCGTGGCGGCCGCACCTGCCACGCCGCCATCATCGCCCGCGAACTGGGCATCCCGGCCATCGTCGGTTGCGGCGACGCCACCGAAACGCTGACCGAAGGCGAAATCGTGACAGCTAGCTGCACGGAAGGCGACACCGGCCACGTCTATCGCGGCAGCCTCGATTTCGAAATCACGACACGCGATATCTCGGCCATGCCGGACGTCCCGGTCAAGGTCATGATGAACGTCGGCAATCCGGAACTGGCCTTCGAATTCGCCCAGTTGCCGAACGCCGGCGTCGGTCTGGCCCGCGTCGAGTTCATCATCAACAACGTCATCGGCATCCACCCGAAGGCCATCCTCGACGTCGAGCGCCTGCCGGCTTCGAAGCGCGACGAGATCAAGCGCCGCGCCCGCGGCTACGCTTCGCCGAAGGAATTCTTCGTCGAAAAGCTGGTTGAAGGCGTGTCCACCATCGCCGCCGCCTTCTGGCCGAACCCGGTCATCGTCCGCTTGTCCGATTTCAAGTCCAACGAGTACCGCAAGCTGCTCGGCGGCGAACTCTACGAGCCGGAAGAAGAAAACCCGATGCTCGGCTTCCGCGGCGCCTCGCGTTACATCGCCCAGTCCTTCCGTGACTGTTTCGAGATGGAATGCCGCGCCATGAAGAAGGTCCGCGAAGAAATGGGCCTGACCAACGTGCAACTGATGGTGCCGTTCGTCCGCACCGTTGGCGAAGGTCAGGGCGTCGTCGATCTGCTGGCCGAACATGGCCTCAAGCAGGGCGAGAACGACCTCAAGCTGATCATGATGTGCGAAATCCCGTCCAACGCCCTGTTGGCCGAAGATTTCCTCAAGATCTTCGACGGCTTCTCGATCGGCTCCAACGACCTGACCCAGCTGACGCTGGGCCTCGACCGTGACTCCGGCCTCGTCGCCAACCTGTTCGACGAACGCGACCCGGCCGTCAAGATGCTGCTGGCCATGGCCATCTCCGCCGCCAACAAGATGGGCAAATACATCGGCATCTGCGGCCAGGGCCCGTCCGACCACCCCGATCTGGCCGAATGGCTCATGGATCAGGGCATCAGCAGCATCTCGCTGAACCCGGATACGGTTGTCGACACCTGGACGCAACTGGCCAGCCACAAGAAGGGCTGATTGCTACGGTCAACCGTCAAAAACAGGCAAAAATGAAGAAGGCCGGGTTTCCCCGGCCTTCTTGTTTATGTGCCCGCTTTTTCGGTTAGAACATTTCAATTTTGGTCGTTATTTCCGGTTGACCGTGAGACGTTGCCGACACCGGCAAACCGCTAGACCTTGAACGAACCCACCGACAGCTTGAGTCGCTCGGCCAGCTGATTCAGCCCGCGCGAAGCTTCCAGGCTGACGGCCAGACTGGCCGAGGTGGCTTCGAGGCCGGTGGTGATCTCTTCCATGTTGCGGGCAATGTCGTTGCTGGCCGAAGCCTGTTCCTTCACCGACAGGCTGATCTCGTCGACGCCGAGACTCGCCGCCTCGACGCGAGCGATGGTCGTTTGCAGGGCGGCAAGCGTGTTGGCCATGTTTTCCTGGCTGTGCTGCAGGGTATTGACGCCGCGATCGACCGATTTGGCCACCGACTGGGAGTTGTCAGCCAGCAGCTTGGTCAGGTTTTCAATGTCGGCACCGGAACGACCGGACTGTTCGGCCAGTTTTCGCACCTCGTCGGCGACCACGGCGAAGCCCCGGCCCGACTCGCCGGCCCGCGCCGCTTCGATGGCCGCATTGAGCGCCAACAGATTGGTCTGTTCGGCAATTGCCTTGACCTGCTGGGTCAGCGCGGAAATCGAACCGGTGTTGCGCATGAACGCTTCCGTCGTCTTCCGAATATCTTCAACGGCCCCCTGAATTTCCTCGATATTGGCGCTCAGCAGCTTCATGTTCCGCCAGCCGTCGCGGCTCACTGCCAGGCTCTCATCGGACAGGTTGCGGACTTCGTCGGCGCGATCGGCGACCGAGGCAATGCTCGTCGCCAGCTCTTCAATGGTGCTCGAAATGGCGGCGACCGCGTCGCTCTGGGTGCGAACCTTGTCGGAACCGGCTTCCGACTGCTGGCGGACTGTACTCGCGCTCTCGGTGATCAGACCCGAATCCTGCCGGGCATCATTCACCAGCCGCGACAGGCTCTCGTTCATGTTGTGCAGTGCGTTCATCAGCGCCGCCGCCTCATCGCGCCCAACCACTTCCATCTGTCCGGTCAGGTCGCCCGAGGCGACCCGTTGGGCTGCTTCGATGGCGATGGCAAGCGGACCCAAGGTGCGGCGGCGCAGGGCAAAGGCGGTCGCCACCAAGAGCAGGCAGCAGAAGGCCGACACCGAAAAAACCGAAATCTTGATGAAGCTCGCGGCATCGGCCGTCAGCGGGGCGAAGGCCATCGAGTTGGCCATCATTGCGTCCATTCCCGGGCGCAGTTGCTGGGCCAGTTCGACCGGCATGGCGCCGCTCCGGGTGGGTAAAGTCGCGAGAATCGCCAGCATGCCATCGACGTCAGTGATGTCCTTTTGCGGCAGATCGATCAGCGGTCCAAAGCCCAGCAAGCGCAGGAGTAGCTGCTCAAAACCGAAGACTTCGTTGTCGGCCCGCACCGCCAGCTGGCGCGCCTCGCCCAGTTGCCTGGAAATCGTATCAATGTGCGTATCGCCAGCGTTTCGCGCCGCCTGCTCGACGCGGCTCAAGGCAGCATCGATGCGCAGCGCCAGCTCCATGTGGTTACGTTCGAGAAAGTGAAATGTCGCCGCTTTCCCCATCAGCCGGACGCCATACATCGTCACCAGGGCGACCAAAATTGCCGTACCAATCGCCACGGAAAACCGCTGCCTCAGCGACCACCGTCCGTCGCTGAAAATTCCATCACTTCTACCGATCAACATCGCTCCCTTTGCTGCGTTCATTGAATGATTGACTGGATACAAGAACGGGCAAGCCGGCCCGTTTTCCACGGCATCGGGGCCCCGGTTTGGTCATTGACCCCGTTCTGTGCTTCGATCACGCCAGTCGGCGCTTGCCAACCGAGGGATTTGCCTGACAGTGTTTGAATCACTTCGCGCCAGGACCGTCGAAGCGTGGCGGATGCACCACTTGTCTGCGGCTCAAAGGCACGCCGGGAGGTTAGACAAGCCGATCCGGATTGCCTATTAGACTTTGGTTTAGAGAGGGGCGGAACGCGAGCCACTCAGCCCGGGTGATTGACTGACTGGATCATTTCGATTTTGGCCGTCTTTTTACGTTTCACGTAGTAAACCCGGTTGACCGTAGCAAGCCGGTCGATTCGCCCGACCGGCAACAAGGGCGGCCCCGGTGCCGGTCGGGCGGCGGCCAATCAGGCACTGCATCCGCCTCACAGTGTTTAACGGCAAGCTACAGAAGTGCCGCCCCTTGGCCTGCAAGCAAGGCTATTTCGCGGTCAGCGATTTCAGGTCGGCGATCACCTCGCCGACGTGTTTTCCCGCATCCACCTGCAGGTAGGACCTGGCCACCCGGCCATCCGGATCGATCAGAAACGTGTAGCGCCTGGCGTACCGGATCACGCCCCAGTTGGCATAGGCGCCAAAGCGCTGCGACACCTGGCCGCTCTCGTCTGAAAGCAGGGGAAATGGCAGACGCTGCTCCTCGGCAAAATCCCGATGCGAATTGGCCGAATCGACGCTAACGCCCACCACCTGGGCATTCAAGGCGGTGAATTCAGGCTGCTTGTCGCGAAAATTGATCGCTTCCGTCGTGCAACCGGGCGTCTTGTCCTTGGGATAAAAATAGAGCACGACCCATTTCCCGCGCCACTCGGCAAGCGAACGCGCCTTGCCGTCGCCATCGGGCAGGACAAAGGCCGGTGCCGCCGACCCTGGCTGAGGGGGCGCTTCGGCATGGGCCGCCCCGGTCAGCAAAGTGTTGGCCCAGATGAGCCAGTGCCAGTGCTTGTTCATCTTGTCGAATCTCCATTTGCCATCGCCGCGACCGCTCGCCTCTGGTGAGCCTTGCGCTATGGACAGCTTTTCGGGCCAATAGATCCTGGCGAACACTGATTGAGTCATGCTCCGACGACGATTACCAATCACTCAGATGCAGTTGCTCATCGTGATTTTTGCTTCCCCGAATGGGGTGACGAAAGCCCCGGGGTGATAGCTCGTCGTGGCTGCCAAGGTGATTGAGATGCGGACGGTCAAGCCCGTTATTACAGCGAACGCACGGCGTGCATCATCCCCGGATCGTCCGGGTCGCGGCGGACGTCGAAGCCGAGCTGGCGGGCGAATTTGATCATCTTGTCGTTGGAGGAAAGGATGAAGGCTTCCATCTTTTTCATGCCGCGCGCCCGGGCGGCGTCAATCAGCGTCAGCATCAGGATGCCGGCGACGCCGCTGCCTTGCCAGGCGTCGTCGATGGCGATGGCGAATTCGCAATCGTCGCCATTCGGGTTGGCGACGTAGCGGGCGACGCCGATCTCCACATCCTGCCCGTCGCGCTCGATGATGGCGACCAGCGCCAGATGGCGGACGTAGTCGATTTCGGTCAGGTATTTGAGCTTGCCGGGCGCCAGCTCGTTGAGCGTGGACATGAAGCGCTTGTAGCGCGAGTCGGCGGAAAGATGGTGGATGAAATCCTGTTCCAGCGGCTTGTCGTCGGCGCGGATGGGGCGGATGGTGACCGGGCTGCCGTCGAACAGAAAGCGGTTGCGGACGAGTTCGGCAGGATAGTCGGCCACGGCTTACTCCAGCGAGTCGGCGGGGATTTTTCCGGCCAGGTAGGCGACGATGCTGTCCAGCGTCTGGACCTTGCCGTAGTCGGTTTCGGGAATATCTACGCCCAGCTTCTCGTGGATGCTCGCCAGCACGTTGAGCCAGTCCATCGAATCCAGATCGATCTGGGTGCGCAGGGGCTTGTCGGCGATGATCTTGGCTGGATCAATTTCCGGGGCCAGGCGCTTGACGATGGCGAGCACGGCCGTGCGGATTTGTTCTTGTTGCTGACTCATTTTTTCTCCCCCTGCGCCTCGGCTTGTTCCAGCGTCGAACTGTCGCCTTCGGGCAGTCCGAGTTCCCTTGCCTTGAGGAGCCGGCGCATGATTTTTCCACTTCGAGTATGTGGCAGCGATGGCGCGAATGCAATTTCCTTCGGCGCTACGGCTGCCCCGAGGCGCCGACGGGCGTGGCCCATCAATTCGAGGCGCAGCTCTTCGCTCGGCGCGATGTGCAGCTTGAGGACGACGAAGGCCTTGATCACCTCGCCGGCCAGCGCATCCGGCTTGCCGATGACGCCCGCCTCGGCCACCGCCGGGTGTTCCATCAACACGCTCTCCACCTCGAACGAGCCGATCAGATGGCCGGACGACTTGATCACATCGTCGCTGCGGCCGACGAACCAGAAGTAGCCGTCGGCATCGCGCCGCACCAGATCGCCGGTCAGGTAGAGAGTGCCGGCAAAGCACTCGCGGTAACGCTCAGCTTGGTTCAGATAGCCGCGAAACATCGATGGCCAGCCGGTTTTCAGCGCCAGTTCGCCGACCGTGTCGGGCGCCTCGATCACCGTGACCGGTTCGCCCGCCTGGTGGCGAACGACATGGGCGGCAATGCCCGGCAGCGGGCGGCCCATCGAGCCGGGCTTGATGTCCAGCGCGGCGGTGTTGGCGATCATGATGCCGCCGGTTTCGCTCTGCCACCAGTTGTCGTGGATCGGCCGGCCGAGGGCTTCGAGACCCCAGCACACCGCTTCCGGGTTGAGTGCCTCGCCGACACTGGCGACGAAGCGCAAGTCGGGAAAACGGTGGCCGGCAAACAGCTCCGGCCCGGCCCTCATGAGCAGCCGGATCGCCGTCGGCGCCGTATACCAGACATTGACCCGCTCGTTTTGGAGAATGTGAATCCAGCGCAGCGGGTCGAAGTCGGCCTCATCGACGATGCAGGTCACGCCCAGGACCAACGGGGCGATGATGCCGTACGAAGTGCCGGTCACCCAGCCCGGATCAGCCGTGCACCAGAACACGTCGTCCGGCTGCAGATCGAGCGCAGTCCGCGCCGTGGCGTAGTGCGTCAGCACGGCGCCATGGACGTGGATGGCCCCCTTCGGCAGGCCGGTCGTGCCGCTGGTGAAATGCAGCAGGGCCGGGTCTTCTGCGACGGTCGGCACCAGCGCCGGGGTGTCGGGGGTGGCGCGGAGCAGGGCGTGCAGGTCCAGCGTATCCGCAAATACGCCGGTGCCGAGGTCATCGACCAGCAGCACATGCTGGAGCGAGGGGAGCTGCGGGCGAAGTGCCGCGACCTTGCGCTGATAGGCGCTGGCCGTGGTGACTAGCACCTTGCCGGCCGCCTGAGCGATGCGGCTGCGAATCGGTTCGGGGCCGAAGGACTGGAAAAGCGGCGAGACGACAGCGCCGATCTTGAGCGCACCGAGGACCGCGACGTAAAGCTCGCAGATGCGCCCGCAGAGCACGAAAACGCAATCACCTTTCTCCACGCCCAACGACTTGAGCGCATTGCCGAAACGATCAGTCAGCCCGGCGAGTTCGCGATAGCTGACGTCGCGGGCGCTGCCGTCGGCGCCCAGAAAGCGGAAGGCGGTTTTCTCGGCATGGGCCGAATGGGCGTGGCGGTCCACTGCCAACTGGGCAATGTTGATCTCGCCGTCCGGCGCAACGCCCAATTCGCGGCCGACAACCGCCCACGAAAATTCGCCATCGCCGGCCTGGTCAGCCAAGGCGGCAGCGGCATGTGCACCAGCAGACGGTTTTCGAATGAGCGCCGGTTTCATTGGGGATTTCTCAGGAGGGATGCCAGCCCATTCTGCGCTGCGCCAACGCCATCGGCAATGATGCCGCTCAAGCGTGAGACATTGCTTTATCGCGGCAACATGAAATCGGGAGGTTGCCATTTAAAATTCAGGCGTTTTTCCCGGTTGACCGTAGGAATCGATTCGAATGGGGCAGAGATGACGCGTTTGCAAAGCGAACTGGAACGATTGTTCCGTGTGCCGGATGCAGTGACGAAAGAGGTAGCGCTGCTGGATGGCAACGGCCGGGTGGCGACGCTCGTCGTCGGCTTCGCCCGCTCGCGCGACTGGCCGGTCGTGGCCGCGTTGCTCGAAGGCCTGCAGGAAACCCTCGGCCTGCCGCTGCCCGCCGTTGCGGTGGACGGCAAGGCCGGCTTTCAGCTATGGCTACCGCTCGCCGAGCCAATAGCACCCGAAACCGCCGCCCGTTTTCTCGCCGTCCTGCGCCGTCAATACCTCGGCGACATCGCCGACCACGATCTGGCCCTGCTGCCCACACCAGGCGGGCCCGAACACGCGCGCCGCATCCCAGGGCTCTCGGCCGACAGCGGTCGCTGGTCAACCTTCATCGACCCGACCATGGGCGCCATGTTCGCCGACGAAGGCGGCCTCGATTTCGAACCCAACCCCGACCGCCAGGCCGACCAACTAGCCGCCATCACGCCCATTGAGCCAGCCGATCTGGCGCGTGCCCTGGCGGCATTGACCACCCCTTCGCCGGCAGATCAGGGGCCGGCAGAGGGGACACCGCATGCCACCATCGGCGGCGGCTACAGCGAACCGCGGGAGTTTCTGATGGCCGTGATGAACGACGCCAGCGTGCCGCTCGGCTTGCGGATCGAGGCGGCCAAGGCGCTGCTGAATGTTGGGTGAATCTGAAAGGATGGGGGAGAACTTTCGGCCAGAAGCCGTCTGTCGATATGCGATATGATTTAGCCACCCCCTTTCAACGGAAGTCGTAGTTTTCATATCGTGAAAAGCATCATAGGTGACCTTCTTTTGCTCGCAGCAATAGCGATAGCTGTTGCCGCATCAACTCAATATCTCGACTCGTTTATCGTGTTTGTCATGTTTTCTTTATCTGTTCTTGTCCATCTTGTTTTGGCGGCATGGTCGCAATATCAAATCAAGACGATAAAGGGTGGCTACTTGGTTGTAATGACGCGGATGCTTCGTATGAGTGATTGGGAGTCAAAGACTACATCACTCAGTTTTTTTGCCATGCTTTTCTTGGGGGTTGGACTGCAGTTTGCAAAGTGATGCTTTGACCGCTTCGGGCACGAAGCAGTCTTTATTTCTCACCCTTGCGAGTCCGCCAAAGCACTGGCTTTGGGTGACAAATACGCCCTCACGGTCGCAATCCGAAAAATAGCCATTTCGAATTTCGCCATTTTTTTCCGGTTCACCGTGGGAATGGCTGTGAGACTTGTCAGGCGGTCGGTGATGGCGCTTCTGTTTCGCTCAGCCGCCGGCTTTCCTTGGGATCACGGAAAATCAGTGGTTGTGCCTGGCGTGTCGGGTTTTCGGCGTTTTCCAGCGCGGCGGTGACGATGTCGTGGTGCGGGCTTTTCGGGCAGACGGGGTCGGCGGCGTCGGCGTCGCCGGCGAGCAGGTAGGCCTGGCAGCGGCAGCCGCCGAGGTCTTCTTCTTTTTTGTCGCAGTCGCGGCAGGGCTGTTTCATCCAGCCGGTGCCGCGGTAATGGTTGAAGCCTTCGGATTCGTGCCAGATGTCGTGCAGGCTGCTGTCGCGGACGTTGGGAAATTCAAGGCCGGGCAGCATGCGGGCGGTGTGGCAGGGCAGGGCCGTACCGTCCGGTGTCACGGTCAGGAAAACGTTGCCCCAGCCATTCATGCATTTCTTCGGCTTGCCTTCGTGGTAGTCGGGGACGACGAAGAGGATGCGCATGCGCTCGGCGAGTTTGGCCTTCCACTCGTCGGTGATGGCTTCGGCGCGGCGTAGTTGCTCGCGTGACGGCATGAGCTGGTCGCGGTTGAGCAGTGCCCACGAGTAATACTGGGCGTTGGCCAGTTCGAGGTATTCGGCGCCGAGGGCGTCGGCCATTTCGATGATGCGGCCGATGTGGTCGATGTTGAGGCGATGGATGACGACGTTCATGACCATCGGCCAGCCGCGCGCCTTGATCATTTCGCCGACCTTTTGCTTGAGGTCGAAGGTGCGGGTGTGGGTCAGGAAATCGTTGATCTCTTTGGTCGAATCCTGGAACGAGAGCTGGATGTGATCGAGGCCGGCCGCCTTGAAGGCGTCGAGGCGGGCTTCGGTGAGGCCGACGCCGGAGGTGATCAGGTTGGTGTAGTAGCCGAGCTGGCGGGCTTCGCCGATGAGTATCTCGAGATCGTCGCGGAGCAGCGGTTCGCCGCCGGAAAAACCACATTGCACGGCGCCGAGTTCGCGCCCTTCGCGCAGCACGCGCAGCCAGTCATCGGTGCTCAGTTCGACTTCGTGTTTGGCGAAGTCGACCGGGTTGTAGCAGAACACGCAATGCAGCGGGCAGCGGTAGGTGACTTCGGCCAGCAGCCACATCGGCGGGCCGATTTTGGCCGGGGCGTTCATGCCTTGGCTCCGGTGTCGAGGCGCAGCCAGCGTTTTTCGATGGCCATGGCGAGAAAGGCCTCGACGTCGCCGCGCAAGCCGCTGGCGGAAAAGGCGGCTTCAAGATCGGCGACGATGGCCGCGATGTCGCGCTGGCCGTCGCAGCGGGAGAGGATTTCGCCGCCGCTCTGGTTGAGCTTGATCATGCCTTCCGGGTAGAGCAGCACATGGCATTCCTGTGCCGGCTCCCACTGAAAGCGGAAGCCGTGGCCGAGGCGCGGCGTACCGTCCATCAGGCGACTTTCCGTTCGGCGGTGACACCATTGGTGCCGTAGTGCTGGCCCATGACATCATTCATCGACCACAGGATGTCGAGCTTGAACTTGAGAATCTGCACGGCGCGTTCCTGCATGGCGCGGGTGCGGAAGTAGTCGAGCGTGACATTGAGCCCCTGGATCACGTCGCGCGGCGCCTGGCTGGTGCGGTTGCGGAAATACTGCAGGCCGGACGATTCGATCCACGGGTAGTGGCCGGGCCAGGTGGCCAGGCGCTGCAGGTGGATGACCGGGGCGAACAGTTCGGTTAGCGACGAGCAGACGGCCTCTTGCCACGGGGCGCGACGGGCGAAGTTGATGTAAGCGTCGACGGCGAAGCGGACACCGGGCAGGACGTGGCGCAGGTCGACGATTTCCTCGCGGGTCAGGCCGACGGCTTCACCGAGGCGTATCCAGGCTTCGATGCCGCCGGCGTCGACCATTTTTTCGCCATTCGGCAGGCCGTATTCGAAACCGTCATGGTCGAGAATGCGCTGCACCCAGCCGCGACGCACTTCGCGGTCCGGGCAGTTGGCCATGATCGCCGCATCCTTCACCGGAATGGCGATCTGGTAGTAGTAACGGTTGGCCACCCAGCCGCGAATCTGCTCGGGCGTGGCGTGGCCGGTGTTGAGCATGACGTTGAACGGATGGTGGATGTGGTAGGCCTTGCCGTTTTCGCGCAGCTGGGCTTCGAACTCTTCGCGGCTCCAGGCCGGGCGGCCGTCGTCGGCGTCGTGGGATTCGGCAAGGATGTCGGCTCGGATCATGGCTGTCTCTCTTTGTTAGATGGTGATGCGGGTGCCGTCTTCGGCGACTTCGATGCCGCGCCGGGTCAGTTCGGCCCGCTGCGGCGAGTTTTCGTCGAGGATGGGATTGGTGTTGTTGATGTGGATGAGGATCTTGCGCACGTGTTTCGGCAGCTCATCCAGCCAGTCCATCATGCCGCCGGGGCCGGATTGCGGCAGGTGGCCGATGTCGCGGGCGGTCTTGGTGGACAGGCCGGCGACGATCATTTCGTCGTCCGTCCAGAAGGTGCCGTCGACCATCACGCAATCGGCTTCGACCATGCGGGCGAAGACTTCCGGCGTGCGGGCGCCGAGGCCGGGGGCGTAGAAAAGTTTGCGGCCGCTGCGCTGGTCAGTGATGCTGACGCCGACGTTGTCGCCGTCCACCGAGGCCTCGCGATGCGGCGAGTAGGGCGCCGCCTTGCTGGACAGCGGCAGCACGGAGAATTCGAGGCCGGCCACCTTGGGCATGGCGAAGGGCGTGCCGTCGAGCGGGATGTCGTGGCGGTCGACGCCGCAATAGTGTTCCAGCACCTTGAGCACCGGGTTGCCGGTGGTCAGGTCTTCGTAGACCGGCTCGGCACACCACAAGGGCATCTTGGCCTTCTGCTCGCGCAGCATGAAGAGGCCGGTGGCGTGGTCGATCTGGCCGTCAACGAGGAGGATGCCGCCGATGCCGGTGTCGCGCAGGGCGCGGTTGGGCTGCAGTTCGGGGGTGGCCTTGATCTGTTGCAGGACGTCGGGCGAGGCATTGAGCAGGGCCCAGTCGTGGCCGTCGTCGGTGCCGACGCAGATCGATGACTGGGTGCGCGGTTTGGCGCGGACGCTGCCGTCGCGCAGGCCGGCGCAATTGCGGCAATTGCAGTTCCACTGCGGGAAGCCGCCACCGGCGGAGGCGCCGAGAATGATGAGTTTCATGATTGTTTTTGGAACCGTCATCCCGGCCAAAGCCGCGATGACGGCGCATCCCTTAGCGGGCGGCGATGTACATCGTGATTTCGAAGCCGAAGCGGAAGTCACAAGCGGTCGGGGTTTCCCATTTCATTTCGATAGTCTCCGTTATGGATTGAACGTCCGGCGGCGTCTGCCACCGGTTGTCCGCCGTATTCAGTGAAACGGCGGACTGGATTGAACTATCGCAAGGGGGCCGACTTGGCGCCCCGCTGGATTCATGAATTCGCCCTCATGATTTTCATGAGATTCGGGTCACGCCCGTTTGACGGCCGTTGGTGATGATTAGAATGGCCGGCATGTCTGCCGCCTCCTCCGCTTTGCATTCCCCGTCGCCGCCGTTCGATTGCGGCCTGCTGCCGGTCTCCGGCGGCCATCGTCTTTACTATGAGCAGCGTGGCGTGCCGACCGGGATCCCGGTTCTGATCCTGCACGGCGGCCCCGGTTCCGGCTGTTCGCCGCTGATGGCCGGTTTCTTCGATCCCGCTGTGTATCGCGCCATCCTGCTCGACCAGCGCGGCGCCGGTAAAAGCCGGCCGGCCGGTGGCTGCGATGAAAACACGACGCCGGCGCTGATCGACGACATCGAGGTTTTGCGCCGGCATCTGGGAATTGACCGCTGGCTGGTCATGGGCGGTTCGTGGGGCGCCACGCTCGGTATTTTGTATGCAGCGGCGCATCCCGGGCAACTCAGTGGCCTGCTGCTGCGCAACCCTTTCCTGGCGCGGGCGACTGATCTCGACTGGTTCTTTGGCGGCGCCCGCCAGCACCATCCCGAAGCGTGGCAAGGCTGGGCGGCGCTCGGTGCGCCGGAAGTACCGGGCGCCATGCTGCGCTGGCTGGAAGCGTGCTTCCAGTCACCATCAGCCGCCCACGTTAGCGCCTGGCATGTCTGGGAATGCGCCCTGGCCGGGACGCCGAGCCGCGCCTTGAGTCTGGCCGAGATCGATGTGTTGCAGGCGCGCTATCGCCTGCAATTGCACTATTTCCACCACGCCTGCTTCATTGCGGAAGGGGGCGTGCTGGCGGCCGCCGAGCGTATCGCCGCGCTGGCGGCGCCGATTCACATTCTGCAGGGCCTGGCTGACGACGTTTGTCCGGCCAGAGCGACGGCCGCGTTGCTGGCCAAACTGCCGAATGCCGGGTGCAGCCTGGTCGAGGGCGTCGGCCACGATCCTTACGCCCCGGCCATGCGGGCGGCGACCTTGGGTTTGGTCGAATCCTTTGCCGCGCTTGGGCGATTCGCGCCCTGAAAATCTGTGCTGCTTCTTTTTGATTTTGGCTCTTATTTCCGGTTGACCGTGAGGATCGCGGATCGCCCCGACGTCAGCCCCTGACGACCTGGCGTGCCGCCCGCAATCCGCTGCGCACGGCGCCTTCGAGCGTCGCCGGGTAGTCGGCCCAGGTGTAGTCGCCGGCCAGGAAAAGGCGCGGATTCGAGGTTTTGAAATCCGGGCGATGCAAGCCGGGAACGGCCGAGAAAGTGGCGCGTTTTTCGCGGATGACCTTGTGCCAGCCGGTCGGGGTTGCCAGCCCGAGTTCTTCGTCGAGGGCGGCGGCCAGTGCAGCGTCGTCGAGTTTTTCCCAGTCGCCGTGTCCGCTCAAGACGCATGCCAGCACAGCTTGACCACGGTCAACAACCCACTGGCAATGGCCACCGAGGTGGTTGCTGAGCGGGAAAGGCGATTTCATTTTTGGCACAAAATTCCGGTAGACCGTAGCAATCGGCTCGTAGGCGTAATCCGTGGCCGCCGCCGGCCATAGGGCGCCGACATGCTGCGGCGCGGTGGCGATGATGGCGGCGGCGAAGGCTTCGCCGTCAATGGCGATGCCGTTTTCAGCTTCCGTGATCTGACTGACACGGGCGCCCAGCCGGATTTGCGCGCCGTGCGCCTGCAGCCATTGTCCGGCCGGTTCCGGCAGCAGTCGGCCGAGATCGACGCGAGGCAGCAGCAGATCGGTATCTTCGCGGCGCGAACTGCCCAGGCTGTCACGCAGAACATTGGCGAACAACTGTGCCGAAGCGCGCTCGGCCGGCAGGTTGAGAGCGGCGAGGCAGAGCGGTTCCCAGAGGTGGCGGCGCAGCGCGCCGGTTTGGCCAGCGGCGTCCAGCCATTCGGCCACTGTCGTTTCGCCGGGCAATTTGAAACCCCGGCGCTTGATGCCATCCATCCAGAGCGCCGTTCGCAGCTTTTCCCCGATGCCGACGCCGCTGGCGCTGAGCAGGCCCCAAGCAACATTGAGTGGCGCCGGCAGGCGGGGCAGGGCGAGGCGAAAGCCGGTGTTGTCGATGACCTGCAATGGGCGGCGGTCGAAGAGTTGATCGGGATCGGCGCCGACCTGGCGCATCAGTGCCAGCGTGTCGCGGTAGGCACCGAGCAGGATGTGCTGGCCGTTGTCGAGTTGGCGGCCATCAATCTCGACGCCCCGCGCCCGGCCGCCGAGCACGCGGCCGGCTTCGAATAGCGTGGTTTGAGCGCCGGCTGCGGTCAGTTCGACAGCGGCGGCAATACCCGCCCAGCCGCCACCGATGACGGCAATTTTCAAGGGATCAGCCCTTGATCCAGGTCTTGGCGGCCAGCCACAGCTTGCGCGTCGGCGGCAGCGAAATGCGCTGGTGAAGTACCTGGAAATTCTCGCGCTTGATTTCGTCGAGCACCGTGCGATAGATCGCCGCCATGATCAGGCCGGGGCGCTGACTCTTGCGGTCGACGGCCGGCAATTGGGCAAAAGCCTGCTCGTAGTACTTCTCGGCGCGCTCGTACTGGAATTGCATGAGGGCCGTGAAGTTGTCCGAATACTTGCCGTTCAGGATGTCGGCAGCCGGCACGTTGAACTGCTTGAGTTCGTCCATCGGAATGTAGATCCGGCCGCGTCGGGCATCCTCGCCAATGTCGCGAATGATGTTGGTGAGCTGGAAAGCCATGCCCAGATCGTGGGCGTATTTTTGCGTCTGGCGGTCGGTGTAGCCGAAGATTTCAGCGGCGAGCAGACCGACGACGCTGGCCACCCGGTAGCAGTAGAGCGACAGGCCCTTGAAGTCGAGAAAGCGCGACTGCGTGAGGTCCATCTCCATGCCATCGATGATTTCGAGCAACTGCTCTTTCGGCAAATTGATGCTCTTGTCGAGCCCGGCCAGTGCCTGTCCGACCGGATGCTGCGGCTGGCCTTCGGCGACGCGTTCGATTTCCTGGCGCCACCAGGCGAGCTTGGTCGAGGCGATGGCAACGTCGTTGCATTCATCGACGACATCATCGACTTCGCGGCAGAAGGCGTAGAGCGCCATGATGGCGCGCCGGCGTGGCAAGGGTAGGAACAGGAAGCTGTAGTAGAAGGAGGAGCCGCTTTTGGCGCACTTCTCCTGGCAGTATTGGTCTGGATTCATGGGGTCACATTCTAATGGATCGACCAGCCAGAACGAGCCAGTCCCATTTGCCGAGCTTCGGCCGGCGCGTGAAAACATCGCCGCGCACCTGCCGGATGCGTTCAAGAATGCGCAACCCGCCCTGCATGGTCAGCCGGATTTCCCAGCCGAGCCGGCCGGGCAGGGCATGGACGAGCGGGGCGCCGCGCTTCATGAGCGCCATCGCCCGGTCGATCTCGAAATCCATGAGCGCCGCCCAGTTGGCCGACCAACGGCCGTGGGCGATGTCGTCTTCACTGAGGCGGAAGTGCGGGAAGTCGGTCAGCGGTATGTAAATGCGCTCTTTTTTCCAGTCGACCGCAACATCCTGCCAAAAGTTGATTAGCTGCAAGGCGGTGCAAATGCAGTCGGATTGTTCGAGGTGTTCCGGCTCGGTGCGGCCGAAAAGATGCAGGACCAGCCGGCCAACCGGATTGGCCGAACGGCGGCAGTAGTCGAGCAGTTCCGGGTAATCAACGTAGCGCGTTTTGACGACATCCTGCGCGAAGGCATCGAGCAGGTCGCGGAAGAGCTGGATCGGCAGTTCGTGCTTGGCGATGACATCGGCCAAGGCGACGAACAGCGGCGTCTGCGGCACGCTGCCGGCTGCGATGCGATCCAGTTTGGCACGGTAAGCGTTCAGCCCGGCCAGGCGCTCGTCAGGCGAAGCGTCGCCCTCGTCGGCAATGTCGTCAGCGCTGCGGGCAAAGCGGTAAATTACTTCAATCGGGCGGCGCAGTTTGGCTGGCACGAGCAGCGAAGCAACAGGAAAGTTTTCGTAATGATCAACGGACATCGTGGTCTGCTCTGGAGATTGCGGCTCAGTCGGTGCTAGAATTCGCCCCGCCTGCCCAGGTGGCGAAATTGGTAGACGCACCAGATTTAGGTTCTGGCGCCGAAAGGTGTGGGGGTTCGAGTCCCTTCCTGGGCACCATTTTCAGCACTTCGCTGAAAAATTGTTCGGCTGGCATCCGGAAGCCGGCCGCATTCGGATGGCCGCCGCCACCGTAACGCGTGGCGATCACTGAAACATCGAGGGCTTTCCCTTTCGAACGCAGCGAAGCCTTTACCTCGCCATCCCCCGACAGTTGCCAGATCAGACCGAAGCTGCCGCTTTGCTCGGCCAGCGAGTTGCCCAGTTCCGAGGCGAACAGCGCATTGGCGTTGATGGCGATGCCGGGAGCGGCGAGCCAGGCCAGGTCATCATCGGTAATAATCGCTTGACCGTGGCGCTGAGCCTGCAACGCATCGACTGGTTCGCCGCGCAGTTGGGCCGGCATGCGCAGTGCGCTCTGCGCCAACCGCGAGATTTCCTGCTGATAAAACTGCTCGATGGCTCCCCCTTGGGTGAGCATCTCGAGATAACGAGGGGCGCGTTCGTTCGGCGTGTCGAGCAACAGCTGATGCCAGACGGGGAAGTCGAAAGGCAGCAGGCGCAAGGCGCGGCAGAACGGACGCGTGCCTGGGGTAAAACGCCACATGTCCTGCTCTTCGATGTGCCGGAGCGTCAGCGGTGTTGGCGTGTCAGGTTGAAAATGCTCCCACGCCAGCCGGGCACCCGATTTATCCAGGTCGAACATGACGCGCAGGGCTAGCGTTGGGTGCTGGTAACTGCGCTGGCCGTTTTCGCCCGCTTGCAACTTGTCGCCCCACGCCTTCAGCGCCGAAACATGATGGTCAATCTGGGTGACCGAGGAGGCGATGGCGGCCATCGTTTCGAGAAATTCAGGCGGAAACGAGAAATCAAGGATAAAAACAGCATGGCCGGCTATGTCGGCCAGCGCCCAAGACTCGCCATGATGCATCGGTCGATAGGTGGCCGCATCGCCGAAATGGTGCCAGGCAGCATAGGCGGCGCCAAATCCATCCAGGCAGTCAGCGTGGTAGAGAACAGAAACCGGAGCTTGAGCCGACATGCTCAGTAGTGCGGCGGAAGTTCGTCGCGCAGGCTGCGCTGTTCGTGCGGCTGGGCATTTTGTGCCTGTTCGCGCAAGGCACGGATTTCGCGGAAGAGGAGGTCAATCTGCTCCTGCTGGCGGAAAACCTGGCGATTCAATTCCTCGACCAGGTCTTCTGTATAGCTGATCTTGATTTCGAGTTCGGTAATGCGGGATTCCACAAAGTGTCCTTATTTTTCGCTGCGCCAGTCGCGCAGGGTTTCCTTGGGTGGCGGCGGGGGCATGTCATTGCGCGGTGGGCGGAGTAGCGGCAGGGCACCCCCCAGTACAACAATCAGACAGATCCCGAGAATAATCCAGCCTTCGTTCATGGCTTTCTCCGTTGCATAAGTGGCAAGTGTACTTGGCTTCTCAAAAAATCGCGAAGGGCTGTTGACATCGGCGTTTACGTCTGTAAAATGCGCGCTTCTTTAGGCGGTTAGCTCAGTTGGTTAGAGCGCCACGTTGACATCGTGGAGGTCGTTGGTTCGATTCCAATACCGCCTACCAAAATTCCTGACGGAGCTGAATTGATGATTTTCCGAACTAGCACTGCAGTTCAGAAACGCTAATCGAGTCAGCCTTCGTTTGACCAAAAAAGTGCGGCTCACACCCGCACTTTTTTTTCGCCTGGATATTTGCCATGCCTGATATCAAACTGCCTGATGGTTCCATCCGCTCTTTTGAACAGCCGGTAACAATCGCCGAAGTGGCGGCCAGCATCGGCGCCGGTCTGGCTCGCGCCGCGCTGGGCGGCAAAGTCGATGGCAATCTGGTCGATACCTCGTATCTGATCGAAAAAAACGTCGATTTGGCCATCATCACCGAGCGCGATCCCGAAGGCTTGGAGCTGATCCGCCATTCGACCGCCCACCTGCTGGCCTTTGCTGTCAAGGAGCTGTTTCCGGATGCACAGGTCACCATCGGTCCGGTCATCGAAAACGGCTTCTACTACGACTTCGCCTACAAGCGTCCGTTTACCCCGGAAGATTTGCTCGCCATCGAAAAGCGTATGGCCGAACTGGCCAAAAAGGATATTCCGGTAACGCGTGAAGTCTGGGCGCGTGACGATGCGGTCAAGTTCTTCCTCGATCTTGGCGAGAAATACAAGGCTGAACTGATCGGTGCCATTCCGGCCGATCAGCAGGTTTCGCTCTATCGCGAAGGCGACTTCATTGACCTTTGCCGTGGCCCGCATGTGCCGACGACGGCCAAGCTCAAGGTTTTCAAGCTCATGAAGGTGGCCGGTGCCTACTGGCGTGGCGACCATCGTAACGAACAGCTGCAGCGCATCTACGGCACGGCTTGGGCCAAGAAGGAAGACCTCGATGCCTACCTGCACATGCTGGAAGAGGCTGAAAAGCGCGATCACCGCCGCCTCGGCAAGCAATTCGACCTGTTCCACATGCAGGACGAAGCACCGGGTCTGGTTTTCTGGCACCCGAAGGGCTGGGCGATCTGGCAGGAAATTGAAAGCTACATGCGCGCCGTTTACCGCAATAACGGTTACCAGGAAGTCCGCTGCCCGCAGATTCTCGACAAGGCCCTCTGGGAAAAGTCGGGCCATTGGGAACATTACAAGGACAATATGTTCACGACCTCGTCGGAAAATCGCGATTACGCGGTCAAGCCGATGAACTGTCCAGGGCATGTCCAGGTTTTCAACGCTGGCTTGCGCTCTTACCGCGAGCTGCCGCTGCGTTACGGCGAGTTTGGTTCCTGTCATCGCAACGAACCGGCAGGTGCGCTGCACGGCTTGATGCGCGTGCGCGGCTTTGTGCAGGACGATGGTCACATCTTCTGTACTGAAGACCAGATCGAGTCCGAAGTGACGGCCTTCAATGCGCTGGTCAAGAAGGTTTATGCTGATTTCGGCTTCAATGACGTGGCCGTCAAACTGGCTCTGCGCCCGGAGAGTCGCGTCGGCTCAGACGAAGTCTGGGACAAGGCTGAGGATGCGTTGCGTCAGGGCTTGCGGGCTTCCGGTCTGGAATGGACCGAACTGCCGGGCGAGGGCGCGTTCTATGGTCCGAAGATCGAATTCCACATCCGGGATGCCATCGGTCGCTCGTGGCAGTGCGGAACCATGCAGGTTGACTTCTCGATGCCGGGCCGTCTCGGCGCCGAATATGTTGGTGCCGACGACACGCGCAAGGTCCCGGTCATGCTACACCGGGCAATCCTTGGTTCGCTTGAGCGCTTCATCGGCATTCTGATCGAAAACTTCTCAGGTGCCCTGCCGCTTTGGCTGGCGCCGGTTCAGGCGGTTGTCCTGAATATTTCCGAAAAGCAGGCCG
This sequence comes from Gammaproteobacteria bacterium, assembly GCA_018828385.1. Classification (GTDB taxonomy): domain Bacteria; phylum Pseudomonadota; class Gammaproteobacteria; order Burkholderiales; family Rhodocyclaceae; genus Azonexus. The sequence goes on along the minus strand of JAHJVE010000014.1, from coordinate 36,746 downwards.
ATTACGCCGCGGATGTTGCGCAAAAGCTGCATCAGGCAGGCTTCCGGGCCGAGTCGGATTTGCGTAACGAGAAAATTACCTATAAAATTCGGGAACATAGCTTGAACCGGCTGCCTTATCAGCTCGTTGTGGGCGATAAGGAAAAAGCGGACGGACTGGTGGCCGTGCGTACTCGCGGTGGTCAGGATCTCGGACAAATGTCCGTTGATGACCTGATCAGGCATCTTCAGAACGAAGTTGCTGCGCGGAGTGGCACGGCTTAATTTTTGTTGTTTTCGGGGGTTTCACCATAGCTCAGAACAAGGCGCATCGCCTCAACGAAGAAATTACGGTTCCGGAGATTCGTCTCCAGGGTGCAGAAGGTGAACAGCTAGGCATTGTCAGCATTCGCGAGGCTTTGCACATGGCTGAAGAAGCCGGTGCCGATCTGGTCGAGATCGCGCCGACGGCGAAGCCGCCAGTCTGCCGCATCATGGACTACGGCAAGTTCAAGTACCAGGAACAGAAGCGCGCTCACGAAGCCAAGTTGAAGCAGAAGCAGGTGCAGGTCAAGGAAATCAAGCTGCGCCCGGGCACCGACGAAAACGATTACCAGATCAAGCTCAGGAACATGACGCGTTTCCTGGAAGAAGGCGACAAGGTCAAAGTGACCCTGCGCTTCCGGGGCCGCGAAATGGCGCACCAGGAATTCGGCATGCGCCAGCTGGAACGGATCAAGGCAGACCTCGACGAAGTAGGTGCAGTCGAGCAGATGCCGAAGATGGAAGGTCGTCAGATGATCATGATCATCGGGCCGGCCAAAAAGAAGTAGCAGCAAGTTGCGAGTTATGAGTCGCTGGTTTCTAGCTAAAAACTAGTAACTAATGACTAGCAACTAAAAGAAGTGCTTTCGGGTAGTTGAAGCGTTTCCGTAGTGGGAACCACCTGACGGCATGTCATTAAGGAGCATTAAATGCCCAAAATGAAGACCAAGAGCAGCGCCAAAAAGCGTTTCTCAGTTCGCGCTGGTGGTTCCATCAAGCGCGGCCAAGCCTTCAAGCGTCACATCCTGACCAAGAAGACGACCAAGGTGAAACGCCATCTGCGCGGTTCAGTTGAAGTTAACGCGCGCGATTCAGCATCCGTCCGCGCCATGATGCCCTACGCATAAGGAGATAGACGATGCCTAGAGTTAAACGTGGTGTAACAGCGCGCGCGCGTCACAAGAAAATTCTTGTTCAGGCCAAGGGTTACCGCGGTCGTCGCAAGAACGTATATCGCATTGCCAAACAGGCGGTGATGAAGGCCGGTCAATACCAGTACCGTGACCGTCGTCAACGCAAACGTCAGTTCCGTTCCCTGTGGATCGCCCGTATCAATGCCGCCGCTCGTGAGCTGGGCATGAAGTACAGCACCTTCATGAACGGTCTGAAGAAGGCCAACATCGAAGTCGACCGCAAGGTCCTGGCCGATCTGGCCGTTTTCGATCAGCCGGCTTTTGCCGCTCTGGCCGCCCAGGCCAAAGCACAGCTCGGCGCCTGAGCGAAAGCGTAATTAAAAAAAGGAGGCGAAAGCCTCCTTTTTTAGTTTCGGCCGCCGCTTTGCAGCTTCACGTTGGCTACGCCGGCATGAGTCTTCACTGAAACGTGCGGTTTGTTGGTGGTTTTGTTGGTGGACGTCTATGGACAATCTCGATCAAATCGTTAGCGAAGCCCAATCGGCTTTTGCTGCCATTTCTGACCCCGATGCGCTGGAACAGGTAAAAGCCCGTTTCCTCGGCAAGAGCGGGCAGATCACCGAACTTCTCAAGGGGCTGGGCAAATTGCCGCCGGAAGAGAAGAAAACTGCCGGTGCCGCAATCAACGTTGCCAAGACGGCTGTTGAAGCAGCGCTCAACGAGCGTCGCGAAGCCATTCGCAAGGCAGCGCTCGAGGCGCGCCTGGCGGAAGAGGCGCTGGATGTCACGCTACCCGGACGCGCCGAAGCGCGCGGTGGCCTGCACCCGGTAACCCGCACGCTCGAACGCATTGAGGCGCTGTTCCGCTCCATCGGTTTCGAAGTGGCCGATGGCCCCGAAATCGAGGAAGACTTTTTCAATTTCACGGCCATGAACACGCCCGAGGATCACCCGGCGCGTTCGATGCACGACACCTTTTACCTGCAGAACCCGGACGGCACGGTAGCCGACAAGGTGCTGCTGCGTACCCATACCAGCCCGATCCAGGCGCGTTACATGAAGGCGCACGTCGAACGCTACGGTCAACTGGAAAAAATGCCCGAAATCAGAATCATCGCGCCGGGCCGCGTCTATCGTGTCGATTCCGATGCGACGCATTCGCCGATGTTCAATCAGGTCGAAGGCTTGTGGGTCGGTGAGGGCGTTTCGTTTGCCGACCTCAAGGGGGTCATTGCCGATTTCCTGAAGAGTTTCTTCGAGACCGACGATCTGGTAGTCCGTTTCCGTCCTTCCTTCTTCCCGTTTACCGAGCCGTCGGCCGAAATCGACGTCGCTTTTATGAGCGGCGCGCTGAAAGGCCGTTGGCTGGAAATTGCCGGTTGCGGCATGGTGCATCCGGACGTGTTGCGCATTGCCGGCATCGATCCGGAAAAGTACACCGGCTTCGCCTTCGGCTTCGGTCAGGACCGCCTGACCATGCTGCGTTACGGCGTCAATGACCTGCGCCTCTTCTTTGAAGGTGACCTCCGTTTCCTGAGGCAATTCGCATGAAATTCTCCGAATCCTGGCTGCGTACCCTTGTCGACACCAAGCTGTCGAGCGAGGAACTTTCCCACCTGCTGACCATGGCGGGCCTCGAAGTCGAAGGTCTGGAGCCGGTCGCGCCACAATTCAATGACGTCGTCGTCGCTCAGGTGCTCGAAGTCGTCAAGCATCCCGATGCCGACCGTCTGAACGTTTGCAAGGTCGATACCGGCCGCGGCGAGCCGACGACCATTGTTTGCGGTGCGCCGAATGTCGCCGTCGGCCTGCGAGTGCCGTGCGCTGTGCCTGGCGCCAAATTGCCCGGCGATTTCGTTATCAAAATTGCCAAGGTGCGCGGTATTGAGTCGTCCGGCATGCTTTGCTCGGCCAAGGAACTCGGCATCGCCGAAGAGGCTTCTGGTCTGCTGATCCTGCCGGCCGATGCGCCGGTCGGCCAGTCGATCCGCCTGTATCTTGATCTTGACGACAACCAGTTCGAACTGAAGCTGACCCCGAATCGTGCCGACTGTCTGTCCCTGAGTGGCGTTGCGCGCGAAGTCGCGGCCATTGCCAGCGCCCAGGCCAAGCTGGTTGACGTGCCGGAAGTAGCGCCGACCATCGCCGATCAGCGCGCCGTCGTCCTCGATGCGCCGGCTGCCTGTCCGCTGTATTTCGGTCGCATCCTCAAGGGTGTCAATCCCAAGGCGCCGACCCCTGAGTGGATGAAGCGCCGCCTCGAGCGCAGCGGAATCCGTTCGATTTCCGCATTGGTCGATGTCACCAATTACGTCATGCTCGAACTCGGCCAGCCGCTGCACGCTTTCGACAATACCAAGCTTGAAGGTGCCGTGCATGCCCGCATGGCCAAGGCGGAAGAAAAGCTGTTGCTGTTGAACGAACAGACAATCGCCATCGATGCCGACATCCTGGTCATTGCCGACGATGCCAAACCGCTGGCCATGGCCGGCATCATGGGCGGCGAAGAGAGTGGCATCACGCTGGAAACCAGCGAGCTGTTCCTCGAATCCGCCTTCTTTGCACCAAAGGCCATTGCCGGCCGTGCCCGTCGCTACGGTTTTGGTTCTGATGCGTCGCATCGTTTCGAGCGTGGCGTCGATTTCGGTGGCACTCGCCGTGCCATTGAACGCGCGACCCAACTGATCATCGGTATTTGTGGTGGTGCCGCTGGTCCGGTAACCGAGGCCAGGGCCGAGATGCCGGCACGCAACCCCGTGCGTCTGCGCACGGCGCGTGCCTGCGCCGTGATCGGCATGGCCTTTTCTCCCGAGCAGATCGCCGGCTTGTTCAACGGCCTCGGCTTGCCCTTCGTTCGCGAAGGCGATGATTTCCTGGTGACCCCGCCGACCTGGCGCTTCGACATCGAAATCGAGGAAGACCTGATCGAGGAAATCGCCCGTCTGCACGGCTACGACAACATCCCGGCCCCGGCCCCGCGCGGCAACATGAAAATGATGGTGCAGCCCGAAGCGCAACGTCCGGCTGCCCGCGTTCGCCAGTTGCTGGTCGATCGTGGCTACCAGGAAGTGGTCAATTTCGCCTTCGTCGAGGAAGCCTGGGAAGCCGATTTTGCTGCGAAGACCGCAGAAGCTGAGCTGATTCGCCTGGCCAACCCGATTGCCAGCCAGATGGCCGTCATGCGGTCTACGCTGTTTGGCGGTCTGATTGCCAATCTGGTAACCAATCTCAAGCGCAAGCAGAATCGCGTCCGCCTGTTCGAAACGGGCCGCGCCTTCGAGCGCAATGCCGCGGCAACGCCAGTTTCCGGCTTTGCGCAAATCTGGAAGCTCTCCGGTCTGGCCTACGGTAGCGCCTTGCCCGAAGGCTGGGGTAGCGCTGCGCGCAAGGTCGATTTCTTCGATATGAAGGGCGATCTGGAGGCCTTGCTGGCACCGGCTCAACTACGTTTTGAAAAGCTCATCCATCCGGCACTACATCCGGGGCGTGCAGCGCGCGTACTGGTCGACGGTCGTGAGATTGGGTGTCTCGGGGAGTTGCACCCGGAATGGGTGCAGAAATATGGTCTGCCACAGGCACCGGTCGTCTTCGAACTCGATTTCGATGCCGTCAAAGCAGTGCAAGTTCCAGTTTATGCCGAGGTATCGAAGTTCCCGCCAGTCATTCGGGATCTTGCCATCGTCGTTGATCAGGGCATCGCTTTGCAAACATTGCTCGACGGTTCGAAAGACCATGTTTCCAACCTCATTCAGGACATCCAGTTGTTCGATGTTTACGTCGGAAAGGGTATCCCTGAAAACAAAAAAAGCCTTGCTTTCCGGATAGTTATGCAAGATACTCAACGCACTTTGCAAGATTCGGAAGTTGATGCTGCAATGCAGCAACTGGTGTCCTGTTTCGAACAGGCATTCGGTGCTCAACTGCGTGCCTGACGGAAATAATAACGATGACGCTAACCAAAGCTGAGCTCGCGGACCTCCTTTTCGAAAAAGTTGGTCTCAACAAGCGCGAGGCCAAAGACATGGTCGAAGCTTTTTTCGAAGAAATCCGCAACTCACTGGAAACGGGTGACGGCGTAAAGCTTTCCGGCTTCGGAAATTTTCAGTTGCGCGACAAACCACAACGTCCGGGCCGGAATCCGAAAACGGGGCAGGAAATTCCCATCACGGCGCGCCGCGTCGTGACCTTTCACGCCAGCCAAAAGCTGAAGTCCGACGTTGAGCTCGCCTTCGATGGAACCGCGGCATAAAACTCCGGGCGGCGAAGAACTGCCGCCCATCCCCGCTAAACGCTACTTCACGATCGGTGAAGTAAGTGAGTTGTGCGGCGTCAAACCCCACGTTCTGCGTTACTGGGAACAAGAATTCAACCAGCTCAAACCGGTAAAGCGGCGCGGCAATCGCCGCTATTATCAGCATCACGAAGTGTTGCTGGTTCGGCGTATTCGCGAGCTTCTTTATAATCAGGGTTTTACGATCAGCGGTGCGCGCAATCGGCTTGACGAAGGCGGAGCCGTCGAAGTTGCTGCGGTCAACTCGCCTGAAATCATAAAAATGCCTGGTGGCGTTCGCGGCGAGCTACAGTCAATTATCGAGATGTTGCAGCTTTGAATCCCCTCGGATTGTGGGTATAATGGCGGGCTTGTCGGGGCGTAGCGCAGCCTGGTAGCGCACTTGCATGGGGTGCAAGGGGTCGCGAGTTCGAATCCCGCCGCCCCGACCAAGAGAATCAAGCACTTAGGCCAATCTTCGGATTGGCCTTTTTGCTTTTTGTTGGCTGGGGGAACGATTAGGGGAACAGTTGTTACGTGCTAGTCATTGCAGAAGGCAGGGGATAGTCGTCGCGTTGCTGCGCCGGTAGTGAGGGGCTTGGTGGGTTCACCAAGGCCAGTCAGAAGGCTCTCCTGGGCGACTTCATGATCGGCGATGATTGGATTGGCTCTTAACGACGTCCGAAATAGATCTACAATTTTCTGACAAGGGGTCCCATGTCTGATCTCAAATCCGCCATCTCGTCGCAAATCAATGCCGCCGGTCCAGGCCATGTCTGGGTGCCGACCGACTTTGCCCATCTTAGCAACCGGGATGCGATCGACAAGACGCTCCAGCGCATGGTGCTGGCGGGTGACCTGCGGCGTATTGATCGAGGTTTATACGACAAGCCCAGCATCAACCGTCTGACCCAGCGTCCCGCCACTCCCGACTATCGCGCGATTGTCGACGCCATCGCGCGGCGCGACCAACTGCGTCTGCTGGTGGATGGGATGACCGTAGCCAACGATCTTGGCCTGACGGATGCCGTCCCGGCTCGTGTCACCCTTCATACCGACGCACGTCGCCGGGCGATCAAGCTCGACAAACTCGTTATCGACTTCAAGCAAACCGCCCCCAGTCGCCTTTATTGGGCTGATCGTCCCGCCATGCGCGTTGTGCAGGCCCTACATTGGCTGAAGGACACGCTGATCTCCGACCATGACCGCATTGTGAATCGACTCAGCCGACTGCTCGTCGATTACGCCCAAGGGGCTGCGATCTGCCAGGACCTGCGCGATGGCTTCAAGGTGCTGCCGGTGTGGATGCAAAGTCTGGTCCGTGATCTGCCCGCAGTGATCCACTGGGCGCCGTACCCATGTCCTTGCCGGCGCGTGAACGACACCGTGATTAGATTTTTTAGCGTGAGTCCTATTTGATAGGTTTGTTGAGTGCAAAATCTAATCACTCTCAACTGCTTTGCTTGAGAGTTCGAATAGCCGCCGCGGCAGACATGGCACTCATCCCCTCAATCCTAGTGCGCGCAACCAGGCATCTACCTGGCCGAAGGCGTCTTGCTGCCATTGATCGGGGGAGCGATCGCCCAGGATGTTCGTGTCTTCCACGAATCGACGCACGCATGTCGGCCCAAAGCCATCGGCGGTATCGAACTTGCCAGCGATGAAGTCGTAGCCTGCTGCACCGCTGGCATGATCGAGGAGCGGCCGACATTCCTCGGCGAGCGTCTCCGGACCTCCGGGATAGTTCCGGATGCAGTAGTAGATGTCGTAAGCGTCTTTCTGCTTGTAGCGCCCTTCAATGGCATGCCCCTTCATGGCAAGAAGGGCAGGGATCGAACACACCGCGATCTCGACGCGGTTCATGCCGCCGGCAGGCATCGGGCCGGTGATCGCAACCAACTGATAGAAGCGAACGGCCAAGTCCGCGCCGTCTGCTTTTTGTACCGCGAAGTCGCTGATCAGCGGCGGGACATTCTTTACGATCTCGGCATCCCGGGGCATCAGGAAATCGACAATGATGTCGATCGGAGCACCACCATCTTCAGTGGGGACTTGGCGAACGAGCTGAAAGCGCCGAAGCTCCCGACGTTGCTGATAGCCATGGCCCCGTAGAGCGTCGATGAGCGTAGCGTATTCGCCATCGCCCAACGCTTCCGCGTCTAACCCGAGATCCACATCGAGCGTGCCGACATGCGGCATGTCCTCGTTTCCGAGCAGCAACCATGGGACTGCGCCACCGATGATGGCGAATTTTCCTTTGAAGCTTCCCAGGATTTGGCCGATCTCGACCAGCACCGTCTTCACAGCTGCTGTCGTACGATCGTCGTAGTCCGCCGCGGATTGCGGCTCATGTGGCGTCATTTCGGCCATGTCAGCTTCTCGCGGCGCAGATGGTCGGCCGCCTCTCGGCCCCGCTCGCCAGCGACGGCCAGATCGAGATAGGTCTGGACCGGGCTGGTGCAGATTGCGCTTGGCGCCGGCTCGACAGTGTCGCGGAACAGACCGGGATCTTTGAGTAGGTTCACCACCACATTTTCCCCTTTGGAGACCGAGGACAACTTCAAAGCCGTGTGGAGCCGTTCGAGGCCGGCGTCGTCCGCATAGAAGTATTGCGTACCGGTTCGGCCATACGGTGCTAGCCAGTGCGCCGCCGAGAAGGACGCGAAAGCAGCCTGACCTGTCTTGCGATCTGAGTTGAGCACTCGGCGCGCAGCTTCTTCAAAAGCGCTGCCATGCAACGTTGTATAGAAATTCATGCGCTTGCCGGCTGGTGGCTCGTAGTCATCTCGCCAGGCATCCAGCAGTGCGTCGGGATCGGACAGAAACAGGCCGGAATCGGATACCTGCGCCCATTCCCGGTCAAGCAGACCGGCGCGCACGTTGCTGACGTGGCCGAGGCTGACGTCGGCCATCTCCGCCAGTTCGGTAACCCGCCAAGCCCGGCTGGGCTCTCGAAGCATCACCCGCAGCACCTGGGCGGATTTCGGTTTGAACAGCGACCTGAGTTCGCGCCGCTCGACAACCGGTCTGCTCGCCACTTGGCGTTCGATGAAGACCGTGTCGAACAGCAAACGGGCATTGCCTTCGAGGTCAAGAAAGCCGACTGCTTGCTCGCCACACAGCGCTTGGGCTTCGGGCGAAAGATAGGGAGCAATGAAGACAGGCGTGGCATCCTGCGCGTGATGTACCAAGTAGTTGCGCAACTGGAGCAGGGCCATCCGAACATGCCGCGGCTGGCCGTTGGCCTTCACCTCACAGACCAACGCATGGCGCCGGCCGGATACCTCGATATGCGCCACGATGTCGACGCCACGATCAGGTCCTTGGGATTCCTGTTCGATGTCCACGAGCTTGATCACGGGCACTTGCTGCAGCAACAAGCGAAGTGCTTCCGCAGCACGGTTTTCCAAAGGTTTCATTGAGTCTGTGGCTTTCAGCATTTGCTGAAAATACCATCAGCAGTGAAATTGTCAAGCCGTATTTCACTCAATCAGCGACTTTCAACGAGCGTTGAAATCGAGTAGGTTGGTGAAATGGTCTTGCCGCGCTCTTCCGGGGGCTCTGTCTCCTGAGGCTATGACCTCATACTCTGGTGCCATCAATGCCTCTCGCTGTTTCCACATGCTTGCCGCTGCCGAGAGTGCTCAGAACCGTGGGAGGGAATCTTGGGGGGAAGGAACGAGAGCTGAAATTTGTGCTTGAAATTTTGGGACGCCGCAGGTGGGTACGTGTATTGCCAGATGAAACGTGATGTACGCTGCGCAGTGAATATTGGTGTTTGAGCAAATAACTAAAGCTCCCCGAATTTCTGGGCCTTGGTAATGGTGATGCGCGATCGCTCGCGTCTGGGATTTGAAACCCTTGTCATCAGAGGTAGATTCAATCCAGGAGGGCGAAATGAGAAAACTCATCTTCATAGGGTTCATCGTTGCAGGCTCGGCTGTAGGCTTGCTTTCCACGCTAGGCGATGGTTGGGGCCTCAAGCTATTCATGATGTGTCTTGGCGCCCTTGTCGGAGCGGCTGCTGGCGGTGCCCTATCAAGGATCGGCCGAGGCGGCCGTCCAATGTATCATCGGGACGACACCCTCCGTGGGCTTGGCACCGCCTCGGAGGACCTCATGGACAACTATTGGCGTGATGAGGGCCATCCGCAGTTCATGAAGCCGTCATCGCCCGACAGCAAGGAATTTGGCGGGACCGGTGGGATTGCGGATTGATCACTCTTTCTTCCGAAGCAGTTCCTTCACAGCATCCTTCGCGTTATCGACGGATGCTTCGCCATCATCGACGACCTGCTTGCCCGATTGCTTGAGCAGCGATTTTCTGGTGACCAAGGTCCCATCCCCGGTGTCGACGATCTCTGCCTTTCGATCAAAGCTGGAGTTGGCCGAACCAGCTTCATTCCTGATGGTGTTTCCTTGCATCTGTATGTCGTTTCGCAGCGGAGACGGATTCGTGTCGGGGTGAGCGCCCGATGCGGAGTGGTTGAATTGCGACATCTTCGCGCGATGCTGCCGATGCGAAGCCGCGAGGTCTGGTGATAGCGCGGGGTCTGTGGCTTGGTGGTCATGCAGGCTGCGTACGTCCCCGAACGAACTCGGCAGCGCCGTGCCATCAGAGAACACCCGGTTGGGTCTGAGTCCCTGGCGCGCGAGCTCCGCGTCGAACATCGACAGCGCCGAGGCACTGTCGCCGCCGTATTGTTCGGCATAGCGCAGGAACATCTCCAGATTGTGCGGATCTTGGGCGATGTCGACCGAGATCGATTCTCCCTTGTCCCTTGCAGACGAGAGGCGCTCAGCAAAGGCCGTTCTATCGGCAAAGGTTGCATCTGCCCGTTCCGCTCTGGACGTGGTCGTGGCCAGCCTTGACGACATCTCCTGAGCTTCGCGGGAATCGCTGGCGAAGCTGCTGACGACGCTCGAATCCCGCGACACCCGGTCGCCGAACTGCTTGAACTCTGCGATCTGCTCTTGGGTGAGACTGTTGAGCACTTTCTGCTGGGCGGCCGACAATCCCGACGAGTAGTTTTTCCCGGCTCTGGCCTGAAGTTCTGCGCCGGCCACAGGTGTATTGATCCCCACGTGTCCGGCAGCGCCGAAAGCGATTTGTGCCACCTGGCTCTGGGTCAAACCCGTGCTGTTCGCCACGTTCTTCGAAATCTGATCCAGCCTATTGAGTGTCTCGCCCATTTGCTCGAAGCTGCTGGAGGCCGTACCGCTGCTGTGTCGAGATGACCGTAGCTTTGCCAAGCCTCGAGTAAATGTCTCGGCGAGCGCCGCTGATCGCTCGGTATTCGCAGCAATCGCCTCACCACGCGCGGCGTCGGCTTGCCGACTGGCCTGCGTCACGTCCTGCTCGGACACGCGCATCGAGACCATCCGGGAAGCAAACCCCTGATTGCGCAGGAGGCTGACGGCAGTTCGCCCGGTCAGCGCATTCGACGAGAACGTGTTCCCGCTCAAATCGTTTTGCCAACTGCCCATGAAAGCCGACGTGCGGTTGGGCGCCAACTGCATCTGGTCCATCCCCACGTTCCCCATGGAAACGTTGCCGACGGTAGCGGCCGACGTTCCACCCGAGATCATCGCCTGCAGGCCCGACAGGCCACCGACCAGCGCCGTCCCGAAGTTCTCCATGCGCTTCAAGGCCGCCCACGCGATGAAGGGAATGCTGATCGCGAGATAGCCGACGACCGCCTCGCCCGAGATGGCGCGCGAGTAGATCGTCGAGGCGGTCTGCAGGGCCAGCGCCTTGGTGCCGGTGCCCAGGTCCGCCGCAGCCGCCAGGTCGTAGGCCGCGTAGATCGAGGCCATGTAGTTAAGGATCGCGTAGAGCGGGGGCCACAGCTGGATCCAGATGAGCACCGCCGCGTAGCCCTTGAAGGCGATCATGGTCTCGCGGCCGCTGGTGAGCAGGAGGAGCAGGACGAAGAGCGGGAACATCGCGTAGGTGACCGCCTCGACCACGTTGCGGAACACCGGCAGGGCCTGCTCGGCCACCTTGCCGTAGTTGAGCCAGGTCGCGTTCTGCTGGGCCACTGCCTGGGCCCGGCCCACCGCCAGCACCATGGCCGCCGGATCATTGACCTTCTGACCGACGATCTTGCTGGTGTCCTCGATCGCGTTGAGCACCGCGTTCTGCCGGATGAGGTCGGCAGCCGTGGATGCGGCGGTGGCGATGCTGTTCTTGAGATAGGCCTGCTGGATCTGTCCGGCGATGGCCGCTGCCGCCGCGGCTCCCGGCAAGGTCGGGTTGAGCTGGAAGGCGAGCCGCCCCTGGATACGAGTGATCTGCGCCGGCAGTCGCCCGTTGAGGCTCTGGTACACGTTGGGGCAGGTGTCGACACCGACGCTGCCACCCGCAGCGGTCAGCGTGGAAAAGCGCGCCGGATTGGGCGAGGCCATCAACGGCCAGACATCATCGGAGGCCGAGAAGGTGGCCGGGTCAAGGGTGCCGTCGATGAGGTCGTAGGTGGTGCAGTTATGGATGAAGTTGATGAGATCGGTGCGAAAGGCCGGATCCTGGAACACCACGTTGCCGGTCTCGCGGATCAGGCGATTGCCGAACATCAAGCCGTTCTGTTGGTAACTCAGCTCGGCTGGGAGCGCCCCCACGCCCGGGATGACCTGGAAGGCCGTCTCGAAAAGCCCCGTCAGCGTGTGGCCGATGGTGCTCGTGAGGCTGCCCAGCACGGCCACCCCAAAGGGCACGTTGTCGACCACCTTCACCGCTGAGCCGCCGGTCTTGTCGACGATGCCCACGGTCACCTTGGGCACGATCAGCACCGAGAAAACCAGCACCACCGTGCCCAGCCACTTCCAGCCCTGCAATTTCTCTGGGGCGAAAGCGTAGGCGATGAGCGCCGCGACGAAACCGCAGAAGGCGACAGCGGCGACCGCCGCCGCATAGTCGCCCGACGCATGGATTGCGGCGGCGGCATTGAAGACGCCGAACAGGCTGTCGGCATTCTGGTAAGCGTAGATTTCCCACACGGCACTCCCTCCTGTCGCGCAATGGCGTCGGCGTTACTGGGCCAGATAAGCGGCTTGCTGGCCGAGCATGTCCATCACGTGCTGCGGCATGCTGGAGCGCAGTTGGCGCTCGAGTTGTTCCAGGTGGCTAGCCACGGCCCGGAAGGAACCCACCTTCTGGTAGAGCAGGTTCTTTTCTTGCGAGAGTTGCAGGAGCATCGCCTGGGCACGCTGGCGGATCTGGTTGGCCTGGTCACGTTGCGTCTGCTGCAACGTGTAATTCTTGTCCAGGGCGGCCATGCCCAGACGCAGGTTGCGTTCGAGGAAGACGTAGGCGTAGTCGGCGGCGATGACGTCGCGGTACTGGGCGATCAGACTGTCGGAGAGGCCGGAGCCCGGGATGCTGGTGCCGATGGACAGCATCTTGTAGACCGGCTCGGTGGTCTGGTTCACGAAGCCGACCTCGGTCGAGTTATTGGGAATGGCGGTGCGCGAAGCGATCTTCTCGGCGATGGAACGCATCATGGCCTCGACCTTGGCGGTGAATGGTGTGTGGGTGTACGTGGTGTTCAGCGTCACCACGTCGCAGTTGATGTAGTCGTTGCACTTCAGCATGTGCTGGATGACATCGGTGCCACCCGCCGCGCTCTGGCCGTAGAGCAACTGGCTGATCGAGGTGAGGGTGGGCGCGATCGGCTCGGGGTCGCGTGCCGATTCCTCCGGGTAGTAGATGACCGTGCCGACCAGGCTCATGATCAGTTCGCGTTCCTGATCGTCGAGATAGGCGCCGGCGTGCTGCAGCGCCTTCCAGGTCAGGTTGCCGACGAAGGGGGCCTTGTTCTTCACGGTGGGATCGCCGGAGGCGCGCGCCGAGGACAGGATGCTGGGCCGGTCGGTGGCGCAGCGCCGGCGGGCCGCATCGCGGTCGCTCTCCAGACCCATCTCGACGGCGAGGTCGGCGCAGGTTTCCTGCGAGCTGTAGCCGATGGATTCAGCGGCCGTGCTGACGATGGCTTTGGCGGTCTCGCACGAGTTGATGCGGGCATTGTTGATCCAGGTCTCCAGCCCCTTGGCCCACTTGGTGAGTCCTCCCAATAGGGGTGAGACCGCTTCGAGCGCCAACTGGAAGGCAATGCCGGGTAGGGCGGCGGTGATGTTCTTCAGCATGTTCTTGAACTCGGTCGCCGAGATGTGGCTGAAGCTGCCGCCGAAGACGTCGATGCCACCGCAGCCGGCCTTGGCGCTGGGGAACTGGATGGCCGCGAGCTGATAGACCTTGTTGGGTGAGCGCATCATCAGGTTGCCGCCAGTGTAGGTATTGAAGGTCTGGCCGCGGAAGGCGCCGGGGGCCGTGTAGTTGCCGATGGCGCCCAGGTTGTTGAACATGTCATTCACCTCCGTGTTCAGGTCGCCGGCGCGCAGCGGCAGCGGGGAGATCACCAGCAGCAACGCCAGCAGCGCGGCGGAGATACGCCACAACGGGGGATGGTCGGGGTGGTTCATGGGGCCTCCTGCGGCAGGGCAAGACGTTGCGTCGTTCCGGGCAGCATCGCCGCGACCTGCGGGCCGGACACGACGGCGATGCGTTCCAGCAACTGGGATTCCGAGAGCACGCCGAAGCCGATGGGCGTGATCTTTCCGGTGAAGGGCTGGGCGAGGAAGACGGCGGGCACCTGCGTGACCTTCAGGGTGGTGGCAATGCCGTTGTCCGCACGCGCGTTGGGGAAACCCGGCATCGGGCCGCCATCGACGCTGATGGCCACCACCTGGATGTCATGGCGCGCCTGGAAGGCCGCCAGGGTCGGGGCGAAGGCATGGCAGTACGGGCAGTCCGCGCGGTAGAAGAAGAACAGCACGTGGTTCTTGCCCAGTTCGGCAATCAAACGGGATCGGTCCACCAATTCGGTCTGCTCGAACACCTCCAGCGCCTTGGCGTTGACCGGCCGACCTTGCAGCGTCGGATCGAGTGCCGGCGTGGCCCAGGCGACCCGCTGCGCCACGTCGGCGAAATAGGAGGCACGGGCGACGACTTGGGACTCGAGTTCCATGTAGCGGCGCACGTTCGCCTCGGTCGGCCGCATGATGGCGATGTTGCGGGTATCCTCCAGCGTCTTCTGCAGGCGTTCGAACTCGACCAATTCCGGGGCTTTCGAGGGCAGAACCGGTGGTGCCGTGGGCACCCCCTTGTCCGGCAGCGGCGGACGTTCCCGTTCCTCGGGCATGGGATCCTCGTAGAAATGCCAGCCGCGCCAACGGTCGGACCAGTAGCGCGAAACGGTACCTTGGGTATCCTGGGCCGCTGCGGCGCCGGCGCCCAGCAGCATGGCCAGCGCCAATCGAACGGGGATGGGGAACGCGAAACGTTTCATTGGGGGCATCTACTTCAGGGATTGTGGCGGCCGGCCGTCGAGGCAGTAGTTGATGCCGAAGTCCATCGTCTGCCGGCGCGGAGTCGTCGCGCCGGGCAGGAGAACGCCGTCTTGCCAGAACGTGACCTTCAGCCGGCTGCAACCCGGTTGGGCGTAGCGCTTCTCGGTCGTCACGTCGATGAAGATCGGCGAGGTGGCACCGAAGCGCCGCGTTATCGCATCGGCCATCTCACCGGTGAGGACGCCGTGGGCCTGCCCGCCGCTCGCCTGAAGGGCGGCCAGCATCACCGGGCGCGCATCGGGCACCGGCGTGCGGAGCAAGTCGTCGGCGAAGACGGGCAACGCGTATGCGGCGATCAGCGCAACGGCATAGACCAGCTTCATTGGCATTTCCCCTGTCCGTAGTAGCAGGTCGTCAGGCGCGCGGCGTTGCTGCCCTGGATCGTTCCGACACTGGGCAGCGTGGGGACGATCGAGGCATAGAACTCCGTGAGGTCCATGGCCGCAAAGTCCAGGCTCTGCAGTTGCGCGATGGAGAAGCCTGAGCAGTCGGGGTTCTTGCCGGAGCCCCAGCCCTTACCCACCTGGACGCGGCCCTGCTCGTTGACGATGCGCGCGAGCTTGCTGTTGAAGCAGCACTTGCCGGTGGTGTGCTCGATGCAGGCGACGCACTTGCCGAAAATGCGGATGCACGACGAGCACCATGTGCCGATGGTGTGGCACAGGCCGGCGCCTTCCTTCATCGCGAGCTTGCCTTCCTCCTCGTTGCAGGACGACATCGACATGACGATGTAGATCACCACCGCAATGGCGAGCGACCAAGGATCGAAGGCGAGCACCAGGCCATCGCCGGCGTAGAGAACGACCGAACTGGCGGGCAGCGCGGTGCCGTTGATGGCGACGGTGACGCCATAGGTGGTGAAGCTGCCGGAAAAGCCGCCGCTGAACAACAGGGCTTGCATGCCCTGGTACAGGAACTCACGGTTGTCGGCGTTCATCAGCACGTCATAGACTAGGCGCGAGCCCGTGCCGAACAGGCTCTGGTTGGTCATGCCGGCGCCGGCCGAGTCGGAATAGCAGCAGTTCTTGAAGAGCCGCTCCCGGCATTTGTTGGACTCGCCCTTAAAGACCTGCATGTTGTCGGTGTCGAGGTACACGCCGGCTTCGCGCGCGGCTTCCATCAGCGACATCGAGCGCGCGAAGTCGGCATCGTTGGTGTAACTGGTGTTGAAGCAGTTCGTACCCAGGCAATAGACGTTGGCCGGGCAGTTCGAGGCGGTGGTGGCGGTCTGCGCGGCAACCGGGCAGGTGTAGGTGTCCTGGGTGATCTCGCACGACCCGGTCGCGGCATTCGTCTGCTTGCAGATGCTGGTCGCCGGCGTGCAACCGCTGCTCGCCAGCGGGGCGCACTCATCCACCGGTGCGCCGGAGGCGCAGGTCAGGGTGCGCTCATAGGACCAGCAGGCGCGGGCGACGGCGCGGCCGTCGATGGTCTTGGTGGCGGGGCCGTCGACGCAGCGGTCGGCCGTGGTCACGGTGCAGCGGCCGCCGTCCGTCAGCGCGGCGCTCTTGTCGACCCAGACGTCCGTCTCATGCTGCTCCATGGTCGGCTGGACGAACGACAAGGGCAGGCTCCAGCCCGAGGCGCCGGTCAGGGTGCCGGTCCCGGCGGGTACGGCGCAGTGCATCCCGGCGTCGTCGTAGATCGCCGTGCTCCCGACGGGGCAGCCGGTCTCGGCATCGGGGACGGTGAGGGTGAAGCACAGGTCGGCCGCACCACCGGAGAGGAATATGCCGGCCCAGTAGGCGCTCAGCGTATCGCCGCGCACCGTCCCGGCGGGGCAGGCATAGACCGGCGTGCCGAACTGGAAGGTGTAGTTGCAAGTCCCGGCGGTGCAGCCCGAGCCCGGCATCATGACGACCTTGAAGGGGCTCCAGCAGTAGCCCTGCCAATGCGGCGACAGGTCGGTGACATAGGTCGCCTGGGTAGCCGGTGCAATCGGCAGGTCGAGGGCCTGCCAGCCGATGCAGGCGCCCATGCCACCGGCGGCGTAGAAGCGGAAACGCTGCTTGCCGTCGGCGCGGATGCGGCATTGCACTTCCGCAATCATGTAGTCCATGCCGTTACGGTTGACCTGGCCATGGGCGAACCAGCTACCTTCGGCACAACTGGGCAGCAGATCGACCTGGACCGTGAGGTCGCGTCGGGTGGTGTAGTTGCCGACGCCGCTGTAACGGTTGCAGACCTTGGTGGTAGTGCCCGCGGGTGTGGTGACCTCGGCGGTGGTGCAACCCGAGTAATAGTCGGCGAGACTGCCCAGCACGCTCGACGGATTGCCTGCGATATCACGGGCGGCGGCGACGGCGGGATCGTAGGCCGAGACCGAGGCGCGCGGCGTGTTGGCCGAAGTCACGGCACCGCGCTGCGCCTGGCAGACGGGATCATCGGTGCTGGCGGCGCAGGTGGCCAGGCGGGCATTGGCCGGGCCCGACAGGCTGGGCTGGCTGTAGTACGTGGTTTCCGGTGGCGTCGTGGTGTAGCCCGGCACGGCACTCGATGCACTCGGCGTGTTCACCGTCCCCCGGATAACGGGATTGGCCGTCTGCCCGGCGGCGGTGCCTTCCTCAAATGCACCGGCTACGGCGGCGGTCTGCGTCGTGACGAAGCAGACGAGCGTGATCCAGGTGACCCAGCGGCGCATCGTGGCCTCCTATCCCTTAATCCGTTTCAGGAAGGTGTCGGCGGACGGGCCGAAGCCGGGTGCCGAGTGCCGCATGTGTTCCAGCGCGTAGTCCAGGCTCACGTCGCCGGAGGTCCGCAGGAAACTGTCGGCCGACGCGCAACTGCCGCTGGCGCAGGCAACCGGGCGGGTGCCGTCGCGCAGCAGCACGAAGGTCGGTACCCGAGTGACGGCGTAGCGGTCGAAGGCTAGGGGATCGATCTGCACCGCCACCTGGCGGGAACCGATCAGGCCCTGCACCTGGGTGACGGTGTCGCGTAGCGAGCCGTTGGCGAAGCCCCGGAGGACGATCGAAGCCTTGGCACGCGCGGCCTGGTCGATCAGACGTTGCAGCGTGGGGCGGGGCATGGACAGGCTGACGAACACCAACAGCCCGGGCCCAATCGCCAGCCCCTGCGCCTGAGTCATCACATCGGCTTGCGACGCATAGCCCCGCGCCAGCGCCTCGAGGTCGATCGGCGTGCGGCTGAGGGGCTGGGGCAGCGCCTCGACGTTCGGGCGGCTCGGCACCGGCGCGGATCGCAGTTCGGCATCGCTGGGCATGCCGTACTTCCGCCGTGCCGCGTCGATGTCCTGGTCGGTGACGGTCGGCATTTCGCGGCGGACCCGTTCGATGTCCGCGTCGGTGATGACCGGCGGGTTTTGCGCCAGGGCCTGCGCGCTAGCCACGAGCGCGGCGGTGAGGCCGAGGACACGGGCAGATAGACGGAGATCAGAAGCCCACACAGCAGTTCCTCTTGCGAAATAACATGAAAGCGAAATCCTCGCCGCGCACCGGATATTCCTTGCCAGCGCCCCAGAGCACGGTGGTGCGGCCAAAGGGCTGGCAGCATCGGCCTGCCTCCTTGTCGGTATTGGGGATCGGATAGGTGAGTTGGGTCTTGTAGGCGGTCTTGTCCATCACCGGCTCGAAGTACGGCCCGCACAGGCCGGGCGTACCGTGCCAGCCCCAGGCGATCAGTTCGCGGTGCATCTTCGCGGTCAGGCGCTGGGCCATTAGCGCGGCCGTGCGCACGCCGCCCAGGTGGTAGGGCACGTGGCCGTCGAGCGGATAGATGCCACCTTGGCAGCCGGCGCACCAGAACAGCTCTTTGAGGCCGAAGCCCACCGAGGCGGCGACGCAGTCGGCCGCACAGGCGGCGATGGCAACTGGATTGGCGAAGAGCACCGCGTCCGGGTTGAGGATCAAGGTGAGTTCGTCGTCGGCCCACAGCGGGTCGACCTCCGTGAGGTAGGCCAGATCGAAAGAGCCCTTTTCCAGGCAGGGGAAGTCGGTCACCACCTCCAGCCAGTACATCACCGGATTTACGTAGAAGTGCGCCTGGTAGAAGCTGCCGCCGTCGCCATCGCCTTCCGGGCGGGTGAAGCGCGCCGCTTCCGGTGCCGGGATGCCCGGATCGAGATCGACGCCGCCGAGCGATACCAGGCAGAAAGGTTTGCGCACCGCCTCGACATGCCGTGCGGGCTCCCAGAAGCCGATGGAGAGCCCGATAACCGGATTGACTCCGCAGCTGCAGACGGGGCTCGACGGGTTGTCGGTGTCCTCCTGGTCGCCGAAGTTGGCGATGCGCGCTCCGCCGATGCTGATCGGCAGGATGCAGGACCAGCAGATATCGGTGATCGGATTGGGAAACTTGCCGGTGCAGGTAGCCGCACCGGCCGCGCGGCTGGGGCCGACCGCGAAGGCGAGCACGGCGGCGAGCAAGAAGGCAACGAGGCCGCGGTGGGCATTCATGGGGACACCGCCAATTCGTCGATCCGCAGCCGCAGCCCTTCCTGCGACACCAGCGCCGGCACCTGGGTGATGCCCAGGCGGCGGGTGAGCAGGCCCTGCTGGTCGTAGTAGACCGGGACGTGCCAGGACTGCATCAGGTCCAGGTACGAGCCGCCGACCAGGATCGGCTTCACCCGGCCCTGGTAGAGGGCGATCAACTGCCGCGCCCGGCCGACCTGACGTGGGTCGCGGGCATCGAAGAACAGCAGGTGCCGGGACAGCGACACCACCTCCAGCGGGTTCTTGCGCGTGCCGGCGGCAAACAGCAATTTGCCCTGGGGGCCGAGGACGTTGCGATCCAGGGTGAAGCTCGGATCGAAGTAGAAGGTCCGCACCGCTTCGGTCGCACGCAGGCCGGCCACCGGCGGCGGGTTCTTCACGGTTGCGATGCCCCGTTCCCGGGCTTGCGATTCGAGGCGCCTGAGTTCGCCGCTGCGTTCCTTCTCGCGCAGGCGCTGCTCGATCATCTGGAGCAGATGGGGTTCGCTGATCTCGTAGGTCGGCCCGATGACGCCCACATCCATGGCCCGCACGCCGCCAGCCACGTCCAGCATCAGACCAAGCACCAAGGGAGCGGACACGATGCAGCGTTTCATCGCGCCACCCCGGCGGGGCAACGGATCTGTCCGGCGAGTTGTTCGCGGGCGGCGGTATCGCGCAGGTGGCTGGCGCGGATCAGTCCCATCAGCACCGGATCGCCGTCACCGGCCGACATCGCTTGGCGCAACTCGGTCGTGGTGAGTGCCCGGCCACAACGCCGCTCGAAAGCGGCGAGATAGTCCGTGGCGCCCGCTTCGGCGGCGGGGGCGATTTGCCGCAGCAGGCCGACATAGTCGGCCAGCGGCATGTCATTGATCCCTGGCGTCGTCGGCGTCCCATGGATCGGCCCGCGGACCGGACTGGACTGGCCCCGGGCGGCGGGCTGGGTCAAGAGGCCGAGCAGCGCGAAGAGCAGAAGGGCCTTGGTCATGGCGCGCCTTTCAATACAGAGGAACCACGACACCGACCACCTGCTCGGCCCGTACCAGACCGCTGTCCTGGTAGCGCGAGTCGAAGGAGTCGGGGCTAGTGCCCTGCACGTAGTAGTGCCCGGGCGGGATGACGGTGGGCGTGATCGGTGCGAGCGGACTATGGTCGTAGGCCTGCTGCTTGGCCACGCCGACCTCCTCGCCATTGATCGCCACGTGCCGACCGGCGACGGTCACGGCATCGCCCGGCAAGCCCCGCACGATCTTGAAGAAGGGCTGGCCGCGCAGGCCCGGGTAACGCGCCTGCGCCGCACCGTCGAACGAGAAGACGATGAAGTCGCCGCGCTGCAGAGGGTGGGGTCCGTGCACCAGCCAGGCGATGCGATACGGCAGGCTTGGCGTCCAGTTGAAGAGCACGGGCAGCCGCGGCGTCGCATCGATGAAGAGCCGGGCATAGGCCAAGCCCCAGATCGCGAAGATCGGCAGGTAGAGATACCAGCGCCGGCGCACATGGCGCAGGAAATCGGCAAAATGCTTGACGACTCGCCGCCCTCTGCCGGGTATGGACGCGGCCCGCGTTAGCGCCTGTTGGACCGGTTCGGAGTTCATGGCGCTGCCACCTTTCTGCGCAGCTGCGCCGTCAGGTCGATGGTATTCGGCGTCGGTCCGGCCACGGCGGTCCTGAGGATCACCAGGCAGTTGCATTCCCGCTGCAACTCATCGAGGGCGAGCGGCAGGCGCTGGGCGAAGGCGCGGGCCATGACGAGCGCCTTCTGGCGCTCTTCCTCCGAAGCGGGCTGACTGAGCGCCTTGGTGAGGATCTGGGTGAATTCGGCTTCCTTGGCGCGGTACACTTCGGCCACATCGACTACGCCGATGACCAGAGCCGGCCGTAGCACCCAGCGGTCGTAGGCCGTTAGCGAGGCGGCCACCACCAACAAGGTGACCAGGCCCTGGGTCAGCCATTGGGGAACGGTGGTCTTCATACCGTGTGCCCCCGGCGGCGCAGCAGTTCGCCGATCGCCTCGTCGATGGACAGGCCCTGGGCACGCAGTTCATCGATGGGCGCGTTGTCTTCCAACTTGTTGGAGAAGAGCAGATGGGTCGCCGGATCGAGGATGTTGCGGGCGACGCCTTCGCCGACGGGGGAGGAGATGTACACCTCGGAGAACACGCCGGCCTCGGTGCGTAGCGAGTTCAGGAGGCGCTTCTTCGGTTCGTCCATGGTGAGCCGGCCCTTGCGGTCGAGCATCTCGATGGACTCCGGTTTCTGCCGCAGCAGGAAGACCCAGTCCGAGCAGTTGAAGGCCGCTTCCATCTGCGCCGAGCCGTAGTAGTCGTCGGCACTCTGGGTCGCGGTGCCGAGTGCGCCGCCGTACTTGCGGGCACGCCGGGCGGCTTCCTCGATCACGGCGGCCTTGACCGGATCGTCGGCGCCGATGTCGCCCAGTTGCTGCTTCAGCTCATCGACGAACAGCACCTTGCGCCGGTTGCGGGTCAGGTACATCTCGCCGGTGATCCGGTGCAGCAGCAGGATGTTGACCACCGCGTGCAGGTCCGGTCGGCGCTTCAACTCCTCGTTCTCGATGACGATGAAGTCGTTGGAAAAATCGACGTTGTTCTTGCCCTCGAAGAAGCGCTCGTACTGCCCGCCCTTGGCGTAGGGGTTGAGCATGATGGCGAGATCCTTGATGCGCTGGTCGCCCACCACGCCCAGTTCCTCGATGGTTCCGCCCTTGAACGCGTCGCGCAGCCCCGTGATGCGTAGCTCGTTGCCGTATTCCCGCCAAAGCTTCAACACCATGGCCGAGATCGCCTTGTACTGGACTTCCTCCAGGGTGTGCTGCATCGAGCACATCTTGGCGATGCCGGGCACCAGCATGTCGATGTCTTCGTTGATGTCGACGATGTGGGTGAAGGGATTGAGGCAGATGTCCACGTCGGGGCGGAATTCGATGTAGGTGCCCTGGGCCTTGCGGCACAGCTTCTCGAAACTGCGGCCGAGGTCGAGCATCCAGACCTTGGCGCCGATGGCGCGGTAGGACCAGGCCATCTCGTTCATCAGCACCGACTTGCCCGAGCCCGGCGCGCCGATGATGGCGAAGTTGTAGTTGCCGAGATCGTTGTCGAAGATGTCCAGGGTCATCAGCTGCCCGCGCCGGCCGCCGAAGACCAGGGCGGGGGTGCGCGTGCCGCGCCACTCGGCGATCAGCGGCGCCATGTGGATGGCGTTGGCCATGGTCTTGCGCGTGACCCGCCGCATCTTGACCAAGTCCCGGTGGAACTTCTCGGTCAGCGTCATCGGCAGGCTGGCGAGCAGCGCCTGGCGGTGCATGTAGGCATCGGCGTTCAACTGGAAGCCGCGCCCGCGCCAGATGGCATTGGCCGCTTCGTGGGCGGCGACCGCCTTGTTCGGGGCAGTGAACAGCGCCAATTGGTGATACAGGCTCACCAGACTCCCGCCGGTGTCGATGGCATCCGCCGCCGCCGTCCAGTCCTGAAGCTTCTTGTTCACGTCCGGCATCACGTCGGCCATCTTCGACTTGGCGTTCTGGGTCGCCCGCACATGGTTGGCGGTGACTACCGACTTGGTGACGTTGGGGTCCAGCACGTGCACGCCCAGGGTGAGCAGAAAGGGCGCGCTGTACTGCAAGGCTGGCTGCATCAGGTCGCCAATGAGCGAGCCCATCTGCCACAACGCGAAACGTTCCGGGAAACTCTTGATCGAGAAGAAGCGCGCCTCCAGCACGTCGGGGCTGGCTTCCTTCCACAGGGTGAGGCCGCTGGGGTGCGGGTCCTGGATGGTGTCGAAGTCCACGATCTGGTCGCGCAGCTCGCGGCCATCGTCGTAGTGCAGGTCCGGCGCATCGGTCTGGGAGATGCGGTCGGGGTTGGTGAAGAGGGCGCACCAGTTGATCAGATCGGCGGCATCGCAAACGCGGTTGGGGAGGGAGGCCGAGCGCAGGGTGGATGACATGGAATCGCGCAGCGCCATCAACTCGTCGCGCTTGTTGAGATCCTCGGGGTCGCCGGGAAAAGCGACGGAGAGCATCAGCCGGAAATCCCGGATCGTGTAGTGGAAGCCGGCGGTGAGCGACTTCTGCGTGCCCTGCAGCAGGTGGCCGACGCGCTGGCGGGCGAGTTTCCTGAACAGGTTCCCATTGCGGGCAGGCCGGCCCCACTGCTTGGCCTGCTCCGCCTGATCCTCGTCCTCGACCCGCAGGTTGGCGTAGTGGCGCAACTGGGTGCGTACCTGGGGCGAGCCGAACAGGTGGAACTGGATGCCAGTGCCGGGCGGGCAGTTGGCATAGAGCGAGACCAGGACTTCCGCCATGCGCTCGTCGGCGCCCGACTGCGGCATGAGCTCGAGCATGACGCCCATGCTGTCGCGATTGACGAAGATTTTTTCGGGGGCGAGATAGGCGGAGTAGGGCAGCCAGTTGGCGAACTGCTCGGCCGGCGACTCCACGGGACGGCCGAAGGGGAAGCGCTGCGCCTGCCGGTGGTCGCGATGGGGGCCGATCGGGGGATTACTGTGGGGGGCGTTCATCGCGACCTCACTGCAAACGGTTGGCATTGGGCCCGGCGAACGGGGGCCGTTGCGGCAACATCGGCGCGGATGGCGCGTTGGCGCCGGCGTTCGTCTCGCCGGTGGCTTCCGTTGCCGGATTCGTTGGGAGAATCGGTGGCGCCTTGAGTGGCGCATAGGCGTCGCGGATCTGGCGCTGGACGTGGTCGATCAGCCACTGGCCGTTGTCCACCTGCACATAGACGTAGCCCTGGTCGTAGAGATCGCCGTCGGCGTCTTCCCAAGGTTTGATCCACAATCGCAGAAGGCGGGCCTGGGAGCGCAAGGGGCTGGGCGTGACCGCCGTGTCGGCATCGCCGGTGGCTACGGACGATGGGGCGGGCCGGGCCGATTCGGGCGGATTCGCTTCGGATGCCTCTTTTCGCGGGGCGGCCGACCGTTTGGCCCGTTGGCTGGGCAGGTTGTTGTGGACGGCGTTGGCGTAGGTACCCGACACCGAGTCGCAGGCGACACCCTCCGGGGCCTTGCAGGCGTACTTCGAGTCGCCGCCCAGTCCGGACATGTTCATGCAGGCGCCCAAGGGGAGCAGCAGGCAGAGGGCGCCGATGCGCAGCACGAGCGTCTTCATGGCTGCCGCTCCGCGGTGGCTTGCGGCGTCGTTGGTGAAGCGATCTGCGCGAGCCGTGCTTCCAGCACCGCACGTCCCACGAAGCCCTCGGTGCGGCTGCCGTCCGCCCAGATCAAGGTGGGTGTGCCCTGGACGGCGAGTTGGTGGGCCAGTGCCAGGTTGCGGGCGATCGGGTGGTCGCAGGCGGCATCGGTCTTGAGCGCGCTGTCGTCGCCGTGGAGCATCAGGCGCTGCCAGGCTTCTGCGCGATCCCCGGCGCACCAGATGGCGATCGGCTTGGCCTCGCCCTGGAAGGGGACGAGGAAGGTGTAGAGGGTGACGTTGTCGAGGCCGGCCAGTTCGGGCTCCAACTGCTTGCAATAGGGGCAGTTGGGATCGCTGAAGACGGCCACCTTGCGCTGGCCATTGCCGCGTACCGTCTTGATCGCATCACTGAGCGGCAGTCGGTCGAAGCGGACGGGGGCCGCTGCCGTGCGCACGGTTTCCGGGGCCAATCCGTGGGCGCCATTCACACTGTTGGCCTGCGCCAATTTCGGGCCGGTGAGGTCGCGCAGGGTCGCGGTATCGAACAGGCGGCCGAAGAGGAAGTAGCGCGGGTTGCTGGCCGAGACGTAGGCCACGTTGCCGTTCATCCAGACCTCATAGAGGCCGCCGATGGGCGAGCGGGTGACTTCGGAGAAGTGCGTGCCCGGATGGCCTTTCTGCAAGGCCGCCAGCAGGCGCTTCTCGTCGGGCGTGGCGGCGTCGGCGCAGACGCACGCACCGAGCAGTGTCGCGCTCAGGGCCGCGACGAGCACGCGCCGGGGCCGGCACAGGGGTTCAGTAGTTGCCATCGTCGGAGGTCTCCAGATAGCGGGTTTCGGGGGAGTGGGTGGAGTTCGGGGAGTGGGCGAAGCGCGCGGAAGACGGGTCGCCCGCCGTCATGGGGACGTCGATGCGCACGCCCTTGGTGATCACCACGTCGATTTCGCGGCCGGCATCCACCTCGATGACCGGGAAGGTGTTCTCGGCGAGCTTGATGTAGTACTGGGCCAACCGGTCCAGGGCCTTGCCGACGCCGCTGCCGAGACCGGCGCGGTAAGCCTCGGCCCCGGTGGCGCTGGCCACCGTGCCCAGCGCCGAGGTGCTGTATTCCGTCGACGAGGTGGCCAGGCCCTGGCCGATGCCGCTGACCACGCCGGCCAGCAGCGCATTGGCCAGCATCTGGCCCTGCTTGGTGACCAGGCGCCCGCGCATGCCGACCTTGCCGTCCTCGCCATAGACGCTGCCCTGGATCTTCACTTCCAGCGTGGCGCCGTCGGCGCGTACGCAGGACAGACTCTCGGTGCGCAGGTAGGCGCGCTCGGAGCTGATGTCGCCGTAGCCGGCCGCGATCACGAAGCACTCGCGGTATTCGGCGCGAAAGCGGTTGGGCAGGACTGAGTTGTCCGAAAGGCGGATCAGGACCGGATGGGGATTGGACTGGGACTGGCCGCCGGTTGGCGCATCCAGCCCGCCCAGCAGGGTGCCGCGGGTAAAACTCACCGGCAGGAAGGTGGAGACGGTCCGGGCGACAGCTTGCGAAGTGCCGCCCGAGGCCGGGTCCGCATTGACACCGGTGTTCGCGATCGGCGCGCCGGTGCCGGTGCGGGATCGGTCCGCGACGCTGATGCGCGTGATCGCGGGTTGCGGCGCCGCCAGCGGCGTCGAGAGCAAGGCGTCGCCCGGGGTGCCGCTGGGCATCGCGCCGGCGGGCGACCCTTTGGAAGGCGGCGGGGCGGGGGGCAGGCCGGCCGCCGGCGGCAGGGGGTTCGGCGTGGTCGCGACGGGGGTGGGCGCTGCCGGGGTGGCGGCCGCTTGCTGAGCCGAGGTGAGCCGCTGTTCCAGGTCCGCGAAGCGCTGCATAGTCTTCGCTTCGAAGGCTTGGGCGTTCTTGTTGAGCCGTCCTTGCTCTTCACGTTCGTTCTCGTACTGGGCGAGCTTGCGTCCGGCCGTGCCGACCCATTGATCCACCGGATTGACCTGGCCGCCGGGCGGCATCACACCGATGTTGGTGACCGCACTCGGTTGCCCGGCGGACGCTTGGGCGGCGCCGGTCTTCGGAGGGTTGCCGGTGAAGGCGAAGATCAGCCAGAGCAGCCCGACTCCGCCGGCCAACAAAGCGCTGAGCATGGCGTATTGGCGCTGCCGGGGGGAGAGGTGCTGCAACACGTGCTGCGACAGGCGTTGCGGCAGGCCACGCAGGGCCTGGAAGGGCTGCTGCGGCGTAGTCATGGCGCCTCTCCTCGGCGGATCACGTAGACGCTGGTGCTCTCGCCAGGGCGCAGGTTGTGCTGCTCGATACTGACGCCGGCGACGCCGCCGGCCTCGCGATCGAACTCCGGTTCGGCCAGCACCATGGGGGCATTGCTGACGTTCTGCAGCAGGTACTTCTCGCCGATCAGGCCGCGTCCTTCGTACTGACGCACCAGCGAGAAGCGCGCTTCGATCCACAGGGGGACCGAGCGATGGGTCTCTTCGACCCGCACGTCGGGCGGCACCCGGTCCGTAGCCATCGCCACCAGCAGCGCCTTCATCGCGCGGATCGGGTTGGGTGCCGGTCCGGTTCCGGCCTGGGCCGTTGTGGCTGGCTTCAACGCCCTGGGCGTCTTGTCGCGAATGACGATGGTGTCGGCGGGCGTGTCCGCACGGCGCAATAGCAGTGTGTAGGTGGTGCTCGCCGACGAGACGAACAGGTTGATCGGTTTCACGGAATCGCCGACCGGGCGAACATAGATTTCGCCCTTGTCGCGGTCGCACTCCAGCACGATCTCACCGGCCGGATTGATCGCCGAACTGATGCCGCTGCCGGGCGCTGTGCTGCTCATGCCCGGCGTGGCGGGCAGGGCCGTCGCCGCGCCGCAATGACTCGAATGGATGTTGCCGAACACGTCGGTGATCGGCGCCCCGTCGATGCGGATGCGGGTCGGCTCCTTGATCGATACGATGGCTTCGACCGACACGCCGTCGCTGGCCTCGACGATCTGCAGCGCGTGGGCTGGCACGGCCGTCAAGGTGGCGATGGCGGCCGTTGCGGCGATGGCGGCACTCATCGCCCATCTGTGCCGAGGCACAAGGACGAACCGATGCGGGGATCGGGCTTGGGTAGGTTCAGTTGCCGGCATTGGGTATCTCCTTGAAACTCTTCAAATGCATGCGCGCACCGGCGTAGCTGAACTCGACCCGATAGGCCTTGAGGTCGTTGGCGGTCTCGAAGCCGTTGACCAGGGTGCGCAGGCGGCCGCGGATGACGATGCTCTGGCCTTCTTCGCTGGGCACCAGTTGCTGGGGCGCGAACACGGTGGCGGCGTTGATGCGCTTCAAGCGTTCGGCCTCCACTTCCTGCCGTGTCCTGAGCGGGCCGTACTGGTCGGGCTCGACGTAGCCGAGCAGGATGTCCTTCTTCCAGTCGATCGAAGCCGGCGTCACGTCGAGCACCAGCCAGGCGATGAAACTGCCCATCTGCTCGAGGTATTCGTTGCTGGCCTGGTCGCGGGTGACCCAGAAGGTTTTGTTGAGCGAGGGGGGTACGACCACGGTGCGCACCGTCCCGAGCAGGTTGAGGATCACCACCAGGGCGAGAATCTGGCCGGCAGCGAGCGCGCCGACCGCCAGGCCCAGCCCGCGATTGCGGCGCCGCATCTCCTTGATGTCGCCGTTGAGTCGTTCGAAGTCCATGGGCTTTCTCCCTGCTTAGCCGACCATGCGGCGGATGTGCGAGGGCGGCGTCGCGCGCATGGCGGTCATCGGACTGGCGGGTAGATGCCAGTACAGCCAGTGGATGGCGAAGGCCGGGTGCTTGTCCGCCTTGAGGCGCGAAATCCAGCGCGAGACGAAGATGCCCATCGCCATGCAGACGGCGAAGGACAGCCTGCTGCCGGACAGGTAGCCGACGAAGAACATGAACAGGATCGGCGCGGCGACATCGACATCCCAGAAGCCGATCTTCCATTGGTCATCGAGACGCCGCGGGATATAGGTGTCCGCTTGCATGTCGGGCTCCTGGGTGTCGATGCCGCTAGTTCAGATCACCGCGCCCATGATCGCGCCGGCGATCACGAGACCCACGGCGGCGAAGATGGCGAGGCCCACGTAGAAGAGGACCGGGCCGAAGTTGCGTAGCGCCGAGAGCGAGATGAGCGCGACCACGAAACCGACGAATCCGACCAGGGCCTTGATTCCCGGTCCGAGCGCGGCGATCTGGGTCAGGGCCGAGGTGAGCGGCCCGGTGATGCCGGTGAAGGCGACGAGGTCCAGGGCGTAGCCGGGAAAAGCGGTGCCGAGGCCGACGACGATCATCGCCAGCAGCATCGCGACGGTCATCGGTTTGCGGGTGGCGACGCGGGGGGAAGAAACAAGGACTGCAGTGTTCATGAAAACCTCCGGGCATGGGTGAAGCGTTGAAAGTCGGATAGGGGTGGAAAGGCGGGTGTGCGTACGGACGCGCCTGCGGGTGGGAGCGCGAGCGCTCGACGGGTGAACGACTTTGATGTGAGCGGGCGACCGGCGCAGCGTCATGGCATATCCTTGCCGCTCATCTGAAAGACCACCTCGGCCCGCCGGTTCTGCGTGCGACCGGCCAGGGTGTCGTTGGCGGCGATGAAGCAGCACGCCCCTCGCGCCTGCAGCGTCAGCGTGGCGGCCAGCGTCGGATGCGTCTTGCGCAGGTGGTCGCGAACCGCGAGGGCGCGGGCGAGGGCCAGTGATTCATTGAAGGCCAACGGCCCGATACTGTCGGTGCGGCCGACGATCTTGATGCGGCGCACGTGGAGAGCGTCGCCCATGGCTCCGTTCAGTTGGGAACGCGCGGCGGGGCTCAGCTTGGCGCTGCCCAGGCCAAACTGCACGATGACCGTGCGCGAGCTTTCCGCCTCCGTCGCAGGGTCGTGCACCAAGGGTGCGGGGGCGACGGATTCGGCCGGGGTGACTGCGGCTTCACGCCCGACCGGTTGGCTGGGCGTTTCCGGGGCGAGCGTCTTGGGGGTCCGGGTGGGGCATGCGGGGGGTATGCACTGCGCGAACATGGCTCGACGGCTGAAGTCGAGTTGGGCCAACCGCGGAGGCGCCACCGCATGCGCGCCTGCGGGCTCGGCCGGCACCGACGAGCGAAACAGGCCGCACGACGATACGAGGGCTATACAACTGGCGACGAGACCGAGCGCAGTGACACGGCGCAGGACGTGAGCTGTCATGGCGAGACCCTCACCGACATCAGGGCGGGAATCGTGGTCGCAGTCGCTACCAAGTGCTTGCCCAACGGCGCGTTGCGTTGTGCGGGTAACTGACGGTACACCCGCCAAGCGTATTGGACGCGGGCCTCGATGCAGTTCTGCCCCTTGAGTTGCGAGCAGGCCGCGTTGTAGGCGCCGACGGCATCCCACGTCGCTCCCCGCCGAGAAAAACTGTCGGCCAGCAGCCAGGCGCCGACCCGGATATTGGTGCAGGGATCAAAGAGATCGGCTTCCTTGATGCCGTGACGGGACAGTGTCCGCAGGTGGCCGCTGTTGATCTGCATGAGGCCGATGTCGTAGGACCCGGTGCGCTGGAGGTGCGAGCGGTTGACTGCTTGGGGGTTCAGGTTCGATTCGACCCGGGCAACGGCATAGAGTAGGTCGGCCGAGATGCCGTAGCGCTGGGCAGCGTCCTCCCAGCAGGCCCGCGCCCAGGTGGGCGCGGTCGCCAGGACGGCCAGGGCAGCCAGACCAGCAAAGTACAGCGGCAGACGCATCAGTCACCTCTCCAACGAAACCGGAACGACCCACCGGGGGGCGGGCAGCGAGGTCTGGGCCGTCGGCGGTGCGCGGACGGTCAGGGTCGGGTTCGGGTACGTCCGGTGTCTAGCCGGGCAAGGTGACGGTGAGCGAGTAGGTCAGGAGCGGGTGGGTGGTGCTAACGGGTACATCGTGGCGATAACAGTCTTAGCCGGGCGGCGCATCCTGTCCGTGATGGGAACGTTCCGCCATGTTGCGGCGTGCCTGCCGCAGGATGGCAGTGCCCGAGCCATCCTCTGCCCGGCACAGGGCGACGCAGGCCGTGGTTAACTGGTCCAGTTGGAACTTGGGGTTGGGGTGGCGGTTAGCGGGCGAACGTTGAAGGTCCAACAGTAACCAGTATTGATGCCGCCACATTGATTCGCGGCGGCGCGGTGTGTCGGGCGAGCGAAGGACAAGCTCGGTCCCGAGGAACCGGAAAATGCGAGTGGCGGCATCGGAATGCGCGAAAAGCAGCGAGACGCTGGCACTGATGAGATCGGGAAAGCGGAAGGTCGGCGACACATTGTCTGCGCTGCGCAGCAGGCGGTAGAGCCAGTCGTGCTCCTCAAGCCACAGGCGCGTCTCGATGACATCGTGAGTTTCATTCGCCGCCGAGTTGGACACGGCGTGGCGCTGGCGAGTCGTCGGTGTGGCGATGAACATGCTGCTTACCTCGATTCAGTGGCGGAGTATTGCTCGTATGAGCGTATGACCGAAGAGTAAGCGCTCCCGGCTATCACGTCTCCCGGGAATGAGCGGCTTGTGAGGGGGATTTCGCTGTCAGGGAATAGGTCGATAGGCAGCTAGAAACGTTACTGTTAATGACATTCGTGTTTTAGTTGACAGCTAGTCATCATCACCGAGACGATGTTTGACAAGGAGGGTCCGGTGACGGCACTGCGGCCCGAAGCAGACGATGAACCGAAATTCACCACAGGCTGCTGTTATTCGCACGTACAGACATCGCACCAACGGGCTTAGTGCTTGGGGCGACGTTGATCTATTCATGGTGAGAAATGCCAAAAACCTTCCGGGGATTTCCCAGAACGAGCCATGCGTGGTCGGAGGCGCCTACAATACATAACTGTATAAACATACAGCTTAAGCTGCTAATGTGGAGACATCGCTCCTCTGTGGGCTAATTTTTAAGCTTACGCTTCCCTCTCGAACTGGAGGAACTCGCCAGTTCATCATTCAGGCGCTAAAATAGTATGATGAAAATTTTAGTTAACCGCAGAGCCTCCGTCCATTTTTCGGGGCATGAGACGTTCCCGCTGCGTCAGATGTGGCTAAAGAAGGCCTTCGATCAAGCGATTGGTGGGGGGCGGGTGCTTAAAGCCACTTTTACAGACGAAAAAGCCATTGCCTCGTTTGGAGTTGGCAAAAACATGGTCAGTTCTATCCGCCATTGGGCGTTAGCGTGCGATGTTTTGCGCGAATCTCCCGACAACCCTTCATTTTTTGAAATATCTCCGATCGCCGGAGATATATTGAGTGATGGCGGCTTGGATCCATACGCAGAGAACCCAAGTACTGCTTGGTATGCGCATTGGTGGCTTGCGGGCAAGGGCAACCGCGCCACTACGTGGCGCTGGCTTTTCAACAATGTGACGGCTCCAACGTTTACGCGTCAAGAGCTCGAAGTCCCGTTGGAGGACTTTGCTCGCAAGCTTGACCCGAAGCGCAAGCTGTCCACTTCTACGCTTTCAAGAGACTTGGAGACTTGTCTTCGAAGTTACGCGCCTCGTTTCGCCGGAGGGTCGCCCGAAGACTTCGCTGAACCGCTGCTTGGCGAGCTTGGTCTGCTTCAAGAGGTCCATAAGGGTCAATATGCTTTCCGCAGGGGCCCCAAGGCGACACTGCACGACGGTCTATTTGCATACGCACTGCTCGACTATTGGGACAGCTCAGCCAAAGACCTAAGTTCAATGGCATTCGAGACGATTGCGTATGGAGAGGGGGCCCCGGGGCGAGTGTTCAAACTTGATGAGGATTCTGTGGCGGACCGCCTCATGGGTTTGAGTGATCTCACAGAAGGCTTTCTAGCGTGGACAGATACCGCTGGCTTGCGCCAATTGCACAAGAAAGCAGGGGATTCGAGCGACTTGCGCAGAGAAATGATTCGGCGAGCTTATGACTAAAGATCAAGGCGAAATGCTCTCAGACTTCGTCCAAATTTCCCGTCATTACCAACGGTCGATTCGGGTCGATGCGGACTTGGGCCGCCTTGACGCATTGACGGGGTATATCTGTCACGCAACCGCTACCGCCATATTGGAAAACATGGCCCGGCAGCTTACGGAGACCAACCAACGCTCGTTCACCTGGACAGGGCCTTTCGGTGGCGGGAAGTCCTCACTTGCTGTCGCGCTCGCGAGCGCATTACACCCAGACAAAACACAGCGCACGAACGCACGAAACGCCCTCAATCTTGGGGCTATGCCCAATTTCGACAAGGCGTTTCCCACCCGCAACGGCTGGCTGATTGTGCCCGTAGTAGGTAAGCGTTCCAGTGTAGTAGCAGAGCTTAATGCAGCGCTTCGCAAAGCGAAGGGCAAAGGCACCGATCACCGCAAAGTGTCGCCCACCAGCCTCATAAATGAGCTGTGCCAAACCGCCGAGGATCAGACTCAGGATGGCGTCTTGGTAATCCTCGACGAGATGGGCAAGTTCCTCGAAGGCTCCGCATTGGGGCACGGCGACGATGTGTACTTCTTCCAAGAACTGGCCGAAGCCGCCGCGCGCGCCAATGGCAAGTTAGTGGTAGTTGGTGTGTTGCATCAATCTTTTGCACAATATGGCGCGCGACTAGGTACTGATACGCGGGATGACTGGGCTAAAGTCCAGGGTCGCTATGTTGACTTGCCTTTCGTTGCTGCAAGCGATGAAGTCGTGGAGTTGATTGGCCGAGCCATCGAAGCCAAGCGGCGTCCGACCTTGATGCGAGATGCGTCCAGGGCTATTGCGGAGTCCATACGTTCTCGACGCCCAGCAGTGGGAGGAAAGTTTGCTGAAGCTCTCGAGACATGCTGGCCGTTACATCCAGCTATGGCCGCGTTGCTCGGACCTATCTCCAAGCGGCAGTTCGGCCAGAACGAACGCAGCACCTTTGGTTTTCTGGCGTCTGTAGAGCCACATGGATTCCGCTCCTACCTTCACACGACCCCAATAGAATCAACTAGCTGGTATCGCCCAGACAACTACTGGGACTACCTTCGGTCAAACCTTGAGCCCGCGATACTCGCATCACCCGATGGCCATCGTTGGTCGCAAGCCGTCGAGGCCATCGAGCGTACTGAGGCCAAGGCTGGCAATCCCTTCCTCGTCGAGCTAATCAAGAACGTCGCTATCATCGACTTGTTCCGCAACGGCTCCGGGCTTGCTGCCGATACCGCCGTCTTAGGCGCCATTTTCTACTCACATCCCATCACCGAGATTGAGAAGGGGCTTGAAGAGCTTGCCCGCCTGCGCGTGATTCTCTTCAAGAAACACATCGGCGCTTGGTCAGTCTTCGAAGGCAGCGACTTCGATATCGACGCAGCCATCACAAAGACCTTGGCCACGTCGTCGGGCGTCGATTACAACTACCTCGCGCAGTTAATGGGCCTGCATCCGGTCGTGGCAAAGCGTCATTACCACGAGACCGGCACGATGCGATGGATGAGCATCTCACTTAGCCAACTCGACGAGGCCGAACGCCTCGCCGAAAATTACGTTCCAGCGAAAGGGGAATTCGGCCTCTTTGCTCTGGCCCTTCCTGAGCGCGGCCTGAGCCCAAAAGTTGCGCAGCGCAGGGCACGAGAAAGCTCTCGGCGAAGCCCTTGGCCGGTACTTGTCGGCATTCCTCGCAACCATGCCCGTATCGAAGAGCTAGGCGCTGAGCTAGTGGCGCTCGAAACGGTAAAGGATCGCCACGAACTTCAAGGGGATGCCGTTGCGCGTCGCGAAGTTCACGCGCGCTTGGCGGCCGTAAAGGCCAACCTCGAAGAACAGCTCCAGGCCGCGATGACCAACGCACAATGGTTTGACGGTAGCAATGAGCCCGTCGAGGCCGGAGCAAGGCTCTCACCGATAGCTTCTGATCTTGCAGGCGATCTCTATTCCAGCGCGCCGCTGGTATGGAGTGAGTTGGTCAACCGCGACAGCGTGTCGAGCAACAGCGTCAAGGCACGCCGTGATCTACTGCACCGGATGTTGACGCATGAAGCAGTGGAGAATTTAGGAATCGAAGGATTCCCCGCTGAGCGCGGCCTCTACGAGACATTACTGCGCAGCACCGGGCTTCATCGCGAGGTCAGTGATGGGCATTGGCGCTTCATGGCGCCCGACAAAAGCGAAACCCGTTTCGGCGACATCTGGCAGGCAACTCGCGATTTGTTTGTTGACTCGTCCTCACGGGTGAACGCGTCCGACATCCTCAAACTATGGTCCGCCCCGCCCTTTGGCGTGAAGGCAGGCATCCAGCCGGTGATCCTCGCCGCGTTCCTGCTGGCCCATCAATCAAATGTCGCTGTCTACAAGGATGGGATGTTCATCCCGCGCCTGACCGACGCCGACATCGACGAATACCTCCAAGATGCGAGCCGCTTCTCGCTGCGCTGGGTGGTCATTGACGAGGAGAAGGCCCGAATCCTCGGCGGCATTGCCAACATCCTGGCCGAAGTGGGACACGCCGCCGAGGCGCGTGACCCGCTGGAAGCCGCCCGTGGCCTTGTCGCCTTGGTGTTCAACCTCCCAGTGTGGACCCAGCGCACCCACCAACTCAGCGACGGGGCCAGAGCTATCCGCGACACGCTGCTTAAAGCGAGCGATCCCCACAAGGTTTTGTTCGTCGATTTAGTGGCTTTGCTGGACACAAGCGACGGCGACGCCTATGTGCAAGCGCTGCGCAACCCCATTGCCGAATTGGCCGGTGCCTACGAAACCATGCTCAGAAGCGTGGATTCAGGAATGCTCGCGGCCCTCGATGCTCCACCGGATCAGCTCGACCGCCTGCGGGCTCGGGCTGAGGCCGTCGCGGGCATTACAGGCGACCTCAGGCAGGACTCCTTCGCAACTCGTCTGGCCAAGCACGACGGCAGTATTACTAGCATTGAAGGCATCCTAAGCTTAGCTGCCGACAAGCCCCCTCGCGACTGGACCGACCGCGATATCGACGCAGCCACGCTCGAGATATCCAAAGTCGCCCTGCGATTCAGGCAGGCCGAAGCGTTCGTCTCGGTCAAGGGCCGCAAGCCCAACTGCGAGGCATTCGCGGTGGTCATTGGCGCGGGCACCGGTGCCAAGATGATTTCGCGTTCCTTCGACATCACCGACCGGCACCTCCAGGCAGTGGAGTCGAAGGCGGATGAGCTCGCTAGCCAACTCAGAAAGCAAGGGCTGAGCACCGATGTTTTGCTCGCCATCCTTGCCAAAACGGGCATGCGACTGGCCGCCGACGAGGAGAAAAACCATGGCTGAACGCCACGTTCTCGGAGTCTCGGGGGGGAAGGACAGCGCGGCGCTGGCCGTGCATATGCGACAGGTCCATCCCGAGCTCAACATCGAATATTTTTTCACCGACACAGGCGAGGAGTTGCCGGAAGTCTATGAGTTCCTCGGCCGCCTTGAGGGCTACCTCGGCAAGCCCATCGCACGGCTCAATCCGCGACGCGACTTCCGCTTCTGGCTACGCGAATACAACCACTACCTACCATCAGCCCAGACAAGATGGTGCACGCGGATGCTCAAGTTGAAGCCATTTGAACAATGGGTTAACCCAATGATCAAGGCTGGCGATAAGGTCATCTCCTACGTTGCCATTAGAGCCGACGAGGACTATCGCGAGGGCTACTCATCCAAACAAAACAACCTCAGCGTGCTCCTGCCGTTTCGCGCGGCAGGCATCGACAAGGCCGGCGTAATGGACATCCTCGAATCCTCGGGAGTGGGATACCCCAGGTATTACGAGTGGCGCTCGCGCAGCGGTTGCACCTTCTGCTTCTTCCAACAGAAGATCGAATGGGTCCGCCTCAAAGAACGGCACCCCGACAAGTTCAAAGAAGCCAAGGACTTGGAGAAAGACGCCTTGGAGCACGGCTCTCCGTTCACTTGGTCTTCGGGCGAATCGCTTGCCGAGTTAGAGCAGCCCGAGCGGGTCGCCCAAATCGTGGCTGACTTTGAGAAGCGCAGGGAGCGCGCCCGCGCCGTGATCCCGATCAACCCGCTGCGCCCAATCCGCTCATGCCCAGAAGACATCGACGATGTCTATGGTGAAGACGAAGGTAATGGCTCCTGCGTGACCTGTCACAAGTAATGCCGCGAGCAAGTGACAGGAACTGCGATTTATTTCGTCCGCTTGTTGTCGCCGACCGAAAGCTAATCGTATCATGCCGGCCAAACCGCTTGCCCCGCTATCGTGGACTTCCCCAATGGTGGACCGTCACGAATGGCGCTAAGTTAAGTCTGTTTAGCACGATAACGACTGCGGTGCGGGATCTCGACCATCTGGTGACGAGGGACGGTCAAGAGTGCGAAAGGTTTTGGTCGTCGTTTCAAACATCGTGGCTCCCGTCGCCCCGGTCGG